>CBIHOM010000006.1:0-162808 GCA_966212075.1 uncultured Fluviicola sp.
AAATAAGTATTTCAATAAGCAAACAAATGTTACCATTCAAATAAAAATGGCATCGGTAATTTTGTAAAATTGTAATTTAGAAAAAAAATAAACTATGAAATTAAATTTACTCTTAGCTACTAGCTTAATTACAGGGGCTGCATTCGGTCAGTTCACAGATTCAAACAAACCGACAATAGGGACGAATGTTACCATGTACGTAATGGATTCCAACACAGTAGACTATGCTGCCATGAGTGGAACAGGTCAAACCTGGGATTACAGCAATACTCCGGGAATCTACGGTGAAACGAAAGTTGTTTCCGTAGTTGATCCAACTACAACAGCTTATTCCGGGGATTATCCTTCTTCTACTTTTGCAGTCGATATTCCTGGATTCGTTACTTCATTCTATACTTCTACCGGAAGTACACGCAACTCTCAGGGTTTTGTATTTGACGGAGGTTCTTTCGGAGGAACTGTAATCGTTAAATTGAATACGAACGATGAGTTATTGATGAACTATCCCTACGACCAGGGAGATGCAATTGCATCCGATCCTTTTTCCGGAGATGCAAATGTAATGGGTACCGATTATCCTACCACCGGAACAGTTTCAACATCTGTTGACGGTTCAGGAACATTGAAATTAAATGCTGCAACGACTTTAACAGGTGTTTTACGTTACAAATCACATGACCAGGCTACTGTAACCATTCCGTTTGTAGGGAGTATTACTATGGACCGTACTCAATATGAATACTATCACCATGCAACATCCAATTTACCGGTATTTGTTCACGCTACATTGGTTATTAACATGGCAGGTACTCCAACTACTCAGACAATCGCTATGAACAGCGTAATGCCTGATGAATTCTTAACGGTTTCTGAAAATGATAAAGCTGCATTCGGTTTGTATCCAAACCCGGCTAACGAATCTGTTGTTATTTCCGGTTTAACAGGGAACGAAACGATTGCAATCGTTGACATGGCAGGAAGAACCGTTTTGACTACACAGAATACCGGTACTTCTCAAACATTGAATGTAGCTGATTTCCAGGCTGGAGTTTACAACGTAGTTGTCACTGCTAACGGAATCAAATCAACAAAAAAATTGACTATTAACTAAGAAATAGTTCATTACGATACTTGAAAAGTCCTGACAGTTATCGTCAGGACTTTTTTTATGGAGACAACTTCTGTTTTCTTTTTTGTATTTTATTCCATAAATTAGCTCACCAATAGCTTGAAAGACAAATGCTATTACTACAATTGGGTATTTGGAGGTCTGAAATTTATTTTCGTCCTTTGTACCAGCTACAAAACTACGAATGAAGCATCTTTTACTTCTGGTTACACTATCCTTGTTGATCAATACGGAAACGTATGCGCAATGCAGTGCAAATGCAGGTCCTGACTCAACTGTTTGTACCGGTACTCCTATTCAATTGGGTGGAACACCGGCAGGAACAGGAGCAGGTACGCTTTCTTATTCGTGGTCGCCCGCTGCAGGACTTTCCTGCACCAATTGTCCGAATCCAATACTAACAGCTACAAGTAGTCAAACCTATACACTTACCGTTAGTTCATCTTTAGGTTGTACCGACAATAGTTCGGTAAATATTACCGTTGTTCCGCTTCCGACAGCTTCGTTTACCATCACAGGAAATAACAATTGCTCTACTATTCCCATTCAATTCACCAATACTTCAACCGGAAGCGGTTTAAGTTATTCCTGGAACTTCGGTGATCCAGGTTCAGGTGCACAAAACACCAGTAACCTGGTCAATCCAACACATCAGTATAACGCAATCGGCCCCACAACTCAAAATTACACCGTCACATTGGTTGTTACGAATTCAAACGGATGTGTGGCCAGTTCCACTCAAACAGTTACCGTCAGTGCGCTTCCCGGAGCAGCATTGATTGATCCGGTTGCCGGAATGCGTAACTGCGACGGAACAAACTTTTCAATGACCGTTTTTGATGCTTCCTCTACTGCCGGAAATTCAAACTATACTATTCAATGGGGAGATGGTTCCCCTGATTTCAATTCTGCTAACTTTCCTGGCGGAGGTGTATCTCACACCTACACAACAGCAGAGATTTTCACCCTGAATTACACCGTTACCGGGAATAATGGTTGTGTTCAAACTACCTCATACAATGTTGCTAATATTACCAATCCGGCTATTGGAGCTGCAAACCCCGGTGCAACAACCGGTTGCGGGCCAATTACATTGTGTTTCCCTTTAAGCAATTATTCTTCCAATCACAGTACCACCTTTTATGTGGTCGATTACGGAGACGGTTCCCCAAGAGACACGCTTTCACATCCGCCACCTGCCACAATCTGCCATACATACAGCACTTCGTCCTGCGGACAACCGGGAAATCAATTTGTATTCCGGATGAAAGCAATCAATTTATGTGACAGCAGTGAGGCTTCAATCTCACCCATTCGTGTATATACCGGTCCTGTAGCAAATTTCAATCCTGCTTCCCAAAATAATTGCGTCGGTTCACCAGTATTGTTTCTGAACACCACACAAGCGGGTTTCAATAGTGCCTGCAGTTCCAGCACCTTGTTCCAATGGAATTTCGGGGACGGACAAACTTTAACAACTGCGACGGCAACCAATCCAACTCATATTTATACTGCACCGGGAACTTATACCGTAACACTTACAGCTACAAACAGCTGTAGTTCGAATGTCATAACACGTATTGTCTGCATTGAAAACCCACCTACTCCATCATTTACCGTTACACCAACTTCTGCCTGTATTCCATTTACAGCACAAGTAACGGATGCTTCGACCTTAACAAATACCTGTAATGTGACACGGGTTTGGACAGTACTTTTCAACGGAAGTCCGTGTTTACCGTCTTCGGGGGCATTTTCATTCGTTGGGGGAACGAATGCTTCATCCGTCAACCCCCAAATCCAATTTACGCAACCGGGAAATTATACCATTCGTTTAACCTTAACGAACTCCTGTGGTTCATTCATTTCAAACCAAGCTATTGTTGCACAAGCACCACCCCAGGTATCGATCAATGCAGTTCCTAGTGTTTGTGCCGGTCTCAGTATAAACCCAACGGCAGTTGTCAACGATTGTCTTGAACCTTCTGATACCTATAACTGGTCATTTACAGGAGGTTCTCCGGGTAGTTCAAACACGCTTGTTCCCGGAACAATTTCCTATTCAACAGCAGGAACTTTTCCAATTTCCTTAGCTGTTACCAATGCCTGTGGCACGACAACAGCTAACACTTCTGTCGTAATCAAACCGATTCCTCCGGCATTGAATCCACAGGTAAACACTCCTCTTTGTGCAGGTGCAACAGCGAATTTCACTTCCAACACTTCTGCTTCTACAACCTATTCCTGGTCCGGCCCTAATTCATTTGCCAGCAGTCAGCAAAACTTCAATTTAACGAACGTAACATTAGCCCAGGGAGGAACTTACACCGTATTCGGAACTATGAATGGTTGTACCGGACCAAGTGCATCTGTCACCCTTGTGGTAAACCCAATTCCGGTTATTACTGTCACCCCTCCAAATGCAACGATCTGCAACGGACAATCGGTTTCTTTAACAGCTTCCGGGGCGACGAGTTATACCTGGAGCCCTGCAACCGGTTTATCTGCAACGAATGTGGCTACCGTTACTGCAAGTCCAACAAGCTCTCAAACATATACCATTACCGGATCTGATGGAAACTGCTCAGGTTCAACAACAGCGACAGTCACAGTAAATCCATTGCCGCTTGTCAATGCAGGACCTGATGTGACACTTTGTGATCAACCTATTCCATTTACCTTAACTCCATCACCAAGCGGTGGGACCTGGACAGGAACAAATGTAACTTCGGGTGGAGTGTTCACTCCAAACGGAACAGGAACATTCCCATTGGTTTATTTGTTCACAAATGGCAACGGGTGTACAAATACAGATACTGTCCTGGTGACAGTTGTTGCCCCGACACCTGCTTCTGCCGGACCAGATTCTTCACGCTGTTTTGGCGCAGGAGCTATTACTTTAACCGGAACTCCGGCGGGTGGAACATGGAGCGGAACGAGTATTACAGCTGCCGGAGTATTTACTCCGAACGTGGTGGGAACACATGCTTTGGTTTACACCTTCGGGACAGGAACCTGTTTATCGCGGGATACCATGCTGATGACTGTAAATCCGCTACCGGTCGTAGATGCCGGTCCAAACTTTGCTGTATGTATTGACGCAGGAATTCAAATACTGAACGGAACACCTGCAGGCGGAACCTGGACCGGAACCGGAATTACAAATCCGACAGGTGAATTTACTCCTGCTGTTGCAGGAAGCGGAAACAAAACTTTAACTTATTCATTTACCAATGCACTCGGCTGTACTGCAACGGACAACCTGGTTGTAACGGTAAATCCACTCCCGGTTGTAAACGCCGGACCGGATACCACGGCCTGCGATCAACCAAATCCTTTTCAGTTAAGCTATTCTCCTCCGGGTGGTACGTGGACAGGAACAAACGTCACTCCGGGTGGTCAATTTACCCCGAATGGAACCGGTACTTTTACACTGACCTATAGCTTTACGAATGCCAATGGCTGTACGAATTCCGATTCCAGGATCGTGACAATTATCAGTCCCACTCAACCAGATGCAGGACCGGATTTCGTTGTTTGTATCGATGCTCCGAATGTGACGCTTTCTCCCACTCCGACCGGAGGAACCTGGACAGGCTCTTTCACCACATCAGGCGGAATTTTCAATCCTACCATTGCTGGGAGTTTCAACCTGGTTTACACCTTGGGTTCTGGAGCATGTCTGTTACGTGATACGCTGGTAGCTTTGGTGAACCCTTTACCGGTTGTCAATGCAGGGAATGACTTTAGTATTTGTATTGACGCAGGAATTCAAACCTTGAACGGAACACCGGCTGGCGGTACCTGGACCGGGACCGGAATTACCAATCCGACTGGAGAATTCACTCCTTCCGTTGCGGGAACCGGGAACAAGACGCTTACTTATTCATTTACCGATGGAAACGGTTGTACCAATACAGATAACCTTGTCATCACAGTGAATCCCTTACCGCTTGTAAATGCAGGGAACGATACCACTTTGTGTAATCAGCCCTTTCCAATTCAATTTACGGCAACTCCTGCCGGAGGAACCTGGGCGGGAACTGGAATTACTCCTTCAGGTCTATTTACCCCGTCTTCCGTCGGAACATTCAACCTTACATATACATTCACGAACGGATCCGGCTGCACCAATTCAGACACACGAGTCGTGACAGTTGTTAATCCAACGCAGGCAAATGCAGGTCCTGACCTGGAAGCCTGTATTGATGCTCCCAATGTGCAATTGAACGGAACGCCGGCTTCGGGTACCTGGGCAGGAAGTTTCGTGAATGCAAGCGGTTTGTTCAATCCGACAATTGCAGGAACGTTCCCGCTTGTTATTTCCAATGGTGCAGGAAATTGCCTTACACGGGATACCATGCTTTTCACGGTGCATCCTTTACCGGTGGTGAGTGTGGGAGCCGATGAAGAATTCTGTCCGAGTGACAACCCGGTTAATTTCTCCGGAAGTCCGGCAAATGGTGTTTGGAGCGGAAACGGAATTACAGATGTTGTCCTGGGAACATTCGATCCGGGAATAGCTCCGGTAGCAACCAATACGATCATATATACTTATACCAACCCAATTACGGGATGTATTAACCGGGATACGTTACTGGCAATTGTTCACCCGATGCCGGTTGCAAACTTCACATTTAACCCGATCATCTGTATCGGGACGAGTGAACTCTTTACGAATACGAGTACGTTAGCGAACCAAAATAATTGGGATTTTGGCGACGGAAATTCCGCTACTATCGTTAATCCGAGTCACACATATACTTCTTCCGGATTCTTCGACATTGAATTAGTTGTAACCTCTTCGTTTGGTTGCCTGGATTCCATTACACAACAAATCGAAGTCCGCATTCCACCGGTAGCAGATTTCAGTTTAGCACCGGATTCTGCCTGCGGACCTATGTTGGTGAATTTCACTGACCTTTCATTGGGACAGAGTTTAACTTATAACTGGGATTATGGAAACGGTCAGACAAGTTCCAATCCGGCTCCCGTTTCGCAAACCTACCAGGCAAGCAATACTACTGACACCAATTATACCATTACCCTAAGCTTAACGAATTTCTGCGGCAGCAGTACGCATTCGGAAGAAATTACCGTGATGCCTTCACCGACAGCCGTTTTCGGAACGCTGACCGACATTGGTTGTACTCCGCTTGATCTGGATATGGTAAACAACAGTTACGGTTTACCGGACAACTATGACTGGGATTTTGGGGACGGATCGACTTCCACTACTTCTTCTGCAACGCTTCAGCATACATTCTACACAGGAACAGAAGATACAACGTATACCATTCGGTTAATTGTAAGCAATGAATGTGGTTCGGATACTATTCAGCATCAAATTACCGTGCTTCCACCGCAGGTCAATGCATTTTTCAATATCGACAATCCTTCCGGCTGTGTTCCGCATACCATTAACCTCACGCAATTTTCGCAAGGAGCAAGCTTTTCTTCCTGGGATTTCGGAGACGGAAACCTTTCCACCGCATCTAATCCAACACATACGTTTACAACCCCGGGAACCTATGTTGTATCACTTTTTGCTGCCGGATGCGGATTTGACACCGCAACAACGATCGTGACGGTCCATCCATTACCACAAATTGATTTTACTTCCCTGGATTCTGTTTGTTTGAACGAAGGACTGGCATTTACGAATTTGAGTACGGGAATTGCTTCTATTAACTGGGATTTTGGAGATGGATCAAGTTCTGCTTTAACCAACCCGGTACATGCTTATTCCGCTCCGGGATTTTATACGGTAACACTTTCCGGAGTCAGTCAAACGTATGGCTGTACCACTCAGAAAACGAAAATAATTAAAGTAAACCAAGGGCCAACTTCCCTATTCACACTTGGTCCGAATACAGGATGTATGGATTTAACTGTCCAAATGACCAATAACAGTGTCGGGATCGTAAACCAGGTTTGGGACTTTGGTGATGGAAACTCTTCGATTCTACCGAATCCGACCCATACGTTCACTGCGGCCGGTTCTTATGCTGTACAATTAATCGTTTTGGATAATATCGGCTGTCCGGATACTGCAACGCAAGTTGTTACCGTTTACCCGCTGCCGGTTGTTGATTTCACTTTTAGCACGGTTGATCCATGTGTTCAGCCCACGGTGGTTGACTTTACCAATCAAAGTACGAATGCAGTTGGCTACGCATGGAATTTCGGAAACGGATCATCTTCCTCATTGACCAATCCAAGCACAACTTATCAGCAGGCCGGTGATTACACCGTTACGTTAGTCGGAACTTCCGTATATGGCTGCATTGACAGCATCCAAAAGACCGTATCGTCCTACCAAATGCCGATTGCTTCTTTCACTTTACCTACAGATTCACTATGCGTTGGGGAGGAAATTTTATTGCAAGCCAATACGCAATTCGCGAATTCAGTTTCCTGGTTTTTAGGGAACAATATTGTCCTGACACAAAACCCGGTTGAGACTTCATTTGCCGTAAGCGGAACGTACCCTGTAACACTCATTGCTTATGGTAACGGAGGATGTAATGACACTATTTCTTCGGGAACAGCTATTACGGTATTACCCCAACCGAATGCAGATTTCAGTTATATCAATGTAGAAGGCCCCGAACCGTTAAGCGGAATAGTCGATTTCACGAACTTAAGCAGTTTGGCGGATTACTATTCCTGGGAATTTGGAAACGGAACCGGGTCTTCCGATGAAAATCCGCGAATCCGTTATGAAGAAGACGGTGAATTCAACGTTACACTCATTGCCGCTACAATCTATGGTTGTGCGGATACGGTTGTGAAAACCATTACGGTGGATTTCTTCTACGGATTGTTTATTCCAAATGCCATGAGTCCCGGACATACAGACTTTGAGGTGGCGAATTTCGTTCCGAAAGGAGTCAACATGAAAGAATTCGAATTATTGATCTACGATGATTGGGGCAACCTGATCTGGTCGACAACCGCTTTGGATGAAAACGGAAGGCCAACCGAATACTGGGATGGAACTTATCGTGGTGAACCGGTGCAACAGGATGCATACGTCTGGAAAGCAAGTGCTACTTTCAAAAATGCGGATGTCTGGGAAGGGAAAGAATATCCGAAAGGTAAGATCAAACGGTCAGGAACTGTAACTGTAATACGCTAAGTGATGAGGAGACTGATTTTATTCATTGTGTTGATTGCTGCTGGAAGTGTTTACGGACAAGATCCCAACTTCTCGCAGTTCTATAATAATCCGATCTATTACAATCCTTCCATGACCGCGGTAAACAATGGAATTGCCGTGAGACTGAACGCACGTTCTTTGTGGGGACCGATTCCCGGAAGGTTCAATACATTCTCCTTCTCTGCCGAAGCACAAACAATGTACAAAATGGGTTTGGGGATCATGGCGTATTCGGATGTTGGTGGCGAAGCACTTTTGAGAACGGCGGGTGGGTACCTGAATTATTCTTATCGGCCGGTTGACACGAAGAACTTTATTCTCCAGGCCGGAGTAAGCGGCGGATTCGTGACCAAAAATATTGATTGGTCGAAACTCACTTTTTCGGACCAGCTGGATGAAACAATGGGAAAAATCAAGGAAAGCAGCTTTAACAGGCCTAATTACAACAGTGTTTCCTATGCCGATTTCAGTGCAGGATTGGTTGCCCGCTTCAATGGTTCTACCCGCAAACAACGCACTTCCTTTAAACGTTTCAATGCCACATTGGGCGGAGCAATTCATCATTTATCCCAACCAAAGGATGCTTTTCTTGCCGATAGTGATAAGTTGCCGTTTAAATTGGTATTCCATGCATCATCCAACCTCCTTTTCAATGAGTTTGTTGTTTCCCCGGGAATTGTTTACGAAATGCAAAACGAATTCAGGACTTTCAGTGTCGGGAGTAATTTCATCAGTCAGCCGTTTATTATTGGGATCTGGATGCGCAACCGAACTGCTGCAATGAGCTTCAAACAATACGATTCGTTCATTTTCACCCTTGGCTTAAATCTTCGAACCAAGTACGAAACACTTTGGCGCGTGACTTATAATTTCGATATGACAATTTCCCGTTTGAAAACAAGCAGTTACGGAAGCCATGAGCTTTCTCTCTTGTTTGAAATTCCGACCAAGGTGTTGTTCTCGAAGAATGTGAACAGCAAAAGCATGCGCAGAAGGTATCAGTGTCCGAAGGAGTTTAGCGGGTTTTGATTAATTACCAATTACGAATACCTAATTACGAATTAAAAATGTCATTAGCAGGTCGTTAATTGTACTTTTTACACTTGTGGGAATTGAGGAAAAGACTTGGAAAGGGGTTTTGGCTTCCACTTCGTAACCTTTTCTTATGCAGTAACTACCTGAAATGCTCTAAAACCGGTTCCCGGATTGCCGGGACAAGTGTTAAATATATAACGTTTTGATACTATACCTATACGAGACCTATACTAGACCTATGCTATATCCGTACTTGATCCCGGGAAGGGTCAAATTTGATTATTAAATGAGATTGTTTCAGGTAACACTTTTGAGCAGTTACGGAAATTATCAATGGTTTAATTATTAACTATCAAATGGAATCTTTCCTGAAATCCTATTGATAATTATTTCAGTTCCTGTTTTTTCAGGTGCTTTCTTCGCTTCAAATAAAGCAGGCCGAAGAACCCGATCAAAATTCCTGCTATAAACCAAACCAGGGTATCCTGGTACCAGGAAGATTCTATTGTAAAATTTGTATGCTGAGGATTTGAATAACGACCTGTACCGGCATCAAACACTCTTAATTCGAGCATGTAACTTCCGGAGCTCAAATGAACAAAATTCAGTTTCGTGGATCCCAGAGAACAATTTGTCCAGCTGGTTTGATCTGATTCGTTATTCCTAACCAACCGGTATTGCAATTGGTACGGGTGATTTCCCATCAATTCTACCAATTCATAAGGAATTGTAATTTCAGTATTTTCCGGTCCGAATTTATTTGTATTCTTCGGTGAATGATTGCCTGCAGGTTTTCCCAAAATGAATGCCGGGAAGCCGGTTTTCACTTTTTCCCACTTGAATTCAAACAAACCGAATTGGGTAGCTACATAGACTTTATCATCCAGGACCACAAAATCTCTCAGGAATAAATCGTTCATGCCTGAAAGTTCTTCCAGACGTTCGAGATTTCCGTTCAGTACTTTTGTCCTATAAAGTGTTTTATCCGAAAGAATGTAAAACTGATTGTTATAGATCTTCAATTTGGAAACCAACAGGTTACTTCCGTCTTCACGGAAATTAACTTCATGCATTACCTTTCCGCTTTTTATTGTAAAGATCTTATTGGCTGAACTCAGAACATACCACACGTGTTTGTGAAACAGGATCTCAGAAGGATCAATATTCTCATTGAAATAACGGATCGAACGGTATTGCAGGGTATTCAAATCGAGGCTGAACAACCCATCCAGGTTTGAAAACAGGACTTCATTCGTATCGGATTGCTGGAACAATTTCACAGGACTTTCCAGAACACCGGTACGCGGTTTTCCCTTGGTCAGTTTCTCCCGCAAGTCTTTGATCGATTTTGCTTCAATGCTGAATAATCCTTTCGAAGAAACAATTAAAAAACTTCCGTTGTTCAATGGTAGAATTTCCTTTACAACTTCATCTGCCAGGATAAGCGGCAGTCGGATACCCGTCCCGGAACCGGGTTTTAATTGTTCTTTTTGATCAGTACTCCTGATTTTCTTTCCAAACTTATTCAGAACCATCATTTCCCCGGAATTACTTCGGGCAATGAGTTCGTTGTTATACAAATCCAAATAGTTGAACTCCGTTGAATTCAACAGTTTATATGAACCGGCCGGCATGCAATATAAGCCTTTCGATTTGGTACCCAACCAGATATTCTTGTTTTGATCCTGGAAAACTGCGGTTACGTTCAAACCAACAATAATGGATTTCACACGCATGTCGCCCGCTTTCAGGACAATCATTCCGGTTTCTGACAGCAGGTACACTTTGCCTTCGATGCGTACTACTTTTTGAATGGAATGGTTGAATGCCCCAATCAGTTTATTCAGGTTTTTAAACCGTTTGTTTCTGTATTGGAGCGAGATGTTTGAATTCGGTTTTGCAGGAAAAATGATCAGGTCATTCTTTTCACCGACCAGCCATCTTCCGGTCATTCCAGGAAGTGTCCTTGAAACCTGTTCGTTAATATCAATCAATTCATTACTTGAAAGCAACGCAAAACGACCTTTGTCGGTCTCTGCATAATCGATCATTTCCGATTTGCCTTTTTCATAAAACGGTATTTCGGTTTGGGATACCAGGGAAAATGGATTTATTTTGAAGACATAAACTGCATCCGGACACAAAATTCTCAGCTTGCCTTCCTTCGTTTTTTCCAGTTTCAGGATCTGATTTTTAACCTGCGGTAAGGAAATCAAGACTACCTGGTCGTCTTTTATTTCAAAAAGCTGTCCTGTTTTATTTAAACCGATGAACTTATCTTTCAACCTCATCAATTGGACAATGTCTTTGGAATATAGTTTGGATGAAGCGATTTGTTTTGACTGGAAACCGTTAAAACTGAACACCCCTTTATCGGTTCCCAAAATCAAGCGACCGAATGCGTCTTGTTCAATTGCGGTAATGTGGTGATCTTCCAGCGAAGTCTCAACAGGATAATAATACGATTTCGTTTGTGCAAAAATGAGTGAAGTGAAGAGCAGAAAGACCGGAACTAATTTCATTTTTTTCTTTTAAGGCCCGACATTATCGTCGGTGCTGTTTTTGTATTTCGGTTTGAAACCACTGCCATAAGTTATCCTTCGGCACCGGTGCTATTATTTTTACTGTTTCTTTGGTTGTCGGATGTTCAAATTCCAATTCCCTGGAATGCAAATATATTGAACCATCCGGATTGGAGCGTTTTGCCCCGTATTTCAAGTCACCTTTAATGATGCAGCCGATTGCAGACAATTGGGCACGAATCTGGTGATGCCGCCCCGTTTCCAATTCCACTTCCAATAAGGTATAGTTATCGGAGCTGATCAGTTGCCTGTATTTCAATCGTGCTTCTTTTGTATTCTTACGTGCTTCGTTATAGGTGTAAGTCTTGTTTTGCTTTTCGTTACGTTCCAGGTGATGGACCAGTGAAGCAGATTTCTCCTTCGGCGCTTTTTCAACTACCGCCCAATAAATTTTCCGGGGATGTTTTTCAGCAAAAAGCTTATTCATTCGCGTCAACGCTTTACTGGTACGTGCAAACACAATGCCTCCGGAAACCGGTCTGTCCAGGCGATGGATCAACCCGCAAAATACATTTCCTGGTTTTTCAAACTTATGGCGAATGTATTCGCGTACTTTCTCCACCAGGGGAAAATCTCCGGAAATATCTCCCTGCACGTTTTCTCCTGCGTGTTTATTGACCACAATCAAGTGGTTATCTTCATACAGCACATCTTCCTGACGGATTTGCTCCATGTACTAATATTGTTCGTTTTGATTCGGGAAATCACCGCTGCGTACATCTTCGATGTAGTTTTTAACAGCATCTGTCATCACATCATACAGGTTTGCATATTTACGCAGGAATCTCGGAGAGAACTCGTTATTGATCCCAAGCATATCGTGCACTACCAATACTTGTCCGTCTACCCCATTCCCTGCTCCTATCCCAATGATAGGAACAGAAACGGATTTTGCTACTTTCTCTGCCAAAGCTGCCGGAATTTTTTCCAACACGATGGCAAAACATCCAGCCTCTTCCAGTGCTTTCGCATCTTCGATCAAACGTTGTGCTTCTGCCTCTTCTTTGGCACGAACGACATACGTACCGAATTTATAAATCGACTGAGGGGTTAAACCCAAATGTCCCATTACCGGAATTCCTGCAGTTAAAATGCGTTTAATGGATTCAATGATCTCGATTCCACCTTCCAGCTTTACCGCATGCCCGCCAGATTCTTTCATGATGCGGATTGCATTCGACAAGGCTTCTTTGGAGTTTCCCTGGTATGAACCGAAAGGCATATCCACCACGACCAAAGCTCTTTCTACCGCACGAACAACAGAAGCTGCATGGTAGATCATCTGGTCTAAAGTGATCGGAAGTGTCGTTTCATGTCCGGCCATGACATTTGATGCGGAATCTCCAACCAAAATGACATCGATTCCGGCTGAATCAATAATCCGGGCCATTGAAAAATCGTAACCGGTCAACATGGAGATCTTCGTTCCGGAATTTTTCATTTCTTGTAAAACATTCGTAGTGACGCGTTTTACATTTTTATGCACTGACATGAGCGATAATTTTAGCTAACAAAGTTAGTTAATTCCGAATTAGAATACCTAATTACGAATGTTTAGATTGCTCGTTAGAGGTATCGCCGGACTCAACTCATGCAAATTTGCCAGTTTGCCATTTGGCAAACCGGAAGACCAATCCATTTAAAAAAGGGCTAATCCTTTGAGAATACTGACTAAATAGACACATATCTATCCGTATTATCATAATAAGAGACAGGAATTCGGCATGCGCAATCACTCGAACCACACATCGTGGATGATCTGTTTCCCGGCAGTTTGATTGACGCGTTCGATGATGATCTGTTTTCCATGCAGTAATTCATCGCGCATCACGGAAGAATTCAGTGCAATGATCAAAACTCCGTGACGGATTTGAAGATTGGTCGTTCTTACAGCTACGGCCTTTCCCATCATTTCCTCCCACTTATTGAGCACGTCGATTTCAGTGAGTTTCCCTTGTAACTGGTAGGCACTCATCAGTTTGTCCACCAATTCTTTCATGGGTTGTGCATTCCCGGATCTTTTACGTTCGTCCCACTCGCTCATACCAGTTCTGAATTAAAAATGATCATATTTGGTTTTACGCGGATGGTATCAAAAATAGCCGTAACACGATTCTCATCCGTATCTGTTACCAATACTTGTCCGAAGGTGTTTTTGGACACCAGTTCCATCAATTGTGCCACACGCAAGTTGTCCAGTTTATCAAAGATATCGTCCAATAATAAGATCGGAGTTTGTTTCAGACGTTCTTTCAACCAGTCGAATTGTGCCAGGCGCAGAGCAATCAGGAAACTTTTTTGTTGTCCCTGTGAACCGAAACGCTTGATGGGTAATCCTTCCAGTAAAAAAGTAATATCGTCCTTATGGATTCCGACGGAAGTATAATGAACCCGCATATCTTTCGGATAGGCCTGTTCGAGTAAAGTCCTGAAATCGATCACAGAAAGTTTGGATTCGTAATTCAATGAAACTGCTTCCTGTTCCTGGGAAATCCATTTGTAATAATGCTGGAACAGAGGAATGAATGCCTCGATAAAAGAAACGCGTTTGTTGTGGATCGCGGTTCCGTAGCGGATCAACTGTTCGTCCCAAATCTCGATGGATTCCCGCTCGAAGAAACCATTTTCGAATTGCAGTTTCAATAAGGCATTTCGCTGGTCGAGCACTTTATTGTAGCGCTGCAGGTCGTTCAGGTATTCGTGGTCGAACTGGGAAATAATGCCATCCATCCACTTCCGGCGTACTTCGCTTCCTTCCGAAATGAGATCGGTATCATAGGGAGAGATCATTACAACAGGGAAATGCCCGATATGATCTGCCAAGCGGTCGTATTCCTTCTTGTTCTTCTTGAAAACCTTTTTGGAACCGGATTTTACACCGCAATACAAGTTGAAGGCCTGTTCGTCTTTCATCCAGCATCCCTGGATGACAAAAAACTGCTCATTAAAGCGGATATTCTGCCGGTCGATCGGGTTTAAATAGGAACGGCACATGCTCAAATAATGAACTGCGTCGAGTACATTGGTTTTTCCCGATCCGTTTTTTCCTACAATGCAATTCACGCCGGATTCGAACTGAAATTCAGCTTCGCTGTGATTCCTGAAATTGACCAATGAAAGGGATTCGACGAACATTTTGTAAAATTACGAATTACGAATTACGAATTACGAATGCCGAATTATTTGTTTAGAACGGAATTAAAATGTGCCTCCAACTCGACTCGTGACCTTTTAATTTGTAATTTTCCATTTGAATCTAAATTACCGGATATCTATGAAAAACCTGCTCTTTTTCTGCTTCATAACCATCAGCAGCCTGGCATCTGCACAAGTCGAGCAAAGTTCGGTTTTGTATAAAACCATTCTTGAAAAAGACAGTTTGCTTTTCACTATCGGGTTCAATACCTGCGATATTTCGCAATTTGATGCATTATTGAGTGAAGACTTCGAGTTTTACCACGACAAGTCGGGGATTTCAGATCGCAAAAAATTCCTGGGTGATTTGAAAAACGGCCTGTGCAAATCTCCGGAAACCTATCAGTCCAGAAGGGAATTGATACAGGAAAAGACACAGGTCTTCCCGTTATACGAAAATGGGGAACTCTATGGCGCCATTCAATATGGAGAGCATCGGTTTTACGAGAATATGGATGGCAAGCCGGAGCAATATGCTAGTACTGCGAAGTTTACGCATGTCTGGATTATTGAAGGCGGAAAATGGAAATTGTCCCGGAGTTTGAGCTATGATCACCGGAAATAATTGTACATTGAAAAATAACCAAACACCAACATGAAATCAGAAATCAAATACATCGAACTAAAAACGGGTTACAGCCATAATGGTCCTGCATGGATCGGTCTTGTGAGTTTTTCCAAAAGCGGGCGAACTATTTATTTCAATGGAAAAGCCTTCCAACGAATTGGTTCCGATAGAATGCAGGGAAATTATTACGATATCGAAAGTGGAGAAGAATATTGGATCTCAGGAGTCAAAAAAGATCAAAGCGACCGGTACTCTTTTGGAATCGGACAAATTCATATTGAAAAACGGATCATTGATGAATACCTGGCGCTAATCAATCGAACGACCCTGGATAAATCACGATTTCAAATTTGTACCGTAATAGAAGACAATCCTATCTCGCGTATCCACGAAATAGAGAATTCAAAATACAACGAAGAAGTATCTGAAATTAACCAAAACAAACGTTTTTTGAATCCCAGGGAGTTATCCGAATCAGAATTGGAATACTTCATTGAACACTACCGGGAAAATTCCCATGATGGAATGTATCTGAAAGCAAGGAAAATGTACCGAAACAAAATGAACGAATTACTTGCAGAGAAAGAACGAAGAGCATTGAAAGATTGAAATTGTCGATCTTCAAATTTATCGGCAAGAAAAACAACATTGACATCTAATTGAACATGCAAACACCCATTAAACGATCCATACTTATAAATGCAACACCGGCTGAAGTCTGGGATTATTTGACCATTCCGGCATTCATGAAAACCTGGATAGGTGATCCGGAAATGCAGATTGAAATTATAAGTGAGTGGAAAGTAGGAAGTCCGTTCGCAATCAGAGGTTTTCATCATGCCCAGTTTGAAAATCGGGGAAAGATAATCCGACTGGAACCAGAAGCAGTTTTTCAGTATGAATACCTGAGCTCGTTGTCGAACCTGGAAGATGCGCCAGGGAATTATACAACGATTGCGTTTTATTTGCAGCCAAAGGAAGAACAAACAGAACTGATCGTAGAAGCCATAAACTTCCCAACCATTGAAATTTATAAGCATGTGGAGTTTTATTGGAATGGGACTTTGGGAATTATTAAGGAGAAAATCGAAAGTGAAAGAATTGCCAATACCAGTGCCCAATCACAAATCCTTTGACGATAAGTATGGTGAACTCCCCTGTTTGCCGGTGACCCGGATAACGACGGTATTGCGATTTCATCCTGGATGATTCCCAGTGTGGGGTGTTAGTTAAACTTTTGAATGTTCTATTCATTTTCAATACATTAGAAGCATGAAAACCTTTTTTACCTTTTTAATCATCCTGGTGATTGCCGCAGCCTGTGCCAAAACAAAAACAGCAACAGTCGTGCGCGATTGTACCGGGGTTTATCTGAATATGAACGGGAAAGATTACCGGGTTTGTAATATTGAAAAGATCAGCAATTACAAACACGGACAGGAAATAACCGTTTCATACAAACTGGTCAGTTCCTGCGATGGTACCGCAAATGACCAACCTGTTTGCTTCATGCTCCATGAATACGAAAGCTGGATTGAAGTAAAAAAGGTCAAATAACTTTATTTCCATGCATATTGGTGATTACCCGTAAAAAATACTGATGTGTTACAAAACAGTCTTCAGTAAATATTCGGCAGGAACCAATACATGGATAATCAGTTGAATTTACCTGTGGTAGTTTGCTAACTTTATCCTGTTACCATGAAACCCAATCATATGAAGCGTTTAACTTTAATCGCCCTGCTTGGTTTACTTTGTCTGAAAGTTCAGGCACAAAAAACAGATTCCATCGTTGCGAACAATTACGATTACCAGCGGACAGCCGACCTCGTCAAATTCCATAATCTCCGTTATTTAAAACTTTATTCTTTCAAAGGGGACCAATTGCCTGATATTTTCGATCAATTGCCAGAACTGGAATACTTGGAAATCAACAGCTCAAAAGTCAAAAATCTTCCGTCAAGTATCTGGGAACTTTCCAAACTCCAAACATTGATTATCTGCAATGGCTATTCAGATATCGCGATACCGAAAGAAATCGGAAGATTGACACAACTAACCAAACTACACATTTACAATCACCATTTTTCAAGTGTACCTGAAGAAATAGGCAACCTGGTTAACCTTGAAGATTTGATGCTGAGCGGAGAACTCAAAAACTTGCCCCAATCGGTTTCCAACTGGAAAAAACTCAAGGATGCCTATCTGAATGGAAATCAATTTGAAACAATCCCTTCCCCGCTCTTTAAGCTGACTCAATTGAACGACCTGGACCTTGGCGACAATAAACTTTCCAGAGTAAATGACTCTATTCGTTTCTTAAATCAATTGATCAATTTATCGCTGGACGGAAATATGGAGCTGGACCATCTTCCTCCGCATTTCTGCGAACTGAAAAAACTGGAAAATCTGTTTCTACATAATACCAGGATTCACTCTCTTCCAAACTGCTTAAATGAAATCTTTTCTTTAAAACGTGTAAGGCTTTGTAAAACTGTTATTGATGATCCTATTGCTATTGACAAAATTTTCAAGGAAAAAATAGATTGGGAAGAGAGATGTATCGGCCTTGAAAGTCATCTCATTAACTTCCGGGAAGTTTACGGAGCTTATAAACTGAAACTGGAGAACAAAAAAGATACCGTCATCCTGCATTATACCTATTCTTATAATCACCCAAGCATTATTGACGAAGAATACACCCAAAGTATCACTATCAAAATCCTGGAGAAAGACAGCTTGCTTCCAAATCATCTTTATACCGCTTCAAATCCTCATTTCATTATTTCAAGCAACCATTTTAGTGTTTGGGATTGGGGTTCGCCAACAGAACAAAAAATACTCGGATATCTTCAATTTTCTAAAATCTCAGAAAAAGAATGTAAAGTGTATCTCAACCTGGACCTCATCGAAAACGGTCAAAAAAGTAAATTGGCAGATAAATTCCTGACTTTTGATTAATTCGTCATTCTGAATTCGCAATTGGAAATGAAAAGAATTACCTTCGTTAAAAAACTCACGTTATGAAATTCTTCCTGTTTATTGCCCTTTCGGTTTCCGCCCTATTTGCATGCAATACTACTAAAACAGTTGCTCCTGACAACATGATTATCAGTGTCATGCATGGCACTAATTTCGGACATTGCCGCGGTTATTGCAGAAAAGAAGTCATTTTTGGAGAGAAGCAGATCAATTACATTGAATCGAGCGTGGACGCAGACCGCAATCCACCAAAGGAAGAGGATTTTAAGATTTCTGCAGATAAATGGAAAAGCATTGCAGATAAAGTTGATTGGAACACTTTCAAAGGATTGGAAGAGAGTTACGGTTGCCCGGATTGTGCTGACGGTGGTTCCGAATACATTGAAATCAAAACAACAAACGGTACCAAACGTGTAACGATTGAATTCAACAAAGAAGCTTCGCAATTGGAGCCTTTGCTTACGGAACTTCGTATGCAGCGTAAGGAACTACTGAAAGCAGAGCGAGAATGAGAAATAGAATGAGGAAAATCTTCCTTATCACTCTCATTTCCCCCCTGTTTTGAACCTAATTGAAACTTGGTTGTATTCCCTCAAAACGCCAAGTTATGAAATCAATCCTTATTACACTTGTTAGCTTTGTAGCGGGAATTCATTTCTCACAAGCTCAACCTGTTCATCCGAGTGATGAATCCAGAAAAATCCAAATTGCGATCCTGTTCGATACTTCCGGAAGTATGGATGGTTTGATCGAACAAGCGAAAGCTACGATCTGGAAAATCGTCAACATGGCTTCCAAAATGTCGGACAAAGGAAAAACTCCCCAATTGGAAATTGCCCTGTACGATTATGGAAATGACGAGATCAAAACTCCGAACTGGATCCGCAAACGCACGGACCTGATCGCCGACCTGGATTCAATCTCCGGACAGCTTTTCTCTCTTCGTACCAATGGTGGATCGGAATATTGTGCGGCTGTAATCGAATCTTCGATCAATGACCTCAAATGGTCAGCCAATCCAGGTGATCTGCGTTTAATCTACATCGCAGGAAATGAACCTTTCAACCAGGGACCAATCGACTACAAGAAGATCCTGAAGATCGCCGCAAGCAAAGACATTATCGTCAATACGATCTATTGCGGGCCTTACGACCAGGGAGTGAAAGAATTCTGGTATGACGGTGCACTTCAAACTCAGGGCTCGTATTTCAATATCAATTCGAATGAAGAAATCAGACATATCGATACACCTTATGACAAGGAAATCATTACGGTGAATGATTCGTTGAACAAAACGTACATCGGATATGGGAAAGAAGGTTCTTACCGTTCCAACAAACAGGCAGAAGAAGATCAAAATGCCCGTTCAAAGGGATACGCTGTTATGAGTGAACGAGCTTCTGCCAAATCGAAATCGAATTACAAAAATGCCAACTGGGATTTAGTTGATGGCATTGAACAGGGAAATGTGATGCTGGACAGCATTCGTGTGGAAGACCTGCCTGCAGAATTGAAAGGAAAATCCAAAGAGGAACAAACAAAGTATATAGAGAACAAAAAAGCAGACCGGACCAGATATCAGAACAAAATCGGAGAGCTTTCCAAAAAACGGGAAGAATATATCGCCGAGGAAATGAAGAAAATCAGTGAATCGGATGCGAAAAAAGATCTTGGATCGGCAATCATTGAATCGTTAGTTGCTACCGCTCAAAAAACAGGATTCACGGTTGAATAAGAGGAAGAGCCCTTGATACATCATCAGGGGCTTTTTTTACCACATAGCTCATATATAGATTGGTTTGATGCACTAATTGACAGCTTCGCTGCTTTCTTACCGCAAAATACACGAAGAACACGAAGTTTTATTGTTACTCAGAGATAGATTGAGGTTATTGGTATTTCAAGCTTGTGGTAATCTGCTATTGCAGATATTTATCGAAAACAATGCTTTCTCTTGTTTCGTTTTGCTCGCGTTTTTGTTGTAACCACATAGATACATAGCGCACATAGCTTTGTTAATTTGATTCGAATACCGAATACAGGATTTCAAACTACAATTTGCTGTTTCGCTCTGCTCGCGTTTTTGTTGTAACCACATAGATACATAGAGCACATAGTTTTTGGATTTCATTGATTAATCTATACCCGCATGAATCTTTATTAAATGGGTTATGATCTATGTAGTCTCTGTGCACTATGTGGTTCATTGATCTTCCCTATCTTTGTGCTTCCAAGAATGACTATGATTGAATTTGAAACAGACATCAAAGCACTCGATTATCTCAACTACTGGTTCGTAGAAATTACTCCGGATATCCTGGCACAGCTTCCCGGCAGAAAAGAAAAAGGTGATTTTAACCAGCGACTGATTATTACCCTGGATTCCAAAATCCAATGGCAGGCAGGAATTCTGGCTCTTGGAGAAGGAAGCGGTTTAATTACTGTACAAAAAGGCCGTTTGAAAAAGATCGGGAAGACTTTGGGAGATGCTGTGACAGTTCAACTGGAAAAAGACGAATCCGAATTCGGAGTTCCCATCGCGGAGGAAATTATCGAATACTGGATCCAGGTCCCGGAATCAAAAGACCGTTTTGACGCCCTTACTCCCGGAATGAAACGCTACATTCTAAACCATGTTTCAACAGCAAAATCGACTGAAAAAAGATTGGAGCGGACTCATTTACTCTTGTCAAACTTGCTTTTAGCTCCCCAAGGAAAGGAAACATTTCGGTTCCTACTTGGAAAAGATTAGTGTTTTTCTTCCTTTTAATCTATTACATTTGCAATAAAAAAATCGATGCGAGTATATTTAGACAATGCTGCAACTACGCCACTTGCAAAAGAAGTTGCTGAAGCGATGATCCCTGTTTTACAAAATGAATTCGGAAACCCTTCTTCTACGCATTTCTATGGTCGACAGACCAAAGCATTGATCGAGACTTCCAGACGTTCCATTGCAAAACAATTAAATTGTTCTCCAAATGAATTGATCTTTACATCAGGAGGAACAGAGGCGGATAACATCGCATTGAATACAGCTGTTTACCAATTAGGAGTCAAACGAATTATTTCGACAACAATTGAGCACCATGCAGTTTGCCATACGATCGAACATTTGGCGGAGCGTGAAAACATCGAAGCCTGTTGGTTAAAAGTAGACTCTAAAGGAAATATAGACCTGAATGAACTGGAAGCTTATCTGAAAGACGAAAAGCCGACTTTGGTTTCATTAATGCATGCAAACAACGAGATCGGGACATTGACCCCGATTGAAAAAGTAAGTGTGCTTTGCAAAAAATACAACACTTATTTTCATACTGATACGGTTCAAACCATGGGGCATTATGCCTTTAATCTGAACGAATTGGGTATCGATTTCATTACCTGTGCTGCGCATAAATTCCACGGACCAAAAGGAATTGGTTTTTTATATGCTAACAAACGCATTAAAACGGATGTTTTGATTCACGGTGGTGCACAGGAAAGAGGATTGCGCGGAGGAACAGAAAACGTTTACGGGATTGTGGGGCTTGCAAAAGCAATCGAATTGGCTTACAGTCATTTAGAAGAGCACCAGGCACATGTCCAGGGATTAAAAACCTACATGATAGAACGTCTGAAATCAACACTTTCAGATGTTACTTTCCACGGGGAGACAGCACCTGAAAAAAGCTTGTACACTGTATTAAACGTATGTCTGCCCCCTACGGAGAAGTCCGGAATGCTATTGTTTACCCTGGATTTGAAAGGTGTGGCCTGCTCCGGTGGTTCAGCCTGCTCTTCCGGAGCGACGAAAGGTTCTCATGTACTGGAAGGGATCCAGGCTGACAATTCCCGACCGAATGCACGTTTTTCTTTTTCGCGATACACCACTAAGGAAGAAATTGACTTTGCTATCGAACAACTCGAAGCCATTTACGCAAAAGTCCTGGTTTAAACCTTTGGTAAAAAGTGTTATCTTACAGGAAATTCTTTTTTATGAAACACACCTTACTCCTAATAATATTTTCCCTTGGCTTTTCAAGCCTGAAGGCACAAACATATTTCCCACCCTTAACCGGGAATACCTGGTCTACAACTGATCCGGCAACACTGGGGTGGTGCCAGGACTCGATCAACAACATGTATGACTGGCTGGAAGCATCCGATTCCAAAGCATTCATTGTATTAAAAGACGGAAAAATTGTTTTGGAAAAATACTTTGGGACCTTCACAGCCGACAGTTTTTACGTTTGGAACTCAGCTGGCAAGACTTTGACCGCTTATGCTGTCGGGATTGCGCAACATGAAGGATTCCTGGACATTGATGATCCGACCAGCAACTATTTGGGAACTGGCTGGACCAGTTTGACCCTGGCACAGGAAAGTGCTATTACCATCAAACATCAATTGACCATGACAAGCGGTTTGGATGACGACGTACCCGATATTCACTGTACAGATCCGGCCTGTTTGATTTACAAGGCAGCTCCCGGAACACGCTGGGCTTATCACAACGGCCCTTACACTTTACTTGATTCGGTCATTGAATCTGCGACAGGAATGACTCTGAATGCCTGGGTGAACCAAAAAATTTCTTCCAAGATCGGGTTGACCGGCATGTACCTTCAAGTAGGATATAACAATATTTTTGCTTCAAGAGCACGTGGGATGGCACGTTTCGGATTATTACTTTCACAAGACGGTTACTGGAACGGAACACCGGTCCTTCCTGATATAACCTATTTAAACGAAATGCGGAACAGCAGTCAATCATTAAATAATTCTTACGGATACCTGACCTGGTTAAACGGAAAAACTTCTTTTATGATTCCACAATCACAATTTGTTTTCCCGGGAGAATTATGTCCCAATGCACCGGCAGATATGTATGCGGCAGAAGGAAAAAACGCCCAGATCATCAATGTGGTGCCTTCAGAGGGATTGGTGTTGATCCGAATGGGAAGTACCATGGGAAACAGTTTAGTTGGAACCCAATACAACGATACGATCTGGCAATACATGAATCGTTTAACCTGTGTTGCAGGTGTTGAAGATCAATCATTGGAGATGATCCAAATTTCACCAAATCCGACAAATGGGTTAATTCATATTTCGGACCTGAATGGAAGCGAAAAAATTGAACTAAAAAACCAGCAGGGACAATCTGTTCCGTTTCAACAGATTGGAGACGAAATCTCTTTGAAAAATTTACAAGCAGGAGTTTATTTTCTCACAATTCGTAAAGAAAATCGCGCAAAAACTTTCCGGGTCATACGTAATTAGTGAAAAAATGCGCTAAATTTAGCCTATGTCCGACACAAAAAGACATATTCTAATTATGAGTTCCTGGTTTCCGACACGTGTAGATCCATATGCCGGAAATTTTGTAGAACGATTTGCGCACTTGCTTTCAGATACGTATGAAGTCACGGTACTTCACACAATGGGCGACAAAAATTGCAGCTCCATTGAAGTAGATGATCAGCAAACAGATAACCTGCGCATTATTCGTATTTATCATCATATTTCCAAGAACCGTTTCGTTCATTGGTGGCTCCAGCGAAAAGCCCTACGAAAGGGCCTGGGATTATTGGACCATATTGACCTGATCTTTGCGCATGTATTTCTTCCGAGAGCGATGCAATTTGCACGTGTACAACGCTATTTTCACGCTCCTTTAATTGTGATGGAACATGGATCATATTACCGTAAAAAGCTCTTTAAAAGCTTTATTTCCCTTCATCAGCAAGTAATTAAACGCGGAAGCAGGCATGCCAGCGAAATTGTTGCTGTCTCAAACGTTTTGAGAACAGATATGAAACCGTTCTTCCCTACTACCAAGATCCAGGTCATTCCCAATTTTGTTGACGAAGATCTGTTCACATTAAGAGATACCAATCCGCTTCACCGGACAAAATTCATACACATTTCTACACTGGATAAGAATACCAAGAACCCGGATTTACTCTTTGATGGTTTTTTAAATGCATACCTGGAATCCGGAAAAAAGATCAGTTTAACCATTGTTTCCGATCAGAATACGGATGAGTGGGAAAAATGGCTGAAATTAAACAGCTGCAGGGATGCCATCAATTTTGTCGGCCCCTGTGAATGGGAAGAAGTCAGTCAATTGTTAAGGGAACACGACGCTTTGATCCTGACATCGGAATACGAAACATTCAGTATTGTGATTGCAGAAGCCTGGTTGACCGGAACTCCTGTCATTTCAACACCCGTAGGAATTGCTGCAAATATGACTGATGCATTGGGCGTTAAGATCGAACACAACAATATCGCCGACTTAAAGCATGCTCTTTTAGACATGATGAATGGAAAATTCGAATTTGACAAAGACTTCCTGCGCACTTTCGGTATGCAATTTTCCAAGGAGAGTGTCAAAAAGCAACTGGTCGAATTGTTTAATAAGCATTTCATTGTATATGAATAGTTCAATTATTCAAGAGTTCAAGAGCTAAAACATTGAACTTTTTTGAACTGTTTGAACCCGTTTGAACTCTCTATATGAACAAAAAAGCACTCTTCCAATACTTATCTGCTGGTATTTCCGAAAAAATTGCCCATTTGCAAACAGATATCGCTGATCTGCAAAAAGGGATTGCTGAAGACAGTAAAAGTTCGGCCGGGGATAAATTTGAAACGTCGCGGGAAATGGCACAACAGGAACTTACAAAACTAAGTACGCAATTGAATGAACAACAACGTTTAAAAAGTTTAATTGCCACTCTGTCTGCAGACAAAATGGACCATGTTCAGGCGGGAGCGCTTGTTCAAACCAATAAAGGATGGTTTTTAATCGGGATCCCGATCGGCAACAGTTCATTTAACGGGAAAGCTGTTATCGGGATTGGATTGGGAGCACCACTCGGACAGTTATTGTTGCATAAAAAGAAAAACGACCAGGTTTCGTTTAACAATCAGCAGTTTATCATTGAAGAGATTTATTAAAATAAGTCGTACTTTTGAGTCAAGACAAAATCCTTTTAGTTTTATATTAACTAAATGTTAACCGGCTTCATAATTTATTTACATAAGGCTCACAATCCAATAATTTTACACTTAATTTAGAATAATCTTGTAGCTGTTCCTTTGTGGCAAAATTAAAGCTATGAAGATATTTCTTTCCGTTGTTACATTATTGATAGCAGGTTTTGCATTTTCGCAAGACAAAAACACCGGAGTAATTCAAGGAAAAGTAATCGATTCCGAAACCGGAGAAGGACTTCCTTCTGCGCAGGTGGAATTGGTTGAACAAACAAAACGCATCCTGTCTGACATCGAAGGTATTTACAATTTCGACAAATTGGAAAAAGGAACTTACACTATCAAAATTGTGTATGCCGGAATGCCAACTCAAATTGTAAATGGTATCCAGGTTAAATCAGGAGAAGTTACAAACATCGATGTTGTGATGTCACCACCAAGTGAAGACAGTACTTCCATCGGTGAGATCGTTGTATCTGCAAAACGTATTACAGATACAGACCAGGGAGTGGTATTGGCTCAAAAAAATGCAATCAGCGTCGGTGACGTGATGTCCAGCCAATCGATCCAAAAATCTACCGCAAGCAATACCAGTGATGTATTGAAAATGGTAAGTGGTGCAAGTATCCAGGATAATAAATTTGCAGTAATCCGTGGTTTGAACGACCGTTACAATGCTGCCTTTCTAAACGGATCTCCGCTTCCAAGTTCGGAAAGCGACAGAAAAGCATTCTCATTCGATATGTTCCCATCCAGTATGCTGGACAACCTGACCATTACCAAATCAGCTACTCCAGACCAACCGGCAGAATTTGCAGGTGGATTGATCCAGATCAATACGAAAAGTATTCCTGAAAAGAATTTTGTTTCATTCCAGGTAGGAACAGGGGTTAACACTATTACAACATTTAAAGACCGTACTTCCTATAAAGGAGGAAAAATGGACTGGTTAGGGATTGATGACGGAACACGTGCAATTCCTTCTGCAGTTCCAGGACAAAAAGAATATCCTTTAAACATTCACGAGCAGGCAAAATTGGCTCAAAACGTTTCTACGAATTGGGCTACTACAGAGAGTAAATTCTTACCAAATTTAAGTGTTCAGGCTTCTGCAGGTTTCAATAAGAAATTCGGGAAAGATCCGTTAAACCAACGTGAATTGGGAATGATCACAGCGTTGACCTACAGCAGAAGCTTCAGCTACAGCGAAACGGTTCGTCGTGGTTACTCAAACAGTACGGACCCCAATTCCACGCAATCCACTCAAATTGATTACGATTACTTAGATCATAATAACGTTACTAACTTGTTGGCAGGAGCGTTAATGAACTTCGCTTTCAAGATCAATCAAAGAAACACAATCAGCTTTAAGAATATCTACAGTATCAACTCTTCTGATAAATTGATCAACAGAACAGGAGAAATCAATCCGTTGGAATCCAATCCGAACTTATTGAGATCGAATGCACGTTGGTTTACTTCAGACCAGGTTTATTCCGGACAATTGGAAGGACAACACGGTTTGAGACTGAAAGGGCTTAAAGTAAACTGGTTGGCAGGTTATAGCAATGTACACCGTTCCGTTCCGAATTTGAGCCGTTCGATCTATACGCGTAACAAATACATGATCGACCCAAGCAACCCGAACCCAAGAGATACTCAATACGTTGCAAATATTTCATTCACGAACGTTGGTCCAAGCTACGGCGGAGGAATGTTCTTCTCTGAAAACAAAGAAAGTTCTATCAACGAGCGTTTGGACTTCTCTTACGCAACAGACTTGTTCGGAAAATTCAAAAGTGAGTTCAAGATCGGTTTATACAACCAGGTCCGTACGAGAAAATTCGACGCACGCCAATTAGGATATACACGTTACGGTGTAACGGGTGGAAGTGTTCAATTCGACGAAAACTTACTGTATTTACCGGAAGACTCGATCTTTGCTGCCGAGAATATGGGGTTAATTGCCCCTGGAGAAAACGGGAATCCCGGAAAAGGAGGTTTCAAACTAACAGATGGTACCAAATTCTCAGACAAGTATGATGCACAGTCTGTATTGAATGCAGCTTACCTTCAGTTGGATAACCGATTCGGAAGATTCCGTTTCATTTATGGTGTACGAGCCGAATACTTCCAACAGACATTGAATGCTTTGAGAGATAACAACACGGAATTGAAGATCAATACCAAAAAAATGGATGTGCTTCCATCGATCAATGCTATTTTCGAAGCAAACAAAAGAACCAATGTCCGTTTAAGCTACTCTCAGACATTGAACAGACCGGAATACCGCGAACTGGCTCCATTTGCATTCTATGATTTCACTACCAACTTCGTAGTTTCGGGAAATGATACGTTGAAACGTGCCTTGATCCATAACCTGGACCTGAGATATGAAACATTCCCGGGAAGAGGTCAATTGTTCTCAGCAACGATTTTCTATAAGAACTTCATCAACCCGATCGAGCAAAAATCCCGCCCGGATGTAGTAAATGAAATTTCATTCCAGAATGTACCTTCTGCTACAAACTACGGTTTAGAATTAGAAGCACGTTCATTGGTATCAACAATCTTTGGCCTGGATACTTCCTCATTCTTTGATGATTTAACAGTATACTCCAACCTGTCTATTATCCGTTCAAAAGTAGACGTATCAAGCGTGGCAGGAAGTGTTGCAGATTCCAGACCGCTTCAAGGCCAGTCTCCTTATGTATTCAACGCAGGAATCCGTTACGATAATCTGCGTAACCAATGGGGAGTTGCATTGAACGTAAACCGTGTAGGACAGCGCATTTCCATTGTAGGAAACGTAAACGAACCGGATCTGTGGGAACAGGCAAGAACTTTCCTTGATTTGCAAATCACCAAATCATTTATGAAGGGTCGTGCTCAGTTCAAACTGAACATCCAGAACATCCTTGCACAAGACCAGGTTTTCTATCAAAACAGCTCTACTGCAAGATCCGAGTCAAAAGGAATGAACGGATTCTTCAATACGGTTTTCGTAGGAGACAAGAACAATCAAAAAGGATATGATAAAGACATCGATCAACAAGTATGGAAGACAAACTTCGGAAGAACATTCAGTGCTTCCGTGAGCTTCCGGTTGTAAGATCAAATGATGCCTGAAGGGCCACCCGTGATACGGGTGGCTTTTCTTTTTTCCTCCATATTGCTTTCACTAAATAATCACATAGCACACATAATTCACATAGACAACAACTACAAGAACATATTTTACACTCAAAGAATTCGATTTATAACGCAGTTATGATAAACAAAACTATGTGTCCTATGTATCTATGGGTTTGAACTAATCAATACTGAATCGATCCTCAATATTAAATTATCGCTACATCACTTAAAATGAACTTAACATTTATTTACCTGAATCGTAACTTAAAGTAAAGGATAGAACAAGGTTAGTAAATCAATTTTGTACCGAGAAAAAAAACGAAAAATGAAAAAAATTTACTTAAGTGCATTGTTCGCAGGTCTAGGAACTTTGGCAGCATTCGGACAGGACTTTTACGAAACAACTTACCGTGGAGCATTTGCTCCGGCTCCAACAACAATGTGGACAGAAGGTTGGGCAAACTGGGACCCACAAAACACCAACTACGGTTCTCCAACTCAAACGATCACTGCTAACATTACAGCAAACACTACCTGGACTGCAGGAAATGTTTACTTGTTACAAGGTCAGATTTATGTAAAAAACAACGCGACGTTAACCATTGAGCCAGGAACAATCATCATGGGTGATAAAGCGGTTCAAGGTTCAGGTTTGTTTATTACGAAAGGTGCAAAATTGATGGCAGTTGGTACAGCTAATGCTCCAATTGTATTTACATCTAACCAGGCTGCAGGTTCCCGTGCAGCAGGCGACTGGGGTGGGATTATCCTTTTAGGAAAAGCTGCTAACAACCAAACAAACGGTATCGCAAACATCGAAGGATTGGCTCCGACAGCAGATACTGAGTTTGGAGGTGGAATGGCTCCTGATAACAATGATAATTCAGGAAAAATGAAATATGTTCGTGTTGAATTCCCTGGATATGCATACCAAACGGATAAAGAAATCAACGGAATTACGTTTGGTTCAATTGGTAAAGCAACAGAATTGGAATATATTCAGGTATCTTTTTCCAATGATGATGCTTATGAATGGTTCGGTGGAACTGTAAATGCTCGTCATTTGGTTTCTTACAGAAACTTAGATGATGATTTTGATACTGATTATGGATTCTCCGGAAATGTACAGTTCGGATTGATCGTTCGTGACCCGAATATCGCTGACAACCCATCCGTTTCTACTTCAGAAGGATTTGAATCAGATAACGACGCTGCTGGTTCTACAAACAACCCGCAAACAAACGCTACATTCTCTAATATTACTGCAATCGGGCCATACCGCGGAAATACTGCAAACACAATCGCTGCCGGTTACCGTCGTGGAGCTCGTATCCGTCGTAACTCTGCTATCGACATCCGTAATTCTGTATTCATGGATTTCCAAAGAGGAATTCACATTGACGGATCTGCTTGTGAGGGAAATGCTACAAATGGTTTGATCCTCTACAAAAACAACATCGTTGCGGGTAACGTTACTGGTAAGGTAACTGAAAGAAATTCAGGAAGTACTTTTGACATCATAGCATGGTTCGATGCAAATAATAATGATTCATTGGTTTCTACGGCAGGAATCTTAACTACACCATACAACTATTTGACTCCCGATTACCGTCCGGCTGGAAGTTCTCCACTATTATCAGGTGCAGATTTCACTGGAATGAGTACAGGACTAGGAATCAAAGAAGTTTCAACCATCGCAGGTGTTGCTCTATACCCTAATCCAACTAATTCAGATGCAAAATTATTTGTTGATGTAGCACAAAACAGCACAATTGAAGTGGTTGTAATGAATGCAAACGGACAAGTAATGCAAACAGTAAGTAATAAATATGCTGAAGTTGGAACACATGAGTTCACAATCAACGCAGCTGATTTTGCTCAGGGATTATACTACGCAGTAGTTAGAACCGGTGATGCGGTTAAGACTGTTAAGTTGAGCGTTGTTAAGTAAGTAAGTGCGAAAGCTACGAGGAAGTTTTCTCTGTTAGTTTAGTTTTATAGCAAGAAAAGGGTTGTCAGTTGCCGCTGATGACCCTTTTCATTTCACAAAACATCATATCATGATATCATGTTTTCGTTATATAACGAATGCCCCTCGAAACCGCACTCCTACTTAGTTTTCCACTTTCCTAAATCAGCTCAAACTGTAAAATCTGCAACTAAAAGAAGCTTTTAAGTTTCAGATTATATTTACCTTCGTCAAAAGAAACATCATGAAAATATTAGCATTCGGAGCAAGTACCAGTAAATCTTCTATCAATCAGCAATTTGCACATTTTGCTGCTCATCAATTTGAAGGAGAGATCAATATGATCGATCTGAACGACTTTGAGATGCCTGTATTTTCAGTAGATAAAGAAAAAGAAGAAGGTTATCCGGTTCAAGCTCATGAATTGCATGAGATTATCGAAAATTCCGACTTTTTGGTCATTTCAATGACTGAGCACAACGGAAGTTACTCTGCCGCTTTCAAAAATACATTGGATTGGTGTTCCCGATTGAACAATAGTGTATTTCATGATAAACCGATGTTGCTGATCTCAACTTCACCCGGAAAATTGGGTGCAAAATTCGTCTTGGAGGCTGCTTTAAACCGTTTTCCGAAACATACGGCAAATATTCTGGGACATTTCAGCTTACCAAGCTTTGGAGAAAACTTTAAAGATGGGATCATCAATGCCGAGTTGGCAAAAGAATTCAATGATGTGATCGCAAATGTAAAGGAAGCCTTATCTCAAATCAAATAAGGAATTGATACCGACCACCCGTTCGACAGTGTATCCTTCCGCGTAACGGACACCCATACTGCGTCCGAATTCTGCCATTCTTCCCCGAAGAAATTCAAAGAATTCTTCTCCAGAAATCGGTGTTTTCGGTTCGGATGAATTGGGATCCCAGAACTGCGTTTTGTATGCCTTGATCGAAGCAAATTTTTGCTCCACGAAATCCGATACATCGACTACAAAATCCGGTTTCAGGTAACGGTCCTGGATGTAATGATAAACCGCTTTAGGCCTGTGCGCTTCCTGAGGCACGCCATCCCATGAAGTTTCAATTCTGCGCAAACCGGCCAAAAAGCAAGCTTCAGAAGCTAATTTGCTTCCTCTTCCATGATCCGGATGACGGTCGGAAATTGCGTTCAACAAAACAATGCCGGGTTTAAATCGTCGGATTTGTTCTATCAATAAACGCAGGTTTTCTTCTGAATGCTCGAAAAAACCGTCTGCCATTTTCAGGTTCACACGATCTGTAAGCCCCAGGATCTTTGCAGCAGCTTCAGCTTCTTCTTTACGGATTTCTTTTGAGCCTCTTGAGCCCAATTCTCCCTGAGTAAGATCAATCACTCCGGTTGTATAACCCATAGCCCGGTGTTTCAACAAGGTCCCTGCTGCGGATAGCTCTACGTCATCCGGGTGTGCCCCGATCGCTAGTACATCAATTTGGCTCATGACTTTTTAATCCAATCTAATATATGTGAATCGGCAGGTTCTGTTTGCGGTGAAAAATAACCTGCAATTTTGCCTTCCTGATCAATCAGGTATTTCTGGAAGTTCCAGCTTACTTCCGTACCTGTTTGTTCTTTCAGCCATTCATAAATCGGATGGATCTTCTCTCCAACTGTGTGTACCTTTTCCGAAAGCGGGAAACTCACTCCGTAATTCGTGGAACAAAAAGTAGCAATCTCTTCAGCGGTTCCCGGTTCCTGGCCTGCAAAATCATTACATGGAACACCCAAAATCGCAAAATCAGTTCCACCGAATTCTTCGTTCAGCTCTTGTAACTGTGCGTATTGCGGTGTTAAACCACATTGGGATGCAACATTTACCAAAAGCACTTTCTTTCCCTTAAAAGTATTCCAATCAATGGGTTTGCCATCCAGGTAATTCAATGAAAAATCATACAGTTTCATAACAATTCTCTTTGAGCTTGAAGGTACTTTTTATTTCGAAGACCTGCAATAATTGTCAATGCTAAAAAGATTGCAATCGTGATCCATACATAACCCGGTAAGTTAACAGAACCGTCTCCGTTTGCGTAAGAGTGTAATCCAACCAAAATAAAGTTCACACCGAAGAAGGTAAACAAAATGGCTGAATAACCCCACATAGCTGCAGCATTGAAGGCAAATTTCCCTTTCAGGCCCGGAATGTATCTAAAGTGAAGAATAATGGCGTAAACCAATACCGAAACCAGGGCCCAGGTTTCTTTCGGGTCCCAGCCCCAATATCTACCCCAGGATTCATTTGCCCAGATTCCTCCCAGGAAAGTTCCGATAGTCAACATGAACAATCCGATTGTAATGGTCATTTCACTAACCGCAGTAAGTACGGTAATATTTCTTGTTGCTTCTTTACCGTTTTTCGTACTTCTTGTCAGGTATAGAATAATATTGACAAAGCTGATAATGAATCCAAGCCCCAGGAACCCGTAACTACTTGTAATGATCGCTACGTGGATCATCAACCAGTAGCTTTTCAATACCGGCTGCAACGGAGTAATTTCAGGATCCAGCAAATTCAACTGGGAAACAAAGATAAAGAACCACGCCAGTAAAGCCGCAGCAGCCAAAATCACCACGCTTGTACGCGAGAAAAGGAATCCTGCCAAAACAATGACCCACGCAATGAACACCATTGCTTCATACCCGTCACTCCAGGGAGCATGACCGGAGATCATACTTCTCATCACCAATCCTGCTCCGTGATACAGGAAAATAATTGCCATCAGTACAAAAATGACCTTACTGACAATAGAATAACGACGGTCTGATTTATCCGAAGGATTGAAGAATACCCGGATGAAGAAGATAATCAACAACACCATCGAAAACAAAATGTAAGAATTCCCTGCATTCTTAAAAATTCCCATTTTATTATACGAAACCTCCATTTTCACGTGTGATTCAGACGGCAAAATAGAAGCAGGTGCAATGGAACGCTGCAATTTCTTCAGGTCGTTCAATAACTTCGTTGATTTGGAGAAATCATTATTGGATTTCGCAGCGTCATTCAAAGAACTGATATAGGTCAAAGCCAACCGGCTTGAAACGCTGTCACGGGCCATTAATTCCTGGTTGAAAGGCATAAACCAGCGATTTGCTTTATCACCTTTCAACGGAATGATTTTCATATAATTCCAGTTGATCACACCAAGCAGTACCTGGTACTTCTCTCCCAGCTTGATCAACTTCTTCTGTACTTCTGATTGCTGTCCTTCCGGTTTTTGCAAAGCCGCATTGTAATCATTGATCCACTTAAAGTTTCCGGTTTCATCCGTCAATTCACGGAAAGAAGCGTATTTCGTCAGGTTGTATTTATCGTACAGCGCCATAGGAACAAGGATTACCTTCTGGTCCAGCCAGTAATCCGGGTACATGTGCATACTGATTATTGTCTGTACAGCATTTCGCCCTTCGTATTTATTGGATCTGTATAATTTGCTCAGGAGTTGATCACACAACGTATGCATAGGGATAATTCGTCCGCGGTTGTCCTGAACAAGCAAAGTTGCCAGTTCATCACTTTGAGCTTCCGAAATAAAGTAAACTACCGGTTTCACTGGTGCAACCGGCATGACCTGCTCGTGCTGGTGAGTGTGCTCATGGTTATGTTCGTGGTCATGAACATGTTCGGAAGAATCCTGCGCATAAGCGGCGGCTGAAAATACCGTGAACAATAGGGCGATCACCGATTTTGCATTCGATTTTTTCAATACTCCGATCAACTCTCTGAAACGGGAACTTGGAGCAAACAAACTAAACACCATACCGATAAACATCATTAAATACCCGAAATAAGTAATATTCGTTCCCCAGAAGTCGTGGTTCACGCTTAAAATCGTTCCCTGCTCATCCGGATCGTAAGAAGACTGGAAGAAGCGGTAACCGCCATAATCCAGTACATGGTTCATAAATACGCGTTTCGTACCGAACTCATTATTGGCAGTATCCAACACCTGCAAATCACTTGCATAGGAAGAAGGCATATCTGATCCCGGATACCGGTCCAATCTAAAGTCATTGCATTTCATATAGAACGGAATTTTAATGCGCTTCATTCCATATTCCAGGTGATAGTTCAATCCGTTTAGTTCAAAGAATACCGGTTCACCTACCATTTTCTGACCTCCTTCCAGGCGCACTATTTTGGAATGGGAACCATCAGTCACCTTTACGGTCAGGTAATCCGAACCGACATCCCTTTTCCCTGAAGGGACCAATTTTTTCCCAACATTTGGAATTTCCTGCTTGAACACAAATTGTTGTCCGGCAATTTGGTACAAAGTTGTCGTTGCAAAAACAACTTCTTCTCCCGGGGCTACTTTTACAAATACCGAATCTGGTGGAGCAATCCCGCTCTGGCGTGCTTTCTGCATTTCCTTCATCGGAATGTATTGCAATGGCATATTCGGTCTTATACGTAAAGTGTCGTTTTTGCGGTAAATGTTTACCCCATTCACCAAATTTTTTGAAAAAGCCAAAGGAACTCCGTTCACCGAGAAAATTTCATTGTTGATCACGTAATTGGATTTCATTCCATCCGTAACGATATCTAACGCGCTCGTTTTATATTTCGGGTTAATCTCAATTGTATCGATATGTTTTGATTTAAAACCAACATATTCGATACTAACAGGCACATGATTTGGAAACTCAATCTCCATATCTGCAGAATTAAAGGGGTAAGATTCTGCCAGGAACACCTTCTTATCATCTGTTAACTGGTATCGCTTTCCATCATTTACATTCACCCACAAATAAGGATCAGAAGTATAAACGATATTGGAAGCAGCACCTTCCCGGATCATCATCATTCCTTCATAACTGACATATCGCGTGATCCACGCCCCGATAATAATGACAATGAATGAAATGTGAAACAGGAAAACTGCAATTTTCTCACGTTTCCACATTTCGTAACGGAAAATGTTCGCAACCAGGTTCACACATAGGAAAGCCAGCAAAATTTCAAACCATTTGGCATTGTATACCCACAATTTTGCGGCCTGTGTATTTTCATATGATTCTATAAAGGTAGCTATTGCGATTGCGGAAAGGAAGATGAATAATCCCATTGCCATTGCCCTCATTGAGAAAAGAGCTTTTGCTAGTTTTTCCATGTAAAAACGGATTGATAATTTTCAAGTGCAAAAGTAAGTATTCGTTTGGGTTTTTCGTTCAATATTTTGAGCGAATTATGAATTCAAGGTTCGAATTCCGAATGTCTAATGCAGGAAATTTTTATCTCCCCTCAAAGGGAGAATGAAAAAAACAAAAAAGGGTTCACTTTCGCAAACCCTTTCAACCACTTCGTGGATATCTTAGTCTTGTTCTACTACTTCAGCAGGAACCAAAATTCTTCCGCAATGTTCGCAAACGATTACTTTTCTGCGTGTATCAATATCCAATTGACGTTGAGGCGGAATCTTATTGAAACATCCTCCACAAGAATCACGATCTACGCCTACTACAGCCAATCCGTTTTTCGCATTTGAACGCAAACGATCATAAGCTGCAATCAAACGAACATCGATCAATGCTTTTGCTTTCTCAGATTGAGCGATTAATGCTTCTTCTTCTTTTTGTGTTTCACCAACGATCTCGTTCAACTCATCTTGTTTCACCTTCAAATCGCCTTTACGCAAATCCAAACGCTCTTTCGCCTCATCTAATACTTCTTTTTTGGAAGCAATTTTGATTTTAGCTTCTTTCATGCGTTTGTCGTGCAATTTGATCTCCAGCTCCTGGTATTCGATCTCTTTCGCCAACGATTCAAACTCACGATTGTTTCGTACATTATTTTGTTGATCCTTGAACTTTACAATAGCAGCTTCAGCATCCTTCATTGCAATTTTACGGTCTGCAACTTCAGTTTCCAGTTCTTTCGCTTCTTCTTGCAGGTTCTTGATTCTAGTCTCCAAACCTTCGATCTCGTCTTCTAAATCCTGAACCTCCAAAGGCAATTCACCACGTACGGTTCTAATTTTATCGATTTGAGAATCAATCTTTTGCAACGCATACAATGCGTCCAACTTTTCAGCAACTGTTGTTTCTTTTGTACTTGCTTTTGCAGCCATACTTTAGAGATAATTTATCGGATTCGTATTTACACTCGTTAAACGAACCGCAAAATTAGTAAATTTTTTCTTCATTTGTGCTACTAACCATTCAGAAGTATATTGTTCTGATTCAAAATGACCAATATCTGCAATCATTAAATGATTTTCCGCATCAAAAAATTCATGGTATTTAAAGTCTCCCGTGATAAAAACATCCGCTTTTGCACGGATTGCATCCTTTAACAAAAAACTACCCGCCCCACCGCAAACAGCGATTGTTTTGACAACTGATTTCGTTGGGTTTGTGTACCGGACCGTGCCGCAATGAAATGTTCTTTTGACAAAATGCAAAAATTCCATTGCTTCCATTCCATGCTCCAGGTTCCCGATCATCCCACTTCCGATGTATTCATTGGTATTTGTCAGGCCGATCAAATCATAGGCAATTTCTTCATACGGGTGTGTTGCCCTCATTGCATGTAGAACTGCCGAAACGGCATGCTCGGCAACAATGACTTCGATCTTCACTTCTTTTACGACTTCCAGTTCACCTGCTTTTCCAATAAAGGGAACTGCATCAGTATCCGGACGGAACCTTCCCTCACCTTCTATGGAAAAACTGCAGGAATCATAAGAACCGATCATTCCTGCTCCTGCTTTAGCCATGGCTTCACGCAACAAATCCGCATGAGTTTGTGGAACAAAAACGGCCAATTTGTAATTTGTTGCGGCCTTCGGACTCAGAATTCTCAGATTGAGCAACCCTAATTTTTCGGAGATAATGTGGTTCACACCGAAATGAACATTATCCAGGTTGGTATGAATGGCAATGAGGCAAATATCATTCTTAATGGCTTTCAAAACGGTACGTTCCACGTAATTTGCACCGGTAATTCGTTTCAAGCCTTTAAAAATGATGGGGTGATGTGTTACAATGACATTCGCTCCATGCAAAATTGCCTCATCCACAACCGATTCAATACAATCCAAAGCTACCAGAACACCTTTAATTTCCGCTTTCGGATCACCGACCAATAAACCGGAATTATCATAGGATTCCTGGTACGTAAACGGCGCAATCTGATTTAAATAGGAAACGAGCTCTTTTACCTGCATGATCAATTGAATTGGATTATCAAAGATACGAAATAGACAAGGCAATTGAAAATGGAGAATGGGAAAATTGAAAGTTATACATTCATTTATTCCGCATTCTTTTGTTTACAAATGATAAAAGTGTATTTCAGAAATTGCATGTTTGTAAACAAGTTTCAGTTCTTTTTCAGCAATCAGGGTTGTATTTAAAATTTGAGCTTGCCTGCATATCGGAATTTCATGAATACCAGAAACGGAATGACCGTAAATCCCTCCCCTGAACTTTTCAGCTTCATGCGAAATCCAATAAAAAGGAATCTTTTGCTTTATCAGTATTTTTGCAGTTAAGCGTCCTTTCTGGCCTGTACCATTGACGATTAATTGTTGTTCCTGATTCCAATCCAACTTCACGAACCTATCAATCTTCAAGGAAAAAAAGGCTTTTTGCTGGTAATGCATACTCGTTTTGGAAGTTCTCAGATCGTGATCACGCCACCAATGGGTTACTGTATCCAGTCCTTTGATTATAAACATGGCTTCATACCAGCGAAACAACAGATCGTAATCTTCAGGATACTCCAAATCTGTAAAACCTCCGCACCTTTCCAAATCTGTTTTTCGCATCATCCAATTCCCGGAAGCAAGTGAACATTCGCGGTAAATGTGCTTGTAAAAATCCTGGTGATCTACCCGGTCATTCAACCACTTTTCATACGTTCGGTATCCTACTGAAATTGAAGTATCATCTGAGAAATAATTCACTTTCCCAGTAACGATTATCCCGGGTTCAGCTTGAAGGGCTTGCAGCATGGATGCTAATTTGAAATCTGGCATCCGATCATCCGCATCCATCCGCGTAATGTATTCTCCCCTCGCCTGAGCGAATGCAGTGCAAAGTGCATCAACAATTCCTGAACCGTTATTTTCCAGCAGTATAATCCTCGGATCGCTCAATAAATCGGCTATTACTTCCAATTCATTTTCACTGCTGTGATCATTCACCAGGATCCACTCCCAATTCGCGTGTGATTGCGTCAGGATCGACAAGGCAGTTTCACGAATGTATTTTTCGGCATTGCGATAAGGAGTAAGAATGGATATCAATGTCATGAACGCAAAATTAACAGACCGTATGAAACTGGAAAATTTCGCTACTTACTTTAAACCAGGCCGATAAAATCATCTGTCCCACTGATTTAAATCATATTTCCCTGAGTACCTTCCTCCTACTTTTGGTTTACAAATAATTGCAAAAAAAATTAAAACCATGAGTCAAAAGGAATTTATATATAAGCAACACGAAGAAAATATAGAATGGTCTAACAAATTAGCTTTTTACAAAGACGAAATCAAGATACTTCGAAACCGCTTGGAAGAAATTGCAGAAAAAAATAATCACAAAGATGTTCTTGCATTAGTTGAGCAATTTCAGAACCAGTTCATCATACATCGAAATACTATTGATGAAATAAATCACAAGATTACTATTTCAGAAGACAACCTTCAGGATAATGTAAATAAAAATCCGATGGCAACAGATCATCGAAAAGTCACTTATCATCAAGCCGAAAAAGAAGAGATTCAAACCTTTGAGAAAGTATTTGCTGAGTTACGCGAAGAATTCAATCGATTTGTTTCTAAATGGATGTAATTACAGTCCGTCCATTGTTTCAATGAAAGAAGGGAGCCTTTAAGTGCTCCCTTCACTGTTTCAGGTAGAATACAGGATTTAGATTATCTTTACCTTCATGTATACATTGCGAATTGTTCTACTTCCTTTTTCCTGGATCTATAGTTTAATTGTGGGTCTGCGAAATTGGTTTTACAGTATCGGGCTTTTCAACTCAAAATCCATTCCGGGAGCATCCATTTGTATTGGTAATATTACTGTTGGTGGAACAGGAAAATCACCACTTACTGCTTACGTTGCGAAACTATTCGAAAAAAACAGGCCGGTCATTCTATCACGTGGTTACGGGAGAAAAACAGAAGGTCTGCAGGTAGCAACCCCCTCCAGTACCGCAAGTGAAATTGGCGACGAACCAATGATGTACTGGACAAATTTTAATCACCAAATTCCGGTAGTAGTGGCCGAGAAACGTCAAACCGGGGTGGATTGGATCCGTGAACATCAAAAAGATTCATTGATTATTTTGGACGATGCGTTCCAACACCGGGCTGTTAAGGCAGGTCTGAATATCTTACTAATGACCTATGAACGGCCCGTTTTCAGAGATTTTGTTTTCCCAGCCGGGAATCTTCGCGAACCCAGAGCAGGAATGAAACGTGCAGATATTGCCCTGATTACTAAATGCCCTAAACAACTTTCAGAAAAGGAGAAGACCCCGTTCAGAAAAAAAATTCCGTTAAAAGCAGAACATATTTTCTTTAGCGAAGTTGTTTACGGTGAATTAACAGGACTTTTTGGTGCTACCTGGGAATCTTTCGACCAATTAATTTTGGTTACCGGAATTGCACAACCCGAACCGCTATATCGTTTTTTAGCTGAAAAGTATCGCGTTGAAGCAATTAAATTCCCGGACCATCACAGCTTTACGCTTGCCGACATTCAACAAATTCAGCAAAAAGTTGCTACTTTTGCAAACCAACGATGTGCGGTAGTTACAACTGAAAAAGACGCGGTCCGTTTCGCAGAGTGGCAGGATGTCATTTCTGCAAGCAACATCCCGTTTTTTGTCCAAAGCATTTCGTTAAAAATAGATAGAGAAGAAGATTTTAAAGCGTTACTTGAAAATTATGTTGTTAGAGCAAATGAAAGAAGCTGCTGAGTACATCAACAGCAAAACACAAATCAAACCGGGAATCGGTATTATTTTAGGAACAGGTCTTGGCGGATTGGTAAAGGAGATCGAGGTAATCGATGAAATTCCTTACGAACAGATTCCTCATTTCCCGGTTTCTACGGTAGAAAGCCATTCCGGGAAATTGATCTTCGGAAATTTGGGTGGAAAAAAGGTCGTTGCTATGCAAGGGCGTTTTCACTATTACGAAGGCTACAACATGCAACAAGTAACGTTCCCGGTTCGGGTGATGAAATTATTAGGAATTGAGCGCCTGTTCGTAAGTAATGCTTCCGGTGGTGTAAACCCGGATTTCGAAGTTGGTGAGATCATGATTTTGGACGATCATATCAACTTGTTCCCTGCTCATCCGTTAATTGGTAAGAACATTGATGAATTGGGGCCTCGTTTCCCGGATATGAGTGAGCCGTACGATCACCAAATGATCGCGGTTGCGAAACAGATCGCGGCTGATAACGATATCAAGGTTTCAGTTGGAACATATGCAGCACTTACGGGACCTACATTGGAAACTCCTGCTGAATATGGTTATGTTCGCGCAATTGGAGCAGATGCTGTCGGAATGTCAACTATTCCTGAAGTAATCGTTGCACGTCATATGGAAATCCCATGTTTCGCTATTTCGATTATTACTGATTTAGGGGTTCCAGGAAAAATTCAGAAAGTGAGTTTACAGGATGTAATCGATGTGGCTAGCAGACAAGAGCCGAAAATGACATTGATCATGCGTGAATTGATTTCGAAAATTTAATTTGGATAATCAGATATTCGGATTTTAAGATATTCAGACTAACGAATAGATTGTCCTGTAACATTAAAGTCTGAGTCCGAAAATCCGAATATCTGAAAATCTGAAAATCCAAAAAGAATGAATATAAGAGATAAATACGAAGTTGTTATTGGTTTAGAGGTCCACACTCAGTTGCTGACCAAAACCAAAGCGTATTCTTCGGATATCAACGAATACGGGGCGCACCCGAATACCAATGTGAGTGTAATTACGCTGGGCCATCCGGGAACATTGCCTGTGATGAATAAAAAAACAATCGAATTTGCTGTTAAACTGGGTTTGGCCTGTGGCTGTACGATTGCGGAGCACCAGCATTTTGCGCGTAAGAATTATTTCTATCCCGATCTTCCGAAAGGATACCAGATCACACAGGATACAACTCCTATTTGTACCGGTGGTGCCATTGTGATCAAAGGTGATGACGGACAGGAAAAATCAATTGGGTTAACACGTATCCACATGGAAGAAGACGCAGGTAAATCAATCCATGACGTGGACCTGTACGATACATTAGTGGATTTGAACCGCGCCGGTACACCACTTTTGGAAATCGTTTCCGAACCGGAAATCCGTTCAAGCCAGGAAGCCTATAATTATTTGACAGAAGTGCGCAGATTAGTGCGTTACCTCGATATTTGTGATGGCAATATGGAAGAAGGTTCTCTTCGCTGTGATGCCAATATTTCTGTTCGTTTAAAAGGTGCCGCTGAATTCGGGACAAAGGTCGAGGTGAAAAATATGAACTCGATTCGGAATGTACAACGTGCGATCGAATTCGAGGTAGAACGCCAGATTGCAGCAGTGGAAAACGGAGAACGAATTTCCCAGGAAACGCGTAGTTTTGATGCCTTGAAAGGAATCACAATTTCTATGCGAAGCAAAGAAGCAGCTAATGATTACCGTTATTTCCCGGAGCCGGATTTGCAGCCGATCGTGGTCGATGCAACGTATGTAAACCAGGTCAAAGCAAAAATGCCTGCTCTTCCAAGAGAATTGTACGCAAAATACACGCAAGATTTAAAGCTTTCTGATTACGATGCGGCAATCCTGACAGATTCCAAATCCATTGCCTTGTTCTTTGAAGAAGTGATCGCAAATACCAAAAGCTATAAATCGGCAGCGAACTGGGTCATGGGTGAAGTGAAATCATACCTGAACCAAAATGGTTTAGAAATCGAAGATTTACCTGTTTCAGCGAAACAAATTGCAGGAATTATCAACCTGATCGAAAACGGTAAAGTTTCCAATTCCGCAGCAGCACAAAAGCTTTTTCCCGCATTGATCGAGACCCCGAATGCGCAGATCGACGAATTGGCAGTTTCTTTGAATATCATTCAGGAATCCAATGCTGACTCGTTAAAAGAAGTTATTTTAGGAGTTTTCGGGCAACACCCGGAAGAGGTTTCCCGTTTTAAAGCTGGAGAAAACCAACTAACCGGATTTTTCATGGGGCAAATCATGAAAGCTTCCGGTGGTAAAGCTGATCCGAAAACTACAAACGCATTATTGCGCGAATTAATACAAACCGTTTGATGAATCGTTTTTCTTTTTTTAGTGTATTTTTTTTAGGGATATTCCTTCTTGCTTCATGTGGAGACAGCTCTTTGGATGAAGAAACCGGTTTGGAGAACAACTTTCACATTGAAGGTCAAATAAAGGGTGCTGCCAATCAAAAATTAAAAATGGAAGCACAATCCCAGCAAGGGGTTATTTCCGTTGCTCAAACAACAACAGACGCTTCCGGAAATTTTAAATTGGATGGAAACATCCCGGGAATGGGAATTTACTCCCTTTCATTGGGTGAAGGCAGTAAGAATGCAGTAATCATCCCGATGGATGTAAACGACCAGGTGGTTTTGAATGCAACAAAGGAAACTTTTGCCATTACCCCATCATTCTCCGGTACAAAATGGGCAAAACCTTTAACGAAATACATGGTACTATTCAGTGATTTTGCTAAAAAGCAGATGGAAGAACTACCAAAAATCAAAGACGAATCAAAACAATTGGAGGCGTTTGCCCGATTGAAAAAACCTATTGAGAAATTCACCCGACAACAAATCCGCAAGGATCCGGGAAACCCAGTAAATATTATCCTGGTAAACCTGATTATGCCTGCAGAAGGCGGATTTGCAAATTGGGATCCGGAAAATTTGGAGGATTTGCGAAAAATAGAAACTGCCTTTCAGCGAAATTATGCTGATTCACCGATCACAGGAATGCTATCCCAACAGGTTGCCGCAATTGATGCCGAATATCAAAACTACCAACGCTTCACTTCCGGGTCGATGACTGCTCCTGAAATTGCATTGAAGAATCCGACCGGAACAGAATTACGTTTATCTTCTTTAAAGGGGAAAGTGGTCCTGATCGATTTCTGGGCCTCCTGGTGTGCTCCTTGCCGCAAGGAAAACCCGAATGTGGTACGCATGTATCAAAAATACCGCAGCCAGGGATTTGAAGTATTCTCTGTTTCTTTGGACCAGGATCCCGATGCATGGAAAGGTGCTATCGCAAAAGACGGACTGGTGTGGCCGAATCATGTTTCAGATCTGATGGGATGGCAATCACCACTTGTTCCATCTTACGGAATTCAGGGAATCCCGCATACCGTCCTTTTAAACAGGGAGGGAAACATTGTGGGAGTTGGATTAAGAGGTGCACAATTGGAACAAAAATTGATAGAACAACTTGCAAAAAAATAGCTACATGAAACAATTGATTCTTTGTTTAACACTTTTATCGGGAATTGCTTTTGGTCAAAATCCGGTACAGGTTGAAGTCAGTGGAAATATTTTCAACACCAAGGGAGACAGTATTAAGATCTCGCAGTTTTATGGATCCCATTATGTCGATTACATCAATGGAAAACTGGATAAAAAAGGAAATTACACCTTAAAGGGAAAAGTTCCTGTTGCGGATTATTATGTTTTGCGTTTGGGATCGCAGCATATCAATATTATCCTGAAAGAAGGATCTTCGATCCGGATCAATGCAGACGGAAATAACATCAATTCATTCCATACGATCAGCGGATCTGACGAGAGTATTGCATTAAATGAATTTGTAAGTCAGATGCAGTATTTCAACCACAAAAAAGATTCTGCTATCAATGCCATGAAAGCAACTCCTGAAAACCAGGATGCAATCAACAAGTATTACCAAACAGAATATTACAAATTTGCGGCATACAGACAAAAGTTCATAGCGGAACATGCGAATTCGGCTGCACTTCTTCCGGTTATCAGCACATTGGATACCGATAAGGAAATCACGACTTATGAAGCTGTTGTAAACCAACTGCTGGCAGCTTTTCCTTCATCTCCAAGCGTTCAGAATGCAAAGAACAGTTACGATCAGTTAAAAGCACAAAAAGACAAGCAAAATTTCCTGGCTTCCGGGAAACCTGCTCCTAACTTTACTCAAAATGATGTGAACGGGAAACCATTGTCCTTATCAGATTTGAAAGGAAAAGTGATTTTGCTTGATTTCTGGGCTTCCTGGTGTGGGCCATGTCGCAAGGAAAACCCGAATGTGGTTGCTTTGTACAATAAATACAAAGATGCCGGATTCACGGTTATGAGTGTTTCATTGGATAAGGACAAAGCTCCCTGGCTGGCTGCTATCGAAAAAGATAAACTGGTTTGGCCAAATCACGTTTCCGATTTGAAATATTGGTCAAATGAAGTGGCGAAACTGTACCAGGTTTCTTCCATTCCATTCACTGTATTGATTGACCGTGATGGAAATATCATTGATACTAAATTAAGAGGTGTTGAATTAGAGCAAGCGCTTAAATCGATCTTCGGATTCTAATATGGAAGTTCCAACGGGAAAAAAAATCTATTTTGCTTCTGATTTTCATTTAGGTGTACCGGTTGGAAAATCAAGCTTTGAACGCGAAAAACGTATCATTGACTGGCTGAATTACATCCAAAAAGACGCTTTTGAAATTTACCTGGTTGGAGACATCTTCGATTTTTGGTTTGAATACAAGCATGCAATTCCGAAAGGTTTCGTTCGGATCCAGGGAAAAATTGCCGAATTGGTCGATTCTGGTATTCCAGTTTATTTCTTTACGGGCAATCATGACATGTGGATGTTTGACTATTTCGAAAAGGAATTGGGTGTTACCATCTACCGTGAACCTATCCATAGAGTTTATAACAGCAAAAAATTCCTGATCGGACATGGAGACGGTTTAGGCCCCGGAGATCGTGGTTACAAGTTTATTAAAAAGGTCTTTGCAGCAAAATGGTCCCAGTGGATGTTTGCCCGCCTGCATCCGAATTTAGGTATTGCGATGGCAAATTATTTTTCACGGAAAAGCAGAATTGCGACTGGTGATTCCGATAGTCAGTTTCTTGGTGAAGACAAAGAATGGTTGGTACACTATTGTAAAGAACAGGAAGCAATCAACCCGCAGGATTACTATATTTTCGGTCACCGCCACCTTCCAATGACAATCCAGATCAGTGAACGGGCTGTCTATATCAACCTGGGAGAATGGATCCATTACAATACCTACGCGGTATTTGACGGTATGGAGGCGAAATTGCTGGAATGGGATCAATAATTGGAATAAAATAACAATATGTAGGACACGAAGCATCGCATCTCCCGTTTCAATAAAATCACTTATTCCCCTTCTTTTTTCGGTTCAGGTTCTTTTGATTTAGGTTTCTTCTTTTCTTTTTCCTTTTTTTGCTTGTTTGTGGTCGGCATGGCATCGTCTTCCTTACCGGAATTCGGGGTTCCGCCAAAAGTACGGATCTCTCTTCCCTGTTCATCGAATACGTGCTCTTCTACCAGGATATCCTTTTTGTAGATTGCACGGCTTTTCAATTTCCCATCCGGGAAGCGTTCTTCGAATAATCCTTCACGCACTTCCATCTTGGTCATTGATTTCAGTTCACTTACTACGGCTACGTAATAAAATTTCCCTGATTTGATCGGCCGGTTCACACCTTTTGCAAGATTATTTCCTTTCAGGATCGCATTTTCGCTTAATGCTTCTCCCCTAACAGCACTTACTACAATATTTGCGTCTTTTAAACTGTCCAATGCCTGTGCTTTGGTCTTTTTTTCATACAGCATTTGCCCCAATGCTTCGGCAACTTCCTTTGTAGGACAAGCGTACAATTCTGCAGTTACATACTGGTTTGGTTTCGGGGTTACTTTTTTATAATTCTCGATTGTCTGCAGCGTCTGATCATAAAATAAAGTCTTAAACTCCCCGTTCCTGGAATCCATATCCCATGTTTCTGTACGCAACAATTTTCCATCGTCATAGTAATAATGTTGCACTCCATGTTTTTTTCCTTCCTTGAAATTCAATTCTTCAATGATCTTTCCCTCGCGGTTATAAACAAGGAAAGGCCCGTCCAGTAACCCTTTTACATAGTTTACCTGTTTGTTTCTCACACCTTTGGAATCGTAGGTAATTTTGGGACCATTTAAAACCCCATCAGCATAATTTTCATATTTGGCCGTGTCGCCTTTTGCATTATAGGTCAACTGAGCACCTTCAAGCTGTCCTAGTTTATAGGTTTTTTCCCAGGCCGGAACTTGCGTAGAATCATTGAAATAAGTCCAGTGTCCGTCTTCTACTCCCTGTACATGAGAACGGATAACCATGATGCATCCTGATTTGTAATAGGTCGTGTCTATTCCGTTCGCATACCCATCCACAAATGTTACTCTTCGTTCAAGGATCCCGTTCATATGGCATGTTTCACAAATCCCGGAAAAAGGCATTTTCTGAGAGCTGGTTACCACTCTTTTACCATCCTGGGACATTTCCAGCTTTTGATTACAATCCACCACTCCGGCAATCTTACCACATTCCCACTCCGTGTACCTTTGTTTTGCACGATCTGCAGCTTTCTGATAACAGGGAACCGAATCTTTTCTGGTGACACCAAAGTTAGGCTGGGCCGAAACCATCAGTGAGAATAAACAAAAAACAGCAACGAGGGTTTTCATATTATTGGATTTTAGGACTTCAGGATTTTAGGATTTTAAGACTTGTATTGACTTTTGGAGTCATGAAGTCTTAATATCCCGATGTCCTAACGTCTTGATGTCTCTTTAATCAATTATTGTTCCAACTTCAGCGAAAGCTTAGACAATGCATCTCTCATTCTTTTCGGGATCGGAATAGAGCATTTGTTTATACTGTCATAGCAAACCAACACGGAACTTCCGGTTGTTTTCACTTCGTTCAGCACTTTCACTTCGTAAGACAAGGTAAAACTTTTTTCGCCCACATGTTTCAGGTAGACAAAAATTTCCACCGGTTCATGGAGAAAAACAGGTTTCAGGTATTCCAATTCATTTTTTCGCAGGATCACTCCTGTTTTTTTCCAATCCCAATCCGTTCCAAGCATCTGACGGAAGTAATGGATTCTTGCTTCTTCAAAATAGTTCAGATAAACAGCATTATTTACGTGCTGCATCATATCACAATCAGAAAAACGTACTTGTAGTCTATAGGAATCTAACATGCGTTATTTTTTATCTAAAACACTATACTCGGAGTTGTTCGAAATAAATTCTGGTACAACTTCTTTCATCAATCGGACCAGCGAAAGGTTATCTGTTTTACCAACTGCTTCCAACAATTCGTCAATCGTACCGTATACTTTTTCATCCACTTCTCTTTCCGCTGCGATCAAGATCTTAGGATGGTGTGTTTCCTGCACATTTTCGGCATCATTGAGCAATTCTTCATAAAGCTTTTCTCCGGGTCTTAAACCTGAATACTTTATCTCAATATCCTTCCCTAGTTCCAAGCCGGATAATTGGATCATTTTTTTTGCCAAATCTACAATACGAACGGATTTCCCCATATCGAACACATAAATCTCACCACCACTTCCCATGATACCTGCTTCCAGTACCAACTGACATGCTTCCGGAATAGTCATGAAATAACGGGTAATCCGCTCATCCGTTACGGTAACCGGCCCACCTTGCTCAATTTGTCTTTTAAACAATGGAATCACCGAACCATTCGAACCCAATACATTTCCAAAACGTGTAGTGATAAACTGAGTTTGACCGTTATTTGCAGCCTGTGCAATGATTTCGGCAATACGTTTGCTCGCTCCCATCACATTTGTCGGATTCACCGCTTTATCGGTTGAGATCATGACAAACTTGTGAACTGCTTTTTTGTTCGACAGATCGACCAGAATCTTTGTTCCCTGTACATTGTTTCTTACTGCTTCTGACGGGTTTAATTCCATCATCGGCACATGTTTGTATGCAGCAGCATGAAAAACCCAGGAAGGATTAAATGCATCGAATAGGCGTTCCATGCGCTCCTGGTTGCAAATATCACCGATTACAATTTCAAAAGCAGGAATGTCACGGAGTTGTTTCAATTCAAATTCCAGGTCATACAAAGCTGATTCAGCCTGATCCAATAATACCACCAATTTGGGCTCGTACTCCAATACCTGCCGAACAATTCCGGAACCAATGGAACCGGCAGCTCCCGTAACCAAAACAACCTGATCTTTTAAGCCATCCGCCAATTTATCCTGGTTCAGGACGATCGGAGTTCTTCCCAATAAATCTTCAATATTGACCTGGGCAATCTGGTTGGTTGTAAAAGCACCGTTAATCCAACTTTTCGGACTTGGGACCTTTTTTACTTCTACTCCTGCTTCAATGCATTTCTCAACAAGACTCGTCCTTTTTTCAGGATCTAAGTTTTGAATGGCAATAATGACCTGGTGAATCTTATTCTTTTGCAGGATCTCTTCCAATTTGGAAGTATGAAACACTTCTACTCCTTCGATTCTGTTTCCTGAAATCCGGTTATTATCATCTAAAAAACCAAAGACTTTCAGGTTGATCCTAACATCTTTTTCGATAATCCGTTTTGCTATCAGTCCTGAAACTCCTGCTCCGTAGATCAGCACCAATTTTTGCTCGCTACTGGATTTTACAGATTCCAGGTAAAGTAATTTCACAATAAAACGTGAGACCGCAAGAAAAAAGAAACAGAAAACGTATTCAATTACGATGATCGAACTTGGAAAAAGATAATAATCATCGATCCAATTGTAACGAATAATTCCAATGATCACAAAAAGCGCAGAGGAAGTGGTTGTTGCCAAAAAAAGACGCTTAAAATCAGAAGTAGAGGTATGCCTGACAATCCCTTTTTGAATTCCAAACGAAAGGAACACGATCAATCTGACAGCAAAAAAAACAATGATTGAATACTTGACAATTCCCAACTCAAGCTTCCATTGTGCGCCATCCGCCTTAATATCAAAACGGATCAGATAAGCGATCACCAAAGAAAAGGCCGAAATGAATAAATCAATCAGAACTATAATCCACCGGGGCAAATTTTTCTTAGGAAACATTGTTGTTGATCGTGCTTTCGTTTTGTTCATTGCAAATTTAAGGTAATAAATCAGGTAAACAACCCGCCATTCAAAGAAATCGTTTGTCCGGTAATGTAATCCGACTCGTCTTTCAGAAGCCAATCGACTGTGGCCAAAATAGTTTCAACTCCCCCCAATCGATTCTTCGGAATCTGTGAAATGATCTGTTCCTGCATTTCAGGTGACACTTCACTAATCATTCCCTGGTCGAAGTAACCAAGTGCCAATGCATTGCATGTAATCGGATGATTCGCAAGTTCTTTGGCAACTGTTTTGGTCAATCCTAAAATCCCTGCTTTACTTGCTGCGTAGGCTACAGTTCCGGGAACACCCGTTTGTGCTACAACAGAAGAGATATTGATAATTCGTCCGAAATTATTGGCACGCATGCCAGGTATCAAACCATGGCATAAAAGAAACGGGGCAGTTAAATTCACCGCTATGACTTCATTAAAATCTGCAGGGGTGAGCTTCCAGCTCATTCCGTTCTTTGAAATTCCCGCATTGTTGATCAATACATCTACCTTTCCGAAATTAGCAAGAATGCTTGCTATGAGATTTTTGACCTGGTTTTCATCCCTCAAATCGGCTTTGAACCAAGCATGTTCACAACTCACATCAAACGGTTCCTGCTGAAAAGTATGCAAAGCCAACCTGACATCCTGTTTTTCAAAATGCTTTACCATTGCCGATCCCAGTCCGCCTGTTGCTCCTGTAATGAGAATTACTTTTTTCTCCATTTATCCCGTATCATTTTAACTATTCTCCACCAAAAGGGAGCATTATTCCAGCTTAATTGCGAATATACGACATCTTCGGCCCCGAAATTCAAATTAAATCTTCTTACCGATTCCACATTTGAACCTCCAAAGTCGAATGTTTTCCCCCTGGAATGCGCGTACTCAATTGCACTCAACATCAATTTATACATTCCACCGGATTTTTTCGCGTCTTCGTTTGTAGTTCCTTTCAGGTAAAGCACCGTCGAATTCGTTTCTAAAATCCAGATTCCTCCTATCCAGGTAATTCCATGATGCAAATTAAATTGCACCAGGCGTTGGTTTTTATAACTATTCACCAATTTTTCGAGAATTGGAAGTGTGTGTTCATTAATCCCATGAATGCGGTTTTGCAACTCATTTCGCAATAAATTCATCATTTCCGGGATGTGCTCTTCTCTTTTGACCGTAAATTCAACCGACTTATTTAGTGAACGCTTTGCCTGCTGGTTTAATTTTAATTTTCCCGGATCCAATTTCTGGTATACGCGCTGATTCAAGCTAAATCCACGACCTAACTGAAGGTCTGCAACCGGGAATTCGTTTTTTAACCTGGCAATCAATTCTTCTTCCGGAACCGGTTCACCGATCCATTCCATAAAACGATTGAAAAACGGAGTTACCAATACCTTTATCCCTCCTTTTACCACATATGGGCAAGCCATTCCGGATTTAAAATCATCGGTATAAAGAATAGACCAATTTTCACTTGTCGCATCCAGGTAAACGGATTCAGAGAATACGGAAGCATTTCGAGATGAAACCAATTCATCCCATTGTCGTTTTTTGTCGGTCGAATCTGCGTTTATGAATTGCATGATCCGAAATTTATGAATTCAAGTTCAGATTTCATCTTTGAAACAAACAATTCCAGTTGTTCCAATGAAAACTCGGTCATTCCTTTCGGATGTCCGATCACTACAAAAGTCCGGACCTTTTTATTCCGATAATATTTCGCCTGTTTCACCAATTGCGAAGCATAATATCCATCTGAGCTCACGTGATTCCAGGTTTTATTCAGTAAAACAGATTTTTTTCGGCCCGGTTGAGCCAGGAAGGAGCCATCACCGATCATTTTATGAGCCGACGGATTGAGTCTTCCCAGGATATACAAACGCCAATAAAACAACGGTGAAAATTCCCAGGAAGAAATCGGAATTTCGAGAAAATAGCCGTTTGGATCTTCCTTCGTAACATCCGATTGAAAACGGTACGGATTCCCAAAAGGCAAGACATTGGTAAAATCGAAGTCATAATGAGCCGATTCAAATTTCCCTCCGGGAAAGACAGTTGAATCCTTCTCAATTTCAAGTTCCATGAAAACCTTTTCTATTTGACTGAAAGGCTGAATGCACCAGCCTCCAGCGCGGTATGTACTTGGTTTCGTTCGGGTAAATTCGGTAAAGAACTGATAATATTTACGCACAATTAATTCTGCTTCAGCATCCGGAAAATCAGATAGTTTGTAGCAACCATCAGTTGTGACTACCCATTTTTCGCCGTCGTAAACCGATTTTTCCCAGTGCGGGTGGATGTGCAGCTGAATTTCACAATTAGAGGCCTGCATTTCGTACAACTGATTTCTGATCCGGTTAAAATCTGCCTCCAGTTCAGGGAACTGTTCCTTGTATTCTTTTAGCTTGATCAGAAAACCGATATCTACAAAAAACACCAATGGAACACCGTGCTTTCCGGCAATTGCCAACAGTCGATCGGTGGGTTCAATCATACATTTTTGAACACTCCCGGTATTTGTTCCGAAGAACAATTCGTAATCAAATGTCAGAATTACCTGCATAATGCGAAGATAACTTCAAATTGAGAATAGACAACCCTTCGTTGTGAAATGATCAGAAGACTTTTAAGTTGCAAGTTCGCGATATTGCGAACAGCCCTTATAAATACAAGGGAAATAGACACATATCTATCCATCAATTTAAACCGGAAATTGTACCTTTTCCAAATCTATCGTACTTTAGAGGACTTTAAGACTTAAGGACATCAGATATCAAGATTTGAATTTGTAACAACTATTTTTCAGTTCTAATATCTTAAAGTCTTATAGTTCTAACATCCAAAAAATGAAAGAAATCGAGCGGAAATACCTGGTTAGCGATACCATTACTGATGTTGTCAAATACCTGCAATCCAAAAAAATAAGACAGGGATATATTTCCGACCTGGACGGAAAAACGGTTCGTGTCCGTACTAAAGGTGAAAAGGGGTATTTAACCATTAAGGGAAAATCGGTTGGTATTTCAAGAGACGAGTTTGAATACGAGATCCCGTTTGAAGATGCGAATCAGCTATTGGCTAATTTTTGCACCAAGGTCCTCGAAAAGGAACGTTATGAGCTTGTTGTAGGGGAAAAGAAATGGGAAATCGACATTTTCCATGGCAAGCTGGAAGGATTGAAGATCGCGGAGATCGAATTGGAATCCGAAGAAGAAGTATTCGAATTACCTAATTGGATTGAAAAGGAGGTTAGTTCGGACGTGCAGTATTACAATTCCAGGTTAATAGAAAAAGCATAAAAAACAGTAGGGACACGATGCGTCGCGTCCCTACCAATTGTTTTACTTACTTTTCAATTCCTTATCGATTTCACCGAAGAAATACGTGCAGGTACTTCTTCCCCACCAGTATGGTTTATCAACATCATTATAAGCAATCAGATCGTATTTTGCTTTTGCTTTTTCGAAATAAGGCTGGGCATTTTTCGCACCACCTCCAAACATTTTCGGCGTATAGAACGTGGAGATCCCTTTTAACAGGTAAATGTGCGGGTTATTTTCATTGGTCGCTTTTGCCGCTTTCAAATTATCATCAAAAATCTTCCCGTATTTCTGCCAGCGATTTTCAGGATCCGCACCAATTCGCGCATTCGCAATCAATGCTTTCATGATATTAACTTCATCCGGTAACGGGCACGCTTCTATTTTAGCCATTTCCCCTTCTGCATTATCTACCAACACATCCTTAATTGTCAAAGTCGGTTCGAAATAAGACATCTGGATACATGAATACGCATAATAATAAGCGGGCATCCAATTTTCAGGATATTTTTCCTTCAAAAGTGCGAACTGGTCTGTCTTTGCTTTCCATCCCTCCAGGGTATAAGTGGAATCAAAAGTTGCACAAATCGGCTCTAACTCTTTTTTGATTTCATCCTGGGCATTTGCTTGCAGTGTAAATGCCAAAACCACTGTTAGAATTATCTGTTTCATAGTCTGTAATTAAATTTCATCTTTGTTAAACTCCTTCAAGGACAGGTTGAATCCGAAGAAAATATTGAAATAGAACGGAGGTTTTACTTCATATCTCTGGCTTCCGTCATAACTGTATCTGTATCCCAATACATTATGCTGGTTCGTAATATTATCTAAGCTAATATAAAAGACTGTAAAAAACTTTTTAATAGTTGTTAAATATGCTGCTGTGAATGCCAGATTGTGGTAATCCGGGGAACGGTCCCCAAGGAAACGCGAACTGGTCGGATTATAATACGGTCTGCCACTTGCATAACTGTATGTTACAGAGAAGCTCGTTTGAAGTTTCATGGAAAAATACTTCATTACTACATTCAGGTTATGATCCGAAACATAATCCGGAGTTACCTTACTGATGTAATTTTGATACAATCTTTTGGTATCAATGTAACTGTATGAGATCCAGTAATCGAAGTTTTTAATGGATTTCTTATCCCTCCAAAAGACATCAATTCCCTGAGCATAACCCGATCCGCTATTATCTACCATTCCATAATTGAATCGGAATGCATTTGGTGTATACGGGGCTCCCTGTTCACGAATTAACTGATCGTATGATTTATAATATCCCTCCAGGCGGAAAATGCGGTTTTTGGCAATAATCTGGTAATTCGCCATTAAATGCAGAGCTTCCTGAAAATTCGGGCGGTATCCCTGCATCAGGTAATTTTGTGAAGCCAATTGGTAGAAATACCCGGAAGCCAATGAGATCTGACTGGTCTTACCTGTTTTAATTGCCATTGCCAAGCGCGGAGAAATATTTCCTTTTGCCAGTAATTTGGAATATTCGGCCCGAACTCCCGGTTTGATCGCAAAGTTCCGGAAAGGAATAATATCCGCTTCAACATAACCGGCACTCAACATTTCTGAAAATTGCCCGGTTAAAGTATCGAACGTTTGCCGGTATTGAAAATGCTGTAATTCGGAACCAATAACCATCTTAAAACGATTTCCTGCCGTATAGATCAACTCCCCGCGTCCTTGGACCCGTTTATCATTTCGCGTAGAAACCAGAGTGTCCCAGGTGACATCATCGTCGTTATTACTCAGTGAAAAACCCAAATAATATACCCATTTTTCACTGATGGAATTTTTAAAAGTTGTATTCACATAAGTATTCTGATTTTTCAAACCGAATCTCATGGTTGCTCCAGCCACTTCGGGGTTCGGGATTTCCAAACCGGAACTGTTGTATGTTTGATTGAAAGTGGTTTTAAACATTCCCCCGGTGGAAGTTTTGGAAACATACCTTCCCGAAAAACCAAATCCCTGCGGAGCTTCATAAAACTTCACATTTGCTTTTGCCAATGCCAAAAATGGAGATAAGTTCTGATAATATCCGGTAAATTCAACAGCACTGTTCTCCATCAATTTGGAGCCACCCAGAAAAAGTCCGGCAAAATTTGCACCGATATTGATATTTGTCTTTTCCGGCAGATCTAAGGTACTTAAATCCAAAACGGAAGACAAAGCCTGCCCGTAACGTGCGGTATAACCACCTGTACTGAAAGCAGTTCCCTTAAACTGGAATGGATTGAAACGGGTCCGTTGCGCCACTCCGGGTACAGAACTTCCGAAAGCGTTTTGTGCAACCAGGCCATCTACAATGAACGAAGTTTCACTGACATCTCCACCACGTACCATTAAACCTGTCTGATCTCCCCCGTTTCTCTGAACCCCGGGGAGGGTTTGAATTGCTCCGGCAATATCTCCTTGTCCGCCAGCCGTTGTAACGATATCCAACGGATCAAGAATTGCCACCGTCCGGTCATTGGATGCCGACATGGTACCTGCAGAAATTACCACTTCTTCAATAGCTCTTGATTGACGAACTTTGATATTCTGAATAATCGGAGCTCCTGTCAGATTGACTTCAATGGCTTGTTCTTCCAATTCATCTCCACGAATAACCAATGTTTGTTTGCCAGTCATTTTAGTGGTTAGTTTATACGCTCCTTTCTCATCCGTTTGTGCTCCGTCAGTTGTTCCTTTCACAAAAACGGTAGCCATAAAAACAGGTTTTCCACTCTGATTCAATACGGTCCCCTCAATCGAAGTCTGCGCAATCAAATAAATCGGGGCTAAACTTATAAGCAATAGTATATACTTCATAACAATTAATTACGGGGCTAAATTAGATTGAAAAAAAAGAAATCAGGATCTAAAATCGGTGAATTGATCTCACGGATCGGTCAAAAGCAGTTTATAACTTGTCGCTTTCCAAATCTGTTTTTTGCGTATCGAAAACACTTGATCCAATGCGAATAGTGAACCATTCCAGGAATAATTCCAGGGTTGGTTTCGGATATTCCTCTTCCGAATCGACTACTGCCAGGCATTCATTTTTCATAATTTTTTTGAAATGGGATTCGATCAAAGGTTCGTACTCGAAAAAATCTTCTTCTATTAAATACAAGTTTCCTTCCAAGTCATCAGACTCGTCAAAATCAAATTCCGGGTCATGTTGTTTCGCCCAATCACAAAAGGCCTGTTTTGGTTCTACGTAAATGTATCCTCTGTTTACTACTTTCATATTTTTTGATATTAGGACATTAAGATTTTAGGGTATTAAGGCTTTGATTTAGTCTTAAAGTCCTGAAGTCTTAATATCTTGACGTCCTTTCAATTCTGTTATTTCCCCCTCTTTGATAGTTGACCAGCGGGTAAGCTTTTTTCCCGGAATTTCCAGGACATAGATCCAATTTTGGTCTTTCTTTTTCTCATTCAATAGTTCTACCAGTTTATCCGCTGCAATGGGAGTTTTCGATTCCATATAAACCAAATGCTTTTCCCCAATCAGAAATAATGAATTCCGGCTTTGTTTTTTAAACTGTGCTCCAACCTGGTAAGAAGTGCATTTCGGGCCGTAACAATCGAGCCAGTTGAAAAAGGCATTCTTCGTCCTCAAACTGTCCTTGAATTCATAATGAAGCGCAACGATGCTGTCTTTTTGATTGAGCAGGTACCATTTTTCCATTTTGGAAGGGCCGAAACGATCCGGGAACAACAAACTGTCCAACTTAAACCAGGACGCATCTTTGTAGAGTGAATCAAAGGCAGTCAGAAAATATGCCTGTTCCGGTTTTTCATCTTTGACCTCAATACTTTCTTTGTTCTCGTCAATGTGATCAAACTTATCGGAAGTATGCGAAATATCATCTAAGGACACTGTATCTGCTTTGTCATCATTACAGGAAACCAGCAGCATCAAAGCAAAACAGACAGTGAGTATTTTCCATGTCATTTTCGCACTAACGCTTGTCATGACATTGTCTTCAAAAGCTTCGCTTTTTCTCATAATCTTTTTAGTTGTTCTATTGTATATGCTACATCTTCCGAAGAAATGTCCAAATGTGTCACCAAACGAATCATTCCCGGACCAAACGCTGAAACTTTTACTCCCAATTCTCCGAACTTTTGAATGATTGAATCACGTAAATTTTCTTCCTTCAAAATTACAACTAAAATATTTGTTTCTACAGGTAAGGTGCTTTCAACCCAACTACAGGTCTGAAAAGCAGCTTCCAACTGTTTTGCCTTTACATGATCTTCGGACAATCTATCGACATTATTTTTCAATGCAAACAAACCTGCTGCTGCTAAAAAACCTGCCTGGCGCATGCCTCCTCCCATCACTTTCCGCACTCTTCTTGCCTGGTGAATGAATTCTTTTGTACCAACCAATAAGGATCCGACAGGAGCTCCTAATCCTTTTGAAAGGCAGATTGAAATCGAATCGAATTGTGATGCGTATGTTTTGATCCCGATCCCATTTACCGCCAATGCATTAAAAACACGAGCCCCGTCCAAATGAAGCGGGATGTTTTTAGCTTTTGCCAAACGTGCAATTGCTTCAATATCCTGGAAATCGTAAACGGCACCACCTCCTCTGTTTGCTGTATCTTCTAAAGAAATGAGTTGTGTTACCGGAAAATGGACATCGTCCGGCATGATCCATTTTTCAATTTCAGAAGCTTTCAGGCGGCCACGATTTCCCTGAAGCAAGCGAACAGAAGCACCTGAGTTCTTAGCGATCCCACCTCCTTCGTATTTATAAATGTGGCTTTCTTCGTGGCAAATAACTTCCCCTCCGGGCTTCACATGAATATTGATCGCAATTTGATTGGTTTGCGTACCGCTTGCACAGAAAAGTGCTGCTTCTTTACCAAAAAGTTGTGCTGCAAATTCCTGTAGTTCATTGATAGTCGGGTCTTCTCCATACACATCATCCCCCACGGAAGCGTGAAACATAGCACTAAGCATTTCCCCGGAAGGTTTTGTAACTGTATCTGAGCGAAAATCAACGAAATATGGGTCCATACTTTTTTTGAGGCAAACTTAGAGCAATTCCGTGTAAAAATAACGGCATTTAAACTTTTTTTCAATTTCTGTCGAAACAGAAGGTGTTTATCAAAAAATCATTATTTTCGCCCCGGATTTAATAACTTAATAAAACATCTAAATTATGAAAGCGATCGCTTTAATCGTTTGTGCAGCAGGCTTGACTCTTGTTGCAACATCTTGTAAAAAAACTTATTCTTGCACATGTACGGAAGTTTATAACGGAGGTGGTGTAAACTACAACTCTTCTGAATCTTACCCGATTGTTGCAAAGAAAAAAGACAAGCAGTCTGAATGTGATAAATATGCTACCGGTGTTTACAAAACCTATGAAGAGAGCACACGTACATGTACAGCTAACTAAGAATTGATTTCATATTCTCGATCGAAGGTCGTCCATTTAACGGACGGCCTTTTTGTTTTAACAGGTGAAAAACTCCAGGAATAAAAAAACCATTCCCGAATGAAAGAATGGTTTATCCAATTTGTTTCTAAAGAAAGTTTACCGATTATTATTTATAATGATGGTCGTTCCTCCACCGGAAGATTGTTTCTGTTCAGAGAACTTCATTCCATTTACCAAAACAAAATTGTTTTCGGCGTCCTGGTCAATAGCCCCCTCCTTAATTAACTCATTTTCTACGATGCATTTTGCTACACCTTTTTCTGTTGGCATGTTCGGACTGATTTCACATTGTTGCTTATCCTTGAAAAAAGTCACTTGAAAATAGGTTACACGTCCTTTGGGATTTGAATTATTCACTTCGCGCGGATCATTAAAATCCAAAAATTGCCAGCTCATTAATGGTTCCCCATTCATTGATTTGATCGTGTAAATTGGTGTAGCAGGGGTTTTCTTCAGTATAATGGCATAAGAAGCTCCATCAACCTTGATTGTATCGCCATCCACTGTTACTTTTTTCTTTTGGGAGAATGCCGTTGAGAAAGCACAGACCATAAAGGCCAGTAATACCAGATTTTTCATTTTGATTAGTTTTTTGGACAAAAGTAGGAAAATACCGAAAACCAACTTCTGGTTATAACTAAGCATTTTCACTAACTTCGGGACACAAAAAAACCATCTCTCCGTATCAAACGAAAAGATGGTCGATATCTTTATTAAAGATTTACAGGCTATTAACGCTTGTGGAAACCTTCGTCAGAAACTGTCAATTTTTTACGGCCCTTGCGACGACGTGCAGCCAATACTTTACGTCCGTTCTTAGTTGCCATGCGGCTACGGAATCCGTGCTTGTTTCTTCTCTTTCTTACAGATGGTTGAAACGTTCTTTTCATGATCTATACTTTATTCGAATGTTCTTATTGCTTCTTAAATTCCTGAAATGTCAGACATTTGTCAGAATGGGGTGCAAAGATAGGTAGATTTTCCAATTTTTCAAGTATTAATCGAAAATAATCGAAAAAAAAGTTTGTTTAACTCAATCGCCTATTACTTTTGTGTTACAAAACTAGCAAAAAGATGTTGCGACCGAAGCAAGCCAAAAAAGAAAAGATCCAATTAACCCGTGACAGCTATAAAAAGGCGCGCAAACTTTTCCATTATTTGAGACCCTATCGTTTTGAATATGCGATCGGTTGGATCTTCCTGGTGCTTTCAACATCTGTGGGATTGATCTTCCCAATTTTACTGGGACAATTACTGGGATTAAGCAGTGGGTCTCAAACCAGTATGGCCCAGGCAATCAAGGCAATCGATCTTTCAAATATTACAACAGTTGCAGTGGCGTTATTTGCTTTATTTGGTGGTCAGGCCGTGTTCAGTTACTTCCGTGTTGTTTTGTTTACCAATGTGACGGAAAAGGCTCTTCGTGATTTGCGATCCGATGTTTTTCAAAAGATGCTTCATCTTCCGATGGATTTCTTTAACCGGAATACCGTTGGAGAGTTAACAAGCCGCATTTCTGCAGATATTACTCAAATCCAGGAAACACTCAGAACAACGGTAGCAGAGTTTTTCCGGCAATTGGTGATGGTTGTGGGTGGAATTGCATATTTGATGTTTGTTTCATGGAAACTTTCATTGATTATGCTTTCAACAGTACCGGTTATAATGATTGTAGCGGTCTTATTCGGGAGATTTATCAAGCGTTTGTCTAAAGACGCTCAGGACCAGACTGCCACAGCAAATGCCATTGCTGAAGAATCCTTAACCGGAATCGGAAATATCAAAGCTTTCACCAATGAAAACTACCTCATCAAGCGTTTTAAAGCATCTATTGAAGAAATCCGTCGATTGAATATCAAAAGTGGGATCTGGAGAGGTTTGTTTATCTCATTCATGGTTTTCTGTATGTTCGGATCAATTGTTTTCATTGTATGGCAAGGATTGCTAATGACCCAGGGAACACATCCCGAATTGAGTGAGGGAGATCTGTTTTCCTTCTTAATGGTCACCTTGTTAATGGCAGCGAGCATCGGTTCCCTTCCGGAATTCTATACCGGAATTCAAAAAACGGTGGGTGGAACAGAAAAATTAATGGACATCATCAATGAACTAAGTGAGCCGGAAATTTTCAAAGGAAAAGAGAAACCCGAAATTGATGGTTCCATCCGTTTCGACCATGTGCATTTCTCTTATCCCCAACGTTCGGAAATAGAAGTGTTGAAAGGAATTTCGTTTGAGTTGAATCGCAATGAAACCTTAGCGCTCGTGGGTACTTCAGGCGGCGGGAAAACAACAATTTCCTCCCTCGTATTGAACTACTACCAGGTCAATAAAGGAGCGATCTATTTCGGGGATACGAATGCCGATTCGATTGATATTAAATACCTGAGAGAGCACATTGCAATCGTACCACAGGATGTTTTGTTATTTGCAGGGACTATTTTTGAGAACATTGCCTTCGGAAAGCCAGGTGCAAGTGAAGAAGAAATTATCAGTGCCGCAAAACAAGCGAATGCTTACGATTTCATTATGAGTTTCCCGGATGGTTTCAAAACACAGGTGGGAGATCGCGGAATCCAATTATCAGGTGGTCAGAAACAACGTATTGCCATTGCACGGGCGATTTTGAAAAATCCAACTATCCTGATCCTGGATGAAGCAACCTCTGCTTTGGATTCGGAATCGGAACGCGTAGTTCAGGATGCATTGGAGAAATTGATGCAGGGAAGAACCTGTATCGTAATTGCGCATCGTTTGAGTACCATCCGGAATGCGGATAAGATCCTGGTGCTTCAGCATGGAAAGATCGTTGAAAGCGGGAACCATTCGGATTTGATGGCGACGAGTGGTGCTTATTCTGATTTGGTGAGAATGCAGATCAATTTGGGGTGATTTTAACCGCTACCACATCGTAACTCATTTATTTTCAATACGGTCCCAATATTGGGATTTTGGGATTTTGCAAAATCCCCAAAGACTCATTAAAATTCAATTAATTGACCTTTAGTATTTTATCAAATAAAAAAACGCGGACCATTCAAGTCTGCGTTTCACTTAAAAAGCCCGCTACACCACAACGGACTTCTTTCAGTTTTTTATTGGTGAATTGCAACTGATCTTACTTCATCAAAAGCAGTTTCTTTGTAATTGCATTACCGGAACTTTTAATACGAACGATGTATTCCCCTGCATTCAGGTGTTTTGTTTCAAAAAACACAATCGTACTTCCGGAAGGAATCATTTTCTCCAAAACGTTTCTACCGGTCATATCGGTTAATTCCACTGTCAAATTCTCCTTCACCAAACCATTCACCTGGAGCGTTACCAAATCAGTTGCAGGATTCGGGAACAAATCAATATTCAGGTTTTCCAGCTCACTTTGCGTTAAGCCATTTGTAGTTGGTGTGTATGTTGTTGTCGTCTCTCCTACTGATGTTACTTTCGTCACCACTTTGTTTCCATAGAATGTAGGACCAACGACATACGGATAAGCAGAATTCCAGTTCTCATCAACCGTTGCAAAATAACAATAGATCCCTCCAGGATATTCTGGGGTAACACAGAAACGCCCGTTGTGAATATCCAGGTAATCCTCACTCACAGGTGTCGTAAATTCATAATCCTCTCTGAAATAGCCCAAAGGATATGTTCCGTTCACAGCTGGTCCGGCAGTCACAGAGCTTCCATCATAATACGTATTCCGAACGGTTATATTCCTCAACGTAAAAGACGATTTCATACGTACAATTCCACCTGTACCATCAGCGTTCTTATAGGCATACGCACCGTAAATCGGGAAACCATCATATGCGTAACCGATCAAAGGAGAATGTTGTGTACTATCGATAGCGTACAAACCATCCGAATCATACAAATTACAAACTGTTGAAATGACTTGTAAATCCAGGTCAAAAGCACTCGGACTCTGATGATGATGGTAATTTCCCATTGCCGGATGTCCTTTTGCACAATCAAAACCACCAAGTTCACCAACTACCGCATCCCTGTTCCAAACTCCGTCTCCCATTCCACCGTACGGACCTCCGGCAAGTGCGTTTGTTGAACTTTTCCAGGATGCACCGTCGCGGTAATCGAACAATGCAACGCCATTAATGAAAACTCCGATATTACCACCTGTTGTTGCGGTTAGCGTTCCTGTGTTTTGGGTCGGATTCAGAGGAATTTTGAAAATTGCGTTCTGATCTGTAGCCAGACTAGGGTTTCCGTCTAAGAAAGGACCGGTTGGATAAGAAGGAATTCCATTGGTTGTAACATAAACCCAGGAAGCAGAATATTGTACCAATTGGGTATTCACAGGAACATTATCCTGAATTGGTGTGGAGTTCCCACTTACGTAATGGCTTCCCATCAATGTGGTGTTTTGCAGCCAGGAAGTAATGGCCGGCCCTTGCGAAAAAGCCATTCCTGAGGAAATGGAGAATAGAATCATTGCAGATGTCTGTTTCATAGTATAAGCATTTAATGAATTAGACGACGCTTTTAAACAAATCCCTCGCATGAAAATAAAAAAACCGATCCGTTGTCAAATCAGTAATTACTTCAATGACGACGAATCGGTCCTCTTACGCAATAGAGAGAAAACAATTATTTCAACGCTATTTTTGAATAGCTGATTTTACCGCCATTATTCACTTTTAAAGTGAAAACTCCAGCAGATTCTTTAGAAAGATCTATCAGTTGCTCATTTCCTGTAAATTGAGCCGAATAGACCATTTGACCGGACATGTTATAGATCTCTAATTCTACCAAACCTGAAACGTCCGGTAATTTCAAATTGAAAATTCCATTGGACGGATTCGGAGCAATTTGAGCTTCCATCTTCTTTTCCCCGGTAACTGAAAGCGGATCCGTAAAACAAGTCACTCCGCTGGATGGGTAATTGTCACACCCATAGTAATATCATCCGTTTCAGGCGCTCCGTAGTAAGAAGTACCCAATATATAAGGGAATTCAGGAGCACCATTTCCATCAATTGTAATAAAGTATGCATAAGTTCCTGAAGGATAATCCGGAGTAATGCAGAAACGGCCGTTATAACTATCCAGATCTCCTCCATTTGCTGCCGACCATGCGTAATCTTCAACATAAGTCCCCAACGGGTAGGTTCCGCTCACTGCCGGGCCATATTGTCCGGAACTTAAAACGGTACCATCCGGTAAGGTAGTTCGCGTGGTAATATTTCTCAAAGCATATCCCGTCTTCATTCTTGTAATACCACTTGTTGAATCCATTGGAGTTACATATCCATATGGCCCATAGATCGGGTACCCATCAAACGCATAACCGATAATCGGTGAATGTTCGTTAATCGGTGTGTTCTCATATAACCGTGTAGGATTCGCATGACTATGGTATGCTCCCTGTTGCTGCGGATGGGCACCCATTGTTGTATCCAATACAAATCCTTCCGACAGGTACACTTCGACATTCCAGGTCCCGGTACCCATTCCGTTATTATTTGTTCCATTGTAATAATGCGCATTTGATAACCCGAAAGCAGGAACACCATTATTCAATAAAGCAATTGCTCCTACTAACGGAACGTCTGTTTTTGTAGCAGGAACGGTTGGTACTCTAGGAAAACGGTACGTATAATTTTGCTCCGTTGGTGCACCCGGATTTAAAAATCTTCCCATCTCAGTAGTCATCCCGTCAGACTCAGTCCAAACATAGGTGCTGTTATAACAAACCTTGGTCACGTTTGCCAATACGCTTGAGGTATAAAACACATAAGTTGGCGGAGGATTCTGACCTGCTGTGTTTTCCCAATAACTGGCAAATTCTCCCTGATTCATAATCCAGTTATCTAAACCGGTTTGTGCTTGTGCTTTTACGCTGATTAAAGCCAAAAGAATGAGTGTTCTTTTTTTCATGTACTATTTGATTGTTTGTGGATATTGAAATTGTTTATTGTTTAAAAAAGAATGGTCGGTCAGTGTTTTCAGGAAAGCGATGATATTTCGCTTATCATCCTCACTCAGATCGATTCCATTCTGAAGTTGCGGAGCCAATGTCGCCGATGCATGAATATCGGATGAATAATGGAAAAGAACCATTTGAAGGCTTCGATACCTTCCATCATGCATGTAAGGGGCAGAACGTTCAATATTTCGAAGTGTTGGCACCTTAAACTTCAGGGAATCCGAACTTTTTTGAGTGATTTTCATGCGACCGATATCCCGGAGAACCGAATCCCGGGCCAAACCGTTATTCTGAAATGTCTGATTGGTAAACAAGGGTTCCGTGTGGCAGGAAGCACAATGAGTTTTAAACAAACTGTACCCTTTATTCTCTTGTTCTGTGAACCGGACACCATTTTCGCCACGCATGACCTGGTCGTATTTGGAATTGGAACTCACCAGTGTTAGCATAAACTGCGAAATGGCTTTGAGAAAACGTTCTCCGGTAATGGATTCGGAATGAAATGCGTTTTTAAACAATCGTTTGTATTTTTCCTGCTTACCAATTTTCTGAAGCACATGGGGAAGTGTTTCATCCATTTCCACATGATTTTCCAACGGTGCAAGCGCCTGTACATCCAAGTGGTTTACAGCTCCATCCCACATAAAGTTTTTTCCCCAGGCTAAATTCACCAAAACCGGAGAATTACGCGTACCGATACGATCCCTGATCCCATGACTCAATGCATGATCAACATGTGTAAATGCATTAAAAGGCGAATGACAACTTGCACAGGAAACGGAACTGTCGGAAGATAAAACCGGATCATAGAAAAGAACTCTCCCCAATTGAATGGTAGCAGAATCCAGGGGATTTTTCTTGAAATTATATACCGGTTCCGGCCAATCCAAAGGTGTTTTCCAGAGCTTATCCGTATACCGAAACGAAACCGTCAGTAAAATCACTATCAGACAAATTAACTCCAGTCGTTTCATGGTTTCAGATCAATAGATTTTGCCAATAGCTGAGCATACTCAACCGCCCGGAGACATGGTGACATCACATGCAGTTCCGATTTTGTGTGCACGACCTGCCCCATCAAAGAGTCCAGATCGAGATTTAATTGGGAACTTCCTATTTTACCGGTTTTCAAAATAAGTTGCTGTGCCCCTGAAAAAGGATGTGCATATCCACCTAAATGCAATTGAAACACTTCACGGTTCGGGGTTATAAAAGCACCTTCCAATTTGCAATTAATGTAGCCGCTCTGCCAGCTCCAGTACATTCCATGCATAGGGTCCAATGCGCCGTTCATCGCGCCGGAAGTATTCGTAATACTGTCTACCCCGAACAAAAAGCGGATTTCATCTACCTGCGAATACTGAATAGTTGGAAACAGGATTTTGCGTGTCGAATCGATTTCAAAATCAATCAAATAAGCTTCTGTGGAATCGCGGGCCACTAAATTTCCGTTTTGATAAAACTCAAATTTTGAAAGGTAAAAACGCACTTGTTCCAGTTGGAATGCATGTCCATTCAATTGGATCACTTCATTTAAGCCAACAGGTTTGTTGCCTGCCCGTAAATTGACATCCATTGTAAACTGCCCCCATGTCCATAATGGAAGTAAAAGCAAACTGTATGTGAGCATTCTTATCAAGGTCTGGGTCTTTTTCCGGGTGAGAATAATCGGGCAATTTCCCTGTTCAAAGCTTTGAAATACTGCTTCTGCTCCGGTCTGCACAACTTCTCAATATCTTTGAAATGATTGAAATGGATGTGTTCGATCTTTGCTTCGATTTTTAGTACTTCCTGTAATAAACTATCTGAAAAAGGTGCGTCCAGGTTGGAATACAACTGTTGCTTTTGATGCTGCAGTTCTTTTTGAGCACTTTCAATTGCATTTCTGTGATCGTGAATCAACAAATCATATTCTGCTACTTGCTTTTCGTCAAAGTGCAGCTTTTCTATGATTTCATTTCTTGGGCCGCGATGTCTTCGCTCCGGTGCCATCCACCATTTATAAATGAACAAGGCATTGCTGAGAAGCAATACAACGATGAACCCGTTCCTGATCAAAGACTTTTTCATCGGTACAGTTGATTAGAAGGTACCAGATTCATTTCCGAAACAAGGTCCGGATTTTTATCCGAAGCATACATTGTCCGCAATACCATTACATTCACCGCAATAACCAGGGCAATTCCGGTCAGGTAAACAACCGTTTTTTTTGTTGAAAGCCTGTCAAAAAGCTGTTCCTGCACTTTCGCCTGAATGCGTGTAAAAAGGAAGGGAGAAACTTCAACCGCTTCGATTTTGTTCAAGATATGTAATTGATCTTTTTCCATGCTGTTCAATTTTTTAGACGACACTTTGCAGCTTATCCCTCGCTGCCACCAATTTTTTTTGAAAGATTTGTTTTTGCACGTTGTACCAGGGACTCAACCGCCTTTGGCGAAAGCTCCATGATGCCTGCTATTTCCGCTAGCGGAAGCTGTTCTATTTTATTCAGGATCAAAGCCGTTTTTTGATTATCGGGAAGTTCATTGATACATGAAAAAATAAATGCAGTTTCTTCTTTATTCTCAATGAGGACACCCGGGTGCTCAAACTCAATCGAATCATTATCGGTGAGTTCATTTGTAAACCAAAAAAATCGCTTTTTCCTTTTTTTTGCCTTTAGAAAATCCAGTGATTTGTTGATCGTAATCCGGTAAAGCCAGGTGCTGTGACTGGACTCATTCCTGAATTTATCCAATGATTTGTACGCTGCCAGGAAAACATCCTGTGTGACTTCCTCTGCATCATTCACATTTTGGACATACTGCAATGCCAGGTTATAAACCCGTTTGGCATGTTTTTCATACAGTAGTTCGAGTGTCATTACGTTTCCCAAGTAGCTTTAAGAAGCTGCAATGATACCAAAAGTTTAATCAGGAAGTGTTATTTACGATAAACGTCCATTGCAAATTTCGTGTGCACAACAGCACGAGATGTATCATGAATTAAGTCATTCCTTTGAATTCTGTTAACCAATAGGCATTTTCTCCCAGCCAGGATGTCCTTGCTTCAAACCATAAATAATTCTGATTCGCATTCAATTCTTCGGCATTGTAGTCCCAGACAAGTGTTTTCTGATAGGTTGCTGAGTCCATGTAAACAATGGTTTCTTCATCCAATGAGCCTCTTACAATAATGTATGGACTAAAAAGTAACGAGCGTTCTTTCACCAATACAAACAAGCGCATTTCATCATTCAGTTCATTCGTTCTTTTCGCTTTTTGATAGCAATTTTCATAAAATGCAATTGTTTTTTTGGCCGACTTCTTATCCAGGCCATAGGCACTGTATTGATTGATAAAAGGAAATACGATCTCACCTTTCACGTCAGGAATTCCCTGAGCATGAATGAACGAGATCCGGATAAGAAAAAATAGGAGAAGAATTGTTTTCAACTAGCTACCTGTTAACTGTAAAACTACTTGTTCAAACTTAAACAATTCATCAGTATTCATTACAACTTCATAATCATTTGATAACATGCTTTACTCAAAGGGTTAACTATTTCGCCCTATCTTTGCCGTGAAAAATTGAACTTGTCATCCTTGAAGCTTCCATTTGTTGCTGAAACCAGGTTCAATTAGCGATTTTTTTCACTAAAGCAATGCGTTCTCTTCGCGTAATTACCAGTTTTATAGCACTTGTTTCATTCCAGTCCTATTCACAACAATTAATTATCAATGAAGTTTCCCAGGGAAGCGGAACCGAAGAATATGTTGAATTACTTGTAATTGGAAGTCCAAGTTGTCAAACACCTGCTCCTTGTCTCGACTTGCGGGGCCGTATTCTGGATGACAATAACGGATATTTTGCTTCAGGAAGCGGAACAGGGATTGCTTCCGGTGCTGTTCGCTTTGCGAATAATGCGTTCTGGAGTTGTATCCCGCAAGGAACACTGATCGTTATTTATAATGAAACAGATCGGAACCCCGCTATTCCACCCGACGATCTTAGCATGAATGATGGAAATTGCACATTGATTATTCCTATCAACTCAGCATTATTGGAAGGTCAAAGCACAAGCCCGACCAGTGCAAATACTTCTTATCCTGCAAACGGGAGCTGGATTGCCGGTGCAGGAAGCTGGAACCAGGTTGCGATGTCGAATTCCAACGACTCTTTCCTGATCTTATCAGATATCTCTGCTGCAACACCTTCACACGCTGTAAGCTGGGGAAACAATTCGACAAACAACATTATCTACTTTTCAGGATCTGCAGGAAGCAAAGTCTTCTCTATGACAAATAACACAAACAATAACCCGGCACTTCAGACTAACTGGACTTCCGGAAACGTAGGTACAGACGAAACCCCGGGAGCTGCAAACAATACTGCAAACAGCGCATGGATTGCCTCTATGAATCCGCAATGTGGTGTTTCCAGTGGTGGCCTTCAGGCAACTGCAAGTGCTACCCCGACAGGTTGCGGCGCTTCCTGTAACGGAACAGCAAACGTGACAATTTCAGGAGGAAGTGCTCCCTACACGATTCTTTGGTCGAACGGAGCTACAACGGCAAACATCAGCAGTTTATGCGCGGGTGTTTACACGGTACAGGTAACGGATAACGGCGGCTGTTCGATCAGTGCGCAGGCAACGGTTACCAATGGAACAAGCTCTATCAATGTTTCGGTAACAGCATTAAACGAAACTTGTGCTGGTGCTTGTGACGGTGGATTAAACACCAGTGCTTCAGGAGGAACAAGCCCTTACTCCTACTTGTGGTCTGACAACAGTACGTTGGCAAACATTTCAGATCAGTGCCCGGGAACTTACTCTGTTACTGTAACCGATCAAAATGGTTGTTCAGGAACTGCTTCAGGAACAATTGCAGCAGGAACACCTATTCCTGACGCAACCATTCAAACAAGCGGTCCCTTCTCAACAACAGATTCACCAATCCAGTTTACAGCAAATTCACCGGGCGGAACCTGGACTTCCAATTGTGGGACCTGTATGTCCGCTTCAGGGATATTTGATCCTCAAATTGCAGGACAAGGAACCTATCAAATTTGTTACACAACCGGTTCAGGTACCTGTTCTGACCAAGATTGCAAAAACATTGTTGTAACCGGATGCACACCACAGACAACAAGCGAATCACACAGCATTTGCCCGGGAGATACTTACACCTTTAACGGACAGGATTTCAACATGGCAGGAGCCTACCCATTCGTGTTCACAGGTCAGAACGGATGCGACAGTACACACACTCTCAACCTTTCAGTATTTACTGTTAACGCGACTTCCCAAACACTGACGCCTTGTGAAGGAGATTCTGTTCTGGTTGATGGTACCTGGTATTTTGAATCGGATAACGTTGTAGTGAATATTACCGATGGAAACGGATGTCCGACAACACATACCACACTCATCCTATTTGAAGATTGCAGCATTGAAGATTATGCGGTTTTCATTCCGAATGTCTTTACACCAAACAACGATAATATCAACGATTTCTTTGCTATCAGTATCATGGGAGGTTACCTGGAAGAAGGATTTATTGTAAACCGCTGGGGAAATACTATCAAGGAATTCCATGCAGACGATCTGAAGTGGGACGGGAAAACACATGAAGGACAACTGGTTCCGGATGGTGTTTATACCTATATTTTCGTTGTGACAAATTCATTGGGCACAAAAACCCGGTACAATGGATTTGTGACGATGATCAGATAGGAAAACAAGGTTCAAAGGTTCAAATTTTGAACTCTTTAAACTTTTTAAACAATTGAACTTTTCTATTTCTTCACCCGAATTCCAATGACATTTGGCAAAGGCCAGTAAGTTTCATTCGTGTCTTTGGCATAAGTACCGGAGACATAACTTCCTACTTTCTGCAGACAGAAATCTCCAATACTGACGTACAGGCTGGTTTCCGGTCCGCCTTCCATATAAATGGCATTATGAAGCGGAGTTGGAAATTGTTTCATGAAGGCAATCATGTGATTTATAGGAAAGGGTGAACGATTAAAAATGATGATTAAATTGTCCTGGTCATCGTGCGCACAAATCAACATACTGCATGATTGATTTTTCTTCCAGGTCATCGGGTTTCCTGAACAATCGAGCATACGGATTCCCTGCGCAAAGCTCGCATACTTCTCACGGATCGAGTCGTAAGTTATACACTGCATATCGTAAACCTTCGCGTCCATCTCGTTCAATGAATCCAATGGATTCAATGCAAACATCAGGTTCCAGCCTTCTTTGAAAGTAAATTGGTTGTGGTGATTACCATTTTTCAATAAGCCTCTGCTGATCAATGGTTTTGCCAGGTCATACATTCCCGCATTGAAAACAATATTCAGGTTCATGGTATCTGCCCATACATTCACAGGTTTGGAAATGCTGTCCATCCCGGAAGCTGTAAACAAATCAAACTCCACCTGTTTCGGGTCGATTTTCAACAGAGTCAGTTTCGAATCCCCGATAATCGATTTCAGAGGAGCATCGGTTTCACAAAACTGCACGCCTTTTCCTACCTGTTTCCACTTCACTACAAAATCCATGGTATCTTTCGGACGTTTATAGAGCGTATCTGTCCGGTCCTGGGCAAGGGCTGCGAAAGAACAGAATAAGACCAGGATAGTACCCCAGGTATTAAGCTTTCTTATTCCAGTCAAACTTCTTTTTTTCGAATGGGAAAAGATCAAAAAGTTCACCGGAATAGTAGAATTGATAAGCAATCGCACCAAAAGAATACGGTTTTTCATAAATCTTGATTGTTGAACCGCCCACTCTCGGATTGGGCTTTGGTTTTGACTGAGGATATCCTACATTGAACAATGTAGCTAAAATTTCCGGACGCTTATCAATCGGGTACCCTTCTTTTTCCCATTGCACTTTTACCTGCTTCAAAAACAAAGCTGCATACATGTAGGAATAATAGTGATTGTGGAAATCTGTCAGGCGATCAATGCGTTCTTTGTTGATCGTTGCTGTATCCTGTCCCACGAAATCCAATAATCCTTCGTATTGAGGCCCCAAATAATAGATACTTGTCGGGTCTTTCAGGTTGTGTTCGATATTCCTTGCTGTATGCTCCTTGATCCCGGTTACACCGAACGAGAATTGCGATTCCACAGAAAGCACTTTTAAAGGCCCGATCCACTTTTTATACGCTTCACGGGAAGAATTAAACAAACGGATCTGTTCGCCGACCAGGCATGAAACGATCAGTCTTCCTTCCACTCCTGTTTGTTTTGCTACGGAATCAATCAGTTTTTTGTCTTTCGAGACGGCTTCTTTAAATGTTTTCCATTCAGCGATATTCATCCACTCAAAAGCACTCAAATTAGTCACTTCCTTTGTTCTCTTCGCGTTGAAACTGATCCTTGAAACTGCCTTTTGATATTGCTTGTTGTCTTTTAATTGCAAATCAACTGCATCCAGCATCCGCAGCACTTCGTATTCATCTGCTCCCTTCTGGAGAACTGAAAGGATGTATTGTGCGTTTTGCGGGTAATACTCATTTAAAACGATGATTCGTTCCATCGCTTCATAGCGTTTCTGAACTATGGTCGCACTGTCTATCTTAAAATCCTGATTGTATTTATCCTGCATTTCCTGGAAATAGCGGTTATTTGAATCAACAATACCACCTTCTTTTGTCCATCCGAGTTGAATGGCCATGTAAGAAACCGTTAGGAAGAAGCCGATTGCGGCAAATGCAAAAGTCAAGGTGTAGAATGGAATTTTAAACCATTTACTTTTAAAGAATCGTTTCACTTGAAGACTGAATTTTTTGCAAAAGTACTACGATTCAACTAAATTATTTCGAAAGACCGAATAAAAATCAATGAGTTAGATTATTTAATTCCCTATCAGAGGAACTGCACATTCTTTCATTCTCTAAAAATCAGTCCTTATTTAAATTTCGATTTGTGCTTAAAAAAGCTTATTTTTCTCAATTCAAACATCTTAATCAAATACACTATGAGAATCCTTTTCATGTCCCTTTTATTCATTTGTGGTACTTCCTTTGCTCAGGATTCACTCTATTCTGAGGTCATTGTTAGTACCACTGACCAATACAACTCGAAAGCAGGTTGCCTGGATAAATACCATTATGTGGGGCAAACCGGGTTCACGTCATCCTTTGGATTTTTCACCTACCTGGATAGCCTGGGAACTATTTTGCACAACCAGACCTACAGTGTTTCCGGAGATAATAATACCACGCAATTTCATAAACTGATCACCGGTTCTGATGACAAATTCGTACTCTGCGGAAGCAGTCTTTTACTTTCGACCAATAAATGGATTGGTAACTTAACCAAAGTAGATTCAACCGGTACAATTATTTGGTCCAAACAGCTAGAAGGAGTAAATGCACATTCATTTCAACTAACCGATGTATCCGAATCAACCGATTCTACCTATTTAACAGTAGGAATTGATCTGGAGGATTACAATGCTGCGTTCTTCGAAATTGACCGAAATGGAAACACATTGAATTCCTTTACATTGACCAGTTCTGCCGGATATTTTTCCTTTACCCGGATTTTAGAGATCTCGGACACAAGTATGTTGCTTATCGGCTCGGAAAATCCTCCTTTTCAAAATCCAAAAGCCATTGTTATTTGCTGCAGCAAGACCGGAACTATCTACTGGACCAATTCGATCGACAATGCCTCTTTCTCAGATGGAGAGCAAGGAGGAACAGATGCTGCGTGGATAGCAACCAAATATGGCTATAACCTGGCAGTAGCGTCCATTAGCGGGTCGGGACAATTCAATTCATTAACTACTTACGGATTTTCTAATTCCTATACCGACAATGCGCGAATATGTGTCATCAAAGATTCTACCATCCTTTTATCTTACGGCGAAAGCCATGCCTCGATTGGAGTCCTCATAAAGACAGTTGTAGGGTCCAGTGCCGCTTCTCAATTGTTTCCGGAATTTTTCCCTACAGATCTTGTAAAGCGCGAACATGACGGTGCCTATGTATTGGGGAACGGTCCGATTTATGGTATAAAAAACAACAACTTATTTGACCATTCTTCACTCATCCGGATAGACAGTTCCTTCTCTTCCACTCTTTGCCTGATGGATAATGGTCCGGGAAATGCAACAGATGTTCCGATAAACAACAATGCATTAACATCCATAAGTGTCGGTGCAGCCGGTTCGGTAAACAATTTAAACCTGCTGAGCGAATCGGCAAACTTAAATACGTATATTGGTTGTGTTGACTTCTTGGGTTCATTGGATGAAAATGAAATGAATTTTTTAAGCATTTATCCGAATCCGGGAAATGGTACCCTGATGATTGAAAACACGAGCAATCAGATTTGCCAGTTGCGTCTCAGAAATTCAATGGGAACCTTGTTGCACGAAGAAAAATTGATGGATACGCATCAATCTGTTGATTGGAATGAATTAGCATCCGGTTGGTATCTGGTAGAATTGATTGACCAGGAAACGGGAAATTCTTTAGGCAAACAGGCGTACATCAAGCATTGAACTGATTTGTTCCTCAAAAACATTTCCTATAAAACGATTGAATTCAATTGTCTTTGAACTTATTAAAGTACTTGAAAATTGGGGTGTTAAAAATGAACAGTTTATTGAAAAACTCAGAGACTGATCGTTCCGGATTCGTTTATGCCGGTAACGGGTTTTATTCTACCTTTGCTGCATGGATAACAATTACATCTTTTACAAACTGCGCAAAATTTATCAATGGGATGAAGAGAAAATCGGAAATCTCTTTAAATCGGTAGAATTCATCGTTTCTCCCCTGGATATTTTTGCCTGGATGAAACAGGAACAATACGAAGGCTTCAAAGAAATGCCGGATCAGGCATTAGCTGCGCTTTTGAATGGTTTCATTGTAGAAAAAAGAGGCTTAAAGGATGGTAAAATTCCTGAAGCAGAAGAAAAACTGACCAACAACATCATCTTTCGTAAATTGCGAATCGCACTGAATTTCAAAGACGACGACATTGTTGAAACACTTAAAAGAGCTGATATTCGCATTGGAAAGCCCGAATTGAATGCCTTTTTCAGAGATCCCAAACATCCTCATTACAGGGTTTGCGGAGACCAGTTTTTACGGAATTTCCTTCGTGGATTGCAACTCGAAACCAATCAAAATCCAAACTGATTATGCTTATTTCTCCTACTACTTTTCTAATTTTTAAAGGCGTGACCGGAATTCTCCTGTTTGCAGTTTGTTTTTATTTAATCAAGCAACGCCTGGAACCCAAAAAGAAAACAGTCATCAGCATTGTTGCCGGTGTTGTTGGATTCGTTTCCGTTCAGTTTGCTTTTTCGAAAATCTATATCGTTGAAAAAGACCTGCTTTATGAAGAATTTTATTTAATGGGGAGCACGAAACAAACTTTGGGGAATGGAAAAACCATTTCAATCTCTCCAAGTCGTTTTGATCGTATAATCGTTTTAAATAAATCAGCCTTCAAATTAATTCTGGAAGAGATCATTTACGCTGACAAAGCAAGCAGTGTCAGTTCACATGGAGACTATGAAATAACACCTTATTCTGCATTGGAAGTATTTTTACCCAGCAGTGAGATTACCTATTTTTTTGAAGACAATATCCCGGATGCTGTAGAATTCCGGGGAGGAAGTTCCAAAACACAGTATTGGTTGCGTTTGGAGAGTGAGTCGGAGAATAATGAACCGATAGAAGCAGTAGATTAATTTCTCATCTTCTGCTTTACACTTAAGATCTGCTCAGACCACCCTCCTCGGTCCTCCCTCAAGGGAGGAATTAAGGCCTTGACGTTTCGATAACTATCGGAACTGACGAGTATCAGACTCCGTCAGAGGAGGTGGCTAAAACCAGTTAATATCTCAACTTCGTCATCTCCAAACTCAACAAATCAAAAACATGAAAGGTATTGAGATTGACTTCCAATTCCAGGATACATTTCAATGCCTCATTGGCCATCAAAGTCCCGATAACTCCGGGAACAACTCCCAACACACCATTATCTGAGCAATTCGGGACATCTTCAGCATTCGGAGGTTCGGGAAAAAGGTCTCGCAGGTTTTTACTTCCCCGATGATTGAATATGGCCAATTGGCCCTGGAATCCGAGAATACTTCCGTAAACCAACGTTTTCCCGAGCTCCACACAGGCATCATTTACAGTATAGCGAGTCAGGAAATTATCGCAACCGTCAATTATCAGATCAAATTGGGAAAGAATAAATTCTGCGTTTTCGTCGTTTAAAGCACAGTCAAACAATTCGATGACCGTATCCGGATTCTGGGCCAAAGCACGTTCCTTTGCGACTTCTGCCTTTTTCTTTCCCACATCTTCCGGACCGTATAAAACCTGTCGGTGTAAATTCGAATGCTCAATCACATCAAAATCCACAATTCCGATCGTTCCAACGCCACAAGCCGACAAATACTGAATGACCGGACAACCCAGGCCACCCGCTCCGATAACTGCAACACGGGCATTTTTGAGCTTCGCTTGTCCAAGTAGTCCCACCTCATCTAAAATGGTTTGTTTGGAATAGCGTTTTGATTCGTTTGGACTAAACATGATTATTGTCTGCTTCTTTAGATATTATAATCCCTGCGATCGGATCCTCAATCCTCCCCCTCTGTCCCCCTCCAAAGGGGGAAGCATGAAAGCTTCGGTCCCAATCTTTCCAAACGGCCTCGTATCCCTGTTCCCGGATTAATTGAGCTATTTCCTCTACTGATCTTTCATCGGAGATTTCGAACTGCTCCAAAGATTCCGGTTCCACCACATATCCTCCCGGATTGGTTTTTGAACCGGCACTCATGGTCGTTACACCCAAAGGGATCACATGATTTCTAAAATGTTCCGATTCACGTGTGGAAATAGATAATTCAACATCTTCATTGAATAAGCGGTAGGCACAGATCAACTGAACCAATTCCCGGTCTCCAACAATCACATTGGGCTCAATAATCCCCTCTGCCGGACGCATTCTTGGGAACGAAATCGAATATTTGGTCTGCCAGTACCGTTTTTGCAGGTAATCCAAATGCAAGGCACAAAAAAATGAATCCGTCCTCCAATCTTCCAGACCTAATAGTATTCCCAAACCAATTTTGTGAATTCCTGCTCTCCCGCAACGGTCCGGGGTATCCAAACGGTACTCGAAATTGGACTTTTTACCTTTCGGGTGATAAGCTTTGTAAACATCCTGATGATACGTTTCCTGGTACACCAATACCGAATAAACTCCGGCTTCATGTAAAACACCGTATTCTGCTTCGTCCAAAGGCTGAACTTCAATGGAAATGTTTGCAAATTCATGCCGGATCAAATCCATTACCCGTTTAAAGTACGGAACATGGACCGTGTGATTTGCCTCACCGGTAACCAGCAAAATATGATTGAATCCACGTTCTTTCAAATAGGCAACTTCCTGTAAGATCTCCTCATCCGTTAATGTTTTGCGCCGGATCTTATTATCGAAGCTAAAGCCGCAATAAGTACAAATGTTGTTGCATTCATTGCTCAGGTACATTGGTGTATAGAGCTGAATGGTCTTTCCAAAACGTTTTTGGGTCAATGCATTACTTTCCTGTGCCATCTGCTCCAGATACGGCTCAGCAGCAGGAGAGATCAGGGCTTTAAAATCTTCCAGGCTGCGCTTCTTTGAAGACAGTGCACGCTCTACATCCAATGCCGTTTTCGCATAGATGGAAGACTTTATCTCGTCCCAGTTTGTTGTGTTGAAAATCTCTTTAAATGTCATTTTCTCTTCATTTTATTTTTGAAATATGTGGGGACGCGAAGCATCGCGTCCCTGTCATATATTCAAAAATCCTGTCAATGGACTGGAAGCATTTGCGGATCGGGAGACCGCTCCCAAGCCTGCTTCGTAAGCCATTCTTCCCGATTCTACGGCCATCTTAAAGGCCAAAGCCATTTCTTGCGGGTTCTTTGCAACTGCAATGGCTGTATTGACCAAAACAGCATCAGCACCTAACTCCATCGCGTGTGCAGCGTGCGAAGGAGAACCGATCCCGGCATCCACAATGACCGGAACGCTGCTTTGTTCGATAATAATTTCCAGGAAATCCAGTGTTTTCAATCCTTTGTTCGTTCCGATCGGCGCTCCCAAAGGCATCACTGCAGCAGTACCAACATCTTCCAGACGCTTACACAAAACCGGATCAGCATGAATGTATGGAAGGATGACAAAACCTAATTTCGCCAGCTCTTCGGTTGCTTTCAGGGTTTCTATCGGATCCGGAAGCAAGTATTTCGGGTCCGGATGGATTTCCAGTTTCAACCAATTCGTTTCCATCGCTTCGCGGGCCAATTGCGCAGCAAAAACTGCTTCTTTCGCATTTCTTGCGCCCGAAGTATTGGGTAAAAGATTAATATGGGTGTGTTTCAAATGTGCCAACAAATCGTCTGTTTCCGTTTCCAGGTCCACACGTTTTAATGCAACAGTCACTAATTCGGATCCCGAAGCCAAAACAGCTTCTTCCATTTGTTTGGAAGAACCGAATTTCCCGGTTCCTAAAAACAAGCGTGACTTCAATTCTTTATCTGCTATCTTAAGCATAATTCAATGTTTGATCAATTTCACTTACTAATGTTCTTCTGTCTGTGGCATCTGAGATCATTCCCGAGACCGCAATTCCATAAACACCTGTTTTTTTCAGCAGTTCGACGTCGTTTTGTACAATCCCGCCAATGGCATAAATCGGAATCGACAGTCCAAGCAATTCCAACTCTTTTGTAATTCGCTGGTATCCTTCGAAACCTAGAAGCGGACTCAACTTTTCCTTTGTGGAAGTAAAGCGCAACGGTCCAAGCCCTACGTAATCGCAATTTTCCCGGATCCGTTGCAATACATCTTCTAACGTATTTGCTGTTCCGCCGATGATTTTTGAAGATCCTAATACTTTACGTGCTTCTTCTATCGATGAATCAGTTAATCCAAGATGAACACCATCCGCATCCACTTCCTTTGCGATTTCAATGGAATCATTGATGATTAAAAGTGCGTTTGCATACGTACACCACATTCGGGCTTGTCCGGCAACATCCAAAAAGGCCTCTTTCGACCCTTTTTTAAAGCGCACCTGGATCATTTTACAACCGGCTTCCAGCGCATTTGAAATATTCTTTTTCTGCTCTTCAACCGTATCTCCATGAGATATATATTGGATTTTACTCAACATGGTATGCTAATAAATGTTCATTACTTGAAAGTCTTTTTTCTACATATTGTTTCGCATCGTGGCATGCTTCAAACAGATTTTTTCCCAAAGCAAGATTAGAAGCTATTGCGGAAGAAAGGATACAACCCGATCCATGCTTCGATACAAACTTCGCCGGATCCGATTTGGAAGGTATTTCCCGAGGAATCCCACCCTCAAACAACAAATCGACACCTAAACGGACCGTACTATGTCCTCCTTTTAAAAGAACATGGGTTAATTGCGCCAACTGAAATGCTGCCTCGATCTCATCATCTGTTTGAGTTATTTTCCTTACCTCGTAAACATTGGGAGTAATCAGATCGATCATTCCCAAAACCTGGTTCAGTGTTTCTTCATTCCAGCTGGTATGCAATTCAAACCCGGATGATGCGGATAAAACCGGATCCCAAACAATCGAAGCGGACGGTGCAGCCCTTTTCACCAATGTTACTAATTCCAGTAAAGTTTCCAGGTTCTCTACAATCCCGATCTTTATTGTTGAAATAACATATGAATTCAGGATTGGTTGCAATTGAGCAATAATCGTTGGCTTATCGAACCAGTCAACCGAAAGAAAAGTTGTTTCCGTTTGGTTGGTATTTGCAGTCAAAACAGCCATGCCCAGGCATTGATGCTGCTCACAGGTTTTCACATCTGCAAGCACACCTGCTCCACCCGTCGGATCGAAACCGGCAATACTCAAAACTATGGGGCGTTTGTATTTCATTGCTTGTTATTCGATTACATCAATTGATTTTGTAGGTACCCGATTAATCGCGTATCTACATCTTTTTATTTCGTCCAACGGATTATCCGAATTCCAGATTGCACCCAATAATGCGGCTCCATCAAATCCCATTTGGATCACCTCTTGTATATTCTCTTGCCGAATTCCTCCTAAACCGATCAGTTTCGCCTTGTAATTCCGACGCTGTTCCAAATCAAATTTCACTCCTTTGTAATCCGATTTTGAAATACTGTCGAATACCGGGCTCAAAAAAACGTACGAAAAATGATCCGGTAATGCATTGTATTCTTCAATACCATGAACAGATGTTGAATATACGTACTCACCACTTACACCAAACCAACCCTGCTGTTTCCAGTTAAGGCGGTCTTTTTCGGAATAATGAAACCGTTTCAGTCCGATACTTCTACCCCATTCATGATCGTGATGCAGAACCAGTTTGGAATGATATTTCAGATCTATTTGATCCGTCAATTTCAACAACGATTCCTCATCTGCTCCATATTTTCGGATGTGGAACAAATCCAACCCGTTTTGAAACAGCTGATTTACCAACTGGGCTTCACCGGGCTTGAAGTCGCTATCTGAAATCACGATCAGCATTACGAGTAAATTTGACTTCCCTTGGTTTTAAATTCTTCTGATTTCTCAAACATTCCCGATTCTGCTGCATCACGAATATCCTGCGTAATCTTCATAGAACAGAACTTCGGACCGCACATCGAGCAGAAATGAGCCACTTTCGCCCCTTCAGCCGGAAGTGTTTCATCGTGGAATTCACGCGCAGTATCGGGATCCAAAGACAGGTTGAACTGGTCTTCCCAACGGAATTCAAAACGAGCTTTACTCAAAGCGTTGTCACGGTATTGAGCTCCCGGATGTCCTTTCGCCAAGTCAGCAGCGTGTGCAGCCAGTTTATAGGTAATTACTCCGTCTTTCACGTCCTTACGGTTCGGTAAACCAAGGTGTTCTTTCGGTGTCACATAACAAAGCATTGCCGTTCCGAACCAACCGATCATTGCTGCACCAATTGCAGAAGTAATGTGGTCATAACCCGGAGCAATGTCTGTTGTCAATGGACCTAATGTATAGAAAGGCGCTTCATGACATTCTTTCAATTGCTTGTCCATGTTTTCTTTGATCATGTGCATCGGAACGTGTCCGGGGCCTTCAATCATTACCTGTACATCGTGTTTCCAGGCAATTTTTGTCAATTCACCAAGTGTTTCCAATTCACCGAATTGTGCGGCATCGTTCGCATCTGCCAATGAACCAGGACGTAATCCGTCACCCAATGAGAATGCCACGTCATACGCTTTCATGATCTCACAGATCTCTTCAAAATGTGTGTATAGGAAATTTTCTTTGTGATGTGCCAGACACCATTTTGCCATGATAGATCCACCACGGGAAACGATTCCTGTTACGCGTTTCGCTGTCAACGGAATATAACGCAACAGAACTCCGGCGTGAATGGTGAAATAAGAAACTCCTTGTTCCGCTTGCTCGATCAAAGTATCACGGAAAATTTCCCAGGTTAAATCTTCTGCAATTCCGTTTACTTTTTCCAAAGCCTGATAAATCGGAACGGTCCCGATTGGAACCGGAGAATTGCGAATGATCCACTCGCGTGTTTCGTGAATATTCTTACCCGTAGAAAGATCCATGATCGTATCGGCTCCCCAACGACAAGCCCAAACAGCTTTCTCTACTTCTTCTTCGATCGAAGAGGTAACAGCCGAGTTCCCGATATTTGCGTTGATTTTCACCAGGAAGTTACGGCCAATGATCATTGGTTCCGATTCCGGGTGATTGATGTTATTCGGAATAATTGCACGTCCTGCCGCGATTTCATCACGTACGAACTCCGGTGTAATATATCCTTTCGGTGTATTTGCCCCGAAACTTTCTCCCACATGTTGTGCGGTCAGGGTTTCGTATTGACCGTTCAATTGATTTTTCAATTCATCCACCCGTTGGTTTTCGCGGATCGCGATGTATTCCATTTCCGGAGTAATGATTCCTTGCTTTGCATAATGTAATTGGGAAACATTCATACCTGGTTTCGCACGCAAGGGCTTACTGATATGTTCAAAACGCAATTCATCTAATTTCGCATCGTTTTTACGTTCTTTTCCATAATCAGAACTTACTTCCGGCAACTCTTCCACATCTCCACGATCCAAAATCCATTGCTCACGCAAACGAGGTAATCCTTTACGCACATCGATCACTGCATTATCATCTGTATAAGCACCGCCTGTATCGTAAACTGTTACCGGAGCATTCTCTTCCAGTTTCCCGTTCGCATGTTTTGTCGGTGTCAGCGTGATCTCACGCATGGCTACTTTGATGTCGTGGATCTTACCCGATACATATACTTTTTTTGAACCGGAAATAGCACCGGTTGTGATACTTCCTGCTTCTGGTGTTTTGTCTGCTTTTTTCATTTCTTTTACTGGATTTTAAGACTACAGGATATCAGGATTTTAAGACTTGAACCCATGTAGTAATTATACTAATTATTTAAGGTTCGTTTAAATGCTCCTATTTTCTTTTGAATAATGGTTAGTTGATCAATAATATTTTCTACCTGAACTTCATAAATTTCACCAACCAGGATTAATTGGGTTTCCAATTCATAAGATGAAGAAATTGCGATATCTAAAAAACGGATGAATTCTTTTCCGGAAGATCTTCCCGAACCTTCGGCAATATTTGATGGAATTGAAACTGCACATCGATTCATTTGAGAGATCAGTCCAAATTTTTCATCAACATTCATGGAATTTGTTAAAATATAAATTGATTTCGCGAAAGACATTGATTCTTTCCAAATTTGCAATTCTCTAAAATTGTGCGTTTTAGTCATGATTCATTTTCTTAAAAAAATTTCCAGTCTTGAAATCTTGATGTCTTAATATCCTAAAGTCCAAATCAACCGCCCTGTGTTGCCTTAATTATTAAAATATCGTCGTTCTCATTCACTACAGTTTCCTGCCATGAATTTTTGGGAATTACCTGCCCATTAATTGCCACAGCAATTCCTTTGGAGTTTTCCCCCAGTTGTTGGAAAACCACATTCGAAAGCATCGTTTGAGCTTCCACTTCCAGTATTTGATTGTTTAATGATATTGTCATTCCAAACTGTAATTTACGCACTTCAGGAATGACTACAAAGAAAGTATTCATTTCACTTTTCCCTCCGTCGGTACAAACCGAATCAGGTTCAAAGGGTATTTCTCAGACGATCAGTAGACGGTCACCCCTAAAGCGAGGATAAAGATACGAGAGTTAATTGAAAAAGTGAAAAATGAAAAGTTAAAAAGAAAAATATCATCCATTTACAATCGAATTTTGTAAATTGCCTCATCAACCAATGCTAATAGCTATGAAAAATCTGTTCTTCATCTCACTTATCTGTTCTCTTTTATTCAGCACAGCCTGCAAGAAGAAAGAAACCACACCCAAAAGCACCAATCCGCCAAGTACTTCTTATCCCAATAGCTTCACGCTTAAAAAAGAAGGAGTTCCATATACAGCCAATTATGTATTGGTCTCCCAGGTAGATGAAGACGTACTTGGTTTTGAAACGCGGATGGTGTATAATGACGTTGTAAACAATACGTATGGAGGATTTATTCGCAAATCCATACAGCCTGGAACTTATCTGCTGGAGGATGGTGAATCGGATGTCTTTTCGCTTCTCCACAGTCAGGACGCCAATACACAATTCGGATGGTCTGAAGGATCACTCACTGTCCTTTCAAATGATACTGTTGCGAAAGTGATGCATTGTACTTTTGAGATTCATTTGTACAATGATGAAATTGACCAGTATCCCCAAGTGACAGATGGCGATATGACATTACATTACTAATCTAAAAGTACTTCCGAATGAAAACGGCATTATTTGTTTCTTTGTCTTTATTCCTGCTTTTTTCTTCCTGTAAAAAGGAAAAAACGACACCAAAATCTACCAATTCACCAACCAACGGTACCAATACTTTTTTTCTAAAAAAAGACGGTATTCCATTCTCTCCCGGTTATATTGAAGTCAGTGACCCTTTCGGTTATGCTGTGGCGGTATATGCAGCCGAAAGTATCCAATCAAACGCGAATGCATACAGTTTGATGGTCAATAAATCAATTCCCGTTGGAACTTACGATTATGAGACCATGGTTGATGAATACGATTGTTGGTTTTCCTACTCGGATCCTAATTTTGAACTCTATGCTATCAATGACGGTACTTTTGAAATTGTACAACAAGATACCGTTCAGGACATTTTAAAAATGAAATTCCAATTTGAAATGGAAAATGAAAACGGGCAAACCATTCAAATTACTGAAGGGCAATTTGCGGTTAATTACTAACTGTATTTCCTATTAAAGGATTTTCAAAAACTCCCCCGTAATTGGTCAAATTCATTTTCTTTCTGACTAATATAGGATAGCAGTTCTTCGGGATGTAATCCAATATATCGGTACCTGCTTTATTTACGAGCCATTGAATGGGCATCAAAAAATTCTGATGAATTTACAATTTGAGCCGCCCCGTTCAAATACATTATAAAAATTGCCCATTTACTTAATATTCATTAACTTACAATACATTACAAATGTTGCGTCATGAAAACAATTGTTAGAATGAATAAATGGGCGAATGCCCATACATCAATTGGTTTGGATGTGCTACGCATTGCTTTGGGTATTTTCTTGTTCTGGAAAGGGATCCAGTTTGCCGGACAGACCAGAGAACTTGCTCATTTAATTGCTCCGAATGATAAGGATGCAAGCATTATGATCATAGCGCATTACATTGCCATGTCACATTTTGCAGGTGGTATTCTGGTAACGGTGGGTTTACTCACCCGACTTTCTATTGCATTTCAATGGCCCGTATTGGTTGGGGCGGTGATTATTAATTTCACGGGAACAATGGATGTTTTCGCTTTGATCCAAGCCATTGCTGCTCTGATGGTAGCAACTTTCTTCCTGGTTGTCGGATCCGGAAAACACTCCGTTGATTATACGCTGAAGATGAATGTGTAATTCAAAGGACAAACTGTCGGTTGGGTTATGTGATTACCAGCATGATCATATAACCCAGTTCCGTTTATTTTAGTTGAATCTGTTTCTTTTTAGTAATCGAAACGTAAAATACAGCATGGTGAGGAACAAGCCCATGAAAATGGTGACTCCCCAAGTTCTCGTATGATCAAGCGGATTGATGATCCGATCACCGACATCGCCCATTAATCTGATCGGTTGATGTAGAATATCCCAACTATTCCAACGTAGATATCTTCCGATGTAAATACCAAAACTGCTTACAAACAAGAGGAAAACAGAAAGAATTACAATCACTTTTTTTGACAGGAATTGCTCCATCAATTTTTCCAGGTTCCACAAACTCAGGAAACCATAAAGTAAACCTGTCCAGGCGAAGGTTAAAATTAATACCAGATCAAACCAGATCGGCATGGAAGAATGATGGCTCAAATGAAACAAATCAGTCAAAATATAGGATGCATTCGGAAAAAATAAAAGCCAGATCCCCAATAGGCCAAAAACGACCAGACGACTTCTCTGCAAATTCGGGCTCAAGGTTAAGATCATTGTAAAGAGCCAGGGAACAAATGCCAGGAATAAATTCCAGTTTAGAAAGAGAAAATGCCTTGTTCCAGAGACTTCCACTCTGAAAAGCGATAATCCGAAACAAAAAAGGGATAAAATCCCCATAAATAGAGAAATTTGAAATTGGTTGGTTTTGATCAGTTGCTTGTACATAACACCATGATTTTAGGTAAGAAAATAATGACTCCGGTTGTTAACGCAGCTAATGCGCTGATCAGTACAGCCGCAGCTGCCAGGTCTTTCACTTTTTTGATTTGAGGATGTCTTTCCGGGGAAACAAAATCGGCGAAGGCTTCCAATGATGTATTGAACAACTCACAAATAAAGACCAGGCTCATTACGATCACCAGTGCAATCCATTCACCCGGAGAGATCTTCAGAACAAATCCCAAAGTAATTGCAATCAGTGCCGCAATCAAATGGATCCTTGCGTTGTGTTCTTCGATAACTAATGTTTTCAAACCAGCAAAGGCATATTTAAAACTTTTGAGCCGTTGATATATAGAAAAGGAATTGGATGATTTCATCTTTGCGCAATTAACTTTTACAGGAACGCAACCAATCTAAAATATTGTGGAATTAGGATTTATTGGGAAATTCAGTATTTTGCTTTTTTCTGTGTGTACTACTCTTGCTAGATTAAACTACATACATAGAGCACATAGCTTTTGTTAATTTGATTCAAATACCGAATACAGGATTTCAAACTACAATTTGCTGTTTCGCTCTGCTCTCGTTTTTTTAACCACATAGGAGCATAGAACACATAGCTGCACAAAACAAAAATCCCCAACAAATTAAGTCGGGGATTTTCATTTATGCTGTTTTAAAATTACTCAGCTTTTGGAGCTTCAGCAGCCGGTTTTTCCGGTCTTGGCAATAAAACTTTGCGAGACAATTTCCATTTTTTCGTTTTAGGATCTTTTCCTACTACTTTAAACTTCAATACGTCGCCTTCTTTTACTACGTCTTCCATTTTAGCTACTTTCTCCCAGGAGAACTCAGAAATGTGGATCAATCCGTCTGTTCCAGGAAGGATTTCCACGAATACACCGAAATCTTTGATTGCTTTCACTTTTCCTTCGTACTCTTCACCTTCTTCCACTGTTGGAGGGAATGCGATTGAGCGAATACGGGAAACAGCTGCTTTCATGTCATCTCCGTTGTTCGACATAATCTGAACACGTCCTTCACCTGTTTCCAATTCTTCAATTGTAATAGTTGTGTTCGTGTCTTTCTGGATCCCCTGGATGATTTTTCCTCCAGGTCCGATGATTGCTCCGATCATATCGTTAGGCACATTGAATGCTTCGATACGTGGAGTTTGCGGTTTGAAATCCGGGTTCGGTTTTGCAATTGTTTCAACGATCTTGTTCAGGATGTGTAAACGACCAGCTTTAGCCTGCTCCAATGCCTGGATCAATACTTCGTATGGCAATCCGTCCACTTTGATATCCATCTGACAAGCTGTAATACCAGCCGCAGTTCCGGTTACTTTAAAGTCCATGTCTCCTAAGTGATCTTCATCTCCCAAGATATCAGACAATACAGCAAATTTACCGTCATCAGCAACCAATCCCATAGCGATACCAGAAACAGGAGCTTTGATTTGAACACCACCGTCCATCAATGCCAAAGTACCAGCACAAACCGTTGCCATCGAAGACGAACCGTTTGATTCCAAAATATCCGACACCAAACGAATTGTGTATGCATTGTCTTCAGGAAGAACCGGTTTCAATGCACGCAATGCCAGGTTTCCGTGTCCGATCTCACGACGGGAAGTTCCACGTAATGGTTTCGCTTCTCCTGTAGAGAACGGAGGGAAGTTATAATGCAATAAGAATTTTTCAGTTCCGTGGAAAGTCACTCCGTCGATCAATTGCTCATCCATTTTACCTCCTAGAGTCAATGTTGTCAATGATTGAGTTTCCCCACGTGTAAATACAGACGATCCGTGAACCATTGGAAGGTAATCCACCTCAGCCCAAATCGGACGGATCTCGTCGAACTTACGGCCATCCAGGCGCAATTGCTCGTTCAACATCACCCAACGAACTGCTTTCTTTTTCACTTCAGAGAAATAAGTAGAAATAAATCCTCCTACCAACAATAATTCATCTTCAGTGAACGCTGCCTTTACTTCTGTTTTGATCGCTTCGAACAACTCGGAACGTTTCGCTTTATTTGCAAGTCCCTGACGAGCAACATCTTTACACTTATCCATTGCAAGTTCGTACACTTTCGCTTTCACAGCTTCGTCATGAACCTCATGAGAATATTCTCGTTTCGGATTAGCTGTCGGGATCAATGCTGCAAGATCCAATTGGAACTGACATTGCTCTTTAATTGCTGCGTGTCCGATCTTAATCGCTTCAACCATTTCCAATTCAGAGATTTCCTTGAACTCTCCCTCGATCATGTTCACATCCTTCATGGTACCTGCGATCATCAAATCGATATCAGCCGATTTCATTTCTTCCATTGTAGGGTTCACGATCCACTCACCGTTTACACGACCTACACGCACTTCGGACATTGGTCCGTTGAACGGGATATCAGAAACTGCAATTGCTGCAGAAGCTGCCAGACCACACAATGCATCCGGGTTGTTTACACCGTCGTACGCCAACAATTGGATCATCAACTGAACTTCAGCATGGTAATCATCCGGGAATAATGGACGCAAAGCACGGTCCACCAAACGCATGATTAAGATTTCTGCTTCAGACGGACGTGCCTCTCTGCGGAAGAAACCTCCCGGGAAACGTCCTGCTGCTGCATATTTTTCACGGTAATCTACCGTTAACGGAAGGAAATCTACTCCTTCTTTTGCTTCTGGTGCTGCAACTACAGTTGCCAATAACACCGTGTTGCCCATTTGTAACACTACTGACCCATCGGCTTGTTTCGCCAATTTTCCGGTCTCGATGGAAATTTCTTTCCCGCCAGTAACGATGGACTTTTTGATTCCTATATTCATATTTATTTTTTACATTTTTAGTTTTTTGGTTTGTCATTTCGAGTTTTCTGCCATTATTCTCGATACACTTCGTACTCGAATTGACATGGCAGAAAGTATCGAGAACTAAACCAAAAAAGGGGACAGCGGAATAATCCGGCAAGCCCCCCTTTTAATATTTCATCAACAGGATAATCCTGTCGAATGTTCGAATTAACGACGTAAACCTAATTCTTTAACCAACGCACGGTATTTCTCGATATCCTTTTTCTTAAGGTAATCTAACATACTGCGACGTTTACCAACTAACAATTGCAAAGATCTTTGTGTTCCGTAATCTTTGCGGTTCTTTTTCAAATGCTCAGTTAAGTGAGCGATACGAAATGTAAACAAAGCAACTTGTGCTTCTGTTGAACCTGTGTTTGTTTCTGAACCTCCGTGTTTAGCGAAGATTTCTTTCTTTTTTGCTGAATCTAAATACATGCCAATATTACTTGAATGATTATTATGTAGAACTCCAACTTTTGGAATTACGCTGCAAATATACTACATAATTCCGAACTACATGCTAATTATCAATTGAAAAATTATCAAAGTGAATGTTCTTGATAATTATCCCATTGATAATTGAAAAGGCTACTTTTCATAATACACCTTCAGCACACGATTGTACTTTTTAAAGCGATTTGAATAATGCACAGTGGCGTATGAACTGTTCCAGGAAGAACTTTTTTCATCTCCATCCTTTGTATAGTAGACGAACTCCTTTGGTTTCTCGAAATTGATCTGTATTCCGGAATCTTTGGAATGGTAACTGATTGCTTCAAATTGATGATTATCCAGGTAAATAAACTCGTGCTTGGCAGTATCCAGAACCAAATCGAATTCTGCAGAATCAACAGCGACCCAATCTTTCAGGAGATCTATTCTCACATGAATTTCCCGGTTTGTTGAATCTTTTGCTTCTACCTGGATTCCGGAAACAATCTGTTTACCTCTCAATTGACCTGAAGAAATATAAAGTGTGTGTTTTCCGGCAAATAAATGGCTGGCATCCTGTGCATAGGAACCAGAGATAAAAATAAAGATTAACGATATGAGGCAACTAATTCGCAATACAGACGAATTAACGGATCATTACAGCCCTCCGTCGGAGACGTAAAGCCCATCTTTGAAGATACGGACTTTCAAGAGCACACCGTCGCGGTCATAAACGAAGACTTTTCCATCTTTCAACTGACCGTTTCTAAATTGGCCGTCAATCCAGATTTCATCGGAAACGGTATACAATTTATTGAATCCGTTCGGTTGGAATACGGTTCCTTTTGCTACCCTCGGAGTATGAACAAACGGTGCATTCATCACTGAATTCCGAACATGAGAGTTGGTATTTGAATCCTGGATTTTTTCAATCTTGCTTACCACGTTCTGAATTTCAGGATTTTCAACCATGACTTTATGTGGTGTTCTCATACTCAGGTAAGTCGAGTACAATTGCGGATAATTCTGTGATAACCAAGCAAAATTAACGTGTGCATTTCGCGATTGATTTTGATTGAGTGATTCTTCCACCCAGAACTGGTATGAGTATGGAACACTGAATGCACGTTTTGCAAAGAAAACCTGTCCTGCAACCATTTCACGATTGTGAAACATCATGCGGCAATCGAACAACCCGTTATGTACTTCCAGATTTTGAGATTGTGTAATTTTTCTTGGAACTGTACTGGCCTGAAGCAGTTCTCCTTTTCTACCGAAACGGAAATAAGCACCTCCGGGTCTGTTGTCCAAATATTCTCCGATCAATCTCGGAGTCTTTCCGTCGGGGTAATAACAGATCCAGGCACCAAACTTACGACCTTTAATGTATCTTCCTTCTTTTCTTTTTGATTTACTATTCAGCGAAGTAGCATCATTTTCTCCATCAACAACCCAATACCCGGTTCTTTTCCCATGAGCATCCAGTTTATTCAACGTATCTGCTTCGCTAACTCTTGCAGCCCAACCAATGTTGGTGATCAAAAGTATAAAAGTGAATATGCCAATTAATTTGTTCAAGGTAAATATGCTTTTAGTCCATTAGCTTTCAGTAGAACGAATATATAGTTTTCAACCATATCTCATCGCTGCTGATGAAAATATTTTCCTAACAAATGAATATTCATACTATTTCAACGAATAATGAACCTCAGATAAAATTTTGGTTTATTTTATTGATTTAGCAAGGGGTTTTCAGCGAAAAACACAGGCAATCAGCCCACTAAATCAATTTCCAGGGAGATCATCGTGGAACCGGCTGAACAGCTGATCAACGTTTCGTCACCTTCTTCTATAACAATTAAAACCGGAGCATGCAGCAAGTTTCCGTTTAAGTTGCAGGAGCCTGCCTGAAGGAATAAAACATGGGTATTCTCTTCCAAAACGAATACTTCTTCCTCTTCTGAAAAATGGGTAACCTGGACTTTGGTGTGATAATTCGGTTTGAAGATCACATTGAAATCCATCACTTTCCCCTTCGCTTTTGTTGGCCAGGAACCGCTAAAACGTGCCAATTCAAATTCACCGACATTTTGCTGGATCGTTCCATTCGGAGTTTGGTGCTCCATCTCCAGTTTTCCTTTCAACGGAATCAAAATGCGTTCATAGCCCTCAAAGAGTGTGAAATCGGATTCTTCTGCTTCAACGAGAGCCGAACTGATCCTCCAGTCAAAGTTGCGGTCGGTCACTGTCGCTCCTTCAGGAGAAATAAACAACTGGGTGCTTGTTCCTCCGCTCCATTTTGAGATTAAAAAATCAGTTTCTGTAAGTGTTTTCATGGCAAAAAAAATCCCCCTCAGCCGAGCTAAGGGGGAAGGATAATATTTATGATCTGAACAATTTCAAGGAATGTCCTAATTTTTCTTTCAATTCTGTTCGATTAATGATATAGTCGAGGAATCCATGCTCCAAAACGAATTCGGAGGTTTGGAATCCATCGGGAAGATCGCGTCCAATCGTTTCTTTCACTACACGCGGTCCGGCAAACCCGATCAGTGCTTCCGGTTCAGCAATATTGATATCACCCAACATGGCAAATGAAGCTGTAACACCTCCTGTTGTAGGATCTGTCAAATAGGAAATATAGGGCAATTTATGATTTGACAATTGTCCCAGTTTACCAGAGACTTTTGCCATTTGCATCAAGGAGAAACCAGCCTCCATCATTCGTGCCCCACCAGATTTAGAAATAATCATGAACGGGGCTTTTAATTCAATTGCTTTGTCAATTGCGCGGGCAATTTTCTCCCCCATAACTGATCCCATGGACCCTCCAACAAATGCAAAGTCCATTGCTGCAACTACGAATGGGTATCCATTCAGGTTTCCATAAGCGGTTCTGATCGCGTCTTTTAAGCCTGTTGATTTTTGCGTCGCTTTAATACGGTCCGTATATTTTTTCGTATCCACGAATTCCAACGGGTCACCTGAAGTTACCTTTTCATTGATCTCGGTATACTTTCCATCGTCAAACAGCAGCTTGAAGTATTGCTCAGAACCAATTCGTTCGTGATTGGAACAACGGTCGCACACCCATGCATTTTTTTCCAGGTCTTCTGCTGTAAATACTGTTTTACAACGGGAACACTTACTCCAAAGTCCTTCCGGAGTTTCTTTTTTATCTTTCGTAGAGGTAGTAATTCCCTCTTTGGAACGTTTAAACCAACTCATATAAAGCTTTTATTTATTCAATGTGTTTATATTATTCAAATCGGAAAAGGATTGCTCCAGGCGTTTAACAAATGTCAACTCTCCTTCACGCAGCCATTTTCTCGGATCGTAGTACTTCTTATTCGGAACATCTTCTCCTTCCGGGTTACCGATCTGTGTTTTCAGGTAATCGATTTTAGATGTAACATAATCGCGGACACCTTCTGTAAATGCGAACTGAAGATCGGTATCCAGGTTCATCTTAACTACACCGTAACCAATTGCTTCACGGATCTCTTCTACTGTTGAACCGGAACCTCCATGGAATACAAAATCAACCGGATTGTGACCTGTATTGAATTTTTCCTGAACAAAGTTTTGAGAGTTCAACAAAATTTTCGGTGTTAATTTCACGTTGCCCGGCTTGTAAACTCCGTGTACATTCCCAAAAGCTGCTGCAATTGTAAAGCGAGGGCTTACTTTCATCAATTCTTCATAAGCATAAGCTACTTCTTCCGGTTGGGTATATAGTTTAGATGAATCTACATCGCTGTTATCTACTCCGTCTTCTTCTCCACCGGTAATTCCCAATTCGATTTCCAGGGTCATTCCCATTTTGCTCATACGAGCCAAATATTTCTTACAGATTTCGATATTCTCTTCGATCGGTTCTTCGGAAAGATCCAGCATGTGGGAAGAATATAAGGGTTTGCCTGTTTCTTTATAGAATTGCTCTCCCGCGTCCAATAAACCATCCATCCATGGAAGCAGGTTCTTTGCACAATGGTCTGTATGTAAGATTACTGTTACGCCATATGCTTCAGCCAATGCATGTACGTGTTTCGCACCGGAAATACCACCTAAAATAGCAGCTTGCTCATCTTTGTTCGATAAGGATTTTCCGGCGAAGAAATGTGCTCCACCATTTGAAAACTGAATGATAACCGGAGAGTTCAACTTCGCAGCGGTTTCCATTACTGCATTGACTGTAGAAGTACTTGTTACGTTTACAGCCGGAAGTGCAAATCCTTTTTCTTTCGCGTAGCGGAAAATTTCCTGAACCTCGTCTCCAGAGGCAACTCCGGGTTTAATTGAATAAGCCATTTTAGTCATTATTTGGGGTGTAAAAGTAATGAAAAGAGGTGAATATCACCCGTTCAAAACAAGAATATTGTTTGATCACCCTAAGGATTATGCAATACAAAAGGAAGGATTACCCAGTTTTGAGAAGTGAAAATCAAGGCTTTCAAGACCTGGAGCGGGAACTAATTCCGGATGCCGACCACCAAATTCAGAATCAGAAATCAGGAAGAACCAGTAAAATCACCTGTTAAACATATAACGTTTTGATACTATACCCATACGAGACCTATACTATACCTATACGAGAACCATACCTGGAAATCAAAAGAAGAAAAAAGCAATGATTTTGAAACTTGTAACGTCCGATGAAATACACATCTATGAGAAGCAGAAGTCTTAGAACGGAACCCCAATACCAAAATTCAGACGTGTTTGGTAAAGGTATTTAGGAATATAATTCCGGTAATTGGGCCCGTAAACCTGTTCTGCCAACTGATAGAATTCGGTTTTCTTGGAGAAGATCCAACGTTCACCTGTCGGGAAAGTGGGATCATGGATGGCAAGCCCCAAATCAAAACGCAGGATGAAGTAGGTGAAATCAAAACGGAGCCCGTATCCGACCGAAACGCCTAATTCTTTCAGAAAACGTGCTGATATCTGCCCGCCTGGCCGGTTTACATCGTTGTTTCGTGTCCAGATATTCCCGGCATCTACAAAGACTGCATGATTCAAAATTCCGCCGGAACCAAAGCGGTATTCCAGGGAGGCGTTGAAGCGGATATCTCCGATTTGCGTGGCGATCATGTTCGAATCCAGTAAGCCCTGATAAGCACCCGGTCCCAAGGTTCTTGCCGCCCAACCTCTGTTGTCATTGGACCCTCCTGCAAAGAAGGAGTAATCATAAGGAAGTGAGGTCGGTGAGTTCTTCATTGGAAAACCAACTCCGGCCATGGTTCTGAAGGCAATCAAACTGTGCTTTCCTGTTTTATAGTAAGCTACAATTTTATTATCAATAACGGAGAATTGTGAGTACGGAACCCCGATAAATAGTTTATGTCCGAGGGAATCGTAATCCGGATTGATGGATGTAATGAGATTCAAGAGATTCCCGGCAATGGAAAAACTCCCCGAATAGGTAAGGCGCAATTTCGGGAACCGTTTGCGGGTTTTCTGCAGGTTATCAAAATCAAAACCTATCTTGAAATCTTCCCAGATAAACTGATCGCGGTAGGCGTTTTTCAGAAACAGGTCATTCAATTGATTGATCTTTGCTTCAAATTCCGGCTTAGGGGTCAATGACACATATTTAATCACCGATGCACCCGGGAGACCGAATGAAACGGATTGTGTTTTGCCGTCTCCTACCAAGAATTTATACAAGTAATTGAACTGCAGGACGCTCCTGGAGAAATCCTGCGTACGTTGCTGGAAATTATAGGCTGCGGAAAGTTCTGTTCGCGGACGTTGTCTTTTCCCCAGGATGGTAACTCCAAACGGGAATAATCCCGGAATATCGAGTTTTGCAGATGGACCAAATTCAAAGGTATTAAAGCTTCTTCCCTGGGTCTTGATCTTTTTCCCTTTATCGTCCTTACCAAATACACTCGGGTTGGACTCGAAACCACCTGAAACGGAGAAAATAAAGTTCGTTCCGGTTCTGAAAATGTTTCGATTGGTGTAGTTCAGGGATGCACTTAACCCCAGGAACCCGTTGGAGTTTTTTGCACGTGGTTCAAAACTAAAACTTTGCTTCGTTGCAGGAACCAGGTAATAATGCACACGAATAATCCCACTTCCGGGGTAGGTTTCTACCAGTTCCGGCTTAATGACCGAAAACAGGTTTAATTGCACCAACCTGGTGAATGAACGTTCCAGGTAGTATTCTTTGTAATAATTGTCGTTCTCCAGGTAATTCTGTGCTTCAATCAGTTCGGGATTCACAAATGGCTGAGTATTGTAGTAGAATACTGCGATCCGGTGCGGGTCATAGTCAATACTGTCTTTCATTCCACCAAACAATTTCCGGTTCACCTTGCTTTTTAAATAAACCCGTTTGCTTCTTGGCAATCCCAAATCCCTGGTTGCAGGATCTTCCACTTTTTTCCTGACTTTCTTATACAGCAGGGAATCCAGTGAGATCACAAAACCATTTTCCTTTACTTCCAAGCCCTGACTTTCCGCTCGTTCTTTGAAGCTTCCCTTAACACGACTGGTATCCGAAAAATGAAAAGAAACTTCTTCTACCCGTGTAGACACATGCGGAATGTACCTGACAGAATTCGGATTGTTTTCATCCTGGACCGCCCGATCCCCAATGACCACTGTCAATGTCATTTTCAATTCTTTATCGCGCGAATTCGTCACACGGGAGGTGTCTGCTTTGTAACTTACATTGGAAGCTACAAAACCATAGTAAGTCCTGTCGCGAAAATTCCGGGCCAATTCTCCCCGGTAATCATCGAATTTATCTGCATCGAAAGGAAGATGAATTGTTTTTTTATCAATCAAGCTTGCTTTGAAATCCGGGTTTAAACCATTCTTATCCGATTCTTTCTGGATAAAACGAGTAAATTCATTTTGCAGTGACGGATTCTTACAGATCAACTTGACCGTATCAATGTAATAGCGAATCCCGGTCTTAATTTCATAATTGGCAATGACTTTTTTCTTCAATTTGTGCTTATTCAGCATGTGATGGATCGTATCGAAATAGCTGTTTACTTCCGCATAAAAATATCCCTTTGAGTGCATATAAGCTTTCACCTGGGAACGGGAACGGGACATTGCTCCGGTATCGGCAATAACCGGCGCTTCGCCAAACTTGTATTTGATTAATTGCCTTAAAGTCAGGTTCGGATCCAGCGTATCCTTTAGTTTGATCGTTCTGTAAATATAATCCGGGTCTCCTTTTTTAATAGCCCGTTGCCTCCTTCTTTCGTTGATCCGGATTTCCCGTTTCGTTCTCTTGGCATTCTTTTTATTCAAACGATTTAATTTACGGATCCTTCCATGTTCGGTTTTGGCACTGTCAATAGAATTATAGAGTTTCAGTCGAAACGGGATCCCAAGTACTCTTAAATTCGGTTTTTGCCTCAGGACATCTTCTACCTCAGATGTGTTGATCTTATCTCCTTCGACCTCGAACTTGTTCTTTTTGAGTAAATGTTTGTTATCGGGGACCAATTTGGTGGACAAGCACCCCTGAACAGCAAAAGCGACCGTAAAGATTACGAATAAGTGCTTTAGCGTAAGTTGTTCAAATCCCCTCAACATAAGACAAAAATAAGAAACCAAAACAAAAATTCATTTTAAACGAGCCGAATTTGGTATGTTTGACAAAAAAAAGTGGAAGCTCTTTCTAAAGCTAAACAAAAATGGATCCGATCCCTGCAGTTGAAAAAAAACCGGGACCAAGCCTTGCTTTTCGTTGTAGAAGGCGAAAAATCAGTACTTGAAGGACTTTCAGCTTTTGCTTCGCATTTGGAACTGGTTGTTTCACTTGATTCATTCGCTTTGCAAATTCCGAGCCAATTCCATTCCAAAACCTTCACTGTTACAACTAAGGAATTAGAGCAAATCTCCGAATTAAAAACCCCCAATAAATGCATTGCCGTCTTTAATCGCCCAGATGTCCCTTTGCTCAACAATCAGTTCACCATCGTTCTGGATGGTATCCAGGATCCGGGGAATATGGGAACGATCCTGCGATTGGCCGACTGGTTCGGAGTAAAACAACTCGTTTGTTCAAGGGATACCGTTGATTGTTACAATTCGAAAGTCATCCAATCTTCCATGGGAGCAATTTACCGTATTCCGGTCCATTATACAGACCTGGCAAGTTATTTGAAGGAAGCATCTCAAAAGAAATACGGGGCTATGCTGAACGGAGTAAACTACAAAGGGATCGCCTACCCGAAAGATGCTATTTTAATTATGGGAAATGAAGGAAAAGGTGTTCGTCCTGAAATTGAATCCCTGATCGATTTCCCGGTAACAATTCCTCGTTTCGGGGAAGCAGAATCGCTTAACGTAGCCACAGCAACCGCCATTTTACTGGCAGAAATTATACAATGAACATAACATGAAAAAATATCTGATCTCCATTTTATTATTATTGATTACACCTGTGTTGTTTTCACAATCGAAACAAAAGTTTCCCAAGGCGACATCTGCAGGTGGAACAGGTAAAGAAATGACCATTAATAACCCTCGGTCATACATGGTAATTTCCAACCAGAACTACACCTTTATCAAAGATTCCCTGAATTATTTATCCGCAATTTCACACGGCTATGACGATACACGTTTAGAATGTGAAAACTGTACCATTATCCAAGAAGAAAGCACACTCGATTATTTAGTGTACACACCCAAATCGGGTAAGTGCCAAATTATAATATATGGTGTCAATAGAACCACAAATAAAAGTGTTTGTTTGGGCGCATATTCATTTAATGTAGCTGATAGCATATACCATGATGTTTACTTAGATAACGTTCGATCGGGAAATTCAATCACTTCCAATATTACTTCAATCGAATGCAAAAACAGAGATTATTGGAACTCAAATGAAGAAATGACCCTGCTAAGCTGGAAATTAAACTATGGCTCTAAAGAAGTCTCGGGAAATGGCAATGAACTAACTAAAGAGGCCATTCAATTTATGAAGGAAATCCCTAAAGGAGAAATTATTATCGTAACCACAACATCGAAAAGTAATTTTCAAAAAACATTCGTTACAAAAGGTTTGTTTTTTAAAGGCTAAGTTCAATTATGAAACTTCTGAACATCTTATTTTTCATCTGCGTTTCAATACAAGTAAGGGCTCAATTCGAACAAATTGACACCAGCAAATACGCTTCCTATCGTTTATCGATCCGCATTGCGAACAACCGCATCGCAGTGGACAGCAACAATGCCGAAGCTTATATTCAGCGAGGTTATTACCGGAATTTGCTGCGTGATTACGACGGAGCACTTCAGGACATTGATAAATATCTTTCGCTGAAACCCGGTGAAGCCGCAACCTATAAGTCCCGGGCAAAAGTGAATTATGAAAAAGGCGATCTGCAACAAGCGATACAGGACATTAACAAAGCGATCGAACTCAAGCCTGATTTTTACGAGGCGATCAATGATCGCTCCACGCTGTATTACAAAACCGGAAATTACGAAGCATGCAAATCAGACTTACTGGTTTTGTTGAAACACAACCCGGATGACCTGTCACAATTGCTCTACCTGGGATATTGTGAAACAAAACTGGAAAATTTCGAGAAAGCCATCAGTCATTTCAGGACCATTCTTTCGAAAGATTCGCTTTACAAGGAAGCCTGGAACAATATCGGATTCTGTTATTTCCAATTAGGTGACAACACGAAAGCTTTACAGGCGATCAATAAAGCAATCCAGATCGATCCGCGCTACCCGGAAGCATACGAGAAAAGAGCGCAGGTCAAAATTTCACAAAGTGACGGTACCGGGGCACTGGAAGATCTGACGAAAGCTCTTTCATACAATCCTTTTCTGACCACCTCATTGAATAACCGCACTTTGGTTTACATTGCCGCAAAACGGTATAACGAAGCCCTCGGAGATATCAACTTACTCCTGCAACTGGTACATCCGACACCCGAACTTTTGAGAACACGTGCGGGGATTTACAGGGAATTGGGTGAAACCAAACTGATGGAGGAAGATCTGAAGTTTGCTGAAGAACTTGAAAAGTAATTATCAATTATCAATGGTTTGATTATCAAGTCCTCCATGACGGATTGATAAATTGATAATTACTTCATTGATAATTACTCTTGAGTTTGATAATAAGCCAAAACCGCATCCACGCATTTCATTCCGTCGATTGCAGCGGAAATAATCCCACCGGCATAACCGGCACCTTCTCCACACGGAAATAATCCTTTGGTATTGATACTCATGCAGGTTTCAGGATCCCTCGGCACCGAAACAGGGCTCGAAGTACGCGATTCGGGAGCGTGCAAAACGGCATCGTTGGTCAAAAAACCGCGCATTTTACGATCAAAATCTTTGAAGGCCTGTCTGAGTCTTTTAGCAATGAAATCCGGTAATACGGTATTGAGATCTACTGAAACAATTCCGGGTTGATAAGAAGTCCGCGGAAAATCTTTGGAAAGTTTTCCTTCCACAAAATCTTTCAGTCGCTGAGCAGGAACGGCCTGTGTGCTTCCGGCTGCTTTCCAGCAATCCTGTTCTACTTTTTGCTGAAACTCCAAACTAACCAATGGATTTTCAGGAGAATATCCCGGCAATTCACTTGGTTCTACACTTACTACGATACCGGAATTGGATGTCGGGTTATTTCTTTTGGACGGAGACCAGCCATTGGTAACCACTTCCCCGTTCTCGGTTGCACAGGGTGCAATAATTCCCCCCGGGCACATGCAAAAAGAATACACTCCCTGGTTCTGAACCTGTGTTACCAAAGCATAAGAAGCCGGAGGAAGAAACTCGTCATTGTGCCTTCCATGGTATTGAATTTCGTCAATAACCGCCTGTGTATGTTCTACTCTCACTCCCAATGCAAATGCTTTCGCCTGGATAGCGACTTTTTTCTCCTGTAAGAGGTAAAAAATATCCCGTGCAGAATGTCCGGTTGCAAGTACCAATGCTTCACACGGAATTTCGTCCTTTCCATTGATCTCGATCGCCTTGACTGTACCACCCGTAATTTTCAGATCGGTCAGTTTCGACTCAAAATGCACTTCTCCGCCATATTCACGAATGCATTCACGCATGGCAACGATAATCTGTGGCAATTTGTTTGTTCCGATATGCGGATGTGCGTCAACGATAATGTCTTCATGCGCACCGAAATGAACAAACCACTTCAGTGCACGCATCACGTCTCCCCGTTTTTTTGAACGCGTGTATAATTTCCCGTCTGAATAAGTCCCGGCACCACCTTCACCAAAACAATAATTGGATTCCGGATTTACGACATGTTCTTTATTTAATTGAGCCAGATCGCGTCTTCTTGAACGAACATCCTTTCCTCTTTCAAACACAATCGGTTTCAAGCCCAGTTCCAGTGCTCTTAATCCGGCATACAATCCGGCAGGACCGGCTCCAATGATATGGACCGTTTTAGAATCTGCTGTTACTTTTTGCGGGTGAAACCCGGATTCGAACGGAGGTATTATTCCATCCGGAAACACTTCGAAACTTGCATTGATCTTAATATCGCGTTTACGTGCATCAATGGAGCGTTTGTGCCATTTATAGACAAAGGAATCCTGCGGAAGTTTTAATTCACGGGAAATTGCCGAACGGATAAAAGATTCGTTTTTTGCTTCTTCAGGAGAAAATTGGAATTGTACCTGCATTTGGAGGCAAAGATAAGGGATTTACCACCAAGCACACGAGGCACACGAAGATTATTTCCAAGATATAAATTGCGAGCTGGAGCTCCGGAGGATTCGGTGTAAATTTGAACCACGAAGAGCACGAGGGACACAAGGATATTATATTGATTGAACATCGGATCAGAAACTGTGCTGCTTTTACCCACAGGTTACAAAAACCAAATCAAACATAACTTCCTCGTGAGCTTCGTGGTTATTTTAACCTTCGAAGATCAGGGAAATCCAGAGTACTTTATTGTAAAGACGATCAATCGGTTTGGAAACAGGTGAATTATCCTGGATCAATGAATTGGAGAAACTTTGAGAAAACTTTACTTCAAAACCGAACTTAAAGAAAGGTGCAAACCATTCCAAACCTCCACCTACTTGCCCCTGGAAATCATTCGCTTTGATCTTGACAAAGGGATCGATGAAATTTTGCGAAGCGTCTTCCTGTGATTGCAAATCATATGAATACTGACCACCCACAAGCACATATGCTGCAAAATTATTGATCCGCAGCGTCCGGAATTGAAGCATTAACGGGAAATCCAGATTGGTGGAATTGACGCGTTCTTCCTGGAAAACATCCTTTGTAACTGCAGGATCAGGATCCTGGTAATAATAACGTATGGCGCGTTCCTGGAAAGATAAGGTCGGGACAAAACGTAAACGCACAACCGGATGACCGAGTTTTACAGTAGTCACAATCCCTACTTGTCCACCCGGCTGACGATGTGTCTCCAAGGATTTCAAATTATAGCTGGAATAAGCATCATTGACCGGAATGGCTTTAAAATTGGCTGTATTGATCCCCAACATGAACCCAAAATGAATCCAACGCTCATCAAAGCGTTTGTAATTCTTTGGTTTTTCCGGTTGCGCGAAGAGCATGCCGGTTATTAAAATCCCGACAAACGTACTGGCCCATTTTCTAATCATACCTTTCAAACGTACATTCACATTTTTTATTCTAAAAAATAAGTTCAAAGCGTTTAAATGTTCAAAAAGTTTAACCTTTTGATCCACTCCGACAGACTGAATTTGAACTCCTGGATCTTTTGAACTATTTTATCCCTGAATAGATCGTTGCAATACCGCCCGAAACCAATCTTGCCGAGACTTTCTGATATCCGAGCTTCTCCAAAATATCCGTAAATGCTTTCCCTTCAGGAAATGCAGCAACCGATTCGGGCAGATAAGCATATGCTTTATCGTCCTTTGAGATCCGCTTTCCAAAGAATGGAATGATGTATTTTGAATGGAACGAATAATATTGTTTTACCGGGAATTTCTTTGGTTTCGAAAATTCAAGAATAATCAGTTTTCCTCCCGGACGAACGACCCGTAACATTTCGGACAATCCTTTTTCCAGGTTTTCGTAGTTACGTACTCCAAAGCCAACAGTTAATCCATCGAAATAATTGTCTTCAAAGGGTAAATTCTCCGAATCTCCAAGACGCATGGAAATCGTTTTATCCAAGCCGCGCTTTTTCATTTTTTCACGCCCCACTTCCAGCATTCCTTCGGAAATATCCATTCCCACGATCTCAGTCGGATTCAATTTCATTAACTGGATTGCAAAATCTCCTGTTCCTGTTGCAAGGTCCAGAATACGTTTAGGCTGGATCTCTTTCAGCATATTCACTGCTTTTCTTCTCCAGATCTTGTCGATCCCCACGGACAAAAAGTGATTCAGGAAGTCGTAGCGCTTTGAGATCTTATTGAACATTTCAGCGACTTCTTCTTTTTTTGATTTATCGTCTGTTCCGTATGGTTTTACAACTTTTCTTTCCACTTTTCTAATTGATAATGGAAAATTGACAATTGACAAGTATGTTAGATCTGCTATTACAGATGCATCGAAAGCTATGCTTCTTTACTTTTCAATTTTCAACTTTCAATTTTAAATTCTATTTAAACTGTTTTCCTTCACATTCCTGGATCAACTGATCCGGTTCGATACTTACCACTCCACTCTTCTCACAGACCAAACCTCCTGCAAGATTCGACAATTCTGCGATGCTTTCAATGGAAAGTTCGGCAGTGAGGCACAATGTTGCCACAGAGATCACCGTATCACCTGCCCCACTCACATCCGCAATGTTCCTGAAATGTGCCGGAGTGTGATAACCTGCTTCGTCTTTCTTAATAAAAACGCCATGTTCTGAAAGCGTTACGAATGTGATCTCATTATCCAGTTCTTTCTCCAATTGAGCAATCGCCTGGTTAAACAGGTCGCGCTGCTGGTATGAACAATCGATCCCGATCCCTTCTTTTAATTCTTTCAGGTTCGGTTTGAACAAAGTTACTCCTTTGTAAGCCAGGAAATTATCCTTTTTCGGGTCAACAGTTGTTGGAATTTGCTTCTCTTCAGCCCACTTTACCACCTCACTGATCACTTTCGGAGTAAGTACTCCTTTGTTATAATCTTCAAAAATGATCGCATCAATGGTTTCATCTGTTAAAACAGAACGAACCTTTTCGAGGAAGAAATCTTCTTCAGCAGCAGACAAGGCATGCGTATCTTCCGCATCGATGCGCAACAGGTGCTGATTATTTCCAATTACACGGGTTTTTACTGTCGTAACGCGTTCCGAACTTTTCAGAATCCCATTGGAAGACATATCCAAACTGCCAAGCAAATCTGTGAGATCGTTTCCTTTTTTATCATTCCCAACAACCGAACAAATGATCGGTGTTGCTCCGAGCGATTGCAGGTTGAGTGCCACATTTGCTGCTCCGCCCAGGCGTTGCTCTTCCTTTCCCAAACTGATGATCGGAACAGGAGCCTCCGGGCTGATGCGGTTCACTTTTCCCAGCATGTAGGCGTCTATCATTACATCACCAATCACTAAAATGCGTTTGGTTTTGAATGCCGCGAGTATTTCGTGTATTGTCATTTAGTTCAATTCTGCTAATGCGTTCGCAACGCGTTTCATTGCTTCCGTTAAGGTTTCTTCAGAGGCTGCATACGAAATGCGCATACAATTCGCATCACCGAAAGCTTCTCCTGAAACCAACGCAACTCCTTTATCCAGGAGGTACATGCACAAATCTTCCGCGCTATGAATGGTAGTTTCTCCATACTTTTTCCCGAAGAAACTGGAAATATCCGGGAATACATAAAATGCTCCTCCGGGTTTATTAGTTTTCACACCCGGCATTTTATCCAATGCTTCCAAAACCAATGCACGTCTGTTCTCAAAAGCCTTCACCATGTCTTTTAAAATTGCAGGATCGGCATTTACGGCAGCAATGGTTGCTCGCTGTGCGATGGAACAGGTTCCGGAAGTAAACTGGCCCTGAATTTTATTACAAGCATCTGCAATCTCTTTCGGTGCACCGATGTATCCGACTCTCCAACCTGTCATTGCCCACGCTTTTGAAACACCGTTTACAGTTACAACCTGTTCGCGAACATCTTCAAATTGCGCCATGGAATGATTATGTCCTACAAAGTTGATGTGTTCATAAATCTCATCAGACATCACGATGATGCTTGGATTTTCTTTTACCACATCTGCCAATGCTCTTAATTCCTCTTTGGTATAAACTGTTCCGGTTGGATTACATGGAGATGAGAACATCATCATTTTTGTTTTCGGAGAAAGAGCCTTTCTGAATTGCTCCGGGGTGAATTTAAAATCGTTTTCGATCGTAGTAGCAACTACCACGGGAATACCACCTGCAACTTTCACGATTTCTGCATAAGAAACCCAATACGGTGCGGGAATAATTACCTCATCTCCCGGGTTGATCGCTGCCATCACCAAATTGGCAATGGATTGCTTTGCCCCGGTGGAAACAACGATATTTTCGCGCTTATACGGAATTCCGTTATCACGGTTAAACTTATTGGCAATTGCATCTCTCAAATCATCATAACCAGGAACGGGTGTGTAAGTGGTATAGTTCTGATCCATCGCTTCTTCAGCGGCTTTCTTAATGAAATCCGGAGTATGAAAATCGGGTTCCCCCAAACTTAATGAAATGATGTCTTTACCCTGTGCACGTAATTCTCTGCTTTTTCGAGACATAGCCAGGGTAGCCGACTCTTCCATTTCCAATACACGATTTGATAATTGAATCATAAATTGCTTTATTAATTGAGTCCCAAATTTAGGGATTATTCAGAATAACCATGCAATAAACCATGCTCATTTTTCTCCCATGGAGGAACACGGAAGAATACATAAGTTAGATTGTATTGAACAGAATAAACCATAACCGTTTTTCTCCCGCAGAACGCTTACGCCTAAGCTCCAGCGTTGACGCATCACACTGATCTCAATGGTTGGATATTTCCTATTGCAGGTACAGAATCAAAGCAGTTTTTCAGTCGCTTTGCTTAAAAGAATATGGAAGTATTTACCTGATAATCACTCACCAAATAGATCTGCGAAATCTGCATGATCAGTGGAGCTTTTATATAATTGCGGGAACTTTTACACTAATTTACATTGCTTTAAACTGGGTACAATGCGTGTGGTTTACTTTTATGGAAATACGAAAAACATGAAAGCATTTTTAATCGGGATCACTGTTTTTGCTTCTCTTTACAGTACCCATAATCTCAAAGTTTCAACAGTTCAAACTTCCATTGCAGTAAGTAATGAAGATACGGTAGTGTATGGCCCACAACTCCCCTGTTATTACCACAATGCAGTCAGTGAATACGTACGACGCATTTTCCGGGATAGCAGAGGATTCCTGTGGTTTGGCACCAATTCGGACGGCCTGGCACTTTTCGACGGATACAAACTGTCTTACCTGAATACCGGGGAAGGACTGAGTGGTTCACAGGTTACCGGGATTATTGAAGACAAAGAAGGAAACCTATGGTTTTCAACCGATCATGGAGTTTCCCGTTACGACCCTTCTGCAAAACCGGGAGAAAACTTTCAGAATTTCGGGGAAAAGGAAGGTGTATGCCATCAAAGAACCTGGAGTATTTTCCAGGACAGTAAAGAAACTATTTGGGTTGGAACATTTAGTGGATTGTGTCGGTTTAACGGGAAGAACTTTGAAACTGTTCCCATTCCGAATGCAGAAAAAAGCTGGATTCGCTCTATTACAGAGGATAAGGAGGGAAACATGTGGTTTGCTACCGCAGACAAAGGGGCTTTTAAATTTGACGGGAAAAACTTCCGGCAACTTTCAGTAAAAGACGGTTTATGCTCGAATGATTTGACTTGTGTGATACAAGACAAGGAAGGGAACATGTGGTTTGGTTCTATGGACAATGGATTAAGTATATATGGTCTTTCGGAAAAGAATAAAAAAACCTTTACCCATTTCAATTCCAAAAAAGGGATCGGAGGTAATGAAGTCTGTACCATCTATGAGGATCAAAAAGGAACAATCTGGTTTTCCTGTGAAGGTTTCGGGGCATATATCTACCAAAACAATAAAATTTACAATTTCAATGATAAACAGGGGCTTCACATGGGAGCTGTACAATCATTTTACCAAGACCGTTTCGGGTTATTGTGGATCGGGGGTGGCGGAGGCTTGGTTCGATTCACCGGAGATTCTTTTCAGTCTGTAACAAAAGCCGGCCCGTGGGATGAGGGATGTTAAAACAGAGTGAGGAAGAGTATGGAGTGTGAGAGATACAGGGGCCTGGTTAACCGAGCTCACCAAGAAAAAACTATGTGCGCTCTATGTTCTATGTGGTTCAAGATCAAATCACATAGTTACATAGACACATAGGAGGTAATTAATCCCTTGAACGGTAAAACATTTAACTTTTTTTGAATGATTATAGATTAATGGCTCTTCTACTTTTTCCCTGGGAAGTGGGATGCAACATCGTCTCCCATATTCCGAAAATCAAAATGTTTTAATCACTATTCCTTACCCTTACAAAGATATGCTTCGTATTTCGATTGGATGTTTCACGGATATCTATATCAAATTCATCGGTACTTTTGATGAGAGGAAGTAATTTTTGGAACCCATAATTTCGCGGATCGAAATCGCGTTTCTTTTTCAGAAGGAAGTTCCCAAGTTCGCCCAAAAATATCCAGCCTGTTTCATCAGCCAAATCGATTACACTCTCTTTTAATAAAGTAACCAATTCCTGATCCACTACGTTCATCGGTGAGGTTTCTTTTTTAGCTTCCTTTTGTTTTGTTTCAAGCACCGGTTTTTGTTTCAGAATCTCAATGTAAACAAATTTATCACAGGCAGTTATAAAAGGCAATGGTGTCTTTTTCTCCCCAATTCCCATTACCTTTTTACCAGATTCACGCAAACGGGTTGCAAGTCTTGTAAAATCACTATCCGAAGAAATAATGCAAAAGGCATCTACCTGTTGCGAATATAAAATATCCATTGCGTCAATAATCAGTGCGCTATCACTTGAATTTTTTCCACTGGTGTAGCTGTATTGCTGGATCGGAGTTATGGCATTTTCCAGAAGGACAGCTTTCCATCCGTTTGCATTTGGTTTTGTCCAATCTGCATAAATGCGTTTAATGGTTGGAGTTCCATTTTTGGCTACTTCTTCCAGCATTTCTTTGATACTGGAATAAGGTACATTATCGGCGTCAATTAAAACCGCCATTTTTTGTTCACTCATATCATTTCTTTAGGTTCACTGGTGAAATTAATTTTCTCCGTTGAACGAATAGCTTACAAAATACGCATAATGAATGAAATGAGAAGTCAGGTGCATTGATTAAGAGTTCCGTCAAAATGATGATTAGTAACTAGTTCAGAACCCTTTTAAAAGGATTATTTTAGCAGATTAATCAAAAGATCCATGAAATACGCCTGCATTTTCTTTTTTATACTGATTGCACCCGGTTCATTTTCGCAGGAAAAAGATCCTTTCAAAAACAGTAGAAAAGAACCCGAACCCAAGTCTATGGGTACACAGGGAAAAACGGAAGAAGTATACGCTCCGGATGGTACCTACAAAAAAGTTGAGAATGGTACTGTCACCCGTGGACATCACATCAACAACCAATTTCACGGCGAATTCATCGAGAAGGGGCATTTGTACACGATTTCGAAAACCTACGATCATGGAAATCTTATCGGATATGAAACCGGGAAATTAACTTATGATAATAATCCTGCTGATAAACAGGAACATTGGAAGAAGGGGCCTTATTTTGCCGGAAAACGACCTAGCGGTTTTTTTACAATTTCTCACTATGGCTGGAATTCTTTCCTCAACGAAGGGTATTTTCTTCATCGGGAAGATACTGTTTTCTTTTCCCCGAATAAGGACATTGAAATTCGCAGACATGTTTCTATAGAAGGAGAAAGCGATGTAAATCTGGAACCAGCAACGCTTATTTTCCGTATTTATGGTACAAAAAAAACGAGTTATTCCACAGATGACCTTGAATTGGCTTTGAAAACCAAAACCTATCAATACAAACATTTCCTAAGTAATGAATTTAATCCGGACGGTGAAGTCATTCAATACAATTCTAAAGGAATACGTGTTGCCGCGTCCTATCCGGAATACCGGCTAACTTTTCATCCGAACGGAGCTGTTCATGATTCCATTTGCAAAGCGGGAACCCCTTATCAGCATTACCGGTTTGACGCAAATAAAAAAGAGATTTTCAGAACTCAAGCCGAATTTTTCCCGGAAATCAAAAAACAGGGAAAAACAGTGACCTATTCCAGAAACAATCAACCTTTCTACACCATTTCATTTGTTGAAACCAGGCTCGACAAAAATAAACCGGTGCAGATATCAAGTTCCAACGACTCTATTAAGCACCTGATTAAAAGCGGATTATTTTGCGATTATTACGGTACCACTTATCTAACACAAGCAGATGGACGGATAGACACTTCATTTTCCAAAGAAGTGTATCCTTACCGCTACCAGACAAAGCTGAAAAACGGAAACTACTATTTCCTTTCAAGTTCTTTAACGGTGGTTGTTTATGTCTTGACGGTGACGGATGAAAAAATGGAAATATACACGTTTAATACCCAAGATCTGAAAGGAAAAACCTGGAATCACTATTTTGTGAAGCGGGTGATGCAAAAAGGGAATTACTACCTGCTTTCGGAGCCCTTTACAAACAAGTCTGTAAGAATTTGTGTGAATAACGGCAACACGTATTGCAGTGACTGGATCGACGAAAAACCCAAAGGTCGTTATGAAAAATTGAACAAAAACACGACCTATTCCATTGATATTGTTAGTGATTGGGAGCTGTCTCCATACGATCTGAATGATGTCGCGGCTGATTTTACAGCAGATACTCTTTTTTCTTTCAGGTCACAGCTACTGACTGAAAACGAGTTTGAAAAAGCACTCAATGGCAAGCACATTACCAAAATGTCAAGATCAGAATTTGATGGGATCGTTCAGACCATGAAGAAAGTCCGCAAACAGGAAGAAGAAGCGCTTTCCAAACTTCGTGCAAGTGGTCTGAACGAGATATTCATTGATTCCAAGCAGTTTTGTCAATTGGTTTACCGATTGGGATATAATCCCTATTTTTCAGAAGACGATGTGGTTCAGCTGATGACTGATTTGAAATTCACCCCTGAAGAACAGGAACCGCTCAAAGAATTGCTATTTGTTCGATCCTGGCATAGATAAAGGACCTTTCTTAGAACTCAAAGGCTTCCGGATTTCTTTTTCGAAACACTGCTTCTATCCAATCGGAACCGGAATTGCTATCAGGCGAAAGCCCAGCCAGGGTTGTGGCCCGGAATACGGAATTTGGTTTTTTATTTTGGCCTGATACGGCTTATGTATGCAACTTCCTCCTTTACTTATACCTGGAGTAGCAATCATTTCCGCTGCATTTCCAAACACATTGTATGATCCGAGAAAATCCGGGTTGAAGCTTTTTACGGGAGCTGTACCACCACCCATGGAACTTTTCAGATACCCGGCCATGCTCTTGCAATCCGGAAGCCCGGCATAATTGAACAGGAAACAGCCTTGTTTGTTTACGCTATCCAGGACCTGATTTGTTTTCATCATTTCTCCCAATCCATCTAAAGCAAGCTTTTCCCACTGTTCTTCTGCAGGCAACTGGAATTTCCAGGTAAACTCTCCGGTTGAAAAGTAATTCATATACATAAAACTCAGCCATTCGGCATATTTTGATGCAGCTTCCTGAGTGATTCCCGTTACGGGAAAAGCAGCCAGTTCCAGTTGTTTGGAATTCAGCTTCACCGGTACATATATGTGTGCTTTACCCATGAAATCAGCCATTACTTCTGTTTGCGAGAACTCAGCAGTTGAATCGGAAATTTTAGTGATCAGTTCACGCCATAAAGGTTTGAACTTGGCTTCGATCTTGGTTGTATCCGGGAAAAAGTCTTTTGCAAAATAATTTTGTCCGGTAACAGGGTCCTGTAATGTTCCCGGTTCGTTTTGCAAATAGGACAAAAAGAGGTAGTAATCGTAAATCGAGACTTCCAGTCGGGATGTCCCATAATAATGATCCACCAGTGTGACATTTTTCGGTGCAATTTCTCTCATATCCAAGTAAATACTGGTTTGACCGCCCTTATAAATAAAAACCGAACCTGTAATGGTGGCATAGACATCCACTTGGTGCAAATCCCTCGGAATGAGTACTTGTCCGTTCAAATCGTAAACGGCATGGTAATCTCCCTGTCTTGAAACGATCATATTCCGGTAGCACTCCAGGTCCTGCTGCACAAACGGGATCACCAATTCCCCTTTCATGGAATAGTACGCCATTTCATTTTTGTCGTTCATTGCGGTGTAACCGATAATGGATTTTGCTCCGTAAAATTCCTGGATATCCGTGAACTCGGGTTTCAGGACCCAGTCTCCTTTTTCCGTGAGCAGACCGTATTTTTCATTTTTATATACCAAAATACCTGTTTGAATGACATCCCACGTTATATCTCCGGGTGGTACAATCCACTCATCTCCCCGTTTGATACCGGTCTGTTCATTATCGTAAACGCCTTTGAGGTATTTGTTGATCTTTTCCTCTTCCTGGGCAAAACTTAGCTGTGAAAGCAATACGGTTAACAGTAGGATTTTTTTCATGGGTTCACATTTCAGTGATCAAATGTAGTGGAAACTAAATTAATGGGGATGGTGCAAGTGTATTATTTGGATTGTAAGGGGAATTATCAATTAGCATGAATTAATTATCAAGTGGATCTTCTATGAAACCATAACATTTTCTTGATAGTAACTTTCGTCTATAGTACTGAACGGATCATTACGCGAAAGCATTCGAAACTCTCCGTCAGTTGACGGATCAAACAAGGAATACTTTTTTTCGCTCCATTCTCCTTGTTTGTTACGCTTCTTAGCGTAAGGGCCGTTTTTAGATTCTCTAATTTGGATCAATTTCGGGAAACCACATTTTGAAAATGTGGTAAATACTGAAAATGAAGGGCAAAAGATCAACTAAGCAGGTGTTTCATTAGATTCGCAGCGAAACCTTTTGTTACTATGAAAATCATTGCTCTTGCGCTGCTGTTGGTTGGTTCGTTTGCCTATTCCCAGGAACCCGTTGAACTGATTGAATCCACCTTAAAACTGGGAATTTCTGAGGAAAAAGAATTCTACTTTGGTTTTGCTGAAGGGGATCAAATTGTCTTGAACCTGGAAGTAATGAAGGGTAAATCCATTGGCGAAGTGGAAGTTATGGAATATCCAAACTTTACCAAGTTTACTGATTATGAAACAGCTGGGATCATGGATAAGAAATTACACGTTTCTAAAGATGGAATCTACAAATTCAGAATAAAGAACAAAGGATTAATTGGAAAAATTTGTAAAATCCACATCCAACGTATTCCTTTGAATGAACAAACAAAATCTTTCAATTCGGAAGTTTATTGGAAATCTTTTTACGACACGACCTATTACGCTAAAAATGAAACCTATCTTATTCGACGCGATACAAATGTCGTCAATATAATGGATCAGATTGCGAAGGTTCATTCTAACGGAAATCTGAACGGGAATAAAACCACTTTAAATTTCAAACTTCCTCAAGGTACAAAAGCCTGGAGTTACTATATTGGAGTTGATCAAGCTGGCCAACAAGCTTATAAAGATGCTGTAAATGATTTGACAACATTTGCAAAACCATTTGTCAATCGAATCAGCGGATATAATCCACTTGCTGCATTAGCTTTAGGATTACCGAATTATTTGGCTCAAGCTCAAAGTGGTGAAGACATTGATTATTATATCGTAACCAACGAAAATGCAAATCTATTTTATTCGGATCAACAATTCTACTATTTAAAAAAGGGGAAAGTGATCACTGCTTTTTCCAGAGTTGACCAGGTATCAAATGATAACTTTCATGTTTGCTTATTGAATGACAATGCGGTAACCGGAGTTACTGTTACTGTAAAAGTAACTGCCGTTGTAATTACAGAACAATGGGGAAATCGAACGGTTCAAGTACCAAGAGTGAGTCAACGAAGAGAGGCGTATTTGAAAGATTAATTAGTAAAATAACTAATCATAAATCTAACTTAAAATGATAAAAAAATATAATGAGGTCATTGAACATCTTGAAAAAGATAATCGTCAAAAACATCTATTAATGGGTAATGGGTTTAGTATGTCTTATGATTCAACTATATTCTCATACAACGCCCTAAGTAAATTCATTCTAGAATTAAAAGATAAGGAGTTACATCAACTTTTTGAGATTTTAAATACAAACAACTTTGAATTAATAATGCAACAACTTGATAATGCTGCGCAAATCGTATCTGTATTTAGCAACAATCAAGAATTAGTTGATAAAATAAAAAATACAACGGAGGTATTGAAAAGTAGTTTGATTAATGCTATTAAGGAATTACATCCTAGTCATGTATTTGAACTGCCTGAAGAAAAAAGTATTGCCTGTTCAAATTTTCTCAAGTCTTTTCTCGACGAAAATGGACAAGTATTCACAACAAATTATGATATGCTACTCTATTGGGTTTTAATGAGAAATCAACTAAATCAAATGGGAGACGGTTTTGGAAGAGAAACTGACGACACAGATGAATGGATCTCATCAGAAGATAGAAATTGGTCAGAACTTCGATGGGGTAAGAATAAGGATACACAATCGATACATTATCTACATGGGGCATTACACTTATTCGATAATGGAATTGATATCATAAAAGAGGAGTACACTAGCGAGCATTTTCTGTTAGAAAATATAAAAGCAAGAATGGAGAGAAAAGAATACCCAATCTTCGTAACTGCAGGCAGTAGTAAAGACAAGTTAGCTCATATAATGCATAATAAATATTTGACCTATTGTTTCGAATCACTTTCTAATATTTCCGGTACTTTAATTTGTTTTGGATTTGGATTTGGGGAGTATGACGAACATATTATAAAAGCAATCAATAAAGCTTATAAATGGCGTGAGAATCAAGAAGGAAATTTAGAAAGACTTCAAAGTGTTTATATTGGTGTATTTTCAGATAAGGATCTAGACCATTTAAATTCAATAAAACAAAAATTTAAGGTTCCCGTGAGATTTTTTGATGCAAAAACTGTCAATATATGGGGTGATGAAAAGTAGAAATCAATTCTATACTTTGGGTTTAAAGAAAAATCAATATTGAAAAATTATCTCCCAAAAAAATTATTTTTGAATACCAAGAAAAATCATAAACACAACCGATTAAAAAAAGCATGAATAGACTTGTAATTATTGGAAATGGTTTTGACTTAGCCCATAATCTAAAAACAAGTTATGAGCATTTCATTGTGTCATACCTTATAAGACATCTCAATGAGGCTTCACAAAAATGGACATCTGAAGATGAGCTTATTATTATAGATAAAAAAGGCGGTGGCACTATAAGCTTTGATACAATCGAAACACTTGAAGAAATAATATCACATAATCATCTCTCTTTTCCCGGAAGAAGTAAAGGCAAGTATTATAAACATGATAGAGGATTTGAAATTAAGTTTAAATCCAGGCTTTTCGAATCCTTGATGATTAATCGAAATTGGACCGATATCGAAAAAAAGTACTTTGAATTTATTCTAAAAATTCAGTCAAACAATGTTGGATCTGAAGAAATGAAACTCAAATTGATAGTTCAAGCAAATGCCGATCTCGAAATTATAAAGAATGAATTTATCAGCTATTTAAATAATATTCAGTTGGATGGGAATTTAAATAATGAGATTTTAAATATGATCTCTGATTGCTTTGCAAAAAATAATTCTGCAGCCTATGCTTCAAAAGTTAAATTTGATCTAGACGAAAATAAGGCCCCAAACAAAGTTTGTTTTATTAATTTCAACTATACAGATATCTTAGAAAAGTATCTAAGGGCTTTAAATTCAAGACAACAGGATCAAACATTGCATTTTGCAATTCATGGGAGTCTAAAAAATCCGGAACAAATTATTTTCGGATATGGAGATGAAACACATGATGAATACCAAAAACTAGAAAATCTTGATATTCAAGAATTACTTGAAAACATTAAATCCTTTTATTATCCTGCTAACAGTTATTACGATGAAATAATGGAATTCATCGAAGACGATAAATATGACATACATGTAATTGGACACTCACTTGGCCTATCTGACAGGGTACTTTTGAAAACACTATTTGAAAACCAAAAATGTAAAGCAATTAAATTATATCATAGAGGTACCGAAAGAAGTCAATTCAAAAAAAGGATTGCTTTGTCTCGTCATTTTTCAAATAAAATAGAAATGCGAAATAAGGTACTTCAATTCAATCCTAACGATATAATCCCTCAATTGATCAAAAAGAATATATTGGCTAACTAAGCTCATTCCCTTCATACAACTGCTTTTTTCAGTATAGGTTCCTCATTCTCACTCTGTCATCTCATACAACTCCCTACCCCATTCGTCCACGCTCAGGTGATTGTAATATTCGTTCCAAAGCAATTCGCTGAATTCTGCTTTTAGCTGGCTGATCGCTTCAAGATCGGTGATACGAATGCGGGTTTCGTGGTTCAACATACAACCGGAGCGCGTAAAGTTTACGGAGCCCAGGTAAGCAATGCAATCGTCGATGATGTATAACTTGCTGTGCAGGTTGAACGCTTTGGAGCGGTCGGTCTTTTTACGGGAGAAAAAGGAATAGAATATTTTCACCGGGAAAAGCGAAGTGTAGGAATAATACCAAAAGTTGATCTTCCCGGCGTGCTTCCAGAGTAATTGCCCGACTAGCGCACTGATTGCGCATATTCCGAATCCCATAAAGTCAGAAACGTTCGCCGATTCGGAAAATAAAACCGGAAGCCTGTTTATCGCCAGGAATCCCGATAAGGTCAGTAAAGCAATTCCCAGCCAATGGAGCGCCCGCTTCCTGTTTTTTAACTGTTCGTCCACATGCTTATGCTGTTTGATGATCCGGTAACTGTTTTTGTCGTCATGCTTGTGATCCTCGACCTCATCGGAAGTCACTAACTCGATATGGATCCCCGATTTGAAACGATCCAGGAGAATATCTACCAGGCTGGCCGACAAATAGGGCGACATCACCCGGATTGATCGTTTTGCCCGGCGCATATCTTCCAGGATTACTTTTCCTGCCCCCTTTCCAATATAAATATCTCCTGTAATGGTGTTGATCTCTTTACTCATATCAGCTTATTTTAGGTTCAGTGTTTATTCACGATCCGGGCGAACGGTTTATGTAAATAAGTACACAAGTGAAAAATGGTACACTTACCGATTCTTCTCCTCCAAATTTTAACAAACTTTTTTTGTAAAGAAAAAGTGCATTTAGTATCTTCCTATAGAACGGTAAAATTCTAAGTTTATGTATCGATCTGCAAAATATCGAAATACACTAACCTTATTGCCACTACTACTATTAGGAGTCTTTATTCTTTGCTTAAATTACCAAACTATTCTTTGGGGAGTCAGGAAGGATTATTTAAGCGTGATGTACTTCGTCTGGGTGTTGATCGGTTTCCTGATCTTCATCTTTTACCTGGAACTCATTTATTACATGTATTCCGTCATGGAAATCACAAAGAATGAGATCATTTTCACTAAACCCTGGAGACGTTTCGGATTGTTTCGCAAACGTCGGAACCGCTGGACCATTTCACATAAGGAATGGACTGAATTGCACGCTTTTAATTTCAAATCGCATGTAACACTCTATTTCAGAAAGGAACGTGATGCTGTCTTTTTTGCAACAATTGACGGTGGGAGTTTCTTCGTAAAAAAACTCAAAAAACATTTCCGGGAAAAGCTAATCTACTCCTCCCAGAATGATCAATTTCCCGGGAAACTGTGCGCGAAAATGGCAGATGAATTCCCGGAACGAATGATGCATTATTAAAGAAATCGCTACGCTGAGTCTGAGTCAAGTTCGGATCATATCCATTCATTACCCGAACCTGACTCAGTCTGATTCCTGAAATCTGTTACTACTCTTGTTATGCTGCTACATGTACTACGAAATAGCTTCACTTAACTGTATAAACACTGCAGTCTTTCCGATTCCGGGAATTTTCAACTAATTTTTTCTTGCAAAAAAACGGATGATTTATTAACTTACTGTTAGGTGGTAATTTATTGAACAATGTATCGATCAGTAGAATAACTGAATATTAATTGTTGAATCATATTTTCTATGAAGAGATCACAAGCAAATAAACGAATAATTTCCTGAACGGATTTTAGCACGATTCAATCCGTTATTTCTCTCATTTTGCAACAAAAAATAAAGCATCTTTTTTATTGGCCATTTAAAAATCACACGAGAAACAAAAGTGCATGAGGTCCCCGAACCCGCAACAAACAGGCCACTGAAATAAAAACTCAATTAACTAATCAGTTGTTCAGGTTTTGCCGGATGCATTTCCGATTAAAACTTGTCTCTCAATTCTTAATTTGTAAAAACTGCGCTATGAAATTAAAAATCACCCTATTACTTGGTTTGGTTGTTGCATCATTTGCATCTCACGCCCAGGTAAGTTCGAATACCTTTTCTCAATCTTCAGGGACATATACGAATATTACCGGAGGAACTGCCTTATGGAGCTCTACTTTTGATGATGATGTTTCAGGAGCAATTACGATTCCATCCTTTACATTCAATTGTACCAGTTATACGCAGATATATGTATCTGCAAACGGATACATCAGCTTTGGGTCAGCTCCTTCAGGAACGGACTACACCCCGATATCCGGATCAAATACTTCAGGTATCGTTGCAGCTTTTGCAGCTGATCTCCAACAAGCAACAACCGGGTCTCCGGAGGTCCGTTACCAGGATATCAGTGCTTCGAATGAGTTTGTTATCCAATGGCGTGACGTACGGCGTTATAGTATTACTAGTGAACGCATCAGTTTCCAGATCCGGCTGAATTATTCAACCAATGTAATCAATATCATTTACGGCGGTACTATTACAGCGAATTCTGCTACAACCCCAACAATACAAGTCGGTTTGCGCGGTTTAACCAATACTGATTTTAATAACCGCTCCACAACAACAAACTGGGCTGCAACTACCGCAGGAGGTACAAATACAGCTTCCTGCCAATTCTCAGGCACTATCAAGCCGGCTGTAGGACAGACATTTACTTTCACTCCAACAGCCATGACTTATGTTTCCTGCACGACCTCGCAACCAAACACATCCGGAGTAGAAAAATGCTTATCAGCACAACAGGTTATCCGGGTTGAAGTAGTTACGTCAGGATGTACTACTCCATTAAGCCTGACCCAATTACAGATAAACATGACGGGATCAACCATCGCAGGAACAAATACGAATGACGTGTCATTGATCCATGTATATTATACGGGGAATTCGAGTACTTTTTCAGCAATCAACGCTTTCGACGGGGTGGGAACTTCTGTTGCATCAGGTACAATTACAATTTCAGGCAACCGCACTTTAACTTCAGGTACCAATTATTTCTGGATCGCTTATGATATGAACAATTCTTCTGCCACGATTGGCAACGTAATCGACGCCCAATGCACTTCATTAACTGTCGGCATTGCACGTACGCCTACAGTTACAAACCCGGCAGGGTCACGGTCGATTATTGCCTGTGCCGGGTCACCGGGAGGAGTCTCGAGCGGACTGAGTGCCTGGTATAAAGCAGACAATACATCCAGTATCACGCTGGCAACCGGAGTTTCATCCTGGGCAAGTTCCGGAGGTTCAGCAGGAAGCTGGGCAGTTACACAGGCCACCGGATCACAACAACCCGGGGTTACATCAGGTGCAACAAATGTTCGTTTGTTCAATTACAATCCCCGGATTAATTTCATAGCGGCAAATAATACAATGCTCGGCAACAGTTCTACCGCAACTGATTTAATGACAAGCTCCGGAAGTTTTTTTATATTGAGTGTTAAAAGTACAGATAATCTTACCGGGATGACTTTTTCCGCAAACCTTTCCAGCTACAGGCATCAGTTCAAACCGGGATTCCGCACCCAATCTTCTGACGGTAGTGTTAATGGCTGGACCTTTGACTGGACAGCTCCGACCGAATACAGTATTTTAAGTGCGTGCTTGTGTTCTGTTACCGGTAGCGGAGCAACTGCAGTAGCCTATAAAAACTCTGTCTCTTTTGCAGCTTCCAACACGAATAATCCAACATATACTCCTGCCGTTTCAACAGGTTTATATTTTGGTCGCAACAACAGCGGAGGAGAAGATACGGATGCAGATATCGGTGAGGTCATTTTTTACACCACTACTCCTTCAGCCTCTGAACTAAATAGGATCGAAAGTTACCTGTCAATAAAATACGGAATAACACGTGGAGGGAATACCAACACCGGTGCCGTATATAACTATGTTTCTTCAGCAAGCACCACCATTTGGAACAAAACAACCAACAGTGGTTTTAATAATGATATAGCAGGTATTGGTCGTGACGACGCCTCGGCATTGAATCAAAAACAATCGATCAGTGTGAACAACAATGAACCGGTAACAGTTGGGCTCATAGCAATTGCGAGTAGCAATGCAACAAATGCCAACAGCTTCAGTGCGGACCAATCATTTCTTGTATGGGGAAATAATGGCCTTGCTACTCAGATAACAAACAATGCTTCCTGCTTTGCGAATCTTCCAGCCGGGATTTACGGACATATCGAACGGGTATGGAAAGGCCAGGTAACAAATTTCGCTCAAAATGTAACAGTAGGATTCGAAACCTCCATGCTGGTTGCTTATACACCGGAATCTAATCTTCGGTTACTTGTAGACAATGACGGTGCTGACTGGACGAATGCAACTGTTTATTCGGGAGCAGTGATCAATGGAAGCCGGGTAGAGTTTTCGGGAATCAGCATTACTTCTGCACAACCTTTTTTCACCCTCGCTTCTGTTTCTTCTTTAACCCCACTTCCTGTTACTTTGATCGATTTTGATGCCCAATTAAATGATAATCGTCACGTTGAAATCAGTTGGGAAACGGAGTCAGAACAGGATTGTGACTATTTCACGGTAGAAAAAGGCAGGGACGGTATCAACTGGCAGCAACTCCAAACCAAGCAAGGAGCAGGAACAAGTATGGAAAATCATTCTTATGTGGTATTTGATGATCACCCCACACCTGGTGTCAATTACTATCAATTGAAACAAACTGATTTTAATGGACAGGTTCACAATTATGGGGTTCGTACCGTGGTGCTTAACCAGGAAGAAGAATTTTCCTTTTTTCCGAATCCGGCATCCAATCAATTGGTACTCTCATTTAATGATAAATATGAACATGAAGTTGAATTGGTAGATGTGCAGGGACGAGTTGTTAAAAATTTACTGATTAAAGGCAGTATTTCAATTGCTGTGAATGAGTTCAGTCCGGGAATTTATTTTCTAAGAACCGGAGATGGAAAGGAATATAAATTGACAATAGAGTAAGTTCGTATCAATATCAGGGATGTGTTATCAGAATAGCTATCAGCAGACAGCTATTCTGATTTTACTTGTCCATTTTAAATACTTATGCGGGTAAAATTGTCCAGGTATTATCCGGATTCAACGTCACATTTACAGCCGTAATCCCCTCCGGGAAATCGAGTTTTGCTGAATTGACCATTTCCTGAATATTTAAAGTTTCTCCCTGTTCGTAATTTCCAAACGCGATCCAGTATTCCGGTTGAGGCGTAAAAACCATCTCGAAATTGGGTTGAGCGTTAACCAAAAAACACGGTGAACCTGACATTCCAACCCCAACGCCTACCTGGTTCACAGGAACTGTATGATCTGTTTTGATGTACAAAGTTCCTTCGGATGCAACAGGTGGTTGGCTCATGAAATTATAAGCTCCGTCGTACGTAAGCAATGTCGAGTTATTTGTTGTAAAATCCGCAGGAATACATTGAGAAGTAACAGAAGTAATTCCGGAAGCAAGTGCTTTTTGCTCCATCCATGCAAAATCATATCCTGTTTTCCAGCTAAATAAGCCATTCGTATTCGGATGTACAAATTTGGTAAACCATGCTAATGAAGAAACTCCCGGCATATTCAGATTCGGATCCTGTTGGAAAACCATAAAGCTTCCCTGGTTACTTGAATTGTTAATAAAATTGATTTGGTACTGTGTACCGATAGAAGTGTTTTCAGCCATAAGAATAATAGTTAGAGAGGTAAAAATAATGAATAAATTCAATCGTGCGTTTTTCAGATTCAAAATCCGGGGGTTACCCCTTGAAAACCATATTAATCAAATGATTCCTTATTACGAGGAAATTATTCAAAAATCTGCCAGTCTGTAAAACTATTTACCAGTCAACAAAATCAAACTTTTAATATCTTCGTACCCGAATTAATTATCTAAATCAACAAAAATGAGATCAACACTATTTTTGACACTTTTACTTTCTCTAAATCTGTCATTTGGACAAAACTTCAATTTAACCAGTCAGCAATTGATCGGGAATACAGGTGACGATGAACTAAACAAAGTTATACAGACAAGCGATGGAGGAAAACTATTATTATTTTCTTCCTACAACAACAATGGAGACAGATCATCAACCAACTATGGAGATGCCGATTATTGGGTCGTAAAGATGAACAACCTTTATATGATCGAATGGGAAAAAAGTTTCGGAGGTAATTGGCAGGACAGTCCGTATTCAGCCGTCGAATTATCAGATGGCTCCTTTATCATTGGTGGAGTCAGTAGTTCAATGCCTGGAACTGGTGTAAGAACTGCTCCACAATATGGGATAACAGATTATTGGATTATTAAAATTTCAGCAACAGGAACAGTCATTTGGGACAAAAGTTTTGGGTCAAGTCCGGATCCTGATGGTCTTGACCCGGTAAGCAATATTCTTTTTTCTATGGCATTAAAGAATGACACCATACTTCTATGTGGAGTTTCTGACGGGGGAATATTTGGTTCAAAAATTTCCGATAGTTTTGGTCTGAAGGATATTTGGTTAGTTGCTGTGGATACAGCTGGCAATGAACTATTCCAGCGTGCATATGGCGGTTCGATGGAGGAAAATTTCCCAACAATAAAAATTCTGGATGACCAAGTTTTAATAACCTGCAGATCAAATTCAAGTGTATCCGGAAATAAAATGACTCCCGGTTATGGAAGTGTCGATACCTGGATTATTAAACTTGACGCTTCATACAATATCATTCATGAAAATACCTTTGGGGGAATTTACAGTGATTTTATTTATGATTTAGCTTTAAAAAATGGTTCTTACTATTTTGCAGGAAGTTCAACATCACCTGTCAGCGGAACAAAAACATCTCCCAAGATTGGAAATATGGATTGCTGGGTTATAAAAACTCCATTGGATTTACAATCATCTGAACAATGGTCATATGGAGCTGTTGGTAATTACTATTTTTCCAACATCATTCCACGTCCAAACGGAAAACTCCTTCTTGCGGGTATAGCACAGGATACAACAACCGGGACCTGGAGAACAAGAGCCCCCCAGGGAGGTGCCGATTTTTACATGGTTGGGTTGGATGAAAACGGGAACTACGAATGGAATTACTCCTGGGGAGGCAGTGATAATGATATTACAAGACAGATTTTTGAATCCCAACAAAACAATTTTGAGGTATTTGGAATTAGCAATTCGACCGTCTCGGGAGACATCTCCGACACCAATCATGATAGCGCAAAAGATGGATACTGGTGCACAATGAATACTAATTTATCCGTTTCCGAGAACAATCAACAAGGGATTAAAGTATTTCCTAATCCATTCACTAATATGATAACCATTCAAACAGACCTGTTAAGCGATCAACAAGTAAGAATTATTGATTTAAAAGGAAATGTCATTTTATCAAAACAAATATCCGGTTTACACACGGAGATAAACCTTAATAACCTGAGCTCCGGCATATACTTTTTGAAAGCGGACCATTTCCTTCCGGTTCGACTGGTGAAACAATAGGAACATATGAGATATCTTTGAATTTTGCATTTGATTTCAATAGTTATCGGGATTGAATTTTCTGTATCTTTGGGCCGTCGCTGACCCGGTCTTGCCAAAATGACTTCACTAAGGCAGAGCTAAGGCCCAAGCGGCGCAAACGAAAAATTAAGAACTCACTTCATGAAAAACGTAGCAGTTATTGGGGCAGGAACAATGGGAAATGGAATTGCCCACACGTTCGCACAATTTGGATATAAAGTATCCTTGATCGATGTAGCTCAGGCTTCATTGGATAAAGGATTAGCAACTATCACTAAGAACCTCGATCGCCAGGTTGCGAAAGAAGCAATCACAGAGGCCGACAAAACAGCAACTTTGGCAAACATTACGGCTTTTACTTCTATGGAAGAGGGTGTAAAAGGTGTTGAATTAGTGGTTGAAGCAGCGACAGAAAACGTAGACTTAAAATTGAATATCTTCAAGCAATTGGATGCATTGACCCCTGAAAATGTTATCCTGGCGTCAAACACTTCTTCTATTTCCATTACAAAAATCGCTTCGGTAACGAATCGTCCCGACAAAGTGATCGGAATGCACTTCATGAACCCGGTCCCTGTAATGAAACTGGTAGAAATTATTCGCGGATATTCTACAACGGATGAGGTTACGAACCTGATCATGGAAATTTCAAAGAAGTTGAATAAAGTTCCTGTAGAAGTAAATGATTACCCCGGATTCGTGGCAAACCGTATTTTAATGCCAATGATCAACGAAGCAATTTACACTTTGTACGAAGGAGTTGCCGGAGTAGACGAAATTGATACCGTAATGAAACTGGGAATGGCTCACCCGATGGGTCCGCTACAATTGGCTGATTTTATCGGTTTGGATGTTTGCCTTGCGATCCTGGAAGTACTGCATGATGGTTTTGGGAACCCGAAATACGCTCCATGTCCTTTATTGGTGAACATGGTAACTGCAGGCAAAAAAGGAGTAAAAACAGGCGAAGGATTCTATTCGTGGAACCACGGTACAAAAGATTTGATCGTTGCACCGAACTTTGCAAAAAAGTAAAATTTCTAATTTGAATATTGAAGCGGAATTCCATTCTGAATTCCGCTTTTTTTGTAACCCTATCCGGATTAGCCGTTAAATCATTATGAAACAGAAGCTACTTTTTCTATTTGGCTGCATTCTTATTTCAGGAAGTGTTCTCGCAGAAATACCTGAAGTGCGAAAGCGTCAGTTGGACAGCATTGTTTCAGTTATGGATCTTACACTTCGCAAAGACCTGGAATCGGCACATCGCTATTTGGATTCCCAGGGACTTGATCAGGAAGAAAAGGTTTGGCTCTTCTACGGTTATTTGGGAACCTATTTTAAATACGATAAAGAGCGATTGGGTGATTTTAAAGCTCCGTTTTATAATCCCGAATTGACCGCTAAAAAATCAAAAGGAGTTTGCCGGGATTTTGCGCGCGTTTTCGAATACCTGTGCGTAAAAAGTGCTATTCCCTGTTTCTCTATCATGGGGAAAACCAAAATTGGGATCTTTGAATACCTTGGGCGGAAATTTCACAGGACCAGTACTAAAACAACTCATGAATGGAACATTGTACGAGTGAACGGAACCTGGCAACTGATGGATCCAACCTGGACTCACATCGAATCCAAAACAAAAATTTCCATTCCGGATCCCAAAAACAAAACCGCAAAAACATTCAATCTTATTTCAGTAAGCCGCGACTATTACAATCCGACTCCCGAATTCATGGCAAAAACACATGCTCCGATCCATCCGGCATTCAGCCTTTTTTCTGAAGTACCAACCTTCAAAACCATTCGGAAAGATTCCAAAAAACAGCAAATTTATAAGGATAGTTACAATTGTTCCCAGATTCTTGATTCGATCTGGAATCAGAAAAACACGGTATTTTCACGTGTCTTCGTAGACGAAAGCTTTCACTATTCGCAGGTCCCAACGCTCTATCACCTCTTCCATTACGAAATGGACATTGCTTTGGTAAAACCGGATCAAAACCAGCCTGTATCTGTGGCATTTTATGATGAACGCATTACACGGATCCTGAATCTGATCAGGCACATACAAACGGTTTTCGGAGTGGACTACACCCATGCAAGTGAGGAAACGATTGCTTCACTTCAAAAACGAAAGAAAGCATTGGAAAAACAGTTAAAGGAAATCCCTAAAAAGAAGAGCCAGCGATAGCTGGCGAAGACTGAATCACGACACTTACGAAGTATGCACCGCAGGTAAACGTCAGTGCGGAAGTGATGAAGGACCAGCGATAGCTGGCGAAGACCAAATCACTGAATGCGCCATGGCGATTCCATGCGGTTCAACTCCCTATTATCCAGTTAATACTTCTTGTCTCAGACAACGATGATTCCGATTCTTCGAAATTCCAACATTCCAATATTCCAATATCGCCATATTCCAACATTGTCATATAGCAATGATCCTATCTTCCAAGTTTTCTCCTAACTTAGTGGTTCAAAGAAAACCCGTGAGATCATTCTTCGCACTTCCTATTTTTAAAGACATCCGGTTCTGGATCATTCTTTTCTTCCTGATCCGCTTGTATGGAATTACCAATCCGCCCCTGGAAGTTGCTCACAACTGGCGACAAACCACCGGTACGATGGTAACACGCAATTTCTATGAAGGTTCAGCGAATATTCTCTATCCACGCATTGACTTTGCCGGAGAAAAAACCGGGATTACCGGAATGGAATTCCCGATTCTGAATTACATTGATTACCTGGTTTCGGAAGTATTCGGATACCAGCACTGGTACGGACGATTGATCAACCTGCTTGTCAGCAGTCTTGGAATCTGGTTTTTCTTCAGGCTCCTGAAACGGTATTTCGGTCAGCAAACTGCTTTCAACGCCTCAATCCTTTTATTGGTATCGATTTGGTTTGCTTATAGCAGAAAGATCATGCCTGATACATTTGCCACTTCATTCGTTATTATCGGATTCTACTATGCAGCTTGCTATTTTGAAGAAAAAAGGCGGATGTGGCTGAATTTGGCGCTTTTCACCTTGTTCACACTCTTAGGTATTTTGGCAAAATTACCTACCGGGTACTTACTCATTCTTTATGCCCTATTTATTTTCAATAAAACCATCCCGCTTTCACGAAAAATATGGTTCTCGTTGAGCTGTCTCCTGATTTTTATTCCTATTTCCTGGTGGTATTTCAAATGGGTCCCGTACTTAGTTGAAAAGTACCAGTTTTGGCATTTCTTCATGGGAAAACCAATCAGTATCGGAGCGAAAGAATTGGTTGAACACCTGGGAGACGGCTTAAAGCATTTCTATGATGCCGCTCTGAAGTTTGCAGGATTCGGGATGTTCCTTATCGGTTTATTCGTTGCATTCAGAAAGAAAAACAAACGATTACTTTGGATCATGGGCCTTGGTTTTTCAGCATTTTTGATCATCGCATTAAAGGCCGGTTTTACCTTCACGCACCACTCCTATTACATCATTCCATTCGTTCCGATTATGACTCTGCTTGCGGGATATGGAATTACCATTATTCCAAGGAAATCAATACAGATTGTCATACTTGGAGTGATTATATTGGAAGGCACGCTGAATCAATTACACGATTTCCGGTTAAAAGAACACGAACTGGCCTTTGTGAAGCTGGAATCTTATCTTGACAGTTTTTCCAAACGTTCCGATTTAATAGCTGTCAATACAGGAGACAATCCTACAGCAATTTATTTTGCGCACCGAAAAGGCTGGGTAGCCGGCAACGACGAATTATTGAACGAAGCATTCCGGAAAGACATCCGCCGAAAGGGGTGCAAATACATCGTCGTATTGAAACGTTATCTCGGAGGTGATCTGTATTTACCTTTGACCAGTGTCATGAATACCGTGGATTGGAGGGTTTATAAACTTTGACTTCAAGCATAAATCAGTATTTTTGCACCACTTTTCTAATTACCCAATGAAAAACATCTCCTTTTTTGTATTCATTTTCCTGTATTCGGTAACATTCGGACAAATTGTAAGTCCTAAAGTAAAATCAAAACCTGTTCGAACGAGGCCGGTCAAAATTTCGTCGAATGATACGAACAAGGTATACATTGTCAGGCATGCTCCGCAAAATATGCGTTATATCCAGTTTGGATTTGAATTGGGGACTGTTTTTGTTGCAGACTCTGCGCAACGGTATTACCTGCCGAAAAAACAGACCATTCATTACGGACTGAGTATGCGCATTGGCGATATCTATAAAAATCGTGTCTACGGGATTTTTGGATTTGAACTTTATGCTCAAAAAGCATATAAAAGCAAACCGGTTCCGGCACCGAGTATAAATGGATCGACTGTAGGCGTCAACAAGAGTTATAATAACAAGAATGTATTTAACGCCATGGGATACATGGGATGCCAGGTCCCATTTCATCTTTCAGAATTAACTTCCATCAATTTATCATCAGCACTTGTACTAGGAATTTCCGGAACCCCTAATGTGGAAGATGAAGTCAATTATTTTGGGGTTAGGCTGGCAGCAAACGTAGAACGAAGACTGGGAAGCCTTCCGGTTATCGGGATATTTGGAATTGCTTATGATAACAATTTCCTGTTTCGGGATGATCGTTCGGAAGCCACCAGAAATCCGAATCTCTTAAAACTCTATTTTGGGATACGCATTTGATACTTTCTCTTATTGACCTGAGTTCGGTATACTTTTTCCATGTAATTTAGCTTCCGAATGGCAAAAAGAAGACAATCCCGCAAAAAAACAACTCCCAAACGCAAATCATCATCGCGTAAAAAAAGAAAAAGCAGGTTCTTTTTCTGGATCGCAATTCCAATTGGTGTCCTGGCTTTTTTCTTTTTTTGGTATCAGACCGAAGGAATGGTCCAAACCTCAACCCATTTTCATGAAATCATTCCTCCGGGATATAAAGCAGTTGGATTGGACGTTTCCCATCACCAGGGAGAAATTGATTGGGACTTATTGCTCCATGAAAAAGGATTCGATACCATTATCGACTTTGTTTATTGTAAGGTAACCGAAGGTTCGGACCACCTGGACACTCAATGGGAGCGCAACCGGGAATACCTTAACAAACACGGAATTTCAAACGGGGCGTATCATTATTTCAATCCCAAATCTCCACCACGGCCGCAAGCCGCACATTTTCTTTCTGTTTACAAGATCCGGAGTATTGACTTGCCCCCTGTAATCGATGTAGAAGATGAAGGATTTTCGGATGAAGACCTGAGAGCAAAAGTATTGATCTGGTGCGAAGAAGTTAAGAAAGCTACCGGTGTAAAACCAATTATCTATACCTCGTTGAGTTTTTATGAAACCAAATTTCGTGGGAAAATGGACGGATATAACTTCTGGATTGCAGCCTATAGCAGGGAACCACAATACATGACCGACCGGGAGGTATTGCATTGGCAGTTTTCAGAATCCGGAAGGCTTCCGGGAATTAACGGCATGGTGGATTTGAATGTGAGCAAACAAGACCTTTACTAATTATTAATTGCGAATGCCCTATTACTAATTAGAGAAACACTCAAAAACGTAAAAATCATCAGGAAAAAACTTGTAATTAGTAATTGGCAATTAGTAATTGGCAATTAGTAATTCTACTAATTATTCCAATATTGCCCCTCGCCACCTTTCATTTGGTGGTAAGAGCGCGTCAGGTAAGCCAATAAAATACGCATAGCGTCGAAAGCTTCTTCTGTTTCCTGGCTGATTTCCTTCTTCTGCAATTTCAGCAGTAACTTCATATACAGCGCATGAAAACAGACCTCCAGGTGATTCATTCCCTTTAAATTGGAATGTTCAATGAAATCCTCAATATATGGCAGTGCCGTTGAATAAAGCGTCCGGTATTTTTCATCATTCACAACGGTTAATAATGAATTGTGCAAATAAGATAATTCCACCATTACATCCTGGAGCTCCAAACGGTGTCCGGATTCAATGATCCGTTCCGATTTCATATCCTGAATCAATCCCGCATACCAGGCCCGGTAGCGCTCCAAATAAGCACGATCCGGGAGATTTGGTTCTACGACTTCTTTAACGATACGGTCCAGATCAAACTGGTATGCACGGATCAAATCTTCGATCTGATACATGTACAGGATATATTCGGCGACGTTTTCGTTAAGTTTTTGTTGTGCTATCAGCATAGTTTATTTGCCCAGGTCTTTATCCATGGCTTCTTGCTCGTGATTCAAGAAATCAATGAATGACCGTGTTACGTTCATTTTATCATTAATGAAATTAATCTGTCCACCCTGTCCGTGGATCAGCAATACATCAATCCCATATTTCTCACAGTATTTTTTACCCGCAACTTCGATCTTTTTTGAAAGAACTGTCAAAGCCTCATTGGTTTCTTTTTCCAACTGAGCACCTCTTGTTTGTTGCTGGTTCATCAATTGCTCGCGCATGCGCATGATCTCATTCTCCAGATTTTGCAAGTCAGCACCGGTCATGGTACCCTCACGCATATATCTTTCATAATTCTGCGCTTTTTGTTCCAAAACACGTTGCTTTGCAATCATTTCATTCTGGAAAGCTTCTCCTTTTTTGGTGATACGCGCGTCTTCATTTTTGTAATAGGTAAACCCCTCTTTCAAACTGTCTGAGTAATAGAACGCGATTTTCAATCCCTTTGAACTAACTACCGGAACAACCGGTGCTTTTTCTTCCGGTGCTTTCTCCGCCTCGGCAGACTTTTTATCTGAACAAGCAAAAGTTGTTAATCCTAGAATTAAACCCGCTGCAACAATGTGTCCTAATTTCATCCTTCTTTGTTTTTAAATGCCTCTTCCCAATCTGTTCTCATGGAAAGAAACCGTTCAAGTGAATTACGTAATAATTGATCTGTTATCATGCGTTTCAACTCTTCCAATCCATTTACATCTGTTTCGGCAATCTTGAATGTCTGTTCAAATTGACCTAATTCAATTTTTACCAGGTACTTTGCGTTGTACAAGAAAATCTGGATCTTGTAACGCGGATGTGGAATGTCAGCAATTACACGCATATTCTGACAAAAATAATGAAATTGGAAAAAGAGGAGCTTTTTCTAACGTAGAATTAATAAAATAATTGAGAATTGAAAATGAACAATTGAAAAGTAGATTTTCCCCTTTTCAATTATCACTTTTACATTTCAATACAAAAAGATCTTAGGCTACCACCAGGTCATTATCCGTATACTCACGGAAATCAAATGGAACGTGCACCATGAAAGCATAATCCTGGCCTACTTCATACATATCCTCATCGGATTGCCTGTAATACCATTCAACCTTCGCTTTCTTCCCGGAATCAACCAGTTCATTCAATTTATAAAGCAAGAACAAAATACGCTTTGATGAAGTAATATTGAAATATTCCAAATCGATCCTTACAAGCGTCTCATCATTTGGATTCGCCATGTAATTATCAAACCATATCAAAACCGCACCCCAAAAAGCTTCGGGATCATCCGGAATTGAACGACCTCTAATTTCCATGATTCCTGTGTCAGGATTCAGATTTACCAAGGGGGTTTGAGCAGTTGCCTGAATTAATAATGTATCCATTTCTCACTTTCGCTCCTGCAAGTTGTAAATTATTTTTTAAACCACAAGGTACTTTTCTACGAAAGATTTAAATATTTCGACTAAATACCTCTACTCCAATCGTCAAAAACCAAATATCAACTTAATTATTCGTTCGTTTGATGAAAGCTGACCAAATCCTTTAAGGGACTCGCAATTGCCTTTTCGACACGAATCCCATAACGTTCAAATGCCTTTGAGAACACCTCCTGCTGCTCATAACCATAAGACCCGATAAATGAAATTTGCTTCAATCCGGAAACCGGACGACAATACGTTTCCACAAATAATTCTGCATTGGTCCGATGAAGAAAATCAAAATCCAGCCGCGCGGTTTCCTGCCCCAAGCCTGAAATCCACTTTTGAGAATCCGATCCCGCCAGTTTGGAGAGGATCCATTCCCGTGATCGAAATAACTCGGTCCATTCCGCTTTCCATTCTTCGGTTCCCAGTAAATACCTTACGAGTAATTTTCCAAAATAAAATCCACTCCCTTCATCACCAACCAATGAACCGTACCCTCCTATTCTTTGCGTAATCTTTGAACCATCATATTGGACTAAAACGGAACCAGTTCCCAAAATTGCAAGCCATCCGGGATTGTTACCATACAATGCCCTACAGGCAGCAAGCGTATCAGGGTATACGGTTACTTCCGAAAATCCCGCTTGCAACAAAAGATCGTGCATTTGCCCCTGTACTGTTTCACTGGAGCATCCTGCACCATAAAAATAAAGCGGGACCTGCATTCCTTTGAACTGAGTCTTTAATGCACCGATGGCATAATCCGTGGAAAGCGCATATTTCGGATGCAAACTATCCGTATGAATAAAGACCACTTCGTTGTTTTTCTGTACAATTCCCCAATTAGTCGACGATCCGCCCGCATCAGCAATGATATACTTAACATCCATAAGTCAAAAATACCTTTTTTGAGGTATTGTTGTCGGGATACCATCCAACTAACTTTGCAATCGAATTTAAAAAACACGTTTATCTTATGAAGAATTTCGTTTACCTCTTTGCCATCAGTGCGTTAGTTACTACCGTTATCTCCTGTAAAAAGAAAGGATGTACTGATCCAAATGCGGCTAATTATAATTCCAAAGCTAAAAAAGACGATGGAAGCTGTACTTATAATGCTACTCCAACCTATACAGTTCCAACAACCTATGCGTTCACAAATTCCAATGGTGAATCAACTGTTGATTATGCAGGTCAAACTGATCGAATCAACCAATTGATCGAAATGATCCAATATGCAGACCTTGGAGCTACACAAACTATTTCAGCACAGGCTTTAAAAGACATGTTTGCAAATGTAAACGGAAACGGAAACGGGAATTTCTCTTTTACGTCTACAAGAAAACTTCAGGATAAATGTTTCAGCTTGGATACCGCAATGATTATTGCGCATTTCACAAATATCGCAAATGCAAGTAATTCCTATATGACTACCGCAGCAAACGGGCAAGCAGGAACACTGACTACCGGAAGCTCTACTTATTTGTTTGATGCAAATGGTTTTGACGAAGCAGAGATGATTGAGAAATCTGTAATGAGTGCTGTATTTATGTACCAGGCTTTGAACGTGTATTTAGGTTCAACGAATATGAATGCTGACAATACGAATTTGGTTCCGGGAAAAACATATACCAACATGGAACATTACTGGGATGAAGCATTCGGTTACTTTTCCGTTCCGACAAACTTCCCTACTGCACCGGCTTTTGCTTTCTGGGGTAAATATTGTAATTCCCAAGATGCTAACCTGAACTCTAACCAGGTAATGATGGGGAATTTCCTGAAAGGCCGTGCTGCAATTTCAAACGATGCACTTGCAGATCGTGATGTTGCAATCGTTGCAATCAAGGAAATGTGGGAAAAAATTGCTGCATACCAGGCAATGAAATATTTGGATCAGGCAATAACAAATTATGGAACTGACCAGGCGAAATATTTGCATGTTCTTTCCGAAGCTTACGGATTTATTTACTCCCTTCGTTTTGCTCCTGTTGAAACACGCAAAATGACCACTTCTGAGGTTGATAGCTTGTTGACGCAATTCAACGGAAACCTATGGACATTAACTTTGAACGATATCAATAGCATCAAAGCTGCGATTGATCAAAAATATTAAAATTCAGACCCATGAAATTAGTAAAGTGGACATTTTTGCTATCTTCTGTAGCGCTGCTTCTGGTTACAGCATGTAAAAAGAAAAAGGACGAAGATACTGAGTTTGACAAAGGACCTATTATGGTCAACATGGCGGATAATTATATTATTCCCGGTTATGCGGACTTAAAAACAAAAATTACTTCACTTGAAACTTCCTGGAATGATTTTCTTGCGGATAAGACACAGGCAAAATTAGATCTTGCAAAACAAGCATGGGTCGGTGCGAATATCTCTTTCCAACATGTGAAAGCGTTTGACTTCGGACCTGCAATGACTGCAAACCTTATTTTTGCTTTTGGAACTTTTCCATGCGATACTGCTCAGATCAATAGCAACATCCAGAACGGAAGCTATGATCTGAGCCTTTCACAAAACCTGGATGCTATTGGCTTTGATGCACTGGATTATTTGTTTTATAATTCGGGTGCTTTAACGACCTTCCAAAATTCAGCCGCTGCCTGTACCTACGTTTCGGATATCGTCTCTAAAATGAAGACCGAGATCACTGCTGTTGTTACAGGATGGTCGGGCTACCGGGCAACTTTTGTAAATGGTACAAGTAACGAATCCACCAGTCCGTTTGCTTTGTTGGTAAACAACTTTTGTAAGGATTATGAATTGTGCAAAACAACCAAAATCGGTTTCCCGATCGGAAATCATACTCTGGGAATTCAACAACCAAATTACCTGGAGGCTCGTCGTTCGGGGATTAGCAGAATTCTGCTGATTGAGAACATCAAAGCTTCCCGTGCGATCTTTTACGGTTTGGACCTCTCAGGAAACACGAACGGAATCGGTTTTGACGATTATTTGAATGCTCTTGAAGATAAAGCTTCACTTTCAAGCACCATCGCCTCCCGTTTTGATTACATGTACTTAACCCCGCAATCCTGGACTCAAACCCTGGAAGAAATTATGTCTTCATCTCCAAATACCTTGAGTGAATTTTACGCTTACCAGCAAGCAACCGTTGTCTACATGAAAACGGATATGGCTTCTGCTTTTGGTGTCTTGATAACTTATCAGGATACAGATGGAGATTAAAAAACGATGGTCTGATATGCTGTTCAGGGAAGTTTCAATTACTCCCCTGATCGCTTTTCGGATTGTCATCGGATCATTGTTTTTATTCAGCACACTGCGTTTTATTTCAAACGGGTGGGTAAAACAACTCTACATTGATCCTCCTTTTCATTTCTCTTACCTGGGTTTTGATTGGGTCCATACCCTACCAGGAAACTGGATGTACCTCCCTTTTATCTTAATGATCTTTGCAAGTCTTGGGATTATTTTCGGTGCATTTTATCGGGTTTCCACTACTTTGTTCTTCTTCGCATTTACGTATGTGGAATTACTGGACAAAAGCTATTACCTCAATCACTATTACTTTGTAAGCCTGATGGCATTTATCCTGATCTGGCTTCCCGCAAATGCACAATTCAGTGTGGATACAAAACGCTTTCCTTCCATTCAACGGGATCGTATTCCAAACTGGCCGATCTTTCTCCTCCGGTTTCAATTGGGAATCGTTTATTGTTTTGCAGGGATTGCCAAAATCAATTCCGACTGGCTATTGGAAGCACAACCACTGCGCATGTGGTTACAGGCATTCAGGGATTTACCTTTGGTCGGGGACTTCCTGGCAACTTCCTGGGTAGCATTTGTATTTTCCTGGTTTGGCTGTCTTTATGACTTAACCATTCCTTTCTTTCTATCAAGTTCCAAAACCCGAAACATCGCTTACATTTTCGTAATCGTTTTTCACATTTTAACCTGGTTATTGTTCCCGATCGGTGTTTTCCCCTGGGTAATGATCTTCAGCACGTTGATTTTCTTTCCTGCAGGTTTCCATGAACGTTGGCTTAACCCGCTTAAGAAATTATTCCGCTGGACGAGTAGTCCTTCAACCGGAAACAATTCCCGATCGCGAATCCTTGTATTCTGTATCTCCTTCTTCGTAGTGGTTCAACTGATCATTCCCTTTCGTTACCTGCTTTATCCTGAAAACCTGTTCTGGCATGAAGAAGGTTTTCGTTTTTCCTGGCGGGTGATGTTAATGGAAAAGAAAGGATACGCCACATTCTACGTAGAAGACCGGAATACACGAAAATCGATCGAAATAACCAATTCGGATTATTTGAGTCCGCAGCAGATTGACCAAATGTCACGTCAACCGGATATGATCCTGCAATTCGCACATTTCCTCGGGGAAAAGTACCGCGACACCACACTTCATTTCGGCAGTAAAAGTGTACATTTGTCGCACCCACGGGTAAGTGCAGATGTGTATGTCACCCTAAACGGAAGACCGAACCGGCATTTTGTAAGCCGGGAAACAGATTTAATGCAAGAAGAATACAATTTGAAACACAGAAAATGGATTTTACCTCTCGAAAACTAAGTCTTTCTTTTCTGTTTTCTGTTCTTGTTTCCTTGTCCTGGTCACAAAACTTTGAAGGAACAATTATCGATCAGACAGAAAATCCCCAAATGGGAGTTTTTGTGCAATGCGGTGAGAAAAAAACCATGACAGATGAACAGGGGAAATTCCAGATTCCCTGTGATAAAGGCCAGTTGATCATTTACGGTGACGGAATTGACACGCTTGTCTACGTTCTGAACGGAATTGTAGCTCCCAAAACCATAATAAAGGTCCAAACTTCCGAGTCTATTGAAGAAGTGGAAGTACGAAGCAAACGCCTGCATTATTTTGACATTGGTTTTATTCCCCCGATCAAAGGAGTTCAAATTGCCACCGGTACCAATACACTGATCGAAACAGAACGCCAGGGCGGTGCCAAATCGAGTGCCAACCCACGAGAATTATTCGCAAAAGTTCCGGGGTTGAACATTTGGGAAAGTGACGGAGCCGGAATCCAAATGGGAGTCGGAGGAAGAGGATTAAGTCCTAATAGAGCGGCTAATTTCAACACCCGGCAGAACGGTTACGATATTTCCGCGGATGCGCTCGGATACCCGGAAAGTTACTACACACCACCATTGGAAGCACTTCAGGCAATTGAAATCATTCGCGGTTCAGCAAGTTTACAATACGGAACACAATTTGGCGGTCTAATGAACTTCATCATCAAAGATCCTGTTCAAAGCAGCCCGTTCCAGTTCACATCCAGGAATACAGTAGGAAATATGGGTTATTTCGGAACCTTTAACCGCATTTCCGGAACCAAAGGTCGATTTGAATACCAGGCATATTACCAGCTAAAAACAGGGAATGGTTACCGGAACAATTCGAACTTCAACCAGCAACAGGCTTTTGCTCAATTGGGTTATCGGATCAATGAAAACAATCACATCCGCCTGGAATACACACGAATGACCTACCTTGCCAAACAGCCGGGAGGATTAACCGACAAGCAATTTGAAGAAGATCCGAAACAGAGTGTACGCGACCGGAACTGGTTTAAAGTAGACTGGAATATCCTGGCGCTTCATTTTGATTCGAAACTTTCTAAAAAAACCTACCTGAACGTCCGTGCGTTCGGAATGTTATCCGATCGTTATTCCCTGGGTTATTTAGGGAAAATCAATACTGCAGATCCGGGAGGAAAACGGGATATGATCGCCGGAGAATTTAAAAATACCGGTGTGGAAACACGGGTTTTGCATCGTTACAAACTGACCGGAAAACAAAAGCACGAGAGTGCATTCCTTGTCGGGGCGCGTTATTACAGGGGACATACTACCAATCTTCAGGGCTTGGCAACCGATGGTAACAGTGCAGATTTCAAATTCAACAATCCATCCGAGATGGAAAATTCGGATTTTAGTTTCCCTTCTGAAAATTTTGCAGCATTTACAGATAATATCTGGTTCTTGGGGGATCGCTGGACTGTCAATGCCGGTTTGCGTTTCGAGTACATTAAAAGTTCATCCACCGGATATTACAATCAATATGTGATCCACCCACTTATCCTTGATACTTTGAGCGTTTCCAAAATTTATAGTTCAAGCACCCTCCGCCGGTCTATTCCATTGGTTGGCGCCTGAGCATCATTCAAAACCGGGAAATACTCCAATGCTTACATCAATTTCTGCCAGAACTACCGGGCGGTAAACTTCTCAGACATCCGAGTGGCAAATCCTAATATCGTGGTTGATTCTTTGATTAAAGACGAATACGGGAACACTACGGAATTGGGCTGGAGAGGATTCATCGGGAAATACTTTTATACAGACATCGCAGTCTTCACCCTATTCTATGGCGACAAGATCGGTTTGGCCCCTGAACCGAATTCTACCAAGAAAATCCGTACCAATATCGGGAACGCTTTAAACACCGGAATAGAATGTTTTGTTGAATTTGATTTTATTAAAGCAATCGTTGACAGTTCGCGAATCGGTTCCTCTATTTTCGTAAATTTCTCCTATATCAATGCCACGTATATTTCTTCCAGGGAAAAAAGCTACGTTGGGAAGCAAGTGGAATATGTGAGTCCCATCATGCTCAAAAGTGGTCTAAAGGTACGTACGAAAAACTGGCAGGTACAAATCCAGGGATCTTACAATTCGGCGCAATTCAGTGATGCCACCAATTCCAAAGCAGGAAGCGGAGACGCTGTTATCGGGGAAATCCCGGCCTACTTTGTTATGGACTTAAGCGCACGGTACGCTTTCAAAAAATATTTCCAACTGGAAGCCGGCGTAAATAATTTATTGAACTCATCTTACTACACAAGGAGAGCAACTGCTTATCCGGGTCCGGGAATTCTTCCTTCGGATGGTATAACTTTTTATGGTACATTGCAGTTTACCATTGAAGCTAAACGATGAACCCTGCAGAGAAATACAGAATTCTTGAGCAAATAGACGCGAACAAGAAACGGAAATTTGCACACATTTTTTTGACGGAAAATAAAATTTCGGGCAGCAAATCGATTCTTAAAACCGTTCAAAAGACAGAAGACAACGGAGTTGTCCAGGACCGCTTGAGAAAAGAAGCCGCATTCTCATTTATTGTAGATGGTTTACCCGAAACACTGGATTTTTTTGAAAGCGATTCGGAGATCTTTTTGTTTAAATCCTTCCAAACCGGGATTACGCTCGGGGATTACCTGGAACAATTCAGATCGAAAGAAAAACCGCAAAAACTATTCGAGGTACTGGAGCAATTGGAACCGATCCTTGAACATCTTCATCAAAACAAGATCTATCACCTGGACATCAAACCCGGGAATATTATCATTGATTCTTCCAAGGGAATCCGGGTTTCACTTATTGATTTCGGACTGGCATTGAATAAGAACGAACCTGAAACCCGAAAAACACTTTTTCCATTAGGATTTGCTGCTCCTGAATTATTGTTAAACCGCCTGGATTTGGTCGATCCACGAACAGATTACTTTGCGCTTGGTGTCAGCTGCTGGACCTGTTTGCAGGGAAGAATGCCTCTAATCGATCCGAATCCAAGTATTACTACCAACCTACAATTGACTTATCCCCTTCCTAATTTGGATTCGAAGTACAAAAAGTTCAGTGAAGTTTTGCAAAAGTTATCCGGGAAACATCAATTCACTGTTCCACCCAATAAATTAAACTCGGAAGAATTGAAAGCTGCATTGCTCAAAGGAATGAATAAACGCTACACAACCTATTCGGAATTTATTTCAGATTTCGAAAAACAATTGAGCGGACAGAAAAAAGGCTGGTGGCCATTTTAAACTCTGTTTAAAATGTTCAACAAGTCAAAAAGTTCAAGTCCCGATAGTCATCGGGATCAAAATTGAAAGCATTAAACCCTTTTTTAACTTTTGAACTTCTTTTAATCGACTTAAGCCGATTAAAAGAAAATGTCTTTTCTAAACCCGATTGTCCACCCGAAATTTAACGCCGAAACCTGGGAACTTGCGTCACCGGACAATTTGGAAGATCCGGCAGCAACAATTGCATAAGACAATGAAAGGTCAGTAAACAGAGTTCCGAATGCAAACTGTTTCTTAACTCCGCCCTGTAAACCAAAACTCAGCAGGAATACACTTCCTTTATTCGATGTTTGCAAGCGGTACGCACTTTCATCAATCGGGTCGATTACTTTGCTGGATAATTTATAGAATGAAAAATCAAATACAGTTCCCCCGTACAACCCGAAACCGTAATCAAAATTAGATCCGATAAAATACCTTCTCGTTCCTCCCTGAATCCCGAATTGAGTAACACCGTTCTTAACATTTACCATCATAACGGAAGGACTTGTCATCAAATCGATCGCTTCCGCATACGTTGAATCTGTTTTCGAATTCTTCAAACTCGCATAAGCACGGATGACGATCGACGCATTTTCATCTCTTGGAATTTCAACTCCTAAATTCAATGTCTTGAATAACTGACCTGAGCCAAAACCATAATTCAAACCTGGTCCGATCATCAAACCAACCTGTGCTTTTGCAGAAAAGCTCACAATCACAAGGATTATTGGTAGTAAAATTTTTGTTTTCATGACTCTTTATTTTTAGTTTCAGTTCGATTTGTAGTTCTTCCCACTACTGTGGACTCTCAAATCAATCCGCCGCTGCGGATTACTTATTTAATTCATTATACCGGTAACAACCAGGGTGATGCGCTCCGGGAAGATACCCCGTACTCATCAAAAACTCATTAACGATCTCCCCGCCAACAAATTTAAAATGCTTTTTAAACAACTTCACCCATTCTTCTTTTGTTTTTCCTGAGTGAATGTCTAACCATTCCTTAAAGCTACCAAATTCTTTTTGTATTAACAATACCTGGTTCGCATTGTAAATAACGGCATTTATTTTCAATTTATTTCGAATTATCCCCGGATTCTGAAGCAATTCATTCACTTTATCCTCCTGATAATTAGCAATTTTATCTATCTTATAAACGTCAAATGCTTCTGAAAAGTTTGCCTGCTTCCTTAAAATGATGTCCCAGGACAGACCTGCCTGGTTAATTTCAAGGATCAAACGTCCGAAAAGCTCGTTATCATCCTCAATTGGTGTGCCATAATGAAAATCATGATAGATCCGATGATGGTCGTCTTTCGGTTTGCTTAAAACATAGTCACAATAACTCATTTTGCCGTTTTGATTTCATACTTTTACCAAAAATAGGTATTCATGGCGGTATATTCATTCAATGGTTTTGTTCCGGTTGTTAAAAAATCCAGTTTTATTCATCCGCAAGCTGCAGTAACGGGAAATGTCATTATCGGTGAGAACGTTTATATCGGTCCCGGAGCTGCAATCCGGGGCGACTGGGGACAGATCATTATTGAAGACGGGTGCAATGTACAGGAAAATTGTACCATTCACATGTTTCCGGGAACGACTGTCACTCTAAAAAAAGGGGCTCATATCGGGCATGGAGCTATCGTGCACGGCGGAACGATCGGTGAGAATTGCCTGGTCGGGATGAATTCCGTGATTATGGACGATGTGATTATTGAGGACGAATGCATTATCGGTGCTTTGTGCTTCGTTCCGGCAAACACGGTTATTCCCAGAAGAAGTCTTGTAGTTGGAAACCCAGCAAAAATAATCAAGGAAGTTTCGGATGAAATGATTGCCTGGAAAACGAAAGGAACAGCATTATACCAGGCATTGCCCAAAGAATGTTATGAAACACTGATTCCATGTGAACCTTTGGAAGAAATCGAAGAAAACCGCCCCAGCCAGGAAAAAATGTACCAGACCTGGGAAACGATTAAAAAAAGCTAACGCTTTTTTAATTATGAATTACGAATGCCTAATTCCTAATTGGGACTAATGAATCCATCGGTGCTAAATAACAAATGATCACTCAAACCCGGTTGATTTTCAATCACTTTAATTAATTGTTCTTTTTCATCCGAAAAGTGTTTACCCATTCACAATTCCGACATCTGTTTTCGTTAACCCCGTAAAAGGTCTCACATGAAGCAGTTAATCACCGGTATCGCATGCTTTCTTTTTGGAAGCCTTGCCAACGCTCAATGCAAAGTTTGTTATTCCCTGGAGGAAGCAAAAAAATCGCCACGCCAAGTGGAGGAAATCCACTTAAGCAATGCTCCGCTCACGTTCATTGATACCAATTTCAATCAGTTCATTTCTCTCAGGGTCCTGGATTTATCCTATAACCCGATACTGGAAGTTTCAGAAGGTGTTTCGGTCCCCACATTAAAGGAACTGAACCTTGCTCATGCTTCTTACAATCCCTGGAAGATCGGATCAATAGGAAAGGCATTTCCAAACCTGGAACAATTGAACTTAAGCAGCAATCAACTGTCCTTTATCTGGTCGGGACTTCAAAGCCTCTATAAGCTTGTTCGCCTGGATATTTCGGACAACAACTTAATGGACATTCCCGTCGAAATGATGTATTTATCTGATTTGAAAGAACTTAACATTTCAAAAAACGAGATCAAGCTACAAGCGAACGAACTGGGTGCATTGTGGTCATTGGAAAAACTGGATATTTCGGACAACTCCGGACTGAGCACCAATAACCTGATCCTGAGTATTGCGGAAAGCAAAAAACTGAGAGAACTGTCCATTGACGGAGACGAATTAACTTCAAAAAGTATTCAACTGCTTTCCAACATGAATTTAGAACGCCTGGAACTTGCTGACGTTCAAAAGCCGACAGGAATTGATTTCACGCGCTTTCCTTCCATCCGGAAAGTGGCACTCACCCATTCTCCTGACTGGCTGTCACCTGAAACAACCAAGGAATTTGACAATGTGCGCGAAATCGAATTGAGCAACTCCAGTGTTGCCCCCGGAATGGATAAACTAAAATCACTGAGTGTGCTGGTTTTGAACAACATCGACCAAACACAAATTCCGAAACTGTATTCGTTAAAAAAACTACATATTCTGAATGTTTCGAATACCAACTTTAATAAAGAACAAATTGCAAAATTGAAACTGGAATTGCCAACAACGCAAATCATTACAGGAACGACGGACGTAACCGAAAACATGATCGCCAACAAAATGGAGCCAATCATTCAAATTCCTGCCAGGCATGCGGTCATTCAATCCGATGTTGCAAGTAAGCTTACAGAAAAGAATGTATCACTCGCCATTCCGGAAAATGCATTCCTGGACCCACAAGGAAAGCTCTACAAAGGAAAGGTAACCGTTTCCCTGACAGTTTACGACGATGCGATCCAAACAGCGCTGGCCGGTATTCCTATGGCATTCACCGACAACAACCAGCAGGAATTATTCGCATCCAATGGCATGTTGAAATTTGAAGCAAAAGGAGAAAACGACGAAATACTTCAACCTAATCCTGCAAACCTGATCCAAGCGTCTGTCGGGAACCTGCAGCCGCAAAACCCTGGTGGATTGTATGCCTTTAATCCACAAACTTCTCAATGGAATACGATTTCAAATACGGTAAACACTACGAACGCAAATGCACAGCTTCAGCGCGCTATTGATTCCATTAATCGGTTGGACTTAAAAAACCTGGTACCGCGGGTTTACAATGATCGGATCTTTGCGATTTACCCGAAATTTTCCAGGCTGGACAGAACTGAGATTACATTATACTCCCGATTCATCCCTGCCCAGCCAAACAGCCTAGCCATCACTCACAACAGAAGCAATGCTGTGGGAAAATTAATGACCAAACAAAAATGGGTAATTGACACCCTCGTGAGTAAAGAGATGAAAAGACAACTGAAAGTCATGAAAAAAGAAACCAAAGCATGGCATCAGAAAAAATTTAAAAGCCGTGATTCCAGGAAGTTCATCCCGCGTTTAATGAACCGTCTGAGCATTGAACCTGATCCTTTACACGATAATTACCGCTTAACTTTCAGATACAGGGATTCTTTGGTGAACCTTCCGCTTGCTTTGGCCGGAAATTCGAACAGACAAATCCAACGGAATACTCAAAAATTCCAATCAAGTGTGAAACAAGCGCGAATGAGCGACAAGAAAGAAGCATTGAAATACCAAAACTCGTTGGAAGAACAAATCAAATCCGCTGAAAACAGTCTTCGTCAACGCTTGATCGGAGCAGAAACAGCACGAATTAATGCGCTCATGGGGATCAACACCTGGGCTTCACCAAATCAACTTAATTTCGGGTTAAGCGCTTTCGGATTAGTCAATTGTGATTTCTTCCAGCGAAACAGACCCGATTATTCCATCTTTGCAAGTAACAAGCTCACAGACCAGAACGGAAAATCACACACCGCTCCGAAAACAGTTATTTCGATCGATCCGATCATGAATTTCTACCTGGAAACCGCATCCACTTCCGAAATCCGTTGTTTCAAATCTACGATTCTTGTGTTCAGGCTGGGTTCCAAGCAATTGGGGGTTTCAAAACCTAAGAAAGGAGCGAGACGTGTTTCTGAAATTTTCCTGATCGACATTACGGATAAAACTCCGGTAGAAGTTTCTCAAGCTATTTTATCGATCTGATCATGAAAACCAACTTATTCTTCTTGCTCCTGCTGGTTTCCCACCCGATATTTTCACAAAGTGAATTCATCCGGGAAGCGCGTTACCATTTACCACGAAAAGATTCCCTGTTTGCTTTTGAATCAACAGTTTCCGTAAGCGGCAAGTATAACTATTTCAGTGATTCGACAGGGCAATTAGAGCTTCTGATTAACGGATTGCTGAAAAAAAACAACAGGAACCGAACTGACTCATTGAAGCAAAGTTTGGTCCTAACCCAATTGGCAACACTCTGCGTGAAGCGGATCCATACGCTCATGCCAAAGAAGACAAAACGTAAAAAAAGCCTTGAAAAACGCATCCGCAGAATTTTCTTTGGTTCCAATTGCAGTTTCGGGTTGATCGAAACCATTTCATTTGAAATTCCGCTGGTAAAGAAAGCCCCTAATTTTTATTATAATAAGAAAGGTCCTGACGGAGGTTTCAATCTATACGAAGGGAAATCCAAACCACGGGCTACCAAAGCAGAACCAGAACCGAAAGAAGCAGCTTTGGAAGCATACCATTACGAAGAAATTCAGCAATTGATCCGAACGCAATTTACCCGGAAAAAGATCAACCGGTATTTAGCAGAAAAAAATATCGCTGCTTTCGGGTATTACATGCAACTGGATGAGTCGACGATTTATAGTAACAAGATCCCGAAACTGAAGGTGTTGGTTATTTTGGGGGAAAAGCGTTTTTCGTATAAGCAGCGGAGAAAGTTCATACGGAAAACAATCTGATAAAAAATCGAACTCCACTTAGTCTCGCTACTTCATGTTATTTCAGTCAAAACGTATCGAGAAAGACATCTCAATTTAGTAAAAATAGAAACCCCGACGTCCCGACAATATCGTCGGGAGTCGGGGTTCTAAAAGAAAAATTTATATAATCGTTATGCGTGTTTCACGTTAACCGCCATTAATCCTTTTCTTCCTTCTTCCAAGTCAAATGTAACAGCGTCGTTTTCATTCACTTTGTCCACCAATCCTGAAACGTGTACAAAGTACTCTTTGTTAGTTTCATCTTCTTTAACAAACCCAAAACCTTTAGTTTCATTAAAGAATTTAATAGTTCCTTTATTCATATTCTCGTTTATTTGATAAACAAAGATGTAATAATAAATTGAATACGAGTTATTTATTTAAAAAAAATCGCAGAAAATTAAAACGGCCACTCGATTGAGCGGCCGTTTTAATGACATATCAATTTCTAAACCAGCATCATAACCGGGTTTTCCATATATTGTTTAAAAGTCTGTAAAAATGCAGCTCCTGTAGCTCCGTCAACTACTCTGTGATCACACGAAAGTGTCACTTTCATAATATTTCCGGGAACCACTTGTCCGTTCTTCACAACAGGCTCCTGGGAAATTCCCCCGATTGCCAAAATACAACTGTCCGGTGAGTTAATGATGGCTGTGAATTGTTCTATTCCGAACATTCCCAGGTTTGAAACGGTAAAGGTATTCCCTTCCCATTCAGCCGGCTGCAGTTTTTTATCTTTTGCTTTTTGAGCCAACACTTTTACTTCCTCACCGATTTGAGCGAGGCCTTTGCTGTCTGCAAAACGAATTACAGGAACCAATAAACCTTCCTCAACAGCAACAGCAACTCCAATGTGTACGTGATTATTTCTACGGATCACATCACCCAACCAGGATGAATTGATTGCAGGGTGTTTGCGCAAAGCCATCGACACTGCTTTAATCACCATATCATTGAATGAAACTTTTACTCCTTCGTTGCTGTTCATTGCCTTGCGTGCTGCAATTGCATTGTCCATATCCAGGGAAATAGTCAAGTAGAAATGCGGTGCTGTAAATTTAGATTCACCCAAACGACGCGCAATTGTTTTACGCATCTGCGATACCGGTTCATCCGTAAATGATTCGCTCATTGCAGCTCCTGAAGCAGCAGGTCTTGCAGGTGCATCGTATGGAACATAATGATCAACATCTCTTTTCGTGATGCGTCCACCTTCTCCTGTTCCGGTGATGAAACTCAAATCAACACCTTTCTCTTCTGCTAATTTCTTAGCAAGCGGAGAAGCCAGGATACGTCCGTTGGTAGTATTTGATACAGCAGGAGCAGCTTTTGGAGCAGCAGTAACTGCAACCGGAGCTTTTTCTTCTGCTTTCGCCTCCTCCTTTTTAGGCTCATCTGCTTTTTTATCTTCCTTCTTCTCTTCAGCAGGTGCTGCCTCTGTTTTTCCAGCTGAGGAACCAATCAGAGACTTAATATCTTCCCCTTTTTCGCCAATGATTGCAAGCAATGCATTTACGGGAGCCGTTTTTCCTTTTTCAACTCCAATGTGCAATAACACACCGTCGTAAAAAGATTCAAACTCCATGGTTGCTTTATCTGTTTCAATCTCAGCCAATAATTCACCTGATTTAACAGCATCACCAACTTTTTTGTGCCATTCCGCAACAACACCTTCTGTCATGGTGTCGCTCAATTTGGGCATGTATATAACCTCAGCCATCTGCGATTTATTATATTCTAATTAATATTCAATAATGTACGGGTAGTTCGGTTCCTGGTAGATGTCTTCGTATAATTCATCTGCATCCGGATATGGGGATTCTTCAGCAAATTTCACTGATTCTTCTACTTCGTTCTTCACCCAGGTATCAATTTCTTCGATTTGTTTGTCAGTCAACCACTTGTTTTCTTTGATGACATTCAGGCAGTGTTCAATCGGATCCTGTTCCATCCATTCTGCAACCTCTTCTTTGGTACGGTACTTTTGCGGATCTGACATGGAGTGTCCTTTATACCGGTAAGTACGGATATCCAATAAGGTCGGGCCGTCGCCTCTTCTTGCTCTTGCAACTGCTTCTTCCACTGCTTCGTGAACCGCTTCGGGCGACATTCCGTTTACAGATTTGGAAGGCATTTCGTAAGAATCACCGATCTTAGATAAATCCGTAACGTTCGTAGTACGTTCAACAGAAGTACCCATTGCATAGTTGTTGTTCTCAATGATGTAGATTACCGGTAATTTCCAGTTCATCGCCATATTGAATGTTTCGTGCAACGCTCCCTGACGAACTGCTCCGTCACCCATTGAAACAAACACCACATTATCCGTTCCGTTGTATTTCTCTGCAAAGGCAACACCGGTTCCCATTGGGATCTGAGCTCCCACGATCCCGTGTCCACCCATGAAATTCCGTTCTTTATCAAAGAAGTGCATAGATCCTCCTTTTCCTTTGGAACAACCTGTAGAACGACCATATAATTCGGCCATCAATACACGAACGTCCGTTCCCAATCCGATCGGATGTGCGTGATCACGATAAGCAGTCATATGCGAGTCTGTTGGCTTTGATGCACTGACTGTCCCGGCAACGATCGCTTCCTGACCAATATACAGGTGACAAAATCCACCAAACTTTTGCTGAATATACAATTGTCCTGCTTTCTCTTCAAAACGACGCATTAAAAGCATGTCCTTATACCATTTAACGTACGTCTCTTTCGAAAATTTAGATGTGCTTTTCAATGCACTCTTATTTGTTGTTTTTGATGGTTTTGAAGCTGTTTTCGTAGCCATGCTTACCCGTTTTTGTTTGTTTAACGGACAAATATAATTACTAATTGCGAATTCCCAATTACGTCCCGATAATTATCGGGATCCGAATTAGCATTGACTTGTGCACGATAAATCGTACACCCGCATCAAATGTGTTAAGAATTAGTACAATCATTGGGATATCTATGGGATATTCATGGGATATTCATGCTTTATTATAGTCTAATCAATAATTCACCGGGGTACGAGCCAGAGTCTCGCACCAACTTTGAGAAGTATCACGTATTTGCACGTGAAGCACATCACGTATTTTGCACGCGAGGCATCGCGTGCCTACAGATTTATTGGCATTGCATCATTTTGCCTTCATAATTTTGAATTCACTAATTTTGCGGCAATTCGATCATTTCATGGTAAAAATTGGCTTACTTTCCGATACACACGGTTTTCTTCCCGAACGTGTTTTTGAATTATTCAAAGATGTGGACGAAATCTGGCATGCCGGAGATATCGGAAGCCTGGACATTACCGACCGTTTAAAAGCGTTCAAACCATTGCGGGCCGTTTTCGGGAATATCGATAACCAGGTAATCCGATCGGAATTTCCGGAATACCTGCATTTTCAAATCGAAGGAGTTTCCGTTTCAATGACCCATATTGCAGGCCGACCGGGAAGGTACAGCAAGAACGCTGTAGATTTTATCCGGGAAACCAAACCTCATGTGTTTGTTTGCGGACATTCGCATGTGTTGCTAGTCCAGCACGACAAAAGTAAAAACACCCTTTGGCTGAACCCGGGAGCCTGCGGGAACAAAGGTTTCCATTCGATCCAGACAGCTTTGCGATTCCAGATAAACGGGACCAAAATCGAAAACATGGAGGTGATCGAATTCGGAAAAAGATCAGACCTGAACAATGAAGACAAAAATTAAACGTTATTGCCACATATGAAATATAAACTGGCGCTCATATTACTTAGTATACTTCCATCTATTGCTCCGGCACAAACAGGAGGAATCCATTCGTTTCAGAATTTAAATGCCCAATACAATGCACGTACCATGGGATTGGGTGGCGATGCGATCACTATTTATGATAATGACCTGAATCTTGGATTGAACAATCCTGCAATCATGAACTACCAGATGCACGGACGTTTCGGATTCAATCAATCCATCATGACGAGTGGTGTCAATACCGGAGCGCTGACTTATGCCAGAAAGATCAGAAAGACGATGGGAATGGTCCATTTCCGGTATACTTCTTATGGAAAAATGAAACGCACCGATATTGACGGATCGGATCTCGGCACATTTACCCCGGGTGATTTTATCCTTGGAGCCAGCGCACAGCATGCATTTAATGAACGCATGTCGGTTGGAGCCACTTTAAACATCCTGTATTCTCAATTGGATTCATATACCGCTTTCGGGACCAGCCTGGATATTGCGGGACTTTACAGGGATTCTGCCCGTAACTTAAACGTTGTGGGAGTCATCAAAAATCTTGGAGTGCAATGGAAAGGATTTACATCGGAGAAAAATCCACTGCCTTTGGAGGTTCAATTAGGGATCTCGCATAAATTAAGACACGCACCATTCCGGATCAGTTTGGTTGCTCAGCATTTACAAAAGTGGGACCTTTCCTATACAGATCCCAATGCAAAACCACGAATCGATCCGTTAACAGGTGATACGATCCAGGTAAAAAAAACAGGGTTCTTTGACAATCTTGCCCGTCACGCCAAAGTTCAGCTTGAAATCCTGATCGGTAAAAAGCTTCAAATCAGAACAGCTTTTGATTATCAGAGAAGAAAAGAACTGGCAATTACGGGCCGGGGAGGATTGGCCGGCTTTAGCTTTGGAGCAGGTATGGCTTTCAAACGATTCAGCATTGATTATGGATGGTATGTCTATTCTGCTGCTGGTGGCCAGCATGGCCTGACCTTAAATTTTTTACTTTCCAAAAAATAGGTTCATACTGCTTTAAATCAATAGATTACGCTTAAAGCAAGAACTTATTTTTAAGTTATTCACCGAAATTTGTTAACATGTTTTTGTAACCTGAATCTTTTTAATACGTAGATTTGCCCAAACCAATAATAATTTATAACATGAAAAAGTTAAGTTTACTTTTAGGTGGAATGATTTTAACAACAGCTGTAATGGCGCAAAAACCAACTGAAGGAGCTCCAATGTCATTGGAAGGAAACGTTGCTGGTGTTGCTGCATTCGGTTTTATGAATTCTTCTGCTACAAACTTGAATCCTACAACTAATGGTGGTACTACTCCATCTATCGTTGCTCCAGGATTACGTTTCCGTTATTTTGCTACTGAAAACATCGCAATCCGTTTGTCTTTAGGATTCAGCTCAAGCAAAACTACTAACAACTTCTACGAAAACGAAATTGACAACACTGGTGGTGCTGGAACTTACGTTTCCAGAATGGGAACAACAACTATCGGAATCGGAGGTGAGTACCACTTCAAAGGAACTGAGAAATTGTCTCCTTATGCTGGTTTAGACATCAACTTCGGTATGGGTAAAATGACAACTGAAGGTGACCAAACAGATGGTACAACTTGGGTTGCTGCAGATTACTCTGAAGAATCAGAGCAAAAAACTGCTGGTTTCGGTGTTGGTTTGATCGCTGGTACTGATTATTACTTTGCAGAGCACTTCTACTTAGGAGTTGAATTAGGATTAGGATTTAATTCTTACACTGCTAAAGAAGGTACTAGCTCATTCACTGTAGCTGGTGTTACTACTGAAACAACAGGTAATGAAATGAAACAAAGCGGATTCGGTAACAACGTTATGGGTATGTTCCGTTTAGGATGGAGATTCTAATCTTAGAATTCATCTAAAAAATATGAAGGGGTTCGCAATGCGAACCCTTTTTTTTGTGTTATACCCAATGAGATCCGCGCCTGCGACATAGCTTTTTCTTTTTCCCGCTGATCACGCAGATTGCGCAGAAGAATAAGTTGTATTAAATCTCTACCTGTGGTAGAGTTGGTGTTTCTTCCTCCAGGGAAGGATACATTCAGTTGGTAATTAAAAACCTACTTGTTGACATTTTAGTAAAATGAATTGCCGTTTCCTTCATTTAGACTAAATTCGCAGCATGCAATCAACGCAACACATAACGATCGCAATTGACGGGTTTTCTTCCTGTGGGAAAAGCACGCTTGCAAAAGCATTGGCAAAGAAAATGAACTATACGTTCATTGATTCGGGAGCGATGTACCGTTGTGTTGCTCTTTATGCCTTAAAGAACGGCTGTGCTTTAGGAGCACACAAAATAAACCTGAGCTGTGTCGTCAACAGCCTTCCTCAAATCCATATCCAATTCGGTAAAGCGGACGCAAAAGGGAATCGCCCCGTCCTGCTAAATGATGAAGATGTTTCAGATGCGATCAGACAGCTGGAAGTTGCCAATATCGTCAGCGAAGTTGCTGCTATCAGGGAAGTACGTGAATTCCTGGTCCGACAGCAGCAGGAATTAGGTAAAAACGGTGGTGTTGTTATGGATGGACGAGATATCGGGACCGTGGTCTTCCCCAACGCTGAATTAAAACTCTTTATCACTGCAAAACCGGAGATCCGGGCACAAAGGAGGTTCCTTGAATTACAGGCAAAAGGAGAAACAAACAGCCTGGATGAAATTCTTGAAAACCTGAAGCACCGCGATCGTATTGACAGCACACGGGCAATTAGTCCGCTTACCCAGGCAAAGGATGCTTTGGTGGTTGATAACTCGGAAATGAGTGAAACAGAACAATTGGAATATGTGTTGAATCTTGTTAAAAATCATACGCGTGCATAACACTAACTATAACTAACGTTTACTGATTTAACCACTGCATAATCTTACATAAATAGAATATTCATCAAACATTAAGTTTTCTTCGTTGAAATCAATAGTTTGTTCATTCTGTATAAAATCTAACAGTTTCCCTCCCTTTTCTATGTCGTTTTGTTTAAATTTGCACACCTATTAATTCAAACCAAATTATGTTATCAATTGGAAAAATAACAGAAGAAATTATTGGTAGAAGCCCGTTTTTGCGTGAAGCAATGACTGACGATCTGATCAACATTTCTTCGTTAGCACGAAAAATCAAACCGGAGATTGAAGAGGCTTTAGGAAAAGAAGTAAAAGAGGGAGCAATCGTTATGGCAATCAAACGTATGTCTCCGGGACTTTACCACCGCCTTAACATCAAAATCACGAATATCATCGGTGAACTGGGAGATTTTTTAGTTCGCTCGAACCTGGAAGACTTTACATTTGAAAATACCGAGTCATTGCGCTTAAAACAAGCCGACCTGGTTCAATTGGTAAATTCAGAATCCGATATTTTCTATACTATTTGCAGGGGCGTTACTGAAACGACGGTTATTTGCTCACAAAGCATTTCTCCACGCGTTGAGAACCTGCTGATCAACGAGCGTTTAAAGTCTCACACACGTGATTTAGCTTCGATTACAGTTAAACTTCCTGCTGTGAATTCTGAAGTTTATGGTATTTACTATTACATCCTGAAGCATTTGGCTTGGGAAGGCCTGAACATTGTGGAAATTGTTTCGACAGCGAATGAGTTTACGATCATTGTGAAACAAGATCACGTAGACAAAGCATTCAAAGTTTTGATGCAATTGAAAAGAGGAAAATAAGAAATAAAAAAATCCCTGATAACTCAGGGATTTTTTGTTGTTCAAAAGTTTAAACAATTGAACATTGCATTACTGTCTATAGTGCTCTCACACTACCTGTACCATTCAGAAGCACATCTACTCCCAATGGTGTTCCCTTGTAAAGAATATTCCCGGATTGTGTAATGTACCCGTAAATAACCAGGTTATTGGCATTGACTTTAATATCACCAACCGTTTCTGACGCCACATATAACGAATCCGTAACGGTTAAACCACTCACATCACAGTAACTATTACTTTTTGCACAAATTCGCGCTTTCTGTGTTGCGCCGGTCAAAGTGAAATTACACCAACCATGATTCGCTTCCGCGTTGATTTCGATAGCATTCAGATCCAAAGTCACATCTCCAGCGCCATCACGGCTATAGAATGTAAAATAGTCTGTATAGATTGTCCCCTGGTTTGTCAGAGGCTCTGTTCCGATGAAACGGATATTAACCAACCTGGTAAAATGGATCTCAGCGACAACTACTTTCTTTGCATTACGCAAAAAGCCACAGCGATTTTTATTCTCGATCGTCACTAACCCTGATTCCGATTTCACTTCAATCAAATTCAATAAATTCTTCCCTCCTTTTAAAACCACTTTATCCAATGAATCCTGGATAAGAACATATTTTACATGTTCCCGTAAATCCAGGCGATCAAAAGAGGCAAGTGGAATTTCCTTCACAGTTTCAGATCCCAATAATTTGAAACAAGTCCTGTCCTCCGGTTTTTTACAGGAAAAAACAAGTAAACCCACTAATAAAAGCAGTAAACTATTTCGCATGATATCTTCCTTTATAGTTAAAAGTGTATCCAACACCGTATTCAATGTAATCCGCTTTTGCCCAGTGGGATTTAAGCACCAGGTTTAACAACAGCCCGTTTTGGAACTGGTAACGCATTCCAACCCGGTGATAGAACATCGCATCGGGTTGATAACGGTCTTTGATGTAAGCTCCCATCCCAATAACAAAACGGAATTTATCCAACGGAATATTGTATCCAACAAAACCGCCGACCTGCAAAATATCCCATTGGGATTTCGGAATGTATTCCCTGTAATTAATAATGGATTGCTTGGAAATGATGTCCAGGGCAATCTCCATTCCCACTTTGGGTTTAAACTGTTTGAAAAGCATCCCGCTTAAAGCATAAACCGGGTAACGCCGGCCTCCGGATGGAAAAATCTGTTTATCGGAAATAATTCCAACCACTGAAACGTTCCAACTTTTAAGAAAAGGAACGCGTTCAAATTTTGCAAGTTCCAGGTTTGTTTCCTCCTTCTTTTTAAAGGTATATTCATATCCCAAACCAATATAAGGCATATTCAGCCCCAAATTCGGGACCTTACTTGATCCGTTTGAAAAATGTGTTATATCCAGGCTATAGAATAATGCATGTTGCGGCTTAATGTACCAACGTCCCTGAAGCCCCAGACAAATAACTGCATTCAGATACGTACTCATCGGAACATTTTTTGGATTCTTGTCCACATCGTATACCTTGGTCACACCTCCCAATCCGGCTCCCAATTTACAGGTAAACACATGTTTTTCACTTCTTGACCAGGGAAACTCGATAAAACCGTAGGCCCCAAAACCATATCCGAGAATCTCTTTGTTTCCTAAATTCGATCCGTATAATGTAACTCCTGCATAAGGATTTTTGTATTCCTCACTCCAGTTTTTAGATCGCAAACGCTTACTAAAAGAAAGTTCTCCGGCAAAAAGGCGGTCTTTGGCAAGATGTCCCATTGTCCCCCGATGTGCCGCTAAAAAACCAGACTTTCCTTTCAAGGAGAAAGCCCAATCATCTATTCTACTTTCCTGGGAATAACAAAAGACCGGTAACAAAAAAAACAGCAAGGCAATTTTCATAATCCAAAATTACAAATTTTGTTCTATGTACATTTGCAGTATGGAATCAGCTAATAATAATTTAAACCAGGACCCGAGACTGGAGGCTTTTGCGCGTTTATTAACCATTATGGACGATTTGCGCGAAAAGTGTCCCTGGGACAAAAAACAAACCATCCAGTCATTAAGACATTTGACCATTGAAGAGACCTATGAACTTGCCGATGCAATCCAGGCCAATGATTTAAATGGGATCCAGGGTGAATTGGGAGATTTATTCCTGCACCTGGTTTTTTATTCAAAAATCGGTTCGGAACTGGGTGCTTTTGACGTGACCAGTGTGCTGAACGGGATCTGTGATAAGTTAATCCACCGTCATCCACATATTTATGGCGATGTAACTGCTGATTCGGAAGAAGAAGTAAAGGCAAACTGGGAAAAGATCAAATTAAAAGAAGGCAAGAAATCTGTTTTGGAAGGAGTTCCCAACACGCTTCCCGCCCTGATCAAAGCCATGCGGATCCAGGAAAAAGTTAAGGGAATCGGTTTTGAATGGTCTGATATTGAAGATGTAAAGAACAAAGTCATCGAGGAATTCTCGGAACTGCACGAAGCTCAGCAAACCAGGGACCCGGAAAAGATCGAAGATGAATTCGGAGATGTGCTATTCTCCCTGGTAAACTATGCCCGATTTATTAATGTCAACCCTGAAGATGCTTTGGAATCTACCAACAGGAAGTTCAAATCGCGTTTCCAGAAGATGGAAGAGCTCATTGCCGAGGATGCCAAAAACATGAGTGACATGTCGCTGGAGGAAATGGATGTTTATTGGGATAAAGCCAAACACTTGCTTCGCATGAGTTAATGATCAATTGTTCAATTATCAAGCTGGAATCGTCTTGATAATTGACAATTGAAAAGGAAGGAAGAAAAGTGAAAATCAAATAAAGACCACACCTTCTTTTCAATTTTTCATTTTGCATTCTCAATTAACAGTAAAGTCCGTTTAATCAATAATCTGCACGTTTAATCATTTTTCAAACTTTTCACTCGTTAATTAGTGTTAATTATGTAACTTCGGAACTTCTTTAAAACCAAGGTAAAACATATGAAACAAATACTCTCCTTATTTGCATTTTTAACCGTTTCAATTGTCTCATTCTCTCAAGATCATACGATCCGTGGATTTATATTCAATAACGAGAACAGTGAAGTTGTTCCGTTTGAAAAAGCAGTATTGGTCCCTACTGAAAAATCACAAGCTATTTTAGGTGCCAGTACGGATGTGAATGGATTTTTCTCTATTCCGAAGGTTCCGATCGGGACATACCTGTTAAAAGTTCAAACCGTTGAATTTAAAGAATATAACAAAGAAATTAAAGTCACTGAAAAAGGAGGGATTACTGAAATCCGAATTGATCTGATCCCGGTGGATGCGGTTGGTATCGAAGAAGTTGTTATTTCAGCTGAAACGAAGGCAAAAACAACAGAAGTATTGATGTCAGTTACCAAATTGGATAAGAAAGGTTTGGAAAGAATCCCGGCAGTTGGTGCTGAAAACGATATTACAGCTGCTTTTTCTGTTACGCCCGGAGTTGTTACAACCGGTGACCAGGGAGGTCAATTATATGTAAGAGGTGGAACACCGATCCAGAACAAAGTCCTGTTGGACGGAATGACGATCTATAATCCGTTCCACTCCATTGGTTTCTTCTCTATATTCGAAACGGAACTGGTTAAGAACGTAGACATTTATACCGGAGGATTCGATTCCAAATACGGGGGGAGAATTTCTTCTGTTATGGATATTACTTACCGTGACGGAAATAAAAAGAGTTTCGGTGGAAAAGTTTCGGTATCTCCTTTCCTTGCAAAGTTAGTAGTGGAAGGACCAATGTACCGCGCCAAAGAAGGAAGACCAGGAGCGGGATCTTTTATTTTCTCTGCAAAACACTCATTATTGGATTATACGGCAAAAGATCTGTACCGTGGTGTAAACAACGGAAACGGATTGCCATACAATTTTACCGATATTTATGGAAAACTGACTTTTGCAACCGGACAAGGTTCAAAAGTTTCCGTATTTGGATTCAGCAATACCGATAAAGTAAACTACAATGAATCTGCGGCACTGGATTTCCAGCAGGCAGGCGGAGGATTGTCGTGGATCTTATTACCCGGTGGAGGTAAAACATTTATTAAAGGACACTTAACTGCTTCCAGTTACAAAACACATTTTGAAGAAGAAGGATCCCAGCCTCGTACGAGCTCTATTTTTGGGACGGATCTTGGTTTTGATTTCTCCTACTTCCTGAAAAATGAAAGCCAGATCGACTATGGTATCGGGATCAATATCTTCAAAACAGATTATTTAACGTATAACGAAGTTGCATCAAAGATCCAGGACCAAAACAATACGGTTGAAATCGGGGCTTATGCCAATTACAAATTTGTTACAAAAAGATTTGTCGTTCAACCGGGAGTGCGTGTTCAGGCTTATGCAAGTTTGAGTACTATTTCAATTGAACCACGTTTGGGGATCAAATACAATGCAACGGATTTCTTCCGCCTGAAATTATCCGGAGGGCGTTATTCTCAGAACTTTACAACAGCTTCTTCAGACAGAGACATCGTGAATTTGTTTAATGGTCTTTTGAGTGCTCCGTCGAATGTTCAACAAACATTCATTACTGAAAGCGGTAAAGAGAAAAATCCTAAAAATGGGATCCAATACTCCTGGCATGCTATTTTAGGAGCAGAGTTTGACCTGACTAAAAACCTGATGTTGAATATTGAAGGATACTACAAATACTTCCCTCAATTGAGTAATATCAATATCAACAAATTATACGAGGATGTTTCCGAATTCTCAAAAGAAGATGATGTATATAAGAAAGACTTCCTAATCGAAAGCGGAAAATCCTACGGTGTGGATGTTTTGTTAAAGTACACGTTGAACAGGTTGTTCCTATGGGGAGTTTACTCGTATGCCAAATCAACCAGATGGGATGGTTTCACTACTTATGCACCTGTATTTGACAGAAGACATAACGTGAATCTTGTTGCGTCCTACGCTTTTGGGAAGAAAAAAGACCTGGAATTGAACGTACGCTGGAACTTCGGTTCGGGGCTTCCATTTACACCGACTTCCGGATATTATCAAACAGAATCATTCGGCCAGGGTGTAAATACAGACTACACCACCAGCAACTCAAATTCTGTGGGCGTGATATTGGGTGAATTCAACTCGAAAAGACTTCCAACCTACCACAGATTAGATATTACGTTTAAAAAGCAATTCAAGTTCAAGAACAAAACCGAACTGGAAATTGTTGCGGCTGCAACCAATGCTTACAATAGAAAGAATATTTTCTATGTGAACCGTGTTACCAATTCAAAGATTTATCAGTTCCCATTCTTACCGAGTTTAGGGGTCAGTTATAAATTCTAACTTAATTTTCAAAAAGCGTGTTATGAATAACACGCTTTTTTTAATTAACAATTTAGGCAACCACTAATCAATTGTTTCGTTTTATCTTCGAACACGAAACTAATTTTTACTATGTACTACTATAAAACAAAGCCCTGGCGCTATGTTTTGACTACTACGCTACTGTTTTTTACAACTATAGCTTTCGGTCAAACGCAATCCGACGTCGATTCCTTAAAGGCGGTTCGTTCTCAATTGATCTCGAACAATCAATCTACTTCTGAAGTGGATATGCTTCTGCATCAATCGGGAAACAACCCTTCATGCCTTATTCAACAGCTGGATAATTTTACTTTCGGATTTGTCTCTTATCGCCCGTTAGGTGATGCACAAAGAGAAGAAAAGGTAAATCTTCGCTTAAAGGCACATTACACGTATTTAAACGTAATCGATTTCAGTGATGATTTTACATCTGTTCGCATCAACTGCAATCAGCAGCTTACACCTGCAATGATCAATGAGTTAGTTTCACATTTTGGATACAACGGCTATGAAATACATTAAATCACTACTCGTTACTCTCCTACTCTCTTTTTCCATTTCTTTCTTTATCGGGACCCAATCCGCACATGCGCAGTGTAATACGAACACTTCCATTTGTACACCCGGAACAGCCGGTCCCTTCAATTTTGTGACTCCTGGTCCGTATGTTAGTTCCTGCCTGGATTTCATTGGTCCGAACATGGGATATATTATTCTGCACATTACCTCATCCGGACCACTCAACATGTTGATTGACGGAAACTCAAACAGTGGATTCCTGGACGTGGCTGTATTTAATATTCCAAACGGTCAGGCTCCTTGTACAGCCATTCAAAACCTCAGCAATGAAATCGGGTGTAATTATGCCAGTGCGGCAAGTGGTTGTAACCAATTCGGGAATTCCTTTCCTTGCTCATCTTCTGTTCCTGCACCTTATGTAACTGCAGGTCAGGAAATCATGATCGTGGTAGAAAACTGGAGTGGATCTTCCAGTAATTTTACCATGCAACTGGGTGCGGGAGGAGCTCAAACGGGCGCACCCAATTCTACAATTACTCCGGCAGGACCATTTTGTGTAACATCAGGACCAACACAATTGATTGCTGCAGACATGGGAGGGACCTGGTCCGGTCCGGGAGTTTCTTCATCCGGTATGTTCAATCCTGCAACGGCGGGAATCGGTACACATACCATTAGTTATGTTGTAGGATCAGGTGTTTGTACATCTCCAGTCTCTACAACGACCATTACAGTAAACAGCGCAACTGTTACTCCTCCCCCTGCTCAAACCATTTGTTCGGGTGGAAGTGCGACGCTTACAGCGAGCGGCGCGAGTACTTATACCTGGTCACCATCAACAGGCCTATCGGCCACAACGGGTGCCACGGTAACCGCCAGTCCCAGCAGTACAACAACTTATACTGTCACCGGAAATACAGCCGGTTGCACCAGCAGCGGAACAGTCACCGTCACCGTTGCTCCATTAACAGTGAGCGTCTCTCCAAATACCAGTATTTGTTCCGGAGCTTCCACGACATTAACTGCAAGCGGAGCGACCAATTATACCTGGTCACCGGCAACCGGTTTGTCTTCTACAACAGGAGCTTCCGTTACGGCCAATCCGACAACTACAACAACGTATACCGTTACCGGAACGACAGGTTCCTGTTCTGCAACTGCAAACGTTACTGTTACAGTAACTCCGCTAAACCTTACGGTTTCACCAAACGCCACTATTTGCAGCGGCGCTTCTACTACTTTAACGGCCAGTGGAGCTACTTCTTATTCGTGGTCACCTTCAACAGGTTTGTCCGCTTCAACAGGAGCAAGCGTCAATGCCAGCCCGTCAACAACGACAACTTATACGGTTACGGGAACAAGCGGTACGTGTTCTGCGACTCAAACAGTCACGGTAACTGTTACACCGCTTGCACTTACCGTATCCCCCAACGCAAGCATCTGTAATGGCGGATCAACTGTTTTAACAGCAAGCGGAGCGACCAATTATTCCTGGTCACCATCAACAGGCTTGTCTTCTACGACCGGAGCATCCGTTACTGCAAGTCCATCTACTACTACAACCTATACGGTTTCCGGAACAAGCGGAAGTTGTACATCCTCTTTACCTGTAACAGTCACCGTCACACCGGTTGTGGTAGGTGTAAGTCCAAACACAAGTATTTGTGAAGGAACTTCAACCACGTTAACCGCTACCGGAGCAACTAACTACAGCTGGAGCCCTTCAACAGGTTTATCTTCCACTACGGGAGCAACTGTCACGGCAAATCCAACGGTTACGACAACTTATACAGTTACCGGGACCACTGGAAGCTGTTCAAATACTGCAACAACCACAGTAACAGTAAACCCGGTTCCAACGGTAATCGCTTCCAATAACGGACCATTGTGTGAAGGAAGTACGATGCAACTAACGGCAACCAGTTTACCCGGAACAAGTTATAGCTGGTCCGGACCGAACGGGTTCAGTGCCAATACGCAAAACGGTTCTATTCCTGCTACGATCAATGCAGGTGGAACATATACCGTTACCACTTCTTTGAACGGCTGTACTTCTTCTACAACAACCAATGTGGTTGTTAATTCGGGGCAAGTACCGGTAATCACTCCGGCAGGTCCTTTCTGTGAAGCAGGAGCGAATTCCATTCTTTCAGCCAGCATTCCGGGTGGAAACTGGTCGGGCGACGGAATTATCAACGCAACAACCGGTGAATTCTCACCTTCACAAGCAGGTGCAGGTTCTCATGCGATCAGTTATACGGTTACCGGAGGATGTGCCACACCGGGAACAACCACGATCGTTGTAAATCCGATGCCGGTCGTACAGATTACCACTCCGGATGCAACCGGCTGTACTCCATTTACTGCTTCATTGGCAGATGCAAGTACTCCTTCATCCGGTTCAATTACCTGGGATTTCGGAGATGGAAGTACCACTTCAAATCAGCTGAATGGTGTCAACCATACATTCAACACCCCAGGTTGCTATGATGTAACGGTAACTTCTACCAGCACGGCAGGATGTTCCACGACAACTACTTTCCCAAGTTTCATTTGTGCATTACCAAACGCAGATGCTGCATTTTCAGTGAATAACCCGATCCATGGTTTGATGAATCCTGAATTCCATACGTTCAACACTTCTACGAATGCTTCTATTTATTCCTGGGACTTCGGTGACGGAGATGTCAGCAATGCTTTTAACCCAAGTCATACTTATTCCGAGGATGCAGGAAATTATGTGATCATGCTGGTTGCAAATAATGCTGGAAACTGTCCGGATACTGCATGGGTAACCGTTACGATCCAGGAAGAATTGGTTTACTACGTTCCGAACACCTTTACACCGGATGGTGACGAGTTCAATAATGTATTCATGCCGGTATTTACTTCCGGTTTTGATCCGTACAATTATACCATGACGATTTACAATCGCTGGGGAGAAACCTTGTTTGAATCAAATGACACGAGATTTGGTTGGGACGGAACCTATAACGGTGAATTATGCAAATCGGGAATTTACACCTGGACCATTCGCTTCAAGTCATCCCAATCGGATAAGAAGATTACGAAAACAGGGCACGTTCAATTATTAAAATGATTTGTGGGACATGATAATACTGTAGGGACGCGAAGCTTCGTGTCCCTACATTTTTTATACCTATAGGATATATATTATTTCCCCCAATATTCAAATGCTTTTTTCTGCGCGTTATTCGGATTATCGATCATGCGCACACCGTATTCCAAATAGAAGCTTCTTTGGACTTCCGGCAAAGATAATTCCAGGATTTTTCCCTGGCGAATTACGGTCAATCGTTTATTCCGGTCATCGAGGTAAGACAACCAATTGTCCATATCGCCATTCAATTTGTATTCGTTTACACCAATGATCTCATCATTGATCATCAGCCCTGCCAAATCTGCAGGAGAACCCGGATAGATTGCCGCTACCTGGAAATGTGCTCCCAGCTGCACTGCCTTGAATCCGACTCTGCCGGCAGAATATCTCTGGTTCGGTTTATGCGTCAGTTCCAATCCGATGGATTCAAGTGCTTCCGTTAAAATTGCTTCAAACGGTCTTGTTCCGTAGAAATAGTCTGTGATCAGCTCTTCCATTTCAGTACCAGCCAATTCTTTCAATAAACCAAGGTAATCTTCTTCACTGACTCCTTTTCCATTCAATGCAAAATTGAAATACAGGCGTTTCATCAGTTCGTCCAATCCGTGTTTATTTGCTGAGTGCTCGCGGATTTTCACATCACAAACGAATGCCAATAAACAACCTTCGGTATAGATGGAAACTTTTCGTCCCGGTGCACCAACCGTATAACCGTCCAACCAGGTATCATAAGAAGAATCAGCAACCGAATAATGGAAACGTCCGAAATTATCGAAGTGTTTCTGCAGTTGCCCGGTAAACTCATGCAAGTATTGTTTCAAATCAAAGACGCCCGATTTATACAACATCAAATCTCCCATGTAGGTCGTTACCCCTTCACACAAGTAACCCAGTTTAGACAGGTTCTCCTTTTGATAATCGTACGGGAACATTTCAATCGGACGAATGGCTTTCACGTTCCAGGTATGATATAATTCATGGGAAGACACACCCAGCAATTCCGTATAAAGCGCTCCAAAAACATCGTATGTCGGTCCAAGCGCAATAACGGTCGATTTCTGATGTTCTACCCCGTGATATGCCTTATAAGGAAGTATGTGGAACAAAAAGTGATAATGTGGTACCGGAAATTCGATGAACTTCTCGATCTGTTTATCTGTAAATGCTTTAAAGTCTTTGATTAATTGCGACCATTCGACAATGCAATCTCCCTGGAACCACAAATGGAAGATCGTTCCATGCGATTCGTATTGATTGTACTGCAAAGTAGCTGAACAAATGAAAGGTGAATCCGCTAATTCATCAAAACTTGCAGCCTTCAGTACATTACCTTCTCTTTCCATGGAACCAGCGATATTCCAATCGGAAGGAATGTTCAGGATCACTTCACAGGCTTCGTCTTTTTTCCCTTCCAGGTAAATAAAACAATTCACAGGGTTAGCATACAGCATTTCCCTACTCAAGTATGTTGATCCCGCATTCAGTTCAGCTGCATAATAACTGTATTCGACGCGAATGGTCGTGGGTTCAGTAACCAATATTTCCCAGGAAGAAAGATCCACTTTCCGGAAATCAACTGCTTTTCCATCCTGGTTGAACACTTTAAATCCTCTGACATTCTTTGCAAAATTTCCCAGCTCATATCTTCCGGGTCTCCATTTCGGTAAGTGGATGATCGCATTCGGTGCTACCTGTTCAAAAATCACTTTGAACTGGATGTACTGCTGGTTTGCTTGTTCGATCCCTAAATGATACTGAGCCATTTTGTCAATTTTTGCTCAAAATTAGAAATTCCAAATAGATTACCACAAAATACAGCACTACACTTTAGCACAAATGCGCAAATATTTGGAGGTGCTTACCAGTCGCCTCTTTATTCTTAGATACATATTCAGTTTTGCTAAAAAAGCGCGCGTGCGGTAGCCGAGCTAAAAATTGTGCATTTGTGGTAAAAAAAGAGTAGGAATCAACTGTGATAATAATCTCTTTTGAATTCAGCGGCATATTCGTTCACAATTCCTGAGAATTGATTAATTTCGTCCCATTACATTTTATTGAAAAAAGAAATGAATTACGATATCATAGTTATTGGGAGTGGTCCCGGCGGATATGTTGCCGCTATTCGCGCATCACAATTGGGTTTGAAAACTGCGGTTGTAGAGCGTGATTCATTGGGTGGAATCTGCTTAAACTGGGGATGTATTCCAACAAAAGCATTATTGAAAAGTGCCAATGTGTTTGAATACATTCAACATGCATCTGATTACGGAATTACCGTAAAGGATTCAAAAACAGATTTCGGAGGAATGGTTGAACGTTCCAGAGGTGTTGCCAATGGAATGAGCCAGGGAATCCAATTCCTGATGAAGAAGAACAAGATCGATGTTATCAAAGGTACAGGTGTTCTGAAGGCTGGAAAAAAGGTTGCTGTTACAGGTGAAGACGGTAACGTAACCGAGTACTCTGCTGATAAAGGAATCATCATTGCAACCGGAGCTCGTTCGCGTCAATTGCCGAACTTAACGCAAGACGGATCTAAGATCATCGGGTACCGTGAAGCAATGAGCATGAAAACGCAGCCTAAGAAAATGGTGGTTGTCGGTTCAGGTGCTATCGGCGTGGAATTTGCTTATTTCTACAATGCAATCGGAACAGAAGTTACGATCGTTGAATACTTACCGAATGTCGTTCCGATTGAAGACGAAGAAGTATCCAAACAATTGGAGAAATCTTTCAAGAAAGCAGGAATCAATATCATGACAAACGCATCTGTTGAAGCAGTTGATACTTCCGGAAAAGGATGTGTTGTAACTGTAAAAACAGCTAAAGGAGAAGAAAAAATCGAATGTGATGTCGTTCTTTCTGCTGTAGGGATCCAGGCAAACATTGAAAATATCGGATTGGAAGAATTGGGAATCGTGGTGGACAAAGGAAGAATCCTGGTGAACGATTTCTACCAAACAAATATCCCGGGTTATTTCGCAATTGGAGATGTAATTCCTACTGCTGCATTGGCTCACGTTGCTTCTGCCGAAGGAATTATCTGTGTTGAGAAAATTGCGGGCCACCACCCGGAACCATTGGATTACGGAAACATCCCGGGATGTACTTACTGTTCTCCTGAAGTGGCATCTGTTGGTATGACTGAAAAAGCTGCGAAAGAAGCCGGAATGGAAATCAAGGTTGGTAAGTTCCCGTTCTCTGCATCTGGTAAGGCATCTGCTGCCGGAGCGAAAGACGGTTTCGTGAAATTGATCTTCGACGCGAAATACGGTGAATTATTGGGAGCTCACATGATCGGGGCAAATGTAACTGAGATGATTGCTGAGATCGTTGCTATCCGCAAACTGGAAGTAACGGGTGAAGAATTGATCAAAACAGTTCACCCGCATCCAACAATGTCTGAAGCGGTGATGGAAGCTGCTGCAGCTGCATATGGAGAAGTGATCCACTTGTAATAGAAAAATAATAATCATTGATAAAACAGTAGGGGCGGAAAATTTTCCGCCCCTACTGTTTATTTTAAAAAAAAAATAGCCCACAAGCGAATTCGTTCAGTTACTCCGATTCTCTTGCACATTCGGCAACTACACACACTAAAAAAATT
>CBIHOM010000007.1:0-159908 GCA_966212075.1 uncultured Fluviicola sp.
CTCATCACTTCCGCACTGACGTTAGTCGTGATTCAGTCTTCGCCAGCTATCGCTGGCTCTTCTTTTTAGGTTTCGCTTTAATATTTAACAGGTTTGCATTGATGATCATCTGTTCTTTCGCTTTATCTTTTACTTGTCTGTGAATGTATTTGTCGATCATTAGTCCGGCTGTAGGAGCAGCCCAAACACCACCGAATCCTGCATTTTCAATGAAAACTGCGATTGCTATCTTTGGATCTTCCTTCGGTGCAAAAGCAATGAATACCGAATGATCTTCTCCATGCGGGTTTTGTGCAGTTCCTGTTTTTCCACAAACAGTTACTCCTTCTACTTGCGCTTTTTTTGCAGTACCACCCGGTTCGTAAACCGCTCTTCTCATCCCTTCAATGACAGGTTCATAATTTATTGCGTCGACTTTTGTTTTGTGAACCACTTTGAATTGAGGAAGCGGTCCCTTGTTTCCGATCGATCGCACAAAATGCGGCGTGTAATACCATCCTTTATTGGCAATAATTGCAGCAATATTGGCCATTTGAAGTGGTGTTACCTTTACTTCTCCCTGCCCGATGGAAATGGAACGAATGGTAGAAAATGCCCAGGTATTGTGCCCATACCATTTATCGTAATAAGCTGAGTTCGGGATTAATCCGGAACGCATTCCGGTAACATCGGTTTCAAACTGACTTCCCAAACCAAAACTCATCACATAATCGTACCAGTTATTCAACCCGATCTCAGCATCCGCAAAAATGGACCTTTTCTTTCCCTGCTGGATGATCCGCCGCATAACATAGTAGAAATATGGGTTGCAGGAGTTTTTAATCCCGTCCGGTAAATTCGTCGCATTCGGGTGATTGTGACAACCTACCATGGATTTGGTACAAGGGAAGCCTGATTCCGGTGTAATAACTCCTTCCTGCAAACCGATTAACGATTGAAGCAATTTAAAAATGGATCCAGGAGGATATTCCGCAGCCAAAGGTCTTGGGTACAATGGTTTCCCTTCGTCCATAAGCAATTTAGGATAGTTGTTTCCGATATTTCTTCTTCCTACCAGAATGTTCGGGTCAAAACTCGGAGCAGAAACCAAGGCAAGGATTTCTCCCGTTTTTGGTTCAATTGCCACAATACATCCTCGCTTATTTTGCATCAGTTTCTCACCGTAGACCTGAAGCTGGATATCCAGACCCAAATGCAATGCCGGACCCTGTTCCGCCAAGGTATCATACTTTCCACCTGCATAAGATTCAATGGCATTATTCAAAGCGGAGGTTACTACATACTTGATTCCTTTTCGTCCCCTGAGTTCCTTTTCATAATAACGTTCTATTCCTGCTCTCCCGATTTGGTCTCCTCTTCTGTAGAAAGGATCTTCTTCCAATTCCTCTTTTGTTACTTCATTCAGGTAACCGAAGATATTTGCTCCTCCCGAGTAAGGATAGCTCCTCATAGAAGTCAAATCTTCATAAAATCCCGGAAATCTCTCCAAATGAGGTGCAATACGCGTAATTTCGTCAATCGTCAATTCTTTGATAAACGGATAAGCGCGTTGCGGCTGGTAATTATCCTGGTATTTATTGATATTCTTATTGAAATACCTGCCCTCACCTTTTTTGATCTGGTAGAACCGGTCTTTTACTTCCTGTTTGGTCCAACCCACCAGCTTTGCAAATGCAAGAGTATCGAAATCATGGATGTCTTCCTCCTTCATCATCAGGTTGTAATAACTTCTGTTGGTTACCACTTTCTTGTTATGCCGGTCAAAAACAATTCCTCGTGGAGGAGTAATTTCTTTTCTTTTCTCAGCAATTTCCTGAGCCCTCAATTTCCACGAATCGTCTATTACCTGCATGAAGAAAAGGCGGATCAAATAAATGGATCCGACCAGGATAAAAAATACCAGGATGACATATTTCCTTCCATCCAGATTCATCGCACTGCCTTTTTGTTAGAGATGAAAATAAATTGTACCAATAAACTTAATAAAAAAGAACTCGGAACACTTAATCCGATTTTAATCAGGATCCAGATAAATTCATTGAATTTAAAAGATTCAATAGCAAAGAACCAGGTATGGTGAATCAACAACAAAGTCCCGTATGCATAAAGAAACCAGCGTCCACCCATGGAATACACATTCACGGATTCCACACTCTCATATCCGTCTCTTGGCGAAAGCCATTTAAAAATAACCGGTCTGAAAAAAGCCATAATCACTGCACTAGATGCGTGGAGCCCGAATGTATTGGAAAAAGAATCAATGACCAATCCAAAAACGAAACTAACCAACATCAGGGGTACAGTTCCCATTTGAAAAGGCAACATGAAAATGAACAGCGGGTAGATCATGGCATAAAGCCCCAGTCCCGGCTCCAAATTGTTCAGTATGAGCACTTGGAACAGTGCAAACAATACAAAACGAATGCTATTTAAAACAAAAATATTCACTTACAATTCCTCCTCTTCTTTATCCGGTGGGATTTTGCCCTCCAATTCACGTAATTCATCCAGCATTACATTCTTGATCACATATACGTGCTGAATAGTCCTGAAATCTTCTGCAATCCTAACCTGCAGGTCCCACAAGGGCTTCCCTTCGATGGATTTACGTTTTGTAATCACTCCGACAGGAATTCCTTTCGGATAGATACCCGAACCTCCGCGTGTAATTACTTTCGTGAACTTTTTAATGGTAATATCATTCGAGATTCCGGAAATCTGACAGATCTTCGGATTTACACCGTCCCATTTAAGAAGTCCAAAAGCACCACCATCCCGCATACTTACGTCTACGTTAATGTTCTTGGAAAGAATGGTTTTTACCACTGAATACGATTCTCCTACCAAATGAACAATTCCAACAACCCCTTTTGAAGAAATCACTCCCCATCCTTTCTGAATCCCATGATTTTTACCGATATCGATAGTCATGTAATTGTTTCGCTTGTCGTAGGTGTTATTGATCACCGCAGCTGCCATGTACAAATATTGCTGATGGTAATTCGTATCCTCAATCTGGATTAGTTCCCGGTCAACTTTATAGTTGGAAAGTTTCAATTTTTCTCTCAATCGGGCATTTTCCCATTCCAATTTCCGATTCGTTCCTTCCAGGTTAAAATGCTGCGTCACTGAATAGCGAACTTCATACAAACCTCCATTTATCCTGGAAGCGCTGGAGAAAACCTGCAGACGTGCAAACTCGGAATATTGGATATACGCAGAAAGTGCTACAACCTGCAGTAATACAAAGACCAAAAAGATCTGAAATCGTTTGAAAAAAGCAATCAAATTGCGCATGCCACAAAATTAGTTAGATAAACGATTTTCTAATGGATGAAATGAATTTTTATTTGACAATGTAATTTAACTTCAGTTTGGTATAAAAATATTCATCAGAAATATGTTTATCAATTGATGTTTAATTTCTTTAAGTGCCAAATTTTAATGATTAAACCTTGTTATTAATCGCTGGAAAACAACAATATACTTCTTGGAAACTTCATCGAAATAGCTCACTATTACGGCTTATTTCCAATTGTATCTTCCAATTTTCGGGCGATCTGAAGAAATTCTTACTCCAAACTAAAATTACTAAAAAAGTGAAAGTGAAACACCAAAAGCTAACGCACTGATTTGTTCACTCTTACTGCTCTTAAATTGACGTGCCAAAGTATAATCCGCAAACAAGGCCCAATTCCGGATACCAATCCGCATATGAACACCGTAAACCAAAGGATTTCTATCCGGTAATGTTTTGTTTTTAATCCCAGGTTGCCCCTCCGGCCAAACTTTTTGGAACGTCTGAAGCCTGTATCCGATTGAACCTCCCACGTGTACTTTAAAATGCTGCCATTTCGGGCTTCTGAACCGGAATTCAAGAGGAAGTGCCAGGATATGATTCCCAAACGTGTTCTTGCGGTAATCGGTATAACTTGAATCAGCATAATAACGCGTGAACGAATTGGTACTATCTGCAAAAAATAATCCTTTTGGACCGGTTTTTTGATATTTGTAGGCCAATCCAACTCCGAAGGAAATGGTATTTCCATTTGTAATAGGAATATCCCACATGGTGTTGACATTGCAACCAAAAGAGCGCCATGGATTTGCTTTGATGCTTCCGGAACTCATCAGTTGATTATATGTTACATCCAGGATCAGGCGATCATACTTTCTTAATTTGCCTGGTTTAGCCGGTCTCCATCCGGTGTTATACCAAAAAATTCCCGGACGATGCCTGGAGACTAAACTCGAGTCTTTCCCATGGGGTTGAGCCAGACCTTGAAAAGAAACCAAAAGAAAGACCAGTAATAGTTTAAGAAATTTCATTTTCCAAGCGATATTGTTCCCATTTCCAAGCATCTAAAATAGCATCTTCGATGGTTCTTTCCGTATTCCAGTTTAAAATTTTCTTCGCTTTGGAAACATCTGCAAACAATGCATCCACATCTCCGGGCCTTCTTTCCCCAAACTTATAACTCAACGACTTCCCTGTTATTTTCTCAAACAGTTGCACCAATTCCAGTACCGAAGTTCCTGTTCCTGTTCCCAGGTTGAAAATATCCGCTATTCCGTCGAATTCATGAGACAAGGCTTTTACGTGCGCTTTGGCTACATCTGTTACGTGAATGTAATCACGTACACAGGTTCCGTCGGGCGTATTGTAGTCCTTTCCGAAAATGGTCAGCTCCTTTCGAAGACCGGCCGCTGTTTGGGTAATATATGGAAGTACATTATTCGGAGGACCAAGCGGTAACTCACCCAGTTTTCCGCTTGTATGTGCACCGATCGGGTTGAAGTAACGCAAAAAGATCGGTTTCAAATCAGTTTTGGAAGCAATATCAATCAAGATCTGTTCTGCCATCCATTTGGTCCAGCCATAAGGTGAATTCGGTTTCCCCACCGGCATAGTTTCAGTTAACGGTTCAAGGGTGTTTTCCACGCCGTAAACCGTACAGGAAGAAGAGAAAACGATCTTGTTTACCTTGAATTCTTCCAGGCAACCTAATAGGTTGATGAGTGAAACGAGGTTGTTATCGTAATAATCCAGTGGTTTTTCCACCGATTCGGCAACTGCTTTAAATGCAGCAAAATGAATGACTCCACAGATCTGATGTTTTTCAAAGACAGAGCGGAGGAATGTTTTATCCCGCATATCACCCCGGTAAAAAATGCACTCTTTTCCGCTGATTAAATTGATCTGTTTAATAATCGACTGACTCGAATTGGAGCAATTATCCAAAATAACCGGGGTGTAACCCAATTCAAATAACTCCACTACAGTGTGTGAACCGATAAAACCCGTTCCGCCGGTAACCAGGATTTCCTTGTTTTCAATCATGTGTTGTAAAGGTAAGTAGAAAAAGCGACAGTCTGTAGCGACGGAAAAACCAGATCATCAATCATCAATCTCAACAGACTCTGCCTTATTACCTCCAAGCATTTTCAAGACCTGGACCACATCAATGATTTTCAGCCCGAAAACGAGCGTCATCCACAGGAAGCCGATTCCGATGGCGTAAACCAATTGGTTCCATTGAAACTGAATCTCCAGGACCATCGCGATCACCATGAAGGTACTCAGCACGATTAACTTTAGCCAGGTGTTGGATGCCAGGTGATGTTTCATCCGGTAGCGCACAACCAGGTACTGTAAAACTCCCAGAGTAGACTGTGCCACAAGGGAAGCAATAGCCGCCCCGACAGCTCCGAAAAAAGGGATTAAAGCTATATTCAAAATCGACATGATGATCAATGACAGGAAAGCAATCTGATTCATCGTGCGAAGGGATCCGTTGGCTGTCAAAAGCGTTCCGAATACAACCGTAAAACACATCGGGATGAAGGTAATGGAATGGAAAACCCAGGCATTGTAGGAATACCAGTTCGCATCATCATATAATTTGTCGAACAAAAATTCTTTGATCCCGATTGTCAATGTGATCATTAAAATTCCACCTGAAAACAAAATATTCAGGGCACTGGTCATAATCCCGGTCGTGGAGGTATTGTCTTTTAAAACCCGTGAAAAAACCGGCAATAAAATACTTCCGAAAAGCACGGCAAACATCCAGCACGCATCCAGTAATCTGAAACTTTGTGTATAGTACGAAACCTGGACCGTTCCTTCAGGATGCAATTTTTCAAGGAATACCGCATCCAAACGGGAAGTCAGCATCATAATGATTACCAAAATGGCATAAGGATACGATTGCCTGAAAATTGCTTTAAAGAAATCCGAATCCCAATGCAGGCGTGGCAAAGCCACAATGCGCAGGTAAATAATGGTAGCAACCACCAGGGAAATGGTGGAAGAACCGACAAAAATAATCGTAAACCACTGCAAAGTAAGTGGCTGCACAAACGTCGTATAGATCAGAATGCTTCCAAAAACAAAATAAACGGACCGTTCCACAACAGACAGAACGGCATCCAGACCGAACTTCAATAAACCGCCGGTATATGCTCTTACATAATTCACCGTAATGATACTGATCTGATGCATGATCAATAAACCGAGCACCCACAACCATTCAAGCGAAAACCTTAAAATGAAGAACAGGGAAACCGTCCAAATAATATATATCAACACCAAAATAAGACGAAAAGTAAACAGCCGATTACTGTACTTGTGGATCATGTGTGGATGCTGTGCAATCATCCGGGTCATGAAATTCGTAATCCCCATATCCAGTAACATGGAAAACAGGAATGTGAAGTTGAGCATGGTTTGAAAAATGCCGTATGAATCGAGGCCCAATTCATTCTGCATTTTGATGTCTACCAGGAAGATCGTCGCAGGTTTAACCAGTAAATTCAATAACAGCGTAATGCCTAATCCTCTTAAAAACAGTTTTTGCATTAGCCGGAATTATTCTGCGATGAAAATAAAGTTTTGTGTGTGATGTTTGGAAGAATCAAACGGGACGATCTGATTGTTTTCTCCTACAAAGATGGAGTAACTGAATGACTTCAGATACTCGAAACATTTGGACCGGTTTTCATTGTCCCAAAGTTCTGCGTAAATGATCGGTTTATTCGATGTAATGATCCGGTTTGCACCCTTCAATGCGAAATACTCGAAATTTTCAATGTCGATTTTAATAGCCTGAATGGGTTGTCCGTTCAAAATGTTGTCCAATTTATCCAATTGCACATCCACTTCTTTTCCCTCATTCCATTCCGTAATGGTTTCATGCTTGATGTGGCTTAAACCTTGCATCACGGTTTGCCCGTTTACAGGAAGTACCATTTTGGCAATCCCGGATTCATCACCCAAAGCAACTTCGTGAATTTTTGTTCTTTTCAGCTTGAATTTTGCGATAACCCGTTTTAGAACGCTCACATTTGCAGGCATCGGTTCAAACGCATGGATCGTTGTATTAGGAAGTGTATTGGCCAAATGGACCGTCATAATTCCCAGATTCGCACCGATATCCAGCACGTCCCCTTTCCCGTCCTTCAACAAGGATAAGAAGGTAAAAAAGTCATTTTCCTTTTTGTCCGAACGCAGTGTTCTGATCTTATACAGCGCAAAGACATACAGATAGGTGTGCAAGCCCAACAACTTCTGTAAAATATATTTAACGCTATTTTTCATTTTCAATAAGATGCCACGAAGTTAGGAAAAGTTGGAAAGAAGGCATCTTAATATTAGAGATATTTTGGATAAATGTGGTATTGCTAACTAAAGATACGACGGATCAAAAAATAATAAATCACAAAAATCATTTCTCACAGATAGTTTGTAACTTCGAAACCCATGCGCATTGGAATCAATACCCGTTTCTTGCTTTCTTCCAAAATGGAAGGTTTTGGCTGGTACACCTTTGAAGTGGTGAAACGCATGGTGGAAGCTCACCCGGAACATGAATTTGTGTTCTTTTTTGATCGGCCCTTCGATGAAAAGTTTGTCTTTGCAAAGAATGTAACCCCGGTAGTTTTGTTTCCTCCTGCCCGTCATCCCATTCTATTTGTTTGGTGGTTTGAGTATTCCATCAAACGCGCATTGAAAAAATACAAAATCGATCTTTTTTATTCTCCGGACGGATACTTGTCACTCAAGTCTCCGGTCCCGCAAGTTGGCGTGATCCACGATCTGAATTTCGAGCATTATCCGGAAGATATTCCTGCGAGTCCTTTAAAGTACTTACGCAACTATTTCACGAAATTTGCGAAAAAGGCGACACACATTCTAACTGTTTCCGAATATTCCAAACAGGATATCGTAAAGTCATACGGCATTTCTCCTTCCAAAATCACAGTTGCCTGGAACGGAGCTTCCGAATCGTTTATGCCACTCGACCCGGATGAAATTCTGGAAATACGAAGGCAAAAAACTGCCGGGAGACCTTATTTCATTTTCGTAGGAGCCATTCATCCACGCAAAAATGTGGGGCGTTTAGTTGAAGCTTTCGGGAAGTTTGCCCAGGTTAATCCCGATATTGATCTGATGATCGTGGGGGAAAGTTTGTGGACAAACAAAGCTTCTTCCATTCCGGAAGTTTTAGAAGACTTAAAAAAAAGAATCCTGTTTTCCGGCCATGTTTCGTTGTCTGAACTCAATAAATTGATGGGAGCAGCTTTTGCTTTAACGTATATTCCCTACTTCGAAGGATTCGGAATTCCACTGGTAGAAGCGATGCGTTGCGGCCTGCCGATCATTTCCGGGAATCTGACTTGCCTACCCGAAGTTGCCGGAGAAGCTGCTATTTATGTCAATCCTTTTGACATCGAAGAAGTTTCAAAAGCCATGATCTATTTGGCTTCGGATGAACAAAAACAAGCAGAGCTTGCCAAAAAAAGTTTGGAACGGGCAGCTTTATTTTCCTGGGATTATACTGCTGAAACAACCTGGGACGTTATAGAAGAAATATTGGAGAAATGAGGAAAGGAATTTTATTCGTTCTGATTGCCTGCTGCGGATTTGCATGCAAGGAAAAGAAAACCGTGAAAGCCGGTGTAAAAATGCAGGATTTTATTATTTCCATTAGCAACTACGCGCGTGCACAAGACCCTGATTTTATCCTCATTCCGCAAAACGGTGAAGAAGTACTTTTTGAAGATATTGATCCGGAAAAAGGACTGAGGACGGATCTTATCCAGGCAATTAACGGTTACGGTGTGGAAGAGCTATTCTACAACGGCGATTCTTATTCTCCGGATGATTACCGTTTGGGTATGTTGCGCAAAGTCAATTCGTCCCTTAAGATCATGGTAGCGGATTATTTAAGCACGGATTCCGACGCAAGCGGTGCTTTCCAGGCAGCGGATGCCGAGCAATTTATTGCCTTTCCGAGAAGCAATTCAAACTACGATTACAAATCCATCCCGGGAACAGTTCACAATGAGAATACCAACAACATTCAAACATTGGCTCAGGCCCAAAATTACCTGTACCTCATCAGTACGGAAAATTATCCTGATAAAGTATCTTTCCTTTCGGCCATTCAACAAACCAACTTTGATGTAGTGATTATCGATGCTTTTTTTGGTGACGAATTGCTGACCTCAAGTGAAGTGAGCAGCCTCAAAACCAAATTAAACGGCGGACAACGACTGGTGATTTCTTACATGAACATTGGTTCTGCCGAAAAATACCGCTATTACTGGAAAAAGGGCTGGGGCCTGCATCATCCTTTGTGGCTGAAGAAAAAATACGATGGATACAAGGACGAAATCTGGGTAAAATTCTGGAAGGACGAATGGCAGGAAATTATTTACGGAAATGATGATTCGTACACCAAAAAATTATTGAATGCCGGTTTTGACGGGGCGTACCTGGATAACATTGAGGGGTTCTATTTTTTGTATCATAAGGATTGATTTTCTCAATCATGTCGTTTTCGATACTTCCTACGGAAACTCGAACTGGCATGCCCTGATCACCTGTGAAATCGCGTGCGAAGCGTATCGGGATATGAGGAAAACATTCTATTTGTTCATCCTCTGAAGTACCTTTTGTTTCTTTTTTTCGAAATACGCTTCCAGCGTGCGTTTAGAAAGTGCACAAACTCCAATAATCAACGAAATAGAAACTCCATAATAGAATAACGTTTCCAGGAACATACCCGAACCGGCAACAAATCCTTTCAGCAATTCAATTATCTGGGAAAGGATCAGTAAGTGGAACATGTAAATTCCGTAGGAAATTTCGCCCAGGTAAGAAAACATCCGGCTTTCCAAAGTAAACAGGTTTTTATTTACCACTGAAACTCCAATGATCAAATACAGGAACAATGCATTTGGAACAATGGCGGAAACAAGCGGATAGTCGAAAAAGAAATACCAGATATCCGCATGAATATTTGCTCCGAAAACGATAAAAACTACAATCAGGGAATAGAGAAAAACCTGAGCCGGAATACTGTAAATCCAGGATTCATTGATTTGTTTTCCATGGTTAAAAACCAGGTAAGCCCCCAAACCACCAATCGCCATGGCTTCAAACTGATGAATGCGGATAAGGTAACTTAAAATTCCCGGTAAGGACCAATGAGTATTGATAGCTATTAAAATCAATTTGAAGGTGATTACTCCCAAAAGCAATTTCAATACGTGTTTTTTTAACCATTTGAATAAAGGAGCCCAAATAAGGTAAAAGACTTCTTCCACTCCGATAGACCAAAGCGGTTCCAGTAAATTACTTCCAAAGAAATAATTCACCATTCCCGGAACAAAGAAGATAAAGTAATACCATGTTTCCCCAAAAGTATATGGCATTTTATAATCAATATTGAACCAATCAATGAAATAGGGTTGAATAATTGCACCGATAACAACCATTAAAAAGTACAAAGGCCAAATCCGGAAAACACGTTTAATATAGAATTGCTTGATCGAAATATCATTCTTGGTTTCCCGTTCCTTCAGCAATAAATAAGTTATTAAAAAACCACTCAATACGAAGAAGAAACTTACCGCATGTGCCCCGTTTTGGAACAATCCGAAATCCTTTAAATGGTGTTTTAATCCATGATCTTTTCGCAGCGATTCCGCATGATGCAAAACCACCAAAAAAGCAGCAATAAAACGCAGGGTGTTTAAGCCTTTGAAATGAGCAATGGATTTATAGTTTTGAATCATTGAGGGGCAAAATTAAGCACACTAACTGAATATTGATCTAAAAACATTTAACGAATTAAAAAAACCATTTTTACAATGTTACCATATTGTAAAAAACGGCTTTTATTATTGAAAACCCATTTGTGAAAAACTGATTTCCTAACTCAAAAGCATCAAACAACTACTCCTCTAATTCATTATCCTTGAATGCAGACGGAACCAGGTTTGGAATAATCTTTAAAACAATTGGTAAAAGTAAAGCTCCGCCTGGTAATAAGAAGATAGCCAAAGCAGGCATGGTCTTCACAATATCCATAAACTGGGTTTTTACTTTTTCCTTTTCCTCTTTGGAAAGCTCTTCCGATGCCGATTTGCGGATCAGGTAAACAAGCTCTTTACTTTGTTTGATCTCCTGGGCCAATTTATCCTTATTTCTTCCCAAAATCTTGATCCAGCGTTTTGAAACATTGTCCAGCATCTGTTCCATGGAATTCGAATCATTCAGGTAGGATACTTTTTGGTTGTTCTCCAATAAAAACTGGTCTGTACAATAAATGGCTTCATCCAAATCCCTTTCCGAACAGGACATCCATTTTTTGAGTGTGATCAGGGTTTCCAGGTCATTTTCCCGCGAATTCTGGTTCATATGCATGGTCAACACGGAAAGATCCAGCAGGTACCGTTTGAAATTCCACGAGTCGACCAGGTCACAGGTCAACTCATTGAGAGTAATCCCTTCCCTGAAGCGCAGTTTGGCCAATTCCTTTTCATCCGAATCCAGGTCGGCAGAAAGTAAAAAAGTATTGAACAGGTTTTTTTCGTGCTCCTGGATTTCGCCGTCTGAGTAAGCCGAAATAGCAATAATTCCAAGGGCCAAAAGTGCCAGTTTCTGGTAATCGAGTGTTTGCTTTCGTTTGTTTTTCAAAAAATCCTCGAACAAAATAACATCCAGGTAGATGAATGAGTTGTTGAAATAACTCATCCAGGATTTAGTACTTGTCAAATTTTTAGGGACATCCGTTCGCTTTTCCAGGATCCGTTCAATTTTCTCCGAAGCACTTTCCTTCAGGAAAAAAGTCAGGACTGAAGTCAGCGATTGCACCCGGTGTTTTTTGTAGAAAATATTCAGGTCGTTCAGGAACTCTTCCGGCTTCAATTTTGTTTTTCCCTGGATATTGATATGGGTAAATAAAAGCGATTCAAAAAGAAGCACGGTCAATTGCTCGTCGTGTGTCCACTTCGATGTATCCAGGTTTTTCCCGAACAATAATTTGGAAGGATACCCGAAGATAATCCCGGTTTGAGAAAGTGTGTAGTGATTGAATTCCGCACGGGTCAGGTCCTCAGGTTTCTGCAGGTCAATAGAGAGTTCACCTGACTCTATCAGTTGTAAGTATTTGGCAATCCATCCTTTCGAACCGGGAGCGATCATGGTAACAAAGTTAAGCATATTTGCATAGGACTGTGAAAATTTTCAAATCAGAATTTGGCTTTTTGGAAGGTACACTCTTTCTGTTCTTTACCTGGATTTTGGTTTGTGCAACCACATTCATCGGTTTCGAGTCTAAATCCTGAAACCGAGAGACTATGAAAACACTTTTATTCCTGTTTGTGATTCTTACAATACAAAGCACTCTGGCTCAGTCAGGAAATTGCGGAACAGACCAAATACAGGATTATCTGCGTCAGCACTATCCTGAATACAGTTTGAAGGAAAATCAAAACAACCAGCGCTTAGCTCAATTTTTGAGTTCTGATTCCGCAGAATACCAGGAAAAGACCATTTACACCATTCCAATCGTCTTTCACATCATGCACCAAAATGGTCCTGAAAATATTTCGGATGCAACGGTTATCCAGGCAGTGGATGAATTAAATCAGCGTTTCCAGAACTCCGGATCGTATTTCGATGCAAGCGGACATGTAGTAGATATCCAGTTTTGCCTGGCTTCGGTTGATCCCTGGGGAAATCCTACAACTGGTATTACACACGATTACTCTTCCATTTTGACCCTCAATTACTACGATTATGTCCAGGATTGGACCTTTAAATCCCAAAACAGGTGGAATCCGCTCCTGTATCTGAATGTGTGGACTGTTGGGAATATTGCCGCTGATCCCTTCCAAAACCCAATGGGTGTAGGAGGTTATGGTACTTATCCCGGATCACCGATAGAAACAGATGGAATTGTAGGGCGTTATAATCTGTTCGTTAATTCCTCTCTCTTTGCGCATGAGGTGGGTCATTATCTCCATCTGTACCATACATTCAGCAATGGCTGCAACAACTTCAATTGTTTACTGAACGGGGATTTTGTATGTGATACTCCACCGGATGCTTCCAATGACAATCAATTTTGCCAGGGGAACTCCTGTTCTACTGAAATGAGTGACACTTCCGGATTTAATCCGTTCACCGGTGATGTGGATGATTTACCAAATTACATGGATTACACTTCGTGTCCATTGTCATTTACACAAGGACAAGCCAATAGAATGTTGGCTGCTCTGACACTTTCACGATCAACATTACTACAGTCGAACGGATGCGGAAATTACCCGGGAGGTGCCATTCCTGTTGCCTCTTTCACGATTGATTCGTCCTTTTGCAAAGGAACCGGGAAATATGGTTTTCATTCAACCGGTGCGAATTCTTTGTACTCGGCCTGGGATTTTGATGGAAACGGAACCATCGATACAGTAGGAGAACAGGTTATTCACCGGTTTTCCAGTTCGGGAATGTATCACGTTAAATTATTTGTAAGCGGTTACGGTGGTTCTGATACATTGACACAAACTATTTCCGTTTTTGTAGCACCAACTCCTTATTACCCGATTAACGGAAGTATTTCAGGAACTTCCCTTGATCCGATCCTGCATGTTCCATATGCCTGTATCGGCGCACAAGTCAGTATGGGAGGAATTCCGGGGATGAGCAGTTACCAATGGAGCAACGGAGCTACGACTCAAAACAATACCTTTACCATTGACAGCACAACCGAGCTTTCATTAATGGTTACCACTCCGTCCGGGGAACAATTATATTCTTGTCAAACATTTAAAATCGGGGTGAACCCACGAATTCACTTATCTATAGATGTCGGTGCAGACACGGTAGATTGCGGGGAGTTGGTGGTACTGCGCTGGTATCCGATCCCGTATTGGTTTCCCGCAACCAATACCTGGTACCGCAATGGAAACTGGTTTTCTGAGAACCAAACTGTTCTAAGTAATTATGGAACACCTCCCGGAGACCAATTGGTTTGGGTGGCGAATAATGTAGATCCGATTGGTTGTGTCACAAATAGCGATACTGCACACTTTTATGTCAGGGATCACATTCCTGTTTCCCTGAGCTTTGATGGCACAACACTGCGAACGAGTCACGATTGCATTGTAAATCTCTGGTACCGTGACGGTGTTCAAATCCCGGGTTCGGATAGTTCTTTGCTTATAACGCAAAACGGATGTTATTGGAGTACCTGTATCGATTGTGCTTATTCTACGACGGATACCATTTGTATTACCAATTTGTCGCTCGATAAACTTCCAGCCACAGACCTGTTCCAGTTTTATCCGAATCCTTTCTCAAAAACAATGACGCTAAAATTTTCAGAAATACAGCAAAATACCCGAATGGAACTCCTGGAACCAACCGGTAAGGTGGTCCGAAGAGAAATGATCCAGGGAAAAGAATTCTTACTTGAGCGGGAAGGTTTGGCTTCCGGAACGTACTTGATACATGTTTACAATGAAAGCCGTCATCTCAACGAAACCCGATTGGTATTGATTGAATAAGAGATAAAACATTGTGATAATGAAAAGCTCATCAAGGTTATAAAAACCATGTGCTCTATATATTCTATGTGGTTGATTTTGAAACACAATAGATACATAGAGCACATAGAAAGATAATTAATCAGTTCAACTTTCTCCGCCACCGCCACCGGTGCATTGACGATAAACAACCTTCACTGTGATAGCTGAAGTGGACCCGCTGCCAACAATGATATTCGCAGCGTATGAGACTGAACTTACGAAATAGCCGCTTGGTGTATTGGCAATGGCCCATGCCATGGCATCATTCATTACACTGTTTTGTTCCGCCGGTGTAATGACCTGTGAACTTGTGAAAAGGTACAAGCTTCCTGTACTGGAATTTGTTAAAAGCCAATTGGTTGCATTCTGAGTAACTGAATTACCGGTACACATGCGCGCATCGCACAAAGCCAAACTGTTCAATTCAGAAATAAGTGCACTCCATCCGGTAACGTTTCGCCATGGATCGCAGTGAATGACTTTTGTGTTTTCAGTTTGTTTGTGAGGTTTTATCGGAACCGAAGGGTTTTCTTTTTCACATCCGGAGAAAAAGAAAATAGAAGCTGCCATACATGCAACTCCAGCAAGTTGTTTCATTGTTTTTTTCATGTGAATAATGGTTTAAAATGATGTGGTAAGTTAGGAATTCGGATTCAAATAAAAAAGTAGGGGGAAATCCATAAAACAGTAGGGGCGAAAAATTTTCCGCCCCTACTGTTTATCTTTATAAATGATTGTTTTTACAACTTTCTTGCAACTTCTACTTCTTCGTAAGCTTCAACTAAGTCGCCGATTTTGATATCGTTGAATTTATCGATGTTCAAACCGCACTCGTAATTGTTCTTCACTTCTCTTACGTCATCTTTGAAGCGTTTCAATGATCCAAGAACCCCGGTATGGATTACGATTCCGTCACGGATAACACGAATCTTGGAAGTACGTTTGATGATTCCATCCATTACATAACATCCGGCAATCGTACCCACTTTCGTGATTTCGAACGTTTCGCGAATTTCTGCTGTTCCGATCACTTTCTCTTCGATATCCGGAGACAACATTCCTTCCATTGCAGCTTTCAATTCGTCGATTGCCTTGTAGATTACAGAATACAAGCGGATATCGATTTGTTCCTGCTCAGCCAGTTTACGTGCTGAAACAGATGGTCTTACCTGGAATCCGATAACAATTGCATCTGACGCAGAAGCTAAGTTCACATCGGCTTCCGTAATTGCACCTACACCTTTGTGTACGATATTCACCTGAATTTCTTCGGTAGAAAGTCTCAATAAGGAATCGGACAATGCTTCGATTGATCCATCCACGTCCCCTTTCACGATCAAGTTCAGTTCCTTGAAGTCTCCGATCGCCAAACGACGACCGATCTCATCCAGGGTAATGTGTTTGTTGGTACGAAGACCTTGCTCACGGTATAACTGCTCCCTTTTCGTAGCAATAGATTTTGCTTCGCGTTCGTCATCCATCACATGGAAAGTATCTCCTGCAGATGGTGCTCCGTTAATACCTAAAACCGAAACCGGTTGTGCCGGTCCTGCTTCTTTCAAAGCTGTTCCCTTTTCGTCGTGCATTGCACGAACGCGACCGTAGTTACGTCCAACCAATACCACATCTCCAATTTTCATTGTTCCGGCATGCACCAGCATATTTGTAACATATCCTTTTCCTTTATCCAAAGAAGATTCGATTACGGTACCAACTGCATTTTTGTTCGGATTTGCACGCAAGTGAAGGATTTCTGCCTCCAACAATACTTTATCCAATAGTGCATCAATATTTAAATTCTGTTTCGCAGAAATTTCCTGGCATTGGTATTTTCCACCCCATTCTTCCACCAGAATATTCATGGCAGAAAGTTGTTCGCGGATTTTATCAGGGTTTGCACCCGGTTTGTCAATCTTATTAATTGCAAATACCATTGGTACGTTTGCCGCCTGCGCGTGAGAGATTGCTTCTTTTGTTTGAGGCATTACGTCATCATCCGCAGCTACAATGATAATTGCAACGTCAGTTACCTGAGCACCACGAGCACGCATCGCTGTAAAGGCTTCGTGACCCGGTGTATCCAGGAATGTCATTTTGCGACCATCTTTCAAAGTAACTGAATAAGCACCGATATGCTGTGTAATTCCCCCGGCTTCACCAGCGGTTACGTTCGCATTACGGATTTTATCCAGTAAGGAAGTTTTACCGTGGTCAACGTGTCCCATCACCGTAATAATCGGTGGACGCTCGATCAGGTCTTCCTCTTTATCTTCTACTTCCGGAATTGCTTCCTGAACATCTGCGGAAACGAATTCTGTTTCAAATCCAAATTCTTCAGCAACAATCTGAATGGTTTCAGCATCCAAACGCTGGTTGATCGAAGCAAAGATTCCCAATGACATACAAGCCGAGATAACCTGCGTCGGAGAAACGTTCATCATGGATGCCAATTCCGACACCGTAACGAACTCTGTTAACTTCAAGATTTTTTCTTGCAGTTCCGCTTCCATTTGTTCCAATTCACGACGTTGCGCACGATCATCACGTTTTGCACGACGATTCTTGGATGCTTTCGATTTACCTCCCTGAGAAGATAAACGAGCCAAGGTGTCTTTAATTTCTTTTTGAATGTCCTGTTCAGAAACCGCCGGTTTATCAATCGGTCCTCCTTTACGGAAGTTGTTTCCTCCACGGTTGAAGTTTCCTGCACCCGGACGATTCCCGCCCTGGCCTTGTCCTCCCGGACGATTTCCTCCGCCTGGTCCTCCTTGCGGATTAGTTCCCGGGGTCTTTGCGACGTCCACTTTCTTGATACGCTTGCGTTTCTTGCGGTCATCACCCGGACGGGAAGATCCAACGGATTTTGGTTTTTCAACCGGTAATTCAATCTTTCCTAGTACCGTAGGTCCGGACAATTTTTGTCTTTCTACACGGATTGTTTCTATTTCTTTCGGAGCTTCAGGTTCCGTTGCCGGAGTTTCCTTTGCCACTTTCTCTTCTTCTTTTTCAGGGACAGCCGGTGCAACCGGAGGTTTCGGGTAATCGCTTTTATCGATTGGTCCGTCCTCTTTTTTGCGTTTGTCCGGTCTGGTTTTGGTATTCAACTTATCGAGGTCGATCTTACCAATTACTTGAATTCCCCCGTCGGTAGCCTGAGCTGCCGGTTCTTCCTGAACCGGGGATTTCTTTTCTTCAGCTGGTTTCTCAACAGCAGGTTCAGTAACTTCTACTTTCTCCTCTGCTTTTGGAGTTTCAACTTTCGGAGTAACAACAGGTGCAGTTTTTGCTGGCTCTGACGCACTATTATCAAAATCGTCCTCGCCTTCCTGAGACTTCGGTTCGTCTTTGATATCGCGCAAAGTAATCGTCTCACGCTTCTCTCTTTTAACTGCCGTCATTTTGGATTGCTCCTTTAAATTTTGGTCAGCCGCAAATTGAGTGCGCAACATATCATACTGCTCCGGATCCAACTTCGTATTTGGATTGGAGTCAATAGCCTGCCCCTTCGACGCCAAAAAGTCGACGATCGTAGAGATCCCTACATTCAATTCTCCTGCTGCTTTTCCTAAACGCTGTGTTTTACCAGACATATATTATTTGCTTCTTTTAATTAATGTTCATCATCTAATTCGTTAACTAACAAACAGGGATGAACCCATTTCGCTGTGTAAAGATAGTTAGTGTTAACCAGATTTGGGTGAAAATCGGTCAGGTATTTTTTACCCGACCGAACTCACCACCAGTTTTTATTATTGAAAGTGTTGCTTATCCTCACTCAAATTCTGAACGAAGGATACGTAATACTTCCTGTATTGTTTCTTCTTCCAGGTCTGTACGCTGAACCAAATCTTCCACTGTCAATTCCAATACAGATTTCGCTGTATCACAACCGACTGCTTTCAATTCATCCAGGATCCAACCGTCGATTTCATCTGCAAATTCTTCTAAGTCAACATCTTCATTATCAGATTCGCCATCACGGAACACATCAATTTCGTATCCCGATAATCTTCCTGCCAAACGAATATTGTATCCACCTTTTCCGATTGCCAAAGAAACCTGGTCCGGTTTCAGGAATACACTTGCACGCTTTTCTTCCTCATCGATTTCGATGTTGGTGATTTTTGCAGGAGACAAGGCACGTTGAATGAACAATTTCGGGTTGTTTGTGAAATTGATTACATCAATATTCTCATTACGCAACTCGCGAACAATTCCGTGAATGCGGGAACCTTTCATACCAACACAAGCCCCAACCGGATCAATACGGTCATCGTATGATTCAACTGCTACTTTTGCTCTTTCTCCCGGTTCACGAACGATGCGCTTAATCGTGATCAATCCGTCAAATACTTCAGGGACTTCCAATTCGAATAAACGTTCCAGGAATTCCGGTGCGATACGCGAAAGGATAATTACCGGTGAACTGTTGCGCATATCTACTTTCGAAACGACTGCACGAATGGATTCACCTTTTTTGAAGTAGTCGGAAGGAATCTGCTCTGATTTCGGAAGGATCAACTCATTGTTTTCATCATCCAATACCATGATCTCTTTCTTCCAAACCTGGTAAACTTCACCTGTGATAATTTCACCGATACGCTCTTTGTATTTCTTATACAAATGGTCTTTCTCCAATTCCAAAATACGAGAGATCAGGTTCTGACGAAGAGACAGGATGTTTCTGCGCCCAAAATCCGCAAAACGGAATTCTTCGGACACTTCTTCACCGATCTCGAAATCAGGCTCAATCTTGATAGCATCTGAATAAGCGATCTCCGTATTCGGATCTTCCACTTCTCCGTCAGCAACAATTTCCTTGTTTACGAAAATCTGAACGTCTCCTTTATCAATGTTTACAATCACATCGATGTGCTCGTCCGTGTTGAATTTTTTCTTCAACATTGCACGAAATACGTCTTCCAAAACGTGTTGCATCGTTTGTTTGTCGATGCTCTTGAGTTCTTTGAACTCGGAAAACGATTCTACTAGTTCCAAGCTGTTCATAGCTTCTTATTTAAATGAAATAACAATTTTTGCTTCGTTTATATCTGAAAAGGCGATCTTGTTTTCAATCACCACCAGTTCCTTTTTCTTTTTACCTTCGACCAACTGTTTTTCTTCGCGTTTCAGGGTCACTCCGGTATCGTCAACAGCAATCAAGGTTCCTGTTGTTTTTTCTTTGGATTTCAATTTCACATCCAGGTCCCGGCCGATGTTTTTTACATATTGGGCATGAACACGTAACGGTTTGTCCAATCCTGCAGAAGAAACATGCAATTCAAAATCAGCATCTTCACGATCCAGGTTATGCTCAATGTTACGCGAAACTGACATGCAGTCTTCTATCGAAACATTCCCTTCTGTTTTATCCAACTCCAGGCGGATCACATTGGAAGCGCTGATTGTCAACTCAACAATAAACAAGCGTTCATCGCGATCTTTGATGCGTTCTTCTGCTAATTCCCGTACTTTTTGTTTTGAAATCATATGAGATAAAAAGAGGGGACTTGCGTCCCCTCATTCGGTCTAATTACTAAAATGTGATGCAAATATACGCATTTTTTATTGAAAACCAAGTATTCCTGCTGAAATTGTTTCACTTAAGGGGCTATTAACTATTTTTAGGTTTTCATGGAAAACAGCATCAAACTCCACAATACGTTATTCCTGGCTGAAATTAATCGTTCAGGAGCAGAACTCATTTACTTCGGAACGAATTCCGGTGCGAATATTCTCTGGTCCAAACAAACCGATCACTGGAACCGTGTGGCCCCAAACCTCTTTCCGATTGTAGGTAGATTGGTAAACGATTCCTATACTTTCCAGGGAAAATCATACAACATGACACAACATGGCTTTGCGCGCGACCGGGAATTTAAAGTCGTGGAACAAACCGTTGATTCGGTTCGTTTTCGCTTGGTTTCAGACACCAAATCAATGGATATCTATCCGTATTCTTTTGTGTTTGATGTGTGTTATTCACTCACAGAAACCGGAATTGTCATTTCCTATGAAACACAAAATACAGGGAATGAACTTATGTACTATTCCGTTGGCGGACACCCGGCGTTCTTCCTGGATGAGCCTTTAAAAAATTACTACCTGGAATTTGATCGGGCTATTCAACTCGATCGTCATGAACTGAACGGAAGCTATTTCTCCGGCAGAACCCGCGATTATGGTTTCTCAAATCGTTTGGAGCTGACTAATGATCTTTTCGAAAACGACGCTTTTGTATTGAAACAACCTGCCTTTAAATCGGTTTCATTAAAACATGTAAATGGAAATACGCTCATCCAAATGGATTGTAATTCCTGGACAGCAATCGGTTTCTGGACAAAAAAAGATGCACCTTTTATTTGTATTGAGCCTTGGTGGGGCTGGGCAGACCATTCGGATTCCAGTGGAAAACTGGAAGAGAAAGCGGGAATACGAAAATTAGAAGCAAATGAACAAGAAATCGTGTTCTATGAATTGAAATGTAAAAGTGGATAATTGAAAGGTAAGAGCAGATTTAAAACCTTTTCAATTATAAAATTTTCAATTATTGTTGAGTTAGCCTTATTATTTCGATTCGCCGGTCAGTCACTTCTTCCACGATTAACGTCCATTTTTCAATCTCCACTTCTTCACCTCCCTGCGGAATAGCTTCCAACCGGTGGATCACCAATCCTCCCAATGTTTCGTAGGAATCGGATTCCGGAAGTTTGAAACCATAAGTTCGATTTAAATAAGAGATTTCCGCACGTGCCGAAAACCGGTATGTCTGTTCATCAATCTGCTCCTCCAACCACGTTTCATCATCATGCTCATCTTCAATTTCACCAAAGATCTGCTCAATTACATCTTCAATTGTTACCACACCGGAAGTTCCTCCGTATTCATCTACTACAACTGCAATGGATTGGCTTTTCTTCGTAAACAATTCCAACAATTCTTTTCCGGGCATAGCTTCCGGCACAAAAGAGATGGGTCGCAGGATTTGTGTAATTGTGGTTGGTTTTTTGAACAGCTCGTATGAATGCACATAACCAATTATATTGTCGACAGAATCCCGGTACAAGAGCAATTTTGACAATCTTGTTTCTACGAATTTCGCCAGGAGGTTTTCAATACTTTCTTCTACATCAATGGCTTCAATTTCCATTCTCGGGACCATACAATCGCGTGCTTTAATCCGGGAGAAATCGAGCGCATTCTGAAGGATCTGTATCTCGTTTCCAAGGTCTGCTTCGTCTTCCATCCGTTCGTTCACATCCTGGACAAAATGCTGTAAATCGATCCGTGAAAGTACTTTCTCGGATTGTTCTACACGAATTCCAAAAATACGCAACAAACCGTTACTCATCCATACGATCAGTTTTGTCGGGATGTATAAAACCCAATAGATCAAAAGCATAGGTGCAGCTCCTAATCGGAAAATTCCATTGGGGTTGATCTGGAAGATAACTTTCGGAAAAAACTCCGCCATGGTTAAAACAATCAGAGTAGAAATGATTGTCTGCAGTAAAACGATCAGGTATTCCTGTTTGATTCCCCAGGAGTCGATCACCGGATCCAGGCTATCTGCCATATACATCCCGAAAACGACAATTCCTACATTATTGGCAATCAACAGCGTTGCAAGAAAATGACCGTCATTCCCGTAGAAAACATCCAGTAGCCTGCTATACCAGGAATTCTTGCCCCGGTCCAATTCTACTTTCAAGCGATTAGAAGACACAAAAGCGATCTCCATTCCTGAAGAATATGCAGAAAATAGTAGTGATGCAAGAATAATAATGACGGCAGGGTCCATTCCGTATTGAAAGCAATGAAATTAAAGAAAAATTATGAATTAACTATCGGGTAATGGCTAATTAGCGGTGACCGAACCGTTCCGATTGTCAGGATGGATTCTTATTGTCTTGTAAGAGTTAACTATAAAATGTTAAGAATTTATACAAACGTAACTATATCTATGGGATATCCATGCTTGATCTATGGAATATCCGTACGGATAAATCACGTACAGATATCCAAATAAAAAAGGGACGTGATGCATCACGTCCCCACATATTTTTATAACTGGTGTTTAAACGACATCAAATCCGATATCCTTTCTGAAATATGCTTTGTCGTAAGAAATCTTTTCAATACTTGCGTAGGAGCGTTCCAATGCTGCTTCCAGGTTCCGTCCATAAGAAGTAACAGCCAAAACGCGTCCGCCATTGGATAATACCACCGGTCCGTCGCTTGAAGTTCCGGCATGGAAGACCAAACTATCGGTCACACTGTTAATTCCATTGATTACTTTTCCTTTCTCGTAAGCATCCGGGTAACCACCTGAAACCATCATGACAGTACATGCACTTCGCTCTTCGAATTGAATATCGCATTCGGAAAGTGTATTTGTAGCAACTCCTTCCAACAGGTCGATCAAATCGGATTTCAAACGTGGCATCACCACTTCTGTTTCGGGATCACCCATACGACAATTATACTCGATCACATACGGTTCTCCTTTTACATTGATCAAACCAAAGAAAATAAATCCTTTGTAAGTGATTCCATCCTGTTTCAACCCTTTTACAGTTGGAATAATGATTTGATTTTCAATTTTGTCCATGAAGGTTTTATCACAGAAAGGAACCGGTGAAACAGCTCCCATTCCTCCGGTATTCAACCCTGAATCACCTTCACCAATGCGTTTGTAATCTTTTGCTTCCGGGAGGATCTTATAGGAATCTCCATCCGTTAAAACAAAAACAGAACATTCGATCCCTTTCAAAAATTGCTCGATCACCACACGGGAAGAAGCATCACCGAATTTTGCATCGGCAAGCATGCTTTTCAATTCTTCCTTGGCAGCACTTAATGTCTCCGGGATCAAAACTCCCTTTCCAGCAGCCAATCCGTCTGCTTTCAGTACATACGGAGCTTTCATTCCTTCCAGGAACTTGTATCCTTGTTCTAAAGTATCTTTGGTAAAGGTTGCGTACTTGGCAGTAGGAATATTGTGACGCATCATGAATGCTTTTGCAAAATCCTTACTTCCTTCCAATTGGGCCGCTTCTTTATTCGGTCCGATAACCGGAATGTCCTTCAATTGTGCATCTGCCAAAAAGAAATCGTGGATTCCCTTGACTAACGGATCTTCCGGTCCAACGATTACCATATTGATATTTTCCGCAAGGACAAATGTTTTAATCGCAGGAAAATCGGTTGCGGATATTTCCACATTTGTTCCGTGAAGTCGGGTACCGGCATTTCCCGGAGCGATAAACAATTGTTCTAAATGTGAACTTTGAGCAATTTTCCAGGCAATTGCATGCTCTCTTCCCCCCGAACCCAACAATAAAATGCGCATATTAACAGAATTTCAAGATTGATTCGAAGAAACGTTTTCCATCCTCATTTGCCAAAGCTCCGTCTGCAGCTCTTTCCGGGTGAGGCATCATTCCAAATACATTTCTTCCCGGGTTACAAATTCCCGCGATATGATGCAATGATCCGTTTGGATTACTGGTATCGGAAAGTTGTGCTTCTTCATTCACATAGTGAAATAATACCTGGTCATTGTCTAAAATAGATTTCATGGTATCATCCGGTGCATAAAATCTTCCTTCTCCGTGTGCAATCGGAATTTTGTAAGCTTTATCCGCATCCAATCCTTTTGTGATCGCACTGTTTAAAGTTGCAGGTTTCAGGTACACGTTCTTACAAATGAACTTTTGGTTATCGTTATGCAATAAAGCACCTTGCAACAAACCGCTTTCCGTCAAAATCTGGAAACCATTACAAATACCCATTACATAACCACCTTTGTCAGCATGGTTCATAATTTCACCCATAATCGGAGAAAGTTTTGCAATTGCTCCTGAACGTAAATAATCTCCGTAAGAGAATCCGCCCGGAAGAACTACAAAATCCACCCCTTTCAAGCTGGTATCTTTATGCCATAAACGTTCTACTTGTTGGCCCATGATTGTTTCAAGGACATATACCATGTCTTCATCACAATTGGAACCGGGAAAGGTAACAACACCAAATTTCATTGATCTATTTTTGCGACGGAAGCCCGTCAATTCATGAATGGCCACAAAGTTAGTCAATCTCGTCAGACAACCATGTATGAAATGAGGAAAAATTTAGCAACAGCTATAATTAGGGTGAGGTAAAAAAAGATACTTGCCACCCGTTGCCAGATACGATGGATAAAGGCAAACGTAAAGAAGAAGCTCAGAGGAATGAAGAGCATACTGACCCATTCCGACTGTTGATAAATTATGATTTCCGCTACTCCCAAAAGCAAGGTCCCGATAAGAATCCATATCAACGCACGGTTCAGTTTCTTAAACCGGATATTGCTGACACGAACCCGAATCTGGATCCCGATAATACTTAATAAGAACAGGATTACGATCGCTGCCGAAGTTCCATAGAAGAATACTTCTTCGTATTTGATCAGGGAAGAATGGCGCAAAATTCGAGTAGAGATCGTGTGCCCGGAAAACCACCACCAGGTTAATCCGTTTGCAATCGGGATCAGGAATCCGATGATCATTAAAAGCCATTGTCGGAAGCTAAAAGGATGCAACGCCCACGCAGAGAACCAGAACGGAATAATCAGTGCTGCGCTTGGTGGAAGGAATGAGGCAGACAAACCGATAAAAAAAGCACTGTTGAATGAAGATGTCAGGTTACTCTCATTGGTTTTCAACTGAAACAATAAACGGAGTGACTGAAGCAGGAATAAATGACAAATTAATACGGCATCGACCTGGTAAAAAGAATGAGAAAAGCTCATCAGGACCACATAAAACAACGAAGGCCCGTAATTGTTCTTGTCTAAGAATTCGTGTTGGTTGAACAGAAAGTTTAATTGTATGGCATTCGCCAAAACAATAACCGAAGCAATAATGGAAGTCCACCAGGCGCTCAACAAACTCGTTTTCCCCCAAAGGCCCAAATCGACCACATCGAGCAAGGTATGAAAATGATATTGCATATTCAGCAGTTGAAATCCAACAACAATTGGAATCAGCAGCAGTAGCACCAATGGACGATTACTCAGAAACGGACGCAATATCATGTTGCGAATTTAATACTTTCCGGGATCAATAACCGGAACAGAAATCTTTTACTTCCAACTAATATTTTGAAGGTCGGGTGACGATTTCAATAAATCTCTCAATTTCATGGGCGGATTAATAGAATTGTAGAAAAAGGAGAATCTCTTTTAATAAGTCCTAATTTCTCATTCTTTCTTATTTGCTTCCAAATAAGTGAATCAGAAAAACAAACGACCATTGACCCACTCGGGATCCAAAATGGCCTGCTGCTTTTTATAGAATTCGATTGCCGGTTCATTCCAATCAAGTACCTGCCAATCCATGCGTTTTACCTCCCATTTTTTGGCAATTTTCACTACTTCATGAAACAATCGGGAGCCGATTCCTCCCCTTCGAAATTCAGGTTGGATGTAAAAATCTTCCAAGTAAAGACACCTTCCCTTCCAGGTGGAATAGGATTGATAGTACAATGCAAAGCCTACCACTTCCAATTTATCGTTTTCAACGACCAATGCTTCACACACTGCATCAACGAACAAATCCACTTTCAGTTTTTCAACCGTATTGCTGACCTCGTCCGGTGCTTTCTCATACAACGCCAATTCGGAAATCAGTCCGTGGATTGCTTGTTCATCTCCCAATCTTGCAGCACGAATATTCATCCTACAATCCTCCTAAGTTAAAGCGGAATCGAATTCCTGTACTCATGTTGCCTGTCGGGTAAGATGTTGCAATCTTAGGATTGGTAATTACCTGGTCGTAGTAGAACTGAACCATCAGGTTTGCGCCGATATTGTAATCAATCGATGACTTGATCGAAATTACTTTTTGTCCGGCAGTAGCCTGTTCTGTTGATTCAACAATCTTACGGATCACCGTCAGGTTATCACGGAATGTGAAGTCAAAACGAATGTTCAAAGGATTCTCCGGTTTGTTCTTACCAAGCTTGAATGGCAATCTTACTTTCGGGAATTTATATCCTGCTCCAATTACGATCTCATTTCCTAATACTTCCGTTACCTGGTTGTTGTTCAACGAAAGTGTTGCAGAACGGTCTTTTTTGATCTCGAATTTCGTAATCAATCCCTGGCTTCCTGCTTTTTTACCACCCAAATTCCAGGTTGCGTCAAATCCGATCAGCGGAGAAAAACGTTCCGAGATAGTTACCGTCTGAATGTTTCTTTCAGCAATGAAGTTACCATTCAGATCACGTGCAGTTGCCGAACCGTTTTGATCAAAAGTTGCATTCAGATTTGATTGGACCTGTCCAAGAGTAACTGTAGAAGAATACGCATGACGAAGTACAAAGTTCTTCGTGATCTTTTTCATTCGCTCGAATTTAGCCAGACCGTTATAGTTCACTGTCCAGTTCGGCAAAGGCATGGAAGCAAACGGATTAACCGATCGTTTGTTTACTTTTCCATTCGTATAGGATGATAAGAACGCTCCGATCACAACTTCTTGCTGAGAAATGTTGTATCCGTCACGGTATCCGCCTGTACTTCCATTGGAATTAGCATTTGAAGACCCAAGTAATTCGGATACTTGTTTTGTTGTTTCTCTCATTTGCTTGAAGTTGCCGGATTCATATCCTGCCGATAACTTTTCGAACGCACTTCCGATGGAAATAGTCGAATAAGAAAGCGTAGCTGTCTGGAAACGGCTTTGTGATTCAAATCGCTCAGAAAGGTCATTGTATCTGAAGAAATCATTTGTATTTTCAGACATTGTTCTGTTTAACGATAAATCAATCGTAAAGTCCTTCATCGGTTCAAGCGTAGCTCTTCCGGTAAATGTTTGATTGTGTGTGATCGAATGCTGTCGGTTCAATGTCGGATTTTCCACTAACCAACCTTTATCAGCGGCAGTTTGAGCAAAGTTATAGCCATTCTCTCTACCTGAAACGGTATAGGATTGCTGACCGAAGATAAATCCACCCATTCCCGAACTGAACGCAGGGTTAAACCCTAATATACTTGTTTTCTGGTTGTATCCAGGCAGCAAGGTTCCATCCGTTTGATTGTATGTTCCGGAAACATTCCGAACACTCATTAACAGACGTGCACCGAAGCCTGCAACCGGATTTACCTTATTATCTTTCTTGCGTTTTTGCTGGCGTTCGTGTTTGCGTTTTTTACGCTCCCATTGTCTGCGTTCCTTTTTGGTCATTTCATCCAATGGTTTCGGCGGTTTCAATTCCACAACCGTTTCTTTGCCCTTGTCCTCCGGTTTGGTCCCCCCATCATCAGTACCTGCCGCTTTTTGTCGCATGGTATTCCCTCTTTGAGGACCACCGCCATTGTTGACCTTTTTAAAGAATGGGATCTTATTGTACAACGTAGTCATGTTCGCCTGAAGCGTTGCATTTATCGTTCGGCTGTTTTGAACAATATTCCCGTAATCAGGGTTGTATGAGTTAACTGTACCCGGGATTTTTGATCCGTCCTGTCCGAGCGGAGCCCGCTGCCAGTTATATGTTCCCGTGTATTTAGCATTACCTGTCAACCAATCCAAAGCCGGGATCAAATTAAACGGTACGTTGTAAGAGAAGGTATAATCATGAGTGTAATCCATGGTCTTACCAAACGTTCTCATTTGTTTACGGATAGTATCCTTGAATTCACGATACAATGAATCATTCCCTCTTCGATTTACTTCTCCGTCACCTTCATCAAAGATTGCCCTGTTATTTGCATTGAATGTCAGTTTCAGGTTTTTGGTCAAATCCCAACCTAAGCGGTAACCTCTATTCCACTGGAAGTTCTTCACATATACCGGTTTGTACTGGAATGCACTTGCCGATGTATCGATCGTATTACGGATCTGGCGTTCGTTGTAATTTCGCTGAATGTCGTTCGTAAATCCAAGCGTTTTAGGCAAGTATCCGATACTGGTTTCTTTCAATAATCCCCACCACTTGGATTTTTGCATGAACTTGGTCTTCTTAAACGGTTCAAACGGTTTGTTCTCGAATGTATAAGCATAGGCCAAACTACCTTTCCATTGTTTCGTACGATCGTAATTCGTGTTAAAGTCGCGATGGAACGTTTCACTATACCCATAACCTGCCATCCAGTTGGAAACGTCATAGAAATGCGCTTTTTTACCAGCTGCACGTTCTTTTCGGACTCCCTGGAAATTATAGGATTTGCGTTCCGTATAATCCTGTGCGATTTTCGCAACTCTCCTTCTATCATCTGCTTCGTATGCACTCAATTTGATATCCGGGTTGAACGGATCGTATTCCGGGTTAATAATCCCAACGGAATAACCGTAGAAGAACGGAACTGCCAGCTTGATGCGATTACCAAAGAACTGACCTAGTTGCAGGTTCGTCTGGAAATCCATCCCGATCTTTTGATTTCTTTGTCTTTCCTGAACACGTGAATCAACTGCTCCCCAGTTTACACCGGAATAATTACCTGAAAGAGAGAAACTACCGAAATCTGCAGCCTGAACCTGCATTTGTGCAATTGCAGCCGAACCTCCGTCATCCACGAAATCCGTTAAACGCAACTCGTTAACCCAAACCTGAACACACTTAGGAAGTCCATCGTCGCTTGCTGAAAAAGGTAACGGCTGGTTTTTATTCGGGTTACGGACACCGATCATGATCGTTTTAATTCCCTGCAGGTTCGGACTACCCTTTACTTTAATTCTTCTCTCCGGATTTGCAGGATCTACGATTACATATTCTACGTTTACGGCAATTCCGGAATTAGGTGATCCCAACAGATCATTTCTGCGTTTTTTCAGGTCTAACAAATCCTGGAAAACGATCTCCATATTATTTGCTTCCGGCCAAACAGCATCTGCATTATTTGTATACCAAGGTGTTAAAGCTAACGGAAGTTCGTACTCATAGTAGTTGTCTACGAAATCCGTTCCCAAACGAACAAACAAAGTCACGTCTTTATCGCGCAATGTGTTCGCAGTAACTTCTTCCGCGTGGACATACATTTTTAATTTCTTGTACGTTCGAACGTCGAACTGCGCATTCTTGTAAGCTGCTCTTGCATCACCATCCTGAAGGTTACAAACATCCAATGTTAATGCCTGCTCATTCATTTGGCGCTGTTGTGGTTGTGACGGGTCAATTTCACGTTGGATTCCAGGAGGGATCTGGTACCCGATCGGAATTTTTTCGTTGTTTTCTTCGAAGTTCAATGCCCCGATATTGAATGTAGTCAGGTTCGGATCCACCTGGATAACTTCTCCCGGAGTAGTCAAATCCAATAAGTATTTTCTCCATTCTCCACGAACCAATTCCAGTTTCGCAAAACGAACGATCACTTCCTCGTCAAATCCTTTCATGTACATCCGGAAGAAACGGATCGATCTGAAGTCACGAATGCCGTTTATAGTTCTTTCCGGTTCTCTGATCGGAACCTTGAACTGGTACCATTTTTCAGATTTTGAAGAGTTCGGCGGAGTGAATGTTACCACACTTGTAATGTGATTCTTCCCGACAACCATATCAGCAGGACGCAAACTCACCTTGTACTGGAAGTATGCTTCAGATTCCGATAAGTTGTTATCCTGGTTGATATCCTCCAAATCAGGTGTGTTTCTTGCCTGAGTCGGGTACTTATCGTTGTTCATCGTATCGGACATTTCTGTTGTGGCAGAGTTCCCCTCCATCCCGTTATACTTTTTATAACGTTGAAGGATGTTCAACTGCTGCTGATCGTATACATCATCCCGATAGAAGTTGTAATCATCATTCGAAGGATCGGCAATCATCCGTGCTTTCGCATCTGCGGTTAATGTTGGATTAGACTGCACCCAATTCACGTAATTTGAATAGGAAGTCTGTTCTTCCACCGATTTGTACCCGTCAATACCAACATCCTGGTTAATCCGTGAATTCGGATCATTGTCAAAAGCGTTTACAACTACCTGTTGGGTAGATACTTTCGCCCAAGGAGTAATCACCACCGGGTAATTCGCGCCCGCATAAGGCGGAATTCCATTTTCAAAACTTTTTCTTGAATCTGCCAATACATCTTCCGAAATGTTCCCCAGGTTGAAATACAGATCTCCACCTGTTAAATTCGGAGTAGCAGTCATCGCGTCCTGGTTGAACGGATCGAGGATCCAGAACTGGATATACTCGACATTTGCCTGTTCAAAATCATTCGTAGTTAATGAACGCATGATTCCTCCCCAATGGTCTTCCGGATTGTTAAAAGTACCATCCGCATTCAAAATTGTAGCAGTTGTATCGTAGTTATACATTCCGCGTTCTTTCGGGTAATAACCCAATTCCAGGATCTGAATGGTTGGAATGGAACCATAAGTTAACTGCTGGTTCGGAAAGATATCTGTCTGAAGCACCTGTCGCATACGACTGTCGTAAATTTGCGTCGGATCGTCTTTGATATGCTGTGGTGTTAAATTATTTGATTGATAGAAAAGCGGATCTATTAAATACCATGCAATCTTTGATCGTTTGTACCCATTGGACAAATTCTTTGAAGAACCTTCCGGGAACAAATCTGTTTGACCTTGAGGGGTCGATGCAAGCCTCCAGGCACTTTGTGTTCTTAAATCAATGGTACTCTGGCTTCCCTCGAAATCATCCACATACGAAATACCTGCTTTGGATATCGCTTTTGGAGTTCCCGGGATCAAGTGTGCAAATTCTCCTTTAAAGGTCATGAAGGATTTTTCCTTCGTAGAAAGAATCGGCAATAAATCTATAAACTTGGTTAAGAATGGTAATTCCGTTCGGTAATTGACATCAAAACCAATGACGTTGTTTTTGTATGGTTCACTTCCGAAATCAACCTTTTGGGTTACCGGACGTTCCATCATACGGAGCCAGGTGGCCCCAATATTGAAATCCTTACTGAACCGGTAATTAAGGTGTGTCCCGACCATGGATTTGGACTGGAAACCAAAAACCGAATTGCTTTCAATGGAAATTTTGATCGGTGTATTTGATTCCAGTACTCCGGTATTCAGGATCTTTACACGACCCAGGTTATAGTCTACTGTGTAATCCTGTCCTTCCACCATTGGGATTCCTCCTGCAGTTACTTTAACCGCACCTTCCGGAACATTCAACGCGTTTAATGAGATATCTGAAGTAACCGAAGACTGGTATTCTCCTTTAAATACGAAACGGTTCTTACTTGGAATTTGCTGAGCAGCCGTTTTTGTTGAATCGTATAGCTCCGTATAAGCAATGGTCTTTGCGATCGTTTCAGGCATTCCATTCACCATCAATTTTTGCTTCAATACCTGTCCGAAAGGTTCGGTAGTGGAAAACATCACCCGTCCGTTTTTCGTATTGATCGTACCACCCGTTTCCGCTTTTTGTCCGTTGTACATGATCGGTACAAAATCGAATAATCCGTCTGAGAACTGTTGGTTATTAACATTCAAACGGTCCATTTCAACCAGGGTAATAATCTGTGTGTCATCCAAACCACTATATGGGAAAATAGGTGCCAAAACAGATGTCTCCGGGTTATTGTAAAAAATGTTCAGTTTAAAGCCAGTTTGATCTACCTGGTATGCACCGATAGAGTAAACGTTTTTCATCATCAAATCCCAAATCTTTAGTGTTGGGTTTGTGATTGTTGGTTTCAATAATTTCAAATACAGGGCATTCTGGCCTGCAACACCATCCGTAGAGAATTCACCGACCTGGAATGTCTGACCTCTGTATGTATACTCATAGGCAACAGCCAATACCTCATCATTGTTTAAGGGTTGGCTCAGGGAAATAAACCCAAGAAGTGCATTATAGGTATATTCAGATTCGCTTAATTTTCGGGCATTCTCTACCTTTTCATAATGAATAGCCTGTTGGAATGGACCAGGTGTAGCTGTCTGGGATGATAATTCCGCAACTGCCCCGTTGAACCCCCGAATGATAGGGCTGGTAGGACCGGCACTGAGGTAGTTATATAATCCGTTTGATTGATTACTTGGAAATGGTGATGAAGAGGGGTTCCCAGGTGAACCAACCTGGTTCGCAGGATTTGATTCTCCTAAATCCGAGAATGCAAGGATATTTCTTGAATTTTCCGTGTTATTGATTTTATTCGTAACCCAGACCTCCATCCTGGTAACGTAGGTTTCCGAAGCGACATTCGGCATTTGAGCCATTGCAGCATCGTATTGATCATGGAAGAACAAATTCAGGAAGTAGTGTCGGTTGGCTTCATAATTATCTGCCGTAACCTCGAATGGTTGAATTTGCGCTTTCCCTGTAATGTTGATCTCGGTTCTCTTTCCTTTTGATGAAGCACCGATCGCATCTACCGTTAAATCTCCAAAACGCAATTTGGCATACGCTCCGAATAAAGTCTGAGAACCCGGGATCAAAGCTCCGAAAGAAGGGAAGCTAACATTTCCCAATTCAATTCGCTGAATGATCTGGTCTTCATCTCCGGAATAACCTAATTTGGTTACGTTGTCAAAGTCAAAGGCTGCCTGTGTATTGTAGCTTGCGCTCAATTTCAGTTTTGTACCGATTTGCCCGACCAGGTTCATCTGGATCTGTTGCTGGAAATCGAAACGTGTAATTTTTCGCTGTTTTACCGGTAGTATCGGGTTGTCATAGCGGGAAGTATTGACTCCAAAAGCCAATTCGATCGATCCTTGCGGACGGATTGTAATTTCATCGGACCCAAAGAAACTGGTAAAGACTTTGGAAGGTATTTTAATTGGAAACTCAAGCGCTCTGTCCTCTTCTGTTTGTTGATCAATCTTATCTTTCCAATTTTCCTTCAATGATTTTTGGCGTTCGTATTCCAGGTATTCTTCCAAAGTCATCATGGAAGGATTCCGGTAATTCATATTGGTATTCCCCATTGTTTCGGAGAAAATGTATTTCCCTGTCACCGGATCAAAGACAATACTTTTCTTTACCCCTGAAGGATCTCCCAAATCAAATGTCTGAGGATTATTCTGGGTAGGATCCAACGGATTGGTAATCGGAAATGGCAACGTAGTATCCGGCGGGGTTTGCGCCCAGAATACAAGTGATACAAAGCAGAAAACAACCGTAGAAAACAGTTGTATCACTCTTGTGTAGTTAGCGTTCAAAATTTTTTCCAAGTGCTTATAATATTTTCAGTGCCCCTTTAATTAGTTCTTCTACAGTTTCATCTCCGGTGGCAATTTTTTCTATTGCTTTTTCTGCAGATTTCTTATCGAAACCTAAAGAAATCAAAGCAGTTAACGCATCAAATCGATTTGTATTGTTTCCAACAAAAATATTTGTTGCTTCACTCCATTCCACCTTCAACATCTTATCTTTCAAATCAATAATAACACGTTGGGCAGTTTTTGCTCCAATTCCCTTGATCGCTTGTATAGAACGTACATCTTCTGTTTGTATTGCATTGGCAATCTCATTTGGCGACATGGAAGAAAGCATCAAAATCGCCGTATTGGGCCCAATTCCCGAAACAGACAATAATAAATTGAACACGTCACGCTCTTCGGAAGTGGCAAAACCGAAAAGCAAATGAGCATCTTCACGGATAATTTGCTGCGTTAAAACCTTCACGGATTCGGTTGTTCCGATAGCTGAAAAAGTATTCAGGGATATTTTAACGAAGTATCCTACACCACCACATTCAATAATCAGGTTGGTTGGATTCTTTTCAATTAAACGTCCGTTCAGATGTGCGATCATTGTTTTCTATTTTCTACTTGGTTTGTGCATCAACTACAGCAACTTTCACCATGTTTACGATTTCCCTTACGGATGAGCCCATCTGCAATACATGAATGGATTTCTTTAATCCAACCAAAACCGGCCCGATTGCATCCGAATCGGTCATTTCCTGCAGCAATTTATATGCAATATTTCCGGATGAAAGATTCGGGAAGATCAAGGTGTTCACTTCCTTGTTTGCCAGTTGTGAGAACGCGAATTTTTCATTCATCAAGTCATTGTTCAAAGCAAAATTTGCCTGGACCTCTCCATCCACAACTAAGGTCGGGTGATTATCATGCAAAATTTTCACTGCTTCTGCCATTTTCTCGGCATCTTCACCAGGAGCTGAACCAAAGTTCGAATAGCTCAGCAAAGCGATTTTTGGAACGACCTTGAATTTTCTCAGTGTTTTCGCAACATTATGTGTTATTTCAGCAATTTGACAAGCCGTCGGGTTTTTGTTTATGGTTGTATCCGCCAAAAAGATAGGTCCTCTCTTCGTATTCAGGATATACACCCCCGCAACTGTTTTTACATCTTTTTGTAAACCAATTACCTGGATTGCAGGACGAACCACATCCCTATAGTTTCTTGTCAAACCGGAAATCATTGCGTCCGCATCACCCATCTCAACCATCATAGCACCAAAGTGGTTGCGTTCACGCATGAGTTGGATCGCTTCATATTCCGTGACTCCTTTACGTTTGCGTTTTTCAAAGAAGGACTTTCCATAAATCTGGCGACGCATCTTCTCGGCATCTGATTTCGGGTCGATGATCGTCATGTTTGGAATTTCAATGGAGTATTCCACAATCAAGGATTCGATCACCTTTCTTTTTCCTAATAATATCGGAATGCAAATTCCTTCTTCAGTGGTTGTCTGTGCCGCTTTCAGGATCTTCACATTATCTGCCTCTGCAAAAACTACGCGTTTCGGATTGCTTTGTGCTTTGGTTGTAATTTGGCGGACCAACTTGTTGTCCAATCCCAATCGTTTCTTCAGGATCATTTCATATTCCGCCCAATCCGTGATCGGGTTTTGTGCGATCCCGGATTCCATCGCTGCACGCGCAACCGCAGGTGCAACATGATAGATCAGTCGCGGATCCAATGGTTTTGGAATAATTTGCTCCCTTCCAAAGGAGATATGCTTTTCGCCGTATGCCTCAATTACCTCCTCCGGAATCGTTTCCTTTGCCAGGTTTGCTATTGCTTTTACGGCAGCTAATTTCATTTCTTCATTAATTCCTGTCGCCCTGACATCCAGTGCTCCCCTAAAAATGAACGGGAATCCAAGTACATTGTTCACCTGGTTAGGATGATCTGAACGCCCGGTTGCCATGATAATATCATTGCGCGTCGCCATTGCATCCTTGTAGGAAATTTCGGGATCCGGGTTCGCCAATGCAAATACGATCGGGTTCTTGGCCATTGATGCCACCATATCTTTCGAAACGATGTTTCCTTTAGACAAACCGATAAACACATCTGCCCCTTTAAATGCTTCCTGCAAAGTAGCATCTTTTTTATGAGGAGCAAATTGCTGTTTCATTTCATCCAGGTCGGTTCTTCCTGCATGGATCAACCCTTTACTGTCGAACATAAAGATATTGTTCACGGAAGCTCCCAAAGCCATATACAATTTCGCACAGGAAATTGCAGCAGCTCCCGCACCGGAAATTACGATCTTCACTTTCCCGATCTTCTTTTTGGCCAATTCCAAAGCATTCAGCAATGCTGCTGCTGAAATAATTGCTGTTCCATGCTGATCATCGTGCATCAATGGAATGTCCAGTTCTTCTTTTAAACGGCGTTCTATTTCAAAAGCCTCCGGGGCTTTAATGTCTTCCAGGTTGATTCCTCCGAAAGTTGGGGCAATCGCCTTTACAGTCTGAATAAATAATTCGGGGTCTTTTGCATCGATTTCTATATCGAACACATCGATATCAGCAAAAATCTTGAACAATAAGCCTTTTCCTTCCATTACAGGTTTGGAAGCTAACGGGCCGATATCTCCCAGTCCGAGCACGGCAGTTCCGTTTGAAATTACTGCTACCAGGTTTGCTTTGCTTGTATACTTGTAAACATCTGCAGGATTCTCTGCAATTCGCAAACACGGTTCTGCTACTCCAGGTGAATAGGCCAAAGATAAATCACGCTGAGACGCATACGGTTTCGTTGGAACGACCTCGATTTTACCGGGTCTTCCGGAAGCATGATAATCCAGTGCATCTTGTTTGCGAACTTTTGGCATATAAAATAAGATTGTAAGGGGCGATAAAGTTAATAAATCTTAATACAAGAGCACTAAAAAGTTCGTATAAAAAGAAAGCCCCGGCAATAAATGCCGGGGCTTTTCACTAAATATTCCGTGAATTATTTCACCATCAATTTTTGTGTATAAGACCCCGTCTCATTAGCAACTGATACCAGGTAATTTCCTGCTACCAAACCTGTTAATGGAACCGCAACAGATGCAGCGCCAGAAGCAGTAATCACTTTGGATGCAACTGTACGTCCTGACAAATCAATGATTGAAACTGTGTAATCTCCACCTTGTCCTTCGAAATTAACGTTTACAACGTCAGAAGCAGGGTTAGGGAATACTTCCATATTGATTGTTGATGTTTCAGCCAATCCTAATGTCGCCAAAGAAACTTCTTTCGCATTCAATACTTCACCTGTAGCCTGATCAACTACAACAGCAACCGCATGCATGTTAGCGCGGACGCTAGTAGCCGGAACTGTGTAGTTGAATGTATAAGTTGCAACTTGTCCGTCAGTGATAACCGCAGGAACTGAACCAGCCTGACCATCGTAACCACCCAACAAAGCTCTACCAACATGGTCGTACTCCATATCTGCAGCAGGTACAGGATCGGGTGCAGTTTGCCAGTTATGGCCGGCACCGTTCAATGGATTACTTGATCCGCTGTAATAATTTACCTGGTCGTATCCGGAACTTGTTCCTGTTACGTTATCTTCAGTAATAATTACACCTAAACGGTAGTTTGCAGCAGCAAAAACACTACGGAAAGTTGCATTAACTGTAACTGTAACGTTATTTCCGGAACCACCAGTTTGAATTGCAACTCCTACCGGAGTGATCAAATCTATACGGTCATTGTAATATGTATCGAAATCCTGGTTAGAAACATCTACTCCTAAAAGTGCACGGTCTACGTTAGCTCCAGGGAATCCGGAGAAGTCAGCAGCAGCATCATAAGCTGTAACGGTCATTGGGTCACCATTGTGAACCGCTACACCTGCAAATGTGCCAGGGTATGTGTTATCCATATATTCCATTGCAACTGCACCTCTTGGGCACCATCCACACCATGTACCAGTTCCTTCTTCAAATAAAACAACTTTTTGAGAGTTAGAACTTACCGTATTGAATGGCTTGCTGTCTGTGTTGTTAGCAGCATTTGGATCTATGTTACCATTAACTGCAGTGATTGTGATATTCAAATTCTCCTCAACAACTGTAGCATAACTTACAGCAGTTGGGTGATTAATCGTTGCTGTAGCACCCGCTGCAATGTTTGTAGAAATAACGCTGCTGTGAGCAGTACCGTCATTCCAATCTACAGTTACACTTGTAATAGGATTTGCTCCATCGTTTTTCACGGTTAAAGCCAATGTATTATTTGTGCTTGTCAAAGAGTAACGGTTCAATGAGGAAGAAACAAGAATTGCATCATCATTCATAGGCTTACGTACTACGAAATTATCCATGAACAATAAGTACTTATCATTCGAGTTGTTTTGGATCGCAACATAAATATTTTGTCCTTGGTATGCATCCAGGCTGAAAGATTGCATGGTATAGCTGGAAGGAGCCGCAGCTACAGTTAATACAGCAGGGTTTGTAAAGTCAGCAACTGTATTTCCAGTTGTAGAAACATATACTTTGTATCCATCTGGGTAAGACGCATCAGGAGCCATGATATCAAATTGACACATGTAACCTGTTGCATTCGGAACTGCGATTGATGGAGATACGATCCAGTCATTAGATGTCCCCGCAGGAGAATACCAGGAAGTTGAAACTGCGTGATTTCCTGTTCCTGTCGCAACATTATTTCTTACAACCCATGCGTTTGATCCAAAGTTGTAAGCACTCAAATTAGATGCTACTGTTAAACCGTCTACATTGTATTGTGCCCAACCAGCAGGCAACGATGTTCCAGCATCAAAATTTTCAGACATCACTACTTGTGAGAAAGCAGATCCGATTGAAAAAAGAGCTGATAAAGCAAGTACACTTTTTTTCATAATCTTAACATTTTAGAATCCCAAATCTAACATTAAGACAATAACTTAACAACTATTTAACCACCTAAGCTTGTTTCAATTAACTTTAACTATTGGAAAGCTAAATAGAGGATATGAAAAATAACCTTGTTATTCTATCGGGAGCAGGGATTAGTGCGGAAAGTGGGATAAAAACATTTCGGGATGCTGATGGATTATGGGAAAATTATCCCATAGAGGAAGTGGCGACCCCGCAGGCGTGGCAAAATAATCCGGATCTGGTCCAAAAATTCTATAACGAAAGACGTCTCAATGTTATAAGCGCAAAACCGAACCTGGCACACCATTATTTTAGTTCACTGCAAAAATTTTTTAATGTACAGGTGATTACACAGAACATTGATGACCTGCATGAGCGGGCCGGAAGTACCAATGTCCTTCATTTGCATGGCAATATCCGATATGCGAAAAGTTCCGGACCGAACAAGGAGAAAAAGTATTACCTGATTGAAGGTCATGAACTAAAAATGACAGATTATTGTGACGATGGATTTCCTTTAAGACCACATGTTGTTTGGTTTGGTGAAGAAGTACCGCTTTTGTCCAAAGCAGCAGAATTGGTCGGGGAAGCTGACGTATTAATTGTAATTGGAACATCCTTGCAAGTATATCCTGCGGCAGGACTGATTCATGCTGTTCCTAACGAAGCACTTAAGATTGTTATCGATCCCCATGCAAATACGCTTTCTGTTCCAAAGGATTTTAGACTTTTAAACTGTACTGCGCAGGAGTCCATTCCTTTCTTAACTGAAATTTTGGGATACTAAAAACAAAAATGGCCGGAAGATTTTTCCCGGCCATCAATTTATATTCAAAAAAATAATAATCAGTGTTTGATAACAATTCGCTTTGTTTGGATCAGGTCTCCTTTATTGTAAACATACACCAAATAAACTCCGTTTTTGAAATTGCTTACATCCACTTTGTTCATCGGAGTTCCCGATTCAGTTAAAACTATTTTTCCAAGTATATCAACCATTTTCAATTCAACTGATCCTTCCAAGCCAGTTGTGTTTACTGTCAATATAGTTGAAACCGGGTTTGGGTAAACTGAAACAATCGATTCTTTCTCATTGGTTCCGATTCCCAGAGATGTTGTTACCCTATAATCGATAGAATCGACTCTCGTTCCATTGTTTTCAATTAAATAATACCGGTACAATTCTTCCCCCGCTCCTTCAACAGAGGCAATGGCCATTAGATTTAAAGAGGTGTCTGGACCTACATTGTAACCCCAAATTACCGTCCACGGATTCGAATTCATTTGGCTCGGACTATATCCTTGTTCTTGCATCGGGTCATTTGCCACTCCCCAATTCAAACGGTCCTCCCATCCAGGAGTGTCTGTTATCCGAAAGCGTTCTATCTTCCATTCTTTAGAAGTTCCTGAAGTATTCTTGAAATTGAACGTAATTGCATAATCTCCGTCAGATGCAACTGCAACAACTTGTTCAGTTCCGTTTAAACTGTTTCCGGTCACATCCTGATTCAGGGGATCCCATAATTTAATATCAACTTGTGCATTGGAGTTCGTCATTAAAAAAGAACATGCCAAAACAAGGAATAGATTTTTTTTCATGATTTAAGGGTTTTAGGAAATAAAAAAAGAGTCTGCCGCGGCAGACTCTCAGGTTATATTTTATTATCAGTGCTTGATAACAATTCGTTTCGTTTGGATCAAATCTCCTTTGTTGTAAACGTACACCAAATAAACTCCGTTTTTGAAATTACTTACATCCACCTTGTTCATCGGAGCTCCCGATTCAGTTAAAACTATTTTTCCAAGTACATCAACCATTTTCAATTCAACTGATCCTTCCAGGCCAGTTGTGTTTACTGTCAATACATTTGAAACCGGATTCGGATAGATTGCAACTGAAACTTCCTCCTGTTTTTGATCTGCAACTCCTAAAGTAGACGTAACGGTCACATCAACAGAATCCACCCGCGAAGATTGTCCTTCGATCAAATAATATCGGTATTTCTCCGTACCTGAACCTTCCGTGTCTGTATCAGCCACTAAGTTTGCTGATCCTCCTGGAGCAACGTCCAAACTGTATTGAGCCGGGCTTGTCCATGGATTGGTATTCATTAACTGTGCAGTATAGCACTGTCCGAATGGATCTCCGGGAGCACCCCAGCATAAATTATCTTCCCATGTAGCAACATCAGTAATTCTGTATCGCTCCATTTTCCATGTTTTTGTAGAGGCAGATGTATTCTTAAAGTTAATGGTAACACCATGAACCCCATCCGTTGTAACAACATAGGCATATTCTTGTCCATTCAAAGCGTTTCCTGTACCTGCTTGTGTACCGTTATCCCACAGCTTAATTTCCACTTGCCCAAAGCTGGTTGAGCAAGCAAGTAAAACAACAGAAACCAGAGAGTATAATTTTTTCATAATTGCGTTTTCAGTTTTCACAAATATAGGAACGTTCTATTTCCCACACAATAGGCAACATTCACATATCAATCAGTAAGATTACAATTTTTTGACGGAAAAAACAATACGATTGTTGCAGATATCTGTATTTTTTTGATTTAAGTGTCCAATTTGGGGATTAAACGGTCTGATTTTGATTAAACTCCAGATTATTAGGATTACAATTTTTGAGAATACCTTAACATTTTTTAGGAATACAAGAGTATCGGACAACACATGTTTAAAATTGTGTTAAGGAAAAGGTATCTTTGGATTTCGGCACAGAACTTGAATTGTCGATTGCTAAAATTTAAACTATGAAAAAAATTACGTTCTTATTGTTAGGACTTATTGTTTCTACCTTATCGATGGCTCAGGACCACGAACCGTTAGTTGTTAAGCAGCTTCCTTCCGTAAAATTAGTAGATATGAACGGAAAAGCAGTAAATACTGCTGAATTGGGCTTTAAAGGCCCTGTTGTAATTTCTTTTTGGGCAACCTGGTGTTCACCTTGTAAGCGTGAACTAAATACTATTCATGAACTATACCCGGATTGGCAGGAAGAAACCGGAGTGAATCTGGTTGCTGTTACGATTGACGATGAGAAAACAAAATCCCAGGTTCCGGTTTATGTAGACGGAAAAGGATGGGATTACCTGGTTTTGATGGACCCGAACGGAGATTTCAAACGTGCAATGGGTGTAAACAACGTACCACATACATTTTTAGTAGACCAAAAAGGAAACATCGTGTATTCTCATAACAATTATGCTCCAGGAGATGAGGAAAAATTGTATGAAGAGATCAAAAAACTTGGAAATAAATAAGCTACTTATACATCACACTCGATGAAAAACTGGATTTTAGGAATCTGTGCATTGTCCGGATCGCTTACAGCATTCGGACAATCAAACATATTAGGGGGTATCACCGGGAACATGGAAGCTACTTTCCAATACCTGAATGCGGACCCTTTAATTGGAGCTCTTCAACCTGCAGAACGTGGTTTGCTCAATTCATATATGAACGTGTTTTATGCTGGTTCACATTTCAAGGCAGGTGTTCGTTTCGAATCCTATTTACCGCGAATTAACGGATATCCAAATCGTTTTGACGGGACCGGATTGGGAATGCGTTACGTAGGGTGGTCTAATAATTACATAGACATTACTTTGGGAAATTTCTACGAGCAATTCGGTGCAGGAACAATTTTCAGAGCATATGAAGACCGGAATTTAGGATATGACAATGCCATGGACGGGGCTCGTGTTATTTTACGTCCTTATAACGGCGTACAATTAAAGGCTGTTTATGGGAATCAAAGGTATTCATTCCAAAGTGGAAGGGTAGAGAAATCTACCGGTGTTACACGTGGTATCGATTTGCAATTACATTTGAATGAGCTGATTCCCGCAATGGATTCCAGCGACTTGGATGTAACCATTGGTGGGGCTTTTGTAAGTAAGTACCAAAAGGATGATAACGAAACGTATATTCTTCCTGAAAACGTTGCTGCTTATAGCGGCCGAATCGGTTTGAGATATAAGAAGTTCACACTTAGCGGGGAATATACCCACAAAGACAATGATCCAAGTGATGATAACGGGTACATCTATAATCCGGGACATGCGGCATTGATTAACTTGGGTTATTCCAGAAAAGGATTGGGAATCTCGCTTTCTGCAAAGTCAGTAGACAATATGAGCTACCGTTCCGACCGCACGAAAGGCCTGGCTGATTTGTTTATCAATTATCTGCCGGCAATGAACAAAACACATACATATAATTTAGTGGCAACACTTTATCCGTATGCTACTCAACCTCTGGGTGAAATTGCATACCAGGCGGAAATACTCTATACGATTCCAAAAGGAAAAGGTGGTGGAAAATACGGGATTCCGATTAACTTCAATTATTCTACAGCTTATCAGCCATTGCGTCATACAAACGGATATGGATTGCCGGGTGATTCTACACGTGTAACATATAAAGGAAATCCGTTCGATATGTCCGATAGCTTACTTTGGCAGGATATCAATGTCAATGTAACTTATAAGTTCAACAAGAGTTTTTACCTGATCGGTTCTTATTTTAACATTGCAATTAATAATGACGTTTCGAAAATCACAGACGATGCACACGGGATTATCAATGCGCACATTGCGGTTTTGGAAGCAGGCTGGAAGATCAACAAAAAGCACAATTTGAGAGCAGAATTACAAGCACTGTTTACAACGAATAAAAAAATGGCCTTGTTTGATTACCACACATCGAAGGATAAGGGAGATTGGGTGACCTTGGTTTTGGAGTATACTATTTCACCGAATTGGTTCTTCGGATTTATGGACCAGTACAACTACGGCAATTCCAATCCGGACCTGCGTGTACATTATGCGATCGGTTCTGTGGGCTGGATCAAAGATGCCACGCGTTTAACGGTGAATTACGGTAGACAACGTGCGGGATTATTCTGTGTGGGTGGTGTATGCCGCTTCGTTCCTGCATCGAATGGACTAACCGTTTCATTGACGCAAAGTTTCTAATTAATTGAATTTAGAACATGAAAAAGTTTATCGTATTTACAGCAATCCTTGCAATGGTTATTGTTTCCTGTGACAAGGTGAAAAATGCTTATCCGCCGAAAGCAGGCGGAACTTCAACCCTTGATTGGTCTTTGTATCCGGATGGAGATTCGGCTCATTATGTAGCTCAAGGTCATTGGCCAACGTTTACTCAAAACACCAATACACTTACCAATGTAATGATCGAAGATTTCACCGGACATCGTTGCAACAATTGTCCGAATGCAGCAGTGATCTTGCACGATTTGGAAGACGCAAATCCGGGAAGGGTATTTGGAGCTTCCGTGCATACAAGCCCGGTAGGAATGTCCAATTTTCAACAGGAAAATGCCGAGTACCCAACTGTTCTTTATAATAACATTGCATTCGAGATCGGTACCCATTTCGGTTCCAAGCCCGGAACCGGTTTTCTTGGTAATCCTAACGGAGCTGTGAACCGTCAATTAAACGGTACGGATAACACCGCTTCTCCGGGAACCTGGTCCAGTAAAACGACTACAGCATTAAATGCCACACTGAAAGTGAACATCCAGTCTCACTGTAATTATTTCCCAAGCACAAGAGGAACCTTCCTTCACGTAGAGGTGGATAAGATTGATAATTCTTTGTCAAACCAGTTGGCAATCGTTGTTTATGTGCTGGAAGATTCATTGGTTGCTCCACAATTAATGCCGGATCTGACAAAGAACGAAACTTACGTTCACAGAGACATTTTGAGAGACTGCATCGACGGAAACGCATTTGGTCGTGTATTAGAAGCATCAGACCTTGGAATAAACGGAAAATACTATGTAAATTATACCTATGCATTGCCGGCTCAATACAATCCGGATAACATGCACTTTTTAATTTATGTGTATGATAAAGTGACCGAAGAAATTTACCAGGTCATTGAACAGCATCTCCAGTAAAATTTAATATTGCTATAAAGTAGCGTGTGCCTGATTGTTATGGGCACACGTTTTTTTTGTGCATAACTTTTAACAGTTTCTGCATACCAAATAAGAAAAGGGTTCGTTATATTTAGATGAAATTATAAACAGAACCCCATGTTTGAACTAACGAAAAAAATCCTGGTTCGGGTAAGTTTTGACCCACTTTTATTCCAAAAAGAATTGTCTAAGGCAATCAAATGGATGTCTGACTCAGAAGAAATTCAACGTTTAAGGGAATGGTGTATGAAAGAGTTCGGTGCAGTTTATCCTTCTATAATTAATAAGGCTTTCACACCGCAGAAAAGTTAAAACACATATTATTGATACGACTAACGGCTCCAATTGGAGCCGTTTTTAGTTTAGTGTTCTTCGCGAAACAGGATATCCTGTTTTCATTATCCGTAAAGTTATTATCGAATTATCGAAAACTGCGTTTTTATTTGACCGCGCTAACGCTTGTCATTCATTCGAACTCGATCAACAATCCACCTTTATCTACTACGTCCTGAGGGTTGATCGCAATGGCTTTAACGACCCCCACTCCTTCTGCTTTGAGCACGTTCTCCATTTTCATTGCTTCCAAAGTGAGCAAAGGGTCTCCGACTTCGATCGATTGACCCACGGTAACAGCAACACTGACAACTCTTCCCGGCATGGGTGCTTTCAATTGCTTTAACTTGCGCAATTTCGGCTTGTCCATTCCAAGAGAAGCAATCAATTCGTCCAGAGGACCACCCTTCTTCACTTCAAAAACGCGGTGATTTAATTTCAGGGTCAACAAGCCTTCTTCCATGCGGTTTGACATAACCTCTCCACGGAATTTTTTTCCTTTATATGTAATTGTAAAAAACTGTTGGTCTTCCCAACGAATATGAACCCCATCTCTGTTAGCATGAAGGACTTCTCCGTCCGATGTCCAATTAGCTGTTTCCATCTGTAAGAATTTTGCGACAATAATACGAACTATTTGGCCATTCATCTAGAAAAAGATTGTAAAAAAACCATAGTTTCCTATATTTGCTCTTCAAAATATTTACGAATCATATTCGCCCGAAAATGAAGAAAATATCCTATTTGGTTGCTCTTGTCTTGGTAGCTTGTCAACCTAAACATTCTGACTCTGAGCACGCGGCAAGCCAAAGCAACGATTCAAAGTCAAATACTGCTGCTGAAATCGATGAGCCAAAGCAAGATAACCCGAAAGTATATCACGCTTCCAGAACTGTTTTGACAGATTTGATCAATACAAAACTGGAGGTTTCCTTCGACTGGACGAAATCCTGGTTGATCGGTAAAGAAACACTGCAGGCAAAACCACATTATTATGCGTCCAACGAATTGATCCTGGATGCAAAGGGAATGGAAATCAAAAATGTTTCCATGTCCGGTAAAACAGTGGAATACGATTACAAAAACGATGTTTTAACCATCAAACTGAACAAAACATATACACGTGATGAGAGCTTCACTGTAGTGATCGATTACATCGCTAAGCCGGATGAACGCAAAACCGGAGGGTCCAATGCAATTACCAGTGACAAAGGCTTGTACTTCATTAATCCGCGTGGGGAGGAAGCAAATAAAATGCCTCAGATCTGGACGCAAGGTGAGACAGAATCTAACTCCGTTTGGTTCCCTACGATCGATTCACCGAATTCCAAAACGAAACAGGAAATTTACATCACTGTTCAGGATAAATACGCAACACTTTCCAATGGTAAATTGGTGAGTTCTGTAAAAAATGCAGACGGAACACGAACAGACTACTGGAAACAGGATCTACCACACGCTCCATATTTGTTTATGATGGGGGTCGGCGAATTCAAAGTAGTAAAAGATACGTACAAGCGCCCAGACGGAACGAACATGGAGGTCAACTACTATGTAGAACCACAATGGGAAAAAGATGCGAAAGCTATTTTTGGAGAAACTCCGGCGATGATCGGATTCTTCTCTCAGTTATTGGGTGTTGAATATCCATGGGACAAGTATTCCCAAATCATTGTAAGAGATTACGTTTCGGGTGCAATGGAAAACACCGGAGCTGTTATTTTCGGAGAATACGCTTACAAAACGCAACGCGAATTATTGGATGAAAATGATAATTCCACGATTGCACACGAATTATTCCACCACTGGTTCGGGGATTTGGTAACGTGTGAATCCTGGTCTAATTTAACATTGAATGAATCCTTTGCAAACTATTCTCAATTCCTGTGGGATGAGCACCGTCATGGTTTGGATGAGGCTGAATTCCAGGCATTACAGGAAGCGGCAGGTTACTTTGCATCTGCAGATCAGGGAGGTTATCATAACCTGGTTTGGTTTGATTACAAATCGCGGGAAGATATGTTCGACGGGCATTCTTACAACAAAGGTGGCCGAATCTTACACATGCTACGCAAATATATCGGTGACGAAGCTTTCTTCCAGGGTTTGAAAAATTATTTGAAACAAAATCAATTTAAAACCGCTGAGTTTCATCAGTTGAGACTTGCATTTGAAGAGGTAAGCGGACAAGACCTGAACTGGTTCTTTAACCAATGGTACTTAGGGAAAGGTCACCCGATACTGGACGTTTCATACAGTACAGATGCTACTGCAAATACTGTTTCTGTAACTGTAAATCAAAAGCAGAAAAAAGATTTCGGCTTATTCAAGTTACCGGTTGACATAACAGTATATGATGACCGCGGTGCAACAACTACCCGTCAGTGGTTTAATGACGAGTCCACGACCGTAAGCATTCCAACGCAAGGAGCCGTAAAGAATGTGATCTTTGATGCTGAAGCCATGCTTTTAGGAAAAGTGGAAGAGAAAAAAGATCCTTCCTGGTATGCTTTCCAATGGAATAATTCGAAACATTACATCCACAGAAAGAATGCACTTCAAAAAGTTCCTTCCGGCACTCCTGAAGCGGGAAGAGTTGCACAGGAAGCTTTGAAAGATCCGTTCTGGGATATTCGTTCCACTGCAATTGAGAAAATCGGAAAAATGAGTAGCGACAGTAAAACCGCTTCTATTAACCGTGTGAAACAACTGGCTACTTCCGATTCGGTTTCTGCTGTTCGTGTGGCTGCGGTAACAGCACTGGCAGGAATGCTTTCTGCTCCTGAATTGGAACAATTGTGTTCTGAGATCATTCAAAAAGACAAGTCTTATTCGGTTATGAGTGCTGCATTGCTTCAACTTTCAAAAGTAAACAGTAAGGCAGCTCTGGAAGCTTGTAAAAGTTTAGAGAATGAGCCTTCCAGTAAGATGCAGACAGGAGTTGCCATGATTTACGCAAAATACGGCGATGCAGATCAGATTACTTATTATGAAAAAGTATTCAAGTCGAACCTGGTACAGGGATTTGATAAGTTGGGTGTTTTGAACTCCATGACATTCTTTGCTTCCCGCCAGGAACCGAAAATTCAGCGACGTACGTTACCGATTTATGAAAACGAATACAAAACAGGAGGAATGTACACCCAAATGTTCATGCCGCAATATATCGGGTACTTAAGAGATAACCTGCAAGGTTCCATTGAAAAGTATAAAGCGGAAGAAGAAAAAGCCAAAAAAGACGGAAACACCAATGCAGCAGATATCGCGCATGGAAAACGGACGGATGCGGAAGCATTATTGGCGGATTATGAGAAAATGATTGCCGGATTCCCGAAAGAGGAAGAAGCAGGACATTAATATAACATACTAAAAACAGTAGGCCCGCGATTAATCGTGGGCCTACTGTTTTAGAAAAATGCTTTCACCTCCATCCCACCGGCGTGAATAATTTTATTTCCTTCGCTTTTGCGTCCATTGTATTGAACGGAAATCTGCAGGTTTTTTGACAAGGAGCGCTGATACCCCAAGCTCCATACATAGTTTATTCCCGGTTTCAAGGCTTCCAGCAATTCAAATCCCAAAGGAGTATTCGAATCTCCACGGAATGCGATCCGGATGACATTGAATTGTCCCTGTAAACTTCCTTTTTGGGTTTGATTATACTTTCCGGTTACACCCATGTCGTAGATATCTGCCTGCTCACCGCCCAAGCTCTCCTCGTTCTTCTTCCTGACAACCCGTCCGTCCAAACTAAAACGGAGGGAAGTTGTAGGCTGATAAATCAGGGATGGCTTCAACTGCCAGTAATGCAACCGGTAATTTCGTCCCGTAGTGTAATCGACTGATGATGTTTTTAACCCGGTTTCGAATTGAGATTGAATACTGAATTTCTTCAGGATCGTTATGCGGGCATTAAACTCGTGAGATTCCTTCGTTCTTCCGTCAAATCCGGTTGCCAGCAATGTCTTTGTTTTCGAACTTTCATAACTGTAATCACCACCGCCCACGTTGTTTGTACGGTTGAAATACACCGTATTTTTGATAACATTGGAAGTGCTGATCAGGGAATTATCATCAATACTTCCCACAAAAGGATTGTAGGCTCTTGCTCCATCAAACACATTTGTTTTTCGCTGCAATCTGAAACGGGTTTGAGTAGAAAACCGCGCCAATACTTTCTTCATGCCGGTACTGTTTGACCAAACACGCTCCGGACGAAGTGTCAGGGATTGATTATATTCGTTGGAATAGGTCTTAATATAGTCATTGGACGGTGTGAATACCCGAATATAACCGGCCTGATCTGCGTAAGCAGCAATTTCAAATTCATTCAGGTCCTTAATTCCGTCGTTGTTATAATCGTTCCAGGTATAAACACCTTGCCCATCATTCACTTTGATATATATGAACTCTTTTTTTTGTTCCAATCCTGCACCCACTTCATAGAAAGTGGTCAAATTGATCGCTCCTTTCCAGAATTTAACATCGTGATCAATCCGGCCATTGGTGGTGTTTTCCGGCGCCTGGGTAATCAAGGTCGAATCCAGGATTTTTAATTCCCGGTAGTTTACCACCATGTATAAGCGCTGATTTTTCCAATTGTTTTTCGTCCACTCTGCCCGAACCGTTCGTGCTTTGGCCGCATTACGCAAACGGGTGCTGTCCGATCTTCCGTCAATGCGTTCGCGATAACTCACCAATAATTCCCCGGACGAGGTATCACCCAAAGCCACATAGCCCTGATAGTCGAAAAAACTATAAGATTGTAAGCTCAGCAACGAATCTCCCTGCACGAAACGGTTTAATTCCTGGTCATCTTTGAAACCTATCCGCACTTTCTTTATTTGTTTGGAAATGTCTGCTTTGTGCCGCAAAAACTGGTTGGTGTTTTCATTCTTAGCACTCAAAAAACTCGCATCGATGTTGATACTGTAACCACGCTGTTTCCAGGAAGTAATCAACTGCGTCCGTAACCCGGAAAAATCCGAACCTATCTTATACTGCTGCGCATTAATCCCGATTTTCCCGTAGTTCCTGTTTTCAATACTTGTTCCGACTGTTGTAAAGACCTGGTTACCGGTATATCCCCGGCCGCGGGTGTTCCAATCACGATCAAATTCCACAGCCCGGTATTGTTCGATCGGTTTAAAATAAGGATCCAGCATCTCAATTTCCACCTGTTTTTTCCAACTCCAGGCAGGAACAGAATCTTTTCCGAACGGATTTACATGTTCTACTTTGGTTCGCATGGAAAACCCCCGATCATCAAAACGGTCTATGGAGGAAAAGGTATTGAGATCATAACCACTCATTCCCAGTTCCGAAGTGATTTTGAGCTTTTCATTGAACCGGTATGTCGCTCCTGCAGTAAATAATTGCTGTCTTTTCGGGGTGATCAACAAAGAAACCGGTGCATAATCCCCAACCGAAACTCCGCCAACCGGTTGAACCCATTTGTATACTCGTCCTATTGCATTGAATTTTTCAAAAACATAATCCCCTTTCCCGGGACCGACATACGAAAATTGTACTTTGTAATAAGCCAGGTTTTGGTCCACTGAAGCTACCAAAACACTGTCGTACCCCAATGTGTCGACCATCTGGTACATCACCAGGTTTTCAGAAAAGCCGACAGAATCAATTACCGAGTACCGGGCGAGTTCCAAACTGTCTCCGATTTTGGATAAAAGGGATTTTTGGTCATTGGTCAAATTCTGTTGCAAAGGCTGGTTCTTTGCGTCCTGTTCGGAATAGGCATTGATCCACCAATCCAGTTTTTTGCTCTGTGCAGCTGTTGAAAATTGAAAAAGCGAACGTGCATAATTCTGATCTGAATACTGGAATTCCACTACGATCCGGATGTCTTTTGTGATCAGGTTTTTAGCGGTAAAAGTCAGTTCGGCTGTATTGTAATCAATGACGTAATCGTATTCCTGCCCGCGACTTAGTTGCCTTCCGTCAATATACACCCGCTCTGTTCCGGAAAGAATGATAATGTATGGTTCATTCTCATTTCCACGTAAACGGTAAGGGCCCTGATTCCCTTCTACTCCCTGGATAATCTGGCGGTTAAATTTCCCTTTTGACAAAGCACCACTGACCTGTGTTTTTATGGTTCCGGTCTTGTCTTTTTTCCAGAAGTATTCACCGGTGAGACCTTGTCCTCTTTTTTTATAAGTTAAAAAATAGCCTTCCGGTTTACTGATCCAAAAATCTCCCGCGGTAATCTTGAACTGATCATTGAACAGCTGAATAAACACCTGGTCGAACTCTTGAAGTTTGTTGGTGTTTCCTTCCGGCTGAATGGGTAAATTGTCATCCGTCACCGAGGCCAATACCTGCAAATTCGGTGCAATATACCCGGATAATTCCAGGTTCAACGAGGAGTTTACGGATAAATCCTGGCGGTTTCCAAAGGTGATTCCCCGGGAAATACTACCGGATTTCCGCAAACCGTTTGCACCCATCAAGTCCAGGGGTTCAACTGTCGGTGTAATGAGGTATTTCTCCCGATCGCCTTTGTTTTGGGTATAAATAATATTGGTATCCCGCAATTGATAGCTTTTTGCAAAGGAAAAGGGTAAAACACGGTAAGAAACAGTTAGCTCCTCCGAACATGGTTGAAACAACTGGAAAGTTCCTTTTGCATAGTCGACAATGTATTGGTACGGGAGGATAATTTCTCCGCTACAACGCACTATCAGGGAGTTTGGTGCAATGCTTAAGGAATCCAGCTGGATAATATTTCCGGTTGCGGCAATGGTTTTTTGACGGTACGCGTTTTCCTGCGTCCAGCTATGAACCCAACAAAAAATACTGCTAAGCAACAGAAGACCAACCCGTACAGCGTGCATCATGCTAAAGTACTAACGTTTTAAGTGCTACGCTAGTATATGCTTATGATTTTTATCTTTCACGTTTCGGCTGGAGTATGAATTGTTTGTTCTCGATACGTTCGGCTCCATGTCAGTTCGAGTATTCCGGTCTTTCAGCCGGAATGTATCGAGAACACATGAGCCGAATTACTCAAACTGGCACAATTCTACAAAACAAAAATCCTGTCCCGGTCAAACCAGAACAGGATTCGGTATACGTGATATCATAAAAACGGCACAATTATTAACATCACGCAAAATTTAGAGCTTGCCAAAAACAATGTAGGGACGCGATGCATCACGTCCCTACTGTTATTTGATAAATTTTCAATTCTACCCAGAACACATTTAGCTTCGCTGAATATCGCTCTGCTTTTGAAACAAAAGCAATTCCTTTCGAAATTGGTAGAAACCATAACTGGTTTCTACCCAGAACACATTTCACAGTTATCCGGATTATCCAAAGAACATGCGATTGCCGCTTGTTGTTCTTCCAGTTCTGCTGCGGATACTTTTGAAGGCTCTTCGGTTACTGCTTTATCTACTGTGAACTTAATTGCATCTGTTGCAGCTTTCGTTCTCAAGTAGTACATACCTGTTTTCAATCCTTTCTTCCAACCGTAGAAGTGCATAGATGTCAACTTACCGAAGTTTGCATTTTCCATGAAAATGTTCAATGACTGCGATTGACAAATGTACGCTCCACGATCAGCAGCCTGTTCGATAATTGCTTTTTGAGAAATTTCCCAAGCTGTTTTGTATAAGTCTTTGATGTATTGCGGAATCTCGTGAATGTTTTGAACAGAACCGTTCGCTGCCATCAATTTCTGACGCATATCTTTTGTCCATAAACCTTCTTTCACCAAATCTTTCAACAAGTGCTTATTTACGATGATAAACTCACCTGACAATACGCGACGCGTATAAATGTTTGATGTGTATGGTTCAAAACATTCGTTGTTTCCAAGGATTTGAGCTGTAGAAGCTGTTGGCATTGGCGCTAACAACAAGGAATTACGTACACCGTGTTTTTTCACTTCTTCTTTCAGAAGATCCCATTCCCAACGGTTTGTCGGAGTAACTCCCCACATGTCGAACTGGAAGATTCCTTTTGAAACCGGTGATCCTGCGATCGTTTCGTAAGGTCCTTCAGCGATTGCCAAATCTTTGGATGCTGTCATTGCAGCGTAATAGATCGTTTCGAAGATCTCGCGGTTCAAGGCTTTTGCTTCTTCTGATTCGAACGGGTAACGCATCATGATGAACGCATCAGCCAATCCTTGAACTCCTAATCCGATTGGACGGTGACGCATGTTTGAGTTGCGTGCTTCTTCTACCGGGTAGAAGTTTCCGTCGATGATGCGGTTCAGGTTTACAGTAGCCTGGTAGGTTACTTCGAACAATTTGTCGTGATCGAATGTTCCTTCTTCTGTTACGAATTTCGGCAATGCCAAAGAAGCCAGGTTACAAACTGCGATCTCGTCCGGTGCTGTATACTCGATGATCTCCGTACACAAGTTAGAAGACTTGATCACTCCTAAGTTTTGCTGATTTGATTTCGCGTTTGCAGCATCTTTGTAAAGCATATATGGAGTACCTGTCTCGATTTGAGACTCCAATACTTTGAACCACAAATCCTGTGCTTTGATTGTCTTACGACCTTTTCCTTCAGCTTCGTATTGTGTATACAATGCTTCGAAATCTGCCCCGTATGTTTCAGAAAGTCCCGGACACTCGTGCGGACACATTAGGGTCCAGTCTCCGTTCTCTTCTACTCGTTTCATGAATAAATCCGGAATCCACAATGCATAGAATAAATCGCGAGCACGCATTTCTTCTTTTCCGGTATTCTTTTTTAAATCCAGGAAATCGAATACGTCAGCATGCCAAGGCTCGATGTACATAGCAAAAGAACCTTTACGCTTACCTCCACCCTGGTCTACGTAGCGGGCAGTGTCGTTGAAGACACGTAACATCGGAACGATTCCGTTGGATGTACCGTTTGTTCCTTTGATGTATGATCCTGTAGCACGAATATCGTGAATAGCCAATCCGATACCACCAGCCGATTGTGAAATCTGAGCGCAAGATTTCAACGTCTCGTAAATACCTTCAATACTATCTTCTTTCATTGTTAACAAGAAACACGAAGACATTTGAGGTTTTGGTGTACCTGCATTAAACAATGTCGGTGTTGCATGTGTAAACCATCCTTCAGACATCAAGTTGTACGTCTTGATAGCTTGCGGAAGGTCGTTTTTATGGATTCCGACAGCAACACGCATCAACATTTGTTGTGGTCTTTCTGCGATTTCACCATTCAAACGCAACAAGTAGCTTCTTGTCAATGTTTTGAATCCAAAGTAATCGTAACGGAAATCACGATCATAAATGATACTTGAATCCAACACTTCTCTGTTATTAGAGATCACTTCATACACATCATCAGCGATCAATGATGCACGCTGTCCGGTTTTCGGATCTATGTATTTGTATAGATCTTCCATTACATCGGAGAACGATTTTTTCGTTTCCTTATGTAAATTGGACACCGCTATTCTTGATGCCAATAAAGCATAATCCGGGTGATCAATGGTCTTAGCTGCTGCAACCTCAGCGGCCAGATTATCTAAAACTGTTGTGGTCACTCCATCGTAGATTCCTTCGATGACTTTCATGGCAACAGCCTCGGGTGAAACTAGCGGGTCCAGCCCGTAGCACATCTTGATGATGCGCGCAGTGATCTTATCAAATTTCACCGCTTCTTTTCTTCCGTCTCTTTTAATTACGTACATAGCGCTCTATTTGGGTTGTTGTTATTGGTATTATTAAGATAATCAATTAAAATTCTTCGTCCAAACTAAATGTTTGGTCTTCCTTGTTCGACATAACGCCCGATTTTTGGTATTCTGCCACGCGTTTTTCGAAGAAGTTGGTTTTTCCCTGGATGGATATCATATCCATGAAGTCGAATGGGTTTGCCGTATTGAACACCTTTGGATTCCCAAGCTCTGTCAACAGGCGATCTGCAACGAATTCAATGTATTGTGCCATCAATTCTGCGTTCATACCTATTAACTTCACAGGTAATGCATCGGTTACAAATTCTTTCTCGATCTCAACAGCATCTAAGATGATTTTCTGTACCTGATCCTTTGACAATTGGTTTACCAGGTGTTTGGTGTACAGCAAACATGCAAAATCACAGTGCAAACCTTCATCGCGGGAGATCAACTCATTAGAGAACGATAATCCTGGCATCAAGCCGCGTTTTTTCAACCAGAAAATCGAACAAAATGAACCGGAGAAGAAGATTCCTTCCACAGCAGCGAATGCAACTAATCGCTCTGCAAAAGTTCCGTTATCGATCCAGCGCAATGCCCAATCTGCTTTCTTGCGAACGCAATCGATCGTATCCAATGCATTGAATAAATGGTTCTTCTCTTTTTGATCTTTGATGTATGTATCAATTAGCAACGAATAGGTCTCTGAATGGATGTTCTCCATTGCTACCTGGAAACCGTAAAAGAACTTTGCCTCGGTATATTGCACTTCAGCCAAAAAGTGCTCTGCCAGGTTCTCATTTACAATTCCGTCAGACGCTGCGAAAAATGCCAAAACGTGTTTAATGAAATGACGCTCATCGTCATTCAATTTTGTTTCCCAATCAATTAAATCCGGCGATAAATCAATTTCTTCTGCAGTCCAAAAACTTGCTTCTGCTTTCTTATAAAAAGACCAAATATCTTCATGTTGGATTGGAAACAACACGAATCTGTTTTTGTTTTCCGATAAGATTGGTTCTGCCTTTGCCATTTTTAATTTGTTTTTTTTTAAAGTCAATAATTTCTATGCCATGGTCATTTTCATAACCATAGATTTGTGTGTGTTGGTATTTAAATGTTTCAGTTAATTCCCCTTCAATATTGTTGTGTGTGTTCAACAAGTTTTGCCTTAAAGGGGCTTACAAAAATTGTCAAAATTCTTTCCTTTCACAATTAAAGAAATCCACAATTGAATGAGGTTTTCAACATCGTTACTTTGAAAGCCTTTAACATGAACACTTAGCGAGTTTATCAACATGGGTGCTAAAGATATTCACAGTACATAACCTGCAATTCATCGAAGAATTAGACAGATTCGTCCAACTTCAAGTGTATTAAGACTTTCGGTCGACTTTCCTATAAAATTAGGCGAAAATCGAATTGCTTTTTTTGCTAATTTTAGTAGGCTATTAACAGCTTGTTGTTGATAGTTAAGCAAAGCCAAATAAACACTACTATGTCACTAAATTTTTCGTCGAATTTTAACAAATGGACGCGTGATTTGCTCCATGTTCTTTACCCCCAAAACTGTTTGATCTGCAAGCATGAATTCAATCAATCCAAACTGGCAATTTGTCCCATTTGTGCGAGCGAATTGGCTTACACTCATTTTGAAGCATATGCGGAAGTAAGCAATCTTGATAAGTTGTTTTGGGTAAGGGTCCAATTGGAAGGAACTTATGCACTGCTGCGTTTCAAACAGGAGGGATCCACTCAGCAAATCCTGCATGAACTCAAGTACCGGAACAATCCTGAAATAGGAAAACACTTTGGAAAAGAAATCGGTACAAAGCTAAAAGGTCTTGACAAGTTTTCCGATGTGGATGCACTTATCCCTGTTCCGCTTCACCCGAAAAAAGAATTCATCCGTGGATACAATCAAGCCGAAGTGATCTGCAAAGGAATTACCGAAAGCAGTGGCATCGCGCTTCGAAAAGACCTGTTAAAGCGAATCTCGTTTACGGAAAGTCAAACCAAAAAAGGAAGAACGTCCCGCTGGGAAAACATGCAAAACCGGTTCAAAATCCAGGGAACAAAAAAAACGGAACTGAAGCATTTACTGGTTGTGGATGACGTGGTAACAACCGGTTCTACACTGGAAACCTGTGTGCGGATACTTCACGAGGAGTTTCCGCATGTGAAGATTAGTATCGCGGTGCTGGCAGTAGCAGAATAATTACGAATGCCGTCCCAATAGCCATTGATGCTTCGATCAAGGTTTTAAAACTATCGGGATACGAATTGAAAATTTCACGTTTTTTTGAACTTCTTTTTTGTATTTTGCATTTTGCATTTTGAATTAAATACTACCTTTCAGGTATGTTAATTACTATACTTATCCTCTTGTTGACCCTGATAGTTGTGCCATTGATGTCCTTCTATTTCGGAACACCTTTAAACATGCTTCAAACGGAAGTTCTGACAGACATGGGTATTGTACTGGCAATTGTAACAGGTGTTTGTTTCCTTGTGGGAGAGATTACACGAAATAATTCCCAGATTGATAAAATCTGGAGTATTATGCCCATTTACTATGTGTGGCATGTAACTTATGCCGGTGATTTCGCTCCCCGTTTAGTATTAATGGCCGTAATTGTAACGATTTGGGGAGCACGTCTTACATACAATTTTGCACGAAGAGGAGCTTACCGATGGAAATTTTGGTTGGGGGAAGAAGACTACCGCTGGGCAGTATTGCGGAAGAGACCCGGATTGAACAATCGCTTTGTCTGGATGCTGTTTAACCTGTTCTTTATCTGCTCTTACCAAAACACATTGATCTTTTTGTTTACTCTTCCGATATTGACAGGTTTAAACCATTCAGCACCCACGACTATTCAAACCTGGGACTGGATCATTGCAGGCGCTATGATTGTTGCGATTGTTATTGAGTTTATCGCAGATCAGCAACAGTATAATTTTCAAACTGAAAAGCACCGCCGGCTTAAGACGGGAGAAAACCTGGGACCTTTTGCAAAAGGATTTGTGGATACCGGTTTGTGGAGAATTGTGCGCCACCCGAATTATGCCATGGAACAAACTATTTGGTTATTATTTTATGGTTTCAGTGTGATTTCAACCGGGGAATGGATCAATTGGTCAATGGGTGGCTGTTTGTTATTAATCACACTGTTCAAAGGAAGTTCGGACTTTTCGGAAGGGCTTTCTGTTGAAAAATACCCGGATTACATCAATTACCAGCGAAAAGTGCCGCGTTTTGTTCCTTTTACGAAATTCAGAAAGTAAACTTTCCAGGTTCAAACAAAGTTCAAAGAGTTCCAAAGTTCAGAATAGAAACGCGAAACTTTCGTTTTTGAACCCTTTGAACATTTGAACATTTTGAACACTTTTGTACCATGAAAATCTTGGTCGTAGGATGTGGTGTTGCCGGAATTTGTTTAACGCATGAGTTCCTTCAGGCAGGTTGTGATGTACAGGTCATTGACAATGACAAAAACGTTTCTTCTGCCGTTGCTGCCGGAATTATCAATCCACTTGTTTTCCGACGCATGACCTTAAGCTGGCGCGGTTCGGAATTGATTCCTTTTGCGCGTGACAAGTACCGTGAAATGGAAGAACTGAGCACACATTCCTTTTTTCACCCACTGGTTATTCGCCGCTTGTTTGCATCAGAGCAGGAACTGGACTTCTGGAAGAAAAAGCAATCATTATCCGAATATGCTCCCTTTATGGAAACACTGACGGAAGAAGACCTGAATTTTCCACTGGAACAAAATACGTTCGGGACAGGACGGGTGAGACAGGCTTCTTATATCGACACCGGCGTATTTATGCAGGCAAACCGGGAATATTTCCAATCCAGAGGGATTTTTTTCTATGAAACCTTCAATCATTCCGAACTGGATGCCGAACGGGCTGTTTACAAAGGTGTTTCTTATGATTATGTGGTATTTGCTGAAGGAAAAGATGCCAAATACAACCCACTCTTTTCATACCTTCCCTTACAACAAACAAAGGGTGAAGTGCTCACAATCCAATCAAAAACAATCCATTCTGCCGAATCCCTGAACCGCAAGTGTTTCCTGCTTCCTTTAGGAAATCAGTTGTTTAAAGTCGGGTCAACGTATGTTTGGAATACTGACGATACGATCCCCACAGAAGAAGGGAAACAAACGATCGCTGCGAATTTAAGATCGATCACTTCCGAACCGTATACCATCCTGGAACAGCGGGCCGGAGTTCGACCTACTGTTCCTGACAGGAGGCCGATGCTGGGAAAGCATCCCGAGTTTCCGAAAATGGTTATTGCAAACGGGTTGGGGACAAAAGGATACATGCTGGCACCATTACTCATGCATGAATTGGTAAATCACCTTTTAAACGGAACGGAGATCGACCATGAATCACGCATCGACCGTTTCGAGTATCTTAAGAATTCTTGAGGACATCCCGCAAATAAATCCGAATCCGCTTATTTGAGCCCACAATCCAGATCACATCCTCTGCTTCAAAAGCCATATCCGGGTCCGGGTTGACGATCCGGTCGTCATCGCGCTCCAATCCAACAATAATTCCATGACACATCTCACGTATACGGGAATGCCGCATTGTTTGACCAACCAGGTTCGAGTCTTCCGGGATGGAGAAGGAATGCAAGCCCACCTGGGAAGAATCGGCCTTTGATTCGATCTTTGATTCCGAAGCCGTAATGTAATTTTTAAATGCTGTCAACTGTTCATCTGTTCCGATCACCGAAATGATGTCATTGGGGTACAGTACATTTTCCTGCCGGGGAATATTGATGGTGTGATCTCCACGTTCAATAATGACAATGTTGATCCCGAATGTTTCGCGCAGTTTCATGGCACTCAAAGGCTGACCGATAATGGGTGAACGCGCATCCAGGGTAAAGGTTGTTAAGTGGGAGTCCCACGGAGCGAGATACTGTTTCTCTTTCTGAGCACGTTCGCGATCGTGTAAGTTGAGTAAAAAGCGGGTTTCAATTCGGCCGTAAAACCGTTTGATCCGGTGCCTTTGTGTAATGAAGAACAAGGTACTTACCAATACACCTACAAACGCCACAAGCGGAGAATAATACTTCGCAAAGACAAATCCTACAAAGAAAATAGCCAATGCGATCCGCGAAATGACCAAGGCTAAAAGCGGTCCGCGGTAAAGGGGTCTGGACCAGATACTTGCATAAGTTTGCGAAGGCCCTCTCCTAAAGGCAAGCGCGTATAAAAAGGGTGCGATCAACAATAAGGTCAGGGAAACAATGAATAAATCCTTCCATTCGCTTTCGTCGAAAAACGGGGCCAGGAAACGATCAGCCAATAAAATGATACTGACAATGATCACTGAAAAAATTATGGTGTTGATCAGGTAAAACCGGATCAGTTTTTTCCAGTCGCTTGCTTCGGTTACCTGTTGGGTTCCCTGGCTGTATTTATACAAACGATTTCTCCATTTTACAGGCATTTTCAAGGTTACCCAATCCGACATTCTCCCTGAGAAACCGATCATATAAGGTGTTGTAAAGGTCGTGATGACAGAGACCGCTACCGCAACCGGGTAGAGGAAATCACTGGTTACATTGAGTGTTACACCCAGCGTTGCAATAATGAAGGAGAATTCACCGATCTGAGACAAGCTCATACCGGTTTGAACAGCTACTTTGATGGGCTGGCCGGAAAATAAAGCACCAATGGTAGCGAAAATGGGTTTTCCAATCAACAGCACGATGGTTGAAATGGCAATCGGAAGTGCGTACTCGACCAGCATATCCGGATCGAGGAGCATTCCCACTGAAACGAAGAAAATTGCTCCGAAGAGGTTCTTTACGGACTGCACCAGGTGTTCGATCTTTTCCACTTTGGGTGTTTCCGCCAAAATGGATCCCATGATAAATGCACCCAACGCAGGTGAAAACCCGGCTTCCGAAGAAAGTACCACCATGAGGAAACAGAGTGATAAAGAAAGCACCAACAAGGTTTCATCATTCAGGTATTTCTTTAAGGTTTTAAAGATCGTGGGCAGGAAGAAAATACCCGAAACGAACCACAATACGAGGAAAAAGACCAGTTTGATAATGGAATAGATCATATCCAGTCCCTGGAATGAGCGGCTGATGGAAACGGTGGATAAAATTACCATTAGCACCACTGCTACCAGGTCTTCGATGATGAGTGCCCCCAATACAATCCCGGCGAATTTCTGGCTTTTCACTCCCAATTCATCGAAGGCGCGGAAAATAATGGTCGTAGAGGCAATACTGAGAATTCCGCCCATGAACAAGCTGTCCATCATGCTCCAGCCCAGGATCACTCCCACGTTGTAGCCAATGAGGAAGGTCATTCCCACTCCCATGAGCGAGGTAATGACGGCGGCGTTTCCCACTTTGAGCAGCTTCTTGAAACTGAATTCCAGTCCCAAACCGAAAAGCAGGAAGATCACCCCGATTTCCGCCCAGGTTTTGATGCCTTCGGATTCCACCACGGTAGGAAAGAAGTTAAAATACGGTCCAACCAGAACCCCGGCGATGATGTATCCCAGGACAACGGGCTGACGCAACATCTTAAACAGGATGGTCATTACGGCTGCTGCGCCTAAAATAAGCGCCAAATCGACAATTAATTCCGGAACATTCCCCATGAAACTGGTTTTATGGTCTGACTAAGAAACCAATTTGTGATGATTCCTAAAATTAGAAAAAAGGAAGCGGTTTTGGGTTAAAACGGGATTAAAATAATTACGAATTACGGGGATTGGTTAACGGCTTTCGTCTTGCCCAAAGGTAACTATCACTATTTAGAGTGGAAGGAGGTTACATTTTTGAGTAATTTTTCAGGCATCAAGATACCAGGACATCAAGATATTAAGACTTGAATTTGTACCCGAAACCAACAACAATTTAGCTGAAACGCCCTAAAACCGCATGTTAAATCTATAACATTTTCATACTATATCTATGCTTTACCTATACAGTATCCATACTCTATCCATACTTGACATGTGGAGTGCCAAATTTGAATGATTTCAGATCAATTATCGGAGGTTACACTTTTGAGAATTTCTAACTAATTCATTTACGGAGGCTAGCGGTAGGAAAATAACTCCTTTCCCTGGTATTGTATTCTTTCGAGCACTGGTTGTTTCGACGTAAGGCAATTGATATGCAAAAGCCGCATCTGAGCAAGAGGAATAACAAAAAGATATTTTCATGAAGGGGAGAACACAATTTTGATACCAGAGATACACTGTTTTCATGCATCTTCTCCCCCTTTCTCTACGTCCTACTTCCACATGAAATCGTATCGTTTTTACATTTTTTTCAAAAAAAGTTTCTTTTCCATGCAGCGAAACCGGGTTTTGGTGCTCTACTAAAAAGAACACCTTAAAATACACATATGAAAAGAAAACTTTTAACCTCGCTTGCTGCTTCGGCTGTACTTCTTTTGCTGGCCATTGGCTGTAAAAAAGAAAACCCAACAGCACCAGTCAATTTCTGTGGGGTAGATACCACTTGCTCATTCTGTTTCGGAGACATCCTCGAAACGGGGGCAGACAGCCTCATTATCAGCACCAATTATGCACATCAGACCACCTTCCTGAAAAATGGGCAACTGGTTGGATTGAGTCCTATTGCGAACGAAACTCCAACAGGGTTTTACGGTTGGCAGGGAGGCGTTTCCATTGCACTCAACGGTGCAAATATTCCGTTGGCTTGTGGTTTAAATAAAGTCACGTTCGTTCATGCAAGGGTGCCAAACGGTTCCAGTAATGTACTGGTGAATGTTCAGTTTCCCGGAACACCACTCATTTCAACTATTCCGGATTCGTTGCAATACTACCTGACTCCTTACGGATATACCGTAGAAAATTATTCCAATCCGGGAACTGTTTGGATGAATACTACCGGGGGCTTCTATTCGGGTGGGATCGTAGATTCTATAATTGTTAGGGGGCCGGATTTTGGAACCGTAACGATTGGTGCAGACCTGTTCGAATCCGAATTACGCAGTATTTGTGTGGCATATGAATAACTACTCTTTTTAAAACTCAACCTGGGGAAAGTCTGCTACGGTGGATTTCCCCTTTTACTATTCCTATTGAAATTCAGTACTGTCCATATGGCCATTGATGTGTTCCGGGATTCTCGTGATCCTGAGGCATTCCATGTGATCTATAAAACACTTTCACCTAAACTTTACTACGTTTGTCTTCGCTACCTGAAAAATGATGCGGATGCACAGGACGCTTTGCAGGAAACCTTTGTTACAGCCTATCGCAAAATAGATTCCTTCCATGGTGAGGGAAGTTTTGAAGGTTGGGTTCGGCGAATTGCCGTCAATCAATGTCTGGCCAAATTACGGCTTGATAAAAGTCAGTTTGAAACTGGAAAAGTGGACCTTGAAGCGATTCAGCCAATTTCAGAAGAAGACGATTACCTGCAAAAGGAAGAAACAGAAATCAAACTCTTGCATGCTTTAAAAGAACTTCCCGACGGATACCGAACGATCATCAATCTGTTTATCCTGGAAGATTACTCTCACAAAGAGATCAGTGAATTATTACATATTACGGAAAGCACTTCCCGTTCGCAGCTTACCCGGGCAAAAGCCGCATTGAAACTTAAACTGGAACAGTTATGAAAAACAGTGAAGAGAACCAATTGGACCAGGTCCTCAAAGACAAATTGTCTGAAGGGGCGACACAAGTTCCGGATTTTGTATGGGACCGGATCGAGGAAGAACTTTTTCCCAAAAAGAAACGGCGCGGTTTTTTCTGGTGGTTTTTCGGCGGATTGTGTTTACTGATCGTAACGCTTCTATTTGGTATTGCATACTCGGGTGAAAAGGTAGATTCTCAACAGGCTTCTCTTCCGCAAAACACAGTTTCAAATAAAAATACGGCTGTTCCAAAGGATGAAATCGTGCAACAAAATGGAGATAAACCGACGCTGTATCCTACTAAAACAAAGGGCTGTTCGCGATATCGCGAATACGCAACCAAACCAGGAAAATCATCCGATTCCAGGAACTCCGGAGCGGCTCATTCCATTCGAACGTCGAGTCAACCTTTCAAGAAATCACACCTGAAAACTCAATCGGAATCACATACCTCATTCGCTAAGCGTTCGAAAAGATTGGATTCAGAAAAAGAAAATAATGGTTTCACCGGATTCGCTGGGGAATACAAATCGTTGCCGCCCCATTCTATCTCTCCCAACGAGCCACAGGCGGAACAAACTCCTCCGGGGGAAAAGCACGATCAGGAGAAAACGGAAAATGAGCCTAAAACAACAATCGAAACTTCCGTCAAGAAAGAAATAAACTATGCCGAAGTGATTGCTTTAATCAAACGGGATTTTCCGGAGATTCCGGATGAACTGGCTGAAAAACCACGGGCCTCATTTTTCTCACTTGGAGTTTACGGAGGGCCTTCATTGTATCACACTGCAGTCTTCAAAGACTATTTCACTTCGGGGCAATTGAGTAAGCGAACTTTTGCTTCTTCCGGGTTTGAATTGGGATTACAAGCTCGTTTCAAAGTAGGTGAACGTTTCCGGATCTATGCAGGACTTGCATTCAACCAAAAACAAACGCGATTCAACTACAATGTAGCCATTACACAGACCGATTATTTTACCTATGTGATAAACAATGAAAAAGTTCCTTTGGAAAATATCCATGATGACGGAACAAACAGTTGTTTCCTGGCAAAGGATGTTGCTGCCCGTTATCAAATACAAACTGTTTTGATTTCGCTAGGTACCAGTTTCGAATTTTTAAGGATCGGGAGATTTTCTGCAGCTGCCGACCTGCGTTTGTCGGGTAATGTGTTCGCCTCCCTAAAACTGAAGGAAATGCAGACATTGGACATTGCACAACCTCAATCAGAGAAATTCAGTTATTTGCAGCCAGGAGCAGGACTTTTGTTGAATTTCCGTTTGAACCAGCGTATTTCTTTGGGATTGGCACCTTTCTTCGGTAAGCAATTTTATTTAAAAGAGTCTTTTTCTCGTAAAATGGAGGAGTTGGTGGTCCCACTTTCTGCTTCGTTTACTTTTTAAGATTAAAAGCTCCCGGATCGGAAGGAAAGACCATTCGTTTCTTTAGAAAGGTTACCACAATGCTTGCACTGATGTCTTTTTATTCTCCAACCAATTCATACCTGCTTTTCAGCGTTTGGTGAATGTTATTTTCAATTTAGTATCATTGATCGGATCGGGATATGGAAATTATTCTAATTTTATCCCAACTTAAAAAACACTATTCATGAAAAAGAACACGTTAACTCTCTTGTTGGGGGGAATGGCCATTAGTGGTATGGTGATCCTCACTAATTGTACTTCCGGATCGGAAGAAAAAACCGAAAAGGCCAACTACGAAAGCAGCGACTCACCGGATTCGCTCTGTTTGGTAAGCCCCAGTTGGTTTCCCCACAGTCAGACACCCGCACCTGAAGAGGGAATCGGGAGTCCTTTTGATACTTCCAGTACGACCAACCAGATCTTTCATCAGTGGTCGTGGAATAAATTCCTGTGGCTCACCAAACCGGATGCAGGTGGAAATCCCTTGTTCCTGAACCCGGCGAAAGTAAAACAGGTAACATCTCACATGACTCCTGTTTCGGTACCAAGCGGAGCATTGGTTGTGCTCCAGGATACGGCACAAGCCGGATTTGCAAGTGCTGTTTTACAGACCAACCCGGATTACAATAACGGGACCGGGGCAATGGTTTACTATTCTATCCACATGAATCCGACCATGTACGCTGCCGGACTCAGCTTTGCAAATCAATTGAATAGCGGTACACTACCGGCTACGAATACTGCTTCTTTCCCGGTGGGATCGTTTGAGTTGAAAGTGGCGTGGGTTCCGCTTTCCGCAATCCCGGCTTCCAAACAAGACGAGTATTATACTACAACGGCTTCCCTTTCAACAAACAACGGTGTGTCCTTCACCAACACCCAGGTTGCTTTGATCGGGATGCACGTGGTTGGTGTGGTACAAAATCACCCGGAGTTTATCTGGGCAACTTTTGAGCACGATGATCTGTCACCGGATTATGACTGGGGAGCAAATTCGGCAAGTTCCGCTTCGGACCAATTATTGTTCAAGAAAGGAAACACTACCGGAATTAATGGAATTGTATACAACAGTGCAACTAAGCTTGGTCAGACTCCTTACCAGGTATTTGATTTGTTCCAATACGGGATCCCACGAAACCCGGATGGGACATTTATGACTACTTCGCAGCAGGAACCAACTGATTTTGAGAATGTGGATGGAATCAATCAATGTGTGAAATCACAATTGGATGATGTATGGGCAAATTACTTCTACAACGGATCCATTTGGTTGAACACAGACGGTAAAACTCCCCTGCAGCAAGCTCAGCTAATCGATAGTTTGGCAGGAAATATGGGCAATGCAACTCCGGGAAGTTTTGCCCGCGGAAGTTTGAATTGCGCGAATGTAACCATGGAGACATTTACACAAACGTTCAATACGAATATCAGTCAAATCAATGTGAACAACCTGGCAAATTGTTTCTCCTGCCATAGCTCACAATCCTTTTCGCAGAGCTCGAATGTTTCTCCGATTTACCTGAGTCATGTCTTCCAGGATTACTTGCTTGATCAACAAGGAAATACTTTCAGGAAAACAGAAAGTATCAAATCCAAAGCAGAGCAGCGTGTGCTGAAAATGATGAGGAAATAACTAAAATGACAAAAAGTTGGGGTGGATCTACTGTGGACTGCCCCAACTCTTTCTAAAGAACAAATTTATATAGGTTTATTTCCCACAGAAGAAAATGCGAATGCATTTGAAGACGAAGACACTTTCGTTGAAGGAAATGTCTGAGGTAGCGCAGAGGAACGCGGAAGAATCTCTATCTGCGATAGAGTTTTTCTTTTTTTGCTATTGAACCACATAGGAACATAGAGTACATAGCTTTTATTAATTTGATTCGAATACCGAATACAGGATTTCAAACTACAATTTGCTGTTTCGCTCTGCTCTCGTTTTTTAACCACATAGAAACATAGAGCACATAGCATTTTTTGATTGAAAGACTATCGAAATTAGCTGTATTTCAAGGAAGTGAATCTGTTATAGCAGATATTTATCGAAAGCAATGCTTTCTCTTGTTTCGCTTTGCTCTCGCTTTTTAACCACATAGGAACATATAGATCATAGGGGCAAGTTACCACGAAGGACACGAAGAGCACAAGGTTGTTTAAGTGTTTTACTGATTGAATATAGAAATGGTAGCAGCACTACCCATCACCAAAGGTAAGATTAACCATATAGGAACATAGAACACATAGTTTTTACAAGCTTTAATAACCTTTCTATGTGCACTATGCACCTATGTGGTAAAAATATTATTTCACGATTCCGTTTCCGGGAGCGACTTTTTTGAAGCTTACATTCTGTACACCGGAAGTGTTCTTCACCTTGTCGAAACGGAATACTTCGTTACTTACAACGCGTTGAATACAGATCTCGATCATCGTGGTGGAATTCGGCTGCAGGGCTTTTTCAAACAAAGCCTGTGATGCCCGGATCTCGCATGGCAGATAGCGGATAAAGCCTTCATCCGGACGTGGACGAATGATTAATCCCAGTTCACTGATCCCTTTCAATTCATCCAGTTTACAACCATTTACAGTCATTGCTTTTCTTCCGTGAAGTACATCGTAATTGAAGAAATAAGTCACCGTTGATTTATTGACCTGGTTGCATTGCCTGTCGGCGAAGAAGCCGGTTGGCAAGCCATTCGGATCGTGATTGGCACCAGTCAATATGAGATCGAAATCCGTTACGGGATATCCTTCCGAATCTACCAATCGGAACAAGACCATGGAGTAGCGGTCGTGGATGTAGTATTTCTTTCCAAAGAGCCGTTTGTCTTCTTCAACCAGGCCTTTTTCCTGCACATCCGCTGTTTCTCTTGCAAAATCTGCGGTGATTTTAGTATAATCAGCAAGGGTTGTTACACCGATACAACGGAAAATCGCATTCACTACTTCCGCTCCTTTCGCATCTTTCGGGTCTTTCAAAGGGCTTCTCATGATTCCCATGGTTGCACCGGAGTGCGACTTGTAAGTTACTACGCGGAACGGGGTTGGCGTCGCCTCGGAAACTTCTGAAACTTCCAGGTTATTCGCCTGCCATTTTCCGCCAACCAGTTTGGGAGTTTCCTGTGTTAGTTTTATGTACCGGCTATTTTGATTTGCAGCTGCAACACGTACTACTCCATCACTGCCTAATTCTCCGGTATACGAATTCAAATGATCGTATAATTTGCGGTCAATATCCTGTCCGATCAATGAGAAAGGAAAAATTCCATCCGGGCCAATGTATTTTTGTCCGTTCTTGATCCAATCTTTATTCAGTTTCCAGGCATCACCGCTTCCCAATTCAAGCCAGTTCAAAACGCGCTGCCCGGGCTCAACTCCATCGAACCACGATTTGATGCGGCTCAAGCGGCTTTTTCCTAATTGTGCCAATGCAGAACCGAAATTTGCGGGTGCGAGCATCACCAAATGACTCATCGGGCAAGTCTTCTGCTGATCTTTGTAATAGTTGTCCCACCAGGTGCGTACAACGGGTCCGCCGGTAGAATGGGTGATACACGCAAAACGCTCTCCTGCTGCCAAAGTCGGGATCATTTGTTCCTGAACGGCTTGTTCCATTGCACGCGCAATGTCTTCCAACCGCACTTCGTCGTTGAAACTGATGTAGCGACCGAGGAAAATGTGTTCGATTTTGAGTTGGTAGCCGTATGTTCCGGCTTCCTGTTGAAGACGTAAAGGCATTTCGCCGTAAGTGTCGAGGTTTGTTACACTGTATCCGTGTAAAAAGGCAAGAGTTAATGTTTTCATTGTAAATAGCTTAAGGTAATGATGGAAAATTAGTGGTTTTTTTTGATTTTGATGATTACAGGACAAAAATACTGCAGCAGGTCGTAAAGGATTTACGGGGATATAAGCTCTTTCTACAACTCTTCAAACAATTGATGTTTCAGGACAAACAACACCAAGCCGGTTTTGGACTTGATGGCAAACTTATCGAAGATGGCTTCACGGTAACCGTCTACTGTGCGGGAACTGACATGCATTTGATCCGCAATCTGATCGTAGGTATATTCTTGTTCGTGGCACACCCATTTAAGGAATGTGCGTTCCCTTTCCGTCATTTGCGCCAGGATTGCTTCTTTCACTGAAGGTTTCGATGTTTCCACATGCGTTGTCAGGGAAAGTGCCAGGAATTCATTGTGATAATAACCGGTTGTGCAAATGGAATCCAATGCACTTTTGAGTACTTCTGCGCTACAATTTTTCTTCAAAAATCCGCGAACCCCGTTTCGGAAGAGACGAATGATCGTTTGGTCATCACTATCCAGGGTTAAAATGAGGACTTTCTGCTCATTTCCCGAGCTTTTGAGTGCCTCCACGAGTTCAAAACCACTCATTTCGGGCATATTCAGATCTACGATGACCAAATCGGGGGAAGGAAGCGCGGGAAGTGCATTCAGAAAAGCTTTTCCGGAATCAAACTCGGCAGTCACCGAATAAGGCCCCAGTTTTTCAATGAGTTCCTTCAACCCGTTTCTCACGATCACGTGGTCATCAATCAGAATAATGCTTCGGTTCTCCATAAGCAGCAGTTTAATGATGCTAATTTGGTGATTTTTTCAGAAAGTAGGAGGTTCCTTCACCTGGTTTTGATTGAATCGTGCACTCCAGATGCGCCAAATCTGCCCGTTTTAAGATGTTCCGCAGTCCGGATGCCTTATTCTCCCTGAAAACTTCCTCGTAATCAAAGCCTTTACCGTCGTCTTTTATTTCCAGCTCAAATCGTTCAGCATTTGATTTCAGCCGGATGAAGACGTGTTTTGCACCGGCATGTTTCATGACATTCTGAAGGATTTCCTGGAAGATCCGGAATACCATCAGTTCCTCGTCCTTTTTCAAAACAGCCGTCACATAATCAGCTTCCAGGTGAACGGTAAAGCGGCGCAGGTTGTTCATCCGGTTTACTTCCAGTTGAATGGCAGTAAGCAAACCATTGTGCGCGATGAAATCGTTGTTGAAGGTTTTACTCAGCAAACGGAGCTGCTGTGTTACTTCTGTCAGGTAAATTTCTAGTGGTTTATATTCGGCCGGTTTTTCCGGGGAATCCAATTTCCGGTTTTCAATCTCAATATGCATGGCTGTCAGCAACTGGCCGATGTTATCGTGTAATTCATTGGCAAATTGTCCCATAATGTGTTCACTGACTTCTGTTTCAACCTGGCGTAATTCCCGTTCGAAAGCCAGTTTTGTTTCTGTCAGAACCTGTACCTGGCGCATGCGTTGTCTGCCTGAAATAAAAAAGGTGATCGCGATCCCGGCGATCAGGAGCAGAATAAGAAGAGTTACGGCAACAATACTTAAAATAATGTCGTTCATGGTCTGACTGTTTGTTTATTTCGATAAATCATCCAACACGCAAGGGCTAATAAAAGATACCTGGCATTTGCCAGCACGCCGCTGATCAGGTAGTACAAAAAGGTATTGACTTCCGGGTTTTTATGTTCCAGGTAATTCATCATGGAAACATAAGGAACGCTGCAGGCAAAATAAATCAGGATCCCCAACCCGACCCATTTACCCGGGGCATTCCAAAACGTACTGTTTGTTCGTTGTCCGAAATGGTACAGGACGATTGAAAAGACCAGTGTTATCCCGATACAGGCTGTTACGTCTGCATAATTGAGGTAGCTTCCGAATCCCTGGTTGTAGCCTTGCAATACAAAGACCCCTAAAAAAAGAGAAAATGCTCCGAATATTAAACCTGTTCGGAGCACTTTCGGAAGTACAAACCAGGCAGCGATTAGCAGCAATCCTGTTTCAATCAGCATGTGAATGTTCATGAGCCATTGGTTATTGATTGGAATGTGATGAGCCTGCTGATAGCTTGTTATGACGTATGAAGATGCATAAAACAAACTCCAGATGAGTACTTGCAGCAGGAGAACCCGGAAAAAGCGGTCCATCTTGCGAAAAGCGAGCATTCCAAAAAAGAGCGCCAATGAGATACATGATATTTCAATGAAGAGGGTAAGCATGTCGGTATGAATGTAATCGAGTGACATGCTAAGATAGGATTAAAACTAATACACTTTAAGCAAGATCAAATCCAAAGCTTGCGGCACAAGGTGGGCAGAGATGAGAACGGTTTGCATAAAGAACGGGTAGACCCACAAAAGGTACTTTGTATCCGCTGACCATTACAATATGCTTCATTGGAGAAGTGCGATCTGCCTGAACTTCACGAATTGCATGTGTGATAAACAATTTCGAAGGATGGGCATTATGCATCACCGTGTAGATCGTTTGAAGCGGAATAAGAATGCTTTCTGCGTCCACACCTGGTCGGAAAGCTTCTAAATTTTCCGCGTTCTTATGGCGGATCTTTATGTCCTTTTTATAATCTGCGACCATTGTGTTTCTATCTGTTTGAGAGATTTTAACGAAGGCTCCTCCATCGAATTTATAATACTCTCCATAACCAGAATCAGACACAGCGTACAAATCCTTCTGAGTTGGCGCATCATGCCTTGCCCATTTCAAATAAACCGATTGATAAATCGGTCTGATGTAATTCCCGATTGCTCCGAAAGTAATACTTAGTGCAGTAATGTATCTCTCGGTACCGATTCTTTTTCCAGTTGCTTCAGCAAGAAAATCTTTGAATAGGTCAAAACCTGCTTCGGCAATTGTCAGATATTGAGGTGAGATCGTACTTCCTTTAAAAGTCAAATAGGTATTACATGCCAGAGCATGGGCATCAGCTTCCTCTTCAGTCATTTCAGACAAACTCAAATCCAGTAAGTCTTCATTTATTAATGATCCAACGTACATATGATTATTTACGATATCATTAACTGGTGTAGGGTTTGTTCCTTTCAAATTTGCCAAGGTTGTTTCATTCAGATTCATAGTATTCAATTTTAAGTTTCCTCAAAACTCAACATTAAATCCTTTACAAGCAAGTTTTTAGACAGGGATTTCCTGCAAAACAAGACCGGGAAAAATACGGGGAGGATTTGGGGAAAGGGCTCTTTTGCAATCCTTCAATGCACCTGATTTTTGTTTCTGTGAAACTTTAAACTATTCAATTTCAGTTATTATGAGAACAATTGTACTTTTTTTATTCCTGTGTTCGCTCTCCAATTTATATGGGCAAGAACCTGATCTTATTTCTATCCGTGATCTCGATAGTTCCCTGAAAACTCAATCCATTGATCTTAACTATGCTTCTTCATTTGGCAAATTGCCTAAGATTGATAAGCTGGCTGTTCAGGACTACAGACAAATCGTTATCAATACTTTTCGCGTGGTGACCACAAACAGTGACAAAACCACAAATGGGAATTTTGCCGCTTTAAATCTGAAAGATGGTGTTGCAAGATTAAATGCTACCAAGAATTTTACGAATGGGAATATGCTTTCGGTCAGTGCAAATGGTGGAGCAACCAACGGAATTTTGTCCTTATTTAATCAAACTAAAATTAACAGCAATGTTGGGGCTGAAATTAAGTTCAGTTTATTGAATAAAAGTGGGAGTATTTCTTATTTAGAAACCTCTCGTGACGAATTCTATTCCAGATTAAATAAGCTGAATGATGTTTATAAATACAAGAAAAAGGAAGATCCCACAATAGTATGGAAAGACAGTGTTAAGTTATTAGATAATGAGATTCAACTTCTTGAAAAGAAAAAGAATGGCATCAAATTGAGTTCAAAAGAAGAATCCAAACTGAAAGCCCGGATTGAAATCGCCAAAGCGAATCGCAATCTTGTTTGGGAAGAAATCAAATCCATTTACAATTCAAATCCCGTTAAAAGAGATAGTTTGATCGAAGTTGTTCATGACATTGATTCTGACTTAAAGCAATTACAGGATGAACTTACATTCGGAACTGTTACAGAACACGATAAAATTCTTTTCTCTCAAACAATCCAGGTTAAGGAGCAATTGAAAAAAGATCTCGAATTGAAAATTGATTTTTTTAATAATCTGTATCACAAAGAACTGTTAGCAAAACAATACAATAAGGAGCGTTTAAGTTTATTGAAATCCTTCAAGTTTGATGCCATCCATTTTAACTGGTTCAGCTTCGGTGCCGCACTTCAGAATAACAATTTCAACCAGTTTATTCCATCGGCAAGCACTTTGGATAGCCAGCTTGTAAAACAAAATTACACTACATTTTCCGCTTCTGTTGACTGGAATTATGCTCATTGGGATCATTATGCGAGCAATAATTGGTTCCTGACGATTTCAGCAAAAGGATTTATCTCTGATAATTTTTCGGGACTTGATAAACTAGAATTGACGGATGTTAGAAACTATGGTGATAGTTTAACCACACGGTCTACGTCCAAAAAAATAACAGCCTACAGTGGTTCTTACCGAACTAAAATTTTTGGGATGACCGGTTCCGTGGATTTCTATGATTACTTATTCAAAAACAATTCTGCAATGCACTACTTTGGGGATGCTACTTTTAAAGAAGGAGGTTACCAGGTTTACAATGTAGGACTAGGATTTCTTCATTCCTTCCAAAATGCAGACGATGATAAGACCAAAATAAACCTGGAATTGTATTTCAAATTGCTGGATTTATCAAACACCCTGAATCTGAATTCAAACCTGTTGAAACGAAACGAATTTGGCCTTCGACTAGCAGTCCCTCTCAACTTCTTTAACTTCAAAAAATAACAACTATGAGTACTAACGAAACACACGAGCATTTCACCTTTTCGTATAAAGCTGATTGCTTAACCTGCGGAAAATATGTTTCTCCGAAAAAACGCAAAACCCGGGCGCAGGCTCAATCTGATGCTGATGCACATACTCAAAAACCAGGGAATGAGGAACACAACGTGGGTATTCAGGTTACCCAGCAATTTCATTTATTCTAAGCTTTGAGTGATTCCTACAAACAAAATCTTTCCTTCATTTCTCTGGTTTCATTCATTCGAATTCCGTAACTTATACTCATGGAGTATATCCTGAAATATTTTTTGGACTCTTCTTTTCGGAAGAAGATGAAGCGCGTGATCAGGTTACGGACACTCGCATTGATACTAGTTTTGATTTTAGGAGTTTAAGAGAAACTCTTATTTGGATGAGAAGGTTGTACCATGGTGTACAACCTTTTCTAATTCACTGAAAAGAGAGCGCTGACTCCCTTTTGCCGGGTATTTATTCATTCTTAAAAACCGCTCTCATAGGATGATACTCATAGCGGTTCAATCCGTTTGCGGGATCATTTGCAATCAATTGTTTCAGGTGTTCTTCGTCATCAACAGACACCACTCCTGCTCCGTAACCACCGTCGGGGTCCATTACCGGCCCGAAAACGATAGCAATACCGTCATTCAAAAGTCCCATCCAATAAGCTACGTGCGCCTGCATGGTGTTCTTTTCATCGTCGGACATGTCCATCATAAAACTGGGACGCGGCGGATTGAGTTTCAGAAAGTATTGTTGTTTGTTCATAAGGAAATGTTTATTTGGTTTGGGATAAAGCTAAGTGTTTATTTGATTTTGAGTTCTCAAACAGATAGAAAACAAAAAGGGTTGCCAAAACACGCTCTCGTTCTACGTTCTCGCTCTGAAAAAGAAAAGGTGTAGACTACAGTAGCGAGTGTGAGAGTGAGAATTGAGGGAAAAAGAAAAGGTGTAAACACTTGCGCATTTACACCTTTTCTTTTTAGTAGCGGGGATCAGTCAAAGGACTGACGCAGCACTCGAACGTGCGTCCGTCAGCTGACGGATATGAGCCCGACGAGCTATTGTATAATCCTATTCCTTATAAAATCTCTACCTCGAGAGGATTTTAATTCCTTTTCACGCTTCATAGCAGCTTGTTTTGTATCAAAGAATTCAACATAAACAACTTCCCAGGGACGAAACTTAATAGTATAACCTTTTGTCCCTAATTGATTGTGAGAATGAAATCGATCTATTAAATCGGAAGTATAGCCGATATAAATCTTGTTATGAGTAGCAGAATATAAAACGTAGGTTACAAACATGAATAGCAATTTCTATAAAAACAAAAAAGGTTGCCAAAACTTGACAACCTTTCACTAGTAGCAGATATTCGACCGGTATCGAACAAGGAACTGGCTGAGGATATTCATAATATCAGCTTACTCTAGTTTAAGTAAATGTCTAATATAACCCCAAAATGGACCTATAATAATTGCAGCGGGAACTGTAACTGTTACTATTTTAATCCAAACTTTGTAGAGTTCCACTTTTCTTTTCCTTTTACCTAATCCTATTATCGTAACTGGGGGAATTGCTGCAACAATTAAAAGGAATGAAGTAATACAAAGCCAAATCAAATAAATCGGATCCTTTTCTATTTTTTGAGGAACAAAATCTTTTGGTGCATAATTTATTTGTTCTTTCATTAATAACTCTACTGCCTGGTAGACGTTACTACTATCTATACCTTTTTCTAATAATTCCATTGATTCTCTTTTCACAACAGAATGATAGGTTGAATAATCCGTGTCAAAAAACAAAATTGAGAATATAATAATTGGAGTTGCTAAGAAAATAGCAATAAGCTGCCCCCATTCGGACCAAAATTGTATTTTTCTTTCAGGTCTCCTTTTACTTAACCAATTATTAAAATCAAGTCTGATGTCATTGCTTTTGCTCAGATCAAAACAGTTAATATCCAATCTTAATTTTCCCTCCGCATTGCTGGGTACTTCCAATCTGAAGTTATTATTATTCCCATATTCCATAAATACATGAAATTCTTTAGAGTCAAATGAATCGAGGGATGAATCTTTAAGTATTTCTCTAATCGATTCCCCAATAAGTCTTTTTCCGTCTGATGAAATGAGAGTGATTTTCTCTCACCAGCATCGCTAATTTTTTTCTGTTTCTCATCCGGAAGTAAGATATCAGTGTCGTTTTCTGCTTCAACAAATTCAATTATTTCTATCTCCAAAGATTGAGCTAAATACTTTTCGATTTCAATAAGTACAGTCTCTAAATCCTCCAGGTCATTTTGATTTAAAATCCAAGGCCCTTTATGTACTTCAGTTGGTATTGTTAATCCCATGTAGCATATCGATGTTTAATGTTTCACGATTAATAATTGAATATTTCCAGAATTATCAATATCATTTTTAAACTCATCCTCGTCACGAATAGTTCCCATATCATAGATTAGAAAAAACAACAGTGAATATTGTTTACCATAAGCTTGAATATCTGCATTTATTTCATCAACTATTTCCTTTGACTTTGCTTTAGTTTTTGATATTTTAATCTCAAAAGCCAAATCCAATTTAGGAAAAATAAAATCTGGCTTATATTCCTTGATAGAGACTTTTATCCTTCCAACCTCTCTATCATAATCTATTCCTTTAGATAACCCTTTACCGATTAATAATTGTTCAATTGTATCCTGGATATACATTTCATTTTCGGGTTCCTTAAGTACTGCTTTTCTAAGATTTGTTCCGAAAAAATTCTTGAGATTGAAAATTTCTTCGTTTTTGATGTCTAGCTTATTCTCAATTGATGACCTTATTAGAGCTAAATTGGCTAATACTGCATCAAAGTACATTTTCTGCATTGAATGAACTGTATCACCAACATCAGGCGTCTTTGTTAAGTCATACATGTCAAAAATAACATTGGTACCAATTTCCTTAATAACTAATCCGCCAATCTGATTGCTCTTTCGCATAAATACTTTATATGTACTAAAGGAAAACAAGACCGAAGAATCTGTTTCTCGGTAGATTGTCTTCATTGCATCTTGCAGTGAAACTGTATTTGCTAGTAATTCCTTTAAAGCCTTTTTGTCCATATAAAAGTAGTTTTCAATTTAGAAAAAGTAAAACAGAATAATTATTTTTAATCATTGTCTGAAAACGGGAAAGGCTACATTTTTAGGGAAGTTTACAGTTATATTTCCGCAAAATCTTTCCGGAGGAATAACCCATCGCATTGATAATCTATAGTACATTGACAGAACTAGGTGGAATGCTACCGTATTCCCCAAATGTCATACAGTAAGTAAGTTTCGGGTTGGTATCGGAATCCACTTTATATCGTCCCTTTAATTTTTCCTAAAATATAAAATTCAAGACCTAGTAATGGAAGTAATCCTATTGTAATTATCCAATACCATATATTATAAGTTCTTTGCTTTCGCTTGTCTAACTTATTGCAGGTGATAATTATTTCTTTCCATTTCTCATTATGATCATACATAAAGTAGTTTTTGAGAACCAAAAGTAAAACCAAAATTATCAGGAATACTTTTGAAAAAATCTCTATATCAAAGATTAAATTCACAGGGATAATTAAACAAAAAGAGATTATAATCTCCATTAATAGAATTAATGCTATTGCTCTCCATTGAGCCAAAAAACCAAAATCACTTTCGTTAATCGATTTGTAGAATTTATAGAAAATATAGTTGTGCATTTCTTTCATAGCTTCTATCAATTTCATTCTCTTATTAAAATTATTGATTACCATTTAGCTCCTCCTGGATCTCTGTGAAGATTAAAGAATGGCTGACTGGAACCTAAAATCTGTTTATTTCTATCATGCATCCCAGCCAATTTACGAATTGCCCCTTCATTTTTAGCATCTCCGGTCCATCCACCAGGATAAAGTAACTCAACTCCAGTATATAAAATTCCAGCAACGGGATTAAACTTTAATGTATAATAACCCCAAGCAATATTTAATCCTGCTGCTCCAGGGTGAATTGCACCAGGATCATTTTTCCCATATGCAAAGTAATTATAAGCACCATAAAGATTGTACGCCGCTCCAACACCAAATGTTCCATATCCAATTCCTTTTCCCAAAGAAAGAAATTTATATGTTTTAATACTTGAGGTACTTCCTCCTCCCCAACCACTTGGATAGATTTTAGGACTTATAACAGTACTATTTTTAGTTAATATTCTAAAAGTTCCCGGAACATACTCTACTGGAGAAGTAAATAATGAAACATAGTCATTAAGTTTATTAATCTTGTCCATCGCTCCTTCACTCACGTTTAACTCCTGACCAGGCTTCAAGGACCAGTTTTTATCTTCATTTTTCCAGTAGTCACTTTTGTTCTCATAATTCCCATAGTTTTTGAAAACATCTGGATTTAATTTAGCGAGTTCGTCTAATGACATTCCATTTTTTGCGGCAAACTGCGAAGGACCTTCTCCTTTACTAACTTTGGTACTTGGTGGGTTATCAGGTGCTTTACCATTTGGATCCACCAAAATAACCGGATTTCCCATCACATAATTGTAAGGACTCCAAGCCGGAAACTTAGCTGCCAATGGATCCAAACTTAAAAACCGCGCCACATCACTATCGTAGTATCTAGCCCCTCTGTAATCCAATCCAGTTGCTTTATCCCGTTCATGCTGCGTAGTCAAATAACGATCTCCAGCACCGTTGTCGTATTCCCGTAAGATTTTTCCGTAGGAATAATAATCCACTGCATTAATGATAATAGGAACATTAACTGAATCAACCATAAACGCTACGCGGGTATTACCCAAGTGATCGTAGAGGAAATATGTTGCTTCTTTTACGTTGATCTTTGCATCGGAATCTTCTTTTGTAATGCGCGCTGTGCGGTCTGTTCCGTAGATAAAGTATTCGATAGCAGGCGTTGTGCCACCGCTCGTGGTGAATTTCACAATACTCAAATCTCTTCCTGAGGCGTCTTTGATGTACATTTCCTGGGTTGTTCCGGACGTTGCAGTTACCTTTTTGTAAATGCGCTGGTCTCCATTGTCATACAGGTAATAGGAATCTGTTGATCCCTGAGTGACACGGTAGGGATAGGTTCCACGGATATAAGCCGTTGCATCAATATTGCGGTAAGAATCGGTGAGCAGGTTCCCGTTGTCGTCGTAGTCATAATTACGTACATCGGTACTAATTGCGTCTTCTACTTTTTTCAGACGGTTGTTCCCGTTGAAATAGGTATAGGTGAATGCTTCTTTATCGGAACCCAGGTTGATGAGCGAATCAATTTTGGTACGCTCTTGCAGGATGATATTCCCGATTCGGTCGTATTTCCAAAGCTCATCACCAATGCCTAAAGAAGTCGTTGGGTTCAGGTTTGAAGGATTCCCAAACTGCGCATCGATTGCATCTCCCAATAAGGCATCAGCAGCGACCAGGCGGTTGATCCTGTCGTACTTGTAGCCGTATATGGTTTCTTTTGAGAACAATGGAATGGATGTAGAATTACTTGCTGTACTAAAAGTATAATTTATTTTGATTCCCTTCACATTTCCGTTAAATACGTTTGCCTGTGTAACAGCCGATAAACCATAGGAAGGAACCGGTACTGCATCGTAATAGAGTTCTTCCCGGAATAAAGTATTGCTATTTCCTATTCCGGTAAGTCGGTCTCTATCGTCATAAGAAAGCGGGATTATCTGAGCTGGTGCATCCGTCTCGCCGTGAAGGCGTTTGGAAACCACTGTGCCACGTGCATTATCATAAGCATAAGAGCAGATACGTGTTGCATTGTTCGAATTGCTCACATCACCCTGTGCGGCAAACACTTGCTGTAAGCGGTTAAACTGGTCGTAATCGTAGAAGTATTTCATTTCTACCGAGCCGTTGCTTCCCATGTCCAGTTTTTGTTCTACCAAAGATCCCCTGAAATTATAAACCGAATAGAGAATGGTAGCCTTTACCTGATAAGGGTCATTTACTGCAATATTCGTTGGATGCTGTATAATCGCCTGACTTGCCAATAGGTCTTCCGCATTGTAGGTGCAGACTACTTTTTGGATTACATTGGAACCGTCGGAGTTGTAAGAATAAGATTCAATCAATTTTCCAAGTGTACTCGGATAAATTTGAGAGGTTCCATAAACCATTTCCTTTTCTTTTTGAACAGTAGTAACAGATGCTATGACCTGTAGACCAAAAATTGGCATGGGGCCGCCGTTGATAGGGTCAGCCGTGTTGTATCTTATTAGCCAATCCTGCGTCATGCGGTTGGAGAATTGATATTGGAAATAATCCGGATCTCCCGGTAATCCGATGTTTTGAGATTCAAAACAAAAGGGGTTAATCTGATAAGGATTAGTTACCAGCGACTGAGCTGTTAGGTTGCCGTAAATATCGTACTCAAACTTGCGGTAGCGTGGTTCCGGAACACTGAGAGCATCCAGGTGATTGCGATCCAGCTGGTCTTGAACGGCACTTATTTTCCCATGTTTATTATAGATATATCGTTTTTGACCGCCATCTACATTCGTTTCACGGATCAGCTGCCCCTGCAGGTTGTATTGGTAGTCGGTGTTCTGGCGCAGTGCATTGATAGTTTTCATAAGATTGCCGTAAGAATCGTACACGTAGAGCGTCACTACTTTCTCATTGGCAGCAGTCCAGGCCAGTGTGGCAACTGTTTGTCCCAAAGCATTGGTATAAGTAATGCTTTCTTTATTGTCCTGGTCTTTTACGGAAGTTTTTACAAAACGGAAACTACCGGTAGATCCACTTCTCATGATAAGGTTGAGCTCTGTTCTGCTAAGACCCAGTTCGCATGATAAATAAATATCGTTTGTGAACCAGGTTTGTTTTTTCACGGCAGTTGAATCTGCGATGTTTATTCCCGGGTCCGAATGCCTGATATCCAGTGAGCCGGGATTGTTTTCATACTTGGTTTCACTATATAAAGAAGCTCCCAGGTTGTACTTGTATAAAATGGGGTTCAAAGACGTAACTGGAATCGAATCTATAAACTGGAAAGGTTTTCGTTCGATTTTAGGACGTCCCCAGTTGTCATAATCCACCGATCCTGTTGAAATCTGGATCGCACCTTCATCCCGGTAAGCTTTCACTACCCCGGCCTTTCTACCCAAAGGATCCATAAATGCTTTTTGGAATTCCCGTGTATTGGCAGTATCCGTGTTGTTCTGGTAAAGCACCGAATACACATAATTCTGATCGGTTCGCTGTTTAAACGTAAGGTCAAAATTGTGTTTCCAAAGCTGGTATTCATTCCGCGAAAGTAAATGGTTTCCATTTTCCATAACTCGGGATAGGCGATTAAATTCATCGAATCCGTAATCAAAATAATGACCGGAAGGAGAAATCATTCTGCTCACCTGTCCGGCATTGGTATATTCATAAACAGTGGTCAGGGAATCCGCGCGCCCGTAACCAACTGTTACGCGTACCGGTAGCCCGATATTCTGAGTATTGACCGAGGAGTAATTGTACAAGAAACTATAATTCGGGTTGCTGCAGTTGGTATCTACATTCCAGTTGATCTTGGTAGTATGGTAATAGAATTTTGTCTGTAAACCTACCTGGTTCGAGATCAGTGTAGGCTGTAAATGCTGGTTACGTTTATGTATTTTGGAAGTGGTTAGCGTATCGTACGGGAAGAGCATTTTGAACGGGTGGACAAATCCATTGGCATCCACACCCGCATAATCCACATAGAAATCGGCGACCTGCGTATTACTGCGGTCAAAACGTTTTGCAGAGAAAGTAGTTGATACGGCATCTAAAATCGTATCTAGCTGAATGATAGTGGAACGTAGCTGTAGGGATCTTTTCAGAACATCTGTTAGAATTGGAAGTTGCGCTGGTCCGCCTTCTTCTTCCTCTATCGGGATATCCGGATTACAGCCAACCAGTTCAACACCAGTATTGCAAAGGGCGTAATTGATACTTGAGGGGCAAGCATAATAGCCTATTACCGGATCTTTCCACAAGCAGTAGTTGAAAGGCAATTGAGCTAAAAATTCCTGCTCTGTTCCATATTTCCAGCGCACACAAGATGCACAGCTCACAGGATTTACCGGAGGTGTTCCTATTTCCGGACAGGAAGGACCGTTGTATTCCACGGTTTGATTCATGGAAAAAGCATCGATCTGCCAACGCGCATCGTAGAGATAATATTCACTTTTGCGCAATTCCTTAGCATCCCGCTGGTTCTTGGTAATATGAGTCTGCTGGAAGGGGGTGGAACGCATGGCATACTGGCGGCTTCTGGTCATCCCGTCATACTTAGGTAATTCCGGTGCCGGTACATTTCCTGTTGTGTAGGTTTCAATATAGGCTGGATCCCAGCGGTAAGAATACATGACCGTATCCAAATCCTGGTTCAATAAGACAGGATCATACTGGGTTCCGATTCCGTCTACCGTTTTGATATCGTAGTTATACCAATAACGGTCGTAGCGGTTCTTCAGATCATACAAGTAGAAATACTGTTTTTCATCTTTTGCTGTAGGCAGATGCGGCGAGGAATTGGTTACGCTAAACACTTGCCATGAAGGTTCGTGTTTCAAGCGCAGGGAATCGACTGTTTTGGTTCCACCCGTTCCAAAAATATCCGATGAGGAGACTGTTCTTCCAGGAATGTCTTCCAATCCCATCAAAACTTTATAAGCTCTTCCTTTGGAAGTTCCCCTGTAGTCCGCTTCGTAATATTCATAGGTCGTTTTTGTTTCTATATAATTCCAAGAACTCTGTGAGGTATTGTTACAATAAGCATCTAACGGATTTCCTTTGAATGTGAACCCAACTAAGAATGGTTTATCTCCAAAAATAGCGATTAGAGAAGATAGAACATCCGGTTCAATATCCCGGTTTGCAACTGCAATAATGCGTTCCATTTCACTTTCACTAAAAGCAGGGCTGCGTTCCATGAGTTTATAAAAGATATCCACTGAGGGGTATTTATTCCCGGTTTCAATAATCTCAACAATCGTATTGTTTAAAATGGTTGAATTCCCAATGATCTCAGAAAAATTGGCATCCGTGATCACCTGGTTTTTCAGAATAGTACTTAGTGTTGCAGGTGTTAAATAGCGGGAATGGATGATCTTATTAATCGAAGTTTCACTGAACTGAGGTTGGATACTCATAATCTTCATGAAGGAATTGCTGCTGAAGTAGCGTGAACTTCCATCAGCTAGGGCTCCGATCACTTGTTCCGATAAATATTCATTCTTCAGGAATAATGCTTCGACAAAATCAGTACTCCATCTAAAATTAGTATACTGTGCCGAAGTAATCAAAACCTCATCGGCAATATAATTTTGCTGATTTATGACTGACACGGGAGAAATAGAGGTTGATACCAGGCTCGAACCAAATTTGGCAATGAACCGGTTTAAGGTCAGGTTACTTAAATTTCCCTGGGCCATCATCACTTTCATTTTCTGCTGGTCAGACAGTCGGGTAGTATTTATGACGTGGTATAATACCGAATCCATGATAGGTGTATTAGCGATCAATGTATCTACGATATTATTTGCGGATGCAGAATTAATAACTGCAATTTGAGAACCTGCCAAAGGTGCACTGTAGACCCTCGGATTGGTATGTCCGGGCCCGAAAGGGTTGGCGCCTGTATAGACATACGGAGCCGGTAAAGTCCCGGAAGAAATAATCGGTTGCTTGTACAAATAATCGTCGTATTTGCGGTTGACTTCTTCCATTTTTTTGACAAAGTAGGAATGGAACAAATATTCCGGATTACTGGAATGTGCCTTCAATTGCGGATAAAAATAAAACTCGAGGGATTTGGCATTTTCCATTGCCCCTCCTGATCCGTTTAAAACAGGAACATCCAGGTACTTATATGCCGCTTGACCAACATAAGTATTTCCTCCATATACATAAGTAAGCGGCTGGTTCAGGTAATAATCACGGTACTCATAATTATTGCCCGGGTTATCGTATTCCTGCTCCCAAATCAAATTGTGCTTCACAGGGTTAGGACGTTCATAACCATTTTTATAGGCAAGTGTGTGGTCATAAGTGATGGACTTTTCTGTAAACATTTTATTGTTTGAATCGTATTCTTTCACTGATTTTAGTTTACCGTGATACAGGTAATCTTGAATTGAAGGGGTCCAGTTTCCAGAAACAGAAGTGTCTTGGTACCCATAATGTTCGTAAACAGTCTTGTTTACATAGTTGTTTCCGCCTTCAGTCAGCGTCGGGCCATAAACGGTTACATTTTTAAAACCGATGTCCTTTGATGTAATCCGAGTGTTGAAAAAATTCGGAATGTGGATATTTATCTGAGTCTGTTTATAAACCCTGGAAGAAGGTGCAAAGTCATAAGTCCATTTTTTATGAGCGGTATTAGTAATTGAAGCGCCCGTTTTCACCAAATCATCTTCGTCATTTTTTAAAACAGTTTTCACAACGGGGCTTACAGTAATAGCAGAGGACAATCCATATGGTGGAGGAGAAGATAACCCCGAACAGTTTTGTTTAAAGGTTGTGGAGGATGTGTAAATAGTTCTGTTATCAACAAAAGTAGACTGGTAATATTCGATTTGAGTAATTCCACCCAGGTTATCGGTAATTTTACTCAATATCTTTCCTGCATGCCCTGCTAAAGGATTTGTAGGTTCGCTTTGGTCATAAATAACGTTGTTGTTTTTAAAGGTATCATAAGAGAAAAAAGTGGTTGGAAACAAAGTAGTGTCTGTTTGTCCGTTAATAGGCATATCACGCACTTTACTTAACAACACAAATACTTGCCTTAAATTGGGTTTGTATCTCAGAGTATCGGCATCCTCATAATCGTAATTTTCCAGGATTTTCTCTCTTGCACTGGTATATTCCAATTTTTTCTTTGCTATCAGATGCAGCCCTGTTTCTGTTGGCCCGCCGACCTCTCCGTTTACATTATAGAACTCCACATATTTAAGCATATAAGGGTTCTTGGAATAGCGGATCACTTCCAATTCATTTAAAGTAACTGAACTGTCCATTTTAGTTGGACAATTTGCATGAGTATATGGCGTACCGCTCGGATTATCCAGGTTCCACCACATATTGAATACCGTATTCAACGGATCGCTTGTTGATGTGAATGCATTCAGAGCAGTCACCATTTTTTTGTAGATCGGCGCCATTTGTGCCCACGGCATCCCGACACCGAAATTGGAATTGATATCAGCAGCAGAATTTACGGAGCTTGGATAACGGTAATAATAAGCCATGTCGGTATGAACCTTTACAAAACCCGAAGTATCTGTCTCAGAAACATCTGATGGCTGCGCATTGTAATTCATATCTGAATTTCCAGGACCGATCTGGATGTTAAGTCCATGAAAATTGGTTGGGAAATTAGGCATGACAAATAAATTGGATGTCTGCTTCGAATTTTCAGTATAAGACAAAGTCCATTTTAAAGCCATATTAAAAGTGGAGAATAAATTGATTCCGCGGGTTTTCTTATAAGCTTCGGCACCATCGCTGTAATAGTTACCTACATTGTGATCAAATTGGTTAAAGGCATTGTTTGTATTGTTCAGGTTACCGAGTGTCCCAGTAACAACTGAAATATCGATAGTGGAATTCCCATAACGCAAATTTTGCGCATTAGTACGTGCAATGGATGATCTGACTTCATAAATATCTCCCGCGATCAGCGATTCATCCAGTATACGTGGTGATTCCAGGAAGCTGTGATCAAAGGGAATAGGATAATTACCCGAAACAGTATCTCTTAGATATCCATTGTCAGCTAAATAAGGATTATGCGGATTGACGTTATTTGCGTTCGTAATTGAACTTGACTTGGTATGCTTGTATCTTTTCCATTCATGTAAAATATTATCGTTCAAATCGTCCTTAAATACCTGTTGATAGCTGTAAAGACTATCCAGGCGGCCGTTATCGGATTGGTTAAACGCAATTAATTCAGCAGGATTGGCTCCGATGATGGATTTTTCCGTTTCGTACTTTAATTCAAGCCGGTTAACGAGTCCGTCAATCGAATAGGATTCAATTTTATTTAGCAAAAGATCCGAATAACAGGAGAAATCCTGTTCCATGGAAAAAGTAGAGCTCCCGAATAGCGTAGAAGCCGCGTATTTGTAAGCTTCCTGGTCAAATTCTTTGAAATAGTTGAACTTACCATATCCTTTGTAAAAGAAAACAATGCTCTGGAAAGGTTTGTTTTTGTGTCTGATGGCATTGCAGTACCATAAATTATAACGCTGCTTTGGAGTGATGGAGTTTGCCACCAAACCTGCTGTGGAACTGCTGTTATAACCATTGGAAGAAACCACATCCCATGCTATATTTCCCGATTGTGTTGCATTTGGTGGATAATATAAAACACGCTTGTTTGCCGGTGCATTGAATGATTGAATAGCAGTACTTAATTCATAGATTGTTCCGTCATCAGTAATAATAGTCCAGCCTTCACTATCGAAGCGAATTTCTACGTGCGTTTCAAACGCATTTAATTCAAATACAACAGCCTGATTGTCATTCTCATCAATATATTTAAAGATTGCCCTTCCGCTGGCAACTCCGGGTATATTAATGTAAGGAGAATACCAATATAGATCACCCTCGTTTAATGCTTTATCCCCTGCATTGAAATATTCCAGCGGTGTTGCGATTCCCGGTGTATTTTCCTGGCAGTAATTGATATTTGTAAATGTATTGAATACTTCAGATTCAATTGAAACCGTTGGGATGTTTAAATTCCAGCCATCACCATAAGGAATTCCTTTGGAAATAGGTGAAGTATTTCCCACAGAAAAGGAACTGTTGTAATTCAAGCTCAAAGCATAAGATAATCCGCCGGGAGTTGAAACCGAACCCAAAGGAATGGATGAGCTGTAAGCTCCTGAAAACAAATTTACATCACCCGAAAAACCGCCGGAACTGATATTGGCCGGTTCGGAAACCTTTGGTGTCATCTCTGAATTGTTCCGTCCTCCAATCACTTGGGAAAATGAATGAATACTTAGCAAACAGAAGAATGCAATAAATGATTTAGGTGTTTTAAGAAAATTTAATAGCATAAGATTTCAGTTCAATAGTGGTAATTAATTTGGTGCTAAAATTAGTATTTCTATTATAAAATTCAATTTTATTAATGTGTTACACTGAATTTTAAACATTAGAAATACAAATGTAGTGGGTTCATGTCGTAAACTATTTACGATGATCAGATCCTCTAGTGGAAATATTTTTAAGGATGCTCACAATTCCTAGTAATCTCTTCCAGGTACTCATAAATCTTAGAAGCAAGCACATCAATTTTTCGGTTTGATTGTCCAACCATTAGTCTTAGGATTGGTCGTGACATTTCCACATACTTCTCAAACAGTTCATCCACATCTTTCCGATCCTCCAGGTCCATTATCTCAAAAATGATAGAGCCAATATCCAACTGATAATCATCGGCGCGAACTTGCATGTTTTGAAGCAACTGGATCATTTTCCAGTTAATCAAATCCTGCTTAATCAGGTTTATGATGATCATTTCATTACAAACGAATGTCTTTTGGGTTTCTATTGATGCGTGTGGTAGTGTTTCCATTTGGAGAAGGTTTATTCCCGTTCAGCACCAAAACAGGAGGTCGATAAAACAAGCAGGCGTGGTGCTTAGCTTATCGTCTCACAGGCATCGCCAAACGCCTTGTACACAATAAACCAAAGACAACCACGCCCATTTCCTGGGAGTGGTTAGTCTATCAGTTCTTGTGTACTAAATTTGGCGATTTCGTGAGACAAGACCTAATAGCTAACGCTACTCTTAATATTTTAGAAGTACCTTTCTTTGTTTCTTTACAAAGGTACTATTTGACATATTGCTAATTATTTTCTCGTAAAATAAAAAAGTTTTAAACAATTCAAATATACACTAAAATACATTTAATACAAATTTTAAGAATTAAATAATTCAATTTATGTATTTATTTTGATTTCCTATTCTTTCTGATCCCTTTGTAAAATGTATGCTTTCATTCATTTTATGAATATTTTTAGATTAAAACAAATTACAATGACTAAAGACAAAGAGGAGAAGATTCGAATGAACAGAATAAAAGTTGTTTTGGCTGAATTGAATATTTCTCAAAAAGCTTTAGCTGAAATGGTAAATAAAACTCCCAACACCATTACGCGAATTTGTAATAATGAAAGTCAACCGACAGTTAAGCTTCTTAGAGAAATTGCTTTAGCCCTTGAAGTAAATGTTCAAGAATTACTTGTGCCTACGCCAAGTAAGCATTAGTGAAGGAATAGACAATTTTAGAGATGTTTGGCTTGTATAAATTTTAATTTCTCCTCTAACTTACCAAAAATCGTTTCTGAATAAGCCGATTTCTCTCCTTCCATCAATTCTATATACATTACTCTATGTAAGTCTGAAACATCTACATTTTTCGCAACTGACTTATTACCTGATATTTCAAGAATTTGGTACGAAATGGGGTTTGTAATTTTTATTTTCTTCTTCAATTGAGGACATAATCCTTTCGGTTCAATTTTTTTAACTGGTACAACCACGTTTCGAAAAGTTCCAATATTATGTTTGGAGACTTTTATTCTATTTGATTTGTAAACTACTCCATCTACTTTTTTATAAGAAACTATCCATTGCAAAAGTAGTTGTGGAATGATATACTCAGGTTTAAAGACATCATCAGGTTTTTTGACTATTAGAGAACAAGCTGTCAAAATTGGCCAATAGCAAAGATATGGAATCAATAAGTTTAATAATTTACCTTCAGGATTTTTAGTCGGAAAACATTTCTTTTTAATTTCATTTAAAGAAGTATCAAAAAATAAAAATTTCAATTTTGATTGGGAAATATCAACTCTTGAAACCTGAAAGGTATCTTTATTTGGTCTCCCAAGTTCTTCCCAACAAACAAAAATAGAATCCGCTAGATATAAACATGGTAAACCTGGAATACTATATCGTTGAGTAGATACTTTTTCCCTTAACTCGAAAGGTATATGAAATAATTCCTCTCTCTTTAAAGTCTTATTATTAGAAGTCCTTATTCGGTAAAATGGGGAATTAAAAGTTTCTAAATCTGCCTTTTGAATTGGCAAATAATTATTGTCATCCAGTAAATTTAACGCTTCAGATAAGGTCGTGTAAGCTAAAGCTGGGAAGCCTTGTAAATAAAATGCAAGACTCTCTTTTACTTTTTTGATTTGGTCTTCTATAAACAAAATATTAGATTTTACTTGATCTCCCAAATCACCATCAAACTTCTTAAGCTGATTTAAATAATCAGTATAAATATTATTTAAATAGTCCTCAATATTTTTTTCATCTCTTTGTTTTGGGAGACTGAAGACATTGTGACTAAATATCTCAGCATTAGTTTGTATCATATTTCTCTATATGCTCATGAATCTTAATAATAACTTGATAATCATCAGAAAACTCAGTTTCAATTGTTTCGTTAGTAAAAATCCCTAACGATTGTGCATAGTCATGCTCAACCGCCCTAACAATCCAATCATATTGTCTCTCACTTACCTCTGAGTTTTTATTAATTTTATCTCCTACTTGCCTAAGCATATTCCTAATACCAGTGTTGATAGTGCCCGACGTCAGATTTCTTTGCTTTAAATAACTAGATACTGATTTCCAGCAATCACCAGAAATTTGTTTTACCAATTCATGAATACTAGTATAATCACTATGCTCATCAACTATTTCTTTGAGAAAAGTTAAAGGTTGGGAAGACTTTAAAATTTCATCAGAACGGTCATACATAATCCTTCTAATCTTCTCAGGAGCTTTTACTACAATAAAAAGAAGCCCGATATCAAATCCAGTTTTATCAATAACGGCAAACTCATCGTCTTCCAATTCACCTAATTCATTGAAAACTGCAACTTCACTTACATTTAAGCCAAGCTCTTGAGCTAAGAGCTCAATGACAACATAATTAATCGATGATTGCCAGAGTAGAAAATCATCATATCGCTTTTGGAGAGGGATAGATGAATCTAATAGTTTCAACTTATCCTTCATTTCCTGCAACTTTTTCAGATGTTAACCAAACTAATTGCTCATCTCGAAAGGCAACTGCCTCTTTCAATTCATAATTAAACTCTTCACATAATAGTAATAGAATGCAATCTGATATAGCCCAACTTAGTAAAAGAGAAATTGATTTGTCATCACTATTACCACTAATGAGGTTTCTGTGAACTGGAGATTCTTCATTGATAATAATTGCAAGTTCTCTGGATTCTTTTCTAAAATGATAAATCCAGGGTTTATTTTTTTCATTTACACCCAATTTGTCTATAATCGGGTCTACAATTATAAACCAATCTCCTGTATTGAGAATGATAGCATTTTCTGGAGTCTCTTTCGTTTCTCCCCCTGACTTAATATTAGAAAGGGCTTTTTTTATAGCTCTTTTATTCTTTTGAACTTTTTTGATCGTTTCTTTTACCTTCTCATGATCACTTACCTTAAATTTTTCAGATGCAGACATAATTGTAGTGATCGATGCTTCTAAGACTTCAGTCGCTTTCTTCCAACTTTCTTTTGAATAATCAAATCCAACTTTATGAAATGAAGGCATACACATATCCAGATGGATTTCTCCATAGGTTCTACCAAATTTAGGGTGAGGGTTTTTTGGCATTAGCCCTCCCAATCTACTAGGTAATTGGTGAAATCTTTCTATTATTTGATTGTTTTTAAATAAATGTAAGCCCCATTTCCCTAAACCAGATGAACTTGTTTTCATCAGCCCAAGCCAACCTTTAATTTGAACAGGTTCACCAGTTTTCTCATCATCGATGAACAAGTTAAGTTCGTCAAGATTTATTACTGTACTATCATAAACAGGAACTTCAACTTTTTCACAATCATATTTTTTTCCATTTTCTCCATCCACGATTTGGATCTGAACCTTTTCTATAGCAATCTCAGGACCAAAAAACTCTTGAAGAGAATCTCTAACTGCAATTGCTGTCAAAGAACGATGACTTAAATCTTCAATAAGAATTGAAGTTCCCGACAACCAGTCTCTCAACGGACCATTTAGTGAATTTTCAGTTGATTCTCCAGTGATATTATTTCTATAATCGTTGTCAACTCCGTCTGAATCTAATTCTCTTGTATTTAGTGAAAGTACATTTTCAATATTTTCTTCGCTTATTGAACGAGTATGAATCGTGATTTTCCATCCCAAGCTTAAGCAGGCAACTTTCATACCCATTCCAAACATACCTTTTCTTACACGTAGAGAAGGGCGGAGATTATCATTTGCTACTGAAACCTGAATAGCATTTTGAAGCTCTTCAGCCGTCATTCCAACACCATTATCTTTTACTTCTATCGAATTCTTAGAAACGATGACTTGAATTAGAGGTTTTATACCTTCAATTTCGGCGCGCCAATCAAGTGAATTTGCAACTAGTTCAGCAATGGCCTGAGCTGGTTCCATACCCATTGCACCTAATCCTTTCGGTGTCCAAAAGCGATTACCTACATTCAGGTTTATTTGAAACTTATTCATAAACATTAAATTCTTTTTATTAATCAGATACCAATCGTATCAATTTAATTCATATCCTTAATAATATCATTGATCCAATCATTAGCAATTGCATATCGTCTAAATGCCAAAAAATCTTCACTTTCATTCATTGAATCCGTTATGAAGTTTCTTGTATTAGTAGTTATCGCGACTTGTTGATCATGTTTCGTGGTATTTATAATAAAAGCATCTCGAACATGTTCCCTAAACCTATCTAAAAGACTTCTCCTGCGATCATTAAGACTTTTTCGGTCTATCTTACAAGTTTTAATAGTATATGAGAAACGATCATCGTCAGATTTAATTACTCCATCTTTTTCGAAGTAAATTTGACCCTCAGGATCTGTTACCTCTGGATTAACCATTTTAGGAATTTCATAAATATCATATATTGCTGAACTAGTATTAATATTTCGGATATTTAATTCCGTATTTTCAAAAATTGCGAGGTTGCCATCAATTTCAAAATCGGTTCCTTTGTGTGTATTACACGTTGGACATGACATTAACAAATTATCCCAAGAGAATGCAAGCCAATAATATATGTCTTTAGGTCTAAAATGTTCGATGTGCGATAATTCCTCTTTCTGTTCACAGAAAGCACATTTTCCATTATATATTAAGATCAATGCTTCTTTAACATCATCTACTTTATATCGGGAATTATAATTTTTTGTCGCAATTTTTGACTTAGAGTTATCTTCACTGGTTAAATATATAGTCTTTGCAGGATCTTCACTAGGATAAAATCCTGCCTCAATAACTTGCATTCTCCGTTCATGAGTTTTTTTTGACTGTTGTGGAATCGAAACAACTTTTTTTCCTATACGATCTGGAAACAAATCAGTAAAAGCAGGTTTTAATGATTCAGGAATATTATCTAAGTTTTTAGTTATTTTTATCATCTTTATTTCCTAGTTCTTCATTAATAATTTGCTGAATCATAGCATCTATATCTGCATCACTCAAGAATATCTTGCCTGCCTTCCTTTGTTCCGTTATGGTGTTATCTAGCTTTCGATTTATTCGATACAATAAATAGGTTTCACTTGTATCTGCATAATCCTCTTCAGAATTAAGACGAGAGTCCTCCAAACCAAATAAAGGGGATGTAATAAGTGTATTAATCATTAATCGATTAAGGTCTTTTCTAAGATAAGGATCACTTACCTTTGTTTTACCATTTTCGGGATTACGATAAACACGATATAAAATTGCATCATCAGAAGCCCCTTGAACTATTGTAGGGCTATGAGTGGTGAAGATAAATTGTACATTCGGAAATATACTTCGTAATTTTTTCACTACAGTTCTTTGCCACTTTGGATGCAAGTGTAAATCAATTTCGTCGATTAGAACAACTCCTTTTAGGTCTTTAATTCTTTGACCTACTTTGGCATTTTTATTCAATCGATAAATCAAATCTGAAACAAATATCAAAATACTCCTATAACCTTCTGAAAGTTGATCAAATGTTAGAGTAGCATTTTTCTCTTTAAATGATACTCCTGTTCCATCAATTTTAATTTCAACATGCTTTTCTAATAAATCAAAAAACATTTCCTCTAACTCAACAACAGAAAAAGAATTCGGTAAATCCTTTTCTTCACCGATTGCATTGTTCTTATCTAAACTCTTTTCCAGTTCTAGTAATTTTTGATCCTTTAACCAAGAAACTGGATTTATCATTGTTTCATCGCTATCAAACAAAGACATAAATCCATATTCTTCTGGATTATCTGTACTAACCCTCCCTCTGTGTGTACCGTATGCAAAAAAATTATTTAAAAATAATCCCCTCTGAGGATTATACTCGGAACCATATTCGTCAATAGCAGACAATTGAATTCTTTTATTATTCCTTAATATATCCGATGCTTTGCCTGTTTTTTCTTGATCTGTTTTTTCCGTGATATAGTTACCATTAAAAGCTAAGTATGTAGCCATTAATATTAAAGATTTTCCATCTCCATTTTCACCTAGAAAATATATCTCGTTTGAATTATTAAATTCTAACAACACATTTTCTATAGATAGAAAATCTGCGATATTAACTGATTTTATAAATCCTGCTTCCGAAACATTTTCTCCTTCAATCCACATTCTAAATTGCTCTTCAGAAACACTTAATGCTTTATGAAAATTATTTCTAAAACATATCGTATAGAAGTCTTCGTTGGAAGAATTTTGTAGATTAACTAATCTTGAAATTCGTTCAAATAATACCAGTTTGAATAGTTTACCAACTTCAGAATTTTGAAAAATTGGAGAAAAATCATAAGGTACCCTCTCTTTCCTTCTAAAGGAAGGATCTGAAGCTCCTGACTCGACTAAAGCACTTCTGATATTGGTGTATTGCTTATGTTTGCTTTCAACGATGAAGATTCCTTTCATTTCACCAGATGAATACTTTTTTGCAAAATCATTCACAATTTCTCCATGAGTAAAAAGCAGTGAAAATAAAGCGAAAAGCTTTTTTTCCTTAGGAAATTTCTGTATTTCAATCCAATAACTCGGCGTAGCATCTTGAAGAGATTTAATTCCTAAGAATGATCTTAAAATCGGTTCATCTATTCCTGCTTCTTTTTTCTTGAATCGATCAATGGTTTCAACACTATGAATCACTTCCATTACCTGAACGATATCATATTTCGTCCAAGATGTTTTTAGTTTTTTGAAGTCAACATTTGTCATTACTACTATCTTAATTTAGCAATTACCAGATATTCTTTAACATCTTTATTTTTATCGTCACTACGCCCCATTGTGCTATGTTTATAATCTTGTTCTTTATAACTCACATCATAAATTTTGCCTATGCTATCCGTTGCTATTTGAATGATTTCTTCTAACGAAATCATACCCGTATTGCTGTAACTCAGAATAAGATTTGATTTCTTCTTCTTAATGCCTAAGAACAGATCTTGAAAGGCTTTCTTCACCTCGGTTTTTCTTCCAAAAGGAGATTGATGTCTGTCTGAACGGTATCTTCCTTTGTGATCAACTTGAGGGTAATCATATTTAACTAATGTCTCCATGGCATGATAGAATCTTGAATAGTGAACAAACGCGTAAGGTGGGTCAGCATAAACCAAAGTTCCCGGTTCTATTTTATCTAAACACTTTCGGTAATCTAACGAAGTAACTGTATGCCCAAGATCATTACCTCCCAAATGCTGTTTGAGCTGATTAAACTTAGATTCAAAGTAAGGTCTGATGTCTCTCAAACGATAAATCAATATGTCATTTTTAGAAGACTCATTTTTTGCATCACGATACTGTGCATAATGTCCCGTACTTTGAGAGCAATAGGACATACCGTACATCAGACTTGAGAGAATAACATAGTATACAGGAGTATCTCTGTAATCTTCCGCAACTCTCCGTAAAGCATCAATCCATAAACATTGTTCAAATGACCAATATGTTCCAGAATAATATTTTGTAAATAAATGGTATGAAGAATTATCAAAGTTTAAATCTAATAATTGTTGCTGCTGTTTTTCCAAATGAACGAATTGTTTCATCGTCATTTCGGCAGAATAAGTGTAAATTAAGTTGGGGTATTTCTCTTTGAAATCTCTAACATGCGCATTTGCTTCGATTAAGAGATCATCTAAAAGTGTTTCACTATGTCTTCCCCAATCATAATTTGATAAATATGTTTTAGACAATACAGATGAATATTCTTGAATATCATTAGAATGCATTGGAACTAGCTTACCCAAAGCACCCGATAAAACACTCGTTCCTGCAAACAAATCGCACACCTTACTATCGGCTGTATATATTTCGTCAATAGCACCAATGACAAAATCCAAAATACTTCTCTTTGACCCCATATATTTAGTGATATGAGGTACTTTTCGGTCATATAAATTCAATAAGTCTAATTGACCATTCAAGGGAATTATTTCTGTCTCTAATTTATTCATTACAAGTTTCTTATTATACAATCATTTGTATTCTTCTATTTGTTTCTCTTTATTAGAAACAATAAGTTCTTTTACATCTAAATCAAGTATTTCTGCTATTTGATTTAATATGTCTAAACTAGGCTGTCTGCGGTTTTGAACATAAGAATTAACCATATTGTAACTTTTACCAAGTTGCTCAGCCAACCAAACCTGCTTTATCCCTTTCTGTTCTAAAATTTCCTTTATCCTATTCATGAGGAGAAACTGTTTAAAAGCAAATATAGGCAGTTTCCTAAAAATGTCTCACTAAATGATATAATTTCAGGTAAAGCTGTCCTTCTCCCGATTCTCACAACTTCCAAAAAAACCATAAATGCAAAGCCTCAAACAAAGCTTTGCTCCAACATTGCGCTTACTCTGCCATCCCAAACCCCGAAAAGGGGTGATCGGAAGCTATTAACTCAATCTATTTTAGAATATTACATTTAATTAGAGTTAGAAAATCTTTAACTATTTTTCAATTATAATTAATACAGATAAGGAATATCATTATTAATTTATATCGCACGGACAAAAACCAATAAATACAGATAATTACACTACTATTCAATGGAGTTTTAAGAAAATAAGGGAAAATCCCCTAAAATGGATTTTCAAGTAGTTTTTGATAATAATCCTTGTAATTTATGAGCAATTATTCCGTTACTAAAGGTATAATCAAACTTCCATGGAAAATCATCCTCATTCCGACCAAATCGAGCGAAGAACGTCCCATTACCTACAAAAATTCCAGTCCACCTATTCGGAATTATTGAAGGGATCCAATAGCATTGAAAATTCCCTCCAGTTTACGCGTGATTCAATTGAACGTCAAAGAGAGCAAATCCCAGGTTTATCTCACTTGTTTCAATCCTTAAAAAGGTTACACCATTATCACCTACAGTTATCCGTTACCTGGACATTTGAGCAGTTTAGCGAGCAACTCGAAGCATTGAAGGAACCAAGCAATCAGGATCTTGAAGCAGCGTTATTGGCATTGACATCGGGAAGTCCTCGCGCTTACGATGCACTTCCTGCATATTACAGGGATCTACTGAGTTCCAATCATACGCTTACCGAAATTATATCGGATGAACGAAAAGTGATGAACATGAAAGCTGAGGATCTATTCGAACTATTGGCTTATCACCAGGCGTTGATGCTATTTACCGCAGAACTGGATGAAAAGGAGCAAACGATCGTTTTAAAATCTTCCATTCCTGAACCAAAATTTGGATTTACCCGTTCTCAGCAAACGTTGGTTTTTCATTACTTGCTTACCGCTTCAGGGGTTCGGCCAAGAGCAGGAGCGAATATATCGGATTGCGCCATGCTGTTACATCAATTGTTAGGACTTCCGGTAAACGACATCGCCAATTCCGATATTTACAAAAAGCTAAAACGCCCCATTGATCATTCCAGCCCTTCGAAAATGATTCAAAACTTGCTTTTGATCCGCCCATTTTTTGAGGCTTTACCCCATAAACTCATCCTTGACTTAATTGATAAGGATGTCAAAACACTTCTAAATAGCCAGCAAAAAGGCTAAAATTCATTTTTTCATCAACCTGGGAATACCCAAATCTACCCCATCGGTTGTAGTCGTCTTAACTTTTGTGCATGAAAGCCAGGATTATTCCTGATTAAGAACACAAAAAGAAAAAAGATGAAAACAATGGGAAAAATAGAACGGATGGAGTTGTTGGACGACGACGAGTTCTACGCAGATGAGATTTCGAAAAAAGACAAGAAGAAAAAGAAGAAAAAAGCAGAGAAGCAGAAAGAACCAGGTGCTTCATCCATCAAACAATTGCTTGCCGGTTTTAATGAAAGGCAGACTAAAAACAACGTCCAAAATACCTTGTTGAAACTGGTTGCCGATATTGCCGGAGTTGGTTTGGGAACCACATTAAGCGCTTCATTGGGGAAAATTGCTCCGGCTGCTGCCATTGCATTGATGGGAGCAGGGCATTACACGGGTGATGAATCCGGACTTTTGCGCGTTGTCGGTGCTAGTACGCTTGCGCATAGCGTGGCGAAATCCAAAGAATATCGCAAGCATCCGGAAATGACTATCACGGACCGTTTGAAAGATGTGAAGGATGGTTGGTTGTATGCCACGCTACTAAAGCACTACCAGGAAGAAGAGCAGTCACAGAAGACGGAATCCCAATCAGTAAGTAACAAGATTGCCGAATTGGAGCCCGAACAGATTGCGGTAAATGAAACCGTTGAAGGGATGGAATGGGATGATGATGTTCCGAACTTAGAGCAGGAAGTTTCAGAATTCGATTCTCCTCCATTAGATAATAAGGGGAAAAACAAATCTTCTTACTCCAGAACCTGGAATGAACCGATTCCGAATAATCCGGAAGTCGTTCATAAAGAACGGGCATTTTCTTCGGATGAATCGAACCGGAATCAGTGGGAGGATGAACTACCGGATATGTCTCTTTTCTAGTCGTTGAATCATGGAAAGAAAACAGCCTTACAACACCGAAATCATCCAACGTCTTTACGAGCAATTGTGTTTTCTACAGAAACAAGGAAACAGTCGGGATTACGAAATTCGCCTGGACCATCTGACAGTAGTACCCAGAACTAATAATACGGACGTGTTTTATAGCTACGAAGCCTGTTTGGGAGAATGGACACAAGAACTAAGTGTTTGTATTTACAAAGGTTCCTCTCGTGTGGCGGATAAATACGCCTTTATTCTAAGAGAACCGGAAACCGAGAAAGGCGGATACACCCAAATACAAGTGGATGCATTGATAGCCCGAACCAAACGTGACTATGCTCAGGGAATGGAAATGTCCGAATTGAGAAGTAAAGTAAAAAGACAGAAAAGAACCATTAAACAATTGCGGAAGGCTCTCGATGCGAAGGAGAACGATACTTCCGGACAAGTTGCAGGTTTAATCAGCAGTTTGAGTAATACCTCCCTTTTGGATGGCGTTTTGAACACAAAGGATCATCAGGAACAAAAAGAAAAACCGGTTCCTGATTCAGCAACGATTAATGGACTAGATACATCTCAATTAGTTAACGTGTTTGCACATTACAAAAAGGAACTTGGTGAAGTAGATTTCGAAGCTGTTTTGGGAATTGCGCTGACACTTGCACAAAATCCAAAGATGATTGCACCGGTTCGTGAATTCATCCAACAACAAATACCGTCATGAAAGCAAAGAAATCAAAATCAGCTGTTGTTTTACTTACCTGTAAACAAGCTGTAGCGTTTTTACAGATTACCTCACCCACACTCCGCAAATGGACCAGAGAGGGATTATTAAAAGCATACTCCTTGGGAGGAAGGATTTATTACAAACAGCACGAAGTCATAGATGCGCTCCAGGCGGTTGATTAACAAGCGATCAGCCGTTTAAAAGAACCTTTAACCTGTATAAAACAGGTTTATTCGAAGGTTTTAACATAAGTTAGCAAAAATTAGCCCCTAAAGGGTTTACCACCACCAAAATATCTCGTAATATGGTCACGGATTTAATTGCGAACATCCGCAAAGAACTCACCAAAATCAAGAGTTTCAAGAAAAATCGTGTTGAAAAAATGAATGCTGAAAGCCTTAAATCCTTCCCAGGATTTGAGAAAATGAGCATCGAACTTAGACAACAATTTTTGGATACCATGCGTGAGCTATGTAGAATAGCTCTTTTGCACATTAGTAATGGAAAGAAAAATGAACAAGTCACTAGAAGCATTTGCAGCATTAACAGCAAAAGCGCTGCCAGCTCAAAGAAGAAGTAACGGAGCTGTAATATACACCCGTGTTTCCACGAAAGAACAGGCCGAAAATAACGGTAGTTTAGAGACACAAAAGAAGTATTGCGATATGTACGCAGACCGAAGAGGTATTCAAATAGTAGAATACTTCGGAGGAACTCACGAATCCGCTAGAACAGATGAGCGGAAAGAGTTTCAACGCATGCTCGAATTTGTTAAACGTCGAAAAGACGTCAGTTTCATTATCGTTTACTCTTATGATCGTTTGTCCCGATCAGGGATGAGCGCCTCCGTAGTACTTGAAAAATTGAAAAAGGAGGGTGTTTATGCACTCTCAGCAACTCAGGAAGTAGATTCGTCTACTTCCTCCGGTACATTTCAGCAGGATTTGTTTTTGCTTTTCTCAAAATTCGACAACGACCTACGTCGGGATAAAACAGTTGGAGGAATGCAGGACAAATTGAGAAACGGGTTTATTGTCGGAGCTGTTCCGTTTGGTTATACCAACACAAACCCCGGGCGAGGAAAAGATCCGGTATTGGTCATCAACGAAGATGGTAAATTGCTTCGCAAAGCATTTATGCTGAAGTACAAATACAATTGGGACAACGTTCGGATCTGTAACGAACTTCGGAGTGAAGGATTCAGAAAAGATCGAAAGAACCTTCACGACTACTTGCGAAATCCTGTTTATTGCGGGGTGATTGTTTCATCTTTAATCCCTGGTGAAGCTATCGAAGCCAAGCATCCACCGATTATCTCCAAAGAGATTTTCCAGCATATCAACCAAATTCTGGACGAACGTCGTCAGAAAGGATTACAGTACGACTCTTACAAAGAAGAACTACCCTTAAAGGGTTTTGTGAAGTCTGCAACAGATGAAACGAACCTTACGGGGTATTTAGTAAAGTCAAGGAATAACCGACCTTACTATAAAAACAATGTAAACGGAGCTAAAGAGAATGTTAGCGCAGAAAAACTTCACAATCTATTCATTGAGCTATTAGGAGCATATACACTCGCTGATCCTAAATTCATTGAACCGATGAAGGCAATCCTATTGGAGTCATTCGACGAATTGAGCGAAGAAAGTAAATCATCCACCACTAATCTGGAAAACCAATTGATAAAGCTTGAAGCCGATCTGAAAAAAGTGAAACGACGACATGCGCTTGGGGAAGTTGACAAAGAAGTTTACGAGGAATTTAAAGCAGAATGTGAGGCGGAAATCAACCAAATCGGTGAATTACTTTCCAAAAGCACTTTTAAATTATCGAACATTGAAAAAATGATCAGAAAAGCAATTGAGATCGCTCTGGATCTCCCTAAAATGTGGGTTTCTGCGAATGTAGACAATAAGAAGCAAATTCAAAAAATGCTGTTTCCTGAGGGTTTGGTGTATGACTTCAAAAAAGGGGAGTATCGAACATTGAGAGTGAATGTCTTCTTTCAGAGAATCTCAGTAATATCAAGGGTTTCGGGAGGTCTAGAAATAACGAAGGGCATCATTTCTGATGCCCTGTCGTCCTGTGTAGCGGGGACACGACTCGAACGTGCGACCTTCGGGTTATGAGCCCGACGAGCTACCAACTGCTCCACCCCGCAATATATCTTTTAACTGATGTTTGCTATTTCAATGATTCAACAGACGTTTCCGTTAAATGTTGTGCAAAGATACACACTTTTTAGCGTTCTGCAAGTATTTTGGAAAAGAAAACTGCTAAAATTCCCAAAAAACACATCAAAAGTTTCTTTTTCAGCAAGTAGCTTTCAGATCTTCAGCCATAGAACTGTTCCTCCCAATTGATCCGTCATAGTGGTGTCTTTGTCAATGGAGACGCCGCATACCGGATCTTTCGCAAAGGATTGCACCAGTTGGTAACCACGTTTAGGAATTGGAGGGACCTGGCTCAACGACTTCCAGTAATGCTGGTACTTCAAGGAGTTGTACAATTGATCTCCCGTAAGGATGCAGTTGGCTCCCACGTAGATTCCGGGAATATATCCTGCCGCAAAAACCGCATCGTACCAGGCATTCGAATACGAAATAACCGTTTGTGCAGAAGTTCCCGATGCAATTCCTTCCAAATCCATCCATAGGTTCATTCCGGCCGGTAACCCGATGGATGCCGCGTTATAAGCAGCATTGGTTCCGTATTCTGTTCCTAATGAAGCAGACGGTGTCCAGCCGGGCATGGAAACATGCTGTACGGCACCCAGCGCCAATCCCGATTCAAGAATCGTTTTGGCTTCCGTATAGCTCAGATCGCCGGGTTGTTGTCCATGCCCGCGCGACAGGTATCTGAAACAGAATGCATAGCCATTGGTTACAAAACAGGAAGCAGTGGTGGCATTGAGTGTGGTATTGGTGTCAAATCCGAGCAGGCCCGGAGCGGCACTTTGCACGGAACCCGGAAGTAATAGTGTAGTCATGAATACTGGTTATTAAGTTACAATTAGCAGGAGCAATCTATTTTCCTGATATGGTAAAAATACACTTTCCCTTTTAATATAAACATCTCTGTACGGAAAATCGCAACTCACTCGTCTAAAGTATTGCTAAACCGTTTTACTAAATTATTAGCAAAGCACATCTTTGTCTAAACATTTAAACTTAAAACGATGAACCAGAAACCTTCATTTGCATTTATCGCTGCCAGTTGGGTAGCATTCGGAACAGGATTAATCGGATACTTTGCCGGAGTATTCGGGAACAAGGAACTTCAATTGTCGGATAAAGGGTATTATTTTACTGTTATCATGTTTGCCCTGTTTTCAGTAATCAGTGTACAGAAAACCGTACGCGATCGCCTGGAGGGAATTCCGGTGACGGACATTTATTATGGGATCAGCTGGTTTTGTACCGTTCTTTCCATCGCTTTACTTATTGTTGGCTTGTGGAACGCCAATATGTGGGGAAGCGAAAAGGGATTCTTTGCTTTCTCATTCGTACTGGCAATATTCGGAGCCGTCGCCGTTCAGAAAAATACCCGTGACTCCATTTCCAAGGAGAAACCATTCTAGATCAACCGAAATAATACGGAAACCTGTTTATTAAGATCGGCTTGGTGGAGTCGAAGCCTGATAACAGGTTTTTCTTATTCAATTTATCCGTTTTTTAGCCAACAGCCCAATTGACAAGGAATCGCGCCAGGATTCCCTTCATTTTCAAGTTGATTCCATTACAATAGACTATCGCTTTTTCTTCGTACCTTTGCACCAAATTTTTAAAATATGTCTCACAAATCAGCTTTCGTAAATATTGTTGGTAGCCCGAACGTAGGGAAATCGACGCTTATGAACGGATTGGTGGGCGAAAAGCTTTCCATCGTTACTTCCAAAGCACAAACCACGCGTCACCGGATCCATGGATTGGTGAATGGCGACGATCACCAGATCGTTTTTTCCGATACCCCGGGAGTGGTGAATGCTTCGTACAAGCTGCACGAAGCGATGATGAGTTATGTAGAAAGTTCGTTTAAGGATGCAGACATTTTATTGTTCATTACAGATATGAGCGAAAATGAAATGAACCACAAGGAAACCCTTGAACGCATCGTTAAATTACGCATTCCGGTTTTATTGATTTTGAATAAGATTGATCTAGCCGACCAAACGAAACTGGAAGAACGGGTACAATACTGGAAGGAAAAAGTTCCGAATGCGGAGATTATTCCGACTTCCGCTTTGCATAAGTTCAACATTGATGTGATCTGGAACCGCATTTTGCAATTAGCTCCGGAAGGCCCTGCATACTTCGATAAGGATGAATTGTCTGATCGCCCGATGCGTTTCTTCGTTTCGGAAATGATCCGTGAAAAGATCTTTTTGCACTGCGATAAAGAAGTTCCTTATGCATGCCAGGTTGAAATCGAATCGTATAAAGAAGCTGAAAACATTACGCATATTCGCGCGCTGATTATTGTGGAGCGCGATTCACAAAAAGGAATCATTATCGGGAAGAAAGGCGATATGCTGAAGCGTATTGGCCGTGATGCCCGTTTGGATATGGAAGCTTTCTTGGGTCAAAAGGTATTCCTGGAGACTTTTGTAAAAGTGGACAAAGACTGGAGAGCCAGTGAACAAAAATTGAAAAAGTACGGGTATTAAGTCCCGGGATTATCTATAACGCAGTGCTGTGAAGTACGTCTAAAAAACAAGAAATGGGAAATATAATTGCCATCGTAGGACGCCCGAATGTAGGAAAGTCCACCCTCTTTAACCGCTTAACCGAAAGTTCTCATGCCATCGTGAAAGAAGTCAGTGGTGTAACCCGCGACCGGATCTATGGCCGTGGTGAATGGAACGGAATTCCTTTTTCGGTGATCGATACCGGAGGATATGTAAAGGGTTCGGAAGATATTTTTGAAGGCGAAATCCGTAAGCAGGTTGAAATTGCAATCGAAGAAGCAAACGTGATCTTGTTTGTGGTTGATGCAACAACCGGAATCGTAGACCTGGACGAAACGGTTGCAGGAATTTTGCGCAAATCCAAAAAGAAGATATTAGTAATCGCCAACAAAGTGGACAACAACGACCGTGTTGGAATGTCTGCCGAGTTTTGGTCTTTTGGTTTGGGTGAAGTATTCGATCTGTCTGCAGCGAATGGTTCCGGAACAGGAGAGATCCTGGATGAAGTGGTTAAATATTTTGACAAGGAAGACCCGCGTGGGGAGGAAGAAGCGAATTTGCCTCGTATCGCAGTTGTCGGGAAACCGAATGTGGGTAAATCTTCCATGATCAATGCACTAACCGGTGAAGAACGAAATATTGTAACGAATATCTCAGGAACTACCCGCGATTCAATCGACACGCGTTACAAAGCTTTTGGTTTTGATTTCATGCTGATCGATACTGCAGGAATCCGTAAAAAAGCGAAAGTAACAGAAGACATCGAGTACTATTCCGTATTGCGTTCGGTTCGTACCATTGAAGATTCGGATGTGTGTATTTTCATGATCGATGCAACAGAAGGAATTCAAAAGCAGGACCTGACTATTTATTATATGATCGAGAAAAACCACAAAGGTGTGGTAGTTTTGGTCAATAAGTGGGATTTGGTTGAAAAAGATACCATGACCGCGGTTGAATACGAAAAGAAACTAAGAAATGACCTGGCTCCTTACAACGATGTTCCGATCATCTTTACTTCTGCATTGACAAAACAACGGATCCATAAGGCTTTGGAGAAAGCAATGGATGTGTATGAGAATCGTACCAGAAAGATCTCAACTTCGGAATTGAATGATGTTTTACTGCCGATTATCGATAGTAATCCGCCACCATCTTTGAAAGGAAAATATGTGAAGATTAAGTATGTGCAGCAGCTTCCAACGCATGCTCCTGCATTTGCATTCTTCTGTAATTTGCCGCAATATATTCCGGATTCGTATAAGCGGTTTTTGGAAAACCGTTTGCGTGAGATGTACAATTTCGAGGGAGTTCCGGTACGAATTTACTTCCGTAAAAAGTAATCCAATTTTTAATTACCCGGGTAACAGGTGGATAATCTTACACTTATCCCGAAAAAACAAAAAAAGGTGCCTTCGATTCCGCTCAGGCACCTTTTTAGTATATTTTATTTTATTCTAAAACTGGAATATATAATTCGTTCGTTTTTCTTCGCCGATAGTTGTCGTTGGCCCATGCCCGGGATAAACAACCGTATTATCAGGTAAAGTAAAAATCCGTTCAAAAATAGTCTTCTTCAACACATCTATAGATCCACCCGGCAGATCCACTCTGCCGAAACTTCCTTTGAACAGAATGTCTCCACCGATTAATAAATGATCCGCTTCACTGTAAAATGCTACATGCCCAACAGAGTGCCCAGGACCGAAAATCACCTTTAATTCCAGGTCACCAAACTTCAGGACCTGATTGTCCGTCAAATAATCGGTTGGTTCGGGAGAAGGAACATATGCCACCAATCCGTACATCTGCGCAGAGCGATCCGCAAAACTTAAGGTGAACAGTTCTTCTTTGTGCGCCATTAAAGGAACATTAAAACGGTCCACGAAGAAAGCGTTCCCTGTAATGTGATCAATATGGCAATGTGTATTCAACACCGCATGTACCTTCAGGTTGTTTTCCTGAATGAAATCGATCCATTGCTGTTGCTCATAACGGTCATAGCAACTCGGGTCAATGATAAGCGCATCACCCTGCTCATTATAAACAATCGAACCGTTTTGCTGAATGGGATTGCCCGGAAAAATCTGTACTTTCATTAACGCATTACATTGATATGTCCATTAAAGGTATACTTTTTATCGCTGATTAACTCCCTGGTTTCTAAAATCCAAGTATACAGGCCATTTGGAACGAGGGTATTTTGATGGGTCCCATCCCACCTGCCATTCGGGTCATTACTTTCCCAAATCACTTCTCCCCAGCGATTGAATACCTTCAAATTAAATTGCTGGATATCGATCCCATCCATGTGCAGGAACCATGTTTGATTGAACTCGTCACCGTCCGGAGTGAACGTGTTCGGTGCATATAAAATGACATCACTCAGTACCTGCGCAATCTTGGTCACAGAATCCACACATCCGTTCGCATTGGTAACAACCAGTGTCACCTCGTAATTTCCTACAACTCCTTCCGGCAAATCAATACTCACATCTTCCAAAGACGACTGATTCGGTTCTGCACCAGGAATTGACCAACTGTAGGCTACCACATCTGTTGAGCTGGTATTATTCAATAAAATGTGTGTTTCAAAGAAAGTAGTCGGATTTGCAGACATGGTGAAGTCTGCAGTTGGGCCATTTGCTGAAATCATATTTGCAAACGTGTTCGTATACACACAGCCTAGATCGGAAACAGAAGTGATTGAAACAGTATATGTTCCCGGAGCCTCATAAGTATGTGAACAGGTATCCAATGCCTGGGTTGTAATTGCTGGTGTTCCGTCACCGAAATTAATGGTATTTGATACTATACTTTCAGGATTTACTGTGTTATTCGAGAAAACCACATGATGGGGAAAGCAACCATCTGCATCATCCGGAGTAAGTATCGGGACCAACGGCTGAGGAACTGCAATTGTCACGAATGCAGTATCTGACATGGAACCACAAGCGCCGGTAAGAATAACTTCATATTGAGTCGTCTGATTGGTCGTTAGATTAATTGACGCACCTGTCCCTACAATCCCACCGTTTGCAAACCAGGTAAAAGTGTATGGCAAAGAGCCTCCGGACCCTGTAGCTGTAACAGCTGAAACGTCACCGGAACACACCAGGAGATCCGGTGAAACAGAAGTTATTAATAACGGTGCCGGCGAGGGTTCATTGATTGTGAAATCAACGGTATCGGTACATCCCCCTATATTGAAAAGCACAACTTCATATGCTCCCACGGCCAGGTTATTTATCACAAATGGAGTTGGGATTGGTGTGATCGGACCTCCGTTCAAGGAATATTCTGTTGCGTTAGTAACAGTTAAAGCAGCTGACCCATTGGTCATTCCGGGACAAGTTACGTCCGTAGGAGCAACTGTAGCGGCCAGGGTAAACTCAGTTACCGTAATAACTGCCGAAGAAACACACCCGTTTGAATCAACAGTATAAGTATACGCTCCCGGATTCATTGCAATTGGGTCATACGGCATTGAAACTGTGGTTCCAGCCGGATTGGTCCATGTTCCGTTAACGGATGCCCCCGGCCCCAAAAGCGAAAACAAATCTGTAGATGCTCCCTGGGAACAAATACTCAAGGTATTATCCGTTCCAGGATTCGGTGGTTGGTTGCAGGGATTTGAACAGCATTCAAACATGATCGTATCAATGATCAATCCACAACCAGGACCAGGCCGATTGTAATTAAATGATAAATTCGTTACCGGCCCATCCCATTCTACCCATCCCTTTGCATCATCAATGCTTGAATTTACCTGTGTAGAACTTCCGGGATTGAAGAAATTACCCACCACGTCTGTCAAACCGTTATAAGCCGGAGAAATTGCGTCCAGATATTCATTCTGGATACCATCCAAATCACAAAACCGGATACGCAAATTGCATACCGGCTGTGAAAATACGATCGACACTGAAATACTCAATGACGGATCAAAAATGTAAGCGGGAGTAATCATCCCAATAGTATAATTGGGATTACCTGCAGTAGAAACATTCTTAAACCCAATACCTGAAGAAACGGTATAACTCACCTGTTGTCCATTACAAAAACTAAAAGCCGGACTTGTTGCTGAATTAACAGAACTTCCGGAAACCCAAGTTAAGTTATCTGAAACAGTTTGAGCATTAAAAATAAAGGTCTGAAAGAGTAATAAACTCATTAACAATATCTTCTTCCTCACACAATTACGATTAGATGGTAAACAATTTTTATACAAAGTAACGAAACATTTAGAAATTATTTTCTTGTAACCGGTTTTCATAAAACCCGTGACTTTTTCATTAACGCATTACATTGATATATCCGTTAAAGGTGTACTTTTTATCGCTGACCAATTCTTTCGTTTCCAAAATCCAGTTGTACTGACCGTTCGGAACAAGTTGTCCTTGGTACGTTCCGTCCCATCTGCCATTCGGGTCATTGCTTTCCCAAATCACTTCTCCCCAGCGGTTGAATACCTTCAAATTAAATTGCTGGATATCGATTCCATCCATGTGCAGGAACCATGTTTGATTGAACTCGTCACCGTCCGGAGTGAACGTATTCGGTGCGTATAAAATGACATCACTCAGTACCTGCGCAATTTTGGTTACAGAATCAACACATCCGTTCGCATTGGTAACAACCAGTGTCACATCGTAATTTCCTACAACTCCTTCCGGCAAATCAATACTCACGTCTTCCAAAGACGACTGATTCGGTTCTGCACCTGGTATTGACCAACTGTATGACACTACATCCGTTGAACTCGTATTATTCAATAAAATGTGTGTTTCAAAAATCGTGGTCGGATTGGGAGAAATACTGAAATCAGCCACCGGCTTGTCAAATACCGTGATCATGTCCGTGAAGGTGTTTGTATAGGTACATCCTGTATCCGAAATGGATACAATACTTACCGTGTAGACTCCCGGGTGCTCATAGGTGTGGGAACAGGTATCCAATGCCTGGGTTGTAATAGTTGGTGTTCCATCACCGAAATCAATCGTGTTCAACAACGGCACTCCCGGACCAGGAGTATTATTTGAGAAAATAACGTGGTGCGGGTAACAACCATCTGCATCATCCGGAGTAAGCACTAAATCCAAAGGCTGAGGAACCGTTATCATCATACACGCACTGTCCGGCATGGAACCGCAAGCTTCTGTCAGTACCGCACAATATTGGGTAGTTGCAATAGTATTCACATTGATAGTAGGGCCAACTCCCAGGATTCCTGTATTTGTAAACCAGGTAAAAGTATAGGCTGTAGAACCCCCGGTCCCTGCAACACTGAGTGTTGAAGCATCACCCGAACAAGTAACCAGATCCGGAGTGATGGATGTAATAGACAAAGCAGCCGGTTCAGTGATCACAAAATCAACCGTATCCGTACATCCTCCTGCATTGTATACAATTACCTGGTAGTTTCCTGCCGCCAACCCATTTATTACAAATGGTGCCGGGATCGGAGTGCTCTGACCACCATTCAAGGAGTATTCCGTAGCATTAGTAACTGTTAAAGTTGCTGATCCATTGGCTATTCCGTAACAATTTGCAGCCGTTGGGACTGCCGTAACTGTCGGATTAATTTCCGTCACTGTAATTGTAGCTGAAGAAATACAACCGTTCGAATCCACCGAATAAGTATAAACACCCGGATTCATTGTAATCGGATCATAAGGCATAGTAACAGCTGCTCCCGCAGGGTTTTCCCAGGTTCCGTTCGGAGAAGCTCCTGGTCCCAAAAGCGGGAATAAATCTGCTGCAGCCCCCTGAGCACAAATGGTTAAAGTACTATCTGTTCCGGGAAATGCAGAAGCAGAAATGTTCACATCCATCTGGTCGGTAGTTACACATAAAGGATGTCCTGTTGGATAAACCGTTAATGTCAACGTTGTATTTGTATTCACGTTAGCTGTGGGATCCAGGATAGCCGGATTTGAAACTGCACCGGCCGGAGTCCACTCATAAGTCAGATTCCCCAAACAGTTTCCGGTTAAATTATGCGTTGTCGTAGAAATAGTTCCATTTGTTCCATCAGACAAGACAACCGCCCCGGAAGCATCCAATACTTCGTATGAACACTCATTGGTGAAAGATCCAACTCCGTCGAACTGAACAGTAAATGCCGCCCCATTCGGAATGGATAAGCTATAATTGGCTGTCAATCCACCCGGAATTGTAAAGTTCGAAGTAACACCGTTTACAGTTACAATCAGGTTATTTCCATTCCAGCCATCTCCCCAGGAATCCTCGAGATTAAAGGTGTAATCACAACTGTTGTTCCCCCCAACGATATTTCCGTCTAACTGGATCGGTGTTCCGTTACAAATAGTTGCATCCGGACCTGCATCCGCCTGTGGATTTGCATTTACCGTCACTGTTACGCTTGAATCGTTTTGACAACCGTAATTATCTAAAACGACATATGTGTACGTGTACGCTCCGGCCGCAGTCGGGTTCACTGTCAAGATATCTCCATCCGGTGAAACCGAAGCAAAAGTTGCCGGCATTACCCAATAAGAAGAGTCACTTCCCAACCCGATTTGAGGCTCAAAAACAGTAACGGGAGGATATAAAGAAGGATCTAAGTTAATATCGAACGAAAACAAGGTCCCGTCGTCAGCAGCCCAGTTATCAATTACTGTTAAAGTCCAGATTCCATTTAAGGGACAACCGATTAAATTCGTAAATGGTTGGATCGGTTCATAGTTTCCGGCTGGAATTGTACCACCGAAACCGTTATTGTTTGCCCAGTCCACCCAAGTTTCTGTTGCTGTAGGAGTAAAACAATAGGTATAAGGAACTCCTTGTGTGGTCGGATCACTGCAATCCACATTGTCCAAAGGATTCGGTTCACCGATTTGGATGCCTCCACCACCTTGCTGATGCAAAATTTGATTTTGACCGTTCGGACACTCCACAATAATCACTAAGTCACCCATGAATGAATGTTCAAGACCCAAACATAAACTTTGGATGTCACTCAATTGAGTAATGGTTGATCCTGCTGCAAAACCGGTCTGCATAATTTGTACATCCTGGGAAACTCCTAACAAAGTATCCGGCAAACAACCGTCTTCAATCGTTTGCGAACCAGGGAAACCGTTCCATTCCACTTCATAAAATTGAGGCGTCGCTGTAAAGGTGACGTTCTCTCCCATACACAAGGTTGTATCTCCGGGGAATCCTGCAAAAGAAGGAATTGTTGCTACAAATACCTGTAAGTCTATTAAGTTGGTATTTCCACAACCATTATTATCAGTCACGAACAATTGAACTAAATATTGTCCGGGAGTATCAAAAGCATGAGAAGCAGTCGAACCGGTCGCCGTACTTCCATCCATAAAATCCCACTCATAATTGGTCAAAGTAAAACCAGGAGCAGCAGATGAAGCAACACCTGAAAAATCAACTACATCGCCTACACAAACGCGTGTACTATCTGCTGTTTCACCATTAACGATTACACCTGCAGCTGTAGGAGTAGCACAAGGTGTCGTACAAGTTGCACTCGCCGTGAACATTCCTGTTCCTACAGTATTCGATCTGAATCTCAGTGTAATACACCCGGTTGTATTTAAAGCGGTTGCCATGATAACAACTCCCTGTAGCTGGTTACCCGAATAAGTTCCCAGGGTTGGGGCAGCTATGGAATTCCCATCGTATACATCCATGTAATCAACATTCGTGACATTGGGTGCAGGATTATCGTCCGCCGTACTCAACTGGAATAAATTGAAGACAATGGAAATAATATTTCCGGGAGTATCCGGACAAATGGTCACAACTATTGTTTCATTGTTCCCGTATCCGGGGCCACCTTGTCCACCGGAATCAATAATGAATCCGTTACAGGTACTGAATGTTTGGTTATTATTTGCAGGTGACATCTGGATGTTCGTCTGGGAAAATGCCATGCCAGTCACTGCCAGCATAAGCAGAATCAAAAAATTCTTCATCATTAATCAGGTCTATTTGGTATTGAAAGGGCTTGTGGTAAAAGCCTTTGTGACTTCAGGAATGGCGTAAAAAACCAATACGCGTTCTTTATCCACTTGAACGTACTGTCTTTCGGATTTGGACAATTTAATTCCTAAATCATAGAAATTAAAATTGGAGGTTCCGATATTAGCTCTATCCGAATCAGTCAGATGAATGTCCTTCCGGATTGCATGACGCTGTTCCTTTAGGAGCATCTTTTTAGAGACAATTTCGTACGAATGATCCAATTCGAACAAGAGATAGTTGTATGAATTCTTATTGTATTCATACATTTTTTCGGCCTCTTTGCCTTTGTTTTTGAGGATTCTTGAATCGATTGTCTGGGAGAAAGACACCGACACGGAAATAAGGAATCCCGCCAGAATAATTAGTTTTTTCAACGCGGTTTGTTTTTAGTTCAGTACCTGATAGACAACAAAAAGTTGGAGAGGTTGTCTTACCATGCAAAACAAATTTAACAAAAAAGACCATTTTCTGTCTGTGAACTTCACAATAATCTATGCAACTATTTGAATCCTAATAATAAAGGAAGAAGAATTTGATTCCCAAAAAAAGTCCCGCAAACCCGATTGCGAATCCTATCACCAATTGAGACAAACTATGTAATTTCAGGTACATTCTCGCTGACATAACGATTCCACTGGCAATAAAAGCAAGAACCAGGATCCACATCGGGAAAATAAGCATTTTGCTGTAGTACATGTAGAGAAAGCCGGTCAGAATACCCATTCCTGTTGCGTGAAGTGAAACTTTCCAGCGAAAAGTAAGCACTGTGCAAACAATTACTGCAATCAATGATCCGAATGACAGGCCAAAGATAAAACGTGCTCCGGGAAGACTTGCCGGGACTTTAAAAAGCAAAATTGCGAACAAGGAAATGCCAAACAAAACCGTCATAATTGCAGGAATGATTCGTTCGGTCCGTTTCTCCATCATGACTGAAGTTACGGAACCTCTCGTTTGCAGGAACAATACGGTTAGTGCCGGGGCAAGGAACGAAAAGGATGTAAACAGATATAAGAAAAATTCTTTCGCACGTTCATCCAATGAAAACAGACTTTCTCCCTGGTAAAAATCAGCTTCCCAATTTTCAATATACATTGCAATAACAATGGCATATACCGGGGCTAAAAGTGGCAGGAAAAGCCAGGAAAGAATCTGGGAAATCAATTTCATTACAATTCTTTTCTTAAGCGTGCTACCGGAACATTCAGCTGTTCCCTGTATTTTGCAATTGTTCTCCTTGCGATATTGTAGCCTTTATCATTCAGCAATTTCGCCAGGTGTTCATCTGTCAAAGGTTTCTTTTTGTTTTCAGCTTCAATAGCATCTGTCAGGATTTTCTTCACTTCACGGGTCGAAACTTCCTCACCGGAATCCGTTGAAAGTGATTCGGAGAAAAAGTACTTCAAGGAATAAACCCCGTATGCAGTCTGAACGTATTTTGAATTTGCAACGCGGGAAACGGTTGAAATATCCAGACCCACTATCTCAGCAATGTCTTTCAAAATCATCGGTTTCATATTCGTTTCATCACCGGTCAGAAAGAAGTCATACTGATACATCATAATTGCATGCATCGTTGTGTACAAGGTTTGCTGACGTTGACGAATGGCATCGATGAACCACTTTGCTCCTTCCAATTTCGTTTTAACAAACAAAAGGGCGTCTTTATCAGCTTTGGATGTTTTAGCTCCTTCGCTATAGCTTCTCAGCAATTGCTCATATTCTTTGGAAACTTTCAGATCGGGTGTATTTCTTCCATTGATTGACAATTCAAGTTTCCCGTCGAATTCCGCAATCATGAAATCCGGAATTACCTGCTGAATACTTTTCGAATTATCTTTCAAAGAACCGCCCGGCTTGGGATTCAACCGGATAATTGCGTCAATGGCTTCCTTCAGATCTTCGTCCTCAATTTCCAATTTCTTTTGGATCTTATCGTAATGTTTTTTCGTAAACTCTTCGAAATGGTCTTCCAGGATTTTTTTGGCTGTAAACAGGGTAATATTTCCCTCCTGGACACGTTCGATCTGGAGCAATAAACATTCTCTCAAATCACGAGCCCCAATTCCGGCAGGGTCCAATTCCTGCACAATCTTGAGTACGTGTTCCACATCTGATTCTGAAACCATTACGTTGGAAGAAAAAGCCAGATCATCCACAATAGCATCCAATTCACGATTCAAGTAACCGGATTCATCCAGGTTCCCGATAATCGTGTCTGCAATCTGAAACTGCGTGTCATCCAGATCCAATAAATGCAATTGTTCCGTGAGTTTGTCCTGGAACGAAGAATCAACAGAAAGCGGAACTCCGCGTTCTTCATCGTCCTTACTTTTATTGTTTACCTGTGTTTTATAATCGGGTGTATCGTCATCGAAGTAATCACTGATATCGAAATCCGTATCGAATTCATTTTCGTCATCCTTGTAATCATCCTCCGGATCGTTGTCGTAATCGTCATCTACTTCTTCAGCACCTTCATCCAAAGCAGGATTTTCCTCCAATTCCTGTTTGATGCGCTGGTCCAATTCCATGGTAGGAACCTGCAGCAGTTTCATCAATTGAATCTGCTGAGGGGAAAGTCGTTGTTCCAGTTTTTGAGTGAGCTGTTGCCGTAATGCCATTAGAAGGTCTTATTCAGTATTATAAAAATGTTCAAATGTTCAAATGTTCAAATGTTCAAATGTTCAAATGTTCAAATGTTCAAAATAATTTTATTCAATAAACTTTTGTCCTTATACTCTGATTTTTTAATCTGAGCAATCAAACTATAGATCCCAACAGATAATAATTCGGCCTTTGATTTTAATTTCAAAAATTCAGATTCCTGAATCATTCCAAAGTCCAAAGCACGATACAATTGAGACCTGCTTTCTCCAGCACTTGCTTTTGAAATCCAAAGATACTGTAAAAATTCTTTATTCCCCCCGCGTTCAAATCCTCCAGCTATGTTATCCATAACACTGCCACTTGAGCGAATAATCTGGTTGCTTAAATCCCGTTCTTTAAAAGACGATTTCTCTTTAAACAAAAGATAAATTCCCTTTGAAAACTCACGACTTTTCTGCCAAATATGTAACTCTTCAAAACGTTTGACTTTTTCCATTAATCAGATGATTTCTAAATTAATATAAGAAAAAATATCACCTGGTTAAGACACAAATCGAGTTTGTTTAACCGATCGAATCTTTTGACCTATTAAACTCTTTGAACCTTTTAAATCTTGTTTAAAATTCCGCATTTTGTGGCGTTCTCGGGAACGGGATTACGTCACGGATATTGGTCATACCAGTAACAAACATTACCATTCGTTCAAATCCTAAACCGAAACCGGAATGAGGAACCGAACCGAAACGGCGTGTATCCAGGTACCACCACAATTCTTCTTCGTGAATTCCGAAATCAGCGCATTTCTTTTTCAGTACTTCTAAACGCTCTTCACGTTGTGAACCACCAACCATTTCACCGATCCCCGGGAACAAAATATCCATTGCCGCAACGGTTTCTTTGCCCGGCTCACACCCATCATTTGCACGCATGTAGAACGCTTTGAACGATGCAGGATAATCCGTAATAATCACCGGACGCTTGAATTCCTTCTCCACCAAATAACGTTCGTGTTCCGACTGCAGGTCAGTTCCCCAATTTACATCGTACTTAAATTTCTTCTTTTTGTAATGGTTGGAATTCATCAGGACTTCAATTGCCTCTGTATAAGTTATGCGCTTGAAATCATTCGTCGTTACAAACTGTAAGCGTTCGATCAATCCCAGCTCATTTCGTTCGTTCTGCGGTTTTGACTGTTGTTCCTGTGCTTCGCGTTCGTTCAGGAATTTCAGGTCATCTGCACAGTTCTTCATTACGTATTCACAAATGTATTTCAGCATGTTTTCTGCCAAATCCATGTTATCGTGAATGTCGTTAAAAGCGACTTCCGGTTCGATCATCCAAAACTCAGCCAAATGGCGTGAAGTATTGGAATTCTCAGCACGGAATGTTGGCCCGAATGTATAAATCTGACCCAAAGCCAACGCTGCCAACTCTCCTTCCAGCTGACCGGAAACCGTTAAGTTCACTGCCTTTCCGAAAAAGTCTTCTGCAAAATTTACAGATCCGTCTTCGTTTAACGGTGGATTTTTTGCATCTAAGTTCGTTACACGGAACATTTCTCCCGCCCCTTCCGCATCCGAACCGGTAATGATCGGTGTATGAATGTAATAGAATCCCCGGTCATTGAAGAACTGATGAATGGCATAACTTACTGCATGTCGAACTCTGAAAACCGCCCCGAACAAGTTTGTTCTAAAACGCAGATGTGCCTGTTCACGTAGCAAATCCAAACTGTGTTTTTTAGGCTGCAAAATGGTTTTCTGAACATCATCCGGATGAGCTTCACCGATGATTTCGATTTCAGTTACCTGTAATTCCACAGCTTGCCCGCTTCCTTGTGATTCGATCAGAACACCTGTCAATCCAACAGAAGCCGCTGTTGTGATCTTCTTCAAAATTGCCTCGTCAAAATTATTCGCTTCAACAACACCCTGTAAATTATTGATGGTCGATCCATCATTCAATTGAATAAAACGGTCGTTGCGGAATGACCGCACCCAACCCTTCACAAGGTACCTTTCCCCGACTTTCGGTTGACTTAATAAATCAGCAATTTTTGTTCGTTTCATGTTATTTTCTATGAGATGCAAAAATAGGAAGAAATTTGAAAGAGGAAAGGATTGATAATGGGGTTTTAATCCCGGGTCAATTGCGAATTTTCCAATTTGCTAATTTGCCTGTTTGCCAAATAGCAAACCGAGTTTTTACTGGGTTTCAAGGTTTCAAACCAGAATTTCCAGTATCAAATACCAAACTCCGGTAGTAATAAAGGACAACAAAATTGTCATGAACACAATCAGGTTGCTCAAACGCGGATTCAACCCGAATTGGTCATTCAAAATCCCTGCACTGATTATAGTCCCCATGGAGGCTTCAAAAACAGAGATTTTGGTCTGCATTTCCCCTGTTTGAAAAGCAAAAGCCAATCCTAAAATAATCAAAGGGGAAAGAATCAGTTTGTAAAGTGACGCTGCTAAAATTGGTTGTAGTACATCCTGCATTTTACCCAACTCAAACTGTAGTCCCACAGAAAACAATGCCAATGGAGAAAGTGTAGCAGCCAAGGTTGAAACCAACGGATTAAGAGGTTCGAACGAGATGAAATGTGGCAAGATCAAAGCAAGAATAATGACTATGAAAGGTGGAAATTTTAAGAGTTTTAAACTGATCGTCTTAAAATCTGCGCTTGCTTTACCCGAAGCCCGCATGGCAACAATGGATGCGAGTACTGCTAATACAAAAAAGGATACCTGATCGGTCACTGCTGCTATGGAAAGGTATTTTTCGCCATAATAAGCTGAAATTAACGGAAAACCTATAAAAGAAGTATTCCCCAAACCGGTAACGATCCAAAAAGCAGCTTTGGTTTTCCGGTCAAAATGGAACCGTTTTGAAACAAGTTCCGTCAGCAGCCAGGCTCCAAACCAACAAACCAGCGGCGTCATTAAGGGAATAATGAGATCCGTCGACCAAACAATATTGGGAAGGTATTTCAAAGTAGCGGCGGGAAGTGCCACATAGATAATCCAAACATTAATCCCGTGATGACTTCCTTTTGCAAGAATCCCGGATTTTCGCAGTAAAAACCCGGCGAGAAAACAAACTCCGATGAGGATAAAATTCGACATGCTGCCGCGAATTTACGAACAGGCAAAGAAATAAACAGGTAAAATGAAGCGATTTTAGCCTACTTCACTTTGAGGTGCTTGCTCTTCCGAAGAAGAAATATTCAGCAACTCTTTCACTTTTGCAGCTATGGAAAGGGAATCAAAACCACAATCGATGTGCAATTGCTCCGGTGTTCCATGATGAATGTATTTATCCGGAATTCCCAAGCGAACCACTTTTGAGTGGTAATTGTTATCCACCATAAACTCAAGAACAGCCGATCCGAATCCGCCCATGATACAGCCATCTTCAACGGTAATCACCTTGTCGAATTTGGTAAATACTTCATGCAGCAGAGTCTCATCCAATGGTTTTACGAAACGCATATCGTAATGTGCAACAGATGCACCGGAATCTTTCAATATTTGAATGGCTTCCTGGGCAAAATTCCCCACATGACCGATCGTAACCAAAGCGATGTCTTCTCCATTGCTTACTTTTCTGCCTTTACCGATAGGGATCGCCTTCATTGGTGTTTTCCATTCAGTCATAACACCATTTCCACGCGGGTAACGAATAGAGAACGGTCCGTGATTTCCAGCCTGGGCTGTAAACATCAGGTTTCTCAATTCCGCTTCATTCATAGGTGCCGAAACGATCATATTCGGGATGCTTCGCATGTAGGCGATATCGTAAGCCCCATGGTGCGTTGCCCCGTCCGCCCCAACCAATCCACCGCGGTCCAAACAGAACACCACCGGAAGATTTTGAAGCGCAACATCATGCAATACCTGGTCATAAGCACGCTGCATGAAGGAAGAATAAATATTACAGAACGGAATTAATCCTTGTGTGGCTAAACCGGCCGAGAAAGTCACCGCATGTTGTTCGGCAATTCCCACATCAAATGCACGGTCCGGCATCGCATCCATCATAAAAGTCAGGGAACAACCGGTTGGCATGGCAGGAGTAATTCCCATAATCTTTTCATTTTGCTCGGCCAATTCCACGATTGTATGTCCGAATACATCCTGGTATTTTGGCGGTTGCGGTGATTTTGGAACAACCTTAACGATTTCACCTGTTTCCTTATTAAAAATACCAGGCGCATGCCATTTGGTCGGGTTTCCTTCTTCTGAAAACTTATACCCGGCCCCTTTGCGTGTAATACAATGCAAAATCTTTGGCCCCGGAATATCTTTCAAGTCTTCCAGAACTTTCGCCAAACCGATTGCATCGTGTCCGTCTACCGGTCCAAAATAACGGAAGTTGAGTGATTCAAATAAATTACTTTGCTTCAGGATCGATCCTTTCAAAGCAGAGGATATTTTCGAAACAACCGATTGCGCATCCGGACCAAACTTGCTGACCTTCCCGAGCAATTTCCACACCTCATCTTTTACTTTATTGTAAGTATGAGAAGTTGTTATATCGGTCAAATATTCTTTCAAAGCACCAACATTCGGGTCGATGGACATGCAGTTGTCATTGAGTACAACCAATAAGTTCGCATCTTTTTCAAAACCTGCATGGTTCATTCCTTCGAAAGCCATCCCGGCTGTCATAGCACCATCACCGATTACGGCAATGTGCTGACGATTTTTCTCTCCTTTATAGCGACTTGCAACAGCCATTCCCAAAGCAGCGGAAATGGAAGTAGATGAATGGCCTACTCCAAAGGTGTCGTATTCACTTTCGGAACGTTTCGGGAATCCGGAAATCCCTCCTTTTGTACGGTTTGTGTGAAATACTTCTCTTCGCCCCGTTAAGATCTTATGTCCGTAAGCCTGATGACCAACGTCCCAAACCAATTGATCGTAAGGTGTATTGAACACATAATGCAATGCAACCGTTAGTTCCACAACTCCCAAACTGGCCCCGAAATGGGAATTCCCAATTTCAGAGATCACATCAATAATGTATTGGCGAACTTCATCTGCAACCTGTGGTAATTGATCCACAGTCATTTTATCCCTCAAATCCTGCGGGATAACGATTTGTTCTAACAAGGGTCCTGCTTTATATGGATGCATAAAATCAGTGTTCGACAGCACAAAGTTAAGCCTTCGTTGGTTGGTTAACAAACAAACGGGTGGTTTATTTTGTCTGGATCTGATTTTAACGATTTTTCGGAAACAACCGGTTGAAAGGTTCTTGGCAGATTCAGGTAAATGCAATGTCAGAAAAAAGGTACTAGCGGGTTAAGCATTGTCCCTCACACATCATTTCGCTACCGCTATAGCTTTAGCGAACGCGGTCTGTTTTTCATTCTCGCTCTGTAGTTCCTAAACCATATCCCAACCCGCAACAAAAATCGGCTTGGAACGCAACTCATCCATTTTCAACGGATTCTTCCGCAAAACAACCACATCTACAATCGGTTGAGGCGTCATTTTGTGGAATAGGCCCCAATCCACATACGGACGGGCTTCCCGCCAAAGCGGTTCGCGTCGGTCTACAAACCAAAGCATCATATTGACCTTTTCGGCCGCCAAAATTCCCTCCAGTAATGCCGACAAAACTCCCGGGTCATTGTCTTTGATCCAAAGTGATTCCGGTACAAGGAAACTGTGGTGTTTAGGTTTCACAATCCGGCGGATTCCCGGAGTAACGGTAATTAACTTAGTGAAAATCCCGCCCAACATTCCGGGTAAACGTTCAATGACCCAATTCGCTTTCGTTACTTTAACAAATCCTGTTATCTCTCCGGATTGATTGAAGTACCCATAAAACGGGCCTTTCTTTGCATGGTGTTCAATAAAATAAGCATGTGAACCGGAGACTCTGTCCAGGCATTCCCTGATCTGTTCTTCCGATTCTATTTGTCGTACATGTGCAACAGAACGGGGCTTTGTCCTGCTGAAAGACTGTGAGATCAACTGAGCCTCCGTACGGAACCCGAATTGCTCGGACATCCACTTGCTTCGTTCGTTTGCCGGGTCGATATAAGCATAAAACGCATCCGGGGCATCTCCCAGTTTCCCGTCAAAAATTTCATCGAAGAAGCTCGCCATTTCCATTTTTAACCGCGAATTGCTTTTGGGTACGCGATTTACATTCTTGGATGCCTGTTTTTGGTTTGCAAATGCAAAATAACGTACATACCATTGCTTCCCGCGATTACAAAATGTCAGGTTCCCCTGAACTTTTCCATCTCTTTCCAATGAAATAAACAAGGGATTATCCGCTTCCAAAATTCGGGTTGGCGTATCCAAATGTTTGTAACGTGCACCATTTGTACCCAAAGTTGTTTGGGTTAACAAATCCAATAATGCTGGTGATGCTTCCCTGCGAATAGTATATCTGTCTGAAAGTCCCATTAAATAGCCTGATTAACAATATACTCTGCTTCTTTCGGAGTAAGGTCTTTATTTTCTCCCAACCCCAGCCAGCCACGTTGTACAAAACGATCGTGAATGATCCTTGCTGTTTCGTGGTAATCCGATGTATATTCTGAAATACGTGTTTTCACACTCAATTTATGAAAGAATTCTTCTGTTTTGGCAATGGCTTTCCTTGCAATTTGGTCATCCGATCCTTCCAGGTTCCAAACTCGCTTTCCGTATTGGGCCAATTTTGCTTTTTTGCTTTCAAGTTTCACTTCATACAATCTGGGAGCAATAATCGCCAAAGACTGCGCATGATCGATCCCGTGCAAAGCCGTTAACTCATGACCGATCATATGGGTTGCCCAATCGGTTGTCACTCCACAGCGCAATACTCCGTTCAATGCCTGGTTTGCACACCACATCAGGTTGGCTGCCAAATCGTAATCTGCAGGGTTTTCCAATACTTTTTCCCCGATTTCGATTAAGGTAGAAAGGATCCCTTCCGCGTAGCGTTCCTGTAACAAATTCTCTCCTTTGAAAGTCAGGTATTGCTCCATGGTATGGGTATACGCATCGATCACTCCGTTCGCGATCTGGCGTTTTGGTAAAGTTGCCACGAAAGTTGGGTCAAGCAATGCAAATTTTGGAAAAAACAAGGGGCCACCCATTGTTCTTTTTTCTTTCAGTTCGGAACGACTGATCACTGCCCCGGAATTGGATTCCGATCCGGTTGCAGGAATGGTCAGAATACATCCGAAAGGAACAGCAGAAGTAAATACGCTCCCTGGGACCTGGTCCAGTACATTCCACGGATCTCCTTCATAGTTCACGGCTCCTGAAATAAATTTCGCTCCGTCAATTACAGAACCACCGCCAACTGCCAGCATATACCCGATTTGGTGATAACGGATATAATCCACTGCTTTCATTAAAGTAGTGTATTCCGGATTCGCTTCAATGCCTTTAAAAAAATGCAATTCCAAATCACTTAATTCCGCTTTCAATTGATCTAAAAAACCTGATCTTTCAATCGAACCACCGCCATACAAAACAATGACCTTGCCATCTACAGCTTGCGACTTGAGCAATTGAGCAATTCTCGGTAACTGGCCCTTACCGAAAACAATGGTTGTCGGAGTTGTTATTTCAAAGTTGTTCATGAACTACTATGATTTCAAAGTTGACTGTAAAGATAAAAAAATAGGAGGTGATTTTAATGAAAAAGGAGTTTTTCGTTGCAATCATTTAGGTCTTTTTATAATTGGTTTTTTAAGCCTTTTCGCATCGTTTTCCCATAAAAATAATCACCCAAATCTATCTGGTTATCAAAGATCTGAAAATCGGATTTTAATTAAAAATTAATCGGGATTTTCAACTTCTGTTTCAAATTGTTTGCTATTTTTGATAGCAACTATTTTCTGTATTCATTTTTCAAATCCGCTGCTTAGGTCCCGACCTTCGATTATTCACTACTATGAACTTTGCCGACAACAACATCCTGCTCATTCTTATTTCACTGGTATTTATTTACGCCGTTTTGAGCATCCTCGTATCCATTCTTACAGAGTGGTTGAATTACTATTTTAAAGAACGGGGAATCTTCCTCAAGGATTCGATCTACAAATTACTGAAAGACCCCCTAAACAAAGATTACGGATATTTGTTTTACAACCACATAACTATTGCAGGATTGAAAAGTGCACGGAATAAACTGCCTCAATACATTTCTTCCCGCATGTTTGCTGAAGTATTGATCGATATTATCGCTCAACAGGCTGTTCACAACAGAAAGATACAAGTTACTACCAGTTCAGAAGGTGCTAAAAAGTACAAACTGGAACGAACAGAAATCCCTGCAAGCATTATTGAACGTTTCCAGGTAGGGATCAGTGAAATGAACACGAGCCAGTTCACCGATCTGATGCAGTCATTTTTAGACAAATCCGATAACAACTACGATAAGTTAAAAGTGCATATCGAACAATGGTACAATGATTACATGGACCGTGTTTCCGGATGGTACAAAACCAAACAACGAAAGAAATTCCTTGCGGTCGGTTTCCTGGTCGCTATTTCCATGAACGTAGACACTTTTAACATGCTGAAGGTATTGAGGTTTGACGATAAACAGAAAAACACCTTGGTTGAAAGTGCCGAACGTACAGTGGATAATCTGGAGAAGGATTCGACCATGCGGAACAATATCAGTTTCATTATCAAATCCGTTTCCATCGTTACAGACAGTGCAGGAGATTTAAAAGCTGCGTCTTCTGATATTGCCCGCATGCAAGCCATATTAAAACAACTTGACAGCAGTTCCCAAATCAAAAATGTGATCGCAAAAAAGGAACTGAGCCAATTGGATAGCGCAATGAACATGGTCTCAGAGCTCAACATCCCGATCGGCTGGTCAAAAACTGTTGCTCCTTTGTCCTGGTGGCAAAAGAAAAAAGTGAGGGAAACTAATCTCGCAGCTTTGCATGATTCCAAAACTCCCGGGTTGATCGCATACCTAAACTATCGCAACAACAGTCGCAGCTTTGAAAATGTCCTCAAATACATTCTGGGTATTATAATATCCGGTGTTTCCTTAAGTTTTGGTGCCCCTTTCTGGTTCGAGTTATTGACCAAATTTGTCAATATCCGCAGATCGGGGAAGATTCCTGAAACAGACAAATCATCCAAATCCTAAGCGCTATGAAACAGTTCCCTTTCTCAAATATTCATACACATGTATTTAACAGTGAATGCGTTCCCGATAATTTTCTGCGCATCCTTCCTTCCAAATTCGTGCGCCGCATGCCACGGATCATTAAATACATCCTTGATACCAAATGGGTCCGGAAGATCATTTCATTTTTCGCGAAACTCGGTGCCAAAAAAGACAACAACAAACGAAAAACATTCGATAAGTATATCGGGTTCCTGGAAGTAGCCACCCAGCGCAAACAACTGGACGTGTTTGAACTGGAGTTTGAAGTCGGGAAACAATACGATTCGAGTGTGCGCATTGTCGGCTTAACCATGAATATGGACTTTATGGACAATCGCCCTTCCAAATATCAGGTTTCGTTCGAAACCCAACTGGAAGCCGTTAAAGACATCAAGCGGTATTACCCCACAAATTTTTTCCCCTTCCTGGGAATTGATCCGCGTCATAAATCCGGAACAGACCTGGTGAATTGGTCCAGGGCATATTTCGAAATGGGACTGGAGAAAAACGGGACAGTCTTCCCTTACTTTTCCGGTATTAAATTATATCCTGCATTGGGATTCTTCGCCTTCGACAAACGTCTGGATGAACTTTATGCCTATGCTGAAACCAATCAATTGCCCATTATTACACACGTCACAAGGGTAGGATCACAATACATCGGCAGTAAGATCACGGAATTGATCCCTTTGAATCCTTCTACACTTTCGAATGGTAATGAAAAATCTGAAACGGCAATGACCGAAATTCGTGATCGTATCCGGACGTACTACCGTAAAAAATGGATCGCAGACAATAAATTGGGCGACAATGATAAAGCATGCGATCTCTTCAGTCATCCCCAAAACTACATTCCTATCCTGGAGAAATACCCCGATTTGAAGATTTGCCTGGCGCATATGGGAGGCTCCAATGAAATTATTGACTCCACCGGAAAAGATCCCGACTTAAGAAAAATCCGTCGTGTCGACAGCCAATTGTGGTGTGATCGAATTCGGGATATGATGGTTCAATATCCCAATTTGTACACGGATATTTCATACACCCTGAGCGACCTGGACAATAAAAAATTGAAAACCGCTATTATCCAATTCATGAATACCGTGGATAACCAGGGACAACTTTTGGCAAAGCGTGTTTTGTTTGGAACCGATTTCTTTATGACCGAACAGGAAAAACGTGAAAGTGAATTGTTTAAATTATCCCAAATCGAACTTTCCGAGTTTCATGACCTGATCACACGCAATAATCCGCAGGAATTCCTGAGACAACCGCTTTGATAATTACTAATTACGAATGCCTAATTACGAATTATTGGTATTCGCTAAGCTGACCGGATTCGCTTTCAACTACTGAATTCCTTTGAATTTTATCCCGGAGCTATCGGAATTCAGCCTTGTCTTCTCGATACATCCCGCTTGTGTCAGTTCGAGTTCCCGATTGCCTTAGCAAATCGGGAGTATCGAGAACAAGCAGCGGGGTAATCGAACCGACAAGGCCGAAGTATAGAGACAGGCAACACGAATCAATTCACCTTCATTTCAATACCATTCACCGAATAAATAACATTTTTTTACACTCCGATAGTTCTGAATTAAATTTAACTGGATAGTTTTGCAAAAAGGTTTAACCAAATGGTTAAACATAATAATTAAACTATGGGATTAAAAGATTCAACAACGGAAGAAAAGATCTTAGAAGCTGCTAAGGATGTTTTCATGAAGTATGGTCTTTACGGTGCACGGATGCAGGATATTGCTGATACTGCCGGGATAAACAAAGCATTGCTTCACTATTATTTCCGAAGTAAAGAGAAATTATTTGACGCAGTTTTTGACGGAGCACTGGAAAAGTATTTCTCACAGATGACCGTTATCGGAGATAAATCGCTTCCCATTAAGGAACGGTTGATGCAGTATGTTGACAATATGTTCGAATTCTTTACCGAATACCCTCAAATGTCGATGTTCATTATCAAGGAGATTTCCATTAACCCGGAAATGTTCCACGATAAAGTAAAACACATGAAAAATCAGCGTGCTTTGCTCATTCCAACTTTGGAAGAAGCATTTGCAAATGGCGAGATCAAGCCTTTTGATCCTGTTCTGTTTATGGTCAATCTTCATTCCCTGGTTGCTTATCCCTTTTTGGCATCCCCGCTTTATAAGGTCATGCTTAAAAAATACGGGTACGAATGGGGTGGTGAAGCCAAAGACAAAATCAAAGAATCTGTCAAAGAGTTCATTTCCTTCAAATTTCAATAAATAACACAAACAATTATGCACAAATTACTGACAATACTGGGCATTGCAACAGCAGGGATCGGGTTTTCGCAAAACTCCATTTCTCTGGACTCGTGCATTGCCTGGTCCAAGAAAAACTATCCATTGATCAAACAAAACGAAGTTACACTGCAACAAACGGAACAAAACGAAAAAGCAATCCGCGAAAACTGGTTGCCGAAACTTTCATTCATGGGACAAGCAACCTACAACACGGAAGTGGTGCAGTTCGACTTTCCGGGAATGGACATGAAATTCCCCCACGATGCTTATTTGACCTCCCTGAGTCTGGAGCAAACAATCATCGATGGCGGATTAACAAAAACACAGCACAGCGTCGAAAAACTGAGCACAGAATTGACCATTCAGCAAAATGAAGTAGAGCTTTACAAACTAGTTGAACGCGTAAACCAGCTTTACATCAATGTGCTTCTGGGCCGTGAAAACCTGCACATCCTGGAATTGTACAAGGAAGATTTGACCAACCGGGCCAAAAACATGAAAGCAGGAGTGGACAATGGCTTGGTTTTATCCAGTTCGTTGGATGAATTGGAAGCCGAGATCCTGAAAACAGACCAAAATATCATCGAGTCGAAATTCCAATTGGAAGGATTGTACAAAACAATGACGCTTTACATTGGTAAACCGGTGGATGAGAATACAGTTCTTGCAGAAACTCCGATCGGAGGCCAGGCGGCTCGCATTGAAATTAAGCGCCCGGAAATGAAAATCTTCGACCTTCAGACAAAACTGTTGGATGCCCGTTTCAAACAAATCAACGTGAATGCAATCCCAAGAGTTACTGTCGGGGCGGCCGGGAATTATGGTCGGCCGGGACCGAACTTCATCAACCAGGACTTGCGTTTCTTCGGAAGTGCTAACCTGACTATCCGCTGGAACATCAGCTCCTTGTATGGGTTGAAAAGAGAAAAAACAAGAGTGGAATTGAACAAAAGCCTGATCGATATTCAAAAAGAGGCATTTTTATTCAACCTTGAATCCTCTTTGAATACCCAAACAGCTCAACTAAGCGCATTGGCTCAAATGATCGAAAAAGACGACGTAATCATTGAAAAAAGACACAACGTAACCGCTACAGCAACGGCTCAAATGGAAAATGGCAAGATTACCGTTGTAAACTACTTGTCACAATTAAACGCTGAACTTCAGGCAAAACTCAACAAAAAAGTTCACGAAATCAAACGCATGAATGCCATTTCAACAATCAATGCAACATCAGGTTCAATCAAATTTTAATTAAAACTCACATGGAAAAGGAAAACAAAAAAGAGAAAAAAGGAAAAGGCTCCAGAATGAAATTTATCATCGGAGGTATCATTATAGCAGTCATTGCCGGGATCGTTATTTTCATGATGGGTGGAAATACGGAATCAACGGATAATGCGCAATTGGATGCGAACATTATCCCGGTCCGTTCTTCCATTACAGGATACGTGAAAGAAGTATTGTTCGAAGACAACCAGGAAGTGAAAAAAGGACAATTGCTTGTTGTTATTGACGACACCGAATATAAAGCAAAAGTAGCTCAGGCAGAAGCTGCATTGGAAAATGCAAAAGCAAACCTGAACGCTGTAAAAAGCAACGCGGCAGCTTCCAACCAAAGCGCCAGCGCAGCAGTATTCTCTACCGAAACGACACAGGAAAGCATCAATTCTGCAAAAGCAAGACTGAACAAAGCGAAAGAGGACAACAAGCGTACGAAGAACATGTTTGCAGCCAAAGCAGCAACACAGGCAGAGTTGGATAACAGCAATGCGGAACTGGAAGTAGCACAGGCAACCTACGATTCGGCCCTGAAACAATTGAAAGTTTCTCAATCTCAATCTGCCGGTGTAAGATCACAAGCTTTGGGGCAAGTATCCATGATCTCTTTAGCCGAAGCATTGATCCGTCAGCGCGAAGCCGAATTGAAACTGGCTCAAACACAATTGGATTACGCAACCATCGAAGCTCCGTGTGATGGGATCGTTTCCAAAAGAGGTGTTGAAGTAGGACAATACGTTTCGACAGGTCAGGCGGTCTGTTCTGCAATCGACAATTCAAGTCTTTGGGTGACTGCAAATTTCAAGGAAACACAATTGGAACACATGAGAATCGGTCAGCCGGTTGAAATCAAAGTAGATGCTTACCCGCATATCAAATTATCAGGTAAATTGAATTCATTTGTGGGGGCGACGGGTGCAAAATTCTCCTTGTTGCCTCCGGATAACGCAACAGGGAACTTTGTGAAAATCGTACAACGCGTTCCTGTAAAAATTACCATTGACCATTTGACCAAAGAAGAGATCAAAATGCTCTTCCCGGGATTAAGCGCATATGTATCAGTTAAAGTAAAATAATCGTGGAAGGAACTGCTTTAAAAACACCCATTGTATATCCAACGGGAGCAGAAAAGTGGATCCTGGTAATCACAGCCATCAGTTGTGCCATTCTCGAGTTACTCGATACGACTATTGTAAACGTTTCATTACGCGAGATCAGTGGTAACGTAGGTGCAACAACAACAGAAATTGCCTGGGTTGTTACAGCTTATGCTATTTCAAACGTGATTATCATTCCGCTGACGAGTATGCTCAGCGATTTATTCGGGCGCCGGAATTACTTTACCGGTTCTGTGATCGTATTTACTGTGGCGTCACTGATGTGTGGTCTTTCAGACAGTCTTTGGACGCTCGTTTTCTGGCGCTTTGTGCAAGGTTTAGGTGGTGGTGGTTTGCTCTCAACGGCACAATCCATTATCGTGGGAGCTTTCCCGCCGGAAAAAATCTCTACAGCGAATGCAATCTTCGGAATGGGATTGATCCTTGGGCCAACCTTCGGACCAACTCTTGGAGGTTACATTACAGATAATTTCTCCTGGCATTGGATCTTCTTTGTGAACATTCCAATCGGTATTGTTGCAACGATTTTAAGTTATCGTTACGTAACTGATCGACCTGGCGCCGTCAGGCCAAGGAAGATCGACTGGTGGGGAATCTTGTTCCTGGTGATTTCCGTTGGTTCAATCCAGTATGTCCTGGAAGAAGGAACTGCCGAAGACTGGTTCGAGAGCCATGAGATTACTGCAATGACCATTATCGGGTTGGCCAGTTTGGTTGCATTTATCATTCGGGAATTACGGATCGACTACCCGGCTGTAAATATTCGTTTGTACAAAAACTACAACATGATCATGGGTTCCATTATGAACTTCCTGCTCGGGTTGATGCTCTTTGGAACAGTGTTTATTTTCCCGCTTTTTGTTCAAATTTCCTTAGGCTGGACAGCCACACAAACCGGGATGTTCATGATCCCTGGAGCCTTGTGTACCGCATTTGCCATGCCGCTTGTGGGGCGCTTGCTCGGAGGGGGAATGAACCCGAAAACCGTGATCCTGATGGGGATTGTTATGGTCTTTACATTCATTATGATGCTCGCTTTCTCTTCACCCGATTCTTCGGAACGGAACTTTTACCTCCCGTTCGTATTACGTGGTTTCGGGATGGCATTCATGATGTCACCGATCCTTTCACTGGCAGTTCAGGGATTGAATCCGAAGGATATGCCGCAAGCAATCGGTTTGGCGAATATGATCCGTCAGCTGGGTGGTTCAGTAGGGATCGCTTTGATCAACGTGTACCTGACAAATACCAATGCCCTGGTACGTGGAAATATGGTCGGTTATATCAACCAGTACAGTGATGCGGTGAACGAACGCCTCCAGTTACTGACACAAAATTTCCTGTCAAGAGGATATGATTCAGTCGAGGCAACAGAAATGGCAAACAGGACCATGGAAGGGTTAATGACCCGGCAGCAAATGCTGGTGAGTTACAATCACGGATTCTTCATGGTAGCGTGTCTGATCCTGATCTGTGTCCCGGTGGTATTCTTAATCCGCTACAAAAAAGGCGCAAAAGCGGTTGTAGCAGACGGTCACTAATTTTGAGTCACCCCTAATAATAAACAGGAAACCTCTCTTCAAATTCACGTTGGAGGGAGGTTTTTTTGATTTCTGTCTGTTCGAGTATCCCGCTGCTTGTTCTCGATACTCCCGATTCGCTAAGGTGATCGGGAACTCGAACCGACACAGGCGGGATGTATCGAGAACGACATTAAAACTCTTTTTCAACACGAAATAATCGAAGGATTTTATTACTTTTACACCTCCTGTTGAAACAACAATTCAAACTCTTTATTTTTTCAATAACATTTATTCTTCAGGAAAAAAACACAATTTTAGATTTCTATGAAAATACTCGTATCCTATTTAAAACGTTACAAAGGACTTGTCTTCCTTACCCTGATCCTCGCTACTATAAACCAGGTGTTCTCCCTGCTTGATCCGATGATTTTCGGGAAACTGCTGGATAAATTCATTTCGCACCCGAAAGATTACTCACAATCGGAATTCGTCAATGGAGTGATGTTCTTTATCGCATTGGCAATTGGAGCAGCGATGGTCAGCCGTACTGCAAAAGCATTCCAGGATTACACTACAAACCTGGTTATTCAGAAACTGGGTGCTGACATCTACACCGATGGTTTGACTCATTCCCTGAAGGTGAAATTCAGTGAATTTGAAGATCAGCGAAGCGGTGAAACCCTGAGCGTATTGCAACAATTGCGCAGAGATACGGAGAAGTTTATCATGGTATTCATGAACATCTTGTTTTCTTCGTTGGTCGGTTTGGTATTCGTTATTGTGTATGCGATCAACCTTGATCCGATTCTGATCATTGTTTACCTCGGATCTGCTGGTTTACTGGCATTCATCACGAATTTCCTTTCGAAGCGAATCAAGAAAGTTCAGACTAAAATCGTGGGTGAAACCAAGGCTTTGGCTGGAAGTACAACCGAGAGCTTGCGCAACATTGAATTGGTAAAAAGCCTTGGATTGGCGGGGCAGGAAACTGAACGATTGAACGAAGCAACGCGTAAAATTCTGAAACTGGAACTGAAAAAAGTGCGTCAGATTCGAAGCATCAGCTTTATCCAGGGGACCCTGGTGAACTTCATGCGCCATTGTATCATGTTCTTCCTGATGTTCCTTCTGTTCAAGGATCAGTTAACGCTGGGACAAATCATGACGCTTCAATTCTATTCCTTCTTCATTTTCGGGCCCTTGCAGGAAATCGGAACCGTGGTGATGAGTTACCGTGAAGCTGAAGCATCCCTGGCGAACTTTGATAAGATCATGAAAACTCCGGTTGAAGAAAAGCCTGAGAATCCGGTTCAACTGGGAACAATCGAAAAACTACGTTTCGAAGGAGTGTCATTCAAACACAAAACGGCAACCTACAATGCACTTCAGAACATTCATTTTGAAGTGAACAAAGGAGAAACAGTTGCGTTTGTCGGACCAAGTGGTTCCGGGAAAAGTACGCTGGTGAAATTACTCGTCGGATTGTATTCACCCCTCGAAGGGAAAATTGCTTACAACGACATCGACAGTATGGCGATCAACAAGGATGAATTGCAGCAGCAATTAGGGTTCGTAACGCAGGATACACAGTTATTCTCCGGAACGATCCGCGAAAACCTTTCGTTTGTTCGTCCGGAAGCTTCTGACGAAGAAATCAATGAAGTACTGCGCAAAGCCTCCTGCGATGGATTGATTGCACGCAGCGATAATGGTCTGGATACCGTAATCGGCGAAGGTGGAATGAAACTGAGTGGTGGTGAAAAACAACGCTTGTCGATTGCACGCGCTTTGCTTCGTCATCCGCGATTGATGGTTTTCGACGAGGCGACATCCGCTTTGGATTCCATCACGGAAGAAGCGATTTCGAATACCATCCGTGAAATCACCGATCAGAAAGAACACATCACGGTCCTGATCGCGCACCGTCTGTCGACAATCATGCATGCCGACCGCATTTTCGTATTGGAAAAAGGAGTCATCATCGAAACCGGGAAACACAGCGAACTGCTGGATGAAAAAGGCTTGTATTACGCCATGTGGAGACAGCAGATCGGTGAACGCCGGGAAGTTGTTGTGGAGTAGATTAGACCAATCCAATTTTGACCACAAGGAGCACGATCCCGATAGTTATCGGGATCACAAAGATTATATAACATACTAATTCCTTGTGCTCTTTATGTGCTTTGTGGTTTATTTATTTGCTTTGTGGTGAAAATAGAAATCGATTATCTTAGTTCCAAATTAGTCTTTCATGCGCATTCTCATCTACATCTACATTTTTGCAGCATTGATCCTTTCATTCGGGTCGCTGTTTATGGAAACCTATCCGGCATTGTTTTTTATCAATCTGATCGCACCCAATCCCGGAGATAAGTACCCAATTGCGATTACCGGATTGGTTACCCTGCTGGCGCTATTGCTGCCTTTACTTTTAATCCTGTTCATCCTCAAAGTGCTGCGCAACCGGAAAAGCGCTGAAGTGGATTCTTTGATTGATGACGATTACTTCAATAAGAGCGGGATTCATTTCATACGTCAAAAACAACTGCAAAACAGGCTGATCGCCAGCCCGATTTTCATTAACGGTGAAGAGCGGGGAAAAATTGATTCGGGGAAAAAGCGATTCATTGAACTACAGCCTGGGACCTACGAAGTAGAAGTCGGCAGAAAAGGCGAAACATCTGATAAACTGATCGTGCAGGTACAGGCAAATCAACACGCGCAGGTAGAAATCCAAATCGTCCCGAATGGTTTGCGGTCAAAGCATGTGATCGATCATATCTGACCCCCCCTGTAAAAAGAATCCCGAACAGTAAACAGGATGTTTTCCAGTTTTTGTTCATCCGGAGTAGCTGGCAACAGGTAACTTGTAACCGTTAGTTTCAAACCGCCTTACTTTATCCTCATTAAACCGGACAGGCTCGCGGTATTTTCTATGTCTTTTAACTCCAACCTGACTGGTAACTTTCCCTTCATTCGCAATTGGCAATTGGCATTTCGTAATTGATATTACTCCCATCCCATGCACCTTCCCCTTTAACCGCACCAATGCTCCGTCCTTTTCCTCGAAAAATAAAACCTGCAGGCAAACAATTTCTATTCCTTTCTTAAGCCGACATGAGTCTCCCTTAAGCCGGCGCGAGTCTCTGGACCCCTTAAGCTGGCGCGAGTCTCCGGACTCGTGCCATAAAGCAAGTCCTCTTTGGTCAACCAAACTCATCTCCGAACTGCTCGTTTCAAAAGTCCCCTTTTCAAAATCGATCACACTCCACACCAACCTCAATCCCGCATGAGTCGCTCCTTCCGGAAATGCCTTGGTAGACATGCGATTAATTGCATGTCTGCCAATTTCTAATATTTCGTGTACTTTTACCCCTTCATTAAACTGGAAAATCCGCAACCATTTATTCGCCTCCGGATCTGCCATCAGCGTTTCCGGCCTTCTTTTCCCCCGGGGGTTTTGGTTATCCAACTGTTTCAACGCAACCAGTTCCTTATTCATCCTGTTCACCATCGTTCCGTCTTTAACTTCCGTCACAAACTCCCCGAATGCATCCCGGATCAGCTTACCCGCTTTCGAAACAGCTGCAAATTCAGAACTGGCGTCCCTTGCACTTGCATACCGGGCATCTTTGAAGTACTGTTTGGAAGAAACACCACCGGTCCTGCGAACCAGGTAACCATGCAGACGGTCATGATAAAACGAATATCCGTCTATCTTGCCTGTAATCGCCGTATTGAGCTGCCTTGCCATACAGCAATTTACGAAAAAATCGGCAATTTGTAGGGACGCGATGCATCGCGTCCTGTTAGATTATGCCCCCGTTCCACATATCCATCCGAACGTGACATGAAATGTAGATAGGCGATTAATCGCTTATCTATAACATAGTTAAAGCATACATACTGTATAGGTTAAGCATAGATACCCCACGTTCGCACTTCGAAGTTTGTAAAACGAAGAAGCGCTCCTCATTCTCATTCTCATTTACACTTCGAAGTTTGTAAAACGCTAAAGTCCTGACATAGCGTCAATGGAAGAAGCCCTCCTCACGCTCTTTATTCATTCTCACTCTCTCCCGATAACCATCGGGACTCACACTCACACTCACTCTCCAGATAGCCATCGGGATTCACACTCATCACTCACACTCACACTGTTTACTGACCGGCGTCATTTTTTTCAGTTTGTATAATCCCCATTTTAGCCGTAACTTAAGTTCACAAGGTTACATCGTATGGAGTTTATTGATTATTACAAAATTTTGGGCGTTAATAAGAACGCAAGCGCAGAGGAAATCAAAAAGGCGTATCGGAAATTAGCACGTAAACATCATCCCGATCTGAACCCCAACAATCCCGAAGCAAGTAAATTGTTTCAACAGATCAACGAAGCAAATGAGGTCCTGGGCGACCCGGAAAACCGGAAAAAATACGATCAATACGGGAAAGACTGGAAACACGCCGAACATTTCGAACAGGCACGCAAACAGCAACAGGCATCCGGTGCACGAGGTCAGGGAAATCCCTTTGGCGGAGAGAATCCGTTCGGAAGTGAGTATTTTACCTACGAAGAGGGCGGTGATTACTCGGATTTCTTTTCGTCCATTTTCGGGAACCGCGCCGGCGGAAGGCAAGCCAAATTCAAAGGACAGGACTTTCGCGCTTCAGTGGAACTGAATTTAACGGAAGCAGCCAAAACGCATCAGCAGACCTTCACAGTAAACGGAAAAAATATCCGGATCACGGTTCCGGCTGGAATTGAGAACGGCCAGGAAATCAAACTGGCAGGCTACGGCGCTCCCGGCATGAACGGCGGACCCAACGGAGATTTGTACATCACCTTCGAAATAACAAATAACACCGCATTTACCCGGAAGGGAAACGATTTGTATACTCAGGTAACCGTTGATCTCTATAAAGCACTTCTGGGTGGAGAAGAAATCATTGATACGCTGAACGGCAAGGTAAAAATGACCATACCCCCCGAAACACAGAACGGAACGAAAGTCAGGCTGAAAGGAAAAGGATTTCCGGTCTATAAGAAAGAAGGAGAATTCGGTGATCTGTATGTGACCTACCAGGTCCGGTTACCAACCAATCTGACGGCGAAAGAAAAAGAATTGTTCGGACAATTAGCTAACGAACGCAAAACAAATTAATATGGAACAGGTAAATCGCATATCCGTTGAACAATGCTGTATGTATTACAACATTGAAGTTTCATTCGTGCAAAAATTGAGTGAACACGGTTTAATTGAATTAAATCGTTCCGATGAAACCCTTTTCATTGCTTTCGAGCAGCTCTCCGACCTCGAAAAGTACGTGCACATGTATTATGAGTTGGAAATCAACATGGAAGGATTGGAAACCATTAAGCATCTGCTCGACAAAGTTCGTGACCTTCAGCACGAGGTGAATCGGTTGAAAAACCAGTAGGGACACGCTGCGCCACTCCGGCAGTAAAAATTTACACGTTGGTCAAAATAAAAAAATCCCGACAGCAAAGCTCGTCGGGATCATGCTTGCAGAGAGGAAGAGATTCGAACTCTCGATACAGTTACCCGTATACTACCTTTCCAGGGTAGCTCCTTCAACCACTCGGACACCTCTCTATTGGTTGTTCTCGAAAGATGAGAAGGAAGTTTACTCCTTCAATCAGCCGCGGCTGAACACCTCTCTATTTCATCTGGAAGATCATTCTTTCAGATTGTGGAGTGCAAAAATACACTTTTTCTTTAATTATTCATTCCTTAATCAAAGGAATCTCTTCTAATCGTAAATTTTCCTTTTGTTCAGCAGTCACGGATGACTTTAATTTTTTCAAACCCGTAATCGATTATGTAAAAATAATGTTACTTTTAGTAACTTAATAACCGCTATTCTTATGACTGACCAGGAAACTATTGTATATCCTTACGAATGTAATGTTACATTAGCAGATGACGCTGCTGCTACTTTTCAAGTGGAAATCATTTCTTCCGCTACTACTGCAACTACAGATATTGCGACTCCCGCTAACAACAACATTCCGACCCTTATCAATAACGCTTCACAAGGTTTAGGCAATGGAAGTTCCTTACGTGGAACAACCTATGTCAGCTCCACCCTCACCTGTCCGGCCGGTGAAGTAAACCAAATAGAAGTCAATTTTAAAGTGAATGGAACTGTTGTGGTAAACCATACGAATCCGACTGCTGTGCAGGACCGGGCACAGGTAACGATCAAAATCAAATTTCTTGCGCCATGAGAACGTTACTTTTTGTATGGATTTCCGGGATCTCCCTATTCACATTTGCACAGGACGATTCCCAGGAAAAACTGCAGCGACTGACTGCTCCGACCTCACCTGCTTCTGCGATTACCGGGATGCAACCGACAACCGTTTTGGCCCCTAAGACTTTCAATGCACTGGAAACAGCATTGTACAATAATTTTACGGATGCCGGAAGTATCGTTATTCCCAAAGATCTGGCCATCGAGTTTACTCCTTACTGGGCTACGAACCCGCACATCAGCCTCAGTGAATACCTCTATCCAACAGCATGGCAATCCTTTTTGCGCAACGCTTCCTTTTCCGTCTCATCCTCTCAAAACTTTTTGCTTGGCGACAGTACCAAATCCAATGCACTCGGTTTCGGAGCACGGACTTCTATTTATTTTGGAGGGAAAAGTGATCGCGATACGATCGAAAACTACAGGGCCCAATTGAGATCTGCAGATATCCTTGAAAATAAGTTTGCCATTATCCGGATGCAGACACTCGACAACCCGGCGGTAACTTCAGTTACAGATTTCATGGAATCAGTCCGGCAACCCCTGAAAAAACTCATCGGGGATCTCTCATTTTTTGAATCAGCAGCAGAAACCAACCAATTCATGGAAGACTTTTGTGCAGACACCCTGGAACTGCCAAAATTAACAGCCACGAACCACGATGATTTCAGCAATGCGATTGCAGCCCTGTTTCGCAAACACATTCTAGCTGACCAGGTATACGCACATTTCAAAAAATACCTGCTTAACCGGCAAGGGTTTTCATTAGACTTTGCGCTTGCAAGTTTGCTCAACTTTCCTACCAACAATTTCGAGTTTTCCTACGCACCTAAAAATGCACTTTGGATCACTCCCACTTACCGGTTCTTTGCAAATGAAAATCACGTTCTGAAACTCCTGGCAGTATATCGCTACGAATGGTACAACATAGATTATTACAAACTCTATTTTCCGGGTTCCGTAGTTTACCAGAACAACCACGATTACGGTCTTTCACTGGCAGCAGAATTCAAAAAATGCTCTGTACAGGCTGAATTGGTGGGACGTAGCAGCAGTACGGAAATTCCCTTGGGAACAGATGCAAATGGAAATAAGATTTATACCAAAAAAAGAAGCAATGACGTACAATATTTGCTGATCGCCAACTACAGGCTCACGGATCAGGCAGTTCTATCCTTTCATTTCGGGAATCAGTTCAACCCGGTTGTTAATCCTACGAGGACCTTGGTTTCAACCCTTTCCGTGAACTTCGGGTTCGGCTCTCCGAAAAAATCGTCGATCGATTTGGTGAAATAACGAGGACAGTTGCCGGCTTCTGAGATTGCGCCACCTTCGAAATCAAAATCTATCAGGAAAATACGTCGAATAATGCAAGATCCTATGTACATTCGACCTAATAATAAACGGTCACATGTTTATTCACCAGGGTAAAAGAAGAACGGCAAAACATAACCTGCAAATTGCATCTTTGCTGTCTTTTGTCGCGGGGATTGTCAACGTAGCCGGTTTCCTGGCAGTTGCGAAACTGACTACCAATGTGACAGGTCATTTTGCTTTTTTTGTGGATGAAGTCTTCAAGCTGAAATTTTGGGAAGGCTTTATTTACTTTCTTTATATTTTCTTCTTTTTCCTGGGGTCATTTTCTTCGAGTTTCCTGGTAGAAATAATCTCCAGGAAAAACGAAAACTATGTCTATATTGTTCCTACATCCATCGAATGCCTGATCCTTGCAACGATTGCTCTTTTCGGTGGGAACCTGGTTACTCAAAACCCAAACCTGATTGCTTTCAGCTTATTGTTTGCGATGGGGCTGCAAAATTCGCTGGTTACGAGGATCTCTAATGCTACGGTTAGAACAACCCATCTCACAGGACTTTTTACCGATTTGGGGATAGAACTCTCTCAATTATTTTTCTATCGTGAAAATGAAACCAAAAAGAAACTTATCGCATCGGTCAAATTACGCCTCACAATCATTAGTTTCTTCTTCACCGGTGGAATTATGGGTGGTGTTTTTTACTCAAAAATGGGCCTGCATGTTTTGTTGGTTGGCTCTGTTTCATTGGTATTGGGAATTATCTATGATAATATCCGGCTGAAAATAAAATTACTGAAACGGAAATACCGTCATTGAACATTTCAAAACCAGGTAAAAATACAAATAGACATCTATCTATTTGCCAAGCTATAGCGTCACCTCGCCACAAATCGACTGCTTCAAAATCGCTTTTGCAGTTTCAACATCGCCGGCACTTTTTCCCAAGGCATACATGGTTTTCGTTACCGCAGCTTCGGTTGTGAGATCGAAACCGGAAAGCACCCCGTTCTTTTCAAAGAAGGAACTGGTCTCGTATTTTCCCTGTTCTACTCTTCCTGTGGAGCATTGGGTGATGTTCAAAACGATTCCTCCTGCCAGGAGATACGCCAGCAACAATTCATGGAACCTTGAATCGGAAGGAGCATTTCCGGAACCGTAGGTTTCCAGGATGATCGCTTTCGTTTTTCGAATGTCGAAGAGCGCTTCGTAAATATTCCAGTTGATCCCCGGGAAGAATTTGATCAAAGCTACCGAAGGATCAAATGCTGTAAACAACTCCAGTTCGTTCGAAGAATCGATCGTTTCCCCGGTATAATCGATGTGAACACCGGCAACCGCCAATGGACGCAGATTGGGTGAACGAAATGCTTCAAAAGCGGACGCGGAAATCTTCGAAGTTCGGTTTCCACGATATAACGAGTACTCAAAATAGATCGCTACTTCCCGGATGCGTGGAGTTCCCTCCTTAGTTGTTGCCGCCGCAATTTCAATCGCAGTGATCAGGTTTTCCTTTCCATCCGTTCGAATGGTACCGATTGGCAGTTGCGATCCGGTGAAAATCACCGGCTTTTTCAAGCCCTGAAGCATAAAACTCAAGGCAGAGGCTGAAAACGCCATCGTATCAGAACCATGCAGGATGACAAAACCATCAAATTCGTTGTATTTGTTGTAGACCAATTCAGCCATTTCCTTCCACCAGGCCGGGTTCATCTCGGAAGAATCGATCGGATGTGGAAACGCATGGGTTGTTAAGTCAACATTCAAACGGGCCAATTCCGGGATGTGTTTGTAAACGTCACCAAAGTCAAAGGCAGTCAGTGAACCGGTTAAGGGGTCGTTCACCATTCCGATGGTTCCTCCGGTATAAATTACCAATACTTGCGGCGTTGTGCTCATACTTCTAGAATTTGTCCGGGACAAAGTTCACTGAAAATACCGAAAAAGCAAGTTTCAAAGAAGTTTATTGTTATGGATGGCTCTTGGCAGATTCCGGCAATTTCCAAAATGTATTCGGATTGTTGGTTACATAATTGATAATCGTGTAATTCAAACCTTTGTTCGTATTTTCTGACTTTTGCGGTGTTTGATTGATTCCATCCAAAGGCAGTAATTCAATATATGCTGTATTCTTTCCGGGAAGTCTCGTTTCATAATCATATTCACTTGAAACAGGGCATTCCAAACGATACAGGTTTTTGGCCATATAATAATGCAAGTATTCTTCGGCCAATACAACCTGCTCGTTGTTCCAATTTGCATCCGGGTTCACAATTACCGGTCGACCATCAATAAGTCGCTGTCTCACTTCTTCAATGCTTAACAGCGTCCCTTTTTCATCCATCACATATGCGTTATTGGTTGGGTCCATATAAACCCACTTTTTAAGCCAGTCCGAATAAACCATATTGATCACGTGACAATCATCAAATTCCAGTTCTTTCGGCATACAGGTAATGTATCGCGACTTGAACCCCATTGCCAGGTAACATTCATTCAATGAAATAGCTAGCCCACGACAATTTAACCCACGTGATCCGTCACTGCAGGTCGTGATCATATTATCTGCATTCTTTTTCTCCGGATTGGCATGCTGACCGTCGTGTTTCACCAAATTGTGGATCCAATGCATGAGGTTAATTATTTGATTGAGCTCACCGGCTTCACCGGCAATGGAATCGAGGTTGTATTTTTTTCGCAGGGCACGCAAATGAGCATTGCTCGAATCCTGGTAGGTGAATTCCGGAACAGTTCTCAGGTCTGAAATATTGTATTTGGCTGCCTTTTTTAGCTTCCCGATATAATCCGGGATCTCGGTATACCTGATACGGGTCAAACAGGTGTCTTTATGCTGATATATTACCAGGAAATCACGAACCGGATGTTTTTTATCCACTTTGATATAAATGGAATCAATATCCGTGATAAATTGAATTTTTTCATCCCATACTACCGTACTATCCGGTTTTAACTCCGGGGCTATAGTCCATGTTCGAACAGTTATGGCAGGATCACTCGGGAATTTCATCCGGAATGATTTCACATTAGTATGAAGTACCTGTAGTTTTTTCTGAGCGAAAGTAACGGCAGATAAAAAAAGAATGGTGATTATTAAGATGGAACGCATAGAAATGGAGTTAGGTTCCGAAGTTAAAATCTTTTTTCAAAGAAAAATAGAAAATAGAGACTTTTCAGCGATGAAACAAATTCATTGCATTCTGTGATGTCACTTCACCCAGCTTACTTAAGGATAAATCCATGATCTCAGCAATCCTTTCCGCCGTATGGACCACATAAGCACTTTCGTTCCGCTTCCCGCGGAATGGCGTTGGTGCCAGGTATGGCGCATCTGTTTCCAATAGGAGTTTTTCCAGCGGAATGTGTTTCAAAGTCTCAGGAAGATCAGACTTTTTGTAGGTCACCACTCCACCAATTCCGAACAGGAACCCTTTGTAATCCAGGACCTTCTTTACATCTTGTTCGTTGCCTGTAAAACAGTGAAATATTCCTCTTAAACGCTCATCGTTTTCCTGGTCCAGGACCTCATAAATCTCCGGGAAAGAATCACGCGCATGGATCACGATCGGGATTTGTAATTCCTTTGCCCAATTGATCTGTGTTCTGAAAGCTTCCTTTTGCTCAGTTACAAAGGTTTTGTCCCAATACAGGTCAATCCCGATCTCACCGACAGCCACATAAGGACGTTTTTCCAACAAGAGTCTCATTTTAGCCAGCACCAACTCCCAATTGGCATCCACTGAACATGGATGAAGTCCCATCATTGCAAAGCAATTTTCCGGAAACTGCTGTTCCAAAGCATGCATTCCTTCCACCGAGTTCAAATCGATGTTGGGCATGTACATGCGTTCAACACCCGCTGCAATAGCACGTTGAATCATCTCCGTACGGTCTTCGTTGAATTGTTCGGAATAAAGATGTGTGTGAGTGTCTATAAACATAATTTGGATTTTAGGACATCAAGATTTCAAGATATTAAGACTTTATTAAAGACAAAAAGACTTCAAGACGTCTTGACTAACAAGTCATTCTGTCCTAAAGTCTTAAAATCCTGAAGTCCTAAAATCTACTTCTTAACAAAATTCCTCGTAGGCTGCTTCCAGGTTCTCAGCGATCATAGCTGCAGTAACTCCTTCGATATTGTGTCTTTCTAAGAAATGAACCAATTTTCCGTCCTTAAACAACGCCACTGACGGAGAAGATGGAGGGAATGGTAAAAAATACTTACGTGCCTGTTGTGTCGCTTCGGTATCAACTCCCGCAAAAACAGTCAATAAATGATCCGGTTTTTTGCTGGTATGTTCCAAAGATAGTTTCACACCTGGTCTTAAGTTTCCTGCTGCACATCCGCAAACAGAGTTTACAACCACAAGAGCAACGCCTTTGCTGGTCGGGATAGCTGCATCTACTTCTGATGCTGATACGAGTTGTTGAAAGCCCACACGTGTAAGGTCTTCCTTCATTGGTTGTACGAGTTCTGGTGGGTACATAATCTTTAAATTTAATGCTGCAAAGTTACGGATTCTTCTTGCTTTGGAAAACAAAAAGCAACTCCAATTTTCGCCAAATAAGTTTAAAACGATTCTAAATGACAAAAAATTGATTTTTTTTCAGGGAAATCGGAACTTATCAACAAATTATTTATTTACTTTGTTCCGGATTAAAAAGAAAAAAGATGAATAATTTTTGGTGGACACTCGGAAAAATTCTAAATGGTGCATGGTTCTATGACAACATCGGTGACATTGCAAACTGGACATTCATCTTCCTTGGATTCTTTGGAATGCTTTACTGGTTGAGATGGCAACATAAATTCAACCAACAAGCGGAAAAGGATCCGAATCAGATTAAGTAATTAATGATTTAATATAATTAAAAGGTCTTCATTTTGGAGACCTTTTTTTATTTTCATGGTTCTCAGTTCAAAGGGTTTTAACTTTTGAACTTTTAAACCTTTTGAACTTGTTTTAAATGCTGACATTTATTATTACTGCCGGGGGAATTGGAAAAAGAATGGGAGGCTCAATCCCGAAACAATTTTTGCTGCTGAACGACAAACCGATCCTGATGCACACTATCGAACATATTCATGCCTTTGATTCTTCCGCGCAACTGATCGTAACACTTCCTCAGGATTACCTGAAAGATTGGGATGAAATGTGTCAGAAATATGCGTTTGATACCCGGCATGAAGTTATTCCGGGGGGAGAAGAACGATTTGACTCGATCAAAAATGCCCTGGAAAAAGCTACCGGAGACTGGATTGCTGTTCATGATGGTGTTCGCCCCTTTATCAGTAAATCTGTTTTAAACCAATTGCTTGTTGAAGTGAAGAGCCACCGTGCGGTGATTCCCGTCATTCCCGTAAAAGAAACACTCCGCATTGCAGATGGAGAAACGAATGCAGCCGTACAACGGGATCATTACCGGATTGTACAAACTCCGCAGGTATTCGAAGCAAAACTGCTTAAAAAAGCATACGAGCAAAAGTACGTAACCAGCTTCACCGATGACGCAAGTGTGGTGGAATCAATCGGGGCCCGTGTTCATTTGATTCCCGGAAACGATGAAAACATTAAAATTACTACTCCGCTGGATTTAAATGTGGCAGCGATTATTTTGAAAACCTGGATTTGATCAACTTACTATTATCAAAAATGGTCCTTACGCTGAAAAGTGTCAAAAAACAAGTAAACGTAGCGGAAAAAGCATTCATTGTTTGAGCCCGATTCAGCCATAGCTGAAGGGCGAGTTTCGAATGCTTTCGCGAAGAGCCACGCAGTTTTTAGCTTTTCGAGTACAGACCTAGACCTTTTTGCTTACTTTTTGGGGCAATGCCAAAAAGTAAGATTAATATTAAGGAACCATAACTGAAACTTGAAATACATATTTTCAATCAAAACATTTTCTTCATCCAAACTTTAATTGATTCACAATTTCCCAACTCAATCTTACCAAAAAAGTCATTTTATTCCTCATTTCTGATTACATGCTGAAGTGAACTTTGCTGAAAGTTTATACAGCAATGAAAAAAACCTTACTCTTTATCGGGACAGTTTTGATGAGCATTTCCGGTTTTGCTCAAAACCCGGGACTCGTAATCTCAGAAATTTTACCCAATCCAGCAGGTACTGATTCTCCTTTCGAATGGATTGAATTGGTTGCTACGAACAATATCAACTTCGCAACAACTCCTTACACCGTAGTATGTAACAACTCTGCTGCAACTATGAACGGTTGGATCGAAGGCGGAGTGATTACTTATGCTTTTCAAATAAATTCCGGGATTGTAAACCGTGGAGACGTGGTATATGTAGGCGGAACGTCCATGGCACCAACCGGAACAAAAATCCGTGTAATTAATACTGCAACTACAGGTGGTGATGGTTTTGGTACGGCAGCTTCTGGAGGTGTTATCGGAAACGGTGGATCAAACGGAGACGGAATTGCGGTTTTCAACTTACCGGTTACCTCCATTACTAATTCAAGCGTTCCTGTTGATGCCTTATTCTATGGAACTGCGCTTGGAACAGCTGTTTTAAATGGCGGTGCAGACGGATACCAGTTACCCGTCAATGATCTCTATTCAGGTGGGAAACTTCAGGCTTCTTCCTTCTTTGCAGGGGATCCCGGAGGGGATCAAACCATTCGCGCTGTCGGATCCTACAATACTCAAACGGAAGTTTGGACTACCGCACGCACCTGGTCGATCGTAACGCCAACTTTAAATAATCAATCTACCGTAAGTTTACTTCCGGCTCCCGGAACGTTTACATTCTCCGTAATTACTCAGAATTTTTCCGAAAATGCCGGAACAGTGAACGTCGGGATTAATGCTGCATCTGCCAATATTTATCCTGCAAAGGTGATTCTGAGCTATTCGGTTTATACCGATGCAACTGAAACAACTGATTTTACCCTGGCTGAAGATACGATCTTTATCCCCGCAAGTTTCAACGGTGTTCAAAACGTTGCTTTAACAATTATGGATGACGTATTGGCTGAAAGAACAGAAAAGGTAATCCTGAAAATGCGTTCATTGGAAAATGCAACGATCGGGACCAATTCATTCCAAGTCGTTTATATCAAAGACAACGATTACCAAACTCCGGTTCCCAACAATGAATTAAAACTAAACCCGCTCTCAAGTTTTTCAAATGGTGCAGAAGGAACGAACTCTGCGGAAATTGTAGCTTTTGACCCTACAACAGATAAATTATACATCGCAAATTCCATAGGTGCAAAAATGGATATCGTAGACTTTTCGAATCCTTCATCTCCTGCTTTGCTCAATTCAATTTCAATGACGCCTTATGGAAATATCAATTCATTGACTGTTCATAACGGGGTTGTTGCCTGTGCAGTAGAAAACACAGATCCACAGGCAAACGGGAACATTATTTTCTTTGATGAGAACGGAACAGTTATCTCACAAGTCCCGGTTGGAGCGATGCCGGATATGATCACGTTCAACAACGACTACACAAAAGTTTTGGTCGCTTGTGAAGGTGAGCCGAAATCGGATTATTCAGTAGATCCGGAAGGTTCTATCGGAATTGTGGATGTAACAGGAGGTTATCCTGCATTGACCGCCGCTAATGTTACGATGGTGAATTTTCAGTCCTTTAACGGACAGGAAGCTGCTTTGCGTTCACAAGGAATTCGCATCTTCGGACCAGGAAGCTCTGCTGCACAGGATTTCGAGCCGGAGTACATTACGCTTTCAGAAGACAACTCAACAGCTTATGTCTCCTTACAGGAAAATAATGCAATGGCTGTAATCAATATCGCTACAGGAACAGTAAGCGCCATTCGTCCTTTGGGGACAATGGACTATGCGAACGGGAACAGCGGTTTGGATGCTTCCGATCAGACTGCTGGAGTATTCATTGGGTCTGCACCGATCAAGGGGTTGTTCATGCCGGATGCACTGGCTCACGCTTCAATAGCAGGAACAGAATACATTTTCTCCGCAAACGAAGGAGATGCACGGGAATATACTGCCATTACAGAAATAGCACGCTTGTCGGCTACTTCCCTGGATGCCTCCATTCCGGACCAAAATATCTTAAAGCATAACCAATTCCTGGGTCGTATCAACGTAACCAATGCAAGCGGAGATACCGATAATGATGGAGATATTGATGATATTCATGTTTTCGGAACACGCTCCTTCTCTATCTGGAATGCACAAACCGGGGCCTTGGTTTTTGACTCGAAAGACTTGTTGGAGCAAATTACTGCTAATCACCCGACCTTAAGCGGTTTATTCAATGCAAGTAACGGTTCGGGAGCCCCTGTTTCTAAAAACCGCTCAGACGATAAAGGTCCGGAACCGGAAGGTGTAGCTACCGCATTGATCAATGGAAATCATTATTTGTTCGTTTCATTGGAACGTGTTGGCGGTGTGATGCTGTTTAATGTGGATGTTCCGAGTAACCCCGTTTATGTTGGATACTACAACAACCGCTCTGTTGCGGCAAATGGACCTGATCGTGGCGCTGAAGGAATCATTATCATTAAGAAAGAAGATTCTCCGACGGGGAATGATATCGTAATTCTTGCCAACGAGATCAGTTCTACTCTTTCTATTTTCGATATCAATACCTGCGTGGATCTTGCAGGCGCTACAATGACCGTTCCGACAGATTCCATTTGTGACGGCGATCTGGTTACTTTAACAATCCCCGGAAATGCTCAAAGCACAGTTCAGTGGTTGAAAGATGATCAAATTATATCAGGAGAAACGGGAAATTCACTGGATGTGACTGAAACAGGAAGTTACCGTGTATATGTTTCCAATACTGCCCTTGCTTGTGCCGATACCACCTTGTCAGAAACCATCGAAGTATTGACATTACCAACAGTTACTGCCGGCTCTGATCTTACCATCTGTATTGGGGATACAGTTAATCTAAGTGCTACCACTTCTGAAACAATTACATGGAACAACAGTGTGCAGGATGGAGTTGATTTCAACCCTACTGCAACGATGGATTACATCGCAACTGCAACAGATGGATACGGATGTGAAGATTCGGATACGCTGACTGTGGTTGTAAATTCTCTTCCGATTGTAAACGCAGGAACGGACCAATCTGTTTGTACGGGAACCTCTGTTACCTTCAATGCAACAGGTGCTCCAACCCTGGTCTGGAACAACGGTGTGATTAACGGAACCGCTTTTAATGCAACTGTTTCGGGCTTATACATTGTCACCGGAACAGACACCAATGGGTGTGCTGATAAAGATACCTTAGTGATGACATTGCTGGCAGTACCGTCTATGAACTTAGGCGCTGATATGACAATTTGTGCAAATCATTTTCCGGTTAATTTGAATGGACCGGGAGGATATACTGCCTATAGCTGGAGTAACGGTGCAACCACTCAAAATACTACAGGAGTACAGGCAGGTTCATACATTCTGACTGTTACAAACAACAATGGCTGCCAGGACCAGGACACCGTTGTAATCACTTCGGATCCGTGCCTCGGATTGGATGAGAACAACTCATTTGAATACTCCGTCTATCCGAACCCGGCTTCCAATACCTTGTTTGTAGAAACCAATGTGATAAATTCAGAAGCAGTGATTTACGGAGCTAACGGTCAGGTACTGTTCACTCAACAAAATACAAGTGCTGCATTCATTTTGGATCTCAGTGATTTTGCCGATGGAATGTACTGGTTAGAGGTTTCTTCCAGTAAAGGAACGGCTACGAAGCAATTACTGATTAAGAAATAAAATACCTACATACGCTGCTAAACCCTGGCATTCTCTTCGGACGGTGTCAGGGTTTTTTGGTTTTAGATTAAAACCAGAAGAAAGTATGATAATGCTTGAAGGCGAAGATAACTTCGATAGAAGTTGCAATCTGAGGTAGGCACATAGAAAATAGAGAGTATGCTTCATTTACCATGATCAATTAATCACAATTAGAATAAAGTCAATGAATCCGGCTATTTTCTGGAATAGCACATTTTAAAAACTATCTACCTATATGTTATCATTCACATGAACCATTCCGGCAATCTTCCCGCTCTGTTTCCAATGTTACATGATGAATATTCTGATGTTCGAGTAAATGACGTAATTCATGCTTCAAATGTGCTTCCTCTTCTCCCTGAACGGATTCTTCCAATACCACATGCGCTGTCATGGCATTTTCTGTGGAACTTAAAGGCCAGATATGCACGTGATGAACTTCCTTCACTCCTTCCGTCTTTTCAATCAAAGCAACAACTTCTTCCAACTGAATACTGCTCGGAACTCCGTCCAAAGACAAGCGCAAACTTTCCTTCATCAGTTTCCAGGCACTGAACAGGATAATTGTGGCGATAATCAGGCTGAAAACAGTATCCAGCCAATACAAACGGGTATAATACATAACGATCCCACCAACAACTAATCCGGCGGAAACCAGGGCATCTGCCAGTAAATGCAGGTAGGCACTTTTTACATTAATGTCTTTTTCCTTGTTCCGGAGGAAGAAGAGAGCCGTGGAGAAATTAACCACAATTCCGATTCCTGCAATGATCGAAACACTTAATCCCTGAATTACCTGCGGATGAAAAAACCGGTGGATCGCACCGTAAACAATCGCACCGATTGTAAGCAATAACAGCATGGAATTAAATAGTGCAACCAGAATGGTTGTTTTCCGGTAGCCGTAAGTGTATTCACTGGTCGATTTGACTTTCATCAGCTTAAAAGCCAGGAGTGAAAGTGCCAGAGTACCCACATCTGCCAGGTTGTGCCCCGCATCCGATAAGACTGAGAGGGAATTGAGCAGAATGCCGACAATAGCTTCAACAACCACAAACAGCAAATTGACAATGATCCCGACTACAAAAGCGGTATTGAGTTTTTCCAATGTCACCTCGTGATGATGCGAATGATCGTGCCCCATAATTACGTGTTCTTTCCTAAAGGTAAGAAATCCCTTGAATTCAGATTAATCGAAAATACCGCATAAAAAGTAGGGGGCGATTAATCGCCCCCTACTTTTATTTTTATTCGAAAAGATTTTTAAGCTCTTCCCAATTGTTTCAATAATCTTAAATGATTGAAGATCGCTCCCCAGAAAGTTGTGTGGTAATTGTACTGGATACCATATTCCTCCGCCGTTTGTTTCACGATCTTGGAGATCTTCGGGTAATGCACATGCGAAATATCAGGGAATAAATGATGTTCGATCTGGTAATTCAACCCACCGACATACCAGGTCAATAGCGGATTCCAATTCTCGAAATTCGCAGTAGTCATCATTTGGTGCTTCGCCCACGAAATTTCATCATTTTTTTCCGTATAACCGTCTTTAGTCATAAATTCCGTTTGAGGCATCACGTGTGCTACCTGGAAAACAAATGCCAGGATAATTCCACAAATGAAATGCATAATAAAGAATCCAAGCAACACCTGCCACCAGCTCACATCCATCACCATCAACGGAACAGCAATCATATAGGTGTAATACAAAATCTTGGAAAAGATCAATTGGATCAGTGCCTTTCTAAATGTTGTATTTTGAGCTTGTAACAACCCTTCTTTGCTGTAGCGGCTCAACTGCATAAAGTCTTTGTTTGTCATCCAGGCCAAAGTCATGAAACCATAGAAGAACCAGGCATAATATACCTGGAAACGGTGTACTTTTTTACGAGGCACATTTGGAGAGAAACGAAGCAATCCGATTGAATCAATGTCTTCATCCATATCATGCACATTGGTGAAACTGTGGTGTAATACATTGTGCTGAATGCGCCAGTTCAGATTGAATCCGCCCAGGATCTCCATAGAAAAGCTCATGATTTTATTCAACCACTTGTATTTTGAGAATGCCCCGTGGTTTGCATCGTGCATAATAGAAAGTCCGATCCCGGCCATCCCCACACCCATAATCATGGTCATGAAAAACATTAGCCAGTGATTTTCGATCACACCGAAAACCATTAAGAAATAGGGAAGTAAGAACAGGGAGAACATTAACGGAACTTTCAACAGGATCCGCCAGTTACCATAACGCTTTAAGTTATTTCCTTTTAGATATTCATCTACTTGTTTGGAGAGTTTCTTAGTAAAGTCGTCACTTCTCGTGAGTCGTATATATTGCATAGTTTTATTGTGCAAATGGTATTTATTTGCACTTGCAAAGGTATTCATTGTTTCAATTCGAAATTGCCAAAAAAGGCGAATTGAGTAAGATTTAATATTTAAAAGAAGTTAACTTGCTGAAAATGAAGTATTACTTGCCATTCCAATTTGTCATAGTCAATTGAATTCCTATGGTGGCAAAACTCTTCAGGAACTCGGTTGCAATAGTGATTCGTTCATTCAGGGTCTCGCGTTCTTCCGCGCTCCACTCACCCAACACGTAATCAACCTGTTGTCCTTTGTGAAAATCAGCCCCTACACCAAACCGCAAGCGGCAATATTCTGTTGTATGGAGCATCGCCTGGATATCCTTTAATCCATTGTGCCCCCCATCAGATCCCTTTCCTTTCATGCGCAGTTTTCCAAATGGAAGTGCCAGGTCATCTGTTATGACCACCAAATTTTCTTTGGGGATTTTCTCTTGCTGCAGGTAATAATTCACGGCTTTCCCCGAAAGGTTCATGTATGTTGTCGGTTTAATCAAAACAAGGGTCCTTCCTTTGAATTTCACCTCAGCAACTTCAGCAATCTTTTGCAGGGAAAAGGTCCCGCCAAGCTCTTTCGCCAGTGCCTCTACCACTTTAAAACCAATATTGTGACGCGTTTCTTCGTATTTCGAACCCGGATTTCCTAAACCGACAAATAGATACTTCATGACCCAAAATTAGGAAAAAGTCAGGAAACAGTAGGGGCGGAAAATTTTCCGCTCCTACTGTCATCATTTGTCCTACATTCCTTATAACTTTGAAAGAAAAACTCATGCGCATACTCGGCATCATTCCTGCTCGTTACGGCTCTTCCCGCTTTCCGGGCAAACCACTGATTGATCTGAAAGGAAAAACCATGATCCAACGTGTAGTCGAAGGTGCCGCAAAATCTGCTCTTTTAACGGACCTGATTGTTGCGACCGACGATGAACGCATCTTTCAGACAGTAAACGACTTTGGCGGAAAAGTAATGCTCACGGATTCCAAACATCCCACCGGAACAGACCGTTGCGCAGAAATCGTAAGAACACTTTCGGAGCAATACGATGTGGTGATCAATATCCAGGGAGACGAGCCGTTGGTAGATGCCCGGCAATTAGACCAATTGTTACAGGCGTTCACCGATCCGAATGTGCAGATTGCAACACTTGCTTCCAGGAAGATTTTGATGGAAGATATTATGAATCCCAACCGCATCAAGGTTGTGGTAAACAAGGATCACAACGCACTTTATTTTTCGCGCAGTCCGATTCCCAATTTTGCCAATGCAAAAGGTGAACCATTGGAAATTTACCCATTTTTAAGACACATCGGTTTGTATGCTTATCGCTCGGATGTATTGCTTCAATTGAGTGAATTGGCAGAAACGAAACTGGAGCAAATCGAATCGCTGGAGCAATTGCGCTGGCTGTATAACGGTTATTCCATCCAGGTTGTAGAAACTGAGATCGAAACACCGAATATCGATACTCCGGAGGATGTAGAGAAGGTGTTGAAATTACTGTAAATCGGTGTTAGAGTAATTCTGTTCATGTGTTCTCGATATATATTCCGACTCAAAATGTCGGACTCCCGATAGCTATCGGGACGAACTTACATGAACGGAGTATATCGAGAAAGACCAACGACCTCACTAAACAAAAAACGGAAGATTACTCTTCCGTTCCCTGAATATGTTCTTCGGTAGAAACCGAACTTGCAGTTGACACTGCTTTTTTCTTATTTTCTTTCGGAAAATATTTCCGTTGTCTTAAAATGATCATAATCACTCCGATACTGATCGCGGCATCCGCTACGTTCCAAATTGCCGGGAAGATCTGGTTGTCTCCGTTTTTATCGTACCACGGAACCCAGGATGGCCATTCCACATTAAACTGGAACATATCGACCACATTCCCAAGCAAAAACCCGGTATGACGTGTTTCGTACTTTCCTACAATCCCACAATCCGTCCAAATTCCGGAACCTTCCAAATGGTTGAAACCGATACACGGATCGTAATCAAAAATGAAATCATAGAACATGGAATCGATCAGGTTTCCGGTTGCACCGGCAAATACCAACCCGATTGCAAGGAGGAATTCCGTTTTGGCACCTTTGCGCCATTGTTTGACGAAATAATAGGCAATTGCAGCACTTGCGAAAATGCGGAAAATACTCAAGCCTAATTTGGCCCAGATACTCGCTCCAAACGTGGTCCCGAACGCCATCCCCTGGTTTTCGATGTATAGTAATCGAAACCATGAACCGATCGCATTCACCGGTGGATCGTAATAATTAAACGTGGTCTTAACCCAAATTTTGGTTATCTGATCAATAAGCAATATGCAGAATACCGCTATTACAACGATATAGAGTTGTTTTTTCAACTTACTTGTTTTGACTGTTTTTATCTTAGATGCTCAACCAAGCGAGCGGTACCACTTTCAAACGTTCTTTTTGGATCAATTTACCTGTTACACGACAAATTCCATACGTTTTATTCTCGATACGCATCAAGGCATTTTTCAGGTTTTCAATGAACTTCTCCTGGCGAGCTGCCAACTGAGCCACTTCTTCACGAGATAAGGTCTCCGATCCGTCTTCCATCATATTGAAAGTTCTGCCTGTATCATCCGTTCCATGATTGTCATTTGACAAAGACGCTTTCAGCATGTCGTAATCGACATTCGCCTCTTTCAACTTCTCGTTGATCAATTGACGGAATTCTTCCAATTCACTATCTGAGTATCTTGTTTTCTCTTGTGACATTGCGACGTAATTTTTGAAATTCGCACAAAAATAATCGAATTTTCAGAGGAGTAAAACGAAAAGGATGAATGGTAACAATTACTTATTCACAGAATGAGGGTTTTAAGGCACTATTTTGTTAGTAAACTTCCGAAAACACTGGGAAGTAGAGGTTTTCACAGAAAATGTTAAAGGATTCAGTCTTCTTCTTTTTTAGAATGATAATCTATCTGATTTAACAGCCATTCCCCGTTGTATTGCAAAAAACACAGCACGGCCGCTTCGTATTGTGCTTCAAGCCCTTCGTAACAAACAATCATATAAGTTTGGGTTTCATCACCCATCATTTTCCAGGCATCAATCGATCGAATGTCTTTTTTACCCAATTCTGCTCGTAATTCGGTATTCAGGTATTTATCCATCACCATCCTGAATTGGTCCTTCGTAAATTTCCTGGTTCCTGCTTCCAAAGGAAAATGGATCTGGGTAAGGATTTTCTCTTTGTTAAATGAGACGATATTCGCAATGTTATTATTCCAGAAGTTCTGTGCTTCGACCGTATCTTTCAATTGAGAAAAACCGGTAGTTCCCAAGCTTAAAAAAATTAAAAGTATGAATCGATTCATATCACCATGGATTACTAGCCATTTGTCCTGTGTTTTTCAATCCAATTCGTCAACTCAATGAATTCTTCCACACCCAATCTTTCCGGTCGTAACTGAAGCATCGGATTCTCTTCATAGTTTTCCGGAAGCAGTGCCTTAATGGAATTTCGAATCGTTTTGCGTCGTTGATTAAAAGACATTTTGACTACTTGTTTAAACAATTTCTCATCACACGGAAGCTTTTCCCGGTTATTCCTTGTACAACGGATAACTCCGGATTTCACTTTCGGTGGCGGATCGAATACATGCTCATCAACGGTGAAACAATATTCGATATCGTAATATGCCTGCAATAGCACGCTCAAAATCCCATAGGTTTTTGTTCCGGGTTTTTCAGCAACACGTTCTGCAACTTCTTTCTGGAACATTCCCATAATTTCAGGGATCGAATCTTTCAAATCAATGCATTTGAATAAGATCTGCGAAGAGATATTGTAAGGGAAATTACCCAATACCGCAAACGGTTTGTCTCCAACAATAGTTTTCGGATCCATCTTCAGGAAATCACCAAAGGTGATTTTGCCTTCTAATTGCGGAAAATGCACTTTCAGATACTCCACGGATTCCTCATCGAGATCCATTACGTACAATTCTGTTTCCTTGTCCTGCAACAAATACTCTGTTAAAGCTCCCATTCCGGGACCAATTTCAATAGCTGTTTTTACTCCTTGATGATGCTTGAACTGTTCTGCGATCTTCTTACAGATGTTTTTATCTTTCAGGAAATGCTGCCCTAAATGTTTTTTTGCTCTAACGCTCATGCTGGAAATATTGAATGACGTTCAAAGTACTTCTGAAAGCCGCAAAACGTCCTTCATACCTGCTTCTGTGATCTACCTGCAAAGCAGCAGCGTGATTTTCCTGATAATCATCCAGGTGCTCCTGGCTATAGGCTACGTAAGTCATTGCATAAGTACAACCACCGTCTTCTTCCCCGTTCATCTTAGACATCCTGCTTTCCAAAAAACAACCGGTTGCCATTACCGCCGGAATGTGGACCGTTCGCATCCAATCTACCCAATCCTGTTCAATTGCCGGATCAAGACTTACTGTAACATTATAAATGATGTGTTCCATTGATGCAAAGTTACGAAATCAGAATTACGAATGCCGAATTCCTAATTATGAATTAAAAGGAAGGCGGCTTCGGCTCTGCTCTGTTACCTTTTTTAGATTTGTTGTGGTCACTGAATGGAGTCGAAGTGCACAACAAAAAAAGGCTTTCTCTTTCGAGAAAGCCCTTTCGCTATTGTTTTATATTACTAGTTTTTCACCCAGCGAACCAAAGCAGTTCCTGAAGCAGAAGTCAAGCGAATGAAATATACTCCCGGAACCAATGAACTGGTATTGAATTCCAATTCATTTGCCGATTTCTGAACAGGAGTCAATGCTACTTCTTTCCCGTCAACACTTGCAAAAGTTACCTGGAATCCGCTCCATCCGTTGCTCATATTCAAAACAACTGAACTTGTTCCCGGGTTCGGGAAAACATGCAACTGTGCAAGGATTGATTCGGCAATTCCTAACACTCCATCCACTCCGTCGCAGTTTTCGTCAACTCCGTTCCCGGTATTGTCTGTTGCTCCGGGGTGAATCGCTGCATTTGCATCGTTACAATCATCGTCGTTTGTAACATATCCTGCCGGTTGAGCACAATCCGTTACGGAAGAAGCTGCATCTCCGTATGTATCGTTATCCACATCTTCATAATATGTCAACATGGTGAATCCTTCATCTGTATCCCCGTCACAGTTATTATCCAAACCGTCACACACTTCTGTTTCACTTGGGTTAATATCTTCATCTGAATCGTCACAGTCATCTGCGTTGGTTACGGACCCGGCAATCGGTGTACATGAGTTTGTTCCAGGATCATTTGCATCACCAAAACCGTCATTGTCCAAATCGACATAGTACATCACCACACTTCCAATCTGATCGTCCGTATCGTTACAATCCGTATTATCAGAGACATAATTCGCAGGTTGCATACATTGAGTCAATGAAACGGCATTGTTTCCTAAACCGTCATTGTCTGAATCCTGGTACCAAATAGCTCCCGGGAATTCCTCATCGTTTGAATCGTTACAATCTGTGTTATCGGAAACATATCCTGCCGGAGCTGAACAATCAGAAACCGAAGAAGCAGGATTTCCGTACCCGTCACCATCCGTATCCGCGTAATATGTTTGAGTAGCCTGTGCAGTGATATTCCCAATCAGACTTACATCCTCATGTCTGTATGCACCAGATACCTGAGCGGCTCCTGTAATGAAAAAACGGAATTCAACAGGTCCGGATACTGCATCAAAAGCACTTGAAAGTGTGATTGCTTCATTTACATAAACACCCGTTGCCGCAAATGTCATCGAATAAATATCCGCAGCAAAATTATCCAGGCTTGAACGCACATGAACCGTTGCCAATCCTGTTGTTGTACTTACGCGGTGCATCCATTTCAACTGGTTCAAGTCCATAGCATAGCATGCCGCCGGTGTAATTGTGAATGAGTAATATTCAGATGTATCTACTGTTGCTGTTGTATTCCAGTTTCCTGTATTCAAATAATCCGTACCTGATACACAATCTACATTATTGTAAGTATAACTGCTAAATGTTGCATTCGCAGGTTGAGCGGTTGTCAATCCTAAGGCCGGTGTAGCACACGTGTTTCCTGTAAACTGGTACATTCCTAAAGTTGTACCCAGTGTGTTCAGGTCAGAACCATTACAATCTTCATCAACTCCGTTGTTTGGAATTTCAGTTGCTCCCGGGTGGATCAGGTTATTATTATCATTACAATCGGTATTGTCTAAAATATAATTCATCGGTTGGGTACAGGTAGTTTGAGAAACAGCCGGGTTTCCATAACCATCATTGTCCGAATCCTGGTAGTATGTTTGCGCCGCCCCAATTGCAGAAATGCTGTCATTACAATCATTGCCGTTTGAAACAAAATTGGTTGGTGCGGAACAAGCAACCTGTGTTACTGCCGGATTACCCAATCCATCCCCATCAAAATCTTCGTAGAACGTGGATCCCGTTGTGATTGCAGAGTTTGTATCGTCACAATCCGTGTTATTAGTAACGTATCCCGGAATCGGTGCACAACCCGGTTGTGAAACCGCCGGATTTCCAAATCCGTCTGTATCAAAATCCTCGTAATACGTAATTGAACCGGTGATAGTCAGGTTAATGGTAATAATACTGTCACAACCTGCAGCATTCGGAATTGTATCCATGTAAGTTCCCGATACCATATAAGTTTCATCCGTAGAAGGAACCGTGTAAGACCCACAAGCTACCGGAGAAATCGTAGAAGTTGTATTGTTCTTGATCGTTAAATTGATCGTAATGATACTGTCACATAACGCAGCATTCGGAATCGTATCGTGGTATACTCCTGATGTTACATACGTTTCATCATTGGAAGGAACTGTATACGATTCACAAGAAGAAACGTTGATCGTACTGGTTGTAACACAACTTACAGCCCAGGCAACAGTTACATCATCAATGGACAACCCGTGATCAGACCCGGAATGGTCGGGATCTTCCCACTTAATCATTACATATTCACCCGGTGCTACAGTCAAACCTGGAATTGCCACATTAGTTAAAGTCACTTTATTTGCTGTTGCATTTCCGTCCAATGTAGCTGAACTTGCCGAAAAAATCGGGCTACTGGTTGTCAAAGCCGTTACCTGCGTCCAACCTGTATTCACATTTGGATTAAGAGAAGTAATTGCAGAAGAACTTACTTTATACCAAACTGTTATACTTTGGGCAGTCGCAACACCACCGTTTCTCCATTGCTCCAGGGTATAACCTAATGTAAAGGTCCCAACAGCGGTTGTTCCGGTATTCTGAAGCAACACTCCGTGTGCAAAGTTCCCGGCAGCAGCACCTCCGGATCCGACCGTTCCCAAAGCTCTTTCGGTAGTAGTACCTGTTCCGTAACTATACAATGATCCTGCGTTATTGGCACCGTTGTCTGCTCTATAAGTTGTTCCTGTTCCTGTCCGTTGTGAAAACCAATTCGGGATGGTTGAGTTGTCTGCCCAAGGATTGGCAGTACCGGTTGCCAGCAATACATCGAAATTCTGAGAATGACTCCCGGTTCCGTTCATTGTGACCTGACTGTTCGCTCCAAATCCTAATAACAAAATTGGTATTAGTAAAAGTCTTTTCATCTTTTGAAATTTTTTCCAAATGTATGAAAAGAGGGTCCTATCTTCCTAAAATTTTTCAGGCTCAAATCGGCGAAACTAAATTTTAGTAAAAAATTTAAGTGCTGATTATCAGTCAATTGAAAAAACTAAATCGATTTAAATTCGGGTGTTATTAAATCATTAAGCTTTCTGTTGTTCCATTAAGCGAGCTACATATTTACCGATAATATCGAATTCCAAATTGACTTTGGTGCCTACTTTGAAACTGTGAAAATTGGTATGTTCCAGGGTATATGGAATGATACAAACAGAAAATAAACCCTTTTCAGAATCCACCACGGTTAAACTTACACCATTCACTGTAATGGAACCTTTTGCCACGGTTGGCTGGTCAAAATCATATCGGAACGTGTACTTCCAGCTTCCGTCTAAATCTTCAATAGAAACACAGGTTGCAGTAGTATCCACATGTCCCTGGACAATATGCCCGTCCAGGCGTGCGCCAAGCAACATACACCGTTCCAGGTTCACTTTCGAACCGACTTCCCAATCGCCCAGGTTGGTTTTATCCAATGTCTCCCGGATTGCTGTTACAACATAAGAATCTCCGTCAAGTTTTACAACAGTCAAACAACAACCATTGTGGGCAACACTTTGATCTATTTTTAATTCGTGGGTAATAGCAGATTCTACCGTAAAATGGACATTGCTTTGATCTTTTTCAATAGCACGGATGGTGCCGAGCGTTTCAATAATACCTGTAAACATGAGATTACTTTGAGTTTTGGCGCTGCATATGATTCAAGCGCGCTCTTAAAGCTATAAAGATAGCACACATTGCCCAAATAGGAACTGCTGCTTTATCGGTATCTAAAAAATTATTAAGGAATCCGTGAATGAAATAGGTCGACAAAGAAATAATAAAGCCCATTAGCAGGGTTTTAATTTCCCTGTCCTCTGCCGGCCATTGATTGTAAAGCGTAATCCCTTCATAAAAAATAGCTGCAACAATTGCCAGCATACTGAGCATGCCAATCCAACCCATTTCTGCTAAAGGTCCCAGGTATTCACTGTGTGCATTTCCCATGTTCCCGAAATTGGTGGAAATGATCGTCAGGTTCTCGGGTCGCTGGAAACGGGCATATTCGAAGGAGTACATTCCCGGGCCAAATCCAACCCACGGACGTTCCCTGAACATGTCAATAGCACAGTTCCAGCGATTGATCCGCTCGAGGTTCGAAGCATCGGTTGTGACGTTTGTAGCACTTTGCAAACGCTCTCCGAATTCTTCAGTGGTATGTTCATACTTGTTTCGCGCCAGGTCCTGCTGAATCGAGTCCCAGGAAGCCCAAATGTAGATTCCTATAACCAGGGTAATTCCGGCAATCCATGAAAATTTGACCTTAAAACGGATCAGCATCCAAATGACCAACCCTAAAAAGACACTTAACCAGGCTGCGCGGGTGTAACTGAAATACAATCCCAAAATGGAAATCACCATGAACCCGATCAGGATGAATTGCAATAAAGCACTGTGTTTACGTGCAAAATAAAAAGCGAAGATCAGCGGAACGACCAATGCAACCAAGGCTCCGTAGATTGTATGATCTTTAAAGAAAGGCCACATTACCCAGTGACTTTCCTTTTCCCCGAAACGATAAGAAGCATGTACCAAAATGGTATAAGTTATGGCAACAATCATCGCTGAAAGGAACAACCAAAGGAACCAGCGTATTTTCTTCGGCTCGTAGAAAACCGAACTTCCGTAAAACAGGATAGGAACAATAAACCAAAGCCGGGCCAGGAGAAATTTCAATGAAGTGACAGTGTTTTCACTGGTAATGGATGTGAAAAGGATCCAAATCAAATAGAATACAACAGTCCAAACGATTGCTGAATTCCTTAGATAACCTGGGAAAACGGGATACCGGAGGTTTTGGATCACGAGCAGGAGCATCGTCCCAAAAAGTAAAGGTTCTGTAGGAATGAATAATCCGAAACTGTCTGTATATTCTTCAATGTTAATCGACAAAGGTGTTGCCGCAAGGATAAAGAAGAAAGTATATTCCGTGTAAAATAGCGCAACAAAAAGAACAATCAAGGCATAGGGAATGAGCGGAATATATTCGTTATCGAACCAAAATCCGTATCCCAGGAGAGCTACAAAAGCCAGTCCCAAGATCAACAATAAACTATTTTCCCGTAAAAAAGACACGCTTATGCCAGCTTGCGGATTTCTTTGATCTTATCCTGGATCAACAAAGCAAAAACCATAAATACAAAAGTTCCGAATGTCGCCAGTAACATAATAATCAAACGTTTCGGTTTGTCTTTTTTGTCTGCTTTCACAGCACGTTCAACAATGAACTTGTGATTGAACTGTGTATTTGCATCCGATTCGGCTTGCTCGTAAGACAATGCAAAGTCGGCCAATTTCATGATCTTTTCATTCCGAACATATTCCAATCCGTCAAATACTGCTCCATATTTCAGGTTGATGTCGATACGCGCCTTATAATCTGCCTTATCTTCCGCATTCTTCGCTTCTACATAAGCCTGGAAAAGGTTCGCACGCCCTTCCAGCGGAACAACCCCCAATGCTGCCAATGAATCCAATTGGTCCAAAACTGCTTTTTTGTCTGCTTCCAATTGCTCTTTCTTACGCTTGTTGATCTCAAAAGCAGGAACCGTACGCTCCATCACCATTTCGTTCTTCACGGTATCAATCAAATCCACGATCTTGTTTGCTATATCTGCAGCCAATTGCGCATCTCTATCCAATACATCAATCTGGATCGATCCGTAACGGGTACGCACAAACAGGATGTGGCTGTTGTACTCCTTTACCAATTTGTAATGCTTGTTTGCGTCATCCGGTTCGATTTCATAGTGTTTCATCAAATCGAATTGCTGTACGACTTTATCTCGCACTTTTGATGATTGAAGGATCTGTATCAATTGTTCTGCCTGCTCTTCTTCACCGAAGTCCATAGAAGATGCCTTTGCATTCCGCTGTTCCGAGAACGATACCGTACTGGTTGCTGCCGGGAATACGATGGCGGTAGAACGGTACAAAGGTGTCATCAGGAAAGCGACAACGGTAGAAACTACCAATCCGGCAGAAGTAACGATGATCAATATTTTACGCTTAGCCCATAATGTAACGAATAGGTTCATTCGTTGTTCCTGCATTACCTTGCTGCCTTCTTCCATATCTAGTTCCAATTAAGAGTTGCAAATTTATTGATTGTGTCAGATTAACGTCTTTTTTATCGGAAAATTATCGCTTCGAATCAATTAAACAATTTTTCCGCTGTTTATAATGCATTTAAAATAACAAGTCATCAGCCCAGGGACAAATAATGGCTGCACTGACGTTTACCTGCGGTGCATACTTCGTAAGTGTCGTAACTCAGTCTTCAAAAGCTGTCGCTTTCCCTCGTTACTTCCGCACTGACGTTTGTCGTAACTCAGTCTTCAAAAGCTGTCGCTTTCCCTCGTTACTTCCGCACTGAC
>CBIHOM010000008.1:0-159687 GCA_966212075.1 uncultured Fluviicola sp.
ATTTGAACATTTGAACATTTGAACATTTGAACATTTGAACATTTGAACATTTGAATTTATCAAAAAAAAATCCCTCCGCAACGCGAAAGGATTTAAGATCTTATTTAATTGTTCCCATTGGTCCGAAATCAACCAGTTCAACATAGAAAACCAATGTCGAGAATGGCGGGATCGTATTCGGGTCAGGAGAATCTTTTCCGTAAGCCATATTTTGAGGAACGTACAATTTGTATTTCCCTCCTTTTTTCATGAAAGGGATCCCGATCGTCCAACCAGGGATCACTCCACCCAGGTTAAATACCGGGATCTGAGGTCCGTTCAAAGAAGATTGCAACGTATCACCTTCTGTATTCATTAAGACGTAATGCGCCTTTACATCGCTTGTTGCTGTCGGGCTGCCGCCGGTCCCAGCCTGAATCGTTTCCATGTACAAGCCGTTCGGTAATTCTTTGATGGTTGCGATTTGCTTCACTTTGTTAAAGAATGCTGTTTCTCTTTTAGTTACTTCAGCCATAACACGTGTATTGATCTTTACCATAAAGTCTTTCAACATCGTTTCTTTCAACTCCTTTTTGATCAGGGTGTCTTCTTTTTTCAAACCAAGGTTGAAACCGTATACCAGGTATTTCTTATCAAACTCATTGAATGATTTCGCTTGTTTCCAACTTGATTTGAACATTCCTCCAATGAACTTACCAATACACAAGGAAGCATCTTTCACGTATTTCTCGTTGAACTCCTGTTGGTTTGCCCCCAATAAGTTTTGAATCGTTGTCTGACAAGCCGGATCAAAAGCTTTTTCATTATCCAATCCTTCTTCAAATCCTTTCAGGATCTGATCTTTATCGTATTTCGCAAAATTCGGGTCCTGTAGCAATTGTCCTGCATTATCAGCTCCCATCAAATAGGAAATTCGTTGTTTTTCGGTAGTTAAAGGCAAGGCCTCTACTCCTTCTTTATCATCTCCACATGCGAAAGTAAATGCCAAAAGCAGGGAAGCCAGAATGATTTTTTTCATCTTAATTGTTTTCAATTCCTAATAATTCCACATCAAATATAAGCGCCATAAACGGCTTAATTGCCCCACCCGGATGCGGATGCGCTCCGTAAGCTAAATTTTCAGGAATATACAAACGGTATTTTGATCCTACAGGCATCAGTTGCAATGCTTCCGTCCAACCCTTAATCACCTGGTGTACCCCGAAAGTTGCTGGAATTCCACGTGTAACAGAGCTGTCGAATACTGTTCCGTCAATCAATGTTCCATGATAATGAACGTTTACCGTATCCGTACTTGTAGGTTTAGGCCCATTACCCAATTCAACCACTTCATACTGCAAACCTGAAGCAGTTGTTGTAACTCCTTCTTTCTTCGCGTTTTCAGTCAGGAATGCTTCTCCTTCGTTCTTGTATACTTCAAATTTTGAAGCTGCAATCTCCTGAACGTATTTCTGGATGATTTCATTTGCCTGGTCCGGTGAGTACTTCATTGTTTTTCCGTTGAAAACATCCGAAATTGCTTCCGCCATTACTGAAGGATCAATCCCTCCCAAATCCTGCTGCATCAAACTGTCTGCAACGCTTAGACCAATGCAGTAGCTAACTGCCTGAATATCTTGTGACATAGTTTTAATTTGGGACAAAGATAACTCTTAATTGCAAATGCCGAATTGTGAATTGCGAATGATGGTTAAAATAAGTCATTTTAAATTACTTTCTCACTCCCTGACCGATCACTCTTCCGTACATCGACATTTCGAGCTGCATGCTTCCATCTTCCTGCGGCTTGAATTCCATCACACCATTAGTTCCCCCCTGACGAATAGCCTGAAAAACCGTATCTGAAGAAGGAAAAAAACGCATATCCCAAGCCATTTTATCGGTATTGTAAACCAAATGACCATCCAGGTAAGTAATCACATGTTTTTCATCCGGATTTCCGGGATCGGTGTATTCTCCCGTGTACTGTCTAATCACTTCTTCTTTCTGATCCACCTTCTTAACGAATTCATGCGAAGACGCTTTGTTATCCAGTATCTCGGTGATCGTCCCATACGGACAAACCCCGTTTTTGAAATTATTCAGCACAATTACCGTACGATCGGTTTTGGAGCTGTAATGCATCAATGTAATATAACCATCCCAGCTTCCCGTATGTCCGTAAGAAATGGAACCGTTTCCTTTGCGTACATCAAAACCAAAACCATACTTCACATCTTCATTGGCTGATGTTTTGCCGTATGCCATCACTTCTTCGAACTCCTCTGCCGTCAGCAATTGATTATTTTTCAGAGCATTCATCCATTTATACAGGTCTTCCACCGTCGAATTCACTTTGGCAGCACCGTAAACACCGTCCATGTAATAGACTTCCATTTTTCCCACACGCTCATCATCTTCTGTGGCTTTTTCGAATGAATTCTTGATCCAGACATACCCGAAAGCATAGTTCTTCAGCTTTCTGGGAGCCATTCTTCTGCAATAAATAAAAGTATGATCCATTTTTAAAGGACGGAAGATCCTCTCAGCCAGGAAAGCGTCCAGCTTCTGACCTGAAACCCGCTCAATGATTACCGCCAAAAGTACATAGTTCGTATTGGTATACCTTTCCTCCGAATTAGGAACGAATTCCAGCGTATCTTTTCGTGCGGCATAAAACGCCACCACATCCTGCGGAGTAGCTATGCGTTCATTTTTCCATTCCTTCGTGAAGTTACCGTATAAGAATTCAGGGATTCCGCTCGTGTGGTGAAGTAAATCATAAATTCTGACTCCTTTAAAATTGCTCAATTCCGGAAGATATTTCGTAATGTCATCCATATAATCCAGCTTTTTATCCCTGTGAAGCAGTGCGATCGAAACGCCTGTAAATTGCTTGCTGCAGGAGGCCAGTTCGAAAATAGTTCCAGCATTATTCAACTCTTTTGAAAGCTCATTGCTATAACCTTTCCCTCCTTTGTAAACAATCTTCCCTTTTTCGGCTATCAATACAGTTCCGCTGAATTGGTTTTGCCCGGCAAGGGAAGTAAACAATGAATCGAGTCTTTTCTCTACATTATTTTTTTGACCGAAAGAATAAGTACCTGCCAGTAAAATAGCAAATGTTAAAGTTGTTTGTATATTCATCTGTTTGGTGATTTGAATGTTTTTCAAATGTACGAATATTTTCGTACGATTATATTCGTATTAAATAAAATAGTTCATCATTTTCAATACCGGATATTTTTCACCCGAACATACGAACATTTAAACCGATCTGAATCACGAGTTATTGGACAGATTTTTTTGAACGGACCCGTTCGATGTCTTTATAAAAATCGGCTTTATTGAGCACATCCTCTCCCAAACAATCGTAACCTTTTTGAAAATACTCCAGGGATTGATCATATATTTTCAGGTGCTCCAGGTAAGTTCCCATTCCGTAGTAGCCGCAATAATGTTCCGGAACAGACGTAATTGCCCATTCCGCGAGTTCTTTCAATTGATCCCATTTCCGGTGATGTGTTAATGTAAACAGGGCAAATTCGATGTCTTCCGTACGGATTGTTATATGAACTCGGTATTTCTCTTCCATTTTCCGATAGTAGTCCAATAAATCCGGCTTGGAGATCACAGGTATCTTTTTACTGAGCAAATACCTGCTGTTCAAGGAACTGTAATCCCGGAAAATAAAATTGAGTCCCTCCTCCACTCCGGAAGGAACAAGTGTTAAGTGTGATTTACCTGCAAAATTTCGGAAATCGATTGCAACAGCACGTTCTTGTTCTTTCGACATCCGTTTCTGAAATTGGGCGATGCTTTGCCGGTGTCCGCTCAAATCATTGGATGCAGTAACGGTAAACAAATCCGGAATCAAAGCAGGTATCTTTTGCAACGCTTTGACTTTCAGTTGAAGGCCGACAGGCAGGTAAGGACTCAGCGCAATGTAGGAGTTGAAGGAAATTTCTCCTTTCAATAACTCAAGATAAAGAAAGGTAGCTGTAAACGAATGGCCTACCAGAGACATATATCCGGTGGTTTTGTAGTGTGAATTCACATAGGAAATCAGTTCCGATTGAAGAAACGTATGAAATTTTTTCCCTGTTGTTGTCAATTCACTGGTACTGGCTTTGTAAGCACAATCTTTCCAACGGAGTGAATCCTGGTGAATAGCTACTACAATAGAAGGCATGGTTCGTTCGCAAGTAGCCAGGTAATCATTGATTCCAGAAACCACCTTACCAATCCGTTCTCCGTCCAGCACAAAAATGGTGGGGTAAGCTTTCAGGGAATCGAAATTTGCCGGTAAGTGGATTGAAATAATCCGGTCCTGATCCAAAACCGGAGAATAAAAGCGAATTTCCTGTGAACATACCGGGAACAACAACCAAAGGCATCCGGCTAATGTACAGATCAATCTATTGAACATCTTAATCTCTGTAGTATTTCTTTTGTTCTTCCTCATATCGCGGAAGGTTAAGCTTGTATTCTTCCACATTCCAGGTCATTCCCCAATAATTGACGTAATCCTGGAGTTTGCCCAAACCCACACTTGCTCTTCGCTTATCCACGTTGTCCGGATCTTCCAAAGGAAGGACATAATTTTCACCGCTTTCCCGGAACATCCCGATCTGACTTCCGTAAATCTGCTTCTTTCCTTGTCCCAAAGCTACCCGATCTTCCAATAAAGCCAGACTGGAAGCAGCTGCATTTCCTTTTACAACTGCTTCACGCATCATCGGCAAATAGTGCTCCTGGGTTTTCTGATCAGCATGCTGAATCACCAGGAACAAGGTAGAATTCCCTTTTCCTCCCACAATGTCAGGTCCTAACCAACCGCGGGTATCCAATATCTTTTTAACTTCTATCAAATTCAGGGAATCTTTCAAGCCAATCACTTTCCAGATTGAATCCATTTGCGGGGATTTCCAGCCATACTTTTCCTGGATTTCCTTGATCTGCATCCGATGTGATTGATCATCCGCATATATCCTGTTTAGTTGTGCTACAAGTGGTCTATCGTATTTGGCTTCTTCTTTTTCTTTATTTGCCGTGACCTGTTTGATTACTTTTTTCCAGCGCTTGTCTTTGTGCAGGGAACTGAGATCCGAATCGGAAGTAATGTGTTCCAGGTTCGTATAGGATCCATTATTTGCAATGATAAACAATTGGACAAATGCAGAATCCGGCTGTCCGCACAAAGCCCAGGAACACGCCGCATTGTAACGATCTCCCGGATATCCTTTTCCTCCTAAAGCCACGAAGGCTTCTGCGTACTTTTCCGCAGAAGCCTTGTAGTCTTTAATTTCATAAAAACCAAATGCTTGAGTTACCAGCGAATCATAAACTTGTTCTTGCGCGTGAGCATTTCGCACCCAGAACAAACAACTAAAGATTATGCCACTGAATATAAAAGTGGTTCTGATCATTTGATAATTATTGGGCTTTTGTTATAGCACAAAATTACACTGTCAAAAAAATAAAAACTTGTAGAATTGGGACTCATTTATCAAATTTCCAAAAAATATCTTCTTCGCCCATTTTTTGAATGGATGCAAAAAAAGTACCCGGTGTTTGTCCGGTCAATTCTTTGAAACGGTTCGTAAAATCCGACTGATCGTAATACAAGCTGTAAAGTGATACTTCTGTCAGGTTTTTCATTCCCATATCACTTGCTGCCTGAATGCTGGTTCGAAACTTAACCACTTTCTTATACGCTTCAATCGAACATCCCAAATGTTTTTTAAAGTGACGAAGTAAGGTTTTCCTGCTCACTCCGATCTGTGTTGCCAGGTCATCCACCTGGATGGTACCGAATGTATCGAAAATATGATTCACTGCTTCTTTTACCAGTTCCAGGTCCGGATTCGATCTGAATCGTTTCCCGAACAAGGAATCAAGTAAGTCTCTTTTTTTGTTTAAGTCGCCGGTCCGGAACACTTCTTTCAATTCGGGAATAATCTCCGGATTCCAATAAGGAAAGAGAAATGTCTTCGGATCATAAAGGTCTGAAACCGGTTCTGAAACAAAATGGTTCAATCCCAACGGATTAAACGCCACTCCGATCTTATGAAACACGCCTTTGAGTTCAACTGAAATTTGATCGCTGTAATTCATTGTATACAAAGACCGAAGTTTTTCTCCTTCATCATAAACCGTGAATCCATGCTTGAAATGCGGATAGAACACAAAGTTCCGTTGGAAATCAACGTCATCCGAGTCATGAAAATAATAATAGGAAATATACTTTGAGACTTCCTCACTCTTCGGCTTAACAGTAACGAAACGCTCCATACTTCAAAAATAGCCATTATGAACCGGATCATTTCCCGGTTCAATCAACATTTCGGACTATTTGCTCAATCATCTACCGAATGAAGATGGTAAGCCTAGAAGTTCATTCGTTCCCAAAAAGCAATCAAAGGTTTGTTGTGAGCATGTTAGTAAACTTGCTTACAGGTCTCCTCCAAATTCCCCGCGTCAAAAAATCCTTTTTTCCATTTTAATATTTCCACGTTCGTATACACCCGGTTCCAATTCAATTTCGACAAATCCATATTTTTTATACAGGTGGATTGCCGGTTCCAGTATCGTATTTGAATACAGGATCAATGTGGTAATCTGTTCCTGCTTTGCAACTTCGAGACAATGTTCCAATAACAGTTTCCCGATACCCGATCCCCGGGCATTTTTCGAAACAGCCATTTTACCCAGTTCAAAAACCTGGTTGCTTTTCTTAAGCAGGGAAACTGTTCCTACTATTTCCTCCTTCCGCTTTGCGAAAAAAATAAAACCACCCTGGTCCAAAATAGATTCTCTTGGATTGGAAAGCGAAACCCGGTCTCCCTCTTCCACATGAAAATATTCTTCCAACCACTCGTAATTGAGTGTTTTAATGTGTTCCTTCAGTTCATCTGAATAAGGGATGATCTCTATTTGCATAGTACAAATTTAGTCAGTACGCGATGAATCTCGTACCCACATTTTCTAATTCGGCATTCGTAATTAGGAATTAAGAAAGTGCTTGTTCAATATCTTCCCAAATATCCTCCAGATGCTCCAAACCGATACTCAAACGGACCAATCCATCTGAAATCCCAACTGCTTCACGCTCCTCCGGCTTTAATTTACTGTGTGTCGTAGACGCAGGATGTGTTGCAATACTTCTACTGTCTCCCAAATTCGGGGTTAAGGAAAATAAGTTCAATTTGTCCAGGAAATTCCGCCCGGCTTCCAAACCTCCTTTGATCTGAAAGGTCACAATTCCACCTCCGTATTTCATCTGGTCCTTTGCAATAGCTTGTTGCGGATGAGAATCCAGGAAGGGATATTTTACCCATGCTACCTGTCCGTTTGCTTCCAAACGTTTCGCGATTTCCAAAGCCTGTAAGCAATGCTTTTCCATTCTCAAATGCAGTGTCTCCAATGATTTGGAAAGGATCCAGGCATTAAATGGAGATAACGCAGGTCCACTGTGACGGGCGAATCCCTGGATTTGAGCAATGATTTCTTTTGTCGAAACGATCAATCCTCCTAATACTCTTCCTTGCCCGTCAATGTATTTTGTTGCTGAGTGAATAATAATATCCGCTCCCAAAGTTAAGGGCTGCTGAAGGACCGGAGTTGCAAAACAATTATCAACAACCAGCAATACATTTTTTGCTTTGCAAATAACAGCCAATCTTTTGATATCAATGATATCCAATCCCGGATTGGAAGGTGTTTCGATGTATACTATTTTCGTTCCGGGTTTAATTGCACGTTCGTATCCATCATAGTCGATTGCATCCACATACGTTGTTGTGATTCCCCATTTCGGGAGAATATTCACGAATAATTGATGTGTTGAACCAAAAACGGATTTGGAAGAAACAATGTGATCGCCATTCTGAAGCAAGGCTGCAAAAGTGGTGAAAACCGCCGCCATTCCCGTCGCAGTTGCCCAAGCCGCTTCTCCTCCCTCCAAACGCGCTACTTTTTCCAATAACTCATCCACATTCGGATTGGAATAACGGGAATAGATATTTGCTTCGATCTCATCCGAAAAAGCTGCACGCATTTGTTCGGCATCATCAAATACATAGCTGGATGTTAAATACAATGGCACGCTGTGTTCAGCTTCCTGCGAACGCTCGTTTTGAATACGGATGGCTAATGTTTCGTTTCTGTAATTATTCATGATTGATGTCTTACTTCTGTTTGAATTTTTATTTGTGGATTTAAGGATCCGGAAACCGAACAATATTTTTCATGGCTCAATTTCACCGCGGCAAGTGCTTTTTCCAGGTCTACTTCTTTGTTAAAGGTGAACACCAAATGAATTGTTTCGAAAACCGCAGGAACCACATCTTTACGATTCGCATCAATCGTTACTTCATAAAAAGAAACAACCTGACGCTGCTTTTGCAGGATCAACAGTACATCTATCGACATACAGCCTGCCAGTGAACTCGCCAACACCTCCATCGGACGCATTCCCTGATTCTTTCCCCCGATTTTTTCCGTTGCATCCATTTTTATCGAAATTCCCGCTTCATTCTTCACTTCCAGGACAAAAGGAGACTCCACCAGTTTTAGATCTAATTTCATGACACTTCTTCTATTAATGCTGTTGATTCCGAAAGGGAAAGTATGGATTTATGGTTCAATTCAACGCTATCTGGGATTACAGCAAGGAAATAATCAGGTGAATCATTCCAATCCAGTTTTTGGATTTCTTTGTAATTAATCAAGCCGATCTTGTAACTGTGTGAAGGTCCCGAATACGTTTCAAGTGTTTCAACAAAAACAATCTGATCCAGTTTTTCCTGTGTAGTTGCACTTAAATATACTTTTACCGAATAGTCATTTTCAAATGCCAGTACTTCTTCCGTTTTCGATTTCTTGTATTCATAGGCATAATCAAATTGCAGTGCAGAAATATCCGAAAGCACAGCACTCGCTGTCGGGTGACTTCCCGCTCCTTTTCCAAGGAACAATTGTTTGTCGGAAAACAGCGCTTCAACTACTACTGCATTGAACTCATTTTCGACATTAAATGCAAAGTGATTATCCGGAATCAGATGCGGAGCAACAAAACCGATTACCTGGTTGTTAATTCGCGTTCCGAAAGCCAGTAATTTGATCTTCAACCCTTTTTCCCGCGCATAAGTCGCATCCCAATCTTTCAATTGACGAATTCCGTAATTCCAAACCTCCTCCTGTTTCGCCGTAAAACCAAAAGCATGCTTCAAAAGCAAAACCAGTTTATACTTTGCATCAAAACCATCTACATCCGAAGTCGGGTCCAATTCTGCAAAACCGAGATCCTGCGCATTTTTTAGTGCTTCATCAAATGACTCACCTTCACCGGTTTTAGTCAAAATGTAGTTTGTCGTTCCATTGACTATCCCATTGATATTGGATAGTGAATCGTTGTTGTAATATTCTTCCAGGTTCCGGATAATCGGAATGGAACCACCGACTGAGGCTTCATATAAAAACGATACGTTGTTTTCTTTTGCCAGGGAAACCAGTTCATCCAGGTAATATGCAATCAATTTCTTATTGGCAGAAACTACGTGCTTTCCTGATTTCAATGCTCTGGTTACAATGTCGTAAGCAGCTTCGTAATCATTGATCAGTTCCACTACTACATTAATTTCTTCATCATTCAGGATCCGGTTTGCGTCCGTGCTGAAATAGTTAGCATCGATGATCCGTTTCTTACTTAAATCTTTAATAACAATGTGCTTGATTGATGCCTGAAGCAGGGTTGTTTTGTTTAATACTTCGTATAATCCCGTTCCGACACATCCGAAACCGAATAACCCTATTGTAAGTTGTTTTTTCATCTTAGTTAATTTTTAAAAATTGTTTAATGTGGTTTGTTAAGGTTTGTGTTTCTACCAGGAACCCATCGTGACCGAAATCGGATTGCAGGCAGATGAGCTCGGCATGCGGTAAGTTTTTTGCGATTTCTTCCTGCTCTGTAATCGGGAACAACAGATCCGAATCGATACCGATCACCAAAGCAGGCATACGACATCGTTCAAGTACCTTTTCATCCCGGGCACGGAAGACATTGTGAGAATCCATTGCCTTTGACAAAATCCAATAACTGAAGGCATTGAAGCGTTTTGCTAATTTTTCTCCCTGGTAATTTTGGTAAGAACTCGCTTTAAACTCATCGAATCCGGAATTGTCTTTTTCGCTTTGCGTAATTTTATACCCTTCATAGGTCCGATAACTTAGCATTCCGATTGCACGGGCTGCTTTCAAACCTGTCTCACCACCATTTTTCAGTTTTGAGTAGAACGTGGGATCGGCTTGAATAGCCATGCGCTGAGCTTCATTGAATGCAATTCCGAAAGGGGAATGTTTCAGGTTGGTAGCAATCGGAATGATATGATCAATTTTCTCCGGGATCAATAAAGACCACTCCAATAGTTGCTGACCACCCAAAGAAGCTCCGATCAGAACATGGATTCGCTCTATTTTCAATTCTTTTCGGACCAGTTCCAGACCTGCCACCATATCCCGAATAGTCAGAACTGGAAATGAATCGAATTTTTCTTCTGACGAAAGTTCTTCACTTAAGGGACCCGTTGATCCATAAGCACTTCCCGGAACATTTACCGCAACGATGAAATAATTCTCCGGATCGAAACATTTTCCTTCTCCGAACAAATCGCCCCACCATTCCTGCACCCGGTGATTTCCTGTCAGTGCATGACAAACCCATACCACGTTTGATTGATCGTCGTTTAATGTTCCCCACGTTTGATACGCTAAGGAAAGACCTGATAATTTTTTTCCCGATTCCAGGAAGAACTCAGACCTGAAAGAATATACCTGTTGGATTGGTTGTAAAACCTGTCCGCTTTCGCGAACCGAATAATTTGTTGACATGAAAAAATGTGTTGTAAATAAAAAATGGAATTGACTGAAGAATTAACAACAGCAACAGCAACAACAACACATCAGTTGACAGGAAGAAAAATGAAAGTTAATTACCCGTAAGTCCGGATAGAAATTAGAAATGTAAACGTTTGCTCTTTTCATAACACACTATTTATATTCGTCCGATACACCATGTATCAAACTCGGAAGTTGGCACCGGTTTTCCAATCCTGACAGTAATTGTCATGACTTAAAGTTGGTTGCCAGAGGGTCAAAAAGTCCGTCTCTCGCCTCTTCTGTATAAACTACTTGTATTCTCGCTTAGAATTACGGTGCAAATATTTTCAAAATAATTTGACAAATCAAAATAAACGAGCAACATTTTTGATTTTGATAAAGAAGTGCATTTTTTCAAAATTTTTGTTAGATTTAGTATTGTGAAATGTATCCTCCTAGTTGTACTATTTTTGAGTCCTGTTTTTGTATGGTCTCAACTTTCCGTCTCCTCTACTTTCAGACAATTTAAAAATTGCGAATCGAAGGATTGTGATTTGAAGCTTGTAAAAGCTGTTGATTCCGAGATCCGAAAGAGCAAAGAGAAAAAGTTTGAATGGCTGGCCTGGGAAGTTGGGATTCTCGATTCAATTGGTTCCGATGCAAGAGATTCAATTCTTCAATTGATTCCACTCAAACAGGCTCCGAATTTAAAATACGGTTCTTCCGTATACCTTGCTTTAGGTAAACAGAAAGCCGATTCCAGCTTATTCAATGATGCAATTGTCTTGTTTTATAAAGGGCTCAAACTATCCCAGAAAAATGGATTGCCGTTCACAGAGGCAACGATTCAGCGACAAATTGCATTGAGTTATCTCAAATTGGATGAATATAAAAAAGCTGAAAGTCATTTGTTGAGTTCCCTGAAAATTGCAAAAGAATTAAATGATCCTTTGCTCCAGGCAAATGCGTTTATTAGTCTCGGTAATGCCGTAAAAGAACAAAAAAGATATCCTGAAGCCATTCGATACTACAACAAAAGTCTGAACATCGCAAAAGATTTGAATAACAAACGCTTAATTGCGGGGAATTACAACAACCTGGGAAATGTGATGCGTCGTACAAAAAAATACGACAAGGCGCTAAACTACTTTTTCAAAGCCTTAGAAATGAACAAGGCCAGTAATAATCAGGAATGGATCTCATTCAATTACAACAACATCGGTCAAACATATGAAGACCTCTCCAATTATTCTGAAGCAATCACCTATTTCAGAAAATCATGTGAATTAAAACAAGAAATAGGAGACTCATTAAACTTGATATCCAGTTACTTAGGTCTCGCTGGTGCCTATGCCAAAAATGGTTCTTATAAAGATGCTTTTGAATTCATGGAAAAGCACAATGCGTTGAAAGACACCATGAATTTGCATGAGCAAGTAAGGGTATTGGAAGAATTGGAAACAAAGTACGAAACCGAAAAAAAAGAAGCGCAAATAAAGAATCTTCAAATTCAGGGTGAATTGCAAAAGGAGCGGGAACAACGTTTAAACGAGCAAGCTGAAAAAAACAGGAATTACGTGATTTTGGCAGTAATATTAGTCCTGTTCTTAAGTGGTGGAATTATTATACTAATCCGATCAAACAGGCAAAAACAGCATTCAAACAAATTACTCAATTCAAAAAATGCCGAAATTGAACAATCTCATTTTGCATTATCGGAAGCAATGGATAAGCTCCAGGTTAAAAATAAAGAAGTCCTGGATTCCATTAACTATGCGAATTATATTCAGCAGGCATCTTTGCCTAATCTAAACCAGTTGAAGAATCCTTACGTGGATATTGAATTGTTTTTCTCTCCCAAAGACATTGTCAGTGGTGATTTCTATTTCTTATTCCCTCGGAAGGATGCACTCATTTTTGGGATCGGGGATTGCACGGGACATGGCGTTCCTGGTGCAATGGTTTCATTGATCGGGATGAACGGACTGGAAAAAGTAACCAAAGAAAATACCGGGAACGACGCGGCCTTAATGGTGGAAGATGTCAACCAGTTCTTATTAAAAAGCCTCCACCGTGGAACCAGTACGATAAACGATGGAATGGATTTGAGTTTTTGCATTTTTGAACCGCATACTAAAACCCTTCATTTTACCGGGGCCAATCACAATGCACTGATAATCCGTAAGAAATCGGTTGACGATCATAGAGAATTTCCAATCAAGTATGAAAATGACACTACTGAGATCGGAGTGATTAACGGAACCAGAAGACCTGTCGGCAGATCATTTGTGAATATTCCTTTTGAAAACAAGCAATTCAATTGCATCTCCGGCGATCGAATCGTGTTATTTTCTGACGGTTATTCAGACCAGATAGGAGGAGAAATCCAAAAAAAGATGAAACGCGCAAACATGATGAACTTACTCCTGACCTCATCGACAGAAACTTTAAGTAATCAAATCAATTACATGCGTGATGCTTTTCAAAGATGGAAAATGAACATCGAACAAGTGGATGATGTATGTGTGATGATTATTGAAATCAAATAGGCATTGTATTCAAAATATCCTCGCTAACCATCCAATTCTACTGGGAAAAAGACAGATGTCTACCCATCTTTTGGAAGGGAATTAGTGTCTCCTCCGGATCTTTAACACTCGGAAATATTCACTGAGATATTCGTTGCCAATCCTCCGTCGGATGTTTCCTTGTACTTCTCATTCATATCCAGGGCAGTTTCCCACATGGTTTTGATCACTCCATCCAACGAGACTTTAGCAGTATCCGGATTCCCCTGTAAAGCAAGCTGACAGGCTGTAATCGCTTTGATTGCGCCCATTGTATTCCGTTCTATGCATGGAATCTGCACCAACCCACCGATCGGATCACAGGTTAATCCCAAGTGATGTTCCATAGCAATCTCAGCGGCCATCATTGCCTGGTCCGGATTTCCTCCCAGACATTCTGTTAAAGCTGCAGCAGCCATTGCTGAAGAAACGCCAATTTCTGCCTGACACCCACCCATGGCTGCCGAGATTGTTGATCGCTTTTTGAAAATACTTCCGATTTCAGCGGCTACAGTCATAAAACGAATAATATCTTTATCATCTGTACCACCGGCGAAACAAACATAATACATCAAAACCGCCGGAATCACCCCTGAAGCTCCATTTGTTGGTGCTGTAACAACTCTCCCGAAAGCTGCATTTTCTTCGTTTACAGAAAGTGCAAAACAACTTACCCAGTTCAGGGTATTTTGAAAAATATTACTGGTTGCCTGAATTTGTCTGATAAAATCCTTGGAGTCTTTACAGGCAATTCCATTCAATAAACGCCTGCTCATTTCATAAGCCCTTCGCTTTACGTTTAATCCACCCGGAAGAGTTCCCTGCGTATTTACCCCCCTGTAAACACACTCACGCATGACATCCCAAATCTCCAAACATCCTGCGAAAGTTTCTTCCTGGCTTCTCCAGGTCAATTCATTTCGCAAGACAATTTCAGAGATTCCAACTCCCTGTTCTTCACAGTATCTTTTCAGATCAGCAGCAGTTTCGATAGGAAAAGGTAAACGAACAGCATCCGTGGAGGTAAGTTCTTCCTCACCTTCTTTCACTACAAATCCACCACCAACTGAATAATAAGTGTGTGATTCTTGCGAACCATTCATCATGAGCACAGTCAATGTCAATGCATTCGGATGTCCTGGCAATGATTTATCGAAATGAAAGATCAGATCTGTTTCAGGATCAAACGTAATGACGTGTTCCCCACAAATTTCGAGAGTTTTTGTTTGGTGGATCCGTTCAAATTTCGGGTCAATTGTATTCACAGCAATCGTAACAGGGTCTTCCCCCATTAAACCTAAAAGAACGGCAATATCCGTTCCGTGTCCTTTCCCGGTTTTGGCCAGAGAACCATACAAATCCACATGAATTCGTTTAATCTCTTTGATCCCGGGGTTTGTCTTATACAAATTGATGAATTGCTGTGCCGCTCTCCAAGGCCCCATGGTGTGAGAACTTGAAGGACCTACTCCGATTTTGAAAATATCAAAAACACTAATTTGTTCCATTGGGTAAATTTACTGAAGCAAGGTTAAGTAAAGAAACTACTTAACCTACCTTTACAAAGGTAAGTTTTCATCCTGAAATTGTTAAGAAACAGGAAGTGATGGAATCTAAAAAAAACATTGTTGTTGAATTTTAAGAATTATCTCACAAATACCCATTCGGAAGCCGAAGATTGTTTTTCATCAAATGAATAACCGTCTACCTGGTAATTTTTCAAATCCTCCAGGTCAGTCAATTCATTTTGAATAATATACCTTGCCATTGCTCCGCGAGCGTGTTTAGCAAAGATCATTACAACCTTATATTCACCATTTTTAAATTCTTTAAAGACAGGTGTCACGACCGGATTCTTGACTTTCTTCCACAGAATTGCCTTGTTGTATTCTGCAGACGCCAGGTTAATAATAGCTTCTCCTTTTCCGGTTTCTTTCAAAAGTGATTTGGTTAGCTTGTCTCCCCAAAATTGGTAGAGGCTTGAAATCCCTTCTTTGATATCCCATCTGGTCCCCATTTCCAAACGATAAGGATGGATCAGGTCCATTGGTTTTAATAAACCATACATTCCTGACAGAATACGTAAGTTTTGTTGGGCCTTTTCCAATTCCTTCTCAGAAAACGATTCTGCATTCAATCCTTTATATACTTCTCCGGTGAAAAGAAAAACAGCAGGTTTTACATCATCAGTCGGTTCAGCAGACAAATACCAGGATTTATTTCTATTCACATTCAATTCTGCAATATCTTTTGAAACATGCATTAATTCCATGATATCTTTCGCTTTCATTTTTTTCAGCTTCCCTACTAAGGATTTTGCTTCTTTGGCAAACGCCGGTTGCGTGAAATTAAATTGTGGGAATTGACAATTTTCGTTGATCGACTTCGCAGGAGAAATGAGAATTTTCATAATTGATTTTGCTTTTCCCAAAAATAAGAAAAAGCGCAAGCTTTTGAAGACTGAGTTACGACAAACGTTAGTGCGGAAGTAACGAGGGAAAGTGCAAGCTTTTGAAGACTGAGTTACGACAAACGTTAGTACGGCAGTAATTCATAACTAATTTCTAATCGAATTGGTTTTCTGTTAAAACAAGAATCGTCTTGAGATAAAAAATCTCAAGACGATTCCCCATACGCTATGAATAGTGTTTAAGTGTTAAACCTATTTCAGTAAAGTAACATGTCCTTCTAACTCGGTTTTTTTGTCATTTGATTTGTGTTTCACTTTAATTTTCCAGATATAGGTGCCATCCAGTAATTTTTCATTGTGGTAAGTACCGTCCCACCCTTCTTCATAATTCAGGGATTCAAATATGAGTTCCCCCCATCTGTTGTAAATCCACAAATGATAACTATTCACATCAAAGCCTGTAGTAAGCACCGGCTTGAAGACATTGTTGTATTCATCTCCATCAGGAGAAAAGGCATTCGGAACATAATAGATCAAATCCTCACCCACATGAACTGTTCGGGAAGTTGTATCCCTGCAGCCATCACTGTTTATCGCTACTAAATACACCTCGTAGTAAGCTGCTTCTTCATCCGGGAAAACATGCGTCGGGTTTTCAGCACTACTGCCAAAAGAGCCATCGGAAAAATCCCAGTAATAATCTACCGCACCATATGAATTATTGAAGAAATTGACAAAAGTATTGGAGGTTTCCAAATCAGTCGGAGTCATACTAAAATCTGCAATCGGATTTGGATATACGCATAAGAAAGCTGGTTTTGTTCCTGAGTTGGTACATCCTTCCGGCGTAGAAACTGTCAGAGTGACATCATAACACCCCGGTTCCCTCAACTCCATATCAACTGAACCACAACCTGTATATTGATCCCCATTCGACAAGGTCCATTGGCAATTGTTCAGGTTTCCGGTGGATAAATTTGTCAAAGCAGTATTCAACGGAGAACAATCGGCGACATTTGTTGCTGAGAAATCAACCTGGGGAATCGGAACTACTGTAACCTGGATCATGTCCGTGTTTTTACATCCGTTCGCATCTGTTCCTTCTACGGTATAATTCAGGGTAGTTGCCGGAACAAAAGGAACTCCATCGGTTACACTGTTGTCCCAAACATAGGTTGATGCACCCTGCCCTTGAAGTGTAGCCGGATTCCCGTCACAAACCGGAAAATCGTTTCCGGCAAACACATTGGGTAAATCCCATACTCTAACCAATACCTCATTTCCAATCAAATTCGAGCACATCGAAACCGAACTTTCCTGAACAGAGATCAGTTCGTAATGAAAATCTCCGGGAATACTTGTGGAAACTGACATATCTAATTGTCCGGATGCCGAACTAACGGTTTGCGGGGCTCCGCCATTTACAGAATAGGTAAACGTAAACGGAGATACCCCATTCGTTCCTTGGAATGTTACCACCGGTTGATTTTCATTCAGACACAAACTCGTATCACCTGAAATTGTTGCACTGGGAAGTGGATTGATACTGACTGTTGCTGTACCACCCTGGTTTGCAGAACAGGCAGTTGAAGCCCCATCCTGAACACCTAATAAGGTATAAACAAAATTTCCTACGGTATTTGTCGGAACCGTTATAGCTGCAATGTTCGATCCGTTCAGGGTACTGATGGTTTGTTGAACGCCATTAATTGTGTAAGTAAACGTATACGGCCCAACGGTGTTTCCACCTGTAAAGGTCACCTGCGGCTGATTGGAATATTGACACAGTGTCGCGTTCCCCACGATTGAAGCCGTTGGCAAGTCGTTCACCACAATAGTAGCTACCCCTTGTTGCATGTTTAAACAAGTACTTGCACTAGCATCTTCAACACTGATCAAAGAATACTGATGAGTCCCCGCAACGTTTGTCGGAATTGGAATACTTGCAATTCCTGCCGCATTGGATGTTATCTGTACCACTGCTCCCCCATTATAAGAATAACTGAATGTATACGGGGCCGTGGCATTTGCGCCTGTAAATGTAACCGTCGGCTGAGCATCATTTAAACAAACAGTTGTACTTCCTGAAATAGTAGCTGTTGGCATTGGGTTTACCGTCAAAACTACTACATCAGTATTTGCACACCCCGCTGCACTTGTTCCTGTTGCGGTATAGCTGGTTGCTCCTGAAGGTGGTGTTACAATTGTTCCGTTAGGAACATTTGCTCCCCAAAAATAATTAATGGCTGTTCCAGTGGCAAGCATAGTCATTTGATCGCCTTCACACAATGTAACATCCGCACCGGCATTGACCGTTGGCAAAGCATTAATTGTTACTTGAGTAGTCGTAACAGCATAGCATGGAACACTTGGAGTAAATGTTACGGTATACAATTGGGAAGTCGTTGTTGTACTGGTAGACAAATCCAATACTCCTGTATTCGGATTAATTGCTACCGTTGCAGGTAAAACACTGTATGTTCCTGCTAAAGGTGTTGAGAGGGTCGGTACAGGATCTGGAGCATCCATGCAATATTCCTGATTCGGGTAAGACAGAGTATACGGATTGGAAGGATTAACTGTAACCAAAACCTGGTCTGTTGCAGCACAACCGTTTAAATCTATTCCATTCACGGTGTAAGTTTGGGTAAGGGGCGGTGTAAACGCAACACCATCGGTTACTCCGTTATTCCACACAAAATTTGTTCCGCTGGAAGCTGCCAGTGTAACATTTTGTCCTTCACAAACAGTCTGATCGGGTCCCCCGTCAATAAACGGAACAAATACCGTAACTGCAAAAGGAGCTGACTGGCAAAGGAGATTTCCGTTATTATCATACAATCCGGCAACAATAACCGTATCGCTATAAATTGGAAGTGTAACCGTATTGGAAGATGGAGTATTGCTTCCCGGAATGTCCCATCCGATATTGGTCGTCAAACAAGGGCCGGCATTGATAAAAATGTTATCCAAACCCCAGTTGTCACAACAGTTTCCGGAGGAATTCAGCTGGATCCACCGGAACATGGTATTGGTTGTTGCCGCTGCAGCCGGAATCGGAATAGAGAATTGATTCCAGGTCGTATAAGCTGTTGCACCGTTAATGGATGCATTTCCACCCGGATTAGCTGCAAGCTGGAATCCCCAGGGGCTGAAATAAACAAATTCAACCCAGGTAGCCCCACCATCTAAACTATATTCAATGGAAACTCCTTCATCCTGTTCATCAGGTCCCTCGCAGGGAACCGCACCAGCCTGAACAGCATACCTCATTTCAAAGTCCAATGTTCCTCCCGAACACACATCAAAACTTGCACTGGTGATATTTGGTGTTCCGACCGCCGTTGAGGCCCAAAAATAGGGCGTATTATCCATTGAATTTCCACACAACACACCATAATTTGCTGCTCCTGATGTTGACCATCCGGCAGGAAGTGCGTTGTTATTAAAATTAAAGGATTGGTTTGATTGTGTAACAGTTCCTGTTCCTGTATAAGTAACCGGAACTCCCGGACACACTTGGGTTGGACCGGTAACTGTGACACTACATGTTTGTGAATACGCGGTCACCAGACCGAGTAAGCACATTAAAAGTAATGCTGCTTTCATAGTAAGTCAGTATAAATTAATAAGAAATCGAGATCTGGTAATCTTCACTCAGCCGAGGCCGAACTACTCCACGATCAAATTTTCAATTCGTAATTCCTGGAAATTCCATGCTCCCGAAAAATTCGGATTACGTAAGTAGACTTTAGTCTTGTCATCAGAACCACAAGAGGCTGAATAAACCTGGTTAGGTGACAAACTAACATAGTAGAGGCTCTCATCACTGCCATTGCATCCGGCACATCCTTCTTCGTATTGAACTACGATATTAAAGCCTGCATGCAGATCGACATTTGTGAGATTTTCAATTTTTAAAAAAGCAAATTGATAAGCTTGTTTTCCCGTTTCAACGTCACAGTCCCCACGCACATAAGAGATTTTAACCTGCGGAGTAGTAATAAGATGGTGTTCCTCCTGTGAAAACGCTGTCGAACTCAAAAGCATGCAGACAGCAATACTTTTGGTCCATTTGAACAGATCCCTTTTCATAATCTAACAGTTAGTAGCATCGGTCTATTTAACTAGACAAATGGTAATTAATAGATGTGTGTTTTAAATAATAACCTTTCCAATAAATTTTAGCCGGGTCATCTATTTCCAAGACTTCCACTACGGCTAAACAGTCAAAACTATTTTATCAAAACGCAACAGTTAGTTACAATTCTACTATTTCAGTCGAATGTTAAGGCCTTGTTTGAATTAGTCCGTTTAAAAACAGACTATTAGGGTTTCAGTGAAGTTCGTTAGAGGAACTATAACAAATTAAAAACAATTTGCGAATAAAACAAGAAAAGGGAGAATTATTATTTCGAAAAGTTTAGGTAAAGAGGGTGTTACCGCTATGATACAACTATTTCAATCGCTGACTCAAAGTATAGTTAAGGTTACTTTGCCTTATTTAATTATTGCTACTTTCCAACATTGCCATATTGCCATGTTGGAATATTGAAATGTTGGAATGTTGGAATGTTGAGATTTAACAAATTACCTATTGTTTCAAATGAACTTTTAAACTAACTTAAAGTAAATCAAGTTCAATATTATTCATTAAAAACAGTTCTTAAAATGGGCGCACGAAAAGATTACAATTATTCAGATGAAGAAATAACAGGTTCACAATTCGGTAGAGCAATTGCTCATCCTGCAAGATTTAAAATGATAAAGATTCTTCTTAATTATGGTTCATTCAGAAACGTTGATATGTGTAAAAAACTGGAAATGAATGTATCTACAATTCATAAACATATCGAAATTCTGAAACAAGCAGATCTAATCCACATAGAATACGCAAAGCACGAATATCATATCACTCTTCACCAGGAAAACTATCAGTTATATATCAGCCAACTTAACTGAAGCTTACTTCCAGCCAAAATGCTTTTCTGCTTCATCCACAATCTGGCCGCCAATTGCCAGTGATGCGGTTGCTGCCGGTGAAGGTGCATTTAAAACGTGGATCGAATTTTCGTGAAACTCAAAACGGAAATCATCACGCGTGTCACCGTCTTCAGCTAACAAAAGTGCTCTTACTCCTGCTCTTCCGGGATGGATATCTTCCATTGTCAATGATGGAATAATACGTTGCAAGGTTTTCAAAAACAAGCGTTTTGAAAATGCTCTGCGGTATTCATCTATCCCGAATTTCATATTATTGAAAAACAATTTCCAGGTTCCTTTGTATGTCAAGGCATCGAATGTATCTTTCATTGAGAAATCCGTTTTTCCATAACCTTCACGTTTAAACGTAAATACGGCATTCGGACCACACTCGATCTCTCCGTTGGTCATTCGTGTAAAGTGGACTCCGAGAAAAGGAAAGTCCGGATTCGGAACAGGATAGATCAGGTTCTTCACTTTGTGTTTCGCTTCTTCCGTCAACTCGTAATAATCTCCACGGAAACCTACAACTTTCTCCTTCAACTTGACGCCATCTTTTTTTGCTAAACGATCTGCCTGTAGGCCACCACAGAAAATCAAGAACTTTGCTTCAATGTTTCCTTTATTGGTTGCGATAATCGTTTTTTCGGATGAACGCTCAATTCCAATCACTTCATGGCTCAATTTCATGGCACTTTTAGGCTGCATAGAGAGCGCTATTTCAGCCATTTTCTCCGTTGCTCCGCGAAAATCAATAATCCCCGTACATGGAACCCAAATACCACCGATACTTTCTACGTATGGCTCGATTTCCTTTACACGCTTCGCATCGATCATTTCAATCCCTTCCGTGTTATTTGCCAAACCATTCTGGAAAATCTTATCCATATTGGACAATTCGGAAGGATCAACAGCAACAACCACTTTTCCGCAAACGTCATGCGCAATGTGATGATCTTTGGCAAAGGCAACCAATTCATGTCGGCCTGCAACGCAATTCTTAGCTTTTAACGACCCAGGTTTGTAATACAATCCGCTGTGAATAACCCCGGAATTGTTCCCCGTTTGATGATCTGCAAGCTTCGCTTCCTTCTCGATCAAAACAATTGCTAAATCCGGATAACGCTTTTGCATCTTGTAAAGTGTCGCTGCACCTACTATCCCACCACCGATAATCGCTACGTCGTATGCCATGAATCTGTAAATTTTCTGCAAATGTACTAGAAAAAGCAATAGCATATAATGACTACATTTGAACACTCATCATATAGGACAGAAAACAAGGAAATGAACCAAAAAGAAAAAATTCACTTTGAAAACCTCAATGGATTGCGATTCATTGGAGCATTCATGGTATTTCTTTTCCATGCTTTTACAATTAACCGGGAAGTCTGGGGTGATTTTTTCGAGTCAGCTCCGTTTATCGCTGTTCGCAAGCTTACTTCTATCGGACATTATGGAGTAAATCTTTTTTTTGTTCTCAGCGGATTTTTAATTACTTACTTATTATTGAAAGAATTAAAAGAACGCGGGAAAATTCATGTAGGCTTCTTTTTAATCAGGCGAATCCTGAGACTCTGGCCGCTTTATTTCGTGATCGTTCTTTTCGGATTTTTCCTCTTCCCACATCTTACTTTTGGAGTTCAAACAGTTCATGAATTCTGGCGCTATGGATTATTCCTGTCCAATTTTGATGAAATTATTAACGGCAGCAGGGATTCTTTGAATTTCCTTACAGCGACCTGGAGTGTCAGTATAGAAGAACAATTTTATATTGGCTGGGCCTTGATAATTGGCTTTTTTCAATGGAAAACAATCCGCTCCTTCCAACTGTTCTTTTTGTTGATAATCGGAGGCTCATTCTTTTTCCGACTTTATTATTCGACTGATCAAGCCGTTATTTACTACCACACACTGAGTGTAATTTCCGATATGGCTATCGGTGGATTACTGGCCTCATGGGTATTTGAAAAATCGTCCATTCGGATCATTGAAGAACTCAAAAAATGGCAAATCATATTCATTTACCTGTTTGGGATTGTTTTTTTGTTCACCGCCCACAAAGTGCTTCCGGGAAAATTAATTTCACTTGAACGCTTGATTTCAGGAAGCTTTTTCGCATTTGTCTTAATTGAACAACTGAAAGCCAAACATTCCTTTTTTAAAGCAGATCGCATTCCGTATTTTGAAAAGGCAGGAAAACTAACTTATGGATTCTATCTTTTTCACAGCTTGTTGATCTATTATATCTGCAAAACATTTCAACACCTGTCCTGGAACGATCAAGCAGGATATTTTATACTCTATTTCATTTTATTGTTAGTATCCAACAGTTTATTATCGATTATCTCTTACCGTTATTTCGAAAAACCATTATTAAATCTAAAACGCTACTTTAGGGCATGATCTCTATAGAAAAGATCCAGCCGGAAGATAACCTGGCAATTGCACAGTTGATTCGTGAGGTTCTTACCGAATTTGGCGCGAATAAACCGGGAACCGTATTTACCGACCCGACAACGGATGATCTTTTTACACTCTTTGAGACAAGTCATTCCCACTATTTCGTTGCAAAAGAGAACGGGATTATCGTGGGTGGTTGTGGAATCTACCCCACTGAAGGTCTACCGGACGGTTGTATTGAATTGGTAAAACTCTATGTGGCCAAAAGTCACCGAAGCATCGGCCTGGGAAAACAACTGATGGAAAAATCCATTTCAGCAGCTGTTTCGGAGGGTTACCGGGAGATTTATTTGGAAACACTACCGGAACTTCACATTGCAGTAGGTTTATACGAACATTTGGGATTTGAATACCTGGATCGCCCGTATGGAAATTCCGGGCACTTTGCCTGCGATTTGTGGATGCGGAAACTAATTCGTCATTAAATACGTAGGGGCGAAATATTTTTCGCCCCTACTGTATAATTCATTCATATAGGCCAATTTACTGCAAACCGTTCAGTTCTTCAATAAAATAAACACCTTTATCTTCCATCATTTGACGAATAGCAGGGAAATCTTTCTTTGTCTTAGCTTCGTGAATCTTAGTCAAAACGTCATCTCCAAAACTCAATGCTTCTTCAATTAATTTATCCGTAGCTTCAGTTTTTGAATCGTTATACAATTGGATTGAAAAACACTCATCAAGAACGTCGATGATCATCCCGTTCAATTGTTTTTTGATTAATCTCTTATTTGCCATTGTGATTTTATTTTCGACAAATTTAAGGAATATTCACCTACAAATAGTTAATTTCTGTTGTGCAGGAGCAGATTGACAAATCAAGCACTAAAAAATCCGTAAATTTGTGGGGTGAATTACGCAATTGTAGATATCGAAACAACCGGTGGGTCAACTAAATCTTCCAAGATTACCGAAATCGCTATATACAAACATGACGGGACCCAAATAATTGATTCCTTCGCTACTTTGGTGAACCCGGAAATGCCGATCCCGGATTTTATTTCCCGGTTGACAGGAATTCACGATAAAATGGTGGAAGACGCGCCTAAATTCTATGAAATAGCGAAACAAATCATTGAATTTACGGAAGACTGTATCTTCGTAGCTCACAATGTTGGTTTCGACTACGGGATTATCCGTCACGAATTCAAACAATTGGGATACGACTACCGAAAAGCACATTTATGTACGGTAAGAGCTTCACGCTATGTGATCCCGAATCACGAATCTTACAGCCTGGGAAAATTGACCAAAGCACTGGGTATTACCCTGGTCGACAGGCACCGTGCGAAAGGCGATGCTGAAGCAACCGCTCACTTGTTTACACTTTTGCATCAAACGGACTCGAAAGGATTGCAAACATTTATCCAGGAAGAAGTCAATCCGAAAATATTGCATCCAAACCTGGACCTCGAAATATTGGAAGAGATTCCAAACAAACCCGGTGTGTACAAATTTTACAACGATACCAATCAATTGATCTACATCGGTAAAAGCAAGCACATCCGGAAGCGGATAGAACAACACTTAAAAAACTCCAAAACGCTCAAAGGATCTGTAATGAGGCAAGAAATTGCACGCATCGAGTTTGAGCTTACAGGCTCCGAATTGATCGCTTTGTTGTTTGAATCGGAATTGATCAAAGTACACAAACCTCAATACAACCGGGCCCTTCGAAAAAGCACTTTTGCTTATGGCTTGTTTGACTTTGAAGATCAGGCCGGATATTTACAGCTTTATGTCGATAAGATCAGTAAAACCTCCAGCGCACCTATCACGACTTTTTCCACCAAACGCGAAGCTAACGAGTATATTTTCAACCTGGTGGAAAAACACCAGTTGTGCCAGAAATTGTGCAGCTTGGAAAAAAGCAGCGGAAGCTGTTTCGGGTACCAGGTACGTAAATGCCATGGAGCTTGCGTAGGAACCGAAAATCCGGAATCTTACAATCAACGTGTAAGCGAACTGATCAATTTACTGACTTTTGACGACGATAATTTCTTTATTGTGGAAAATGGTCGGGATAAGCGCGAAAAGAGTGTTATATGGATCGAAAATGGCTCATACCGCGGTTTTGGTTTTGTTCCTTATTACACGATGAAACAAGCCCATCGAAATTGGCTGCGATACATTGAACTGCATCCGGAAGATAAGGACGCCCGTACAATCTTGCGTTATTATCTCCGAAAAAACAGTGAAACATTAAAAATTCCTTACGGAGGATGATAGAAACGGAGCGAGAAACAAAATGAGAATGAGGACTATTCCCTTTTGTGCTCAGGAATGCTCGTTTAAAATTATTTTCTTCTTCTTCCTCATTCTCATTCTCATTCTCCACTCTCATCCTGTACTAGTCTTTTCTTTGAATTAAAATATTCCCGACAAGCAACGCGAGAACAAGTGATACGATGACTATCATGACGTGCATATTAAATATAGTTCAAAAGGTTTAAAAGTTCCGAAGTTTAAACCTTTTGAACTCTTTGAACCTTTTAAACTCTGATTGAACTCTTTTCAAAAGGTTGTAAAAAAAGGAATAAAAAAAGCGGCCGATCTATTGACCGGCCGCTTTCAACTAGTTAAGTCTGTTTATTTCTTACTCTTGATCTTAAATGATCTTGTAAAGTCAACCAAAATTGGTGTAGCAACACATAGGGAAGAATATGTCCCGATTACAACACCAACCAATAACGCAAACAGGAAGCCTTTGATTGCAGGTCCACCAAAAATGAACATGATCAATAATACCACGAACAAGATCATGGATGTATTGAAAGTACGGCTCAAAGTTTTGTTCAATGCTTCGTTAATTACCTGTTTCGCCTCGTGCTGATTCTTATCAAAATTCAAGCTCTCACGAATACGGTCAAATACAATCACGGTATCGTTCATCGAGTAACCGATTACGGTAAGGATCGCAGCAATAAACGCTTGGTTCACATCTAAGCTGAATGGCAGGATTCCATGTAGTAAAGCAAACACAGAAAGTACGAACAATACGTCGTGCGCTAATCCTAAGATTGCTCCCAATGAATACTGCCATTGACCGAAACGGATAAAGATATAAGCGAAGATCGCAATCAAAGCCAGGGTAATAGAAAGTGTTGCGGAAGACCACATTTCCTCGGAAACCGAAGCTGAGATCGAACGGGTATCCGTTACAGTAATTTCACCTGTTTTATCCTTAATCGATGCAAATCCTTCTTTCATCTTATCTTCCACTTTCGAAGTTGCAGTTGCATCAGCCAACAAATAGTTGGTAGTGATCTCCACATTGTAAGCGTTTGATTTGGTTTTGATCTCTACGTTCGACTTTTCACCGTTCTTTTCAATGAAAACTGATTCCATTGCCTTTCTTACAGTTTCAATGTCCGCAGGCTTCTCCATTTTCACACCAAATGTTCTACCTCCTGTAAATTCAACACTTTGTTTCAATCCTCTCGTAGCCATTGCAGCAACCCCTAAGATTGTAACGGAAATAGAGAAAATGTAGAAATACTTTCTCTTACCGATCCAGTCAAAATGGAAGTTAGAGAACATGTTGTGCGTATACTTCGTACTGAATGCAACTTTTTTGCCCTTTTCCAAAGAAGATGTAATGATCAGCTTGGAAATGATAATTGCAGAGAACACGGAAGTGAAAATACCCACAATCAAAGTAGTTGCGAAAGATTCGATCTCACCTGTTCCGAAAATCTTCAGGATCATCGCTACCAACAAGTGCGTTACGTTCGCATCAATGATAGAAGGTAAAGCCTTGATGAAACCGATATTCACCGCTTCTTCCGAAGTTTTTCCTAATGCGTTTTCTTCTTTAATACGTTCGAAGATCAAAATGTTCGCATCGACCGCCGTACCGATTGTTAATACAATACCTGCAATACCTGCCAATGTCAATACCGCTCCGAAAGAAGCCAAACACCCGAAGATCAGGATTACGTTCACTGCCAAAGCAATGTTTGCAACCAAACCTCCTTTTCCGTAGTAGAAATACATGTAAATGAATACTGCAAGGAAAGCAAAAGCAAATGAAACAAGTCCCGCTTCGGAGTTTTCCTTACCGATTGTCGGTCCTACTTTTGTTTGTTGCTTGATAACACAAGGCGCAGGAAGTGATCCTCCGTTTAACAATCCGGACAAATCATCTGCCTCCTCAATACTGAAATTACCCGAAATCTCTGTGCTTCCTCCTGTAATAGGTTCATTTACAACAGGTGCGGAATAAACCACATTATCCATTGTAATTGCTACCGAACGTCCAACGTTCTTCTGTGTCATTTCTGCCCATTTCTGAGTCCCCTCGATGGACATCGTTACACTAACTGTAGTCTGTAATGTTTGCTGATTGAATGATCTTACGGCAGACTTCACGTCTTCTCCGCCAACCATTGCTTTTCCTCCTTCCGGAATTCTTACAGCATATAATACATATCCTTTTTTTCCATCAGCACCTTCTTCCAGGTTAGCTCCCCACATGAACTTCAGGTTTTCAGGGAACAAGCTGATCACGTCCGAACGCTTCAGGATTTCATCCACTTCATCTCTGTCTTCAGCATTTGCCATTCCCAGTCCCATTCCCGGCTCTACTTTCAAGTAGTCAAACAATGGCTTTTTAGCTCCAGGCAATGGTTTTGCTGAAAGCGACTTGATCGGTTTGATAGGAGCAGCTTTAGCTGAATCGATTTTTGTTGAATCGGAAACTTCAGTTGTATCTGTTGTTTCTGTTTTCTTGATCTCCGGATTTCTTGAAACAATATTTGCGTTGGATAATCCTGCCTGGATTCCGTTATCAGCAAGGATATAAGTCTCGTAAAACTCCAGGTTTGCAGTAGATTGCAATTTTTTAGCAACTGTTGCCTCATCCTGAACTCCCGGAAGTTCAATGTATAAACGATTCTTACGGGATTCTTTCTGAATATTTGGTTGCGCAACACCAAACTGGTTGATACGCTTGCTCATGATCTGCTCTACTCCGTCCATTGAACTGGCAATCTTATCATGGAAATAAGATGCAACTTCCGAGTTGGAAGAGTTATATGACAATTCTTTTACTTCTGAAATATTCAACTGGCGAACCAATTTGTCCGATCCGTTTCTTCTCTCAAACTGCTCAATGAACAAATCAATGAAATCACCTCCCTTTGTTGTATGAATTCTGTATGCCTCGTCAAAAGGTACTTTGAACTTCAAATCTCTTTCACTTCGAGCGTAAGATTTAACAAACGCAGGAACGTCGATCTCCATTGTTACACTCATACCACCTACAAGGTCCAAACCAAACGCAAGCGAACGCGCTTTAACATCTTTGAATTTAGATCCGATAACAGGGTAAACAGCTTTCTCCGCTTTCTCTGTTAAAACCTGGTTAATCATTGCTGCCTTAGCAAGTTCAAATGCCTCAGGCTTATTGAAATCGATGATAGTTCCATTTGATAAAGCAACCTTATTGCTGTCAGTAGCAGCCGCTTTTACTTTTAACTCTTCAACAAGACCCAGTGCCTCGCGTTCAGCATCGTTTTCAACGTCGATCGCTACCCAAGTAAATGATAATTGATATACACATACGGCAGTAAGCAAAATCGTTAAAAACCAGAAAAATCCTTTATTACGCATTTTGATTGATATATTTTAAGCCCGCAAATATATCATTTACGGTTATCAAATTCAACATATGTGTAAAACCTTTTGAAAAAAATGCAGATAAGTAGAATTGGATCAATAGTTTCCGGGCGGATTATAAGATGTGATCCAAAACCTGTTACACGTGCAAGATTACATCGAACTGTTTCATTGTTATCATGTTAGACAAAAATGAAACAAGAAGATAAGCGGTTTTTGGTTCGGGTGAATCGGGATTTATTTTCTGACTGATTAATCATAAAAAGTTTCCGTGTAAGCCGCAAACTCCTTTTTCTTCAATATCAATCGTTTCCAAACCGCAGTAATAAATCCGACACCATATCCTAAAAGTTGAATGTAGCTGGCTAAAATGGAAACCGATCCGATCAGGATGCTCTTATTTTTAATACTTGAGTCCAGGAAGATCAAAAACATATGAAGCGCAATGGGAACCGCGAACAGCCAGGAACAGAAAACAGAAAGGAAAAGTAAAACCACACAACCCATTGTAAACAGTGCCGGTGCAAGGTGAACGGCCTTCAATGATTGAGGATGTCTCTTATATAAGTTGATCCGTGCAATCCCTGAATTAAAAACCTGTTTGAAAAACTGCCTGAAATTAGCTCTTCGCTTATGGTAAACAAATGCCTCTTTAATCAAACGGGTCTTGAAACCATGTTCCATAATCCTAATGCTCATATCGATATCCTCTCCGAATCGAATGGATGCGAATCCTTTTGTTTTTCGGAATACTTCCATGGAATACCCCATATTAAAGCTACGAGGGTGGAACTTCTCCAGTTTTTCGTTTACTCCCCTGATTCCGCCGGTGGTGAGGAATGAAGTCATCGAGTAATTGATCGCTTTCTGCAAAATGGTAAAATTTGCATGTGCATTGTCGGGACCTCCAAAAGCATCAATATAGTTTTCAGTTAGAGCATGGTTTACAATCCGGAAATAATCTTTCGGTAATATACAGTCTGAATCCAGAAAAATAAGGTAATTTCCCGAAGCGCGTTCGCTTCCGTAATTGCGGCTCAAACCGGGACCTGAATTTGGTTTTTTGTAATAGGAAATTGTTAGTTTTTCCCGGTAGGAATCAACAATGTGTTCACAAGGAACCTTGGACCCATCCTCCACTACAACTACTTCAAAACCTTCCTGGTAAGTTTGTTCGGTGAAGCTTTTCAGCAGCTCTTCTATTTCATCAGGCCTGTTGTAAACAGGAATAATAAATGAAAAATACATGGATTCCTTTTCGGCAAAGTTAAACTTTCAGTACAAATGTGATTAATAAACAATCGTAAATCTTAGGTACAAGGAATTGTGATCGGTTCCCGATCATTCTATTCCGTGAGATACCAGGCGCATCTCCAACAAATGTCCTTTCTTTACATTCTGAGGATTTCCATTTATAATGACAAAATCCCGGAAGTACTTGTGGACCATTCCCACTCCCCGCGCATACACTTCATATTTTCGTCGGGAATCAATATACGAACTGAAATCTTCCTGCTCCACGGTCACTGCGGAAGAAAAGGTATTATTTCCCAATACATAAGATTCATGAATACTGGAATAATAACACTCCATAGGATCTAAGGTGTTAAAAACATTCATGTTCCATTCGTCATCCTCACTCGGAGCAAATACGAGTTTGACTGTACGGTTGTTCTCTTCAACCAATTCTGCTCTCCCCTTATCAATAATTGCAGTCCAGGTATCGTGAATCGTCCACGGACCGTTTGAATTTGCACTGTAATAACGCTCAAATACTCTTGCTATCCGACCTGAATTGTCCGTTATCGTATCGCCGATAACCGTTTTAATATAATAATCGAAGGTATCCTTTAAATTGATTTGCGTGTCTACAAAAACTTCATGAACCGAATAGACTACATAACGGCCTTCGTTCAAAGGGAAGTAATCATAATACATATTGAACTCCTCCTTGTTTTTCTTACACGAATTGGTTGTAAGCAAAACAAGCAAACATGAAAACGCTATTGCTATGGTTCCGAACTTCTTAATCACGGATTGAAATTACAATAAAAAAGAGAAACCGCTTCAATGAATTATTCAAAAAGAACTCCCGGTTGAAGAATTAACCGTTCGGATTGATTCCTTTATCTTTCAGTTGTTTGAGGTATTTCTCAAGCTCTTTTCCTTCAATCCGTTTCCCGTAACGGTAATACTGCTTCCCGGTTTCTTTTCCGGTAATATCATGTGCAGATTGCCATCCATGCTGAATTCCTCCTTTGAACCGTTCAGTAATCATTACTTTTCCGTTTGGATGATTCGTTACAGCAACCCCCTCTTTTTTACCATTTATGTAATTTACCTTGCTTTTGATAACACCTGTGTCAAAATACTCAATGACGTCCCCGTGAATTATCCCCATTTTATAAGGAGTTACTTTGGCAACGATCACACGTTTATCACTTGGATCTTCGGATACATAATATACCGTTTGGTTCCCGTTCAATTTTCCCTTTGAATATGTTTCCTTTGTACTTAATCTTCCGGATGGCCCGTAATATTCCCAAACACTGTCTTTTTCCTGGTTCCGGAAAATTCCCTTTGCCATTACCAAACCATTCTCGTGGTACATAGTGGAGGAAGATCTCCCCGTCTTTTCGTCGTGCTTAACTACAGCTTTTACCTTTGTTGAAGGATAATAATAGGTGAATGTTCCAACCGGTTTGTCATCTTTAAACTGTCCTTTATACTCGAAAGCCCTGGATTTGGGATAGGTTTTCTGCCAGGCCCCTTGTTTCCTCCCCTGTGTATCTTTCTGATTCACAGATTGTCCCCACACCTGTGGAGCAACAAAAAACAATACGCTAAAAACAATCCTAGTTACCATAGTCCAATAAGTTTATAAATGATTCCAGGGAATCACATGTTAAATCAGCTGTTTCGTGTTCAGCAACACTGTTGTGCCTGATGAACACTGTTTTCATTCCAAGTTTCCTGCCAAATTCAATATCTGAATCGGAGTCACCGACCATAATGGATTTATGAAAATCAATTCCGGGATATTCCTGTTTGGCCAAAAGCGCCATTCCCGTATTCGGTTTTCTTAAATCTGAATTTTCCGAAGCTAAATTCGGTGCGAAATAATAGCGATCAATATGCCCGTTTTCGACTTTCAGTAATTCACTACAATAAGCATGAATCTCCGAAAGGTTACGTTCGGTCATGACCCCTTTTCCAATTCCTTGTTGATTCGTAACCACAAAAACATGCGAAAACAGCCTGTTTGCCTTTGAAACAGCCCTCGCAACACCTGGCAATAAAATAAACTCGTCCTTGCGTTTGACATAATCCCCCATGATTCGTTCATTGATCACACCATCCCGGTCCAGGAAGAGTGTCCACGATTCATCCGGTAACCAATTTTTCATGACCGATCAAATTTCAGTTTCAACCAGGTAATGATTTCGTGAAGATGAATTCCGGCCTACCAATTCAGCTAAAAAACCCGCCAAAAAGAATTGGACGCCCATGATCATTGCAGCTAGTGCAATGAAGAATTCCGTTCGTTCTGCTAACTTGATAGCTGTCGAATGAATAAATAATTTATCAATTGCCAAATAGAAAGTAATTCCAAATCCGATGATGAAAAGTAAGGACCCCATTGCACCGAAGAAATGCATCGGTTTTTTGCCGAATTTCCCCATAAAAACAACCGTCATCAAATCCAGCGGACCATTTAAAAAACGATTCAATCCAAACTTCGTTGTTCCATATTTTCTGGCCTGGTGAATTACCACCTTCTCCCCGATCTTATTGAAACCGGCAAACTTAGCCAATGGCGGAATATAACGGTGCATATCTCCATACAGCTCAATGCTTTTGACTACTGCGTTTTTATATGCTTTCAATCCGCAATTGAAATCATGCAGGTAAATCCCCGTCATTCTTCGGGCTGCCCAATTATATAATTTTGTCGGAACGGTTTTCGTAACCGGATCGTAACGCTTTTTCTTCCAGCCGGAAACCACATCATAATCGTCTTCCGTGATCATTCGATGCAATTCAGGGAGTTCGTCCGGAGAATCCTGCAAGTCAGCATCCATTGTTACCACTACCTTCCCCAAAGCTGCCTGGAAACCGGTGTGTAATGCAGCTGATTTACCATAATTCCGCTGGAATTTAATTCCCCGAACATTCGGGTCGATCAGTTTCAATGATTCAATCACTTTCCAGGAACCGTCTTTACTTCCGTCATCAACAAAAATGACTTCATAGGACAAATTGTGCTCGTTCAATACACGCTTGATCCATGCATGCAGTTCCGGTAAGGACTCTGCTTCATTGAATAAAGGGACGACTATTGATAATTCAAGTTGATTTTCCAAACGTTTTAACTTTTGAACAAAAATAAGAAGAAAAAGCGCAGCTTTTGAAGACTAAATTATGACAAACGTTAGTGCGGAAATAATTTAGGAGAAGCGCAGCTTTTGAAGACTAAATTATGATTCAGCCGCGACCGATTAGTACACAGTAATTTGGGATAATAACTCTTCTGAATCCGCAACTATTGGACCTGCTAATTGCTACAAAAAGAAGATCGCAGCAACAATAAAAATAATGATAATTGCTATGTATTGCCATACATCAACAAAATACGGATAGAGTTTTTTGTAAGTTCTTTTGATTTTAGACATTCCCGTAATTTTTAGCTAAATTACTATTAAATGTGTTGATATAACAGAACTCTATAATGTCATTTTGTCGGGCTTGTTTTTACAGATCTGCCTTTTTGTCTTAAAAATAGTCCGGAATTGGTTTTGGTTCACGATTTGACTGAAGAAATCAAAATTCAAAATATGGATAGCAATCAATTTACTATAAAAACACAAGAAGTCATTCAGGCAGCGCAGGAATATGCTCAAACAGAAGGGCATCAGGCTATCGAGAACGCACACTTGCTAAAAGGGATTTTTCTGAAAGATGCAGATGTGGTTCCTTATCTATTTAAACAATCACAGGTAAATCAGAAAAATATAGAGCTCGCTTTGGACCGGATTCTTGAAAGCCAAAGCAAAGTTTCCGGCGGACAGATTTATCTTTCACCGAAAGCTCAGGAAACACTTCAACTGGCATTAAAAATTGCCAAAGAAAATGGCGATGAATACGCAACGGTAGAAATGCTTTTCCTGGCATTGATCGATGCAAAAGATCAGATCGGACAATTACTGCGTGATGCAAAACTTGACAAGAAAAAGGTTATAAACGACATTATGGATTTAAGAAACGGAGAAAAAATTACTTCCAACCAGCAAGAAGGGACATACAAATCATTGGAAAAATATGCCAAAAACCTGAACGAATTGGCCAAAGATGGGAAACTGGATCCGGTAATCGGACGCGATGATGAAATTCGTCGGGTACTTCAGATCCTGACCAGGAGAACAAAAAACAATCCGATCCTGATCGGTGAACCGGGAGTTGGTAAAACAGCTATCGCTGAAGGAATTGCTCATCGTATCATTGACGGTGACGTTCCTGAAAACCTGAAATCCAAAATTGTTTACAGCCTGGATATGGGGGCACTGGTTGCCGGGGCAAAATACAAAGGAGAATTCGAAGAGCGTTTGAAATCTGTGGTAAAAGAGGTTACAAGCGCCGATGGTGAGATCATCCTGTTTATTGATGAGATTCACACCTTGGTTGGGGCCGGTGGCGGGGAAGGTGCCATGGATGCAGCAAACATTCTGAAACCTGCACTTGCAAGAGGTGAATTGCGGGCTGTCGGAGCAACAACATTAAACGAATACCAAAAATACTTCGAGAAAGACAAGGCCCTGGTTCGTCGGTTCCAACCGGTTTTAGTAGACGAGCCGGATACCGAAGATGCCATTTCGATCTTACGCGGGATCAAAGAAAAATACGAGAATCACCACAAAGTATTGATCAAAGATGCGGCGATCATCGCAGCCGTTGAACTGTCTCAACGTTATATTACAGAACGTCATTTACCGGATAAAGCAATCGATTTAATTGATGAAGCAGCTTCAAAACTCCGAATGGAAATCAATTCGAAACCGGAAGAACTGGATGAATTGGAGCGCCGGATTATGCAGCTGGAAATTGAGCGCGAAGCAATCAAGCGTGAAAACGATACCAAGAAGCTGGAAACTTTAGGAAAAGAATTGGCTTCCCTGGAAGAACAACGCAATGCATTCAATGCCAAATGGCAGGCTGAAAAAGACATTGTTGAAGGAGTTCAGAAAACAAAGGAAATAATCGAGAACCTGAAACTTGAAGCTGATCAGGCTGAGCGCGCGGGTGATTATGGAAAGGTGGCTGAAATCCGCTACGGAAGAATCAAAGAAGCGGAAATCCAACTGGAAGAAGCGAAGAAAAAACTGGCAGAATTGCAGTCGAACTCGAAACTGATCAAAGAAGAAGTAGATGCACAGGAAATCGCTGATGTGGTTTCCAAATGGACCGGTATCCCGGTTTCAAAAATGGTTGAAAGCGAGGTTTCAAAATTACTTCGCCTGGAAGATGAGTTGGGAAAACGCGTAGTTGGCCAGGAAGAAGCAATTGAAGCATTATCCGATGCAGTGAGAAGAAGCAGGGCCGGGTTACAGGATATGCGTAAACCCATCGGTTCCTTCATTTTCTTAGGGCCAACCGGAGTTGGTAAAACAGAATTGGCAAAAGCACTGGCTGATTTCTTGTTCAATGATGAAAATGCAATGACGCGTATCGACATGTCGGAATACCAGGAAAAACACAGCGTTAGCCGATTAGTCGGAGCTCCTCCGGGATACGTTGGTTACGATGAAGGCGGACAATTGACCGAAGCAGTCAGAAGAAGACCTTACTCGATTGTTTTGCTGGATGAGATTGAAAAAGCGCATCCGGATGTATTCAATATTCTCTTACAGGTATTGGATGATGGGCGCTTAACTGACAACAAAGGAAGAACAGTGAATTTCAAGAATACGATCATCATTATGACTTCCAACATGGGATCCCATTTAATCCAGGAAAGTTTTGAAGGAGTAAAAGAAAACAACCTCCACGAAGCAATGGAAAAGGCAAAATTCAAAGTACTGGAATTGTTGAGACAAACCATTCGCCCTGAGTTCCTGAACCGGATCGATGAAACAATCATCTTTACACCATTGAACAAGCGGTATGTGAAGCAAATTGTTCAATTACAACTGGATCATTTGAAAGATATGCTGCTGGAAAAAGGAATCAAAATACACATGACCGAAGAAGCAAAAACGCATTTGGTTGAAGCAGGTTACGATCCGCACTTTGGAGCAAGACCTGTGAAACGGGTGATCCAAAAACAAGTACTGAACGAATTGTCGAAAGCATTATTAGCCGGAACACTGGACACTTCATTAACAGTGGTGATGGATATTTTCGATGGTAAAATTGTATTCAGAAAACCAATTTCCGAAGCAGAGGAAGCGTAGCTTCCGAAGACCGAGGTTCCGTCTCACAAGACGGATAACCGAGGGAAAAGCGTAGCTTCCGAAGACTGAGGTTCCGTCTCACAAGACGGAAAAGCCAAAAAGGATAAAAAATAGTTTTTTTTCATAGTAGTAGTTTAGTTTTAGGTTAAGAAACAGTAGTGGCGTGACTAATTTCCGATTGATCACGCCACCACTGTATTTGCAGGGATAGAAATTTTCATCCCTGCTTTTGATATATTATGAATAAAACTTATTCCCACATATGAGAAGCAAAGACAGCATTTTCAGTTCAAAAAAAGCGCAGTATAAACTTATTTTTTCCATCCAAATAGTTCAAGCGTAGATCACCCGGGTATTACCCGACTATTACCCGACTATAGAGCGTCTTTTGTTAAACTTTTCACGCACTAATTTCAGGGCATTAAGCAAGAAATAGTTTAAAACCCAAACATCGAATTCAGTCTTGACTTATAACTCTCAATGTCTTGACTCTACTACTCAAAAATGCAACCTTTACACAATCAATTCGCAATAGTTTTTGCATTTTGAATTTTGAATTTTGAATTTTGCATTTTGAATTTTGCATTCAACTATTTTTGCCCCACAATCTGACAATATGAAACGCAAGCGCAACTGGTCCAAAATCATCAAACGAACCCTCATTTTCAGTTTACTTTTTGGACTTTTCTGGTTTTTTGGGGCCAATTGGGCAATCCAATCAAATGCAGAAGGAAAAATCTTTGACAAGGTAAACGACTGCCCAAAAGTGAAAGCTGCCCTCGTATTGGGAACTTCCCGTACCAATCGGCACGGAAACGACAATCTTTACTTTTCTTACCGGATAAAAGCCGCTGTTGAATTGTACCGTGCCGGAAAAGTCAAATACATCCTGGTAAGTGGAGATAACGGTATTACTACTTACGACGAACCGACCGACATGAAAAATGCTTTGATTGCAGCAGGAATTCCTGCAAAAGACATTTTCCTGGATTATGCAGGATTCCGGACACTCGACTCCATGGAGCGTGCCCTGAAAGTGTTCGGTCAGAAAGAAATCATCGTGGTTTCACAACGATTTCACAACGAGCGCGCAATTTATTTGGGAGAGCATTTCGGAATGACCGTTTATGGCTACAACGCGCAGGATGTTGTCCAAATGGGAGGTTTTAAAACAAAAGTTCGGGAACGCTTTGCACGGATGAAAGTTTTTTGGGACATTCTGTTCGGCGTGGACTCTAAATTTCTCGGACCGCAGGTGAAGATCGGATAATTCAAAAAATTATTAATTATCAAGTGGCAATCTCTCCTTGATAATTAATTCATTCATCATTGATAATTATCAATCATTTCAATCATCTTCCCATCACCGACAAAATCTGCATGATATCTTCAGGCTTCGAGGTCCCGATCAACAGTTTTCTTCCATCTTTAAAAACCAACTGTAACCCCATTCTTCCGGAAACATTCAATGCCCTTCCTTTTCCCACCAAACTGTAACGAATTCCCCATCCGCCATACTCCGATATGGGAGAATATTCGCGAAGATAAGCTTCTTCCAAATCTTCCCACTTATAATTTCTGAATTTGAGCTGAAACGGGTAAAACCGAACAGCTATTCCATTATCTGAAATACGCGTTTCCAGTTTCATAATAAAAAATAAGAACGAAAGGATCAGCATGAACAAAAATCCAATCAACAAAGCAATATTATCCACTACATTACTCCCGAATGGCTTTCCAATCAACACTTGTGTCACAATAAAAAAACCCATTGCAACCTTAATTACTGCCAAAATAAACCACAGCCACCACTGTCTGAATTTCTGAGTCTCCGAAAATCGATGATAATCCTTCATAATCTTACTAATTTGATTTTAATTCAACTAGTTACTGACCGAATCACAACAATATTGCACACAATAAAATATTCCATCCGGAATGGAATTTTCATCAATATCAAAAAGGATAGTTTTCCTTCAGAGGAAAAGCGGTTTCATTGGTAAAGTGAATAGTATGGAACGAGTCATAAAATAGTGTTACTCAAATATAACATTATTTGGCTTATTTCCATATTTAAATTTCAAATTCCGGAGTTTGTATTTGCTTCACCTATTTCGGTAACTTATCCATCATGTACAAATACGGTTCCAGCTGGTGGTTCAGAAATATGGCCTTTCTGTCCTGTGGGAATTTGGCGTAATAATCTACATCCGGGTACAAAATAATATAATTACCGCAACGTGTAAAAGTGGATGAATGTGCCAATTTCGGGGGTTCAAATCCTTTCAGGCTTTTAGTTAGTCGCTTCCCAATTTTATTCCCTAAATTTTTCTCAAAACGGCGCTGTGATTTTTTCGATGGCCGGTCCATTTGGTTGTACATGCTCCGAACCACTAACCTTGGGAAAAACGGTAACTTTTTAATCGCTCTTTTTGCATCCCGGAATGGATTGATTGCATTGAAATCATTCACCGTCTGAATGGAAAATGGAGATTCCGGCACCCAGTCCAGAGCATTCACTGTATTGTATGCCCAACCGTTCTGCGTCATCTTCTCATAATAGTAAGCAAAATATAAGTTCCCCGGTTTCGGTGCCGCGCTGCAGTATGTTTTGAATCGAATATCCGCCGGGATAATTCCGTTTTCCTGCATAATCAGCAAATGTGCAGCCAGTAAATACGCCAAAGCTCCACCCTGACTGTGCCCGGTGATATAAAATTCCTTCTTTCCCTCATCTATTTTAGCGAAAAGCAGGGAGTCCATATCTTTCCACAAACAACCCAATGCTGTTGTCCAACCCACATGAACCAAGGCTTTCGGGTCCTTCGATAATTCATAATAGAACGTATCTTTTTCACTGATCTTAATCCATCCTTTAGCCGGGACCATCCCTGCATAAAAATTGGCACCCCAACTTGTCGGGTTATTCGTAGTACCGCGTAATGACAAAACACCGACTCCGGCCTTGTCTTCCCAATAATCCCATTTATTGTCGAATCCCAGAGTCGGGGAACGGTATTTAAATTCAAAACGTTCCGGACCGGGCAAAGAATCCCACATCGTGCTGTCAACGAAACGAAAATTGACTTTCAATAATTCTGCTGCTTCGTTTTTATCGTATCCGGGTTTCAGCTGTGCTTGTGAATAACCCGCAACGAAGGCCAAAAGGAAAATAATCAGGGTACTTTTCATGAGATCAGATTAATGATTCGGAAGCGATATTTTTAGCTTAAAAGTAAAAAATCTCACACATTCAAACCAATAATATGAAACTTTCCATTAAATGGAATATAATCAACCGCAACTGATACAATACTAATTAGAGTTTCCCAAACTTTGCTTTTTTTCCGCAGCTTCAAGTAATTCAACGATATGTGCATGACCATTTTTCCGTTGCAACCGTTAATGTTTCTACAAATGAAGGGTCGTTTTTGTCAAGGCGAACACCATGCTCATAAAGTGAATAAACTGACTCGAAATTTCCATGTGCTCCTGCATAGTAAAGTACCGAATAGCCTTCGTTGTCTTTTGCATTGACATCTGCACCATGTTGAATAAGGATCTCAGTAAGCATAGACCTGTTTTTATAAACAGCTATCATTAAAGGAGTCCGTCCTTGTTCATCAGTTAAATTCGGGGAAATTCCATTGGCAATGGCTTGCTCCGCAGCTTCCGCATCACCATTCATAGCAGCTTCAAATAAAGGATTCATAATAAGTTGTTTTGAAGCCTAAATTAAACTTTTGCATTTTGCATTTTGCATTTTGCATTTTGCATTTTGCATTTTGCATTTTGCATTTTTAATTATTTAGTGTTTCCCTCCTATCACCCACTTCAGATCTACGAAAACAGTTCGCGGTTTCGGTGGTCCGTAAATAAAGTTACTGTCGCGGTATTTGGTGGTATCGAAATCGTTCTGATAGCTGTCGAACAGGTTTTGAACTCCAACACCAACCCGGATGTTTTGTTCGAATTTGTGAATGTGAATTGCTCGCTCTGCCCTGATCCCTACATCCCAAAAAGATTGGGTATGTAAAACAACGTCGTGGTCCAATTCGGGTGCTCCACCAAAATGTGGAACCAGCATACTACCCGTATAAACGCAACTGATCGACCCGGACCAGCTTCCTTCAGGGAAAATGGAGATGGTGGAAGAACCATACACATTCGGTGTTCTCAGAAAGGCCTTGATCGGTTCTACCTCCAATGACCATTGCTGTGCTTCTGTAAAGCGCGATTCCTGGTATGTTACGTTCAGGTCAACCTGCAGGTATTTATCCCAGCGCAAACGAACGGATTCACTCATTCCACTCACTTCCGCATTGGAACCGTTTGTTCTCAGCAATAAGGTTTTACTCGGATCGTCGCTTGGAATTTCGTTCAACACAAAGGAATGAAGTAATTGTGTATGGAACAAGGTAAGCTCTGAAGAATAAAGCATCCGTTTCCTTCTTCTGCTCCAGTTCACCTGGGCTGAATAGGCATGCGATTTTTCGCTTCGTAAATTCTTATCTACACGGATCTGGGAGATTCCCCCATTCGCAAAAGCAATGTGCATATCCGTTTCAAAAACCTGCGGAGCTTTGAATCCGTTTCCGTAAGCTAAACGAAACTGCCACTGACCATTTGGCTTGAACAGAAGCGCTGCCCTTGGGGTTACGATGAGATTGCTGACTTTTGAATGGTTGGTCGTTCTCACTCCCGCAACAAATGACCATTTTTCTCCCAGATCAAATTGATCCTGCAGGAATCCGGCAACCTGGGTTATATTTTGATTGATGTAATAATCATACCCCCTGATCTCATCCCGGATCGCATCATAGTAATGCTCTACTCCCCCGATCAGTGTGGATTTGTTCTTTTCACCGAATCGCTGCACAAAATTGAATTGAAGTCCGGATTGTACCGTTACATTGTCGGTTTTTCCCCAGGCTTCCGCGTGGTCCAAACCGGTGTAATGATGCCTGTTCGTTTTTTGATACCCGGTATAAGCCTGGACCTGCCACTTTTTATTTCGTGATTTCCATGTTCCTGAAAATTGGCCGATACTGGTAACCTGGTTCCTGAATTCACTTTGATCTGCCTGTTGCGGATCTCCGTTCCAGAATTGCCCTCCCTGCCGCTGTTCATGCAAGATCCAAAAATCTGCATGCAATTCGATCGACCTTCCAATATTCTGAAATGCGTTGATTCCCAACAACGAATTATTGACGCGTGGAATCTCGGTGTACCCATCTCCATTCCTGTCGTATCCGTCCCTGACCTTGTTCATCCCGGAAAATAAAAACCCGCTCTTTTTGGACTTTGAAACGAACCCACCGTTCAACTGGATCGCTTGCTCAACAGGTCCTTTCGGAATAAGAGAAACTTTATCGGAAACATCAATAAAATTGTACTCTGGGTGTTTTGTGATGATATTAATTGTTCCTGCAATGGCATTGGAACCATAAAGAACCGATCCTCCCCCGTTCACAATTTCAATGCGGTCAACAATATTCGTTGGGATCTGTTCCAATCCGTAGAGTCCCATTAGGGAAGAAAATAATGGTCTTCCATTGATCAGGATCTGGGAATAAGAACCTCCCAGGCCATTCATCCGAACCTGTGTGAAGTTACATGTCTGGCAATTGGTTTCCATCCGGATTCCCGGAGAAAATTTAAGCGCATCTGAAATGGATGAAGCCGAGATGGCGCGAAAAAGTTTTTGGTCCAGGGTAGAAACGGAAATAACGCTGTTCTTTTTTGACTGCGCAACCCGGCTTCCCGTAACCGTCACTTCTTCTATTTCTTTAAGCGAATCAGGTACTGAATGCAAAGTGTCAATCACCTGACTTTGACCTGTTGAAAAAAGAGCCCCACTCAAAAAACCGAACAATAAGATATACCGCACAAAATTATTTTTATGCAAATATAAAACTATTTTTTAGTCTTGTCTAAATTTATTTTAAAACAAATAAAAATATTTAGTTTTCACCGATGTAAAAACATTAGGGCACTTGTTGAGAAAATTAACACAGGTAGTCTCTGAAGCAGACTCTTTTTTGAATAATCTTGTCTGAAATGCCAGTTTTAGTTTGCCACAGACGCGCAGATGTTTTTATGGTGCTTACCAGTGGAAGGTATGTACTTAAGTCAGGGTGACTTGGATTAGATTATAGAATATTCGAATTGGTTTTAAAAGCTTTTAAAATTGCAAGTTCGCAATATTGCGAACAGCCCTTTGTTTGACTGGGATTTAGAGGATAAACCGCCTCTATTTTCAACTAGTATAAACTTACTATTTTTCGTTACCTGATTAAAATACATAATTCCCCTTACCAGTCGCCATTTAAGCGAGACCGGTGCGCCTATGCTAAAGCTTGTGCCATCGCTAAAGCTATTGGCGACATGCGATCAGCGTAAGCATTAGGCTCGCTCTCATCTGCGTAACTTGTCCCGACAAGAATTTCGTCGGATCTGTGGTAAAGATAAAGAATGCCTGCTAGCAGCACTGGAGTTATAAATGATGCAGATACATTTTTGGGTTACCAGACTTAAGTACATAATACTCCTTGTTGGGTGCCCCTGTCGAATAGGTAACCATTGGAAATTGCGTTCTTAGGTATCTTTTGCGACTTCGCCGAAACGCACATAAGCGATCTTAAGCGAATTCTGAGAGCTCGATCCAGCGTTCGGTTTTCTCATCGATCTCTGAAACAATGGAATTTAGTTTTTCTCCCGCCTCCATCAATTGTTCGGTTGTTGCAGATGGATCGGAAAGCACATTCGTCCAGTTGATCTTTTCTTCTTCCAGGCGTTCCAGGTCTTTTTCTATTTGGTCAAACTCGCTTTTCTCTTTGAATGATAACTTACGCTTTTCTTTGGGTGCTTCTTCGGAGATCTGCTTTACTTTGACAACTTCAGCAGGCTTCTCATCTGATTTCTCTTTTTTATAATCTGCTGCAGTTTGCTTCCTGTACTCTGTATAATTCCCGATGATATCCTTGATCGCACCCTGGCCTTCAAAAACAAAGAGGTGATCCACCATTTTATCCATGAAATAACGGTCGTGCGACACCACGATCAAACATCCTTCAAAGGTTCTCAGATAATCTTCCAGGACGCTCATTACGAAGATGTCCAAATCATTGGTAGGCTCATCCAGGATCAGGAAATTCGGGTTTGCCATCAAAACGGTCATCAGTTTCAGACGCCGTTTTTCACCACCACTCAGTTTGTGCACAAAATTGTAGTGCATATGCCGCGGAAACAGGAATTTCTCCAAAAATTGGGCAGCGGAAAGCTGGCGGCCTTTTTCCAGTGGAATAAACTCCGCAATATCGCGAATCACGTCAATGACTTTCTTGTCTTCATCCACTTTGATCAATTCCTGGCTGTAATAACCAAAAACCACCGTTTCCCCTGTAACTACTTTCCCTTTATCAACTTCTTCTCTCCCTTGAATAATGTTCAGGAAAGTAGATTTTCCGGTTCCGTTGTTCCCAACAATCCCTAAACGCTCTTTACGTTGAAAATTGTACGAGAAGTTGTCCAAAATGACCTTATCTCCGTATGATTTACCGATTTTATGCAACTCGAGGATTTTAGAGCCTAAACGTTCCATTTTCACCGGAATATCAATCTCATCTTCATCAATACGTTGACTAGCAACTTTTTTAACATCCTGGAAATTCTCAATTCGTGCTTTTTGTTTGGTACCGCGTGCCTTTGGTTGTCTGCGAATCCACTCCAGTTCTTTCTTAAACGTATTTCTCGCTTTATCGATTGTCGATTGCAATTGCTCCTGGCGTTCTGCTTTTTTCTCCAGGTAATAGGAGAAATTTCCCTTGTATTTATAGATCGTTTTGTCTTCTAACTCGTAGATCGTGTCACACACTACTTCCAGGAAATAGCGGTCGTGGGTAACCATCAGGATCGTTGACTTGGATTTGGAAAGGTATTCTTCCAGCCATTCGATCATATCCAAATCGAGGTGGTTTGTTGGCTCATCCAGGATTAAAAAGTCTGCTTCCGCAACCAAAACCTGGGCCAATGCAACACGCTTTTTTTGTCCACCTGAAAGACTTCCGACCAACAGGCTTGTATCGTTCAGCTTCAAAACAGAAAGGATTTGGTTCACTTTCACTTCCATGTCCCAGGCATTCAATTCCGTCAATTCCTCGTAACAAGCATGAATTGCTTCTTCATTTCCTTCACGAAGTGCCTGGTTGTACTTTTTAACGATTTGCAATTCCGGCATGTCATGTGAGAAAACAGCTTCCAGGATCGTATGCGATTCATCCAGGTTCTCGGTTTGCTGCATGAAGGCAACACGCAAGTCGTTTCGGTAAACCACTCGTCCGGAATCAATTTGTTCCAGGTTCATCAAACAGCGCAACAAGGTCGTCTTTCCATTCCCGTTTTTTGCCACAATGGCAACTTTATCTCCCTGGTCAATCCCGAAAGTAATATCCGAAAAGATTATGCGATCCCCAAAGGATTTCGTCAGGTTTTCAACGGAAAGAAAATTCATGCTGTTTGTTGTTTTGAAAGTGCAAAGATACTACTATAATTACGAATTGCGAATTGCCAATAATTGAACTATAAATTCTTCAATCACTGAAAAAAAATATCAGAAATAAATCCAATTCTGAACAAAAACACGAGGTATGAGTGACCGAACCAAATTCGCAATTCGCATGCCGATAATTTTAAAACCTTGATCGAAGCATCAATGACTATCGGGACGCAATTCTCAATTCTAAAAATTATCTCAGTCTATTCAACGAATCAATCGTCTTCTTGTCTTTTCGGACTCCCCGGATTCCAAGGAACACTAAAACGAACGCCAAAGCATGCGCATAAAAAACCACTCCGAAGGACAAATTTGTTGCTGATTCCTTGCAAGCCGTACATTGCATTGGTTCTGATACAGCTCCCAAAACCATCCATCCGGTACTGAAAATATTCAACAGGAGCAGGACCCACCCCAGGAAAATCTGACGATGGCGCATTTTGAACGAGAAAATGATCATGATTGCAAAAACGATCTGGATCACCGAAAGCATCCAAAAGTCTACTTTTTTGAATACTTCTTCACCACGGAAAAGTGTATATGCAGATGCATGAAACTCACCGGCCTGGTGATAGGCAAACAGATCTGTTCCAAAAAGCGTCGTTGCGACCAAAAGGGCTGCCAATAAAAAGTATACGGTTTGTATGCGCTGAATCATGTTTTCACGAATTTAACCCCAAAGTTATCAATTTAGATCCTTTTCAATTCTATTATTCTACATTTTAATCAATGATACCAGAGACTTTAAATCTTTTTACGAAAGTTTATGGAAAAACCACTTAGTTTGCATCTTGCTTACTGACAACGATTTAGAAACCCAAATTGCAACTGCTATGAAAAATATTGGAATTGAAAAACCCTGTTCCGAAAATTGGAACGAGATGACTCCGACAGAAAAAGGTGCGTTCTGTCAGAAGTGTGCCAAGCAAGTCCATGATTTCAGTACGAGATCCGTCAACGAGATCAAACAAACGCTCCTGGATTTTAGCGGCCAATCGCTATGTGTACGAATGACTACCCGACAGGAAAATGAGTTAAATGCCGAGTTCAGGCTTTGGCTTAATCAACGAAAACGTAATCCGCAACAGTTATTTATTGCCGCTTTATTGATCGTTTTCGGTCTCACGCTTTTCAGTTGTGAAGACGAAAGGGATCAGCAGAAAATCGAATCCGTTCAGCAAATTGCCTACCAGATTGCTTCTGATCAGGTGACTAAATCAGAACCCGTTACAGTAAGTGAGAAGATCGTTACTCTTCCTGCCCCACCTGAAATAGTGGAATTTGAAAGCTATGTTGTGGGCGCCTATGAAATGCCCGTTGTTGAAGTTCCGTCACAAGAGCCTAAAGTTGAAGTCATCGAAGAACGAATTCTTGGTGGTATCGGGTCGAGTTATGTCTACCTGGATTTCTTACAGGAAACAACAACAGATGTAGAATTGGATGAAAATGGCGTTCCATATCCTACAGAATTTAAGGCTTTTGCATTCCCGAATCCGGCAGTTGAAAGCACCACTCTGGAAATCCAGACACCGGAAAAGGAGCGCATGGATATCCGGTTATACGATTCAAGCGGGAAATTTATCCGGGAAATCCATTCGGGGAAAATATCCCGGGGAACGTTTCATCAAGTGATTGATCTGAACGATTTGACCACTGGAATATATCTTGTTATTATCCAATCGAAAGAATTTAAAGAAACCGTACGCATTGTAAAACAATAACAAACAGGCGGCGATAATCGCCGCCTGTTTGTATCAGTCATTTCTCCGGGTCAATTCCCTGTCACGCTCATCGCGCAGGATCAGGCGCAAAGAAGTATCTCCGGTGATATATCTCCAGGCCCAGTTAAAGAACACTGCAATCTTATTCCGGATACTAAGGATAAGCATCAAATGGAGCACCATCCAAACCATCCAGGCAAAATAACCCTGGAATTTGAAATTGGGCAATTCAACAACTGCTTTGTGCTTCCCAACGGTAGCCATAGTTCCTTTGTCCTTGTATTCAAAAGGAATTGTTTTTCCGCCTGACCAGCGCGCTCGAAAATTCCTTGCCAGTGTTTTTCCCTGATTGATAGCTACATTCGCTAATTGTGGATGCCCTTGCGGATATTTCTCTGTTTCCATATAGGAAATATCTCCAATAGCATAAACATTATTGTAACCGATAATCAATGAGTTTCTGTCAACTGTATAACGTGCTCTGACCATCGTTGCTTTTTCCAAACCGGGTAAAACATTTCCCTGAACTCCCGCTGCCCAGATAACCGTTTGCGTCGGAATAATCTCTCCATTCTTCAAAATCAATTTGTGTCCATCGTAAGAAGAAACAACCGTTGAGGTCCTGACTTCTACTCCCATCTTTTCCAAATATTTCCGGGACCATGTTCTGGATTTATCACTCATAGCATTTAGCGTATTCGGACTACCTTCAAGCAAGGTGATCTTTAGCTTTGAAAAATCGTAATGAGGATAATCATGCGGAAGAACTTTGGTTTTCATTTCCGCAAAGGCACCGGAAAGTTCCACACCTGTCGGCCCTGCCCCAACGATCACCAGGTTCATCAACTCTTCTTTTTCCTGCTGCGTATTTACGAACATGATCTTTTCGAACTTGGCAAGGATCGTATTCCTGATGTGGATCGTTTGCTGGGTTGTTTTCATTGCCAGCGTGTATTTTTCAAGATCCGGATCTCCAAAAAAGTTGGTTTTACAACCTGTAGCTATAACCAGTTCATCATAAGCAATCTCCCCCATGGAGGTTTCGATGACATTATCATCCGGTCGGATACGGTTCACAGTCGCATACCGGAAATCTACATTTTTCCTCCGCTTGAAAATAGCCCTGAACGGGAAGGATATATTGGACGGTTCCAGGCGTGCACTTGCCACCTGATAAAACAAGGGTTGAAACATATGGTGGTTCTGTTTATCCACCAGAACAATTTCACAATCGGCCTTAGCCAATTTACGGGCGAGATTTAATCCCGCAAAGCCACCACCTATGATGACTATTCTTTTTCGTTCCATGCCTATGAATTTAAGCATTTATAAGCAGAAAAGTATCCGTCTCAGCCCGTTTTTGTATGTAAAAACAACATTTTTTGTGAATCCGATTTTCAAGTTATTTAAACTTAAAAATCAGCAATTGCAAGTCCTTGAACCGGAGTGCTTTTTCACCCATTATGAAACTGCATTTTACGGAATCCACTTCACTCCATTTCAAGTCAGGAACAATATCAACGGTGATATCTTCCCAATCCTTTATCCGATCAAAACGCCAACCCGTGGGCATTTGCTTTTCTGCAATTTCGGAACCATTCCTGAAATATTCAGTCAGCATATATGGAACTTCTCCTGCGGAATTCAAATATCCTTTGAAATTGACCCGCAAACCAATAAAGCTATTCGAGTCTTTTACATGAAATTGTTTTGCTGCAAAAGACGTAGGGAACAAGTTTTCACCTTTGTATCCATATACTTTACCGGGAACAAGTAATTCACCACCAACCGAAAATCCAACCGGGCTGCCGATTTGCACACTGGTTACAGGCACAGTATCTATGTCCGAATAAAACGCAAAATTATACCTGGAATCCGTTTTCATAAAGGTTGTTTTCCACATTCCGTAACTTATGTAATCAAAATGCAGAATACCTCTCTTCTTTTGGAATTCGTAGGTTTGATAAACCCAAATGAATAACCCAACAGCAATGAAAATAAAGATACGTCCCGGTGCTTTTGCATAATGAGCAAGAAAAGCGATCGGAATTACCCAAATACCATAAAAATCGACTATTGCGCGATAGCCCAGAGAACCACCGTACCACCAGCACCACCAGGAAGACAATACGTAAGTTGATAACAACATAAAAATCAAAACTCCTGCAAACATTCTCCTGTTTTTGAAAAACATCCCTATCAAGCCTGGAATCAACAATAAGAGGACAGGCCCGTAAATGAAAATTCCCTTACGGAAACCAAATAAAGTTTCCCATATATACGGACTGTTCCAATTGGTAAACCCTTCATCGCTGGAATAACTGTTCAACCGGATTTCTCCCATTTGCAGGTAAAAGAACCAAACCTGGACGAACACGGGGATCATGAACAAGACGATTGTCAGTAACAGGTTTTTCCAAGCTTTGAAAAGTCCTGAAATTCGCTGTACAAACTCTCTATTTGAGGAGAAAAAGAATGGCAACAGGCAAAGGATCAGTGCATTCGTTGGACGGATCATCAGGCAAAGTCCCAGCAAAAATCCAAAAAACAGCAAATTCTTCGTTTTATTCTCCTGGATCCACTTCAATGCCTGGAGCAAACAGAGATTAACAATGGAAAAACAAAAAACATGCGAATACGGGAATTCGATGTAAACATAATAACTGAAATTTGTTCCAAGCGCCACTGTAAGTACGGCAATATAACAACCGAAATAATCTATCTTCAAGCGTCTTAACAGTAAAAACAAGGCTATGAGCCCCGTAATAGCATAGAATCCCATTGCTACATTCAACCAGAATATATATGGCCAGGTGTATCCGTCTGCATCCACTCCAACCAGTTGCGCATGTACATGACCGATCAGGAAAAACGGTGTCAGGCATTGTGCTGTTCCGGTAAAGTATTTATCGTGAAGCGACCCGTCTTTGTTCCTTGTAAGCCCATCTTCAAAGCCTGTATCCGGGTATTTCAGACGAATGCTGTCATTAAATGCGAAATTGTTTCCTTCATAGATAAACCATTCGGGTAAGAACGCATAGTACCCGGCAGCATCCGAAGCGATCGGTGTTAATTCTTGTGTTGATGTTTTCGTCCAAGCATATCTTCTATCCGATTTTGTTCCGAATAAATAGGTTAATGAAAGGAACAAGATGAAAATCATCCATTTCCTGGCCAATAGTTTTTCTAAACCTTGCATCTAACGGTAAGCTTTTTGAATTAACAGGTAATCCAATATTACCAATGCCGCCATAGACTCTACAATTGGGACTGCCCTTGGGACTACACACGGATCATGTCTTCCTTTTCCACTGAGAGAAACTGCTTCAAATGATTCATTGATTGTTTCCTGGTTTTGCATAATGGTTGCTACCGGTTTGAATGCAACCCGGAAATCGATCGGCATCCCGTTTGAAATTCCTCCCTGGACCCCACCGGAATAATTTGTCCGGGTTTTGCCTTCAGTGGTAAACAAATCGTTGTGCTCAGAACCCCTCATTGCAATGGAATCAAAGCCGGAACCGATCTCAAAACCTTTAACAGCATTGATTGAAAGCATGGCTTTCCCCAATTCGGCATGTAATTTATCGAAAACAGGTTCTCCAAGCCCCGCAGGAACTCCTTCGATTATGCAACGAATACGTCCTCCGATTGTATCACCGTCTTTTCTTATTTCGCGGATGAGATCCTCCATTTGTTCTGCAAGTTCCAGGGAAGGAACACGCACCAAAGTTGATTCACTGATCTCTTTCAATCCCGGATTCCATTCTCCAAGCCATTGAAGCGGTCCAACCTGGTCCACAAAAGCATCGATCCGGATCCCATATTGGGTTAAAACCTGTTTCGCAATGGATCCTGCAACCACCCGTGCAACCGTTTCTCTTGCCGAAGAACGACCACCACCACGGTAATCTCTGATCCCGTATTTTTGCTGATAGGTAAAATCTGCATGTGAAGGCCTGAATGCGTTTTGGAATTCATTGTAATCTTTTGATCGCTGATCTTCATTCTCAATCATAAAACCGATTGGAGTTCCCAGAGTTTTTCCTTCAAAAATCCCCGAAAGAAAACGCACCTGGTCGGATTCTTTTCTTTGTGTTACAATAGCTGACTGGCCTGGTTTTCTTCTGTCCAAGTCTTTCTGCAAAGCATCAAAGTCAATCGAAAAACCGGCAGGAATCCCTTCCAGAATACCTCCGATCGCGTGACCATGTGACTCTCCGAAGGTGCACAAACGCACTAAATTTCCAAAACTTGAACCCGCCATAATTGTCCTTACAATGATTGATTCAAAAATAGTCAATACTAATTAGGAATGCCGGATTCCTGATTATGAATTTTAAAAAGATGTGTTTCAATATGAAAAATGTAATTCCAATTTGAAATAACATTTCAATTCGGAAATAATTTTTTGCTTTATCTTCTTTTTACAAACATCTTGATTATAGGCCGGTTTGTATTTTTTAACGGATTTTTAAGTCGTAATGGCAAAGACCTTGAACTGTTCTGTTACAAATCAAAACGCTTAGTCATGAAAGATTCAATGAAATTTTTTGCCCGCATAGGTATGCTGTGCATTGCGTTAAGTATTACAGGAGGTTTATATGCCCATACGTATTCATTCCACGCACAACCTCCGAAAAAGCATCGTTATTATTATTACCCGAGACAGAACGTTTATTATGATCCGGTTGAAAGTGTGTATTTCGTTTGGGAGCGCACTTACTGGAAACCTGTGCCACACTATTATTGGGCAGGGAGTTATTCCGCGTTCGTTTATTCGGATTCTCCTCGCATTGAACTATGGATAGCAACAGATCATCCTTATTACTATAATGTGGAACACAGAAGCACGTATGCTGTATACCGTGATCCTGAACCGGCACAAGCGCGGATACGGGTTGATGCCAGGCCAAAACCAAATGTGAGTTTTCATTTAGAGATTAATTCAGCACCAAAACCCAGACCGGTTTATGTTGAGAGACAGGTTGTGATTGTAAAAGAACATGATCGTGGTTATCATAAAGGACATGGTCGCGGACATGGGCACGGTCATCATCCGGGACGTGGAAAAGGCCATGGACACCATTAAAACAAAAATCCCCCTCGGCTAAGCTGAGGGGGATTTTTATTAATTACATATTGTCTGTTCAGTGACTTTCAGAATTTCCCTTACTTCTTCCAAAGTAGGAGCTTCCGCATACGTTCTTAAAACCGGTTCCGTACCTGATGCACGGATCATCATCCAACGATTATCGTCGAAGAAGAATTTCCACCCGTCAATGGTACCGACTTCTGCCACTGCATATTTTCCAAATGTGTTGTACTCATTATTGCTGCATTTTGCTACAATTGCCTGTTTTTTCTCTTCGGTAAGGTGCAAATCGTTTCGTTCAAATTTAAATGCCCCAACAATTGCATACACTTCTTCAATCAGCTGATCCAATGTTTTACCGGATTTCGCCATGTATTCCCAAATGATCAATCCCATCCAGATCCCATCCCGCTCAGGAATATGTCCTTTTACTGCGATTCCTCCGGATTCTTCCCCTCCGATCAATACATCTTCGTCGACCATGATCCCGGCAATATATTTAAATCCGATTTTTACGACTTCGTAGTCCAAACCGTAATGTTCTGCCAATTTTTTCACACGTGGTGTTGTACTGAATGCCGTGACTACTTTCCCTGTCATTCCTTTATTTGTAACCAAATAATGCAACAACAACAAAATGATGTGATGTGAGTCAATAAATTCGCCTTTTCCGTTGTATAAGCCGATACGATCTGCATCTCCATCTGTTGCCAGCGCACAATGAATATTGCCTTTAGCGACAATAAAACGCTCCAGTTCCTGTAAATTCTTTTGGATTGGTTCCGGGGCCTGCCCCATAAAAGAAGGATTGTAATCGCAATGAAGCAATTGCACATCCGGCAAAATGCGACGGATCACATTTTGTCCTGCGCCATACATCGCATCGTACACGAAGTTTAATCCTGATTTGCGGATTGCCTCCAGGTCGAAGTTCTTCTCGATATGTTGAACGTAGCGTGTTTCAAAGTCTACAATTTGCAATTTCCCTGATTTCTCAAATTGGTTCAAGTCAACCGATGTATAATCAAACGGAAGTGAATCCGGGATAATATCTTCGATTTCCTGTACCAGTTCAGGAGTTAAAGGTCCTCCGTAATGCGCTTTTAACTTGTACCCGTTGTATGAAGGTGGGTTATGGCTTGCTGTCAGGATGACTCCCAATCCGCATCCCAACTGATTTGCAGCTAAGGAAATCATCGGCGTTGAAACAAATCCTTTTGACATCAACACTTCAATTCCTTCGTGTAAAAGCACTTTAGCAACAGTTTCCGCAAAAAGCTCTCCTGCAAAACGGCAATCATGACCTAATGCAATTTTCGAATTCCAGTCAGATTTTTTAAGCCATTGAGCTGTAGCATAAGCTACCCGCGCCACGTTCTCCACTGTAAATTCATCTGCGATGATTGCTCTCCAACCATCTGTTCCAAATTTTATTTTTGTTGCCAAATCTATTCTGTTTTAATTGCTTCAAATATAATTAAATCCTCCCCCTTAATCCCCCTCCAAAGGGGGAAACCTTGAAAAGCCCTTTGCTAAATCGATTATTCTTTCGTCCAAATGCGCGTGTTCAGATTCAAATCTTCAATAATTCCGGTCATAAGTTTCATCATGTTGATGATAATCCGGTAATCTTCTTCTTTCAGTAAAGAACCAAAAACGGATGGTTCAAACAAATCCATGTTATTGAAAACTGCAATATACACTTGATTATTACGGAATGAAATGGCCACTTTGAAGTTGATCCGTTTACTCATATCCAACAGCCTTTCCATCATGGAAGGAGTTAAAATGTAACGGCATTCCTGTTCATCTGTACTGTAAACTGCAAATTTCTTCTCGAACTCCGGATTTTCCAATTTTACCAGATCTCCCGGTCTGCTCGGGTTCCACTGTTGGAATTTACGTCCCAGTTTTCCCAGGTAGCGTTCCATTGTATCGACATCGATCATAGTTTCACCGTGGAAATTCTTATGGAAGTCGCTCACAAACAGCATTCCCTTAAAGATCGTATGCCAATGTTCCTGCCGTTGCCCTTTACTATTTGTTGTTACCGTTTTATATTCCGTATGGATTTCTCCGAACGCAAAATCTGTGAGATCAAATTTCCCGGAAATGGTGTCTTCTGCCTTGTGTCGGTCGACACGTTGCGTAAATATGCGGCTTTCAGAATATTCATGCATCAATCCACGGGTAGGTGAATATTCCAGCCGTTCATCCACGAATTTCACAACTGCCGGAATTACTTTTCCTTTGAATTGATTTTTAAAGTTTTTGTAAAATCGCTGATGTTTGACGATCATGATGATCAGACCGATAATCAAAACCAAACCACCGGCTATAGCGAATGGAATAAAATTCCTGCTTTCTGAAACAAGCCATACAATGATTATCGCTGCAATCAATCCGAAACAAATAAAGAACCCGGTCCAAAATCGTTTCACATAAGCCTTTCTTTCTCCTTCCAGCGCTCCCAAATCTCCGGCGATCAGTTGTGCCTGAAGTTGTGCAAAATTGATTTCCATAGCTTAATCGTTGAATTTCAGGTATTCTTTCTTTTCCATCTTGTTTTGCTTAGCGATAACAGAGGAAGGAAACTGCAGTACTGCATTATTGAAGATCTCAATAGACATATTGTACGTTCTTCTGGAAGCCGCCAATTGTTCTTCCATTTCGTTCATACTTCGCTGGAGCATGATGAATTGCTCACTGGCTTTCAGGTCCGGATAAGCTTCTGCTTTAATCAGGAACTGACTGAACTGGCTTTGTAATTCATGATTACCTTGTGCCAAAGCTTCCGTATCTCTTGAACCGGATCTTAAAGCAGTCAGTTTCTCCAACAGTTCTTTTTCATGTGTCATGTATCCGCTCACACAAGAAGTTAATTGTGGGATCAGGTCGAAACGTTTTTTCAGCATTACATCCACTGAGGCAAATGCATTTTCAACCTGGTTTTCTTTGGCAATAAGTCCATTCTTGATAACAATCACAGCAATAAGCGGTATCAGGATCAATGCAGCAACTATACAAATGATTAATAGCATATAGGTATTTTTTTTGGCCGAAGATAATCAGACTCCAAAAAAAATCCCCCGAAACTTCGGAGGATTTTATGATTATTTTACTTTGTAAAGTTGAGAACCGTTTTTTCGATAATTGCAACACATTCCATCAATTGTTCTTCTGTCATAACCAATGGCGGCGCAAAACGAATAATATTCCCGTGAGTCGGTTTTGCCAGTAATCCGTTGTTCTTTAATTCCACACACAGGTTCCAGGCCGTTTTACTTTGTTCTGTATCGTTTACGATAATTGCATTTAACAAGCCTTTTCCGCGTACTTTCACGATCAGGTCTGTTTTTTCAATGATACGGTTCATTTCAGTACGGAACAATTTTCCTAAACGCTCGGAATTCTCAGCCAATTTTTCATCCTTAACCACTTCCAAAGCTGCAATAGCTACTTTAGCCGCCAACGGATTTCCTCCGAAAGTAGATCCGTGTTGCCCCGGTTTGATTACCATCATGATATCGTCGTTTGCAAAAACTGCAGAAACGGGATAAACTCCACCGGAAATCGCCTTTCCAAGAATTAAAATATCCGGCTTCACATTCTCATGATCTACTGCCAACAGCTTTCCTGTACGGGCAATTCCTGTCTGAACTTCATCCGCAATAAAAAGGATATTATTCTTAGAACAGATTTCTTTTGCACCGGCAAGATAACCATCATTCGGGACGTAGACTCCTGCCTCACCCTGGATCGGTTCAACCAGGAACCCAATTACATTCGGTTGTTTTGCTGCTTCAGCCAATGCATCCAGGTCATTATACGAAATACGGATAAATCCAGGGGTAAAAGGTCCGAAGTTCGTATTCGCATCCGGATCGCTGGAGAAAGAAATAATAGTTGTTGTTCTACCGTGGAAGTTTTGCTCACACACAATGATTTGCGCCTGATTTTCAGCAACACCTTTCTTTTCATATCCCCATTTACGTGCAATTTTGATTGCTGTTTCAACTGCCTCAGCACCGGTATTCATTGGAAGCACCTTATCAAAACCAAAATATTCGGTCACGAATTTCTCATATACTCCTAGGGTGTCGTTATAGAAAGCACGTGAAGTCAGGGTTAGTGTTTGAGCCTGATCTGTTAATGCTTTTACAATTTTCGGGTGACAATGTCCTTGGTTTACTGCCGAATAAGCAGACAAGAAGTCGAAGTACTTTTTTCCTTCCACATCCCAAACATATACTCCTTCTCCTTTAGCCAGAACAACCGGAAGCGGGTGATAATTGTGTGCTCCATAACGGTCTTCCAACTGCATCAATTCTTCCGATGACAATCTGTCTAGTGTTACCATAATAATCTTTTTTTAAGCTACTATCACTCGTCACGGAGAGCAATCATCCTTTCCTCATTTGCAGTCGCAGGAGAGAAATCATCCCTGGGAGCTACAAAGATAAATAATTATTCAGGTTAAAAAAACAGAAAATTCGATTATCAGGGATGTGATCTATTGACCTGTTAATCAATTAATCCCAATCGAACGGTTTTATTTCGTAGCTTTGCATGGAATTTAAACAACGTGCCATTTGAAAAAAGTTCAATTTTCCAAACCTCAGGGAGAATTCTTCTCCACATTGAGGAAATCGGTTCAGCATTATTTTGATGAAAACCAATTGGAAACTTCAGGAAACTGGAAATTATATCTGAAAGCAACTGTTATTATCACAATATATATTGCTATCTATTTAACAATCATGCTCCTTCCTATTCCCGGCTACCTGGCATTGATCTTATCGGGATTATTAGGATTTGTACAGGCTTTAGTCGGGTTCAATATCATGCATGATGCATGTCACGAATCTTTTTCAAAGAAGAAGAATGTCAATTATTTCTTCGGTTTATCCATGAACGCTTTAGGAAGTGATTCATTTATGTGGCGACAGAAGCATAATTTGGTGCACCATACGTATACGAATATTGACGGAATTGATGACGATATTGCCAAAACTCCTTTTTTGAGAATGAGCGAATCGCAACCTCGTTTCAAAGCGCATCGCTACCAACACATTTATTTACCGCTGCTATACGGTATTTCAACAATCTACTGGGTATTGGTAAAAGATTTCGAAGATTACATCCTGGGATCCAGGTTCACAGTGGAAGTTGGCCGCATGAAACCGTTTGACCATGTCATATTCTGGACAACCCGTTTGATTTACTTCGGATTATACCTTGTTTTACCTTCGTTTGTTTGGGGAATCGGGTGGACCATTCTTGGTTTTACCTTAATGCACATGATGCTTGGTTTGACCATGTCGTTCGTATTTCAATTAGCACACGTTGTTGAAAATGTAGAGTTTGAACATTGTCATTGTAAGGAATTGATTATTGAAAACGAATGGGCTGTTCACCAATTGGCTACCACCAGTGATTTTGCAGTTGATAACAAAATCGTAAGCTGGTTTGTAGGCGGATTGAATTACCAGGTAGAACATCACTTGTTTCCGCGTATTTCTCACATCCATTATCCTGAGATTCAAAAGATCGTAGCCAAGACGTGTGAAGAATTTGGGGTGAACTATTATTCCTATCCAAGTACCCGAAAAGCACTTGCTTCTCATTTCAGACATATGAAGCGTTTGGGGAAGAAGTGTGTGTTTCAGCCGCAGTTGCAGGCAAAGGAATAAAAATCACACCTCCGTTCACATATGTCCAGGGTTTATAACCCTGGAAGGGTGATTTCTATAGGAATTGTATAGTGACACGCACATGCGTGAAAGTCATTGTCCCGTAATTACTCCCCACGGCACCTGAAAATACTGTTTCCCGAACCAGAGTTCGAAAGCCGGGTCCAAAAATTCATAAACACCTGATTCATCCTTAATGATCATGTCCCTGCCTTCAAGAATTGTCCGGTTCTTGGAAACGTTTCTTGGTGTTCCCAAAGCATAAATCCGCATTACAGCGGCCGCGGTGAGTTGTTTTTCTTTCTGGTAGATCGCTTTCAGTAAATTGATTTGCGTAGTGCTCATTCCTTCAATTTCGCGTTGATATAACGGTTGATTGGCAAAGATCAGTTCCGAAAGCGCATTTTGAGTGAGTTGCTTGTCGACTGTCCCCTCCGGGCGGCATTGATTCCAAACATAGTGGGAAAGTTGTTGCACATACCAGGAATGGTTTTTCATTAAACGGGGAATCATCGTAGCTACTTCTTTGGTGATTTGCTTACCGGTTTTCCGGAAACTCGATTGAATGAATTTCACCCATGCTTCTTCTTTGATCTTTGGAAGTAACATCAAATCTCCAAAACGATAAAATGGTTTGGACGGATTGTTGAAAATAGCTTCCAACATATGCCGTTTGCTGCCAAATAAACAATAAGAAACTAATTTCTGACGTTGCCAGATCGCACGCATTTTCTTTTCCAGTGGCTCGTATTCTACCAGGTTGGTGAGATTCTGAAATTCATCCAAACAAATAACCATGCGAATTCCTTTTTCTTTTGCAATGCGTTCCGGAAGATTCAGTACCTCATCAGCAAATTCGCGCACCTTTTCCTGTTCGTATTTAACTGTAAAATCCAGGTGCGGATTTACACCCACATGTACTGTAGGAACAAGATGGGATAGGAAGTTTTTCGTATCACGCACCCAATCTTCCCATTTGGTTGAAGTCGCTTTGATCACTTCCCGTGTAAACAATTCGAAGAATTCCACTTCATTATTGACGGTAAACAAGTCAAGCAGAACTGTTTTACATTTCTTATCGGATTTATTAATATCAATCAAAACGCGTTCTACCAGGGAGGATTTCCCCCAACGACGTGGTGAAATCAGAATGGTATTGATTCCTCCCAATAAATTTTGTTTCAACCGAAGCGCTTCGTCTTCCCTGTTAGTATATCCTTCCGCACTGACCGTATTCCCAAAAATGAACGGCGAATAAATTTCCTGCATATCTAAATATACATTTTTTCTACCAAATAGTATAATACTTTTTAGTATAATTCTACAATCTATTTTATACCCAAAGGTATTATACTAATAGGTATTATTTAAAACCAGTATACATTTAAAATAGTAGGGGCGGAATCCCGTACATACGGGACCGCCCCTACTATTAAACAATTTTAAATAAATTAAAACAATGTCGGTTGATCGTCCGGATCATCTGATCCTTTTGTCAAATCCCATTCAATTGTGGGATTATCATCCCCTTCTTCCGAATCGGAAACACTCGGATCTGCTTCTTCAGATTCATTTTCAATTTCCAAATCCAAAGGCTCCTCATCCGGCCATGGTTCTGCCCCTTCAATTTCATGGGTTAAAATAACCTCTTTGACTTTCAGTTTAGTCAATTGATTCCCTTGGGCTTTCATTCCTTTTACATCAATGAAATCTGCCAAAGCAATTTCATTATCCGGAAGGTTCTTCGTTTCTTTTAACAGCTTATTGTAAACGATCCGTACGACCGGATTGAATGCCGTCGAAACACAATCCAAATAAGATCCTTCTGTTTCTGAAATATAGGAAACACGCTTGTCTGTTGTGATTTCACAGGTAAAACGCTTCACATAATGCAGGTCTTTTTCACCATCGTAGTAAACCGCTGAAATTGGTCTGTCCGGCACCCACTTCTCAATGTGGATCATGTCCTCATCAAAATGTGTCGCCAAATCAAAGGTCGATAAACGGTAATCTCCGTTTTTATATAAGGTCAAAATGCGATCTTCTCCTTTGAAAGAGCCAAGGAACTTACCTCTTCCCTCGTCATTTAATCGGCCTACAACCGTATCATACCAAATCTTACGTGCAGCAAGGGTTGAACCGCCTACTTCTTTCTGGGTAATCTTCTGAACAATTTCTTTCGTTACGCGATTCCCGGCAGACTGACGGCCCTTTATGAGTAAATCACCTAAATCGACATCCCAGCGCAAACGTTTCAGATGAGGTCTCGGACGAAGCATCACTGTAACCACCTCGCGTTCTCCATTCGGATGCACGGAGAAATACAAGAGCTTCGATCCCTTAATTCCGCGTGTCAGATCATATTCCGTATCCCGCGTCACAGAATTTACGAAGAAACGTTTCATCATTGTTGCGCCACCGGTACCATCCTGGTACATAACATGGTAAATCGTACGCTTATCGCCTTTCTTCCAAACATCCGCATGAACAATTCCTTTTCCGACGAATTTCTTCTCAGCAACTTTGGTCACAATGAATTTTCCCGTATCGAAGAAAACAATGATATCATCGATCTCGGAACAATCATTGACTGCTTCAGTCTTTTTCAAGCCCCAGCCAATGAATCCCTCTTCGATATCGACGTATAATTTACGATTCGCAATAATCACCTTCGTAGCAGCAATGTTGTCAAAGATTTTCATTTCCGTACGGCGTTCTTTACCTGCACCAAAACGTTTCTTCAAGTCCTTGAAATACTCAATTGCATATTCAACCAGGTTTTCCAGGTTCTTTTTAACCTCTTCCATTTCAGCCTCCAGCTTCGCGATGAATTCATCCGCTTTATCCGAATCGAAACGCGTAATACGGATCATTGGAATTTGTGTCAAACGCTGCAAATCTTCGTCTATGATCTCACGGATAAACTGCTTTTTGAATTTCTCAAAGCGTTTATACATGTATTGGAATAAGTTCTCCTTATCGGAATACAGCTTAAAGTCGATATACATTTCTTCACGGATGAAGATCTTCTCCAGGGTTGAAAAATGCCACTGCGCCTCCAGTTCAGCCAAGCGAATCTCCAATTCTTTCCTCAGTAAGGAAAGCGTATTGTCCGTATTGACTTTCAAGATTTCCGAAACACCCATGAATCGAGGTGTGTCACCATCAATTACCGAAGCATTCGGTGAAATGGAAACTTCACAATCCGTAAATGCATATAAAGCATCAATCGTTTTATCCGGTGAAACTCCCGGAGCCAAATGGATTACGATCTCAGCTTCTGCTGCCGTATTATCTTCAATCTTCTTAACCTTGATCTTTCCTTTATCATTTGCTTTGATGATGCTTTCAATCAGTGAACTGGTTGTACAGCCAAAAGGAATCTCATTGATAGTCAGTGTTTTGTTGTCGACCTTTTTAATCTTTGCACGAACACGCACCTTTCCACCTCTCAAACCGTCATTGTAGTTGGTAAAATCAGCCATTCCTCCATTCAGGAAATCCGGGAAGATCTCTACTTTCTTTCCACGCAAATGGTTGATGGATTGTTCGATCAGTTCGTTAAAATTGTGAGGAAGGATCTTACAAGCCATTCCCACAGCAATTCCTTCAGCACCCTGCGCCAGAAGAATCGGGAACTTTACAGGTAAATTATCCGGTTCTTTGTTACGCCCATCGTAGCTTAAAAGCCAGTTGGTCGTTTTCGGATTGAACACCACATGATTCGCAAACTTGGAAAGCCGTGCTTCGATATAACGCGGAGCAGCTGCACCATCACCAGTCAATGTATTTCCCCAGTTTCCCTGGCAGTCGATCAGCAATTCCTTCTGTCCAAGCTGCACCAGTGCATCACCGATGGAAGCATCACCGTGCGGGTGATATTTCATGGTGTTCCCGATCACGTTCGCCACTTTGTTGTAACGTCCATCGTCCAATTCTTTCATAGAGTGCAGAATTCTTCGCTGTACCGGTTTAAAACCGTCGTGCAAAGAGGGAACCGCACGTTCCAGGATTACATAGGAAGCATAGTCCAGGAACCAATTTTCATATAATCCGCTAAGTGGAATAATATTCTCATCTGCATGTTTGTGATCGTCCGTACCAAAAGCAGACTCTTCTCCTCCTTCCTCGTTGTTCGGATCATCGTTTTCCGGGTCTACCGGTCCAATTTCGTCTTCACTCATTTTAAGAAGCTTTTTCTATTGGTTCTGTATTTTCGTCTTCATTCGAAGGGATATCTGCATCCAGGTTCTTTTCATCGTCTTTCTCAACACGCAGGTTCTCAATGATGAAATCCTGGCGTTCCGGGGTGTTTTTCCCCATGAAATAAGACAAGATGGAATCGATCGAAGCATTCTTTGTCAGGATAACAGGCTCTAAACGAATATCGTCCCCGATAAAGTGCTTGAATTCGTCCGGGGAGATCTCCCCCAATCCCTTAAACCGGGTAATCTCCGGATTCTTCCCTAATTCTGAAATTGCAGATCTTCGTTCTTCTTCCGAATAACAATAAATGGTCTTTTTCTTGTTCCGGACCCGGAACAAGGGTGTTTGAAGCACATATACGTGATTCCGTTTCACCAGATCCGGGAAAAACTGCAGGAAGAAGGTCAATAACAACAAGCGAATGTGCATTCCATCGACATCGGCATCGGTTGCGATCACAATGTTATTGTAGCGCAGGTTATCCATGTCTTCTTCGATATCCAAAGCGGCCTGGATCAGGTTGAATTCTTCGTTCTCATAAACGATCTTTTTCGTCAACCCGTAACAATTCAACGGTTTACCACGCAAAGAGAATACAGCCTGTGTATTCACATCCCGTGATTTGGTGATCGATCCACTTGCAGAGTCCCCCTCGGTAATGAACAAAGTTGTCAATTCTCTTTTATCGTCTTTCAAATCGGTTAAGTGAACCCTGCAATCCCGCAATTTTTTATTGTGCAAACTTGCTTTCTTCGCTCTGTCACGTGCCAGTTTCCGGATTCCGGACAGCTCTTTCCGTTCGCGTTCGGATTGCTTGATTTTCTTTTCGAGTGTATCTGCAACATCCGGGTGACGATGCAGGTAATTATCCAATTTATCCTTCAGGAAATCATTGATAAAGGCACGCATGGACTTTCCGTCCGGTTCAATTTCCTGGGAACCTAATTTCGTTTTCGTTTGGGATTCAAACACCGGTTCGATCACTTTCACAGCAATTGCAGCAACAATTGACTGACGGATATCCGAAGCATCGTAATCTTTCTTGTAAAAATCGCGGATTACTTTTGCAATCGACTCCCTGAACGCACTTTGATGCGTTCCACCTTGTGTGGTATGCTGTCCATTTACGAACGAATAGTAATCTTCTCCATAAGTTTTACCATGCGTAAATGCCACTTCGATATCTTCTCCTTCCAGGTGAATGATCGGGTACAAAGGATCTCCGTCCATATTGTCTTCCAACAAATCCTTCAACCCGTCTTTTGACTGGTATTTTTCCCCGTTGAAATAGATTGCCAATCCACGGTTCAAATAACAGTAATTCCAGAACATCTTAATGAGGTAAGGCATTTTGAATGCAAACTTCTTGAAGATCGATTCATCCGGGATAAACTCAAAATACGTTCCGTTTGCTTCTGAGGTTTTTTCCATCGGTGAATCTTCAACCAATTCCCCTCTTGAAAATGTAGCTTGTTTCTTTTCCCCGTCTCTGACAGAATAAACCATGAAATAATCACTCAGGGCATTCACCGCCTTGGTTCCCACACCATTCAGTCCGACAGATTTCTTAAAGGCTTTGGAGTCGTATTTACCGCCGGTATTGATCTGAGAAACACAATCAATCACTTTTCCCAAAGGAATTCCCCGTCCATAATCACGAACAGAAACTTTCCCATCCTTCACTTTAATGTCGATACGTTTTCCATTCCCCATGACGAACTCATCAATGGAATTATCGACGATCTCCTTCACCAGAATATAGATTCCGTCATCAGCAGAAGACCCATCCCCCAATTTCCCGATATACATACCAGGTCGCAGGCGAATATGCTCCTTCCAGTCCAGAGATCGTATATTATCTTCAGTATATTGATTTTCAGCCATAATAACGGATTCTTTGCAAGTTACCAAAGATACTAACGGAAAGCTTTATTTAAACCATGATTTATTACGAGTTATGAACGATGCGAGGTTAATTTCGTATTGGAAAATTATACCGTTTTCCGGGTATTGTTTAGACTGATTCTAAATAATACTTTTACCTGAAACAATTCACCATGTGTCAGTACAAAACGATCAGCAATAATTCTTTCGGATGCCTCATTCAATGCAAAAACTGTGAACAATTTCACCTGGGCTTCGGGACAGTAGTTCTCATTCTTTCCTACGACGAATTCATCCGGTTTTCAGACCAGGTACACAACATTCACACGATGCATTACGAAGAAAAAAAAGAAAACAAGGAGAAAATCTATATGCACACCGACAATTCCAAAATGGTCCTTGCTTTTACCCACAAAGAATGGATGAAACTTTATCAGTTACTGGAAGAATCCCGTTTTATGCTCTATGCAAATGAATTGATCGACCAGGCTTAATTATTCCGTTTTAACCAGCCTCTTTTCCAGAAAACAAAGACTAAAAATGCCGTAATCAAGATCATAACCGACCAAACAATGTAATACCCGTATCGCGATTTCAGTTCCGGCATATTTTCAAAGTTCATTCCATAGACCCCAACAATAAACGTTAACGGGATGAAAATCGCGCTGGTTACAGTCAATACCTTCATGATCTCATTCATGCGCTGGCCCTGGATCGCATAATACAAGTTCGCTATACCATCAAGCATTTGTTTCTGTGACTCTATTTCGTCAATCAAACTGAAACAGGTATCCTTCAATTCTCTGAAATAATGAATATTATCTTCAATGATCATTTCATTTTCCACCCGGTCCAGCTGGCCCATCAATTCTTTCATCGGGAAGACAATTTTTCGCAGATCAAGGAGCTTCCGTTTTTCCCACTCCACTTTTCGAAGCACTTCACTTTTTGGGTTGCGAAGCACTATTTTATCGAGCCTTTCAATGTTTAATGAAATCTCTTCAACCACTTCCGTATAATTATCGATAATTGCTTCCAACATGCGGAACAAGAGAAAATCCGGTCCTTTGTAGCGTACTTTACCACGTTTATACTCAATTCGTTCACGAACAGTCGGAAAGTGGTCCGAAGATCTTTCCTGGAAAGAAATCAGGTAATTGTCACCGATAATAAAACTGATCCGCTCTTTTTTCAGATCATAGTTGTTCAACCCCTCTTTCGGAAGCGCAGAAACAATGCTAAAAAACACGTAATCGGAATATTCCTCCAGTCGTGTCCGTTTGTTCTCTGCAAACAAATCTTCCTGGAGCAATTTATCGATACACAGTTTGTCACACAATTTCATGATCGCTTCTTTATTTGCCATCGAATGAAAATTCAGCCAATAGGTCGAATTCATGTCTTCAAACGGGTTGAAGTGTTCTGCAAAATAGTCTTCCGAATTCTTCTCCAGCGAGAAAACATCCAGATTATACTTGTAAAGTTGTGCTACCTGGGACATGTAACGAAAATAATCATTTTCGAATTGCGAATTGCTAATTCCTAATTATGAATTGTGATTTGGCATGGCTGAATCAATCACTGCAACAAATCAAAAACTTTTTTAAACAGATCTCAAGAAGAATTGTACCATTGATAAAAACAACTGATGAAATCACTTGCAATCCTTTTAATCCTTCTTCCATTTTTGCCGTTCTCGCAAACAGATACCTTAGTTGTAGAAGTCATTTACGGCTCGAAGCCGATTGATAAAAACGAAAGGCATTGGTTCGGCGGCAAATTGGGCGGACATATCGGGTTGATGATCGGTAATGACAGTGTCATGCATTTTGTCCCGGGAGGAAGAGTTGCAGCAACAACCATTAATTCAGATACCGGGAGATATCTTATTTCCAGTGAACGGAGTTTTTACAGGACATTTTACTGTGACACGACCAAAACCTGCAGGATCATCATCCCAATTACCACGTCACAGAAACAAAAACTACTGAAGGATGCAGCTCCCTTTTTAAAAGAAGGCCCTTACCCTTATGCTTTCTTCGGAATGCGCTGTGCTGCGGCCTGTTATCATTTATTATCTCTTGCAGAGGTAACAAAAGAGTTATCGCGAAGCAGGATGACCTGGAAATTCTTTTATCCGCGTAAATTGAGAAAATTCCTTTTCAAAGAAGCAAACACAAAAGGCTGGATCATTCAGGAAACTCCCGGGTCAACTAAACGAAAATGGGACCATGATTGATAATTACGAATTAGTTGAAAATTGAGAATGTAAAAATTAGGATCATGCGCAGCTCTTTTCAATTGGAAGTTATTCATTTTCAATTCAACAGTTTCATATACCGCTCAAACTCCTTCACATTCGAAGAACGCCGGATTGCTGCAAGAACCTTCAGTTTTTCGTGTTGGGTCAAATGCCAGGAAAGACTGATCCGGTCTTTGATCAACTCCCTCAGATTCAGATTCACTGTGTTCACAGGAACATCGTATTTGTCTGAGATCAAACGAAGCAATTCATCCTGATCATAGTCCTGGATGCGTGGAAAATTGGTAAACACATTTGAAACCGGTGCTGTAAACTTGTCGAAAAGCCCGAAAGAATGTGTTTGTTCATTGTACATGATCCGTTTATTATCCCGAATCTGAAGAATCACAACTCCGCTTGTGTTTTTACTAATCCAGGACTCCAGCTTCATCAACCATTGAACCGTGATCTTCGTTCCGAAATTATCTCTTGCCCCCGCATCCATTACTTGAATTTCAGGAACAGTAGGCAAACTCGTCATTGGGAGTACATACGGAAAGGATGCATTCATTCTTAAAGCGGAAGATAACCGCAATTTTTCCGACTGTTGTTTTCTCAGCAACAAATGAATATCAATATTTTCCTGAACGTGATTGGTCTCCGGAGCGGGTGAAGCAGAATCCATCAAAAAGCTCAATCCAAGTGATGAGATTACGATCCGACGCCCGTCATTGACCACAGACGGAGTTAAGATCAGGTTGGGAATAATTCCTTTTTTCTCAAACGCCCGGAAATACCTCAATGGTTTATTTAAGCGCTGTCCGGTATTCTCATTCAGATCTGATTCGAAAGCCATTGCCCGGTCATAACTGTATTCGGAATCCTCAAAAGAGGATTGATAACGAAAGAACAGATCGTTTGTAGATGCAGCAAAAGACAATTTGTTCAACAAATCCTGGGAGATCTCCTCGAAATACTTCTTGTCGTGGAAGTTTACTTTTTTGGTCTGGTAATTCTCCAATAAAAGCGAACGGTAATACGAAGCGCCAACGGTACCTCCCGAAGCCCCGGTTATCATTGCAATGTGTTTGGAAGACTTGAAGTCACTCAGTGAATCACACATGCGCAACACCTGGAAAACCCAGGAAGCGCTGCGCGAACCACCTCCGGATGTATTCACGACCACCAGTAAAGGCTTCTCTTCTCCGGTTTGCTTCTTCCAATTTTCCAGATAATCAATGTAGTTGTTGTAATCATCTTCCCGTGCTTTTCCATCTTTACTCATCTCGTAGATCGTCGAATCAGTATAAACGGCAGGTTGATCATAAGACAATCCGTAAGCCTGCGTCTGGAATTTGAACAGCTCGACCGTTTCAGACAAATAATTCATCAGCAGAAAACACAGGATCAGGATCGGGTAAGCCCAAACCCGAAGCCAGGATTGCAGGGCACTCAACAACATCAGGATGATAGTCATTAACAACACCACACTCACTCCAGCCGGAACATCCAAAAAGGTTTTCCCGCCAAACAAACCGATCAGAATAAAAGTGAGAATCGTGGCAATCTCGAAAACAGTGGTAGAAATCCGGTTCTGATCAAAAACGGATTGAAGCAGGGACTGTGCATAGTGTTTTGTTGAACGGCATTGTTGAACCCGGAGTCCACGGCCGATATACCAATACAGGCGCTGCCTGTTTGCACCTTTCACTTTAATCCGGTTCCGTTTTCCAAAGCGCAACCAACGGGTAGTGCGAACCGATTTATCTTCATCGTAGCGTTTTAAGTCAAACAAGTTCTTATTGATCGGGAAGAAATAAAGCAATGCAACTCCGACAAAAAGAAAAAACCCGACCAAAAAACCGGAAACGAACAAAAAAATATTCAGCCAGGATTCAAATTCCTCCATTCGTTGAAAACGCACGATACGGATTATGAAAAACGCAATAAAAGCAGTAGGAATGATGCTGTTATTGATACAAAACCGGACAAAAGGTTTGTTAACCATTGCCAGGAAAGGAAAGCGGGAAGCCAGGCGCATGTATGAATACGAATGAAATGCCATGGTTAATCCTCCTAATGAAAAACCGATCAACAGGAATGAGAAAAAACTGGTATTCCCCTGGTATTCGGGAGACAAAAACAGGTAAGACAACCCGAAACCGATCCCAACCCTATCCGAAATCAGGAAAAACAGGAAGACCCAATAGAAAAAGGCGAGCAGGTTGTGCTTTAAATGATGAGCCAGGAGGACGAAAGGGAAAAAGACCCTGACGAATTGAAAGGTATTGCTGGTAATATCTCGGAGTGCAGCCACAAATCCAATATTACAAATTAATGATGATGTTTTTGATACTCTTTGACAAAATCTGTCACCAAATAAGTTAATGTTTTTCCTACAATGATTTCATCCATCTCATTTTTGGGTGCAGCTTCCGGCAAATGCAGGTAACATACTTTTTCAAGAGAAGCCATTTTTCGGATATAGATCCGTGCCTGGTCCACCGTTATCCCCGATGGAGTAAAAGCACTTGAAGGCATATAGGCAATTGAATCCATATCCAATTCAACTCCCATGACTGTTTGAAAATGGGAATCATACACCTTATCTATATCTGCCTGAAATTTGAACGGTTTTTCCAGCCAGGATTCATAAAAGGTGAAAAAGGCTTTCATTTCATACAAATTATCCAATATAAACTGGTTGTTATAAGACTCATGCAAACCTAAAACAGAGTAATGTCCCAAAAAACCGTATTCATACGCATACGAAAACGGATTCCCCGAGTGCCTTCCCTCCATTGCACGGGTATCGGCATGCGGGTCCAGGTTCACAACAGAAATTGCAAGGCTAAGGGATTCAGAAACTCCTTTAATGATCGGGTACGCATTATTATGCCCGCCACCGATCACAATCGGGATCCCACCACTATCAATGATTTGTTTCACCCAATCCGAAACCAGGTAGTCGAGGTCGTCTATATGCATGTTTGAAATGGCATCGATCGGTTCTTTTGGGTCAATAAACCCATGAATGCAGATTGCGTTCCCGTTCAAAAACCGGTTGGATTGCACTCCAAGAAACCGGGGCATGAATGCTTCGAATGCTGCATGAGCTCCTCCTTTACCGGCATTAAGCCTTGGCCCGATATCTTCTTTAATCCCCAGGATGTGAAACTTTTTTTCTTTCCAGTTATCCGAATTTCCCCTGAACAATACATTTTGTCCGATACGGATTTCCCCGTTTCTTTCCGTCAACCACCCCTTCAAATGAGATTCCTCAGGTAATTGCAGTTTAAAATAAGTCGATTCAAGCATGGTGTTTTTCCATTAATTCAACAAACGCACTTGGAGGAGCAATCGGCCGCATTGTTTCCTTTGCAACAAAAACCAGCGTGGTTTTCCCTTTACTCAGACACTCTTGTCTTTCATTATAAAGCGTGTATTCGAAAAATAAGCGCGGACCTTTCAATTCAGTAATTGCAGTAACAACCGTCAGTTCGTCATCATACAATGCCGGTTTAAAATAATCCACTTCAAAATGGCTTACAGGCAACATCACGCCACTTTCTTCCAATTCACGGTAACTCATTCCCAGGGAACGCATTGCTTCTACCCTTCCCACCTCAAAATACGCTGCATAGTTTCCATAATAGCAATAGCCCATCTGATCCGTTTCACCGTATCTCACACGCACCTTTGTCGGGAATTCAAATGAAGTTTTCATGAAATTTAAAGTTCTAAATAAATCAGGTTAAATGTCGTAACTATTTTTTAGATTTTCAGTTAGAAATTAAAAGCGTTAAAAAGTATATTTCCTGTAGATTAATTACAGGTTATTGCAATCTAATTTCGTACCTTTGGAAGAAGGCGATTTCCTTCATTTGAATCTTAAAATTTAACATTTGACTATGAAATTCGGATATTCATCGAACAATCAGCGGGTTTTAAGAAAATTGAAAGCAGATATTAAAGCAATACTTCAATACAAAGCAAAACTTTTCAAATAATCAACCCCTAAACAACTTTTTTTTTCACTTTTTTATGTAAATATTTGCTCACTAAAAAATTCAGAGGCTTAACACTTGAGCTATGAATCTATTACGCTGATTATTTTTTTATTAACATATTATTTATAAACATTTAAATACCCTGCTAAATGAGTGCCAACCATGACTCTATTTGGAATTCCTGTCTGAAAGTTATCAAGGATAATTTACCGATCCAAGCTTACAAAACTTGGTTTGAGCCGATTGTTCCCGTAAAGCTTGAAAACAACATTCTGACAATACAAGTTCCATCTCATTTTTTCTATGAATGGTTGGAAGAGCATTACATTACTTTATTGAAAAAAGTAATTAAGAAAGAGCTTGGCCAGGAAGGGCATTTGGAATATAGTATTGTAATGGAAAATTCTGCCAGCAATTCAAATCCTTACACAGTTAAACTTCCCGCTTCCAATAAGAAAGCAGTGAAGAACGCACCTGTAAACATGCCTTTGAACATCAGCGACAACCCGATCAAAAACCCGTTCATTATCCCGGGATTGAAGAAGGTGAACGTTGATTCGAACCTGAATCCTGCTTATTCGTTTGAGAATTTTGTAGAGGGTGACTGCAACCGGCTTGCACGTTCTGCCGGTTATGCAGTAGCGAACAAACCGGGAGGAACTGCTTTTAATCCCTTGTTGATTTACGGAGGTGTTGGATTAGGTAAAACGCATTTAGCTCATTCGATCGGTATCGGTGTTAAAAACCAATTCCCGAATAAAACGGTTCTTTATGTAAGTTCTGAAAAGTTTGCTCACCAGTTTATTGATGCAGTTCGCAATCAAACGACAAACGATTTCATTCACTTCTATCAAATGATCGATGTGTTGATTATTGATGACGTTCAGTTCTTCTCAGGAAAAGAGAAAACACAAGACGTTTTCTTCCATATTTTCAATCATTTGCACCAAAATGGCAAACAGATCATTTTAACATCAGATAAACCACCGGTTGAAATGCAGGGAATGGAGCAGCGTTTATTGTCCCGATTCAAGTGGGGATTGTCTGCGGACCTTTCTACTCCGGACTTAGAGACACGTATTGCTATCATGGAGAAGAAAATGTATGGCAGCGGTATCGAACTTCCACGTGAAGTAGTTGAATACCTTGCATACAGTATCAATACGAACATTCGTGAAATGGAAGGTGCTATGACTTCACTTCTTGCACAGGCTTCGTTAAACAAGAAAGCAATTACACTTGATCTGGCGAAACAAATGATCGATAAGTTCGTGAAGAATACTGCTCGTGAAGTTTCGATCGATTACATTCAGAAAGTGGTTTGTGATTATTTCGATTTACCGATTGAGATGCTGAAATCAAAAACGCGTAAACGCGAAGTTGTTCAGGCCCGCCAGATTTCAATGTATTTCTCCAAGAAAATGACGAAATCTTCTTTGGCAAGTATCGGTGCACACTGCGGAGGAAAAGACCACGCAACCGTATTACACGCTTGCAGAACGGTGATCAACCTTTCTGAAACGGACAAGCAATTCCGGGTATACCTGGAGGATCTGGAAAAGAAATTGACAATTCAATAAAAAGAAAACGCCCGTCAACTGATGGGCGTTTTTTTTTAAACTTTTCAGTGGCTTCCATACCTGTAAATCACTGATTTTCAGATCAGTCCCAATATTGGGTTTTTGGGATTTTGGAATCACTAAAACCACTCTAAAACATCTTTGCCTTACGGACCATTCTTTGTATTTTTGCACTCCATGCAGGAAAGCAAATTCAGGACAATTACGGAACAAAGCGAGGGATTCTATAAAGAAAAAGGGTCCAAGTTCCTTGCATTTGCTATTCCCTGTAAAACAGAAGAAGAAATCAAGGAACACATTCAACGTCTTCGAAAGGAACACTACCAGGCCGTTCATGTATGTTCTGCATTCCGGCTTGGAAGCGACAAGAAAAAATACCGGGCAAGTGATGACGGGGAACCCTCCAATTCTGCAGGAGCTCCCATTCTGGGACAAATCCAATCTTTTGATCTTACGAATATTCTGATTGCTGTTGTACGCTATTATGGTGGGGTAAACCTGGGTGTCGGAGGATTGATAAATGCTTACCGGACAGCTTCGAAAGAAGCACTGGAAAATGCCCGGATCATTGAACAGGAAGATGAAGTGCTTATTACTTTACTGTACGACTACAATGAAATGCCACAGGTTATGGCCATTCTAAAAAATAGCCCTGCCCGGATCACCAATCAGGATTTTCAACTATCTTGTAAACTAAGTATCCAACTACCGGTTTCAGAATTAAAGTTATTGCAGCAATTAGAGGAATTAAATTTACTTCTGCCGGAAGAAAAACATATCAGAATAGAAAACCATGGAATTATCCAATAGTCAATTACTTCAGGAAATTATTAGCATGCAGGGTGTAGCAAGTGATGAATCGCGCATCAAATCCTTCATAAAGGAATACGTACTCAAGCATTCCGGACAATGGAAATCAAAACCCCATATTATTGATGGTACCGGGTTCCAGGATGCTTTGGTCCTGGTTTTCGGGAATCCGCGAACAGCCGTGTATGCGCATATGGACACTATTGGTTATTCCGTAGGATATGAAAACGAACTCATCCGGGTGGGCGGACCAAAAAACATTGACGGGACACTCCTCGTTGGGAATGACTCACAGGGAATTGTTGAAGGTGAATTGATGATTTTTGAAAACGAGTACAATCAGCAACGTCTGCAATTATCCTGTGAACGGACGATTGATCGCGGAACTTTACTCTCGTTCAAACCAAACTTCAAAGAAACGAAGGAATACATCCAGTCTCCTTACCTGGATAACCGTTTAGGAGTGTATGTCGCACTTCAATTGGCAGAAACTTTGGAAAACGGAGCAATTGTATTTTCCACGTACGAGGAGCATGGTGGAAATTCTGTTGGTGCCTGCGCCAAATATTTAATGAACAACTACGATGTTTTTAAAGCACTGATCTGTGACATTACCTGGGTTACCCATGGAGTAGTTCATAAAGGTGGAGTGGCGATTTCCATGCGCGACAGCATGCTCCCAAGAAGAAAATACCTGAATAAAATCCTTGAAATTGCAGCAAGTTCCGGGGTTAAATACCAACTTGAAGTTGAATCAGCAGGAGGAAGTGATGGTTCGGTTCTTCAAAAATCGGATCTGCCAATCGATTGGTGTTTCATAGGAGCACCTGAAGACAATGTACACACTCCAACGGAAAAGGTTTATAAGAAAGACATTGAATCCATGATCGAATTATACCGTGTGTTGATGGACCAATTGTAATCAACGGATTGCAAATGCTTCTTTGATCTCAATTGCTTTAAATTCAGAACACCCAGTACCTCTTTCGTCGAGGGCCTTAAACTTTAATTTTAAGGGCAACTTGTCTACCTGTAATTTGGGGTCTAAGTTCGTTGGGGAAAATTTATATTTCTTTTCACTTCCAGGAGTACCTGTAGTAACTTCGATAACTATTCCGCAGTCAAGTATCTGAACCTCCCCCAGGTAATACATTTCATCGGCCTGTCCCGTTGTGTCGGGAGTTTCCTGGCTCGTTCCTGTTTTTGGTTGCTCACCCATCGTTTTTTTTGGTGTATGACATGAAGTCATCAACCCAAAGACCAGTATTCCTGCAATTCGATTCATTGCCTACTTATTTGGTAATACATTTTTTCCGGCAATCGCAGCAGTTGTCCATGCGGCCTGAAAATTAAACCCTCCGGTAATCCCGTCAATATCCAGGATTTCACCGGCAAAAAACAACCCGGAAACTTTCTTCGATTCCATTGTCTGCACATTGATCTCATTCAGATCAACTCCACCCGCAGTTACAAACTCCTCCTTAAAAGTTGTTTTCCCTTCCATTACATACTGGTCATTCACTAAAATTTCCAGCAATTTGTTCTGGTGTTTAACTGTTAACTCAGAACATTTAAATTGGTTTGGAATCCCTGATTTTTCAATAAGATACGCCCATAATCTTGATTTAATGGCATAAAGTGGGGTATTTACAACTAATTTATTGGATTTTACAAATTGCCGGATGGTCTCACGAACAAGTTCCTGGTTCTCCTCACCCGTCCAATTGACAGCGATCTGAGATCTATATCCTTTCAATTCGAAAATCCTGGCACCAAACGCAGACGATTTCAAGACAGCCGGACCACTCATTCCCCAATGTGTTATCAATAGGGCTCCGTTCGTTGTCCATTTCTCCCCGATTATTTTCACCAATGCATTTTCCTGGACAATTCCCATCAATTCCCTGATCGGTTCATTCGGCATATTGAACGTGAATAATGAGGGAACAGGTGAAATAATCTTCAGGTTAAATTCTTTCAAGAGTTCGAAACCTGAAATTTTAGGTTGGCCGCCTGTTGTAACGATAACAGCTTTAGCGTGGAATGTATTTTCCGGTGTTTGCACCTCGAATAAACCGGAATCCAATTTCTTAACCGATTCAACCCGTTCATTCAGTAATAATTGAACTCCATTTTTTCTTAGTTCATTTAAAAAGCAATCGATAATGGTTTGCGAATCATTACTGAGCGGAAAATAACATCCATCGGGGTACAATTTCAATGGGACCTGTTTACTTTCCAGCCAGGCTTTCATATCTGAACTGGAAAACTGGTAGAATGCTTTTTTGAGAAAACGTTCACCTCTTGGATAATGTTTGGATAATTCCCCCGGTTCAGAAATGACATTGGTTACATTACATCTTCCACCACCTGAAATCTTGACTTTTGCTAATGGTTTGGAACTTCTTTCGAGGATTGCAATTTTTGCATGTTTAAAGTTTTCAGAAGCTTTAATTGCTGAAAAACAGCCTGCCGCTCCTGCACCGATCACCAAAACATCCAATTCTTTCATGGGGCAAAGGTAGTACAAAAAAAGACCCTCAGGAATGGAAGATCTTCTCCATGTTGGTTCTAAATTCGCGATATTGCGAACAGCTCTTTATTTATAAGGGATCCAGACGATTTTTAATGCAAAATCTGTACGTTCTTACGTATGTTTGTGCTCCCGAAACAACCTCAACAATATAAGACCCTACTCTCAATGAAGAAGTGCGATCCGCACAAAGCGAAACCCTGTATTCTAAGCATACTTATGGTTCTCCTGTGTTCAGCTGTGCACCTCCATGGGAAATAAAAAGTATTTGAAAAGAAAAAGGCCATCAGTCAACTGACTAATAGCCTCTTTCCCTTAACCTGTAGATGTTAATAATTGATCCGTTATATCCCTTAACGCAAGATGAAACAAAAGGTTTCAAAAAATACTATTTTTCAGAAAAAAGATTAAAAACTGATCTGGATCACCTTTTCTTCTGATACGTGTTCCTAACTTTGCGGGAGCTTCAAACGAATTCAGGATGTTGGTTGGAAAAGGATCGAAAGTATATAGTATTTTAAAAATGAAATGCCCCAGATGCCAGGAAGGTGATTTTTTCATTTCTCATCCCTATTCCATGAAAAACATTGGGAAAACTTACAAGTATTGTCCCAGTTGCGGATTGAAGTATGAAAAAGAAATCGGGTTTTATTACGGGGCAATGTACGTTTCTTATGGTCTTGGCGTTGCTCTTTTTGTAACTTGCTGGGTAAGTTTTAATTTGTTTATGCCTCAAGCGAATATTTGGTTGCAAATCGGCATCATTTCCGGACTTTCCATCTTCCTGAGTCCCTATCTTTATGCTTTATCGAAAATCATTTGGGCTAATTTGTTCTTCTCATACGATCCGGATGCGATTAAAAATTACCAGACTTCAAAAGAATTGAAATTGGATAATTAACAATTGAAAAGAAGAGAAAGCACTGCTTTCGATTAATTCTCATATCGCAGCTAGGACAAACTCCAACTTTTGAATTTTTCATTTTGAATTTTAAATTCAAATAAAAATCCCCCAGCCGGCAAACTGAGGGATCACATTCAAACTACAAAACAATTATTGAAGGATGACATTTCGATCTTTCGGATATTTAATCTTAAACGAATAGGTAAATTTATCCGTGGTTTTGGTTTTCAAATCAACCGTCCAAGTTAGTTTTCCTGTCGTTTTATCATAAGTTGCTTTATCCGTGTTGATCGCTTCTATAACGATTTCCCCGTTAGTGGTTACAGGAACCTGGTCCTCAATAACCAATTCAACCGTATTTGCTTTCAAATTCTTCACTGAAATCTCGTAAGCATAGGTACGCTCGATGTCGTTACCTACCACTTTTTCCTTGTAGTCTTTTTTCAGCAGAATACGTTTCGCAATGATATTCGGGTCTTTACCCAAACTCAATTTTAAAGTGTCATTCATTGTAGTCGGATCAAGGTAAGTTTCCCCGATATATGTTCCGTCAAAGAAAATATTTGCATTGGCCGGAACAAGCTGTAAATCTTCCAGTTTCAACACTTCCGCAACCAGGAAGACACCCGGGTCAATTTTAGGAACGGTATAATAACGGTAATTTGCTGTCAAATCCACATTCCTTACCAAAACCAAATGACTTTCATCGTTGCTTTCGATCGTATATGGCAAATCAATTTTATACTCTGCCGACAACACACGATTGATGACAGTAGTGAAATTGGCAGCTGTTTCACTTTCCATATAAATCGCTTCGCTATCTGTTGTGGCTTTCTTTTCGTACTTCACAGAAGGTGCTGCCGTCAGTCCGTAAGTGTTCAATCTTCCGTTTACAGCCTCAAAATTGTAATAATCTACATACCACGGATGTAAATCGGGTTTGATCTTGTTTTGGTACGGATCATTGGTTGATAAGGTCAATTGCACATCATTCCATACTTCCCCCGTATTTTGCTGGATATTTGCTTTGTAAGCAAGGTTTACCTTCCCGGAAGTAATTTCGCTACGGATATCGTAAGTTGGGATCCAGGATGCCCCGGAAACCAAATAAGAAATCGCTAATTTTCCTGCCACTACTTCTTTAGACTGCAATGTCACAACAATACGATGGATCGGGCCTGTCGGAACTTTCGGCGCATTGGAAGACTGGTAATTTTGTAAATCTACCATTCGTTGGTTCATTTCCTGTAAGGTGCTGTTTTTTGATTTTATGCGCTTGTTCAAAACCTGTAATTTTTTGTTGATCTCATTCATTTTCAACTGGTAATAATCAAGTGCCTGTTTCAACAGTTGAATGGAATCATTTACTTTTCCCTGTCCGCGGATGGCTCCATTATTGGCCAGAATTGTTTTGGAAGCATTCAATACATCGATTTCATCCTGGATTTCTTTGATATCAAACTGGATGTTATTAATCGAATCCTGCAATAAATTAATGTCTTTACGGATTTTTAAAGGAAGACCTTCTAATTTCACCTTTTCAGGTTCCGGATAATAAACCTGGTACTTGGAGTCGATCAGGACCACATTCCCGAAGGCTTTCACCTGTAGACTTTTCGGATCGATATTGGGACTTACACCTTCAATGATCAGTTCCGTAATTCCGGGTTTTACATTGAAATTCGCTTTCCGGTAAATCTGTGCGCCGTTTGTATATACGGTTACTTCACTAATGGAAGATTTGATAATCTCTTTCTCGTTGGCTGCAAGTGAAAGGAAACTTGGGAGAATTGCCAATAGGAGAACAACTACTTTTTTCATAGGAATCAATTTCCCTGTAGTACTTCCGGAACACTAATTCGTTCAAATGAATTTTAACAAAAAGGAAAAGATGTACTCCAAACGAATACATCTTCCTGATTATCAATTGTGTTTTTTACCACATGGATTTTTACCTTTAAGGACATGAAGCACACGAAAATTGAATTTTTTCATTGCTTACTGTATTGAAAATATCCTTATGCTCTTTGTGTTCCTCGTGGTAAAATTAAATTAGCGCTTTGATTTCTCCAATAATGCGGTCCGCCAGATCAGAAGCTGCTTGGGCATCTTTACTCTCTGTATAGACACGAATGATTGGCTCCGTATTGCTCTTACGCAAATGCACCCATTCTTTACCGATGTAAATTTTCACACCGTCAACCGTATCCACTTCTTCATTTTGGTATTTTTCAGCCATCTTCACCAGGATTGCATCTACATCGATCCCGGGTGTCAGGTCAATTTTCTTCTTCGCCATTTCGTAGTTCGGGTAAGAAGCACGAAGCGCTGTCATACTCATTTTTTTGTGAGCTAAATGCGATAGGAACAATGCAATTCCTACCAAAGAATCTCTTCCGTAGTGTAAATCCGGGTAAATAATGCCGCCATTTCCTTCGCCACCGATCACAGCTTCGGTTTCTTTCATTTTTACTACGACATTTACTTCTCCTACTGCAGAAGCATGATAAGTACAACCCACTTCTTCCGTGATGTCTCTCAAGGCTCTTGTCGAACTTAAATTGGAAACGGTTGCTCCCTTTCTTTTCGAAAGAATGTATTCGGAAACAGCAACTAATGTATACTCTTCACCGAACATGGATCCGTCTTCGTTCACCAAAGCCAAACGATCTACATCCGGATCTACCGTAATTCCCAAATGAGCACCTTCAGAAACTACCCGCGCGGATAATTCTACCAGGTGTTCTTTCAAAGGTTCCGGGTTATGTGGAAAATGACCGGTCGGGTCACAATACATTTCAACGATATCTGTTACTCCGATCTTACGCAATAATTGCGGTACGGAAATCCCTCCTGTGGAATTCACAGCGTCAACCACCACTTTAAAATTGGCATTCCTGATTGCGGGGATATCCACATCCGGAAGTGCACAGATTGCTTCAATGTGTCGTTCAATTGCCTGTGTATCGCTGGTTACTTTTCCCAGATCGTCCACTTCAGCAAAAACAAAGCTTCCTTTCGTTGCAATTTTCAACAACAATTCACCCTCAGCCCCGGAAATAAACTCTCCTTTGCTATTCAGCAACTTCAATGCATTCCATTGTTTCGGATTATGAGAAGCTGTCAAAATAATTCCACCGTTTGCCTGATGATAAGGAACTGCCATTTCAACCGTCGGAGTTGTAGACAAGCCCAGATCAATTACCTCAATTCCCAATCCGATTAAGGTTTGAATAACCAATGTAGAAATCATTTCACCGGATAACCGTGCATCTCTGCCAACCACTACATTCAATTTACCCGCAGTTGAAACGGATTTCAACCAGGTTCCGTATGCTGCAGCAAATTGAACAGCATCAATGGGAGTTAGGTTATCACCCGGAGAACCTCCGATGGTTCCCCTGATTCCTGAAATAGATTTGATTAATGTCATTTGTAATTGAAAATGCAAAATGCAAAATGCAAAAGAGGTCCAAAGCTTAATAATGCTTCCTCACTTTTGAATTATGCATTTTTAATTCATAATTCTCTTTTAAGTTCAATCATTCGCAACACCGTCACAGCCGCTTCCACACCTTTATTTCCATGTTTTCCACCGGCACGATCAATCGATTGCTGTTCCGTATTGTCTGTCAGTAAACAAAATCCAATCGGTTTATTGTACTTTAATGTTACATCCACGATTCCCTGGGTTGTTCCTGAGCACACAAAATCGAAATGCCTTGTTTCTCCCTGAATGACCACACCGATTGCAATGACCCCGTCAATTTGATCATCCTGTGCCAGCCACTGTGCTCCAAGAGGTAGTTCGAAAGCTCCGGGAACCTGCTTCACACGAATGTTCGATTCTTTCACTCCTGCGTTCAAAAGTGTTTCCATCGCTCCTTCCAGCAATTTGGAAGTAATATGACCGTTCCATTCAGAAACAACAATGCCGATTGAAAAATCGGCACCGTTTGGAATTGTATCTTTATCGAACGCTGATAAGTTTTTTAAACTTGTAGCCACGTTTTTAATTATTTATTGGATACTCTGGCAATGTATTTGTCAATCGTTTTTTGTTGACCGAACATGTAGTAATCCTGATTAATTCTTTCGTAAAGCTCTTTCGCTTTCTCGTAATCTTTAATTTCTTCAGCAACCTGACCTGCTTTGAACAAATAAGTTGGTGTTGTCCACTCGTTCTCATTCACTTCTGCAGCATCCACATACAGATCAATCGCATCTTTGTATTTACCCAATTCACTATAGCAATCTCCTTGTAAACCAAGTACCATTGCCGGACCGTAAGTATCTTTCAACGAAACTCCTTCCAACAATTTCAACGCTTTTTGGAAATCTCCTTTCGCCATATATTGACGAGCCAATGTGAATTCAGCAACTTCTCCACCCTGATACCCGTCATTTTTCTTAACGAACGGTTCCAACTCAGCGATTGCTGCATCTACTGAATCTTTCGCTGCCAAATTCAACCCGCGGTAATAACCCTCGTTTGCTTTCAGGTTATTCGGAGCATAAACAAATTGTTTATAAAGAATGTATCCAAGGATTCCAACGATTAATCCAACCACTGCGAAAGTGATCATACGAAGTCTTTTATTCTCCTTGAATTGACGTTTAATATCATTTAAACTGGTAGTTCCTGCCATTTTGAAAATTTATTTAAGCGTTGCAAAAATAATCTTTTTTTCGAATTAGGAATTGAAACTTATTAAAAGTGGAAAGTTAACAGAAAGTTCAAAGGGTTTAAAAGGTTCAAAAGGGTTCAAAGCGTTAAACGAATGAATTTGAACATTTGAACATTTGAACATTTGAACATTTGAACATGTAAATAAAGTATATATCTTTGCCCCGTTTTAGGTTCGATTGTAAGTTTACAAAAGACAATAGGGAATTCGGTGTGAATCCGAGACTGTATCTGCAGCTGTAACTCTTATCAAACGGTCTTCAATAAATCCACTGATCCGCCATTGGCGGAATGGGAAGGAGAAGTAACCGGAGAGAAGTCAGAATACCTGCCTGGAACAAGATTGAATGAAGACTTCAGATTAAAGTCGAGTTCAAAATGGGAGAGCCCTTCTCTCAGTTTGTTCTTATTCTCTGATTTTTTCATTTGCTTTTTATCACTTTCTAAATGCTTAAGGCAATGAAAAAAATGTTACTAGCAGTTAGTGTATTCTGCATCCAATACACACAGGCTCAAAATGTCGTTACATTTGACGACTTAACCCTTGCTCCAAACACCTATTGGGACGGTTCCGATTCTACTTTGGGATTTACTTCCGGAGGAGTTTATTTCGAAAACTCGTATAATTTTGATTGGGATTATTGGTCAGGTGGATTTATCTATTCCAGCTCAACCGATGTAACCACTGCAGGTTATACGAATGACTTTTCTGCTTACACCGGTACCGGAGGAAATTCAAGCCAAAACTATGCAATCAATTATGGTGGGGGAATTGATTTCGGAACAGAAAAAGTATTGAGCAGTATCCAATTAACGAATACGACTTACGCAGCACTTTCCATGCGTGACGGTGATTCTTTCGGAAAAGTATTTGGTTCTCCGAATAATGCCCAGGGAAACCCGGACGGAACAAACGGTGAAGACTGGTTCCGTTTATTGATCGTTGGGAAAGATGCGCAAAGTAACGTTACGGATACCGTGATTTTCTACCTGGCTGATTATCGTTTTGCAGACAGCACCCAGGATTACATTGTGGACACTTGGGAAACAGTTGATCTGACTTCACTTGGATTGGTTCAATTCCTGGAATTCGAATTGGAATCATCTGATTACAACGCACAGGGAATTTTGACCCCGGCATATTTTGCGTTGGATAACCTTACATATGGAACAGCTTCGGTGAATGAGCTGAATCTTGCAAAACAAGTAGTTTACCCGAACCCAAGTACCGGTAAATTCACTGTTAAATCTGCAAGCGGGCAAATTAATGTCTATGCTTTGTCAGGGGAATTGGTATTGTCTCAAATAACGAACGGAATCCAGGAGATTGACTTAAACACTGTTCAATCAGGAACCTATATTATTGAAACAACCACTTCTGAAGGAATTGCACGAACACGTATCAGCAAAATCTAATTGTTTCTACGATTTTCCATACCAACCCTGCTGTTTGCAGCCTCTTGTCCGGTTTTCGGGCAAGAGGTTAAACCTATGGAAGAAGTCGTTATTTCACCGAGTAACGAAAAGGAAAATAGTATCCAGATCGACCTGTCGAAAGACAAAATCCAGAATAAACTGGCTAATGACCTGGGACAAATTTTAAGCCTGCTTCCAGGATTACAAATCAAAAATTACGGGGATGTTGGCGGACTAAAAACAGTGAGTTTTCGCAGCTTAGGAGCCGGACATACCGCATTGGTCCAGGACCATTCCTCTGTTTCGACCACACAAAGCGGTCAGGCAGATCTGAGTTCTTTTCCGGTCGACTTCATTGAAAAACTGGAATTAATCACCCTTTCCCCTACCCGAACTCAAATCCCGATCCATGCAAAACTGGCCGGAGTAGTCGTCAATGTGGAATCCATTCATTCCTATGTCGGAACAAATCAACGAAATATCATCGTTGGTGCCCAGGCCGGCTCATTTGATCAATACGAAGGTTACCTAATGCTTCAGAAACGATCTGAAAAATGGGCTGGAACGCTAAGCGGAAAGATCCGGTCGTATGGCGGGGCTTATCCTTACACCTACCTGAACGGCAATACAACCATTAAGGACCGAAGAGAAAACAACAGTTTACTGGAATACTTCGGAACTGCATCAACTCAATTTTCACCCAATCAAAATCACCGGTTCCAATTGCGGATTTCCGGGAATAATTATCAAAAAAAACTGGCAGGCGCGGTTATTTTTTATAACAGCAATGCAGCACAATATCTAAACGGATATGGCCTGAGCGGGTCCTTAAACCATCAATACAAAAAGAATCGCTGGAACGTATTTTCGTCCCTGAACTATCAAAAAAACAACCTGCAATACCTGGATTCCACTTATCTCAATTCACAAGGTTATCTTGACTCGCGCTATTATTCGAATCAATTGGACCTGCAATCACAGGCAGCTTATTCCATTACCGAAAAGTTGGAAATCCTGGTCGGAAGTTCATTTATTTCTGAAGAATTGAAAGGGAAGTCACTGGCAGGAAACCCTTATAGAAACACTTCCGAAAGCCTTCTCGGGATCGAATGGAAAGCCATTGGAAAAATCCTTGCACAGATTGGCGTGCAGGGTGTTTTCGAAAAACGTGACAGTATACTTAAAAACCAATGGAACCTGTTACCAGCTGTTTCCTGGAGTTTTGATCTTGGAAGTAAAAATAAGATCGGGGTTGTTTACCGTTATACTTGCAGGCAACCTTCATTCAATGAATTGTATTACCAGCAAATAGGTAATACCAAACTTAGAACTGAAAAAGCACACATTGCATCGCTGCGTTATGATTTGACACTTCCGTTTAAAAAAGGAATTTCTCAAACCATGGTCCAACCGTTCTACTCTTATGTTTATGACAAGATCCTTGCAATCCCGACCAAGAACCTGTTTATATGGAGCATCCAAAACATCGGGATCTCAGACGCAATGGGAGTTGAATTCACCCAATTCATTCAGAAAAAAATACAACAGCATACAATCGGAATGCGGATCAATTACACATTCCAATACACACAAGATATCAGTAATCCGAATAGCCCTACTTATGGTCACATTTTAAGTTATTCCCCCTTACATTCCGGAAGTGTTGAACTGGATTATTCCTGGAAAAAACTGAGTTTCTTTGTTCTGACATCTTATTTAGGCGAACGTTATGCATTAAACCAAAATATTCCTTCCAATTTGCTGGATGGATATCTGTTAATGGATGCAGGAGCCTCATACACGCAAAAACTTAGGAAAAGCGAACTAACCGTTCGTTTGACCATCAATAATATAACAAACAGACAGTACAGTTATATCAATTACTTTGTAATGCCCGGAACACATTTTAATCTCAGACTTCAATATGCACTATAAAATCCTTCCGATATTGTTGATCACTTTGCTCGCTTTTTCCTGTAAAAAAAAGAAAGTGGAAGAACCGGATGCTCCGCAAACGCTTCATCATGGTATGCTCGTTCTGAATGAAGGACTTTTTCAACAAAACAATGCCACACTTGGATGGTTCGATTTTTCAAACAATTCCTATACTGGTAATTTCTTTGAACAAAAAACAAACCGCTCGTTGGGTGATACCGGGAACGATATGAAAAAGTACGGCGGCAAAATTTATATCATTGTAAACGTTTCCAGTACAATTGAAGTTTTAAATGCTTCAACCGGGAACAGCATCAGTCAAATTTCCATGGTAGCGAACGGAACTCCGAAGCAGCCACGTTACATTACTTTCTACGGACCAAAGGCGTACATTACCTGTTATGACGGATATGTGGATGTGTTGGACACTGCGTCACTTAGTATCACGAACCGGATCCAGGTCGGGGCAAACCCGGAAGGGCTTACGATCAGTAACGGAAAATTGTTTGTAGCAAACTCCGGCGGATTGAATTTCCCGAATGTGGACAGTACAGTTTCCGTCATCGACCTGGGAAGTTTGCAGGAAATTACGCGAATTACGGTTGGGAAAAACCCGGGATCGATTCAAACGGATACGAATGGAGAAGTGTATGTAATTACACGCGGCGATTACGCCGGTATTCCTTCCCGCATGCACCGTATCAACGCTAATACAAACACATTGACCCAATCTTTCACATTCGATGCAAGTGGAATTTCACCCTTCAATTCCCACTTCCTGGTCTCTTATCACGATTTCAGCTCGGGAGACAACAAAATTGCGCTCTTCGATCCCAATACCGAAACAATCATCAATCCGGAATACATTCCGACATCCGGAATTCAAACGCTCTATGGAGTTCAATATTCGGATATCACGAATAAAATCTATTGCCTGGACGCAAAAAATTATACCGTAACGGGCCAGGTGCACGTATTTTCTCCAAATGGAATTTTTGAAACAAGTTATAACGTGGGGCTAAACCCAACAAGCATTTTAATTTATGAATAAGTTCATCCTGAGCCTCATATTACTCCCGGGCTTTTTACATGCTCAAAGTTTTCATCCCGCTCCCGGAAATGCAGGTACCAACGCAATTAAAAAAGATAGTTCGTGTTTTGTTTCCTGGGCGAGTGGCGGAACAGTTACACGGGGCTTTCTTAATATTGCAGATACCACGATAACAATAAGCGGATCCAACAAAGCCAGTTATGGAAATTTGAACCTGGCACTCGGACCGGCAACGGGAAATGTGACAGATGTACTTTCCCTGGGCGACAGTGGTGTTGCAACGTTGAGTTTCGATCAGTTTATCATGGATGGACCAGGCTATGATTTTGCTGTTTTTGAGAATGGATTTATGGATAACTATATTGAAATGGCACATGTGGAAGTCAGTTCTGACGGAATTCACTTTTTCAGATTTCCTTCTACAACAGAAATTCCGCTGACAACACAAGCTTCCAATGGAACATACACGGATTGCAGAATGATCGACAACCTGGCCGGAAAATACCGCGTTGGTTACGGAACTCCTTTTGATTTGAGTGATCTTCCAAACGATACGAACCTGAATAAATCTGCCGTAACGTTGATACGAATCATCGACGCAATCGGTGCCATTTCAGGACATGTAACCACCGATCAATTTGGAACCACTATCAATGATCCGTATCCTACCGCATTTGAGTCCGGTGGATTTGATCTTGAGGCTATAGGAATCATTAATGGAACTCTTGGATTAACAGATTTGGAATCATTGACTATGCATGTTTTTCCAAATCCGACAACTGACCAGCTTGAAATTAATCTTCCGGGCGAAGCAATTTTAAATCTTTATTCTCCTGATGGCCGATTGCTTCTTACAAAAGATCATATGGAGTCTACATTGGTTTCTTTGACTGAATTTGTTCCCGGAGTGTATCATTTACTGGTCATACAGAATGGTAAACGACAGACTGTGAACATTTTGAAGAATTAATTATTAATTTTCAATTATTATTGAAAATATTGTATATATTTGATTCATGGAATTAGAGCAGGCCAAACAGCAATTCATTCAAACGTGGGGAAACTTCGGATCTCAATGGGGAATCAATCGCTCAATGGCTCAGGTTCACGCTCTGTTGATTGTAAGCGACAGTCCGCTTTGTACGGAAGATATTATGGAACGGCTTTCCATTTCCAGAGGAAATGCCAACATGAATATCCGTGAACTGGCCAATTGGAATTTGATCTATAAGGAAAGCATTGCCGGGGATCGCAAAGAATATTTCCGTGCAGAAAAAGACATGTGGGAAGTTGCCAAGCGAATTGTAAAAGAACGCAAGCGAAGAGAACTGGAACCTTTGCAACAGCATTTGGCAGAACTCAAAAAAGTAGAGCAATCCTATGAGTCCATTTCTTTCGTTGCTACTATTGAAAACATTGAACGTTTAGTCAGCAGACTGGATTCACTGTCCGGCACCTTAATGAAAGCAGATGAACATGTGTTTTTCGGGAAAATTTTGAGTTTATTTAAATAAAAGGTCAATTTCCTTTTTTTTGATTTTAATTTTCAAAATATATTGAAACTTTTGAATTAATAATAAATAAAAATATCATGGAAAATATTGCCTTACTCTATGACGAAGATTGTCCACTGTGTCGCTGGTATACGCGCATATTCGTAAAATATGGGATCATTCATACGGACGGACGAATTTCTTACAATCAATACATCGCTAGTCATCCGGATGAAGTTGATACCACTATCGCTCAGACAAAAATTGCCTGTATCAATCATCAAACAAATCAAATTCTTTATGGAATTGACGGATTGGTGGCTGTTCTCGGTAACCGTTTCAGGATCATCGGGATCCTGGGAAATTTCAAACCTATCAATTGGTTATTGAAACTACTTTATCTGTTCTTTAGTTATAACAGACGAATCGTTGCTCCTGTTCCCCAAAGAAATATCGGATGTGCATGCGAACCGGCCAAATCTGTTCTCTGGAGAATCATTTTTATCGGTACCCTGAGCTACTTTACTTACCTGATCGTCCATTGGTATTTTACACATTTTCTGACAGCTTACCTGGTGACAAATCCTGCCAACGACCTGTTATTATTACTTGCACAAATCGGTTTCCAGGGACTTGCATTTATTTGCTTTCACCAGGAAAACAACTACGATTATTTAGGTCACCTGGCTTTTACTTCTTTTCTTGGGGCACTGGTACTGCTGCTTTTTGGTATCGGAATTCAACTCGTAAGCCTCACCGGAATCCAGGTTGAGTTTTTGGCGATTGTCTGTTATGGGATAACAGTTGCATTCATGTTCTTTGAACACAAAAGACGTGTTCGTTTAAAAGAATGGACCTGGAAATTGAGTCTCAGCTGGATTCTCTTCAGAGTGTGCATTTATCCGCTTGTATTCCAACTTTAATTTCGCAGGTCATGAAAAAAATTGTTCTTTTTGCAGCTAACGGATTTATCGGAGAATCCATCATCGACTATGTAAATAAGTATCAGAAAGAATATGAAGTAGTTGCTGTTTCCCGAAAGCCTATTCCCGGATTGCCATCCCAAACCAAACAAGCTATTTGGGATGGTAAAACCCTTGGTGCATGGACTATTCATCTCGAAGCTGCTGATCTTGTAATTAATCTGGCCGGAAAATCAGTGAATTGCAGGTATACCCAAAAGAATAAAGCTGAAATTTTTGCATCCATGCTCGACAGTACCAGAATTATCGGTGAAGCCATCCAGGACTGTGAGCAAAAACCCACATGCTGGATCAACATTGCCAGTGCCACTATTTACGAACATTCACTCGAGCGTGCCAACACCGAAGAGTCCGGAATGATCGGGAAAGGGTTTTCTGTCAATGTCTGCAGAGCCTGGGAAAAAGAATTTTTTGCTTTCAAAGATCTTCCAACCAAACAAATCCTGTTACGCTCTACCATTGTTTTGGGTAACAAAGGTGGTGTTTATCCTGTATTAAAAAAACTTGCCTGTTTGGGGCTGGGAGGAAAAATGGGATCCGGAAACCAATTCATCAGCTGGATTCACATTTACGATTTTTGCAAAGTGCTCTTTTTTGTATCCCAAAAAGAATCCTTTTCAAGCATCTATAATTTAGGTTCTCCTCACCCGGTCCGAAATAAGTCTTTTCAAAAAGAATTACGGAAAAGCCTCCATATCCCCTACTTTATCAATCAAACTCATTGGATGTTGAAGGCCGGAGCTCTTCTGATCGGAACTGAGACGGAGTTAATTTTAAAGAGCAGGTACGTTTTTCCTCAAAGATTAATCGATCAGGGGTTCCGTTTTGAATTCCCTACTCTTCAATCCTGTCTGGATGATTTAAACCATTGAACTAACACGTGTTATTTCAATCTGTTTTTTTAGACTTCTAACAGGTTCAATTAAATTCATGATATTTTAACAGAAATGCTTTGTTAAAACAAACATTATTTCAAATTATGTATACCTTCACGCAACTGATGAATTAATATTTTCGTTTTAGAACCAACGAATCAAATTTGAGATTATGAACAAAATGAATGTTTTAATTAAAACGACATTGTTTTTTGTTGGGATGATGTTTTGCATAAGCACTGCATTTTCTCAGGAAAGAGTGCCTGTAGATGCCATCACACCGGAATGGACTTTCTTCAAAGAAGTAAAAGGAGTGAAGTTTTACCTGAAAGAAGAGAAAGCTACGGTGATAGAAGGCAAGCAACCATTTACATTTGTACTTGTAAAATTAGAGAACACCAATAATAAGTCTGTAAAATTGATTTACAATTTGGCTGCTCATTACAACGAAGGATGTGTGAACTGCGGAAATAGCCAGGAAGCAAGAAAACTGATTGAAATACCTGCCAATCAAACGGTTGAAGGAAAATACGATTCAGGAAACTGCCCAACTTCAGTATTGTTGTATAATCCAAACAACAAATTATCCTGGAAACCGGTAGCAGTTGCTATTGAAAACCTAATTATAAACTTTTAAGTCATGAAGCATTTAATAATTACTCTTTTCATAGCATTAATCGGATCTTTTAGTGCTTATTCCCAGGCAACCTTGTGCTCCATCACGATCACTCCTTCAGATACTACCATTTGTCCGGGTGACTCTGTTCACGTAGTAGCGGTTGCAAACTTAATTAATGCGAACCAGTCATTTAACTTCAACGGTTCTGCATTACCTCCGGGATGGACGGCAGGTGGAGCTACAACATTCAGCGCACCTTGTGGGCCAAACCCAACCGGAACTCCATACTATTGGGCATCTACTTCAACCGGAGTACCAAATATTACTACAGCTGCTTTCGATATCAGTTGTGGAGGATTCATCACATTCGATATGGTTTATTCTGTTCAGGGTGGTGCTAGTCCTTGTGAAGGCCCGGATGAAATGGATGAGGGTGTTGCTCTTCAATACAGTACTGATGGTGGTACTACCTGGATAACGATTTACTATTATGTTCCGGATGGAACCACAACAACGGTTATTTCAACAAGTTCAACAAGTGTTGCAACCGGTCCTACTGCATTTACAACATGGAGTACATTTAGTGTAAACATTCCTGCAGGTGCTCAAACAACAAACACCATGTTCCGTTGGTTCCAACCGAACTCTTCCGGTTCTTGTTGTGACAACTGGGGATTGGATAACATCTTCATCAATGCAACAGGAGCTCCATGTGGTGCAACAGCTGTATTAGACTGGAGCAATGGAATGGGAGATACTACAAATTACTGGGTGGTACCATACGGTGATACTACATTTACTTGTGACGTATACGATACGGCAGGAAACTACCAGTGTACTTCTTTACCTGTAACAATTCAATTATTCGATGATATCCTGAATTATAACTTGCAGGATTACGCTTACTCTTACTGTCCAACAACCCATCCATCCGTTCAGGTTACAAATATTGCCGGAGCAATTCCTCCGTATTCAGTAAACTGGACGGATATTCCAAGTACAAACAACCCCCAAACCCTGTCCACGGGTGGAGCCGAGCATGACTCGATAACTTATCATGTGACAATTACGGACGGTTGTGGATTCTTCAGGAATGACAGTGTGGTACTCGTCGTCAACAAACTGCTCAATATTGACTCGCTTGTTGCATACGATGCCAGTGCGTGTATCAACGATGGTGCTGTTGTAGCATATGTTTCCGGACTAACAGCAGTAAATAACCAGCCGATGTATAACTGGCATGGGCCAGGAGCAACAAACCCAAGCTTTATTAATTCTACAGTTTGGACAAACCGTTCTCCGGGTTGGTATTACTTTATGGTAACTGATGATGTTTGTACGGATTCGGATAGCGTTCAGATAGAAATTAAAAACCCTCCTGTGGCAATTATCAGTGCAAATCCTCTAGCCGGTTGTGTGCCGTTCAATGTAACGTTTGAAAACAACAGCCAGAATTCGACACATTATTTGTGGGATTTTGGTGACGGTACAGTGATCAATGTAAACGATATGAACTCTCAATACCACACTTATTCAGGTAATGCAGACATCATGTTGGTTGCATACGATGCGAGTAACTGTTCGGATACAGCATATGTAAGTGTTTCTGTTCAAACTTGCGGATGTACTGATCCATTGGCTGTAAACTACGATCCGACTGCCGTAGCAAATGACGGATCATGCAGCTATCCTGAACCGATCTTCACAGTTCCAAATATCTTTACACCAAATGGTGACGGAGACAATGACTTCTTTGAGTTTGTAGTTACTAACTACTCAAACATTGAATTCGAGGTTGTGAATCGCTGGGGTAATCCTATCTTCCAGGGTTCAGGTCTGACCCCGAAATGGGATGGGAAAGTTGACGGGGTTTATTCTGCTGACGGAGTTTATTTTGTAACTTATAAAATTACAAGCGTTAAAGGTGATAAAGTAATTGAAGGACAAACTTTTGTTCACCTGGTTCGCTAATAAAAAAGAATCTGTAAAAAAAGCCCCGACGATAAATGTCGGGGCTTTTTTTTATTTTTGATCATCCGATTTCATAAGAACAAACGATGTTTTTCATCCTCTCAAAAATATTGCTCTTCACGATCAGTCCTTACACCTGGTTGCTGATTGCTTTGTATTTTGCCTTCTTTTCGAAAAAGGCTCTTCGGGCAAAAAGAGCAAAATATTGCGCTGTTTTTATAGCCTTGTTCTTTAGCAATACGTTTGTATTTAAAGAAGTATGCCGGCAATGGGAAGTTTTCGGAACGCCTCCTGCATCTGTCAAACACTACGATGTTGCAGTTGTTTTAACCGGAATGGCTGAATACAACAATGATCTGAAAGTGCTGAGTGCACGAAGAGGAATTGACCGCATCTGGCAAACAATTTCACTCTATAAAGCAGGGAAAATTGACCGGATATTAATTACCGGTGACCATGGTTATATCATTGATAAAGGCCTGCATGAAGCTTCACAATTAAAAGAGACATTGGTTCACTGGGGGATTCCGGAGCACGTAATCATTACCGAAACCAAATCAAAAAACACCTACGAAAACGCGGTAGAATCTAAGAAAATACTGGATCGTTTATTCCCGAATTCCCAGGCAATCCTTTTGGTTACTTCCGGAAAACACATGCGTCGTGCAAGAGCCTGTTTCAAAAAGGCTGGTGTTCAGTGCGACACGTATTCCACGGATTTGTACACCGGACCAAAGCGTTCCTATGCCTTTGATGAAATACTTATTCCCGATGTCAATACAATGAATGATTGGCATGGTTTATTGAAAGAACTATTCGGATATGTTGCCTACGATATGACAGGCAAAATCTGATTCACTTGTTCCCGACAGGAGCTGAATCGACGGCATTCAATAAAGGTTCTTTCGGTTTCAGTTGCTCTTTATTGTACTTGGAAGCATTACATACCCCGATAATTGCAGGAACCGGAAAAGCGATCCAACCTGCGTAATCAAACCATTTCGCTTTCACTTTCAGTGATTCGATCTTCTGCCGGTCAAGGGAATCCCGGTAATTCAGGTATTGAAACGTGTTTTTGCCACTGTTTTTCTTTACTCCCATTGTGTCGGGAAAAGGATTGTAAAGAAAATCCCATCCTTTCTTGTCGTAATAAGCAGAATCGTTTTGAAAAGCCGGATTGATGCGATTGAAGTATAAAAACCCTTCCCTGTTGCAATCTACTTCTACCGGATGTGCATCGTGATTTCCCTTGCTCATAATTGCCGGAAGTCCAACACGAACCAAATATGCAAACCCCATGCGCTTGCTTTGCAAATAATGTCCGTATTCATGCTGGAAAATCCGGTTATTCGGATCCGGAAAACAGTTCTTTTTTGCCAGGATATAATTCCCAAAACAAATTCCCGTCCACCCTACATTCATATTCAACAACGTACTTCCATTCGGGTAACTGACCGTATTTACTTTACACAATACCGTATTATAAAAATGTGCCATGAATAGGCCGATCCCTGTTTGGGGTCCCTGATACGTCAGTCTCGAACCTACTTCCAAAAACCGTTTTCCAGCGCTGGAATTCGTATCGGAAACAAATAGTCCTCCCCAAATGCGTGCATCGTTCCTGGCACTCTGATTAGCCCTTTTCCAGGCAGCCTTCCATCGCTTCTCTTTCGTTTTTGTTAAACCTGCAATAAAACCACTCACCCATGAATCGACAATGAAGTATTCGGGAGTCCTGGAAGAAATATTGGATGCGGCGGACGACAAAGTAAAAAGTACACAAAGAAGTACGAGAAAAATTGATTTGAAGTGCTTTGCCAAACTTTTCATTTTCTATTCTAACGAATGCAGGATTATTTTATGATATCAAACTTAAAAATAATGTAATTTAGATTCACATTTATTACCCGATCTGATGAAACAACTATTATTCTGCTTTTCAATCTGTTTAATTGCAACTTCCTGTTCAACCAATTCTGAAAAAGAGGATCCGGACAAGAATTCAAAAAAAGAACTTACTACAGATAAGTCCGAAGAAAAAATAACGGATACCGTTCCTGAACGAAACCCCGTTGTACGCAATCTGACACCTGATCAGGTCAAAAAGTTGAATAAAATTCTTCCAAAAAAAACCGTTGAATCCATGGTTTCTTATCTAGATTCGTTGTCGTTTGTTCAAACAGACAAAGATTTTTCCCGCGTTTATCATTACGGTAAAAAGGTTTTCGAAGCTATTGAAAAAGCTGTTTCTGCTAAATTCCCGGATGGTTATTCGGGAATGGAAGCCCTCAGTTTCCTTAATAAATCCTTTGCATACCGTTCTTCCTGTGAGGCAGAATGCACTGAATTTGTATTGGATTACAGCTTCCTTGACCTGCAAAAATTAGCGCAATATACCAAAGGAGAAGCCGATGACGATTTTATGGCCTTAAAAATCCTTGCTGAAGGTGAACAAGGAAGACACGAACCGGGTTGGCTCAATTTTTTCGAACGTACCTGGGATTATGGTGGTGGTTCTCTTCTCGGCGACAGCAACAATTACAAGTTCCTGAGCGGTTCTTTCAATGTCATTAAAAAGAGCGATCTATTCAAAAAAGACCTGATAACGCTTCGTGAGCGTGTTATCAGCGATATGGAACACCGCATTTACATGTTCCCGAAACCGGTTGTACTTGCCGAAATAAACCGTATACTGAAAACCAAGATACTGTCATACCCGGAAGCTAACCGGATTTTACTGCTCAAACAATCAATCGAAAGAGATCAGGAAGAACCAGCCTTGCAATTCAATTGTGCGGACCCTGAATCCAATTGTGACTGGGGCGGATAAGTCTTTGACAGATAAAAAAGTTCAAAGGGTTTAAGTAAAAAACATATTGAACTATTGAACCACACAAAACCTTTTAGCTATTGACGGACGTTTTTACAGGGCAATTGGAAACCCAATCCCCCGGTTCCCATAAACTGGTCCAAAGGTCGTGCATGCCATGGATCGGTTTGATGAATGTATTGGCATTCCAGGAAGAAATAAAAGAATTTATACACGTGGTAATTTAGCCCTGCTTTTACTGCAAAAGCCGAATTATAAATCCTTTCACTCCTTTCATTCGTCTGAACAGCCGAAAAACCAATCTGAAGTCCCACAAACGGGTCCAGGCGTTTGTATGGAAAATAACGCATAAATCCAGCCTGTAGCTGCAAATGATCATTTATGTATCCTGGTTTCGATTGTGCACCGATGAATTGATAGATATCTCCCCGAAAGCTATACTTGTCATCAAAATGATAATTCATATAGCCGCCCACATACAAATTCAGTCCTTTTGAATTCAATTGCTGGGAGGGATAAATACTTGCTGTTGCCTGCAATAATCCCGCACGTTGTCCATCTGCGAGGATCTGTGCATCCGTAGAGTTTATACCGGTTAAGAAACCAAAAAACAAGATGCTTATTTTCTTTTTGATTTCCATAAGTCTGCAATTTTATAGTTTAACGTCAATGATGTCAGCAAATGTCCTTCAAGAGAACCTCCTTTATGTTGTTCAAAGTGCACTCTTCCGTCATCTTCAATATGTGAATGAATATCGGTTCCCAGGTGGATCATGTACTGACTGGAAATCGAAACATCGAATCGTTGAGTGAGATTGAAATGAACTCCCAAACCACCTTGCACGGCACTGCTCCAACGGTCGATCTTATTACTGCGATCTGCCAATTCTGTTTGTAAAGTACGGTCAAAGCAATGTCCTGCAACAATGTAAGGCTGAACCTTTGGAGCAGGGTTATTGAGCAAATAGAACATCACACTCCAACCGATGTGTAAATCATTTCTTCGTGTGTATTGATTGGTAACCGGCAAATAATCCATAAACCATTCAGTGTTTACGCGATCTGATAATTGAAGCCTCAATTGTCCCCCCAAACCAATTGCAGGACGTTCGTGATCTCCGTTAAACGCACTCAGGGTAGTTCTTTGTCCGAAAGAAAAGATACCGCCTCTTCCTCCCTTAACATTTAAATCCTGGGCAAATGTCTGACATGAAAGGATCACAAACAATAGGATGCATGTCTTTTTCATAGGTTTGTTTATTGTAGTAATGGTTTTCTTGTACTAACGTTACGAAAGTCGTATTTAGTATAAAAAAAGAAGGGACGCAATGCCTCGCGTCCCTTCTTTTTTATATTTCAATCAGAATTAAATTCCCAATTTGCTCAATACCGAATCACTTACTCCTGTTGTAGAGTAACCTCCATCATGGAATAGATTCTGCATGGTAACCATTCTCGTCAAATCAGAGAACAATGTCACACAGTAATTTGCACAGTCTTCTGCACTTGCATTTCCCAGCGGAGCAATTGCATCGGCATAATCGTAGAAGTCACCGAATCCTTTGATACCTGTACCTGCAGTTGTTTTAGTCGGAGATTGTGAAACCGTATTGATTCGTACTTTTTTCTCCAATCCATAGTGATAGCCAAAACTTCTTGCAATTGACTCCAACATTGCCTTAATATCTGCCATATCTGTATAGAACGGATAAGTTCTCTGAGCTGCCATGTAAGTTAAAGCTACCACACTTCCCCATTCATTGATCGCATCCATATTTTTTGCTACAGAAAGCATTTTATGTAATGACAATGCAGAAACATCAATTCCTTTTTGGAAGAAATCATAATTCAAATCCTGGTAAGGGATATTCTTACGAATATTCACACTCATACCAATGGAGTGAAGTACAAAATCAATTTTACCACCTAAAATTTCCTGAGCTTCTGTAAAAAGCTTTTTCAAATCATCTGTATTTGTTGCATCAGCAGGAATAATTGTTGAATTTGTCTTTGCAGCCAATTCATTAATTTCTCCCATTCGCATTGCAATTGGAGCATTTGTTAAAACAAAAGTCGCGCCGTGTTCATGTGCTTTTTCAGCAACTTTCCAGGCAATTGAATTCTGATCCAATGCTCCGGTAATGATCCCACGTTTTCCTTCCAATAATTTTGACATAATTGTTTGATTTGAGGACAAATTTAGAATTTAATTTCAAGCCTACAAGGAATATTCCTGCTATAATCCGAATTAAACTGAATTCCAGATAATTCCTTGTTTTATATACCAAATAACGGATCAGTTAAATTCAAATTTCAACCCGTCAAAGGCCGCAAATACATTCGGAGGAAGTTCTTTTTCAATTTCTTCGTGCGTTCCGAAAAGATGCGAAATATGTGTCAAATAAGCTCTTTCAGGTTTCACCTGACTAATAAAGTTCAACGCTTCTTCCAGGTTAAAATGAGAAATATGCGGTTCTTTTCTGAGTGCATTCACAACCAGGGTCTTCACACCTTTCAACTTTTCAATCTCAACCGGAGCTACTGTCTTTGCATCCGTTATATAGGCAAAATCTCCAATCCGGAAACCCAAAACAGGCATGAAATAATGCATTACCTCCACAGGCATGATCGGAATAGTACCCGAAAGGTTAAATGGCTTATTTTCAATCGTAATGATATTCAACTGGGGAATTCCGGGATATTTTTCATCTTCGAAAGCGTAGTGATATTCACGTCTCAGGGCTACCTCAACGGCTTTTGAACAGTAAATGTCCATATCCCGCTTCTCGATGAAGTTAAATGCTCTTACGTCATCCAATCCTGCCATGTGATCTTTATGTTCATGGGTAAACAAGACCGCTTCCAGGCTTTTAACTTTGAACTTTAACATTTGCTGCCTGAAATCAGGGCCTGCATCGATCACATAGTTTTTGCCACCGATTTCCAATAAGACGGAACAACGCAATCGGTTGTCTTCCGGTTTTCCGGAAGTACAAACGTGGCATTCGCAAGCAATCACAGGAATCCCCTGGGACGTTCCGGAACCTAATATTGTTGCGGTAAATTTCATTAATTACGTGAGCGGATTACCTGAACCAACAACAAAGTCCATCCAATGATCATTAACAAGCCTCCGATTGGGGTTACCGGGCCAAATGCTTTAGACAAAGAACCACCCATGTGAATCTTTGAATAAGTTAGCCCGTAAATACTTCCTGAAAAGAAAATGGTGCCCGATAAAAGCAGATAAAAAACCGCTTTTCCACTAAATGAAAACCGCGTTACAATGAATGGTACAACCAAAAATCCTAAGCCCTGGAAGAATTGGTATTTTGTAGCTGTATCGAAAGCTGTTAAAATAGTATTGTCAGAAGTCAGTCTTTTTAGTCCGTGCGCACCGAATGCTCCTAAAACGATTGCGATTATTATCAGAATAAGACCTGTTATTACCCATTTTCTCTCCATAATTTAAAGATAGGAGAAAAAAGAGAATCAGGACTCTTTGGTTTTCGAAATTATTTCAACCAAGGTATATTTGAATCTTTCAGGACCGGTTTTATCATGCAATACATCAATCTTTACAATCATATCATAGGTATATCCTTCTTCAAAGCTAAACCCTTCAATCGGTTGTTGCAGGACTTCCCAGTTCTCCATGCCAATACTTGCACCTTTCTGAACAGAATAACATTTTTTTGTATCTGAGTTTGGCTGGCAATCTACTCTATGTCCCTGAACACGCATTTTAATCACTTCTCCCGAACGGGAATAAATCAGTTCTGGCTGATTCAGATCCGTTGCCTGAGTTGTCAAACTGATAGCAGCAAGTGAAAGTGTTAACAAAAGAACCTTAACCATAATTCGTGTATTTATTCAATAAAGATACGGAAAGAAAGTTGTAGGGTTGTGTGTTTGTTAGAGAATTCACTAAATTATGGCTAAACTCCCCTATGCCATCTTTCAATTTAACTTTTTAATTCATCAGTTCAATTGCGGAAGAGCGTGCCAGGTCAGTTACGTGTTCACCTGAGATCAGTTTTGCCAATGCCTCAATGCGCTCAGTATCATTCAATTGGTGGATTTCTGAAATAGTCTGACTGTTTGCATGTGATTTGGACACTTCGAAATGATAGTCTCCTTTCGCAGCAACCTGTGGCAAGTGTGTAATCGCAAAAACCTGCAAGTGTTTTCCCATTTGTTTCAGCAATTTCCCCATTCTTAGAGCAACTTCACCTGAAACTCCCGTATCGATCTCGTCCAGGATCAGGGTTGGAAGTGATTTTTTCTCACTCATGATCAACTGAATTGCCAGCATCACACGTGATAATTCTCCACCGCTTGCCGCTTTTTCGATTGGCTTCAATTCCAATCCTTTATTGGCAGAAAACAGGATTTGAATATTCATTCCTCCGTTGGAGTCTAACTTTTCTGACCGGGTAAGTGAAACCTGGAAACGCGAATGCTCCATTTTCATTTCAGTCAGCAACTCCAGCAAATAGGCTTCCAGTTTGGTGACAACAGCTGAGCGTTTCTCATACAACTCATCCGACAATCGAAGCAATTCTTTTTCTTTTTCTTCGATCTCCTTTGCCAGTTCAGCAATGCGCTCATCAGATGAGTCTGATTCTTCCAGTTTGCTTTCGAGTGTACGGAAATAAGTACTCAACTCTTCCTGTGTCGAAAAATGATGCTTTTTTAAAATTTTGTTGTATTCATCAAGTGATTCCGTCAAACGAAACAAGGCTTCCGGATCACCTTCCAACTGGTTTAATTGTCTGTCCGAATCCCTTGAAATATCTTCCAGTTCAGCAATAACATCCTGTAAACGTACGGAAATTGCGTTCAAATCCGAATCGGCATTCTTCCATCGGTCGATATGCGCTTTCAGTCTTCGAAGCAAATCTGTCGCCCCATTTTCCTGGTCCATGGCATTGATAATTGCCGAATAAGCTTCTTTCAGATCATCCAATTGGGACAACTTATTGAAGTCATTTTCCAAAGCTGCATAATCTACCTGGTCTAAATTCAATTGCTGAATTTCATTCAATTGAAAGCGGATATAATCCAGTTCCTGCAATTGCCCTGACCTGGAAGACTCCAACTGTTCTTTTGTTGCTTTCAACCGATTGATCCGGCTGTAAAGTGAAGCCACCGTTTGTGCCAGGTCCAGGCTATCCGCATAGGAGTCCAAAAGATCGAACTGGAATTTTGTTTTTTTGATTTCCAGTGTTTCGTGCTGTGAGTGAATGTAAACCAATTGCTCGGTTAATTCCTTCAATTGGTTCAATTGAACAGGGGTATCATTAATGAACGAGCGGGATTTTCCCTGGCTTGTGATTTCTCTTCGAATAACGGTTTCCGTTTCCCAATCGATATCTTCCTGCACAAACCAGTCTTTAAAACTTTCATTCAATCGGAATACAGCCTCCACAATGGTTTTCTTTTCCGGATTGCGAATCACCGAAAAATCGGAGCGCTCACCTAGAATCAAGTTCAATGCACCCAGCAAGATTGATTTCCCCGAACCTGTTTCTCCTGTAATTACATGCAACCCGTCGTGAAATTGAAGGGAAACATGTTCAATTAAAGCAAAATTTTGAACGGAAAGTGAAAGCAGCATTAATTCAGAATTTCTTCGTACTTGGTTGAATTCGTGGGATCGATCTTTTTTAATACAGCTACGATCTGTGTTTTTTCTTCCGGTTTTGCTGTAGCATACAAATTCTTCAACTCATTCAGCTTACAATAAGCAAAATTAATGATGTTGATCGTATTTGGCCGGGCAGCAGAGACTTTTGATAATTTATCCAAAGCAGTGTAGATCGCTTTTTTTGCCTCTTCCGGTTTGTCATACAAATGATCCATTCCCAAACGATGGTATTCGTAATAACACTCTCTCAAAGGTTCAAATAATTGCTGCAGTGCATTTTCAACCAACCAATAACGGTTCTTTTTTCCCTGTTCATTTGATTTCCAGCCTTTGGAAGAAGATGTTTGTGCATTGGTTACAATCTGTTGGGCTTCCTGGAAATATTTCGTCCCCCCTTGTTTTGAGAACGAATCAAAATCCAGGGCAATGATATAGAAAGCGTAGAAAGACAAAATAGCAGACAGATTATCCCTATACTGATTTTTTGAATAAATTACTTGAGCACCTTTGGTGTAGGTGAAATCCAGGTTGTCGTCCTGGAAATTAAACAGGGTTGTGTTATAAGATCCGTTATACACCGGTCTGCTTGACTGAACCTGGATTGATCCTGTAAACGCTCCATTATTGATCGTATTGATCTGCAATTGAAGCTGACAATTGATGCGTTCTTCCACCTTGAACTTTTCATCGGTCCATTTGGTATTATTCATCAGGTCTGTGACTACTTCTTTCAACTGATCAAACAATTCTTTTTCAGATGAAGTTACTTCGGTTTTGATATTGGTAATCAGTGAAACCTGGCAATTCAATTCCTGGGAATATCCTCTCACAATAAGCGTCAAAAAGACAAGGGTCAGAATTTTATTCATATAGATTATTCATCAATTCATTCAACAAAGAGAAAGCTAATTCTTGCTTTGACTGTAACTCAAAGCTACACATTTTATTGTTTTTAAAGAGTAATTTAACGGAATTCGTATCGGTACCAAAACCTACTCCCGGCTCCCCCATTTCATTCAACACAATGGCATCCAGCTTCTTTTTTTCCAGCTTACCTTTGGCATATTCCATACCATTTTGGGTTTCTAAAGCAAAACCAACAACTTTTTGATCTTTCGTGGTTGATCTGTTTGAAGCTGCCCAGGACAAAATATCCGGATTTTTTTCCAAAAGAATTTGCAACTGATCTTCTGTTTTTTTGATTTTCTGAGTTTCTGCAACAGAAGGACGGTAATCCGCAACAGCTGAGGCAAAAATCCCCATATCAGCCTGGTCCCAATTTTCCTGCACTGCTCGCAGCATTTCAAGAGCAGAAGTAATACGAATCAAACGGATGTTCTGATGTTGTGTCTTTAAATTGCTTGGTCCGCTTATTAAAATTACTTTTCCTCCCATAGATGCAAGTGCTTCTGCCAAAGCAAAACCCATTTTCCCGGAAGAATGATTCCCGATAAATCGAACGGGATCAATTGCCTCGTAAGTCGGGCCGGCAGTCACCAAGAACTGCTTTTCTGTAAAACGGGAATCGGAATTGAAATGGTCCTGAAGATGCTGTATCAATGTTTCAGGTTCTGCCATTCTCCCCTGTCCTTCCAATCCGCTTGCCAGGAAACCGCTTTCAGCAGGAATAATGGTATACCCGAATGATTCCAACCGTGCCAAATTGTCTTTCGTAGTTTGGTGTTGGTACATATCCAAATCCATTGCGGGAGCAATAAAAACAGGACATTTTGCACTCAGGTAAGTTGCCAAAAGAAAATTATCCGAAAAGCCGTGTGCCATTTTAGCCAGTGAATTTGCCGTTACCGGAGCAAAGATCATCACATCAGCCCATAGAGCCCATTCGACATGATTGGTCCATTCACCTGTTTTGGAATTATAGAACTCAATTCCTACCGGAGATTCGGACAAGGTTGCAAGTGTCAGTGGCGTTATAAAATCAGAAGAGGCAGGAGTCATCATACATCTGACTTCTGCCCCTTGTTTCTTTAATAATCTTACGAAGGATGCAATTTTATAAGCTGCGATTCCGCCAGTAATACCAACCAGAATCTTTTTCCCTTCTAAAGACATATTGAGTTTATATTACTCTTGATTTTTTCTGGTATAAATTTGTCCGTCCTTCAACTCTTCGATTGCAACTGCAACCGGTTTAGGAAGTTTCTCATAAAAGCGAGAAATTTCAATTTGCTCGCGGTTTTCGAAAATCTCTTCCAAATTATCTGTTGATGAAGCAAACTCCTGCAGTTTAGCAGTCAATTCTTCTTTCATTGAAGAGCTAATTTGATTTGCTCTTTTAGACAATACTACAATTGATTCATAGATATTACCTGTTGTTTGCTCTAAATCTATTGTATCACGCGTTACAGTTGAACGCTCAGCATTGTTGTTTTTGAAGCTCATTTCTTCTATTTATTTACTTGTTAGATACGGGAATATCGATTTTTTTCAGTTTTTCAACATACCCTTCGAATTCGCGAAGATAGTCTGAATTTGGGAATTCTACAAGAAAAATGTTAAATCGTTCTTTTGTTTTCTCAATTCGTTCTTCAATTTTTGAATCCACACTATTGCTTGCCAAATGGTACGAATTCCGGATTAAGATTACCCATGCTTCTTCCCGGTATACGGATCTCGGATAATTGTCCAGGAATTGTTCTCCGCTTACTACTGCCGCACGGTAATTTTCTGTTTTGGAATACAACCTCACAGTCATTATGTCTTTGGTTTCCAATTTATAACGCAACTTATCCATAATGGCATTGCAGGTATCCAGCAGTTCCGAATTCGGGAAACGTGTAACGAAATTTTGAAGTTCATTCAGTGCGACTTCAGTTTCATGCTGGTCGAGAGACACCTCCGGACTGTTTTTAACAGCACACACTGCAGCCAGGAACATTGTTTCTTCTACTTTCGGAGAATATGGGAATTTAGTCTGAAATGCCGCCAGGTAATAACTTGCCAAATACCAGTCTTCTACAGCAAAGCACGCCTTCCCTAACCTGTAAAACGCCACTTCACCCTGTGGAGAACGCGGACTTCTTTGGTAAACCTGTTCATATAAAGCTACACATCTTTCATACTTTTCAGTATCGTACAGCCGATTCGCTTCATTAAATTTTGCTTCGTAATCATCCGATTTTAAAATGCGGTTATACGAGTTACAGCTGCCAAGTGTGATGATAGTAAGAAGTAAGAAAATCCATTTCATAAGGACAAAAATAGGAGAAATCCCATAACGGCAAACCTGGCGTAAATATTGTTTCTGAAAAGTTAACAAAGTTCAAAAAGGTTCAACGAGTTTTAACGGGTTCAAAGAGTTCAATTTAAAACGTTATTTAAGAGAAAAATTTGAACATTTGAACATTTGAACATTTGAACATTTGAACATTTGAACATTTGAACATTTTATACCAATTTCCCTGACTTAATTTCCATCAGGCGCAATAAACGGTCCATATTCGGCGCTTCATCTTCGAAATAGTTGCGGGTTTTTTCAATTTTAACTTCCATGGAGTCATCTCTTTCAAATTCAGGATTAAATCTGAAGTAATGCCATTTTTTGTGATTCCGGACTTCTTCTTCGAATTGTGCCTGTGCCTGTTCGGAGAATTGTTGTTCCAAATCTCCGTCTTTGTGTTTCCCGGAACCGATGCTAATGATCACAACCGAATCATCCTGGTAGAGGCAATCTGCATAATGCATTGCCTGCAAAATAGGATTTGGTGCGAACTGGCTTGCATTCATAAGTCTTCTGTACCCCAATTTGATAAACTGTTGCTCATTGGGATTTCCCATACATGCTTTTAACACCGAATCCAGTTTGATGGATTGTTGTGTTGGCCGACTGTCGGAAAACTGGAACAGTTCATCCGAATCGACATCATAGGTCATGAAAAGAAAATGCTTTCTAAGTGTAAATAAGGTGTCTTCTTCATTAAAAAGACGGGAAACCATCTCCTTGCTGTATCCGTTATTCTGGTAGCGGAGCAGTTTTTCCAAAGCTCCCAATTCTTCAATCAGCGAAATCTCTTGTTTTGCCAAAAGACTTGCCAGGAGCACACTGTCTCCCGAAGCAACCAATAAATCAATCCAATTGTAAAGAGATCTGTCTATGTCAACTGCATGAATACGGCGCGACAATGCACTTAACCCAACAATCGGGACAAGTAAGGCGTCTGAGCCTCCGTCTGTTACCAAAACAATTCTGTAGTTGCACGACATAACAGCAATTTAAAAAAACCACTATTATCAAGCAAATTTTTAACAATAAAAGTTAGTTAATCGATGAATTAACGGAATTCGTCTTTATCTCACTCGTAATTGTCGACCAACTTGCAAGAGTGTTGTCGGTCTGATCCCATTGAGCTTACAAAGCCTTGAAACGGTTGTATTGCTTTTGGAAGCAATCTGAGATAAGGTGTCTCCCGTTCGGATCTTATAATACTTTCGTGTAGCGGCAGCTTCCGTACGTGCCTGAACAGCTGCAATCGATTCACCGGAAATTTCTTCATCACTCGGACGCGCTCCGGGACGGAACAGCTGTTTTTGAACCAACAGGTTTTCGTCTTTCAATTCTTTCTTCGCAAAATCGATTACTTCTTCCGGGTTCATCGGAGCATCGTAAAAACGCACTTCGAAATGTAAATGGGCTCCAAATGAACGCCCGGTGTTTCCACCAAGTCCAATCGGCTCTCCCGCTTTTACTTCCTGGTCCGGAGCCACCAAATGTTTTGAAAGATGTGCGTAAAACGTTTCCAGCCCGTTGTGGTGACGAATGATTACCAGGTTACCGAAACCTCCATCATTCCATTTCGCATATCTTACACGACCTGAGAAAGCAGCTTTTACCGTATCTCCTGTTCTTAAGTTCAAATCAATTCCATTGTGGTATCTTCCCTTTCTGTATCCGTAACGCGAAGTCACGATACCCGGAACCGGTGAAACGAACTCTTTATGCAGATCATCTACCAAACATAGCCAGATGGTATCGTTTAAACGTGACATATCCGGACGGTCAGAAGAGAAACAAATATCGTTGTTCCAGGTTTGTACCAAATTCAGGTTTGTATCTGCCTGAATAATATTGAATAATGCTTCATTCATGATACCGTCGAACTCTTCATCCAATAAGAATTTCCATGTTCGATTGGAGTAAATGACCATTTTACCTTTTTCAGTATCTACGGTATCGATCGGAGTTTGAGCGAATCCCGAAAATGAAACAAATAAGAGAAGGAAATAGAGAAATTTGTTCATAATTAAAGCCTTGGTATTTTCTGGGTGTCGCAAAACTAACAAAAAAAAGCCAAAATTCACTTGCGAAAAAACGTTAATTCCAACATTTACAAGTTGATATCTTTAATAATTCAAAATGGCGAATGCAAAATTCAACATTTTCCCACCCTCTTTTTTTGCATTTTGAATTTTGAATTCATCATTTCTGTTCGACTGATTTTCCATCTACATCCATGATAATAATGTCATAGAATAAATCCTCGTTTGGCTTCACCAAATCCACGTAACCTCTTGAACCATAAGCTTCTTTTGCCGGGACTAAAATGTATAATTTATCATACATCTTGGTATTCAGCATAGCTTTTCTCAATCCTGGAATCAATGAATGATCCTTCATTCCGAAAGCAAAGGGTGTGTTTCTTTGATACGAATTATCATAACGAGGATTTGATTTTGTTCCAACAAAATAATTGATTGCAACGTTCGAACTTTCTCCCACTTTCGCATCGGTCATTTCAGGATTTTCTTCCAGGCACCACACTTTTACCCCGTCGACTACTTTTGTCGGTTTAATCTCTTTTCCGACTCTCAACATGACAATATTCGGTGCATCGGGAGGGATAATCCCCGGAATTCCTTTTTTACCCCGAGCCAATTTCCCGGGAATAAAGATTTCAACGAAATCCCCTACTCTTAATTCCTTCATCGCTAAATCAAAACCAGGTGTTTGCATTCCATATCCTACCAAAAACGGGAGCATATCTCTTTGGAGTTTGTAGTTTCCATCCACTACTTCTCCGTTTTGCAGCTTTGTTTTGAAATTGATCTCGTAAACCGATCCGTCCTCGATAGGAGCTCCATCGTGTTTTTCAAACCATTGGATCCGGATCCCGTTCGGGAATGTTTTCTTGTCGACGATTTGTTTTTTCGGTTCAATTAATTGTTCCGCTTCAGATAACTGATTTCCTGCATCGCGTGTATTCGGCGCATGATCGTCACTGACTTTTTCTACTCCATTTGTACAGGCAGTTAACAGGAGAGCAATCGTTATGTATTTCAAGTTCTTCATTTTCTCAGTGTGAGTTTGAGAGTGAGGGATTATTTATTCTACTCCAATTAATTCAATATCAACAACCAGGGGGGAAAGCGGTGGGATTTTCTGTAAATCACCAATCAGACCATGAGCCAAATGACTTGGGAAAACCAATTTTGCTTTTTCTCCGACACGCATCAATTTAATTCCCTCATGAATTCCCGATTCCATTTCACTTTTATCAATGCGGAAAATATCCACCTCATCCGGAGCAGTTTTATAGACTTCCGTTCCATCCAGCAAACTGATCTTATACTGTGTTTTTGCATCCATTCCGGGCTTGGGAGAAGCTCCATCGGTCTTTTTCAAAATGACATAACGCAAACCTGTTCCGGTTTGTTTTACTTCCCAATTCTCATGTTGAGCAAAGTAAAGATCGATATTAATACTTTCTTCGATAGCCAATTCCTTGTTCATTTCAGTAGATTTTTTCATATTCCACTGAACAGGTTTTGGTTGTTCTGCTTCTTCTGTGCAGGAACATACAATCAACAGGCAAAAAAGCAATTCTTTTTTTATCATGCTTTAGGAATGAAATCTTTTACAAATGTTACAAATTTTCCGATTGTTTTCTCAAGACTTTCGGACGAAATTCCACCTGAAGCATAGGCATGTCCTCCACCATCAAAATGTGCTTTGGCCAATTCGTTTACAAAATAATCGCCTTTTGCCCTGAAAGAAATCTTCACTTTACCATCCTTCTCAATGAACAATACCGCCATTTTGATCCCTTTGATTCCCAGGATCTGATTAACAAGTCCTTCCGTATCTCCTTTTTGATAATTGTATTTTTTCAATTCTTCCTCTGAAAGGGATGCATAAGCTACTGGAATATCATTCAAACACACGAGCTTTTCTGACAAGGCAAAACCTCTTAATTTGATCCGATCCACTGTATTGGTATCATAAACAGCTTCGTGCACCTGGTAATGTTTTACTCCTCTACGGATCAAACCGGCTATAATTTCATGAGTGGCAGCACTTACAGAAGGAAATCGGAATGAACCGGTATCAGTCATAATCCCCAAATAAATGCAAGTTCCTGAAATTTCGTCCAAATCCTCCAAATGCTCAATACTCTCCATCCATCTATAGATCAATTCACAGGTCGAACAGGCGGATGTATCAGAAATGACTGCCTGGCAAAAGTCTGCCGGATGCAAGTGATGATCAATCATGACTTTAGTTGCATCTGAAGCAACCAGATATTGCTGCATTTGATCTCCCACACGCGATGGTTCGTTATAATCGAGGCAAAAGATCAGATCGGCAGTTTGAATTACTGAAACAGCTTGTTCTGCTTTTGTTTCAAAATCAATGATTTGTCCCTGTCCTGCAACCCAATGCAAAAACTCCGGTGCCGGGTCAGGATGTACTACCTGTACATTTTTCCCCCATTTCTTTAAAATATGAAACAAAGCCATGGAACTTCCGATCGAATCTCCATCCGGGGATTTGTGTGATGTGATAACGATTGATTGAGCCTGATTGACGAGCTCAAATATTTTTTGTGATGAATCCTGCATGGGGTGAAATTACGAATTCCGAATGACGAATTGCGAATTATGGATTCCCAATTATACATTATCGATTGTGAATAATAATGATACAAAATCAGTAGGGGCGCGATTAATCGCGCCCCTACTATTCATTTATAATATGATAACAGATTTAAAAACCTGTTTTCTCAGAGCGTTTTGTTTCGATTAAAACTCCTACACAAGCCAATTTCTTTTTATCTCCGCCAGTGATGGATACGTTGATGAAAATTTTACGTGACTTGTCAGAGGTAAACTCCAATGCTTCAGCACTTCCTGAAGTTGCAAATACTTTTTTTGTTTTTTTATAAGTATCTTTTTCTCCTACTGTTTTTTTCTCTACCACCATTTCGTAGATCTCGTAATTCAATGTTCCGGCACTTCCTTCGCCCAAAACGGTTGTTAAACGATAATCCAATCCATGATGTGCAATGAATGACATTTCATAAGACTCGTCAGAAGCAATAGATCCTGATCGGGACTGAGAATTTAAACTATAGGCATCTTTGGTCTTTTTCTTCTTCATGAATGTTTCTGCGGGAGGGCATTGAGCAGTTCCGACAGCTATCGGGGCAATCACAAAGCAAAACAATAGGGCTAACGTTAATGTAAATTTCATATCCAAGAAGTTAAGCAGTTATAATTTTAGTACGAATTTCTGAGATTTTCTTTGCCAGGTTATCAAAGCACTTTTGAGTCATTTTGCAACTGTCTCCTCCGGAAAAAGTCAATTTTCCATTCGAGTTCTGTACCTGGGTTTCACCTGAATTACAATCCAATTGCTCATAAACTTTCAGGACTTCTTCAATGTCTGCCGAATACTCTTTTACCGCCTCATTATCCTGGTAACTTACCAAAAACTCCAATAAGTTTTCAGCAACCAATTTCTGATCAGCCAAAGCCTGGTCCAATTTTGGTGATTTACCGAATCCTTTGGAACTTCCGATCATCAGGTGCATGGATTCTACCCAACCACCAACAAGCATCAAGGACAACTCCTCTCCTTTGTCGATCTCGATCAAACGCTGGAATGTACGGTTGTATACATCATCGCTTAATTTGAATAAGGAATCTGCATTTCCGTCCCATTTTTTAGCCAACTCACCCAATTCATTTCCAAAAACCTGGGCAACACCGATATCGGAACCTAATTTTTCCAACTTACCGAAATAACTCAAATACTTGTTTGTTTCATTGAACGAGGTCAAATAAGCTACATCTGCTGTGTACACACCAAAGTTCAAGGCTTTTTGAGAAGAGTTTGAATACTTGTCTGCCAATGCAGGATCATGCAGGATTTTTGTATTCTTTATTGCATCCATCTTTGAGATCAAAGCAAACTGCTCAGACGGTGACGGAATATTGTAGTTTACATTAGCAGCATCTACGGTTTCCTGCTCTTCAATAGTTGCTACTTCCTGTTTTTCCTCACCGGAACCGCAAGCATAAGCGAATAGTAATACGATACTACCTAAGATTAGTTTGTTTTTCATCATCAAGTAATTTCCTGCGAATCTATTAATTTTCAGGTAAAAAAGGTCTGTACTTGGTTATTTTTTTTGCTTCGACCTGAATATCACAGTCTGATAATGCTTTGAAAACAGGTAAATCAGGAAAAGATTTCCCCTGTTAAAGTCAGAAAGTTGTTTCAGCGGATTAGTTGAATGGTTCCTGTCATGGTCCTGTCTTCCAGTTCCAGCTTTATAAAATAGACTCCATCAGGACAATCAGTTCCTTGAAAACTACCATCCCATTTTAAAAAAGTTTCTTCTTCAACAATCTTATTCCCCCAACGATTCATTATGACAGCTTTTTTAGCATTCATCCGGGCTAAATCTAATTCATACGTATCATTCACCCCATCCTTATTCGGCGTAAAGATATTTGCCAGTTCCAGATTCTCACTTACCGATATGTTATCAATATATAAGATTCCCCAAAACGTTGGAATATCGGGTACCCAGCCATTGATATGTATCATTTTAAGTTCCGGAAATTTTTTAAAAACACCTATTGACAAGAATTTTTCATCACCCACTGCATGATAGAACTGTTTTACTTCATACCACTTGGTTGTATCACAGAAAAAAATATCCGGATCGCTGGATACCTGGGGTTCTAAAGGAATTATTTCTTGCGTATTCAAGTTCAGTTCAGACGGGGTAAACAATGCCCCCACGTTGTTAATGCAGTCGAGTTTGGGATTGTGCACAAAAAAACGTACTTCATAAATTATTCCGGCTTTTAGCGTTTCTTTTAATTCAACCTGAATGTATTCCATATACATCCCGCTACCATCTGTATTCTGCTGACAGCCTATTAAGGAATATCCGTTACCGGATTGTGCCGGCTGATATCCAAAGCTGTTCTGAGGAACACTGTATGTCAGGGTTTGAAAAAGTTGATTATACTCCTGACAGCATGCATTGCAATAATCCGGGCTTGCAGCTGTTGGAGAAGTCCAATTGTCACATGTCGTATAGAGATAATGTCCATTAAGACCCGGACATGTATGGTATTCTTCAAAATCTCCATTCGGAACCAGGTTCGACTGTGCATGAAAGGTTGCTGAAAAACAGAAGAAAGAAATAAAAAAAATGAATTTAATTAAGTTCATGCGGCTTTTGTAATTGAAAATCTGAACGCATGCTTTAAACAAATGGTTGGTTCGTTCTAACTAAAAAGAGGTCATTCCAGGGAAACGACCTCTCTTGTATATTTTCATCCATTGAATTGGATTATTTCGCCAGTTTTTTTGTTTCTGCAACAATTTTCGCTTTCAAACCTTCTGAGACCTGAACTAAAGGAAGTCGCATAAACGGCTTCATCCAACCCAATTCTTCCAAAGCAATTTTCACTCCTCCCGGATTTCCTTCTGCGAAAAGCAATTTCGTTACCGGTAATAAATCATAATGGAATTTTCTGGCTGTTTCAAAATCGCCATTCAAAGCGCTTGTCACCATTTGGCTGAATTGTTTCGGGAATGAATTTGCCACAACTGAGATAACTCCATCAGCACCGGCAGCAATCAACGGAAGTGTAATAGCATCATCTCCGGAAAGTACTAAAAAGTTTTCCGGTTTGCAACGAATGATTTCCATGATCTGCTCCATATTCCCGGAAGCTTCTTTCATTGCCACAATATTTTTGATCTCTGCCAATTCCAATGTGGTTTCGGCAAGCACGTTTGATCCCGTTCTTCCAGGAACATTGTATAAGATAATCGGTAAATCTGTCTCTGAAGCCAGTGCTTTGTAATGAGCTAGATATCCTGCCTGAGTCGGCTTGTTGTAGTAAGGCGCAACCGACAAAATTCCGTCTACTCCTTTCGGTATGTTTTTGAAAGCTTCAATTACGGACATGGTATTGTTTCCCCCTGCTCCGTAAACAACCGGCAATTTTCCGTTGTTCTCTTCCAAAACTGTTTCCAGTACCTGTTTCTTTTCGTTGCTATTTAAAGTTGGAGATTCACCGGTAGTTCCCTGAACCACCAAATAATTGGTACCGCCTGCAATTTGTTCCTGTACCAATCTGCGCAACGCCGGAAAATCAATTGACATGTCTGCATTGAATGGTGTAACCAATGCAACTCCGGCTCCTTTAAATAGATTCATTGTATTTGTTTTTTAAACAGTAAAAAGTCAGAACAAAATTACGAAATCAATTGCGAATTGCGAATTCGCAATTAAGAATTTAAAAATATCTCATCTTGTTAAAAATAACACAAGAGTATCTCATGGTGAAGGAAGTTGGGGGGGGGGTATCTCATACGCACGCACATTAATATCTTTCTTTTTTCTGACTACACCCTTCTAGGGTTATAAACCCTAGAACATTTTTTCATGCTGTTTCGATTAATCATTTTTAAAGAAGAAAAAACGATAACTGAATCACCAAACCAACTCTCATTTAGTTCGCTGATATCATCGCCAGGAAGTCATCTTCTGAAATAATTGGAATTCCCAATGAGCTTGCTTTTTCCAATTTCGCCGGCCCCATGTTTTCTCCTGCAAGAACATAACTGGTTTTAGCAGAAATGGACCCTACATTTTTTCCACCATTCTTTTCGATCAGGTCTTTGATCTCGTCGCGACTGAATTTGGAGAACACTCCCGAAACAACGAATGTTTTCCCTTCCAATTCATTGGAATCAAGTGCTACTTCTTCTACCTCAAATCGAATTCCTGCTGCCTTCAAACGATCTATTGTCTGTATTGCACGCGGATCCTGGAAGAATTGCTGAACTGCAATAGCGATCTTTTCCCCGATCTCATCCACTGCGATCAATTCGTCATACGTTGCCTTCGCAATGTTATCGATATTCTTTAGTGCATTTGCCAGTTTTTTCGCCACGGTTTCTCCCACAAAGCGAATTCCCAATGCAAACAGTACGCGTTCAAACGGAACTTCTTTGGAGTTCCTGATCCCTATAATCAGGTTATTTGCCGACTTGTCTGCCATACGATCCAAATTCACAACCTGGTCAAAGGTTAAATCATACAAATCTGCCACACTGGTAGCCAACCCTTTTTTGTACAACAGATCGATCGTTTCCGCTCCCAATCCGTCGATATTCATCGCTTTTCGGGAAATAAAATGTTCCATACGGCCTTTTACCTGCGGCGGACAAACCAAATCATTCAAACAATAATGCTGTGCTTCTCCTTCCCTGCGGTGCAATTCAGAACCACATTCAGGACATTTCCCAATAAACCGGATCTTTTCAGCCGCAGAAGATCGTGCACCGGTGTTCACCCCCACGATTTTGGGAATGATCTCTCCACCTTTTTCAACAAACACCTCATCTCCCAAATACAAATCCAGCTTTTCAATCTGATCCGCATTGTGTAAGGAAGCTCTTTTCACCACCGTTCCACCCAACAAAACCGGCTTCAAATTCGCAACAGGTGTAATCGCTCCTGTTCTTCCGACCTGGTAAGTCACTTCTTCCAAGGTAGTTGAAACGCGTTCTGCTTTAAACTTATAGGCTATTGCCCAACGAGGTGATTTTGCAGTAAAGCCTAAATCGGCTTGCTGATCGTAATTATTCACCTTTATCACAATTCCATCGATATCGAAAGGCAGATTATAGCGTTCTTTGTCCCAGTAATGGATGAATTCCATGATACCTTCGATACTGGAAGTTTTTTCAATGTATCGATCCTTCACCTGTGGCGTTTTGAATCCCCATTCGTGTGCTTTTTCAACGCTTTCCAAATGAGATTCCATGTTCAGATCATCACCATATACTCCGTATAAATAGCAGTCCAAACCTCTTTCTGCCACTACTTTCGAATCTTGTGACTTCAATGTTCCTGAAGCTGAATTTCTGGGATTTGCGAAAACCGGTTCTCCCAATTCTTCCCGCTGTCGATTCATTGCTTCGAAATTAGCCCTTGGGAAAAAGATCTCGCCGCGAACTTCGAAATCATCCGGAAAATCTCCTTTCAGTGTTAGCGGGACCGTTCGAATGGTTTTTACGTTTGCAGAAATATCTTCACCCTGTGTTCCGTCGCCACGGGTTACTGCTCTTGTAAACTTTCCATTGACATACCGGATTCCAATAGCAACACCGTCGTATTTCAACTCACAAACGTATTCAATTGGTCCGCTTGCCAGTTTCTTCAAGCGTTGTTCCCAGTCAATGATCTCTTCTTCCGAATACGAATTTGACAAGGAAAGCATCGGGAATCTGTGAACAACTGTCTCAAATTTTTTGGTAATGTCTCCTCCCACCCGTTTTGTAGGGCTCAGATCTGAAGCAAACTGGGGGAACTGAGCTTCCAGGTCCTGGAGTTCTTTCAGAAGCATATCGAATTCGAAATCAGAAATGGTAGGATTGCTTTCCACATAATAGCTGTAATTATGTTGGTTTAATTCCTGGGTTAACTGTTCAATTCTTTTTTGTGCTTCTGTTGGATTCATACTGAAAATTTCGATAACCAAATATATTTATGATTAACCACATAGAAACATAGAGCACATAGTTTTATTCGTATTTGTTTTATTATTTTCAATGTTTTCTATGTGCACTAATGTGGTTTAAATATATACTAGTGCATATTGAGTAATTTTATGCGAACTCAGCGTCTACTTTGATCTTGATGGCTTCTTTCGTTACCGGGTGTGTGAACTGAAGGAACTGGGCATGCAGATGAAGCCTGGATTCTTTCCTCCCGTATAAATCATCTCCAATAATCGGTGCGTTTAAACCAAGTACATGAGCCGAATGAACCCGGAGCTGGTGTGTCCTTCCTGTAATCGGGTAGAAATAGATCAAGGTTTGGTTAGTCCTTCGCTCTACCACTTCCCATTTGGTTACGGCCCGTTTTCCATGTTCGTAACAAACCAATTGACGCGGCCTGTCGTCCAGGTCCACACGCAACGGTAAATCAATAGTACCTGAATCTTCGGCTACAATTCCGTCCAATAAAGCCACATACCGTTTCTGAACATTGCGTTTAATGAATTGTTTCTGCAGGTGCATATGGACTTTCTTATCTTTCGCCAGAACTAATATTCCTGAAGTGGACATATCCAGGCGATGTACAATCATTGGTCCGGTTGCAAGCGGATATTTCTCCTTCATGCGCGTATACACGGAATCTGAGATTGTTTTCCCGGGAACGGAAAGAAATTCCGCCGGTTTATTGACAATTACCAAGTGGTCGTCTTCAAAAACGATTTCCAGTTCTTTATTCTCTGCAGGGTTTTGAAGCATCGGGTTTTCATCCGTTTCCAAACCTTCCAGCATGTGGCCAAGGATTGGTTCACATTTTCCGCGACAAGCCGGATAAACCTGTTTGTGTACACGTACTTCCGACTTCGGAGATGCTCCCCACCAAAATTCTCCCAAGCAAACCGGTTTCAATTCATGCTCAAATGCATATTGCAATAATTTGGGAGCGGCACATTCTCCTGCACCGGCCGGTGGTTTGTGATCAATGGTATTTTGAAAGATGCTCTGAAGACTTCTCCGTTCCTTTTTAGCGTTGAGAAAGTAATAGGAATCGAAAATTTCTCCTTGTAAGGCATTGGACATATTTTTGCGCTTTTCACGCAATTCATTCAACTGGTTTTCAAAAGATTCAACTACTTCATTTAAAGCAACGATCTTTTTCTTGTTGGTATCTGTGAAATCCTTCAAAAAATACTGTTCACGGATCGATTGCTTTCTCAGATCTTCCAAAAGTAATTCCAACTCCTGTGGATTTAACCCTGCGGATTGTTCGCGAATGCGTTTGCGTTCCGCTTTTGCCTTTTTGATCTCCAGTTTATACTTCTGAAGCTCTTCCAGGTAAGTGGTACTTGCTTTTTCCAGATCTGCTTTTGCGTTTAAATAAGTTTCCTCTTTTTCGAGTCTGTCAATTTCAATGGTTACCTCATTGATGACGATTTCCTCTTTCCTGAAAAATCCGTTTGAATCGAGCAAATCGAAAACCGGCGGAACGAAATAATCAAATTCGTTGGAATCGGCCAGTTTACCTGAAAATGCAGCCAAAAAACCTAATTCTCCCTGTTTATTCTGCACAACAAGCACTCCAAACATCTTACCGATGACCAATCCATCCTGTTGATCATCCAATCCGAAATTATGCACCCATTCTTTTTGATTTGCCAGATAATCCTGTACCTGTTCCATTGCAATTACGGCCAATGGATGCGGGTCGTAATAAAACGGATAGGTGAATTTCTCCGGACGGGAAATTTGTGACACATCTGAATGAAAGGAAATAAACTTGAGATTTGTTGCTGGCATGCCATTTTGAAACTTGATGCAAAGATACACCTTTCCTATAATCATACTTTTTGCCAAGGCTGAAAAAGTATGCAAAACATCCTTTTAATACGCCATTCAAAACCGCTAGTGAAAAACATCCTTTCCTTTGTTTTTAAGTCAAAAGAACCAGATCAGGGTCTGAAATGCAAGCACTTTTGACAAACAAAACGGAAATGATGTTTTTCTATACTTCGCTTACCGAATGGCACCGCAAACGATCGTTGAATTACATTTCAACATAATAACGCAGAAAAATACATACGAAATCTGTTTAATCCGAAAAATTGATCTTTACGTGAGTTCCATCACAGTACGGCTTATTGGACGAAGCTCCACATCTGCAAAATGCTGTTACCTTACTTTCTTTGATTTCTTCCGAACCGGCATGCTTCACGGTCAAATTTCCATATACGAGTAAAGGCCCATTCGGTAACGTTTCCACCACATTCGATTGATGAACTTCCTTCTGCTCATCTTTCAACCGGTAGCTCAAAGCTCCACTCGGACACTTATCAACCTGTTTTATAATTTCAGCTGTGGTAGCCCCTTCCACTTTGATCCAGGGTTTTGTATTCGGCTGAAAAACATTGGGAAGTCCTGTCGCATTTTTCCAACAGATAGTAGAATGGATGCAACTTTCGGGCTTCCAAATGATGGTTACTTCCCCGTTAGAATATTCTTTAACAATCGGTTTATCAGACATGAGTATAAAATTCAAATTAAACTAGAACGAAAGATACAAAATCATTGCTTTTATTCCACTTTCCATTGTGCTTTCAGCATGCGGTCTTTGCCCTGTAAATCTTTCCTGATCTCAACGTTGTAAAAACCTAAACTTTCAACCATCGCTTTTGTTTCAAGGGCATACCCCTCATGTAATTCAAAAAACAAATATCCACCATCATTTAAACTTTTTACAGCATATCCGGCAAGTGCACGATAAAACAGCAACGGGTTCTCGTTCGGGACAAAAAGTGCCAGATCGGGCTCAAATGAAGTAACGTTTTTATGCATCTGTGCCTTTTCTATCCATGGAATATAGGGAGGATTTGAAACGATGATATCTACATTTTCTGTTTTTTCGACTTCCAGAGCATTCCGTAACTCAAATTTCACTTCCAACTTCAATTCTTTTGCATTTAAGCTCGCAATTTCCAATGCTTCAGGAGAAAAATCCATTCCCTTTACTTCAGAATCGGTATTCCCGTTTTTGATAGCGAGGGCAATACATCCGGAACCTGTGCACCAATCTTCTATTTTCAATTTCTTTTGATCCCGGATTGTTTCCCCGATCCAGGAAACCAGTTCTTCTGTCTCAGGTCGGGGAATTAATACACCGGGTGCGACCCTAATCTTCAAATCATCGAAATAAGTAAATCCAATAATATATTGAACAGGTTCTCCCGTTTGAAGCCTGGAAGAAATTTGAGCCAATTCCTTTAATTGAGCTTCGGAAAGGTCGATTTCTTTTGAAACCAGTAAAGCTGATCGATTGAACCCGAAAACATCTTCGAGAACAAGTAAGAGGATATTTCGTACTTCCCGTTCTGAATAAAGTTGCTTTAGATTATCGGCCCAGGTTGCTGTAAGTTTTTTGAGATCCTGCATGGAACAAAGTTAATTACGAATTCCAAATGCCTGATTACGAATTGATGGATTTATCGCCGATAATTGAAATCATCAAAACATAATATCATGTTCTAATGATTTCGTTATATAACGAAGAGGTGTGAAACTATTCGCTACTGATCAGATAAATTTTGTCTAACAAACCGAATATTCCTTGCTTTTTATCGAATATATCAGACTTTTCAACAAACTTTTTTTGAAATACCGATGTAACCTGTTAAATTTAGGTGCGTTAAACCCAATAAAAACAACAAAAGGTGACTGGTACTAAATTCATTTTTCTCTGTATTCTAATTGGTAGTCAAACGCTTTATGCGCAATCAGATAGCGATCCAGGAGTTGATTTGCCGGATTCCACCCTTGTTACATCCAAAAAAATACTGGAAGTTCCTGAATTCCGAAAATACGATCCGGATACCATCCAACTCCAGGAAAATGACCTGGTTATTACAGATTCATATACTGCAATGGGACAACCTTATACTTATGATGCCTTGCATTCATTCCATCGCAGAAGAATGGATGGTTTCGGAGGCCTCTTAAATGATAAGATCAATGCCGGACTGGCAGAAATCCGCAGCAGAGGTTTCAATTCGGATTTAAAGAAACTATATATCCAGATTGATCCTATGACTTTGACGGTTTACTGGAGTGCGGTCGTTGGCCCGAGCCTGGACGGAAGATGTTACATGAGTGTTGACAGTCGTGGTTCGGCCGGTGGCGGATTACCTGCAGTTCAAAAGCAATGTCCGCGTATGCATCGATTACATTCAACGATGATCCCTGTAAAAATACTGGAGTTTAATGACAATGTATTGCAGTGTTATGACTGGAACGGAGTAAAACTGGATACTGTGACCAATGCTATAAACATTCGGCAACATTTCTATAAGTATTACGATCCGCAAATAGGAACTACCGTAACACTTGCTGATGTAGTGCAAAAAGAAGCGGAAATGATGTGTGCAATAGCTTCAACTCCGGCAAAAACTGCTCCTGTTGTACGTTATAAAAGATATACTGTAAAATCGGGTGACACCTTATCACAAATAGCGGAGAAATATCACACAACCCCTGCAAGGATTAAGAATGCAAACCATTTGCGATCTTACCTCATCCGTGTCGGACAGACTCTAAAAATTCCGGGATAAAAAACCATGGATCCTTTTTAAATACTGATGGTTCGCTATTTGGCAAATTTGCACTCCGATAGCCTTAAGGATAATATTTATGATTATGGACTTATCAAAACAAAAAAGAGTCTCCCGACATTCCGGAAGACTCTCTTTGACGAGATAACAATCTCAAAGTATCATTAACTACTCTTTAATGAATTTTATCGGAGTTGCTTTCTCTGTTTCTGCTGACATTATTCTCAGGAAATAAACTCCAGTGCTGATAGTCGAAACATCAATCACCGAATTGCCTGACAATTGGTATGTTGAAAGTACTTTACCGCTCATATCCATTACCTGAACATCCATCACCTCAGTTGGATTTGAGGAACTGATAGTCAGTTTATCTTTCGTTGGGTTTGGATGTACCGTATAAATTCCGCCATCTGTTTGATCACCAATTAAACTAGCAGATGTTCTCGCTACATTCAACGTATAACAAGTTGCGCTATTTGCCCCATTGTAACCAATCACCCGAACAGTATATGTTCCAACTGCTAAATTGGAGATTGAAACATTCTCCGTCGCTGTACTTCCTGTTCCAGATCCGATCTGAGTTCCTCCGCTATTGTAAACATACAAATCATAATCTACTCCGCTTGGTCCGGCCAAACTGAACTGATGCGTTCCAACAGAAGTAGTTGTGACTTTATAATAATCCTGGTCTGTACTTGTTGAAATTGCTGCTGAAATTGTCGTAGCAAGAGGAATGGTTGCCGCAGCTGAAGTCGAATTATTTGGCTCATAAGCAGTAGAACAGTTGTTAACGGCAGTTGCTGTTGCAGTTAACGAGTAACAAGTTGAACTTACCGCATTGTTATAACCAAAGATTTTAATGTAATAAGTTCCTGCAGCTTGTCCGTTGAGTGTTACCGATTCGGTTGCTGTACTACCGGCTCCGGAACCAATCTGAGTACCTGCACTGTTATAAATAGTCATGTCAAAGTCTACACCTGATGGCCCGGCTAAATTGAACACATTATTGGTTGTAGTAGATGTAGTGATTTTGAAATAATCCAAATCTCCGGAAGTTGCTATCGCAGCCGAAACCGCTATTCCGCTTGTAAGTGTTGCTGCTGCTGCCTGACTTTCGTTGGGCTCAAAGGCTGTAACACAAGTTGGACCGCTATCCGTATCACATGTCAGTGTGATACAACTGTTCACTCTGTTTCTGATCAAATTTCCGGGTTGCGTTCCAAATCCCAGATTAAAATTCATTCCCACACTATTCAAGTGACAGTAACTCATGATTGTACCTCCATTTGATGGAATAGGACCTGTACATCCTTCACTGTAACCGGCAGCAGGACCACAACCGTCAATTGCACCGCCAGTCCAGCTACATGCATGGGTATGTGGAGAACCCAAATTATGACCAACTTCGTGCGTAGACACGTTTACTGCCCAACTATAATTCGGTACTGCAGGAACTGTACCTCCGATTGAGCCACAGAACCCATGTTTATAATATTGATTACTTCCGCACAACTGATCAAGCCAGGCTACACCACCACCACCGGTAGTCGAAAATAAGGTTGCCAGGTTTGCTCCGAAATTGCTTCGGTTTGCCGAAAAAGTGTTTAAGTCGTTATTGTAAGAATCTGCACTGGTCCAAATATATAATTGGTTCAATTTGGAACCGATCTGCTCATTATTATAAATGATCTGGAAATTATTGAACAGGGAAGTCATGTAATTGGTCACTGCCTGTGAACTTCCTTTCGAAGTATACAGGTTATAAGCAGTTTCCCAAAAATAGGTCACACACTTATAAGTAGCCTTTTCCATGTCTTCCAACATCCCGTGCTGGTTTGAGAGTTGTTCAACAGCTTCGTGATATTGATCCAGCCCTTCCGCTTCGCAAGGATGGGATATGTTCAAGGTTAAATCATCGTCAGAATAGACAATATGTGTTCCGCTTGAATTTCCCTGGGTCCGGATAAATCCGCATTCGATTATTTTATCTTCCGGAGTATCCCGTGAGATCAAAACGCTGAATTCATTTTCAAAAAAACTGACTCCGACGATCGAGTTCGTACCACGGACAGTTCCCTGATAATACAATCCAAGCTGAACTCCCTGAACTTTTTCCGGGTTGTTTGACTGAACGGAGAAATTATCTCCAAACAGCGAAGACTGGATCAAATCAAGTGTTAAAACCTGATTTTCGAATGGTAATTGTACGCTCAAAGCTTCCGGGTGCAAGGAAAGTAAATCCCTGATAGCTTTTTGATTGGAATAATCTACATAGGATGCTTTACTAAGTGTTTGGGAAGCGACTTGTTCCATCTCTGCAGAAACAGCTTTTGTTTTAGCACCCGAGAAATCCATCAGGTAGACTTCGGATAATGATTGATAAACACTGTGTACTTTTTGTTGATTTTTAAGGTGGAACTCTTTGGTTGGTGAATACGCCTCTTTAGGCAAACTTGCTTTTCTCAATTCCTGAGCATAAGCCCCCACATAGCAACCAATGCAAAGAATGGTTGCCGACGACAATTTCAATGTTTTCATAAATAGCGATTTACTTGTTCGGGAACTATATTATGAAAATTGTTTTATTTTACACAATGAACAATGTTAAAATTTTTATTTTTAACATTCATCAATTAAAATCACGATTTTGTTTGATAATCTGTCATTTTTTCAGCATCCGCGCAGCAAACAGCTTCATGATATCTATTTTTTGATAATATCCATAAAATATGATAGCATGTTTTCGTTATATAACGAAGAGCCTGTCACGGCAGGCTCTTTCTAAGCTTATTTAATCACTTTCGGAAGCTTATCCAGGTCTTTCGACGGGTAAAATTGAATGGAACTCGTATTCACACAATGCCTGGTATCTTTATCGGTAAATCCTTCCCCGGTAAAAACATGGCCCAAATGACCTTTGCAATTTGCGCAAATGATCTCTGTTCTCATTCCGTCTGCATCAGGAACCCTGATTACAGAACCTTCAATCTCGTCGTCAAAACTGGGCCAACCGCAATGTGATTCAAATTTATCATCTGACTTATACAATGGATTGTTACATTGTTTGCAGATATAAATTCCTTTATCTGTTTTCTGATAATAATCTCCCGTAAAAGGACGATCAGTATTCTTAAAAAGAATGACACTTTCTTCCTGCGGAGTTAACTTGTTGTATTTCGTTTCTTTTTTCGGAGAATCCGGGGTCTTTGTCTGTTCCTGGGAGCAAGCTGACAATCCTACAAACAAGCTGCAAATAATCAAATAGTTTTTCATGTTCAATCGTTTTGAATCAATTACGTCGATTCGCCGGGTTTGGATTTGAAAAAACCTTTAAAAAAGTCAAAAGGTAACTCTACACGCCAATCCCATACATACGAAATCCGTATTTTTTTAGCCGATGGAGGATTAATTCTATCACTCTGTTAGCAAGTTAGTAAACTTACTAACAAAACACAACAAACACATTGGTTATCAGTAACATAAACAACCAAACGATCAGGAAGAAACTATTTTTTATGCTTATCCAGTTCCACGTGCAGACCAAGTCCTCTTAAAGACTCACCTGTAGCAACGATTTTCCCTTCACCATCCACCAGGAACCCACTTGGAATAAATTGAACGCCATATGCTTTTCCTGCTTCGTTTGCTTTGTCCCAAACATGGCTTTTCCAGATTAAACCATCTGCTTTGATTGCTTCTTTCCATTTGGTTTCATCACGATCCAAAGAAACAGAAAACACCTCAAATCCTTTCGCATTCTTGAATTTCGCACCCTTGTATTTTTTGTATGCTTCAACAACATTCGGATTTTCCTTTCTGCAAGGTCCGCACCAGGAAGCCCAAAAATCGATCAGGACCATTTTCCCTTTCAGGGAAGAAAGTTTTACCACTTTTCCATCAACGCCTGTTAATGCAATTTCCGGAGCTTTGGAACCAACGCCCGGCATAGGCTTCACAGCCTTAAAAGAGGACAACCCAATTCCAACAAGGAACAACGTTGAAAGTATAATGATTGAATTTCTCATCTCTGTTTAGTTTACACGTCGAATATCAGCTCCCAGGTTTCGCAAGCGAATATCAATATCCTGGTAACCTCTGTCAATTTGTTCAATATTGTGAATAACGCTTTTTCCTTCCGCAGAAAGCGCCGCGATCAACAAAGAAACCCCGGCACGTATATCGGGGGATGTCATTTGGATCCCGCGTAACTTGTGCTGTCTTCCCAGCCCGATAACGGTTGCTCTATGCGGATCACATAAAATAATTTGTGCGCCCATATCGATCAGTTTATCTGTAAAGAATAAACGTGATTCAAACATTTTCTGATGGATCAGAACACTTCCTTTGGCCTGGGTTGCTACAACCAGGATGATGGATAACAAATCAGGCGTGAAGCCCGGCCACGGAGCATCATAAATAGTCAGGATCGAACCATCAATGAACGTGTCTATTTCATACGATTCCTGAGCCGGAATGTAAATATCATCGCCTCTTCTTTCCAGTTTAATACCCAACCTTCTGAAGGTATTCGGAATAACTCCCAGGTTTTCCCAGCTTACATCTTTAATCGTAATTTCGGACTGTGTCATAGCCGCTAAACCGATGAAACTTCCGATTTCAATCATATCCGGCAAAATGCGGTGATAACAACCACCCAATTCTTTTACTCCTTCAATAGTCAGTAAGTTAGAGCTGATCCCGGAGATCTTTGCTCCCATAGAATTCAACATTTTACACAACTGCTGGATATAAGGTTCGCAAGCTGCGTTATAGAATGTCGTTGTTCCTTCTGCCAAAACTGCAGCCATAATGACATTCGCCGTTCCGGTTACGGAAGCTTCATCCAAATGGATGTATGTTCCCTTTAGCTTTTTTGCTTCAATGGAATAAAAGTGTTCTCCCGCGTCGTAATTGAATTTCGCTCCCAATAAAGCGAATCCTTCGAAGTGTGTATCCAATCTTCTTCGTCCGATTTTATCGCCGCCCGGTTTTGGAATAAATCCTTTTCCGAAACGCGCCAACAAAGGACCAACGATCATGATTGAACCTCTCAAAGATGCTGCTCTTTTTTTGAAATCTTCGGTTTCCAGGTATGCCAAATCAACTTCTTTCGCTTGAAAAACGTACGTTCCACGTTCCACTTTCTCAATCTTCACTCCCATTGTTTGCAATAAGTCAATCAACTTATTCACATCGACAATATCCGGGATATTTGAAATAGTAACTTTTTCAGCGGTCAACAAGGGAGCACATAAAACTTGCAACGCTTCGTTCTTTGCTCCTTGTACTATCAATTCTCCTTTTAGCTTCTTTCCTCCGTAAATTTCAAAAGATGACATACTTAATTCTTATTACGATTTTGGTTTTTTCCTTTAAAGTTTTTCTGATTTTTCTGATTCTTTTTCTGACGTTTATTCGGTTGAATCCCGAATGATTTCAAGATCAGGTTGGTGTTCATCAATTCATCCGGGTTTTCCAGGATCAATTCTCCATGGGAAAGATCGCGCAACTGGTTTGCGATCACATGATTTTCCACCGCATCATTATTGTAAGCCAAATATTGCTTCTTCATGAAATTCGCCATGGTAATTTTAAGATAGTCACGCTCATCAGCAGCCGTAACATGCTTCGCATCCTTTAAAATTTCCTGTGTATATTTTCCGTAGTGACCGTACTTGATTCGCCCTTTCGGATATGTCATCTGCTCCGGCTTACTGGTCAATGTTTCTGGCTTTGGAATTTCATAAGGTGAATCAACGTCCAGTTTAAAATCAGACATTACGAACAAGTGCGTCCACAACTTATGTCTGAAATCATCTACGTCACGTAAATGCGGGTTCAATTGCCCCATCACTTCGATAATTGCTCTTGCTGCTTTATTGCGTTCGTCACGATCTACGATTTCCATCGCGTGAGAAATCATTTCTTGTACGTTTCTACCATATTCCGGAAGTAAAAGCTTCGGTCTCGTGGTGTTGTATTCCATAAATTTTCTTCGAAAGCTCAAAAATAAGGTTTTAAATCGACATATGGAGTGAAGAAACACATCCATTTCAAGCAATCTTAAATCCGTGTTTGTTATTACGTTAAAAGCGTTATTTTAGTCTTGAAATTATCGCCTTATGAAAAAAAGCCGTGCCTTAATTATAGCTGTAAACGTGTTAGCAGCAGTCACTTCCTGTTCATCAGACCCTGTTGAGATGAAAACTGCTGCCGTAAAAGATACAAAAACGGAAGAACCTGTAGTTGCCGAGGAGTGGTTCCCCGAAACGAATTTTGATACTCTCCGCGGATTGTATACCGGTGATTTCGGAGACGGTTTCATAAATGTTGTTTTGACTTATGTGAACGATAAAAAAGCGATCGGTTATAACGTGCACAAAGGATTGCAGCGCAATATCAACGGTTCCGTAGTGCAGAAAAAAGATCAGTTCGAACTGACTTTGAACGAGCCGGGTGATAATAAGTTTGACGGGATTTTCACCCTGATCATTTCCAAGAAGGACGGAAGTGTAAATGCAAACTGGACGGCAAATGATCCGAAAATTCCTTCAAAAAAGTTTAAGCTGAAAAAGCAGGAGGATACAAAAGAGATTTTAGAAAAGTACGAATACGACGGACAGAAAATCACGCAAAATAATTTCATGGACATATTCAATAATTCCAACCTGGATGGCGGTTATATTGAATTCAAAGAAAACGGAATTCTGCGCTATACTTATTACCCGGAAGAACAGGAAAACGAACAGCAGGAAATCATCAAGGGTTCCTGGAAATTTATTGACGAAAAAACAATGGTCGTGGATTGGGCCAAAAATACTCGTTTTAAACTCCGTACGATGAAGTTCAAACTGGTCCAAAGTGAAGATGAAGGTCCTAGTTTTCAAGGTCCGAACGGCTTGAGTATTTACCCGGATTATTACTAAGCTACCAGCTTTGAATGAAAAGAACGGCCTGGATATTTTTCGCTATCGGAATTCTTTATGCATCTTATCTTTTGCTCTTACTGTCGCTTCCATACCTGGAAATGCGCAGAGGAATTGACTTCCTGAAAACGAAACAGCTTATTTACCATATCGAACATTGGAGATACAGCTTTTACATTCATGTATTTACCAGTGTTTTGATCATTACAAGTGGTTTATTGCAGTTCAGCAAGACTATTCTAAACAAATACACGAAAATCCATCGCATTTCCGGTTTTATTTACCTGTCCGTAACACTTCTGATTTCAGGACCGGCCGCTTTAGTAATGTCATTCTACGCAAACGGTGGTTATCCCGCACAAACCAGCTTTGTAATTCTCAGCCTGCTTTGGATCGGAACAAGCTTTTTAGCGTATCATTTTGTACGCAGGAAAAACTATGAACAACATGGTAAATGGATGGTGCGCAGTTATGCACTGACTTTATCCGCAGTTTCTTTGAGACTTTACTCCTACTTATTTGACGTATTCCATTTTACCATGGACCCGGTCGACCTGTATATCCTGCTCTCATGGTTAAGCTGGACAGTCAACCTGTTGATTGCAGAGATCCTAATCAAACGCGGGCTTGTAAAACGATTATTGACAAATCATTAAGCCGCCACTTCTGCAAACGTTTTCCCTTCCAGGTACAGGATTTTTCCGGAAGCATCGATTCGGTATTTTTCCATATCGATTTTCTTTTTGGAAACAATCGGATTGTCGTAGTAACCATCTTCATCCGGATCATTTTGGAAAGTTGTCTCGTAATTAGTAATTGTAAATGTCAGGTCTTTATTGATCGTACACATTTTAAGCAGTTCCGAATAATCCTCACGACCTGCAATCGTTTTTTTGTCGATCAGTTTACCTGTCTTTGTAAAAGTCACCAGGCGATAAGTCAATGGACTCTCATCCCCATTAAATTCTTCTCTTACAACGTAGATCAATGCAACGTAATTTGCTTTTTCTGCTACCTGAACGAAGTTATAGAACCCTTTACTTACATCCCGCGAAAACCGCTCATTGCGCATTTCAGATACAAAACGTTCATAATCATAGGAAATACGATTTTTATCATCGTAAACCACTTTCCCCTGTTCCATGTTCATATTGATTGGGAAAGAAGCCTGCACAAAGGTGCGTTTAAACTGAAGCCAATGCAGGTTTTCCACATCTGATACACCGCTAAGAGCCAGTTCCATGTTCTTTTTATACAAATAAGGCTCCTTCTCTCTCAGGTTTGCCAGGTCTTTATCTTTTTCAATGTTGTCAATATTCACATATCCTGCCTGAATAGCGAACTGCAAATAATCAGCACTCATCGGGAAGTTCTTTAATTGAGAATAGGCACATGCTACGTTGAACATCACCTTTGAAAACGGTTCGTACCCTAATTTTTCAGCCAATGAATAAGCATCCAATGCGCCTTGGTAGTTTTTCATCTCCATGAAAACATTCCCCAATTCATACTACGCTTTCGAGGTCGGGTATTCTGCAATAGAAGCCATAAATCCTTCACTGGCAGCCTGTAAGTTCTTTTTATTCTTGAATTCATCCAATGCGCTTAAAAACAACTTATTGGATTCCGGATTAGCTTTTGGATTCTGATACAGGAATAAACGCACTTTTTCACCATTGAACAGGTCTGTGCTATTTAATTTAATCGGCTTCGTTTCATCAACAAGCACTTTTCCGTTGGAATCGACTTCGTTATCCGGAACAGCAGGGTTTCCGCATGAAACCAGCATCGAAATAACTGCAAAGGAATAAAGAACGTATTTCATAGGTACAGAATTAAGTTTACTAATGTAGTGAATTACGAATTGCAAATTAACGAATTGCGAATTTTTAGATTCTCCTTTGTTCTCAAAAACCAATCCCGCCTTCCGATTTCATGTGAAAAATCAGAGTGTTTTAATATGTTAAATAGTTGGATTCCACGATAGTTTATCGTAATTTCTAGGTTCATTCAAATAGCAACGTTATGAATACGAAATATCAACACGTCCGCTATGGACTTTATAGTTTTGCATGTATTGCAGCGCTATTTTTGATCATGAAATTGTTCTCATTGGAAAATAACGGTTATTTGCGTTTCCTGAACGTATTCATCGTCTTTTTCTTTACCAATAGATTGGCTAAAAAGAACCGCCAACTGGATGACGACGATAACTTCTTAAAAGCATTCGGCTCACTCATGTTGTCCAATGTAATCACAGTTATTTTGGCGGTATTCAGCTTTGTGGTTTATGCCACATTTATCGAACCTGACTTTATAAGCAAATTTGACGGAGGCATCTTTTGGAACGATCACGTAACAAAAGATCAGGCTGCCGTAATCCTGTTTTTTGAAGGGATGGGCAGTGCGCTGGCAGTATCATTCATTAATGTGATGTACTGGAATGAAAGAACTCCGGACAACAAATGCGTTCCTGTGGAACCCGCCAAAGAGTGAAAAACTCTTGAGAAATCGGAAATCGGGTGAATTTAATTTTCACCCGATTTTCTTTTTAACGCACGTACAAAACTGATAACAAGATTCTTATGCGAAAATAAATTTGGATACAATCCCTTTTTTACCGTATATTCTAATCGCATTTAAAATTCTATCACTATGAACAATCGATCGTTATCTATCCGATACGGGCTTTACAGCTTTGCGGGTATTGTTATCCTATTCTTACTGATTAAGCTGTTCTCATTGGAACATGTAACTGCTCTCCGTTTTTTAAACATCCTGATTATAATTTATTTTACAAATAGCCTGGCAAAGAAGAACCACAAAAGTAATTATGATAGCAACTATCTGAACGCCTGGGTTTCCCTCATCCTGGCCAATGTCATAACAGTCAGTTTAGCATTGATCAGTTTTGTTATTTATGCCATGTTCATTCAACCGGATTACATCAGCAAATTTGAAGGTGGAATCCTTTGGAATAACCACATTACCCTCGGACAGGCTGCATTGACGTTGTTTACCGAAGGAATCGGTTGCGCAGTGGCAATCTCCTTTATCATTATGCAATATTGGAACGAAAGTCCCAAAAGCAAAGTTCCTACTTCTGAAAGTTAAACTGGGAAGTCTTAAAATAAAATCGGAAAATCGGATGGAATTGTTCATCCGATTTTCTTTTTTCAGGAAGAATAAGATCAACGATCCGAAATGTTCAATGGGTTCAAATTGAATCGGTTGTTAAAGAAACTTTGAACTTTTGATTCCGATAGTTTTTAAACCTTGATGGCTATCGAAATCTGAACTTTTGAACTTTTTCTAAAAAATCCCAACCCTAAACGGACAATCACCGTTAAGGACTTTAGAAGCTTTGTAACAAACAAGATCTTAACATATTTAGAACCTAAGCCTCCGGATGTAAAGGAGAGATCGGATGGACCCGGAAAATTCATCCGATTTTCTTTTTTAAAGTCGATTTTCAATCTTCGTAAGAAGATTACGACCTTCTCATCGTAAATTAGCCTTTTGAAAAGGCATTTAAGCTGATTATAAATCATTTAACATCACAATCAATAATGTATAATTGTAAAATTTAATGCATCTTTATACCTTATTAACTATTTACTCATTATTCACGCCATGACACTAGAAGATTTTATCATTTTTGAGCGAAAATGGGAAGGCGGCCTTAGCCGGAATCCTTCCGATTCAGCAAGCAAAACACCTTGTCCGACTCCCTACAAAGGTAAAACCGGTTGGCACACCAATGCCGGAATAACCTATGCTGTTTGGAGAAAAAAATTCGGAAAATTAAATGATCAACGTTTCTTTGACATGTCGAACGCCGATTGGTTTGCCGTTTTCGATTCGCTTTACTATTCAAAAGTAAGAGCAGCATCATTCAATTCCCTATCAATCGGCTTCATGGTGACTACCATTGCATGGGGATCCGGCGCACGACAAGCAGGTTTGACCTTACAGCGTGCGATCAATAAAAAAGGCGGAGCAGTTTCTGTCGACGGAGTGATCGGTCCTAAAACGATTGCTGCGGCAAATGCTATCCCACCCAAAGAATTATTCGACGAATTGGTAAAACAACGCTCCGATTTCTTCCACCGTATTGCCAAAGGTAAGAACGCAGTTTTCCTGAAAGGATGGCTGAATCGGTTGAATGCGTTCGTAAAGGCTTTTAAGCCACTTTAATTCGCAGTTCTTAAAACGAGATCATTTGTTTAATGCGGTAAATTTTTCCGGAAACAGTTGCCTGGAACAAATAAACTCCTGCACTGGTCCCGGTTTGTAACTGAAGGATATTTTCTGTCCGTGTAAATGAAATCGATTTTCCGGTTGCATCCATAACTTGAATGTCGCTGATTGCTAATTCCGGATTCAGGGTAAATGTTATTCCATCCTGTTTTACAAACAAATTATCTGCTATTGTTTCTTTACTTACAGACAAAGAGGTATTGCAAATCGTTGTACTGAAAGAAACCTGACCGGCATTTTGAGTCGTTTCTTCTGCATATGATGCGTTATTTCCCTGTTCACCGTATAAAATCATAATATCATTTCCCTGAATGATCGTCTGGTCCCATCTGGATTCCAATTCCTGGATTAAATTTGGGTTTACCGCATTCACAGCGCTGTAAGAATATGAAAGCGGTGTATATATAATCAGGGAATGACCGGATGGAATATTTTGGAGCATGTTCAACATCCCTGCAAGTTGTAAGGAATCGCCTGCATCGAATACAAAAAAGTACTCTACACGCTGTCTGCAACTGCCCTCATTCAGGTTACCGAAAGCATGCACCGGATTTGCTCCATTATAGTTTGTTCCCCAAGCTGTACAGTTGGAAGGATCAATTACTCCAACATAAAATGAAGGCTGTAATCCGCAAAGACTGTATTCGATCACTTCATTATCTATTGCAAACGAATTATACGGTGTATCGGAATTATAACAGTTTACTGATAAGGTAGCTTGCCCGTAAGCTAAAGAAGTCAGGACAAGGGCTGTAAAATAGGTGATGATTTGTTTCATAGGTTCATTTTTTTCAAATCTATGAAACAAAAACCATTATACAAAACCTGTTTCATTTTTCTGCTTCTTCTTTCAGTTTCTGATTCATCGCCTGGAAACCGTTCAGAGTACTTCCATCCAGCATGTTTGAGAGCATGCGGACCAGCAGTCCTTTGAATTTTTCTGCCTGGATGAATGTCGTGGTCCCGTTTCCGTTGTCTATGAGTTCAAAACGGTGCTCTCCATCAAATATTCCAGGAAAGAACAAGTGTCCGATCCATTTGAGTGCTTTGTTTTGATCAAAAGCCAATACTTTTGGTTTGAAAGTCATCCCTTTTGCACCGGGAGGCTCCAGGCGCACAACGATCTTCTCTCCCACTTTCACTTCTCCTTCCAGTGACTTAATAAACGGATTCCAGGCGGAATACTTTTCAAAAGCAGTCAAGACCTCCCAAACACGTTCCGGAGTTGCCTGAATTACGATCTCTGTTTTAATTTCCTTTTTCATCTTTTTTGATTATTTGATAAACCAAAGTTCGATGAAAACCCGGAGCCTGCTCTTGACAAATATCAAGAAATGGAAGCACTCTTTTTTCGCAGTCTGCTAAAGGTTTCCGGAGTCATTCCGAGCATGGAGGCCAAATAATGAAGCGGGACCTGGTTGAATAATTCTTTATTCGCATGCCACAATTGAATATAACGTTCTTCGGCAGTATTTGAAATAAACGACAGGATCCGGTCGCTCATGGTCGCAAAGCATTTCGCCATGAACAACTTCTCAACTGTATTCCAGGTTGGGATCGATTTTCCCATGTTCCGGTAATCCTCTTTACTGATCACGTACAGTTCACAGTCCGTCAATGCCTGCAGGGAAGAAGCAGCAGGTTTATCAAACAAAAAACTATTCAAATCTGCAATGAAGTAACCGGGCGTAGCAATCCACTTGGTGACTTCTTTTTCCGGTAGGTCCACCCATTCCCGTAATAAGCCGGACTTTACAAAACCCAATTGATTCGAATAAGCTTCCTCTTTAAAAAAGAAAGATCCTTTACTCAATTCAAGCGGACGAAAACAGGAACTGATCGTTTTCAGATCATCGGATTTGACTTCAAAAAGCGCTGCAATGTTTTGTTCCAGTTCGTTCATTCTTTCTTCCTTTTGCATTGCAAAATATAGGAATATAATTCTATCAGATTGAAATATGTGTTGTATTTTCTTCTGAAAAGGCTTGTCAGCATTGGGCTGTACCTAATATCGCGAACATGCAACCCACCGACTGTTTCTGACTTACGGGTTAGACAAGCACCTCCATCAATACCTCAAAACCAAAACCCCGGTAAAATAAGCCCTTTCACAATTTATTACATTTATATTTATAAATATAGTTGTATAATTAAAAAACTAATTATATTATTGCGTTATGAAAAAGGAATTAACACGCGCAGAAGAACAAATCATGCAGGCAATCTGGTCTGTTGGAAAAGGATTTGCAAAAGACATCCACGAGCAGCTCGAAGAACCACGACCGGCATATAATACAGTACTGACTGTGATCCGCGTATTGGTACAAAAAGGTTTTGTGGAATACAAGACCTATGGAAAATCCAACGAGTACTATCCAAAGATCACAAAAGAAGCCTATTCTGCACAACGCTTTCGATCTTTAAAGGAAAATTACTTCGGGAACTCGAATGCGAAATTGCTTTCCTTCTTTATGAAAGAAAATAACCTTAACCTGGAAGATGTAAACGAATTACTGGAAATCATAAAAAAGGAACGTCATGACTAATTATTTGTGGTACATATTCGAAGCGAACGTAGTAATCACCTTGCTATTCTGCGTTTTCAAGCTGACGCAGCGCTTCCTGTCTTTTGGATGGCAACGGTTTTCCCTGCTTTCTATCCCGGTTCTTTCCGGGATTGCGGTCTGGATGAAACATGCGAGTATTTCCGAATCATCGTGGAGTTATCATATCCCGGTATTTGAATTGGAAACGGTAACCATTTCACCCAAAAAGACAGTCACTTCAACTGATTTTGATTACTCCGCCTTACCTGATATTGCCTATTGGATGGGAGTTATTTTGTTTTTTTCCTGGATGTTTTTCACTGTTTACAAAATACTTCGGGTTTTTCTCAGTGCAAAGCGAACAAAAGAAGATGGCTTTACCTTGGTTGAATTACCTGGCGAAGCACCTTCCTCCTTTTTCCATTTCATTCAACTGCCCGCAGGACTTTCGGAATACGACCGGGAAATTATTTTCCAGCACGAGAAAGTACATGCACAAAAATACCATTCGGCAGATCGGCTGTTTCTCGAAACGGTGCATTGTTTTTCCTGGTTCAACCCCCTATTCCTGCTCATGAAAAAAGAATTGGTCCATATCCACGAATTTGAAGTGGATAGGATCATGTACAACAAATACCGCGTCGGCTATATGGAATTCCTGCTGGCGTATTCACTCGGAACTAGTTCATCGATATATTTATTCACCAATCAGTTTATGACAAAGCTCACACTGATTAAACGTATTAAAACCATGAAAAAAACAACAAAAAAAGTACTGATCACGGCACTTGCATTACCGATCATTGCAGGTGGGTTTACATTGGTCTCATTTACATCAGCGGACCAAACTCCCACAACAAAAAAGACAAAAAAAGAAACCGCAACTTCGAAGCCTAAACCGGCAACTTCGAAAAAAGTAGCACCGGTAAAAAAACAAGTACCGGTAGAGAAAACGATTGCTCCTGTTTCAACGGAGTCGACAAAAACAAAGGAAATGACCAAAGAGAAAGATCTCGACTTTGTAATGCCAATGACAACGACTTCTATGACTACAGCTCCCCAGGAAACGGAGGTAGACAAACTTCCCGAATATCCTGGCGGAACAGAAGCAATGACGAAATACCTGATCGCCAATGTTCGCTACCCCGAAGCAGCTGTAAAAGCAAAAACAACGGGTAAAGTTGTGGTATCGTTCGTGGTAACCAAAGAAGGAAAAGTAACCAAAACAACCGTTAAACGTGGTGTAAGCAAAGAACTTGATGCGGAAGCCGTTCGTGTTATTTCCTCTATGCCGAATTGGACCCCGGGTGAAAAAGACGGTAAAAAGGTGGATGCCGAAATGGTATTGCCGGTAGCGTTTGCTTTATAAGCTTATCCATGATTTAATTGAAGGTGTTTTCTGCAGGAAGCACCTTTTTTTGTATTCACACATAGAAACACGGAAAAGTACCATGATTTTTTTGTCAAGAGGAATTCAGCAAATCAACAACAACCGTTTCTCTCCGGGTTTTTCCACCGGCGCACGATGCACACAGGGAAGACATGGACTCTCGGGATGATCAACCGCCAGTCGCCAAATATGTCCAAGTCCTAAGTTAATTGGAGATGCATCCGGTTTGGCCTGGTAGTGCAGGTCAAAGAAATACTCGCTTAAAAACGATTCAAAACCTTCAGCTGTTCCGTCATATAGTTTTCTGAGTTTGGCACGTATTTCCGGTACCAATATTTTCTGCTCTGCTTGTGAATTAGATAAAATCTCACTGGATGCACCATAATAAGTGCACAAAAAAGTAGACACCGGTATCGGAGAGCGATCTACGTGGAAAGAATACACATCCGTCGGAAAAAAAGGAAACGCATCATCTCGGTCGTAATTCCGGATCACATTGAGAATTGGAGACGCACCATAGTCTCTCAACAGCTTCAAATCATCCAAAAGGATCTCACGTGCAAGTTGTCCCTGTTCACTCAGATCAAGTCCAAGCAAATCTTCCTCTTCAAGAGTCACCATGTTTCCGTCAAACGCTACGTTAGTTACAATCTCAGAAAAATCACCTCTTAATTCACGCTTCCAGCAAATCGCATTCATTTCTCCGAGAAAGGGCGTGGAAACGAGGTCGTGGAAATTGGAAACGAGTTGAATTTGGTTCTCTGAAAGGGATGGATTTTGCATATCCTATAAAATTACTGAAATTTCGACACGTTGCCCAAGATTGCTCGTTTCTACACTTTTTCTTCCTGATTGTGATTGTGGTTCGTCATCCTCGGCCTTCCAGAAAAGTCGGGACAGGCTCTTCAAAGGAGGAAGTTTAAATCGTATTTCTAACCGGGATTCTTTCCTCATTCTCGCTCTCCGCTCTCGCACTCCAAAAAGAAAAAGCTTGAAAAATAGGGCGAGTGTGAGAGCGAGTACAGAGTGACAAAAAGAAAAAAGCATCCAACTACCGCTGAATGCTTTTTTCTTTTTATGGAACCGATAATTTTTGTCTTGCAAAAACAATCTCTAATCATTTATGTCAGCATTTTGCTTTATCCAATCTCAGATAAAGTTTATATGCTGAAATCACTATTTAATTTCATAAATATTCATTCATCTTTTAATGGGGTATGATCCAAGTATCACTGACTGAGAATTTTCCCTAAAAACATTCGGACCAATTTGTTCAATTAAGGTTAAAGTAACCGATTCCCCGGGTGAATAGCGATTCAAAGCAGAATGTAAAGTTTGGGCATCATAAACATTGTGTGAACCGATATGTGTCATTAGACTTCCCGGTGTTATGTTACACAGGTGAAGGGTGCCCCCTACTGTAATAGGTCCTAGTATGACACCACGAATGTTTTTCCATTGTCCGGTAAATCCGTTGGAAATAAACATATTACTTTGGTAGGGAATCATATTGGTTAATCCTAGATGAGCTGTAAGTTCCGTTTCACTTGAAATAGAAACTTTCTGGGTCACAGCATGCATGACACTGATTCTCTTTGTTTGTTTCCAATAAGACTCCATCTGCGTCATTTCACTGCTATTCAAAACCCTGCGGAATGAATAGTTCCCTTTTCCAGAACGTTCTCCCCAGCGTACGCCATGTGCAATAAAGCCGACATAGTCTTTTTGAGAAAGTGCAGCAGTTGCTTTTTCAATGTCAACCTGTAAGTTCGGATCATTGGTTTGTAAAGCTCTGGCGTAATCTTCATGCAATTTTTGTAATTCAACGTTACCTTCCGCTTTGGCTTTTTCAGCAGCTGCAATATGATTTTCAATGGCTTGTTGTTGTGCAATTTTTGGGAAAAATGCATCTTCGAACAACGCAATCATGTCTTCATCCACATCATTCATTTCTATTGTAGTCCCTGAAATACGATTATCTGTTAATTGTTGATCCATTTGTTGTTCAAAATGGGATTTAAACGATTTCCGGCTACTTCCGAAGCCCAGAAAAGACCAGCCGCTCGATTTTTGTTCAACAGTGCTTTTTTGTGTTTCACTCAAAAACTGATTAATGATTACACTAGCATTGATTGATGCATCTATGTAAGATACTTTGGAATTCCGAAACTTGTATTTGACAAACACAGAAAAGTCCCCGCTCGCGATTCGATTCTTGTGGGAGATGGTAGGGTTATCAATCGAAATATCATCTAAAGATACTCCCATAGAAATCAGGGTACCGGAAAAACGTTCTTCATAAACAACATCATTCCCTACTTTGACAATCACTTCATATTCCTCGAGAGATATGATTTCCGGAGAGTACTGATTGTAAGCGTCAATGAATTTTTGCTGTTGGATTAACGATTGCTCATATTGGTTTGCCTGAGCCATTATTTGCCCTGTATAAATACCTGCATTTGGGTTAATTACAGGACCACCAAAATTATTCTTTGCAAGTGGCGGTTGGAAGAAAGATAGAGTCACCCCAGTATTCAGGGATGCGCCTATAGCTGCTTTTTGACTTTCATTAGGTAATGATAGATTTGCCGATATGGGTATTGTGATGGAAGCAACATCATTATTTGATCTGGTTGTTCTTAAGCCTTGTGAGTCAATAAACTTGATTTGTCGCGTGTCCATCTCAAGGAGGGGCATGATGAATAGTTTAGCTCTTGTGCCATTTGGGACAACTTCTGCAAATCCATGGGTAAAGTAAGGGTGATATTTCCCAGTATTATCAATTGCAATGTAATTCTTGACTTCAAAACGTCTGGAATTAGGTGATACTTGTGAAAAAAGAGGAAGCACCAGGAATGTGACAAAAAATAAATGAATAGCTTTCATAGATTAATTATTTAAAAGTGATTTTTATTGTTTTATTCGGAGTACTCACCGGATTTTCGGTGCCATAGAAAGCGTTCTTTAGTCGGGAATAGGCCTTTGAACTGTTGAAGACACTACAATCGTCAATCTTTCCATCAGTTCCAATCAGTATACATCCGGCAATTTCCCTGGTGTAGTTGCCCATGTGGATTTGAACTCCTGTTCGTCCCGGAACGTTTTCAAGTTGAACCCTCCAGCCATCTTTTTTGTCATAGCGAAGGATCCCATTGTAGGTCCCAACAGGGATACAACTGATATTGTTCCGGTTGTCTTTCCATGGTAATTCAAGTGTGTAACAAACAACCTCCCCTGATATAACCAGGTATCCCATGGTACAATTATCCGTTGATAGTTTTCTTTCTATCGTCAAATTGAAATCTTCCTGTGCATAATTTCCTGCTGAAAAACATATGCAGAAGAAAAGAAAATTCATTAGTTGTTTCATAAATATTTGTTTAAATGGATCATTAACAAAACTAACATGCGGCTTTTCTTGATTCAAGGGTGTTTTTCCCAATTTGGGATGTGATTTTTCCCAACCCGAAGAAATAATTAGAGTTAATAATTCCGAATTATATACCTTCCAAGCAAAAGGGAATCAAACCGCATTAAAAACTCACGAAAACGAATGAAATAGGTACTTGCGGAAGGATTAAGATCGCCACCTTCCTTGGTCCTCCCTCGTAGGGAGGAGACAGATTGAAACTTCGAATGGGATTCTTTCCTCATTCTCACTCTCCGCTCTCGCTCTCGCTCTGCAAAAAGAAAAAGCTTGAAAAATAGAGCGAGTGTGAGAGTGAGTATTGAGGGACAAAAAGAAAAAGCGAACTACTTCCGTAATTCGCTTTTTCTTTTTGTGGTCCCACTTGGGATCGAACCAAGCACCTACTGATTATGAGTCAGTTGCTCTAACCGACTGAGCTATAGGACCGTTCAAAGCGTTGCTTTGAACTAACGCACAAACGTTAGTGCAGTGCAAAACTTTTATCGAATTGAGGATTTATTCCAAAATGGACGGACAAATCCTCATTAACGCCTGCAAATATAGCACTTCTATTGAATTGCAAATCGAAAATCAGAAGAGCCGGCTAAAAATTATCCGCGAATGCTGCTTTTTGAAAGTGGTTTCGACAAAGGCCGTAAACGAACGAACTGCAGAAACAGGATCCCAAACAGAACTGTAGCACACAATAAATGAGATACTTGCACAAATCCAGGCATGTCTGCATAGGCCAATAAAACTCCGCCGACCAATTCGATTACCAGGACTAAAAATGCCCAGTAAACGGACTTCACTTTGTCCGTTTTATAATTCAGGAACACCAATAAGATCATCAAAACCAATACTGCCCAGGAAAAAGAACGGTGAATGAAAAATGCCCATCCGAACCGGCTAGTCCAGGATTCTCTTCCCAAACCTTGTTGTGTCAACTGGTCAATGTACTCACGCACTTGTGTTCCAAGGAACATTTGGTAAGCTGTAATGGCCAAAATAATCCCGATCAGCCATTTCATGGCTACAGGTAAATTCAAAGTCTTCTGATGCACCGGGCTGATCCTGCGAATGAGTAGTAATTGCAAACATACGACCAATAATGCCAGGAACATGTGAACGGTGATCGTCCAGGGAACCAGGTTTGTAGCTACCACAATGGAACCAAACCAGCCATTCAGACCGATCGCGATCAGGTTAAGGAACGAAAGCCACACAAAACGGCGGTCTTTCCGGTATTTCCAAAATCCCCAGAGGAAAATAATCAAAACTCCGTTTCCTGCCAGGAACCCAACCAAACGATTTCCGTACTCGGTCCAGGTCCGTTGTGCGTTGAACGGCTCTTCCTCATAGGTCCTCGGATCTTTTTTGATCTTTTCAGCAGTTTCTTTCATGCCAAGCGCAGTCAGGAACTTCGCAAACTTCTCTACTTTGGCTACACGCTTTTCTCCGTAAACCTTGCGATAGTCATCAGGCAATTGTGCCTCATTGGTAGGCGGGACCCAGCTACCGAAGCACTTCGGCCAGTCCGGACACCCCATTCCACTTCCGGAAGTCCGAACAACACTACCTGCAATGATTACCAGGAAAATAAGGACCAACGTGATCCAGTTTAATCGTATAAAGGCTTTTGAGAACATACACATTGTTTGGTATCCAAAATTAGGTATAAATGGCTGTTGTATTTTATGACTCAGATCATTTTTTGGTGATTCTATGGTCCCTCTCCCCTTGAGGGTCTGACGACTCTGACGAGTATCAGACTCCGTCAAGAGGAGATTAGAGAGGGGTGGCCATCCCCCTTTATCCCCCTTCAAAGGGGGAATTGAAGAAATTACAACCTACACATTTACAGAAGCAAACCACTCGAAGCAAACAGAATACGACAAATGTACTATTGCAGGCACCGATTTTCTATCGTTCATTTGTACTATCTAAATTATTACGCCATGAAACAGTTACTTTTAATCATCAGCCTGCTTTTCACCTCTATCATTTCTTTTTCGCAGTTAAACATCTCCACGAACTATCGCCAGGACGGCGTTTGGAACGAAGAAACCTCTCAATGGGATATTTTATCGACGGATGAAGGTGGGACCTTGTTCGAATTCAACAAGGAATTAACCACTTTCCACCACACAACTGCCAGTATTTCTTCCGATTACTTCATCAGTAAATACGATTACAATGAAGAAGAAGTGAAATACACTATGAATATCAAAAGTGATGTCGGGAATGAATACGAAATGATCATTGACGGGGTGAATAACTGCGTTTGTTTCTTCTATTGGAGAGACAGCAAATACTATTTGGTACGACACACGATCAAAAATACCTGGATTAAAGAGAATTAAATAGCCATTAACCAGTTCTATGTGCTCTATGTGAACTATTGTGGTTGAATAAAACCACATAGACACATAGGACACATAGTTGTTCTATTTTGCGAGTTCCTGCCAACATCAACAGCTACTATTTATTCAAATCGTCTAAAGATTAATTGAATGGTAAACCGACAACTTCCAAATTAGCTTACTTTTATCTCATGAAGATCGGAATAATCGGATTGGGATGGCTCGGACTTCCCCTTGCCAAATCACTATTAAACAAAGGCTTCCTGGTAATTGGAACCACACGCTCACGTGCTGTCGGGCTCTCCCACGAGCGCTTTTCACATGTGCTGTTCGATCCTTCTGTCAAAAAACAAGCGCTTACTCCCTACTTCAGTGAACTGGATGTACTCATTCTTGCCTTCACTCCATCAAAATCAGATGAAAAAGCATATGCCAAAGACTGTGTCCGGGTGCTCGACTTCATTTCTCCTTCCTGTAAGGTCATCCAAATAAGTTCGACCGGTGTTTACCCGCAAAGAAATGGTACTTTCAATGAATTCGATTTTCCGGCTGGTTCCATCAAAACGAATGCAGTCGGTTATGCGGAATTGGCGCTCAGTTCAATGCTCAGAGACCGTTTAACTGTTATTCGCCTGGGCGGGCTGGTGGGTCCGAAACGTTACCCGGTGACTGCGATGACGAAATCCGGCAAAACTTACCAGGCAAAGGACCGCGTGAATTTAATTCACCAGGAAGACGCAATGGGTTTGATCGAACACGTGATCCAACATAAATTATGGAATAAAACCATTAACGGATGTACTACCGAACACCCGTTTAAAGGTGAGTTGTACACAGAAATGGCAGCAAAACTGGGAATAGATCCACCATTATTTGAAGACAAAACGCACACTGAACGCATCATATCCAATAAGTACTCCCTGGAGCTTGGGTATCAATACATGTATCCTGACCCAACCAATTTTCCCATTGCTTAAAGATGGATGAGTCCGCTTGGGCAGAAATCCCTTTTAAAGTTTAGTAATCTTATAAGCCCCGATGTTTACTGTTTTGCTTTCTTTCGAAAGTGCTGTTACGATCATGTGAATATCCAACTTTCCTGCGGTATCGTAACCATTCATTTCCATCAGCATTCCTCCTTCTGTAAAAGCTTCATTAGGAACTTGAGAAGGAGAAGTCTTATTCATATTTGCAAACGCGTTACTCACGTCAATCCCAGCGTCTTTTGTAATCCACACTTCTGTTTTCTTATCAGATTCAATCAGTATTTCTTCACAGGTATATCCCAAAATGGTTTTCGTTCTGCCGGTTTTGGTAATTTTCGCAGCCGGTTTTTCTCCCTGGTTCATCTGCTGCTGTTTCATAGCAGCTTCCATTGCTTTGGTAGACATCACCATGGCTGTTTTCTCTTTTTCATTCAGCATGATCATCACTCCATTTTTTGAATCGATGATGGAAGACATCAACTGTCCGACTGCTTCCATTTTAATCACCTGATCCCCGAAATTGTAATTGATCGTTTGAGATTCACCCTGTTTTTTGACACTCTCCATTTGATATGTGACGCTACTTGTAAACGTATAGGAAGACTGATACTCGCCGGATGGTTCTCCTTCAACCGGTGCTTGCTCAGACGATTCCGGTGCAGGCGCCGAAGCCGGAGCCGGACTGGATTCCATGGTTTTCTTTTCTTCTCTGAGATTACCTCGTTCCTTGTTGTTTCTTGTGGTGTTAAAGTCCTGGGCATTGGCCTTTTCTTTGGCGGTACTCCCGATCGATTTAATCAACCCTTCCTGTGCGAAAGTCATTAAGGATAAACAGGATATCATTAACGCAAGTAGAAGTGCTTTCATAATATAGTATTTACACTCAAATGTAATTAAAGACATGAAAATAGCCGTCCAAAACTCGTGGATCCTCCATTTCAGTGTGTAATTTCCTTACTTAGTTGATTCCCAAAACGTCAAGCAGTTCCATTTTCTTACTTCTGGAAACACCGATCTCTTCCTGGTTGGATAAAATTACCGAACCACCTTCCCCGCGAATGTATTTTACAACCTGGTTCAGGTTTACCAAATGGGAATTGTGCAAGCGGAAAAAGAATGGAAAATCCACCAATTGTTTTTCAATTTCTTTCAATGTTTTCGAAACAGTGATCTTACGCTGATGCAATACAATAGTTGTATAGTTCCCGTCTGATTCGCAACGAATGATCTGATCTACCTCGATCAACTCCACCCCATTCAGAGAGGAAATCGGGATCTTCGGCTTTAAGCCCATTCCATTGATCCCGGAAGATTTTCCTTCGGACCGTTTCTTTTTGACCCGTTGAACACTTTCTACCAGGTCTTCCGCATCGATTGGTTTTACCAGGTAGTGAACCGCTCCCTGTTTGAAGCCCTCCAGGGCATATTCATCGTAAGCCGTTGTGAAAACCACATCAGCATCTTTATAGGTCAATACATTCAATAGTTCAAAGCCATTCATCTTTGGCATTGATATATCAAGAAAAAGCAAATCCGGCTCTTCGGTATTAATTATTTCGACTGCGTCAATCGGGTTTTGCAATTCTGCAATTACCTCTACATCAGGACAAAACTTTCGAATTAATATAGCAGTAGTTTCTAAACTGTGCCTTTCATCATCAACAATTATTGCACGTAATTTCATATCTAGTTTGGTGTTTCAAAGTACAAGGTAACTAAAGTTCCGATTGCCTGACCATTTTCGTCAATTAAATCTTCAATTTCGAATTCATTCTGTCGTTTCGTCCGCATAGTCAGTGAACGCAATCGATCCTTCGTAATTTGAAGACCGACACTCCCTTCCTTTAAAGATCGTTTCCGGTTATTCTCTTTCGCTTTCTCTCTTCCAATTCCGTTATCCTGCACCATCACATAGAGTCCGCTGAGCTGCTTTTGAAATGAAACACGGATCTTTCCTCCCTCTTCCGTTCTGGGCATCAGACCGTGCCAAATGGCATTTTCAATAAACGGCTGAATAATCATCGGTGGAATCTGGCAATCCAATACTTCCTGCCCGTCAATTTGTAAGTCGAAATCAAAATCCTGGTCAAAACGCAAACGCTCAAACTCCAGGTACAGCTTCAGTGATTGGATCTCATCGTAAACCGTTATCATATCCTGGCGGGAATAATTCAGGATCATCCGCAGGAGTTTGGAGAATTTTGCAATGTAATCCGCTGCGTTGTCGACCTCATCCTTTAAAATAAACAAGCGAATTGAATTCAAGCTGTTGAATAAAAAATGAGGATTCATTTGAGCCCGTAAAGCCCTTGACTCCAATTCATTGATCTGCAGGCTGAACTCTGCCTTCATTTGCTCCGTACTTTGAATTCGTTTGATGCGTGAGCGCATGAAGTACCAAATACTGAAGGCGATGGCTAAGGAGGCAAGTGCTATGAACCACCAGCGTCGCCAGAAAGGACGTGTGATCTTGAATGAATACGAACTGATCGTGGATTCATCGCCCTCTACTACCTGTACCTGGAAAATATATTTCCCACTCGGAAGGTTATGGTACAATGCTTCGTTTTTCTGGTTCCCGTTAATCCATTTGTTATCCAGACCAAGCAAACGGTAACTCACCAAATTATTCTCGGCGTTTGAAAAGTCATGGACCCCGAATTCGAAAACCAGGTTGTTTTGGTCATAAGCATATTTGATTTTCTGAATCGAAAACCTGCTCAATCCATTCATATCCTTGATCTGTAAAATATAAGGAATGGCTTTTTTTCTTAGTGGTAAACTCTTTTCAATGTCACCGACCACATATGAATTTCTTTGGAGAAAATAAATCGAATCAGGAGTTGTATTTATCCCGAATACATCGCTTATCCCGTTTCGTTTTTCCAGGCTTTGAACTTTTCCGGAAAAGGTATTCACAATTGCAATACACGACGGATTCAGGACCCACAATCTTCCTTTAGGATCCAGCGTCAATTGATTCACTTCATCATTTTGCAAGCCATTGAATGAGGTAAACTCATTCCGCAACTCCTTTGTTTTCAATTCATAGCTCCAAACACCACTCGCCCTGGTTCCGATCCACAATTTTCCATTCTGACTAATGGCCAAACAAGTGATCTGATCTGTGTTCTCATGATTGAAGAGCTTGATCTTCTCCACTTGTTTTGAGTCGATCCGGTAACAGTATAACTGTTCATTTTCAGAAAAATAAACCGCACGACCGAAGTAAACCATCGCCAGGGGGAAATATTCACGTGTTTCATCCAGTTTCGTTTCTTCTGAAATGGAATAAACCCGTTTGTAACTAAAATCAGATAACCTATAACGAAGCAAACTTGCATCCAGTGTACCGACAAACAATAAGGAATCTCCGACCAATAAGGAATTTTGAAAACGCTTATCAATGGATTGGTGATTGGAATGCAACATTTTTTTTACCGTCTTGTAATTCCGGTCGATCCGGATCAATCCGTTTGCACCTACCACAAGGATACTTCCGTCTTTCAGGTAATAAAAGGATTTTGCATCGATCAGTCCTGTCAATCGGATTATTTCCGGGCCATTGCCCACGATTCGTTTTAAAACCGTTGAGGTATTCCCTACCAATTGATAGGCACTTTTTTTATCGGGAGAATAACATACTGCATGTAATTGCATTTCCGTTCCCACTTTCGTTCCGTAGATTAGAGATTCATCATGCACAAAAAGGCCGGCATTCGAACTGGCGATTGCCAGCTGTGAACCGAACTTCGTGATATGAAATGGCATAACCGCGCTTCTTTCCGACTCTTCGTAGCGCACATATTCCTTTTTACTGGTATCGAAAAGCAGTATTTCCTTATTCAAAAGACAGAGATAGAGGTATCTCGGATCGCGCCATTGAATCGAAGAAATTTCCTGGTATTTCAAATCTTCAATAGAAATCGGGAATGATTTGAACAATCCCTGGTACTGATCGAAATAAAGCAAACCTCCTCTTCTTAACCCGATAAACAGGTTTCCCTTGCTGTCCTGAACGGCACAAGTCATCTGGTTCCTGTAATAGATCGTCTCACCGGGGTTTATATCCGTTGATCTTTTAAATTTGAACTGCTTCCATTTTTTATTTTTAACTCCGAAACGGTACAAACCATCCGTTGCCTGGATCCACAGTTTGGTTGAATCCAACTGGTCCACCAGAATGGAATTCAAACCGATTGCTTTTGAATCAGAGTGACTGACTGAAAAAGCCCGGGTTCTTTTGTTTTTAGGATCAAATGAATACAACTTCCCTTCAACAGAGGTATACCAAATGAAATGGTCCAGGATCGTTAACGTGCTGATCCGGTTGCTTCCGAAAGAAGGAATATTCCGCTTGCTGTAATTAGCTATGTCGAAGGTTTCTGTTTCAATTGCAATCAAGCCTTTATTATACGTAAAAGCCCAAATCGTTTTATTTCCGTCAAAAACCAATCCCTGGATATCATTTGAAGCAATGGATAAGGAATCTACCGGATCGTGTTTGAAATGAATAAAACGTTGCCCGTCAAAGCGTTCGATTCCCTTTGGAGTAGCTAACCAGATGAATCCTTTCTGATCATAAGCAACAGCACGAATTTCATTGGATATCAATCCGTTTTCTTTGGAATATTGAATCAACCCTCTTTGCGCGAGAAGCGTGAGATTTAACAATGAAAAAAGCAACCAAAGTCTAAATTTCATGTCACCAATTTCGAAACTATATTTCAAATAAAGTGAGTTTGGGATAAGAATATTGTCAGATCATTTTTTGAATGGCACGAACTTTGACAAGATTTGCCCCGTTAACTTGATAAATTAAACCGTTTAATCAATAGCAGGTCAAACTTTTAAAGATTAAGAAAAAAATACTCAATTTTAAAGTGCTTTTCTCCTCGTATGCGTAAAAACCTCATAGTACTATTCTTATTGGTTTGGGCTCTTCCCTCCCGGGCATCGCACATTGTGGGAGGTGAAATCTATTACGACTACCTGGGAGGAAACAATTATAAGTTCTACATTGCGCTTTACCGGGATTGTGCTTCAACCGGTGCCTCGTACGATTCTCCAATGCCTTTAAGCGTTTTTACAGGTACGGGAATCCGGATATCGGATGAAAATGTGGCCTTCCCTGGAAGTTCCGTTCTCCCCATCATATTTAACAATCCATGTATTACCGCTCCAACCGGGATTTGTACGGAAAGAGCAATTTATACCGTCATTCTGAACCTGCCGCCTTCCGTCAGTGGCTACATTGTTGCCTACCAGCGTTGTTGCCGCGGACCGAACATTACAAACCTTGTCAACCCGGATGATACCGGTTTAACAATCAAAGCAATTATTCCACCCGGAACGCAAAATCAATATATCAACAGTTCCGCACGTTTTGTGAATTACCCCCCTTTGGTAATTTGCAACAATGAAAACCTGAACTTTGATCACAGTGCTACAGATCCGGACGGAGACAGCTTGTCGTATGAATTGGTAACACCACACGCGGGAGCGAATTCAATGAATCCTGCCCCAAACCCCATCCCGAACCCTCCTTATCCCAATGTAGTTTGGGGAGGTTCATTTAGCCAGGCTGTTCCACTTGGTCCAGGGTCTACAACAACCATTAATCCGACAACAGGACAATTATTTGTAGATGCAAATAACCTGGGATTATATGTTGTCGGAATCCGTGTCAATGAATGGCGGAACGGGGTTCTGATCAGTTATGTCACCCGGGATTTTCTTTTCCGTGTTGTCAATTGTAATGTTCAGCTTTCAGCTATTGTAACAGACCAGGAAAACACCCCGGGATTTATTTCTTACTGCCAGGGGCTTAGCTTTACCTTTGACAATCAGAGCTTCGGAGCGTCCAGTTATTACTGGGATTTCGGGGTAAATGGTATTACAACAGACAACAGCACGGCTTTTGAACCGACGTATATTTTTCCACAACCCGGAACCTATCAGGTAATGCTTGTTGCTAACCCCGGATGGCCTTGTACTGATACTACATACATGGACCTGATCCTGGAGAACCCGTTTCAAGTCGATTTCAGTTTTGTTGATTCAACCTGTTTTATTGACAACACACTTGATTTCCAAAGCCAAATTATCAATGGACCACCAACAACCCAATTTAACTGGGATTTCGGGCCGAATGCGAATCCGGGGACTTCAACTGCTGCAAACGTAAACAACGTTGCCTTCAGTTCATCCACCGGAAATGTCGTGACACTTATCGGAACATATAGTGTGTGTGCGGATACAATCTCAAAACCAATTTTCTTCTTTGATAAACCGGATCCGCAGGTTGGTTTTCAGACAAATCATGAATGTATCGGGTATACGCAGACCTTTGCCAATAATTCAACCGGTTCTACTAATTATTCCTGGGATTTCGGTGTTCCCGGAATTACAACGGATGTAAGTACGGCGGTATCTCCTACTTACACCTTCCCGGCAGAAGGAACTTATCCGATTACACTTATTGCCAGCAGCGGACCGAATTGTTCGGATACAATGGTGCAGAATATTACAATCTACGAGCCACTTAGTGTTGCTTTTACACATAATGATTCGCTTTGTGTAACAAACAATAGCTTTAATTTTGTGGGGAATGTTACCGGACCATCTATTACAGCCTACTCCTGGGATTTCGGACCTAATGCAAATCCGTCTAATGCGACCAGTTTAAATGTGAATAATGTAGTCTTTGACGATTCGGGAGTATTCCCAGTTACACTTACCGCAAGCTTCCTGAATTGTACAGAAAGTGCTCAATCCAGTGTCTTTATTTTTTCTGTTCCAACGGTCGGTTTTACAATTGACGATGAGTTGAAGTGTGAGCCTTATCCGGCGCAATTCATCAACCTGAGCCACTATGAAGCTCCGTTGCTTTACACCTGGAACTTTGGCGACGGAGGGACCAGTACACAAGAGAGTCCGCTGCATATTTACCAGTCGGCAGGAACTTATTCGGTTGAACTTACAATAATCTCCACAATTGGTTGTATCGATACCTTTACACTCTTGCAACAAGACCTCATTACTGTTCACCCGAAACCGATTGCAGGTTTTTCAATAAATAAAACGGAAACAACCATTTGTGATTCAGAAATACAGTTTACGGATCAGTCACAGGGAGCAACACACATTTCGTATTTCTTCAATGAATTCGGTTCAGGAAGTACCGATCCGAATCCAACACATACCTATTATACCGACGGAATGCATTATCCGGAACAAATTGTATTCAACGAGTTCGGGTGCAGTGATACGACATTCCAAAGCATTGCAATAGAACCTTTCGTTGTTTATGTACCAAATACGTTTACACCGGATGGAAATGAATACAACAACGATTTCTATCCGAAACTGGGATTGGAACCGGTTGAATGGGACATGAAAATTTTCAATCGCTGGGGCGAAGAGGTTTATCACTCAACAAACTTTGAAGAACACTGGGACGGAACATTTACCGGTCTTCCATGCAAAGAGGATACTTACAGCTATGTGATCCGTTATGTTTCCTGCGCTCCTTATGCGAATGCGGAGGTGATCACGGGACACGTCATGTTACTTCGTTAATTCAGGTCTGTCTCGATACTTTACAAGTCTAAAGGAGTGCGAAGCGTATCGGGAATACAGGTCTGTCTCGATACTTTTGCCTGTCAATTCGAGTGCGAAGCGTATCGAGAATACAGGCAAAATCCGATAGCTATAGGAATGAATCGGTAATTACTTCAAGAACTTTGTTTTCATCGTCCAGGCGATCAGTGCAGAGCGCTGCTTGGCCAATTCCGCTTTTTCACCGGTAAAAAACTGATCGACTGTTTCATGGAATAATTTTAACCAACGGTCAAAAGAAGCTTCATCGAGGTTTAATCGAGCATGTTTTTCCATCATATTGGCACTGTATCCTGCTTCATCCAACAAGATAAAACTCCAGAACTGTACTACTTTGGGCAGGTGTTCCTTCAGATCAAGGTTCATGAAAAAATGAGACACCAATTCGTCTTTCACCAGTTTTTGATAGAACACATCTATCAGTAATTCCACATCCTGCTTTGATTCGATCTCTTTCATAACTCAAAAATAGGGCTCTTTCAGGATTTAATTTCTGATAAAAATCAGTTTTCGCGTTTACCTTTCTGAAATCCGGACATTACCAGATGATATCCATACTTCGTAGTGTTAGTTTAGTTTTTATCTACCTGCCCAAATCTAAAACCCAAAACAAAAAGAGCATCAGTTACGACTGATGCTTTTTGTTTTTAAAAAGCATCTCAACAACCAATAATCCGTTATAAACCAATGCTTTAACACTTTTAATCTTGGAAAAGTGAACCATATTCTCTAAATTGAACACTCATTATTCACTAAATACCATTATTCATGAAAAGATCATTGACTTTATCAGTGGCTGTAATAGCCCTGTTTCTTGGAGTATTTGCATTCAATGCCTGTCAGAAAGAAACAAGAGGCCCTCTTTCCTCTTCAAAGAAGGAAAAAGGCGATCCCGCACCTGTTAATACCAAAACTTGTGTTCACCCCATATTTTGTAATAAACAAGTAGATGCCGCATGCACCGATGGTTATGCTTGTGCTTTGGCAGTATTCCCAACAACTAACAGGAACCGGATCAGATGGCATGTCGGAACACAATGTGGTTGTAGCCAAAGTTATAGTTCAACTGTCTATTACACATTGTATAAATGGACATCCAACACACCACCGCAGTATACCAAAGTGGCAACCTTTAGCTGTAATAATGCGACCATGTGGTATGCAAAAACGCTGTTAACGAATAGTACTGTTTTTAACTTGCTGATGGACGAGACTTCCGTAACCCATCCGACTAACATTATGGAAGATTCATTCGGTTTCCTCTATGATACCGGAGGTACTCCTTTGAGTTGCAATGACAACTGGAAATTTACAACCGGTGCCACTGCCGGTACAGTTAGCTGTATCATCAGGGATAACCAGTAAAAGGCTCTCAAAGCATCCGTCACGGCGGATGCTTTTTTTATGTTCAAAGAGGTTAAAAAGTTAAATCGTTTAAATCGTTTAAATCGTTTAAATCGTTGAACCATTTCAACTTTTAAGCTTATTCCTTAAACCACCCCGAGTACATCACGTAATTATTCGCAATGCGCTGAACTTCTCCCTCAAATAGTTCAGGTGACAAGGTCTTCACTTTCTTTGCAGGAATCCCCGCATAAACACTCCACGATTCTACCCGCGTATTTTCTAATAGAACCGCTCCAGCCGCAATAATGCAATTAGATTCGATATAACAATTGTCCATGACGATTGATCCCATTCCGATCAGAACGTTGTCTTCAACAGTACAACCATGAACCAAGGCGTTATGCCCGATCGAAACGTTATTTCCCAAAGTTGTTTTCGTTTTCTCATAGGTACAATGGATCACAGCTCCGTCCTGTACATTCACCTGGTTTCCCATACGAATGGAGTTCACATCTCCGCGAATTACTGCATTGAACCAAACAGAACAACGGTCACCCATTACCACATCACCGACAACTGTTGCATTTTCTGCCAGGAACACATCTTCTCCGAATTGAGGTTCGATTCCTCTGCACGATTTTATTAGAGCCATATTTTTTATTAGAATTATCAATGACAAAATTATCAATTAAAAGAGAGTAAACCCATTGATAATTTTCCCATTATATAATTGATAATTCCCTTTTTTATTTCCAACTCAACAACTCCAGTTCTTTCGAAACCGGTTTGCTGTATTTGTGTTGAATGGAACGGATGATCTTTTCCATTGAATCCCAATTCGCATGACGGAAAGCGCTTACTGCAATAATGGATCTTCCCGGGAAGGCCCCTTGATTATCACGGATTGATTTAAACTCGGTACTTTGGGAAACAAACGGATGATAGTATTCCGGAATCAAGGTATACCCGCCCTGTTGATCCACCATCCGCATCAACAGGTCCATATTTCCGCCCTGGTAGTTCCAGCTTGAAGGCAAATCATCATCAATGGCACAAAATTGCATCATTTGTGTCCGCAGGCAATTTCCTTTATTCAAAAGCCAGGGTTGCAAGTCTTTCAATTGGTCTACCAACAATATTTCTCCCGGAACACTGGGTGCGTAAGCTAAAATCTCTTCCATAAACAATGGCGTAATCCGGTAATTATTCTGATTTAAAGGACCAGCAAGGATTGCCAAATCTACTTTCCGCTGATCCAATGCTTCAAGGAGTTCTTCCGTTTTTAACTCTTCTACAAATACCTGTGTATTCGGAAGCAAGGTTTGCCACTCACGGAAGTTATCTAAAAGCAAGTAAGCTGAAACGGTGGGAATAACACCAACCCGTAAACGCTCCTTGTACGTCCCGGAATAAATCTGGCTGATCCGGTCTATCGCACCGAAATCTCCCTGGATTTGTTGTAATAACGGAATCAATGATTTCCCGAAATCGGTTAATTCCATTGTATTGGTATCCCGGTGAAAGATGACATGTCCCAATAATTCCTCTGCTTTCTTTAACTGCATGGAAAGTGTGGGCTGGGTAACAAAACATTGTTCTGCAGCTCTGCTGATTGAACCTGTTTCATAAACAGTAAGGATGTATGTAATTTGTTGTGGTGAAATCATTATAAATTAATTCTATGGATTTATAAAGTTAATCAATAACATTTATACTTGAATAATTAGCAACTTTGAATTGTAAAAAAAGTGAGACTAACAGGAGCAAGAGCCAAGAGGTATTAAAAAATACTAAAGTCTTTGTCCCGTGCCTCTCAAAGTCTTAACTTCTAATAAAAACACAACTATGAGTTCGCAACAAGATTTAAATAATAAAATGAATCGTCTTTTGGCAACGTACCAGGTACACTATCAAAATCTGCGCGCGATTCACTGGAACATCAAGGGTACTAATTTTTTTGAATTACATTTGAAATACGAAGAGTTGTACACCAGAACGCAGGTGATCATTGATGATCTGGCAGAACGGATCCTGACACTGGGCATTACTCCGCTTCATCGTTTTGAAGATTACCTGAAAAACAGTGCTTTAAAGGAAAATGTAACAATCCATGACGGAAAAGAAGGAATGACTTACATTTTGAATGCACAGGAAACAATCCTGAAACTGGAGCGTGAGCTCTTATCCGAGTCGGCAGATTTGGGAGATGAAGGAACAAACTCCATGATCAGTGACCTGGTTCGAGAAAAAGAAAAAACGAATTGGATGTTCGCAGCGTGGCTGGGGAAGTAGACATTAAGACATCAGGATTTTAAGATATTAAGACTTTAACCTGATGAATGTCATAGGAAAGATGTAGTTCTTTTCGGAAAATTGAAAAAATATAAAAAACAGCAATTAATTAAATCAAATATAAAAATCAAAAAAATGAGTGTAGTAGGTAAAAAATTCCCTTCCGTATTGGTAAATGCAATGGATGAAATGGGAGATACATTTCAAATCGATGTATTGAAGCATGCAATTGAAAACAAGAAAAAAGTGCTTTTATTCTGGTATCCGAAGGATTTCACGTTCGTTTGCCCGACAGAAATCCACGCTTTCCAGGAAGCTTCCGCTGAATTTGCAAAACGTAATACATTGGTGATCGGTGCATCTTGTGATACAGCTGAAGTTCACTTTGCATGGTTAAACACCCCAAAAGACAATGGCGGTATCGAAGGAGTTAAGTTCCCGTTGATTGCAGATTCAACACGCCGCTTGGCTGAAGAATTGGACATTTTGGATTTCGATCCGTACGATGAAGATTCAGCAGGTGACAATGTGACTTACCGTGCAACTTACTTAATCGATGAGGAGGGAACTGTTTTCCACGAATCAATTAACCACATGCCGGTAGGACGAAACGTTCAGGAATACCTTCGCCTGGTTGATGCATATACGCATGTTCAAACTCACGGTGAAGTATGTCCTGCAAACTGGGAAGAAGGAAAAGATGCAATGAAAGCAAACCTTACAAGTACAGCAGAATATTTAAGCAGAAACTAAGAAATCATGTTTACAGAGTTAACGGAAGATAATTTAGAGCAGTTATTGAATACCCATCAAAAAGTGATGGTTCAATACGGGGCATCCTGGTGTGGTAACTGTAAGATCACTAAGCCGAAGTTTAAACGCATGGCAGAGGAAAATCCAGGTATAGAATTCTATTACGTGGATGCAGAGAAATTACCGAATTCACGCAAATTTGCGGATGTTTCCAACTTGCCTACTTTCGCTGGCTTTGTGAGTGGTAAATTAGTAAAACAAGCTCAGGGAAATAAAGTGGAAATCATTCAAGAGATCAAAGATGCGGTTGCCGGTAATTAAACACATGGTAGCCTTCATTGAAGAAAACGATGAAGACTACGTGAACGAAACCATCGAAACCCTGGAGTACCTGATTGATGCTCCCGGATTGAAAGATGAAGAACTGGATGTTATTGGAGAATTACTTTCCAATTTCTCCGGTGCAATTGAAGTTCATAAGGAGATCAAAGCCGGAAAATCTCAGAAAGATGCGCTGAATGAATTCATGAAGCGGGTTACCGGTTCCATTGATAAATAGCTTGAAAGGTCCTCGGAAGAGGGCCTTTTTGTTCATAATCAGAACCAAACGAACTCCAGTCCGTTTGATCATAATTTACGATTGTTTAATCCTTCTTAACGCGAACAGCAGTTGGTCCCCGTTGTCCTTTTTCAACTTCGAAGCTTACCCGGTTCCCTTCTGTGATGGATTCTGTCAACTGGTTTGCATGAACGAATACGCTATCTCCTGAAGTACTGTCTTTGATAAAACCGTATCCTTTTGAATCGTTGTAAAAAGTAACAACACCTTTACGTACTTTATCTTCCGGCTCCAATTCTTCCCTTTTCGGAACACCGATTACGATATCCTCTGCGTTGAATTCAACACGCTTCGTGTGATCGGGAGGCGTTGAAGTTTGATTTCCATTCTCGTCAATGTAAACGATCATATCCTCAAAACTAGCCTTGCCATTTTCTTTACGTTCGAGCATTTTCTTTTCTTTCTCTTTACGCTTTTTCTCCTTTTTGTTCTGGATTTCTTTTTTATTAAAAGTCTCTTGTGATCTTGCCATTTAATTCTTTAAAATTTATACTCTGAAAATAAAAAAGAGTTTATTCGTCAAACGACAAACAAACTCTTTTGTTCATTTATTAAAATCAATTATTGGATTACGCGAACGTTAACTGCGTTCACTCCTCTTCTACCTTCTTCTAATTCAAATTCTACTAAATCCCCTTCACGAATCTCATCTACCAATCCTGAAACGTGTACGAAATGATCTTTTGCGGAGTCTTCTTCCTTAATAAAACCAAATCCTTTAGTTTCATTGAAGAACTTTACTGTTCCTTTGTTCATTAAACTTGTATTTAAATAATATGTTCCACAAAGGTACGGTATAAAATCAGTTTTTCAGCAGAATAAAATTTATTCTGTTTATTTAACACATGTTTTCCAGCCAAAACCACGCCTATACCAGGCATTGTGACGTGAAATATTTCTTTCTTTTTGCTAAACAAAACAGGTCAGGGTTTCCCCTTAATCTTCAACGCAACTGACAATTAAGCGAATATCATTTTGTAGTTTTGAACATGATTATTAGTTTATTTCTATTTATACGTTATATTTGTCAAACCTTAATTAAACATTCACTGATGACGACAACGCTATTCAACAATTCCCAAATCCGGTCTGTGTTTCAACAGCATAAACGTTATCACTTGTCTACTGTAACTTTTAAAACAAATAATAACTATGTCTACTGAACCATTTATCGGAGAAGTAAAACTATTCGGTTTTAACTTTGCTCCAAAGGGGTATGCAACTTGCCAAGGGCAAATCTTATCAATTGCACAAAACACTGCACTTTTTTCGTTACTCGGGACAACTTACGGAGGTAACGGAACAACTACTTTTGCGTTACCGGATTTACAGGGTCGTATGGCGATCGGACAAGGGCAAGGCCCTGGATTACCTGCCCATTCTATGGGAGAAGTATCAGGTACACCAAATGTTACCTTGTTAACTTCCAACATTCCACCACACGTTCACCCGGCACAAGGCATTGTTGTTCATGTGCCCGTTTCTACAGGTGGTGGTGACCAATCGGACCCAACAAATGGATTCATTGCCAACCAGGGAACTGACGTGTATTCATCCGTTTCTACACCCAACAGCTTCTACGGAACTGTTCAAGTGGGTGGAAATACGGGGGTTACAGGTTCAGGAATGCCTTTCTCGGTGATGAACCCTTACCTGGTAATGAACTATTCCATTGCACTTCAGGGTATTTTCCCAAGTCGTAATTAAAACAGTATTCACCTCTAAACATCTCAATATGTCTACAGAACCATTTGTGGGTGAAATCAAAACACTTGGATTCAATTTCCCACCGCAAGGTTATATGACCTGCCAGGGACAATTGTTATCAATCGCACAAAATACAGCACTGTTCGCTTTAATCGGAACAATTTATGGCGGAGACGGACAAACAACTTTTGCTTTGCCGGATCTTCAGGGACGTGTTCCTATCGGACAAGGTGATGGACCTGGCTTACCCGATTATATAATAGGCGAAGAATCAGGAACTCCAACCGTTACATTGACAACTAATAACCTTCCGATGCACATACACATGGGACAGGGGATTACCGCAACGTTACCAGTTTCAACGGGCGGTGGAGATCAGGCCACTCCGGATCGCGGGTTTCTCGCGAACCAGGGAACAGATGTGTATTCTTCAGTTTCTACACCCAATAGTTTCTATGGAGCTGTGGGAGTATCAGGGAACACAGGTGTCACTGGAGGAGGGATACCTTTCTCAGTTGCGAACCCATATCTTGTATTAAACTACAGTATCGCGATTGAGGGAATTTTCCCAAGTCGTAACTAATTTTGAATACAAAGGGAAACAAGGCATCCGTCTTGTTTCCTTTTTTAAAAGAAAAAATGATGAGTCAGATCGGTATTCTACTTCCTCGTTCCACATACTATGAAACAATCGGTTTCGATATGTTCGAAGGACTGCGCTCGGGTTTGAAACACCTTGGAAGAGAAGATATTAAGATCTTCAGTGAAAATATCGGTTTCGGTACAGATCAGCAGAACTGTTACCGGATCACGGAACGCTTACTGATGCAAGAAAACCTGTCGGTTGTTTTTGCATTTGTCAGCCACCGTACCGCACAGTTGATGCGTCCGCTTTTCTTGGCTACAAACCGCATACTGATCGTACTTGACAGTGGTGCGAATATGCCACAGGAATGGCCGGAATCACCAAATATCCTCTTCCATTCATTACATAATTCTCTTGGGAACTGGTTAGCCGGAAAAAAAGCTGTCAATGATGGTTATTCAAAGGTTGGTGTAGTTTCGGGTTATTACGATGGTGGTTATCTTCAAACTTATGCGGGAACACTTGGATTGAACTCCGGCGGTGGTAAGGTTGTCTTTAATCACGCTACCGGATACAAACGGGGTGAATTCTCGATGCTTCCATTGAAAGAGTTTCGTGCTCAGCAATCCGATAATGCAGTACTGAGCATTTTCAGCGGTGATTTTGTTCAATGGTTCTTTGAAGAACTTAGAATACACTTTCCCGGAGAACAATTACCAATTTATCTTGCTCCTTTTGCACTCGAAGAAAAATTACTGAAAGATGCGGTTTTCCCAGGGAAAAATGTCTACGGTGTAGCCGCTTGGTCTCGCACTTTTGACAACGAAGAAAACAAGCATTTTGTTCGTAACGTGGAAGAAGCGGGATGGAATGCGAACCTCTTCTCGTTGTTAGGCTGGGAAGCAGCTGCGATGGCAATTGTTTTACTGGAATTAATGCGGGAGCATAAGAACAACGGTAAAGAAGCTTTAAAAGCATTTAAAACAAAAACATTCGACAGTCCTCGTGGAACGATTTGTTTCCACGAAACTACTCAAGCAACCCTCGCACCTCTCTACGAAGCGACCTTAGTTGAAAAAGACGGGAAATGTGACTTATCAATCACAGGTACAATCCAAATTGAAGAAGTTGAATCCGCCTTTGAAGAAATGATTGCCGCTCCGCTCGACAATGCAATTTCGGGATGGTATAACAGTTATGCTTGCATCTAATGAAAAAGTTAAAAACAATCGTCATCTGTGGTGGAAAAACTGCCTTTCAATCCATTCATTTATTGGCATTGGAAGGAAACCTGGCGGGCGTTGTTATTGGAGGTAAAGACACCGAATCTGCTCAAATTTTAGAACAATTTGCAAGCGGTTCAAACATTCCTTTTCTTTCGATTCATTCAGGAAAAGATGTACCACAATTGGAAGAATGGATTAAAAACATTCAACCGGAATCTATTTTTTCCATCAACTTTCCTTTTATCATCAGTGAAAAACTGCTGGAATTACTCCCTGGCAAGTGGTTCAATTTTCACATGGGGCCACTTCCATCCTACCGGGGAGCAATGCCTATTTTTGAAGTTCTCAAAGCAGGGGAAAAGGAAACGGCTATTGCAGTACATCAGATGGTAACTGAAACGGATGAAGGACCTGTCGTTTTTCAGGAACCGGTAACCATAGACCCAAATGAGACTTTTGGTTCTTTAGCAATCAAACTCAGAGAACGTACCAGTCTGGCTGTACAGAACCTGGTACAAATGATGGAATTCGGAACTAATGTTCCTTTAATTGAGCAAGATGAATCCCTGGCGGAATATTTTCCCATGCCAGAAATGGAGGAAACGCGCATTATTTGGGAAAACATGAATGCAGAAGAAATTGTCAATTTAATCAACGCATGTAATCCATGGAACGATGGTGCAGATGTAATTCGTCAACAGCCATTTAAAATCGTTTCTGCAACTGCAGAATCGGATTCACACGGACAAAAAGCGGGAACCGTTTTATCGATGGATACTCATTCTGTGAAAATTGCGTGCATCGATGATAGCATCATAAATACTCACATCGTTAAACTCGAATCGGGGGTCTTCCAGGCCGGAGAACTTACCCGATTATTTATTCAAATAGGATCTAATTTAAACTAATGCGTATGTAAAAAAGAAATTGCTGCAACAACCAATTAACGAACATTTATTTACTAATAATTAAATTATGAAACAATTATTACTTTTATTAACCTTATTGTCCGTCGGCTTTTCAATGGCTCAGACCCAATTCTGGCAGGACAATTTTGAATCCTCCCCTAGTAGCGGAACAAGGACTCCCGAAGAAAACGGAGGAACAACGGCAGCCTATTTCCGTCTGACGGATGGCAGTAATATCACCCAGGTAATTCCCTTCACAGGAAAAGAAGGAACCAACTACTGGGCCGGTCGGGATCACAACGGTACAGGGACCGGTTTTACTTCGGTTGCTTCTACTGATCCGGCGAATAGTCCGAACAATGAATTACAGATTGTATGGGATGGTATTAACATTACCGGAAAATCAGGTTTATCCTTCAGAGGGGTGCTCGCAGCCAACAACACATCTGCAGGATGGGATACCCAGAACGCAGCGTGTGATGGGCTCACAACAACAAATACTGATTATCTTATTATCGAATACAGTACGACTGGCGTATCAGGAACTTATACTCCTATTTACCGGTTTTTCTGTAAAGGAGGTACCAATAATACGGCAACCAAATCATTGTTTGAAGATACTGATGGTGATGGTTGTGGGGACGGTGCTCAATTAACCAATGTATTTACTGAGTTTAACAAATCAATTGCTGCTACAGGAACGACTTTAACAATTCGCATACGTGTTTTCAGTGAAAATGCTACTGAAGAATGGGGAATTGACAACTTCCGCTTATTTGAAACAATTGCTTGTACTGCACCTGTAATTACTGCGAATCCTCCGAACAGGACGATCTGTGCCGGTAATAACACCACATTTACTGCAACAGCAACAGGTGCAACCGCTTATCAATGGCAGGTAAATACAGGTTCCGGTTTCACAGACATTTCCAATGGAGGTGTTTACTCCAATGCTACAACAACTACCCTGACGATTACCGGTGCAACAGCAGGTATGTCGGGATACCTATACCGACTCACTGCTATCAACGGTGCTGCTTCTTGCTTTACGAACTCGAGCAACGGTACACTGACCGTTTCATCAATCAGTACCACGGGAACTCAAACAAACGTTGCATGTAACGGCGGATCAAATGGTGCTGCCAGCGTAACCCCTTCAGGAGGAATTTCACCGTATACTTATTCCTGGTCACCTTCAGGGGGAACAGGATCAATTGCCAGCGGACTTACTTCAGGAAGCTATACTGTTACTGTTACCGATAATATCGGGTGTACAGCAACACGTAACTTTACGATCACACAGCCACCTACCCTAAACGGCAGTACTGTGGTAACGAATGTAGCTTGTTTTGGTGGAAATACCGGAGCGATTAATCTTACAGCTTCCGGCGGGTCACCTGGTTACACATATAACTGGGGTGGTGGCGTAACAACGGAAGACAGAACCAATCTTACTGCTGGAACATATTCCGTAACTATTACGGATGCAAACGGATGTACGAAAACGGTTAGTGGAATAACTCTGACTCAACCTACATCGGCAGTTTCCGGAACAACCGTTGTAACAAACATTGCATGTTTCGGTGGGAACACGGGAGCAATTAATTTAACCCCTACAGGGGGAACAGCCCCATATACATTCAATTGGAGTGGTGGTGTAACTACAGAAGACAGAACAACGCTTACGGCCGGAACTTATTCCGTAACTATTACAGATGCAAATGGATGTACAGGTACAGTTTCACCAACGGTAACACAACCAGCTTCTGCTGTTTCAGGAACAACCGTTGTAACGAATGTAGCTTGTTTCGGTGGGAACACAGGGGCCATTAACCTTACTCCTACAGGAGGAACGGCTCCATACACTTTCAATTGGGGTGGCGGCGTCACTTCAGAAGACAGAACAAACCTTACGGCTGGAACTTACTCCGTGACCATTACAGATGCAAACGGATGTACAGGTACGGTTTCACCGACGGTAACACAACCAGCTTCTGCTGTTTCAGGAACAACCGTTGTAACAAATGTGGCTTGTTTCGGTGGAAACACAGGAGCGATTAATTTGACCCCTACTGGTGGAACGGCACCTTATACTTTTAACTGGGTTGGTGGTGTAACTACAGAAGACAGAACAAACCTTACGGCTGGAACTTACTCCGTGACCATTACAGATGCAAACGGATGTACAGGTACAGTTTCACCGACGGTAACACAACCGGCTTCTGCTGTTTCAGGAACAACCGTTGTAACAAACATTGCTTGTTTCGGTGGAAATACAGGTGCTATAAATCTTACAGCTACAGGCGGTGTTGGACCGTATACTTTCAACTGGGTTGGTGGAGTTACAACTGAAGATAGAACTTCTCTTACAGCAGGAACATACTCCGTAACAATCACAGATGCAAACGGATGTACGGGAACAGTAAACGCAACGATAACGCAACCTGCATCCGCGGTTTCCGGAACTACAGTTGTAACAAACGTGGCTTGTTTCGGTGGAAATACCGGTGCTATAAATCTTACAGCTACAGGTGGTGTCGGACCTTATACCTTCAACTGGGTTGGTGGAGTTACAACTGAAGACAGAACTACGCTTTCGGCCGGAACTTACTCGGTAACCATCACAGATGCAAACGGTTGTACGGGAACAGTGAATGCTACGGTAACTCAACCTGCTGCAATTTCAGGAACAACCGTTGTAACAAATGTGGCTTGTTTCGGTGGGAACACAGGGGCAATTAATTTGACCCCTACAGGAGGAACAGCCCCATATACATTCAATTGGGGCGGTGGTGTAACTACGGAAGACAGAACAAACCTTACAGCGGGAACATACTCCGTGACCATTACAGATGCAAATGGTTGTACAGGGAGTGTTTCACCGACGGTAACACAACCGGCTGCAGCCGTTTCAGGAACAACCGTTGTAACGAATGTGGCTTGTTTCGGTGGAAATACCGGTGCTATAAATCTTACAGCTACAGGCGGTGTTGGACCGTATACTTTTAACTGGGTTGGTGGGGTAACCACGGAAGACAGAACTTCTCTTACAGCAGGAACCTATTCAGTTACCATCACCGATGCAAACGGATGTACGGGAACAGTAAACGCAACGATAACGCAACCTGCATCCGCGGTTTCCGGAACTACAGTTGTAACAAACGTGGCTTGTTTCGGTGGAAATACCGGTGCTATAAATCTTACAGCTACAGGTGGTGTCGGACC
>CBIHOM010000009.1:0-152526 GCA_966212075.1 uncultured Fluviicola sp.
CACCTAAAGAAAATAGTGTGTTTTGATCGTCGGCTGCAACGTAATTTCTATGAACTACGGTTGGCATTACAGCTAAACTTACCAAATTCCCGAACTTACGTGCAATGTTCAGTTGGGCTGAATAAGAGAAACGGTATTCCTGTTTGGGAAAATGTGCAACTGCATAAATATCAGGAGATGCTTTCATATAGGTATAAAACATACTTCCTATTACAGCCAATGAAACGGGCATTCCTCCTCTGCGTTGCTGAAGGATCCGGTATTTGCCAAACCCATCGATTAATGAGCGATAAGGTGTTCCTGCCCCTTTACTTCTTCCCACACCGACCATGATATTATTGGTAATCCCATATTCAAACGCCAAACGGATATCACTTGAATTATCCAGACCAAACCAGTTTTGAACTCCCCCGTTTGAACCAGCAAGGTCACCAAACCGGTGCTCAACCCGGAATTCAAGAACACCTTTGCGCAAACATTCTACTGAATGGCCACTTACAATGCGTGTAGATTGGAAGGTTTGTTCAACCAGGTTCGTATCAACCGAAGTTTCTGTTTCTTCCATTACTTCTGTTGAATCTGCTTCCTGAGCAAACGAGAAATGTGTCAGGCAGCAAGCTGCTCCCATAAATAATAGCCTTTGAATCATTTTTGTTTCTTGTTTTGTGCCAAGATAATATTTACCCGGATAAATAACTACCGATTTAATACACAATTTATAGGATAGTTGGAATGCTTTTGTAAAAACAGTCTACTTTATTGATAAGAAATAGGGAGGGAAATAGGATTCCTAACATAGGGTATTTGTAGTATTGATGAGTTGAGTTGGATTACTAACTTTGTAATACTGAAACAGATAAAGTGTTGAGGAGTTTTTTTACTTGCGTATTTGTATTGTTTTTTTTGAATGTACATTCAAAAGACCAATTGGTAATTCTGGAATGGAAATTCAAAGGGATCGAAACCGGATATAATCATTTGAATAGGAGCAAAGTAACCGTTGACGGTGTCACTTTACCTGTTTCGGCTTCTTGTCATCAGAGCGATTGGGGGACTTATCAATTGACGCTTTCAAAAACAACGCATCGCATCAGGCTGATGAATGAAGCCTTTTGCGGAGGGAAATGGGTAGAACATACTTTTGAGAACGAATTCAGTATCAACGCAGTCTGTGAGTTTGAGATAAATGCAAAAAAGGTCTCAAAAGTGCAGATTGAATTTGACCTCAACGGATCAACTATTTCGATTGTTCAATTCGATCGGAATGGAAATGTGCTGCTGAAAAAGAACCCGGAATTCAAGGGGAGACATGTTCCTATGGAGATCAATTGGCGTTTCATCCATGTAGAGAATGGATATGATCACACTTCGCGAATGCAGGTGTTTGTAGACGATATTGAATACGGGACCTCCGTTCAGTCTTTGGAAAGTGAAGGAGGTCAGTTTAACCTGAAAATTCCGAAAGGGACTCACCGGATCCGAATTGTGAATCAATCATTTCTAAACGGGGTATGGCAGGACCACACGATCGTGAATAATTTTTCGGTGGAAGCCGTTTATGAGAAATCCGTAGAGGTGAAAAAAACTGTCCGGGTTACTTTGGTGATCGATTTGAACAATGAAGAGTCGGTGAATAAGTGGGAGCCTTAGAAAGTTTAATAGTTCAAAATAGTTCCAACTAAAAAAGGTCATCCAATGGACGACCTTTTAAATATAACTAGGTATTTAACCTACTGATTCCGATAGATTTAAACCTTGATTGAAGTATCAGTAATGGCTATCGGAACTTTGATCTTTTTGAACTTCTTTTATCCATTCCAAACACCCATTGAGTTGAATTTCTCAATGCGTTCTTCGATGCGTTGTTCAGGACTTTTTGCATCCAATTCTTTCAAATACTGGATGATCTTATCTTTCACATTTTGGAAACTTGTCTCCTGGTCCCTGTGAGCTCCTGCAAGTGGTTCTTCAATTACATCGTCAACCAATTTGAGGCGTTTCATATCTGAACTGGTTAGTTTCAATGCTTCGGCAGCTTTTTCTTTGAATTCCCAGGATCTCCATAAAATGGAAGAACAAGATTCCGGAGAAATAACAGAATACCAGGTGTTTTCAAGCATGACTACTTTATCTCCGACACCGATTCCCAAGGCCCCACCGGATGCACCCTCACCAATGATGATACAAATCACCGGAACTTTCAATTGCATCATTTCATAAATGTTGCGTGCAATTGCTTCACCCTGGCCTCTTTCCTCGGCTTCCAATCCGGGAAACGCTCCCGGAGTATCAATAAACGTTACGATTGGCTTGTTGAATTTCTCAGCCAGCTTCATCAAACGCAAAGCCTTGCGGTATCCTTCCGGATTCGGCATCCCGAAATTACGGTATTGGCGCATTTTGGTATTGATCCCTTTTTGCTGACCGATGAACATCACTGTTCTTCCGTCAAGCAGACCGAACCCGCCCACCATTGCTTTGTCGTCTTTCACTGTTCTGTCGCCATGTAATTCCTGGAATGAAAAACCGGTAATTGCATTGATGTAAGCCAATGTATAGGGTCTGTCAGGATGACGGGACAACTGAACGCGTTGCCATGGAGTCAACTTGCTGAAAATTTCTTTTGTTTTTTTGGTGAGTGCCTCTTCCAGATCATGGATCTTATCTGACATATCAACACCGGTACTGTTACCGATCTCACGTGTTTGTTCAATTTGTTCTTCTAAAGCCTTTAAAGGTTCTTCAAAATCTAAATATGTAGACATAATTGCTATTTTGAGGGGCGAAATTTACGAAAATAGTTCGCATCTATTAATTTTACGACATGATTAATTTTCCAACATGTAAAATAAACCTGGGCTTGCATATCCTGAAAAGACGTCAGGATGGCTACCATGATATTGAAACTGCTATGTTGGAACTTCCTTTCAATGACATCCTTGAAGCAGTTGAAAGCGAACGATCGGCCTTTACGACTTCTGGCCTGGAAATTCCCGGAACCGGAAATTTAGTCCTGGATGCAGAAACCGAATTCAGGAAACACTATTCCCTTCCTGCACTTGCTTTCCATTTACACAAATTAATCCCAATGGGAGGAGGTTTGGGAGGAGGTTCTTCTGACGCGGCCTTTGCTCTGAAATTGATGCGGGATAACTATGTACCTGAGTTGAGTAATGAAGTATTGAAAAGGATGGCTTCCGGGATCGGGTCGGATTGTGCCTTTTTTATTGAAGGAGGAATTCAATATGCGACAGGAAGAGGTGAGGTTTTGAGCCCGTTGGATTTGGATTTCAGGAATAAGTACGTGGTATTGGTGAATCTCGGAATCCATGTTTCGACAAAAGAGGCTTATGAAGGTGTGATTCCGGATAATGGACGCGTTCCTTTGAAGGAAATCCTGGAAGAACCGATCCGTAACTGGAAAGAGCAACTGGTTAATGATTTTGAGTTCAGTGTTTTTGGAAAGTATCCTGAATTGGCGGACATTAAAAACGATTTGTACAACAATGGCGCTATTTATGCTTCCATGACGGGCTCCGGATCCACATTATTTGGGATTTTTGAATCGGAAATTCATTCCGTTGAATGGTCACACCAGGTTGTTTATGAAAGGTATCTGAAGCTTTGAGCGTTTCGAAGTAATGAGTGAGTTAGTCCTTAACAAAGTTCAAATGCTCAATCTTCCCGTCCATTTCCAGGACAAAGTAATATGTACCAATACCCAAATTGCTTACGTCAAGCATCATTCCTGAAAGTTCTACGGCCTGCTTTTGTCCCAAACTGTTGTAAACTCCATGCAATTTCAGGTCAGAAGAAGTTCCGTTCTTTGAAAGAACCTGGACAAACTGATTTCCCGGGTTAGGGAACAGCACCAGGTTCGATTCAACCTTAAATTCATGGAGAGAGGCGGTGCTCAGAGGATCTGCTTCAAAGAGGAATAATCCTCCTAAATCCTGCCCGACCAATAGATTCAGAAAGCCATTTCCATCCAGGTCGTTTACGAAAACAGAACTGTATAACCCGGTTTCCAGGTCGAGGTAACTGTCCGAATACAGGCTAAAGGTGTCACCATCTGTGATGTGCCCGTCGATGTTCCGGTAATAATTCAATTTTCCGTTATAAGCTCCGACAAATAAATGCGTGGTATCGTTTTCACGAAAGAAATGTGGTGTAGCATACCCGTCCGGAGTAGATGAAATATCAACCTGACCTAAATTTTGACTGATTAGAGTGAAAGCCGCTGAGGTACTTGTTCCCGTATTTTGATAATAGGCAATTTCTCCTGTTTTTTTACCTATGATCAGGTCAAGTAATCCGTCTTTATTGAGATCAAAAAGTTGAGGAAAAGCATACGATACGGCAGTAATCGGTGTGCCGGTGTTGTCTGTTACGGTCACAGACGTTCCGAAATTCAAGGTATTCCCCGGACCAGCACTATTTGTGAAGCGCACCAGGTTTCCATTCTCTTTTCCAATCACCAGGTCCAGGTCGCCATCGCCATCCAGGTCGCCAAAAGTCGGTACAGCCCTTAATCCCAGCCCCAGGGAGGAAAGCCCCAGATAATCGTTGTTTACGAGCGTAAATTCCGGGTTGGACGCCGTACCGGTATTTCGGTATAGCTGGAATACGGATTCCAGGCTCAAGGTGGGTTTGTAACGGACGAAATTTGCAACCAGTAAGTCTTTCAGACCATCTCCGTTTTCATCTACCAAAACCGGGATACTTCCCAAACCATGATCGATCATATCTTTTTGGAGGAAATTGTTTTCCTGGAAAACAAAGTTAGGAAGTGCATTTGTACCGATATTTTTGAAAAACTGTACACTGTTCTGGTTCTCGGAAACTGTTCGCGCATTGGGCGCTACGATCAGGTCCTTTTTTCCATCAAAATCCACGTCTTCCCAATACATTGCGGGAAATAATTGCATATATCCCGGGTTTGCTGCAGAAGGGTAGTCGTGGGTTTGGCTGATCATTGCAGAATTGGTATTCGGTGCAGATCCCCCGTTCATTAATAATGTAATTCCGGGATAGGCAACATCACCAAGGATCAAATCCATGACTCCATTGTTATTGACATCGATTGCAAGCAGGGTAGAACCGGAATGTTTTTTCACCCGTTCATTTCCGGTTTCTTTTCCCGGATTTTCAGGTCTCAATGGATTGGGAATATCTCCGTTTTCACAAGGATAGGCAGTTTCATTCAGGAACAGGTCATAGCTATTCGCATCTTCACTGAATTTGCCCCAACATTGATTTTTCAGGACGAAGATTAATGAATCCGGAATTCCATATAGTTCCATGCTTTGGTTCTGATGATAAAGGACGTTCTGACCTCCGATATGGAAAGTCAGTATGTCCATATCCCCGTCGAAATCCACGTCGGTGTATGCCGGAATATCGCTTGCACTTACATAGAGATTTGAAATATCTCCCACATAATCTGTTTGAAGAATGTCCGTAATCAATTGCCATTGTAAACCGATTGATGAATTACCGATGTTCCGGTAAACTTTAATTCCCCCGATTCCGTAAGTGAAAAGATCCTTTCTGCCGTCAGAATCATAATCCACAAATGCGGCCCGGTATTTACAATCGGAAGGAAAATAAAGGAATCCTTTGTAAACATACCGGTATCCGTGAACAGAGGCATTGAGGGTGTGTTCCATCAAAACGAATTCATCTCCGCTACGATCAAAGATTACCAGGTCATCAAGGCCGTCGAAGTTATAATCAATGGTAGAAAACTGGCCGTAGTTGATTCCACCGGCCCAGGGATTTTTCAAGGTTGTGCTTCCGACTTTAACAGGGATATTCGGGTTGTATTCAAATCCTAAATAAGTTTGCGAAAGAGCTGCATGAGAACCCAGGATGATCCAAAGAAGAGCAATGTAGACTTTTTTCATTCGTTTAGGATTACAATATCATTCGTAAAATAAGGGAAATATTCGGGCAACTCCAAAACCGTAATTCATGTTTAAGGGGTAAAACGTATTTAAATGAAAAAAATTCTCCTCTCTCTCCTTTGTTTTCCAATTGCGCATTCAGTGGTATATGCACAGGATTCTATTTCAGTCTTATTTATTGGGAACAGCTACACGTATGTAAATGATCTGCCGGGTACACTTGGAGCACTCGCTACCAGTTTAGGCAAAGAAATCACATTCGATTCCAAAACAAACGGAGGATTTACATTTCAAAATCACGTAAATGATGCGTTAACGTATTCAAAAATTCATTCCAAACCGTGGGATGTGGTTGTACTCCAGGGACAGAGCCAGGAACCCAGTTTCCCGGATACACAAGTGGATTCTCAGACTTTACCTTATGCAGTTCAGTTGTCTGACAGTATTTGGGCGAATCATGCCTGCAGCAATGTGATGTACTATATGACCTGGGGAAGGGAAAACGGGGACCCTCAATGGTCAGAGATCAACACTTTCGAGAAGATGAATACACGTTTGTACAATGCGTATATGCGAATAGCAGATTCCAGTGACCTTGCAATGGTTTCTCCCGTAGGAAGAGCCTGGTCTTATGTGCGTGAAAATCATCCAACTATTAACTTGTATAGTGGAGATGGATCACATCCGTCAATAGAAGGAACTTATTTGGCTGCCTGTACTTTTTATGCGTCTCTTTTTAGGGGATCTCCCGTTGGTTCCAATTATTACGGCGGATTAAGTGCAGCAACAGCAGGAATTCTTCAAAATGCAGCGGCAACTGTAGTGTTGGATTCCCTGGAGCATTTCCATTTACATCCGGTTGATGAACCGACTCAGGCCTCATTTTCCCTGGTACAGAACGGTGAAACGATCCAATTGACCAACGAAAGTTCCAGAGCTACTTCTTATACCTGGGATTTTGGTGACGGACAAACTGCGACTACCGAAAATGCTCAGCATACTTTTGTTTCGAATGGGAATTATACCGTTCAACTGATTGCAGCGTCAATTTGTAATTCGGACACTTTTTCCATCCAGGTTACTATCAATTCTCTGGGTTTAACTGATCACCAGTTCGATCCGATAAAGGTGAAAACAAGTCATGAAACTATTGAAATAGTTTCATTGGAACCCGGGTTTTCTGTCGAAATTTATGCTGTTGATGGAAAACGGTTAATGAAAAAACAGGATTTGAGCGGGAATCCGCTAATCATTCCAAGAACGAACCAGGTCCAATTGCTTCAACTGACCGATTCTAAAGGACTTTTCAAGATGGTGCGTATTATTTGACGGTCAACTGGTTAATTAAAATTTTCAGAGAATATAGTTGATCGAACTAACTAATATTTAACAATTTTGTTAAAACGTATTTTTTTGCAATTTGTGTATTTAAAAACAACAATTAGTCTTAAGACTAACACAGAGTGGCTTTTTGAAACTACGACTCAGGATAAAAATAAGAATTGATCTGAATTATTACGTTAAATAATTAACAAATATTCATTTTCTTGTTAACCCACGTTTTAAGTTCGTTTACCCGGGTTTTTACTTGAGTTTACCTAATTATTAAGTTTCCATAAAATTTACTAAATCGGTTTATCTTGATCGATGGAAGTGGTATCGATTGGCATGTCAATTTTGTTTGTAGCTCGGATAGTAACACCTTTGCAGAGTTACTTAAATTATAGATTATGTTGAAAAACGGTACCATGAATTTTTCAGGGTTCATTCTGTGCTTTGCACTTTTGATTCTTGGTTCGGGAAGTTTGTTTGGACAGGTCTCGGGAACGAAAACGATTCCTACTGACTATGCGACCATTGCAGCCTTTATCACGGACATCAACACAAACGGCATTGGAGCCGGGGGTGTTACCTTAAACATTCCTTCGGGTTATGCAGAAACGGCACCGGCAGGTGGATTTTCGATCACTGCTACAGGAACTGCGGCAAATCCGATTGTTATCCAAAAGTCAGGAGCGGGGACGAATCCGTTGTTAACTGCTTATACCGGTGGAACAGGAACTCCGGGTACCGCTGTGCAAGATGGTATTCTTTCCTTGGTCGGTTCCGATTATGTTACCATAGATGGAATTGACTTAATGGAAAATGCGTCAAATACTGCGAATCCGGCTACAATGGAATATGGTATTGGTATGTTTAAAGCCAGTGCAACAAACGGATGTCAAAACAACCTGATTAAAAATTGTACAATCACTTTGAGTATTGTTAACAATGCTTCAGGGACTTCACCAGCTTTTGATGGTTCACGTGGTATTAATGTTGTCAACTCTCTTATTACCACTCAAACAAGTGGAGTAACTGTAACATCTGCGGCCGGTTCAAACTCGAATAACCAATTTTACACGAATATTATTCGCAATACAAACATTGGTATTGCATTATCGGGCTTTGCGGCCTCATCTCCATTTACACTTGGAGATACCGGCAACGATGTTGGAGGTTCTGGTCCAGCTACGGGAAACACTATTTCGAATTTCGGTGGCGCAGCATCTGCTTCGAATCCTGCCGCAGGTGTCCGTTCTCTTAACCAATGGACTTTAAACGTTTCGTACAATATTTTGAATAATAATAACGGGAGTGGTACAAATCATGTTTCTACCCTTCGTGGTATTTTTATTGGGGCGACTACTTCTGCTTCTGCAACAGTTAACAATAATAATATTACGGTTGTTTCAGGTGCTACTACATCATTGCTGGAAGGTATTAATAACGCTTCCGGCTCAACAGCAGCGAGCAATACGATCAACATCAATAATAACGTTATACAACTTGCTTATTCAACTGCAACTACTGCAATTGTGAATGGTATATTGAATAGCGGAACGCCGACTACGGTTAATATCAACGGTAATACGATAACCAATGTGGGAACCTTGCCTGCTGCGCAAAATGTATTGGGTGGAACCGGAACATTGGTAATGATTGAAGGTGGTTCTCCTACTAACCTTAACATGAATAACAATACGATTACTGCATTAGGCAGAACCGGTTTAAGCGGAAACTGGAGAGGTATCAAAATGACCAGTCCAACCACTACAACTATTTCTGGAAATACGGTTGAAAACCTGGCGTATCTGACACCTCTTAGTACAGGTAATGTTGACGGGATTTACGGTTTATCAAGCTCTGTTGATGTAACCATCTCAAATAACATTGTACGCAATCTTGCTACTCCAACAACGGGAACATTAAATGGAATCCGCGAATTTGGTGTTGCCGGTAATAAAATTGTAACCGGGAATCAGGTGTATGGTTTTGCAACTGCAAGCGGTGGTTCCGGTGGTGCTACATTTAACGGTATTTTTCTTTCTATTGGGACTATTACGATCCAAAACAATACGGTTTATAACCTTGTCTCGACAGGATCTTCCGGAGGTACAGGAGGTGCAATCAATGGGATTCAGATTGGAACCAGTACGATTCCAACCGTGACTGTTAGAGAAAATAAGATTTATGATTTATCTTCTACCTCTACGGGAGTTGTAGTATCTGGTGTAAATATTGCTTCAGGAACTACTTTGACAACCGGGAATATTCAAAACAACCTGATAGGTGATTTACGTGCTCCTGCAGTTAATGGTACAAATGCAATTATGGGGATTAACGTAAATGCAGGTACGACGGTTAATGCATATTACAACACGGTTCACCTAGCTGCATCCAGTACGGGTACAAACTTTGGAACCAGTGCAATTTTTGCAGCAACCGGAACAACTTTAAATTTGAATAACAACATTTTCTCTAATGCAAGTATTGCTAATGGAACAGGTTTGGCAGCGGCATACAGAAGAAGCTCTACAACCCTTACTTCTTACGGTTCAGGATCTGACAGAAATGATTTTGTCGGTTCTACAATTTTTACAGATGGAACTAATACCGATGCTACATTTGCAGCTTACCAAACACGAGTTTCTACAAGAGATGCAAACTCTATTAATGCGGTGCCGAACTTTACAAGTACAGTTGGTTCAAATGCAGGATTTTTGCATATCAACACGTCAATTTCAACTCCTATAGAAAGTGGAGGAGCGGCTGTTGCAGGTATTACTAGTGATTATGATGGAAATATTCGTCAGGGGAATGGTGGTTATACAGGAACAGGAACAGCACCGGATATGGGTGCAGATGAATTTGAATTAGCTGTTGTAAACTGTTCAACTGCTAACGGAGGAACTATTTCTCCTGCGTCAGCTTCTATTTGTGCCGGAGCAACAAGAACAATGACTGCAACCGGTGCAACAAATGAGAACGGTATTTCTTATCAGTGGAAAGTAGCTACGGTTTCCGGAGGGCCTTATATTAACGTAACAGGTGGTTCAGGAGCTACTACAAATAGCTACACTACCGGAGTAATGACAGCAGGAACTTATTACTTCGTAATGGAAGCAACTTGTTCATTCGGTCCTGTAACAGCTAATTCAAACGAATTTGTGTTGACTGTAAATCCAAATCCAACTGTTTCTATTAATCCGGCTACCGCAACATACTGTACCCCGGGTCCTGGAGTAGGTTTAACAGCGAGCGGTGCTTTAACTTATGCATGGTCACCGTCAACAGGATTATCTGCAGTAACAGGTGCTACAGTAACTGCTTCACCATCTTCCGGGACTACTTATACTGTTCTGGGAGTTGATGGAAATGGTTGTTCGAATTCGGCTACAACGACAATTACAGTTTCAAATACCCCAACAATTTCAAGCGTTACTGCGACACCCGCAGCAGTTTGTGATGGATCTAACTCTCAACTAGTAGCAAATGCTTCAGTTTCATATAATAATACAGCTGCGGCATATTCATTCGCCGGATCAACAGATGTATACACTCCAATTACAGGAACCACTTTAGGTTCAGGAGTTATTGGAGATGATGTTGGTATCGGGAATTTGCCAATTGGATTTAGTTTTCCATATAACGGAAATAGTTTTACGGTATTCGGAGCGCGTTCTAATGGATTAATTGAATTAGGACAAACAACGGTTTCTCTTAGCGGTTTCAGCTCAAATTCTTTAAGTGGTAATGCGAATTGTATTGCTGCATTATGGGATGATAATAATACAACAGGAGGTTCGGTCATTTATTCAACAACAGGTACTGCACCCAATCGTGTTCTTACTGTTCAATGGACGGGAATGCATGTTGGTGGTAGTGGATCAAGTACAAATCCAACCATTGATTGCCAGGTACAACTGTTTGAAACTACTGGTGTAATCAAGTTGGTTTATGGCCCGACAAGTGCTGCATTGGCAGGTACAACTGCTTCCATTGGTATTTCTGGGGCGGTAGGAAACTATAAAAGTGTAACTCCATTAGCTCCGGCTAATACTTCAACAGTGAGCAGTTCATCTGAAAATACCGGGATTTCTGCTGCAACGAACTTCCCAAGCGGAACAGTGTATACGTTTACACCTCCTGTAGCTCCGGTGTTAACCTATTCATGGAGTCCTGCAACGTTCTTAAGTTCAACTACAATCTCAAACCCGGTTGCAACGGCAGTTACTTCACCAACCAGTTATACAGTGACTGCTACAGCGCCAAGTGGATGTTCGGCAACAGGAAACGTTTCTCTAACGTTGAATCCGTTACCATCTGCTGTCACAGCAACCAATTCTACACAATGTGGGGCTCAGGTTCCAACTGCGAGTGTTACTTCAACAACAGGTGCACCAACTCCAACGTTCAATTGGTATGATGCTCCTGTAGGAGGAATACTGCTCCAGAATGGTACTTCTACAACATATACTTCGAATGTTGGTACAACAACCACTTTCTATGTAAGTGAAGTAAACGGCGGTACAGGCTGTGAATCTAACAGAACACCTGTAACAGTTACTGTTGCTGCTGCTGATGCGATTTTGGCATCTGTGGATAATGCAACTATTTGTATCGGTTCCTCTGTTAATTTAAGTGTTGTAAATACAAACGGAACTCCAAACCAAACGTATGCGTATTCCTGGACAGGTACTGCGGGAAGCGGGCTTTCAACTGCTCCAGGTGCTTCGATCACTGTTACTCCAACAATTCCTGGAACGTACACTTATAATGTGACCGGTGTTGATGGGGGATGTAGCGCAATTTCTTCTGTAAATGTTACAGTTGATCCTTTTACAGTAGTTATTACTCCTGTAAACGTAACTTGTAATGGATATAATAACGGAACCTTTGCTCACGGTACGACGACATGTGGTACTGCTCCATATACTTATTCGGTTGACGGAGGGGCATTTACAGGAACTATTCCAACGAATTTAACACCTGGAACACACACCGTTGTGGTGATGAATTCATTAGGATTCACTACTGCATCTCAGAATATTACGATTACTGAACCTTCAACCACAATCGGTACTCCAACCGGTACAGGAGCAACGGTTTGTCAAAATACCGGATCTGCTACGGTTTCCGGATCTGCTGCTACAAATGTTATAGGAGCACCTGTAACTGTAGTAATTCCATTTGATATAGCTGCGCAACCTACCGAATTAAGTGCAACAACAGTTCCAACAGTAGCAGGTTCTCCGAATGTTATTTCAACCGCTGTAATGGCAGCGTTGCCGGCAGGATCTGTGATCACAAGTGCAACATTGAATTACAACGGGATCGAGGCAACAGGATCATCCTGGATGTCGGATGTTCGTTTAGGTTTATCCGGAGCTGCAACTCAGCCTTATACAGGTGGTACAGGATCAACTAACTCGGCAGGAACATTCAATTATACGGCTTCTGTGGCACCGGCTTCAATTAGTGTTGCAGGAGGTTCTATCTCATTGCATTATTTTGATTATTATAATGATAACACTTCCGGTTCGGAATCTACATTCCCAACTGGAGTGGGTGTTGCAAATCTGACAATCACTTATACGACTCCTGTTTCAGCTACTATTTCATGGTGGGATGCTTCAACAGGTGGTACTCAAATCGGGACCGGTTCCCCATTCCAAACTGTTGGAACTTCTGTACTTCCTAACACAAATACTCCGGGTGTTTACACGGTTTATGCCCAGGGAGAATACAACGGTTGTTCAGGTTTGACAAGAACTCCTGTTACAGTTACTGTGAATGCGATCTCGACTTCTACTACGACTGTATCGGCTTGTGTCAGCTATACCTGGAACGGTACAACATATACTTCTTCAGGAACGTATAACCACACATTGACGAACAGTCTTGGATGTGATTCAATTGCAACGTTAAACCTGACAATCAAGAATAACACAGCTGCAACAGTTTCTGCAACGGCTTGTAATACGTATACATGGGCTGTCAACGGAACAACTTATATGGCTTCAGGTGCATATACAGCTACAATTCCAAACGCAGCAGGTTGTGATTCGGTGATTACATTGAACTTAACGATCAATACTCCGACAACAGCTACAGTAAACCATACCGCTTGTGATACGTATACCTGGCCTTTGAATAATACTACGTATACTGCATCAGGAACATATACTGCAACTATTCCAAATGCTGCAGGTTGTGATTCAGTTGTAACACTGAACCTGACTATCGGTACTCCTTCTGCATCGTTATTCCCAATGACAGCTTGTACTTCATATACATGGCCTCAAACCGGATTGACATATGTAGTTTCAGGTGCTTACAATGATACCGTTCCGAATATGTACGGTTGTGACTCGGTTATTACGTTGAGTTTAACGATTACTCAGCCGACTTCGGCAACTGTTTCTGTAACAGCATGTACTTCGTATACCTGGGCACAAAACGGAACGATGTATACTGTTTCCGGTATGTATAACGACACCATTGTGAACGCTGCAGGTTGTGATTCGGTAATTACATTGGATTTAACGATCGTTCAACCAACCACTTCAAGTGTTTCTGTAACGGCATGTACTTCGTATACCTGGGCACAGAATGGAATGATGTATACTGCTTCAGGTGCGTATACCGATACCATTCCGAATGCTGCAGGTTGTGATTCGATAATTACATTGAACTTAACGATCAATAACCCGACAGCATCCACATTTACGGTTTCAACTTGTAGCCCGACCTATACCTGGGCACAAAACGGAACAGTTTATACAGCTTCCGGTATGTATAATGATACAATTACCAATGCAGCAGGATGTGATTCGGTTGTGACTTTGAATTTGACGATCACTCCGTTCGTTGCAACGGCAACCGATAACGGAAATGCAACGATTACAGCTTCTGCAGGTACCACATACCAATGGATCAACTGTACGACAAATACTCCGATAGCGGGAGCAACAGCACAAACGTTTGCTCCAAGTGCAAATGGTACGTATGCGGTAGTGGTTTCCAATGGAACATGTTCGGATACATCCAATTGTGTTGTGATCACGAATGTTGGAATCAAGGAAAATACGGTTTCTGCAATTTCAGTTCATCCGAACCCGACTCATGATGTGGTTATCGTGACAATGGATGCTTCTTCAGCTGTTGTGGAAGTAATGGATGTTCAAGGAAAATTGGTTCAAACAACTCAAATTAAGTCTGGAGATTCAATCGATCTGGGGGCTTACGAAAGAGGAGTTTACACATTGAGAATCAAAACTGACCTGGGTACTTCTATCGAGCGAATCGTGAAGGACTAAGGATCTGGTTTCTTTAAATTTACGAAAGCGGTCATTCGAAAGAGTGGCCGCTTTTTTGTTGGACCATTCACTGATTATTTGTCTTTCCAGGGGGCTATGTATTCAAAAAAAAACACAACGCTTGTGCTAACCTTGCTACGCAGAAGTTTTGCGAAGGCAAGAGCTATGGAGAGAGGGCGCATAGAACAGATAGAGTAAATTGGTTTACCAATTTGGCAGGCTCTCTTTAATTACCTAAATTGTTAGGGATGGTGAGACTTTGAGCTTTACTTGTGTTAACCACCAGGAACACAAAGAACACAAGGGATTTTATCGGTTGGTCATGCATAAAATAAACTTCGTCCTTTGTGGTGTGAGGGAACAAAAAATGCCATCCCTAAACGGAATGGCATTCAATTAGTCTGTTATTGGTTTTATTTCTATTTGATTATTTGTTCGGTTCTCATTGCCGGCTCAACGGCAACAAATTGTCCGATGACATCTTGAATGTCCTTGAGCTCTACCCAGTTTTCATGTTCAACAATCAGCTTGTTTTGTTCGTTCAAAGTACAGGAAACATATCCGTCTTTTTGTTCCATAGTGGCAGCAATTTGAGTGAAATTTGCTTCACTGATCGGTGTAATGGAATGGAAAGTACTTGAAACGATTTGAGAGACGCTTTTCGATTGGTTATAACGTGCCTTCTCCCGGTTTAATTCAAATACTGATGTCTGAGAAAAAACACCATTCGAGAAAAAACAGATCGCAAATAAAAAGAGTGTTTTTTTCATCTTAGTCAATTTTAATGATTCGTTGTTTTTGTGAAGATGTATTGCTTGTAACAATCAAGGTGTAAACTCCTGGGCTCAATGAAGCAATGTCCCTGTAAAGATTGGTGACTCCTTCATTAACGGAGGCCTGTTCTTTCAAAACGGAAATTCCTTTTTGATCTTTAATCTCAATTTCCATTACTTCTTTTCGGGAGCTTTGAAGTTGAATTACCAATTGGTCCTTCATAGGGTTCGGATAAGCGCTGAATAACCCGTCAGATTCTCCTTTTGTTTGAATGGAAATGATCTTTGAATCCGTTCTTGCTCCGTTTAAATCAACCTGTTGTAATTTGTAAAAGCTGGTTCCCGAAGGAACACCCTGATGAATGAATTGGTATTCCTGGGCTTCGGAAGTTGTTCCGGCACCTTCGATCGTTCCTATTTTCTCGAAGTGATCTGCATCGCGGGAGTACATTAATTCAAAATAGTCGTTTTTGTATTCGCTTTCTGTACGCCAGGAAAGGATGTTTCCAACACTTGTTGAGTTTCCGTTAAATTCGGATAATTCAACCGGTAATATGCCTGTAGCTGTCCACCCGGAAATGGTGAATTCACATCCATCTCCTGCATTTCCATCGACCATTAGCAGGTAGTTGTTTCCAACCGTAAGACCCGTAGCAGTAACCGTTCCTGTGGAAGCAGTTCCGGGATTAAAGCAATTGGACATGGAAGTAAAACCTGTACAACATCCTGAAGCATCGTATGTAACGCTATATACATGAGCCTGGATACCGTAGTTGTTTATACATCCTGTCACAGATGCAATTGGGAACGTATGGGTTGTACTGCTTGCTGTAAACTGGTACCAGGAATTGTTTTCAATAGAACCACAGAATACCGAGCTCACATTTCCTGGCTGATCAGCTGTAAAAGTAACATCTGTTGAAGCACTGAATGTTCCGGGACCCTGAGTCAGGATAGCCGGCGACGGGCAATTGTCGTTTGTTGCAGCGCTTCCGCATGAATTGGATGGAGCACCAGCTACGGCACAAATGGAAAATGTTCCTGATCCGCCGCCGTAATCCCATACGCGAATATAAATGGTACTTCCCGGTGTGAGTGTGCCATTGGAAATCATGGACATTGCTCCATTTCCGGAATCGTCATCATCACATTCGATTAAAGTTAATGATCCGCACGTACCCGAATAAAATGCCATACCACTATCAGTCATGGTTCCGGAGTTTGTATTTACCATAAGTGAACCGGTTGCAGGAACCACTGCGGTGAACCAGACATCTTCTCCTGAATAAGAAGCACAGCCCGGAGCGGGTACACCGGCAGTATTGGTTGCTCCCACACTCGTTGCTCCGGTGTAGGAACAAGAAGCATTTACGGTAAGGGCAATTGCTGAACAAGGGTCGTCGTTGGTCATAGGAGTAGGTGAGCTGGCACAGATCTGGAAAGTTCCGTTGTTGTCACCACCGTATTCCCAAACACGGATGAAAATCGTGGAGCCGGGAGTTAACCCCGTGCGATTGATCATAGACATGTTCCCGTTGCCGGAATCATCATCATCGCATTCGATAAGGGTTAATGATCCACAGGTACCCGAATAAAATGCCAACCCGGAATCAGTAATAACACCTGAGTTCATATCCACAGTTAATGTTCCGCTAGCAGGAACAACGGCGGTAAACCAGACATCTCCACCGCTATAGCTGGCACAACCTGGCGCCGGAACTCCACCCGTTGCAGTTGCCGCAGCGTTGGTGTAAGTAGCGTAAGAGCAGGATGCCCCAACTGTTAAAGATGTTGCTGAACAAGGATTGTCATTGGCTGGCTGGGCGAAACATGACATCAGGGGCGGTAGGATGAAGCATAGTAATAGTAGATTCTTCATGCAGTAGTAATAAGTAATAAATTATTTTGAAGTTAATATTACTAATGAATTATGATTTTAAGTGAAAAAATGAACCAATCGTTTAGTTTAATGTGTAAAATGCAATTTTAAAAGAATAAAAAAAGGACAGGAAAATTTCCTGTCCTTACTAAATCTGTTTACTAAATTTATTGTTTAACAAGTTGGATTTCACCGCGTAATTTTACATCTTCTCCAACCAAAACACCACCCGTTTCAAGCGCCGAGTTCCAGGTTAAACCGAAGTCTTTGCGGTTGATAGATGATTCAAAACTGAAAGCCGCTTTTTCATTTCCCCATGGATCTTTTCCTTCTCCGTGGAATTCGATGTCCAAAGGAATGCGTTTCGTTACTCCGTGAAGCTGGAACTCACCTTCGATCTTACCCGATTTCAATTCAGGAAGCTCAGCTTTGAAAGTGATTTGCGGATGATTTTCCACGTCGAAGAAATCTCCGCTCTTCAAGTGTCCGTCGCGTTGTTCGTTACGAGTGTTTACAGAAGCCGTATCAATTTTGGCGTCAATCATCACGTTTTTGAACCCGTCTTCTGCCTCAACAGTTGCTTCAACTGTGTCGAACGTTCCGGTTACTTTTGTAAACATCATGTGTTTTACGCTAAATCCTACTTCACTGTGAGCAGGGTCAATTGTCCATTTTGTTGTCATAATCGTTGTGTTTTTTGTTTATTAATTGGCTATTGCGGATGGTTTCACATGACCGCGCTAACGCTTGTCTTCATCGAAAGCAGTGCTTTCTCTTATTTTACAGTTACTAATTGTTCTAAAGTCTTGCGGACTTTTTTGTGATGTTGCGTGTGATCTTCATCCGAGCGATATCCGAAGGTCAGGACCAGGACCGCGTGATCATCTGTCAACCCGAGGATCTCATCGTATTTTTCTTTTTGGAAGCCTTCCATCGGAGTACTGTCAATTCCCAAATGTGCAGCCATCACCAACCCGAATCCCAATCCGATATACGCCTGTTTGGTATTCCATGCAATGAGTTCCGCTGAGCTCAGGTTGGATAATACCCCCGCGATATGCTGCTGGAAGCGGTTCAGTTTCTCGCGTTCTACATCACGTACTTCCACAATGCGCTGCATGTATGAATCGATGTGCTGATCCGCTACGTTCCGGTTCACAGTGAATACGATTACGTCTGAAGCATCGGTGAGGGGAGACTGGTCGTAAGATGCTGCTCTTAATTGTACACGCAATTCCGGGGACTTGACATGGATCAATTTAAAGGGTTGCAATCCGTAGGAAGTAGGAGCGCTGTTGATCGCTTCCAATAGTTCCTGCATATCCTCGTCGCTGATTTTCTTCGTCGGATCGTATTTCTGTGTGGCGTAACGCCATGCTAACGCATTTTTCATTGTTCGTTTGTTACATTTTCACTTCCATCGGAACCTCCATTAGCAAAACGGTGGAACCTTTGGTTACCTGCAAAGTTACGGAGGAAGTGTCTACAATTCCTAATGCATCCCGACGATTTAACTGTTGCCCGTCGATCACCGAACTTCCTTCAACCTGCATCACATACACTCCGTTTTTCGGATTCTTCAATTCGTATGTAAGGGTTTTGTCTTCCGTGAATTTTCCCATGTGGAACCAGGCATCCTGGTGGATCCAAACTCCCGCATCGTCTTTGTTCGGTGAAAGGATCTGTACAAACTCGTTCAAATGCTCGTCCACAGCGATCTTTTGCTGATCGTAACGCGGTTCTACATTCCGTTTGTTCGGGAACAACCAGATCTGGAATAACTTCAGGTCCTGGTCTTCATTCGGGTTGAATTCCGAGTGTTGTACTCCCGTTCCGGCGCTCATGACCTGGATTTCTCCGGCAGTGATCGTTGCGCTGTTTCCCATCGAGTCTTTATGAGCGATCGCACCTTCCAACGGGATCGTGATGATCTCCATGTTATCGTGCGGGTGTGTTCCAAATCCCATTCCCGGTGAAACGGTATCGTCGTTCAATACACGTAGGGTGCCGAAGTGAACTCTTTCCGGGTTGTACCAGGAAGCGAAGCTGAAAGAATGTTTTGCATTCAACCAACCGTGGTTGGCATGGCCTCTTGAGTTTTCTGAGTGGAAGATTGTTTTCATATTATTTTTCCTTTCTGGATGATTTGATGAAGCAAAGATACAACAACTTTTGTAATAATTACCATGGTAAATATTATTTTTTGATTTTTTAAGAATTCGATTGGGTTGTTCCGGGTTTTAGGGTGGAGTGTATTACCAGGCCGGATTTGCAAGAAAGTGTATTCAGCAGCTTGGTACCTCAACTTCTTTTATGACCGGATAATCTGTACTTCATATTTTAACATTCATAACTATATCTATGCTTTATCTATGCCTTATTCCTGCTTTAATCATGAGGCATCCCACCTTTTACGATTGGATTTTTAAATAAAACCTGGCAGCTTAATTAAGGTAAGTTAGAAGCAGACAGGCCTGTAGAGGTTTTTGTATCCTAATTTTAGGATCAATTGAAGCAAAAAAATTGAACGATTAATTGATTGATTTCGAGCAAAAACGGGATGTACGTGAAATAAAAATGACTTTTTTTTCAAATTTTCCTTGCAGAAATGAAATTTGCACGTATCTTTGCAACGCTTTTAACGTAAAGCATTACACAATTTCTTCATCAGGCTGTTGCCTGGGTTCGAAAGAGCAAGAAAATTGGTTTGGTAGTTCAGTTGGTTAGAATACATGCCTGTCACGCATGGGGTCGCGGGTTCGAGTCCCGTCCAGACCGCACACTACGTTAAAAGAAAATAGCTTATATGGCTGTAAGCTTAGAAAACCCTAGAGTGTATCAATGCTCTGGGGTTTTTGATTCAATAAACAATTGTTGGTTAATACTTTTGTGTTACTTTAATTAACTGATTAATCTATATTTTTAATTTTGTAAAAAATACCACTATGTCAAATTTGGACATTTCAAAAATTCTTGTTACTGGGGCTAAATTGGAGTCTAAAGTTCTAAACGTGTCGACAGAAAGAGTAGCAAGCGTAATAAGTGAGACTAAACAAAGGCAAAAGGACGTTCTTGCTAAGCATGCTATTGATCAAGAAAAATTGAAAAAAGTCGTCCAATTATAAGATTTTATTGTGAGAGTTCTCCCCTTTACGGAAGATAATTTAGCTTTAGCATTTAGCAATAAATACTCATCTTCTGAATCAATTAAGGATAAGTCTCATTTCGAGTACTTTAAAGGGTATCTTGGAGAAGATGGATTAAATGCGAAGTCTATCCTCATTGAAGAAAATTATGTTAGCAAAGATTATCTTGATGACTACACATTTTATTATGCGACATGTCATGAGGATTATTCAAAGTTCTGTAAAAGAATACATTTTTTTGATTTGTCATTTTCAGAAATAGAGTTAAAGGCGCATCTTTTTGATTTAAATACAAATAATCCTTTCTGGGAGTCTTATCTAGGTTTTATTGTTGTTAAACCTATTCCATTGACAGTCATCGGTTATACCGTTCTAAAAACCTATTTAAAAGGGGAGGAATTTGATCAGCGCAATTTTTGGGGGACAAGAGATTATGTTGTACACTTATACGGGAAGGCTTTAAAGATTAATTCGTTAGCATTCCAAGAGCAAGACAGTGTCCTAGCTGCATGTGCTACAACAGCAATTTGGTCGATGTTGAATAAAGCTTCAATAGATTATCATACAATCTTAAAATCACCTGGTAAAATCACTCAAGATGCTGATAAAATGGCGTCAGATGGTAGTAGATTGTTTCCAAATACTGGATTGAACCTATTACAGATTTGCCAAGCAATTTATAATTCAGGTTTAGTGTCTGAAATTAAGGAAGATGATGAGATAATTGAACTGAAGGAGAATGAGTTGTCTGTTGTTCCTAATGATTATACAAAAAAGATAATTAATGCATATTCTTCTATCGGAATACCGCTAATTTTAATCATTCATGTACCAAATGATGAGTCGTATGGATTACATGCAATCGCAGTTTCGGGATATAAGAAAAAAGCACCTTCAATTGTAAAACCTCAAAATGAAACTAGTTGGTTGTCTGAAAATATAGAAAAAATATACGCGCATGACGATCAATGGGGGCCATTTGTTCGAATTACATTTCAGAATGAATTCGAGCTAGATACACCGTGGTCCTACGTTTCAGACAATTATAGGCCAGTTTATGTAAGTAACATTGTAGTTCCAATTTTCCCCAAAATTAGAATATCTTATGAAAATATAGAATCAATAGTTTTAGGACTGGACACGATTTTTTCGCTTTTTTTTGAGAACAAGATACTTGGTGATTTAGTATGGGATATTAAAATCAATTTTAGTGAAAATTTTAAAGAAGAAATTCGGCTTTCCTACCTTGATGATGATTTAAAGTTTGAGATCCTGAAAAAAGGGTTGCCGAAGTACATATGGATTGCATCTTGCTATATTAATGGAATCAAGGTTTTTGACTTTACATTTGATGCTACTAATGTTAAAAATGCGATGATAGGTATACATGTTATTTGTCATTTTTCTAATGAAATAAAGAATATAATAGCTGATTACTTTGAATCAAATAGAAAAGTTTTAGAACCGTTAATTTCAGATCTATCAATGACATACTATGATTTAATAATTGAAAATCTTAAATCATAGGTTTATTCTCAATAAATTATTACTTAAAATTGCTACTATTATGCATCATCCATATTCACGAGATTTAGATAACCTTGATAAAATAGAGCACTTTTTGAAAGTAGTTTTAAAATATCCCAATTCATCGAATGAGTTATGTAATAAAATTAAAACTGGAGAGGCCGAACTAAAGAATTATAATACCTCGTCACCAACGATTTCCAGTACGGAGAATCGCCATAGAGAATATAAAGATGATGATATCCGTTGGAGCTTGAGGAAAAGGATTGTTTCAGAATTATTTTCTTTTAATAGAATTGATGATGACGATGATATTATATTAGGATGTGGAGGAGCACTACCAAAAACAGAGATTCAAAATAAGAGACAAGCATTTATTATCATAGGGTTACCCGCATCAGGTAAATCTATTGTGGCGAATAATATTTCTGATACTTATGGAGCAGTAATTTTGGATTCAGATTTTGCAAAAAGAAAAATTCCGGAATTTAATGATAGTTCAGCGGGTGCGTCTTTAGTTCATGAAGAATCTAACGATTTAATTTTTGGTTATAACAAAAATGATAAGCCAGATGATTTTCAGACTCTATTTGAATTATGTCAATCAATGGGGTGTAATATAGTGATACCAAAAATTGGGTATAATCATTTCAGTATAAATAACTTTGCAAAAGGATTAAAATTGTTTGGTTATACTGTTCACCTTATTTTAATCAGCTTAGACAGACGGAAAGCAACAATAAGAGCGATTGATAGATTCGTAAAGTCAGGTAGATATGTACCTTTAAGTTTAATTTTTGATTGTTATGGAAATGATCCAACCCTTACGTTTTATAGACTAAAAGATAAAGTTGGATTAAATAGTGTTTATATAGACACGTTTGGAAAAATATCTACAGATGTAGATCTCGGTCTTTCTCCATCAATAATATATTATCAAAAAGAAAGTCCTGTGAATAAATTATTTGAACCACAAATTACGGAAAATGAAAAATAAAACTTCACGTATTAAAGCAAGCCAGCATAAAATTGGTACGAATCGAATCATAAGAAAAAGATTGACTAGTAATGAGTTTTCAAAAGACTCTGACTACGTATCAGCAATCACCACAATCTATAATCAGGAAATCATTGATAATGATAGTTTTATTGACTTTGCAAAGGCATTTGCCGATAAAAATAAATGAGCAATTCTTCGCGTATCAAAGGTTAGCGAACCTAGTAAAAAATTAATCTTAATGTTGGCGGCTTGCCAGTGATTTCGAATAACAAATCGTTCTGCGGTTCAGGCGCTTCAGATGGGGTCGCAAATTCAGGTTTTGACGTTCAATATGATTCGTACATGGTCTGTGAATTGACCTCCCGTTTTTAGATTCAATCCTTAGCCCACTAATGAAACCCCGATTTAATAGTTAAACCTGCGGTTGTATGCTTTTCCCTGCTAATCAATAAACACTTGATGTCGATCAGTACAATCCAGGCAAGGAATAACAACAGGGTAATTTTTTGAAGTATGGGTAAGAATGTGATCAACCAGTCGGTGATATAGATGACAAAGTTCAACAGGATGAATAAAATGCAGAGCCAGCCCAGGTAATAGAGTAGCTTCAACCGGTGTTTTCTCAATTCTTTCAGGGTTGCGGCCATGGGAATGACACTAACTGTACTTCCGATACCGATGACAGTGTCATGAAACTGAGTAAAAATGAAGATGAGAATAAACATGGACAAACTTCCTGCGTAACGGATAATCAGTATATTTTGCTTTCGCTCATGAAAAAATGCCGGTAAATAATACCAGAAGACGGCGATTGATGAAAAGAGAATGATCATCCCGGTTAAAGCAATCGTTCTTCCTGTATTGTGAAGACCGTTTTTAGCTGTATCGGCCAGTAGATCGCACCAATAATTATTGATCCAATCAAATCCTTCCTTCGTTCGATTAACATTTGAACCGCCAGGATACCATTTTGCCGCAATGATGTAAAGAACAACGAAAAGTATAATCCCGATAATTGGAATGAACATCCACTTTTCAAACGTTGAGTGCCTTTTCATCTCCAGGAATATTTTACAGAAATGGTATGAATCTTATCAATAGCTGATCGTGTGAGGTGTGAAACTGATTTGAGTAATGGAAACACAGTTCCCCCTAAAAAGAAACTCTTTTCTCCCGGGGGCTTCATAACTGTGGGTTTATTACTCATAAATCTGCACGATTATTTTTGAGATAATATAAGAGGAGAGTCAGGCTAGTGAATGCCAGAAAAAAGATAAACCAAATGAGAGTTGATGGGGTATACTTCCCATGATCTGTCAGAAACAGCATGAGTACACCGATGGTCAGCTGCATCAGTAATGAAAAGGTCAGTATGACCGGAGCCAGGAAATAACCGAGCTTTTTGTTTCGGATCAATAAAACTCCCCCCATAAAAATCCCAGGTAAGACAATGGACAGGTCCAGTACATGAACCGGATTGGTAGGAAGCATTTCCAGGTCAGGAGGTGTTGTGTTTAAAACATTTGCGGGTAAAATAACGGAGAGCCATGCACCAAAAAAAAGGACTGCCGTAAAAATAAAATATCCTCCTGTCAGTTGATTCAGGAAGGAGCTTTTCGTATAAACAGGGATTTTATTTCGGTAAGAATAAAGCAGGAAGAAAAGGGAGTAAACCGTCATACCCAGTATAAGCACGTAGAAAAGGAACATGCGGTTGAACTGTATGTCAAAACAGTAAATGAGGAACGTATAAATAAAATAACAATTGATTCCCGTCCAGACCAAAGCGAAGTATTTTTCTTTCCGGTTAATAAGCAGGGCACTCATGAGATAAAATGGAATAATATACAGATTGATCAGATCCTGTCCTCTTGCCTGAGCGGCCCACAATTCTGTTTCTTTTGCATAAGTTTCGGTTGAAATCAAGCCTTGCCAACTTGCCAGACAAATAAATGCCGTAGTAATCAGTGACAGTATTCGTATGATCTTAAACTGTTCCATAACGGTAATTTTAGGGTTGAGGAACAAAACTAAATGACCTATTGATCATATTGAATGATGATGATCTTTTCACGGGTTGATTTTCGTCAATATCTTCCGATAAATGTTCCTGTAATACTTTCATTAGTACTCATTGGTTTGTATGGAAAAACTGATCCTGATACCGATCAATTCGGATTCTGAGAATTGTCATAACTCCCTCTAAGCAAGCTCATTTTATCCGATCGGTTGATTGGATTCTTTTGTTGTGTAATCTAAAATAAAAGGAATCATGAAAACAAATGAAGAGTTACAAAAGGATGTACAGGATGCCATTAAATGGGAACCTTTATTAAAAGCAGCAGAAATTGGAGTCATTGTCAAAGACGGAATTGTTACCCTGACAGGTACAGTTGATAATTATGCCAAAAAACTACAGGCTGAGAAAGCTGCAAAAAGTGTTATTGGTGTGAAAGCAATTGTAGAAGAGTTGGAAGTCAAGTTTGCCGATTCCAAAAAGAAAGATGACGCGGATATTGCTAAGGATGTCATTTTCGCTTTAGGGGTGGATCTTATCGTTCCGGATGACAAGATACAAGTTAAGGTAGAAAACGGGTGGGTTACTTTGGACGGCGAAGTACATTGGAACTTTCAAAGAGAGGCAGCCAAGCGTGCTATTGAGCATGTTTCAGGAGTTCGGGGCGTATTTAATCATCTGAAGATCAAATCTGAATTAAATGATGCTATCGAACAAAAAGAGATTGAAGCTGCACTTCATAGAAGCTGGGCTGTCAATGATAAGGATATAAGGGTTCATGTTGTTGGAAGAACTGTCAGACTTACCGGAACGGTTGCATCATTATATGAGAAGGAGGAAGCTGCCCGTATCGCATGGAAAACTCCGGGTATCTGGCATGTTGAAAACGAATTGAAGGTTGATTATGAATACGCCTTAATCGACTAATAAAAAGGGCGGAGAAAAAGTTTCCCCGCCTTACTTAACTCCAAAATTCTGAAAAATGAACACAAAGAAAAACTTAGGGATCTGGATGGATTATTCATCTGCACATCTGATAGATCCGGATAAGAATGAAAACCAAATTATTCAATCAAAATTCTCATCAGACATGCAGAAAGAGGTTTTGAAAAAAGGTGAAAAACATCTGCACAACAAAGAAGAACAGTTCCAGAAAGCTTATTTTAACGAAATAGCGGATCAGATCCGGGGATATGATCAGGTGCTTTTATTCGGTCCTACCAATGCGAAGAAAGAACTCAATCATTACCTGAACGAAAAAGAACGGTTTAAGCATGTAAAAATAGCCCTTGAATCAGCAGATAAAATGACAGAAAACGAGAAAAATGCATTTGTAAAAAAGCATTTTAATGACTTATAAGAAAATCGGATTTTGTCTGCTGTACTGCGAACAAGACTCATCAGTTCTGATGGGTCTTTTATTTGTTCAGCCGGGTTGTGTTTTCTGCTCCTTACAAATTATTGCTTTTCTTTCCAGCCGCCCCAATCATCGTGGTCACCCCTGGAGATATTTCTCACCAGACCGTATCCGAGTATGACGCTGCAAATGAATCCGATCACGCCGTAACGGGAGTATCCGAACCAAAATGGACCGACCTTATGGATAATGAATAGTGCAGATCCGACAAGCAATGCAGCGATTACCAGAGAAGTGGCAAGTTGTTTGGTGACCCGGTTAAAGGTGTGTACCAAGGGATCTATTCCCTGGTGATTCAAATTGACGTTGACCTTCCCGGTATTGATCTTACGGACGGCATTTTTCAGGTCATTGGGAAATTCTTCCATGTAGTTGGCGATCTCGTATAAGCCGTTCAGAACCTTCATACCCAATTTGAACGGGTTTAGTTTTCTTGTAATTGCGGATAACAGGTAAGGCCGGGCAATTTCCAGCATATCAATTTCCGGGTCGAGGTTACTAATTAGCCCTTCAATAGTTACCATGGATCTGGCAAGCAGGAAAAAATGAGCCGGTACTTTCAGATCATACCGCACAATAATATCTTTCAACTGAAGCAATACGGTGCTCATTTCATTTTGATGGATACTTATAACACTGTAATTGCATACGAATTCGTTAATTTCATATTCCAATGAGCGCATATCACGGATCGTCACCGTGTCTGACATTTGCATCAATGTCCGGATGATTTTCATGACATCTTTGGATTTTACAGCAAGGAACAGGTGGCCGAGTATTTCAATATCTCTTGGAAGGATATTTCCCATCATGCCAAAATCCAGGAAGCAGATATGCCCGTTCGGAAGGACCAGTATGTTCCCGGGGTGCGGGTCAGCATGGAAGAAACCGTATTGAAACACTTGTTTGGCATAGGTGAGGGCAAGTTTGTGAGCAATGTCTTTGCGGTTGTATCCGTTCGATTCCAAAATCCTATTGTCGGTCACTTTTATGCCGGAAATAAATTCCATAGTGAGAACCTTGCCGGTAGTGTATTCCCTGTAGACTTTCGGAACATGTGTCGTATTGTCATGCGGATCTTCTTCAATATTCCTGGCAAAGCGCTGAATGCTTATCGATTCGTGGATGAAATCGAGTTCTTTCAGGATACTTTCTTCGAAGTTTTGGACAAGACCTATCGGATCGAAACTTTTCAGGGAAGTAATTCTGCGCTCAAGGATCCGGGCAAGCATATACATAATCCGGATGTCTTCGACAATGACAGCACCGATTTCAGGGCGTTGTACTTTTATGGCAACTTTTTCACCTGTTTTCAGGGTAGCCCGATGCACTTGAGCCATAGAGGCAGATGCAAAAGCTTCCGGTTCGTACCAGGCAAATAATTCCTCCATCGGTTTTTTCAATTCGGTCTCAATTACCTGGCGCGAGATCGCAGCAGGCAGTGGAGGCACGTTGTCCTGCAATTTTTCCAGCTGAATGATCAGTTCTGCAGGAAGCAGGTCTGACCGATTGCTAAGAATCTGTCCGAATTTAATGAACGTGGGACCCAGATCCTCACATACCAGGCGCATTTTTTCGTACTTGGTATACTTCCGGGCATTTCGGGCAGTGGCCCGGGGGATGAGCTTTCGAACGATGGAAAACCTGCGTGTCTCGATGAGGTAGGAAACAACATCTTCATAGCCATAACGGACAAAAACGCGAAGGATATGATTAAACCTAAGGAAAGACCGATAGCGTCGCCGTATGTTTTCAAACAACGCCATGGGTTTAACCTTTGCCTTCCAGTTGATTGATTCGCGCTTCCGCCAGGGCCAGGTTTCTGTTCAGTTCTTCCAGTTTATGTTCCAGTTCGACCAATTTATCGGTATGAGCGATGTTTACTTTTTCATAAAATGCCGCGATCATTGCATGCATTTTTTCTTCCATTTCCTCCTGTACCTCTTTTGCTTTCAGCCGGACTCTTTCCGTAAAAGGGATTTCATTGCCTTCTTCATCAACGATTTTTTCAGACATGAATTCATTGATCTTATCACGGCCTTGTTCTGACAATTCCTTTAATTTCTCCATTAGATGCGTCTCTCTTGAGATCGCATACAAGTTCGCAGACAGCGCTGCCAATTCTATAAATGTTTTTGCTTTCATGTTGCTAACTTCCGCCATTTTGCGCAAAGAAAAAGTGATGAATATCAATAGGCATTATGATTTTTATTCCGTTTTTATATTGGGTAAAACCTGTTATCTTTGAGTGATAATGGAATATGCCTAAATGGCGCGCAATTTAATCTGAATACGTATGAATTTGAAATTACCCGTATCAACGATCATGATCACACCGGTTGAATGTGTCAGTCCTCAGGACAAAATACTGGTCATCAAACACCTGTATGAGCGGCAGCAATTTCACCGTCATTTTCCGGTGTTGGAAAAGGATCGTTTGGTTGGAATGGTGAGTCTTGCAGATTACATGCATGCAATCGGTGATGCAACTCTTGATGATAATGAGCCGGTTTATTCCTTAAAGAAAGTTGAAGATATCATGTCGCACAACCCGGTAACCGTAAGTAAGGATACTTCTATTGCGGAGGCAGGAGTTCTCCTGGCAAAAGGAGAATTCAGCTCTATTATCGTGCTGGATAACGATCGTGTGAGCGGGATTGTGACTACGACGGATTTGATCCGTTATTTTCTCAAACAAGGTGAGTGATTTTTTTGAGGCTTCAATTTCTCAAGCCGGACGAATTTAGTGAGCCAGCTTGACCGTTATTAGGTGCTTGACATCTTCTAAAATTGTTTCCTCCTGGACATCGATGCGGATTCCACGCCCTTCTGCGTAGGCTTTAGCTGCCTGAAGTTCTTTTTTAATCGCATCCCGGATCGTGCTGTCCATAATGGCATCAGTGGCTTTTTGTCCGAATACAAATGCGACTTTGAAATATGCTTCTCTGGGAAGCAGATAGACAATTACCCTTTTTTTGTCACTTATCCGGAAGCTCCATCCGAACTTCTTTCCGGAATATTTCCATTCTTCCGCTGAATCGGGAGCCATTTTTTGAACATAGTCCCTAATTGAATTCCACAGATGATGGGTCTCTTTCAGCGCAATGGCGAGGTCCTGATCACCCGGAACGATTTCTTTATTGGAAAAAACACTTGTATCCATAGACCGAAATTAATGAATTTTACAGTAAGGAACATATTGCTTTCCGATTCAACCCAATTCGTTTCCTGAAACAAGTCCTTTGGAAAAACAATCCAGGTTATAGATCGTGGTTTCAGCAATATTTTTTAAAGCGGTATCTGTCAGAAAAGCCTGGTGGCCGGTAATAAGTACATTGTGGAAAAGCATGAGACGGGCAAGAGTATCATCCTGCAAAATATCACCCGAGTGATCTTCAAAAAATAATCCGTGTTCTTTTTCGTACACATCCATTCCAAAATAACCGATGTGCCCGCTTTTTAGTGCCGATAGTATGTCTTCGGTATTTACAAGGCCGCCACGGGCTGTATTAATTAACATGACCCCCCGCTTCATGAGCTGAATATCCCTATGATCTATAATGTGCTTAGTTTGCTCATTGAGCGGGAGATGGAGTGTCAGGATATCGGATCGTTGATAAAGTGATTTAAGATCCGTGTATTCTACCTGGTATCGTTGTTTGATCTCCTCGTTTTCGACGATGTCGTAAGCCAGCAAGCGAGCACCAAAGCCATGCAGAATGCGCGCGACTGCAGAACCAATTTTCCCGGTTCCCATAATGCCGATTGTCTTCCCGTTCATATCAAAACCGGTCAACCCGTTTAATGAAAAATTTTGCTCCATGATCCGGTTATGTGCTTGAATCAATTTCCGGTTGAGTGCAAGCATTAAGGCTACTGCATGCTCGGCAATGGCGAATGGGGAATATGCCGGTACTCGCGCTACCTGTATTCCTAGTTGTTTCGCTTTATTGAGATCTACATGATTGTATCCGGCAGATCGTAAAGCTATAAAACGCACCCCGTTTTGATGCAACAGTTCGAGGACAGGTGCGGAAGCATCGTCACTTGTGAACAAACTTACGGCATCGTATCCTGCGCTTAATGAGGCGGATTTGACAGAAAGTGCCTGATCTGAAAAGAATAATTGACTGGTGTTCAACTCATTCTTTCTAAAATAGGGCTGTTCAAATGCATGAAAACTATAAACGAGTACTTTCATATTCCTTTGTGATTAATTGATTTTTGTTTACGGAAAATAGACAAGGTCTCAAAGCTCCGGATCTGGTTTCTTGCGCAATTTTTCTTTCATCTTAGCAGGCATCGGCCGGCAGTTGCAATGTTTTTCATGTTCCAGGTGCCACTGCTCACGCTGGCTTTCAGTTGCGTTTTTCGGCATCTTATTTTTTAAATGCCATTCTTTATTTATGCTCATATCAATTGATCTTTTATTTTTTTATTTACAATTCTTAAACTACCGGAGCAGGTTATATGTTTTCGATAGTCGGTTAAAATTGTGAGTACAGACTCATTTTATCAGCTTTTTGAAGAGATGTTCCTGAGTAAAGGGTTTGCGGGATTCCCACAAACCCTTTGGGCTGGTTATTGAAACGGAGGCTATGCTTCATCATAAGAAGGCACCTTTACCTCAAGCCGATTTTCAACTTCTGCTACTCCCGGAGCATTCGATGCAGCATGTTGAGCATCAATTCTTTCAGCGTATGAGCGCACGAAACCTTTTAGCAGGACCTTATCACCGATCTTTTCTACCTGGATATTATTTGCATCAATTGTTGCACTTCGTTCAAATGCCGCAGTGATTTTCTTTTTGATATCTTCCGAATTTGTTTTTGGGATTATCGTAACCAGGTTCGTTACACCTTTCACTCCAGTCAGATTAGAGAGAGCATTGCTAACAGCCGCTTTTTGGTACAACCAATCTACTTTTCCTTCAGTTGTTACCCAACCGTTGTCTACTCTCACTTTAATGTGATCATCCGGGACCATGGTATCCCACTTGAGAGCATTGATTGCAGCTTTAGCAATATCAGAGTCATCTTTTTTGTTCCCCAATGGTAAATCAACTACGATATCTTCTGCAACCCCTTTTACTCCCTCTACGCGAAGTGCGGCCCTTTCTGCCTCGCGTTTTTCTGCATAATTGTCTACAGAACCGTAAAGTGTTACAATACCATCGGAGACAGAAACACCGATTTCAGATGATTTGATGGAAGGTTGCCATTTCAATTCATTCATGACATCTTTTTGCAATTGAGAATCTGTTTTCATATTGTTGAAATTTAAATTACGCTACAAATTGAAGGATTCGATAAATGAATCCAAATGATGTTTGTCAAATGCTACATTGATAAGTGTCAATCATTTCCAAGTAATGTTTAATGTGTTAAAAATGAATCGGTTATTTTTTTTCAGTATATCATTTCCGATCTTGTAGCGGAATACTATCTGCGATAAATCATTATTTTAAAAATTGATCAATTGGCAGAACCCGGAAATTGATGAAAATCATAACGTAAATTGATAGGAGTCAGAAGATAGGGTGGGACATAGGGCTACTTTTGTTTCATAACAAAGGTATTGTGAAGGCCGGCTTTGCCGTGAATATTAATCTTATTATAAATGATAACCCTATGAAAACAATTTTAGTACCTGTCGATTTTTCACAAGCATGTGACAATGCACTGGATTATGCATTGAAATTCGTGCAAAAAGCAAAATTTAAAATACACTTACTCAATGTTTACGATTATGCTTTCGTGTCTACGGATCCATACATTTGGGTACCTTCGAGCGATGAACTGATTGAGGAAAATTTGCGCAAGCTGGAAGTTATCCGTGAAAAAATTCAACAGCAGTTCGGTAAGCAATTGACCGTGATATGTCACTGTGAACCGGGAACAGTTATAGATACCGTGAATGAATTTGCTGAAAGACACCAGGTTGATCTGATTATAATGGGAATGCAGGGTGGAGGTTTTATTTCCGAAAAAATAATGGGGAGTACGACCACTTCATTGATGCGCAGAGCTGTTTGCCCGGTACTCGGGATTGGTAAAGATGTGCAATACAGTCCGGTTAACCGCATTGTTTTAGCGACTGATCACCAGGATGCGGATTATAAAAATATACTTAAACCTTTGAAGGATTTGATCACGATGTTCCATGCTCACCTGTATGTATTATATATTGTTGAACCACATGTAAAGCTTGAAGCAGGAATAGTAACAGGTGCTCAGGTCATGAATGCATTGCAAGAAGTTCCTTACACCTGGCATACGCTTGCTCAAGGGGAAGTCGCATATGGAATTAACCAGTTTATTGAAGATAAAGCGATCGATATAGCGGTGATCGTTCCGAGAAAACACTCCTTTTTCTATTCCCTTTTCCACGAATCGAACACGAAAAAACTAGCCTTCCACGTGAACATTCCCCTGCTTGCGCTTCATGAATAATTTCAAGGCATTTACCTGATAAAGCGATGGATTCCTTCACATGTAAAAAGTCAACTCTGGGCTTGACAAATGTCATTGTTCCGGGAGGCAGGATTGATGACTTTAGTGGTATGAACTTTAAACTATTTGTAATGGAAGCAGAAATTCATAACCGGGCATATGCGTCCTGTCAGACAATAGAATACAGAGTGAGGTCTCGAAAACACAACAAGTCGAATACTATTTCGGCATAGCCTTACTATGTGGGAAAATATTAGAAACATAGTGATCGAAACAGGGGAAATAACTCGTTTTTTTATCCGATTTTTCGGAGAGTTATTCAGAAAAGGATACGAATTCAAGGAAATGCTTCGTCAATCCTTTTTTCTCGGTTACAAATCACTGGGGCTTGTAATAACCACCGGCTTTATTATTGGTTTGGTCATTACGATCCAGTCACGTCCCACACTTATAAAATTCGGGGCCGAAGCCTGGCTGCCGGGAATGATCTCCGTTTCTCTTATCAGGGAGATTGTTCCGGTGATCACGGCATTAATCTGTGCCGGAAAAATTGGTTCGGGTATCGGTGCCGAACTGGGTTCTATGAAAGTGACAGAACAAATCGATGCGATGGAAGTTTCAGGGACGAATCCTTTTAAGTACCTTGTGGTAACGAGGGTATCAGCTGTTACATGTATGGTTCCTTTACTCGTTATTCTTGCAGATGCAATCTCTCTCTACGGGGGCTACCTTGGTGTAAACCTTCGTGGTTCAATCAGTTGGAACCTTTACTGGACCCAAGTGATGGATGCTCTTTCTTTCGGTGATATCATACCTTCGATTGCCAAAACGTTCTTTTTTGGTTTTACTATCGGTATTATCAGTTGTTATAAAGGATACACGACTCAACATGGGACCGAAGGCGTGGGAAGATCGGCAAATGCGGCGGTTGTTATTTCCTCTCTACTGGTATTTGTACTTGACCTGGTGGCTGTTCAGATTACGGATTTATTACAACTGATATGAGTACAGGAATGGAATATGGAATTGGTACCGGAACTTCCGGTATTGCCGTTTGCCTGGAAAAACTCTGCAAATCATTTGGAGAGAACCAGGTACTTCGCAATTTCAATCTTACATTGAAAAAAGGTGAGAATGTCGTTATTCTTGGAAGATCGGGTTCAGGGAAATCCGTATTGATCAAATGCATCATCGGTTTGATAAAACCCGACTCAGGAAGTATCCATGTACTTCAACACGACATGTCAGGAATAGATTTCCACGAACTGGATCAAATACGTTCCAGGGTCGGATTCCTTTTTCAAAGTAATGCGCTTTATGATTCGATGACCGTTAGGGAAAACCTGGAGTTTCCATTGCGCAGGCATCGGAGGGAAATGTCGGAAGAAGAAGTGGGCCGGCTCGTTGAGGAAGCGCTAATGAATGTGGGACTTCCACATACCATTGACATGATGCCGTCAGAACTTTCCGGCGGAATGCGTAAACGTATCGCGTTGGCACGGACTCTGATTCTTAAGCCGGAAATAATACTGTATGATGAACCGACTACAGGCCTTGATCCGATTACCGCTGGTGAAATCAGTGATCTGATGATTGAACTTGGAAAAAAATATCAGACATCATCGATCATTATTTCACATGACATGCGATGTGTAAAGAAAGTTGCGGAAAAGATCGTGATGTTGATCGACGGTAGGTGTTATAAAGAAGGAACTTATGAGCAGCTCCGGATGTCGGAGGATGATGCCATCAGAAAATTTTTTGAATCATGAAAAAAGAAATCAGCAGAAATATCAGATTAGGACTTATTGTATTGACCGGGACTCTGGGAATTATTGCAGCACTTTATTATGTTGGGAGCCGACAACGGTTGTTCGGTGCTACTATTCGGATACAGGCAGAATTTTACCACGTGAATGGACTCAGAAGCGGAAACAGTGTGCGTTTTGCCGGGATAGACGTCGGAACGGTCGATCAGGTAGAGATCATCAGTGATTCTTCCGTAATGGTCACCATGGCTATTGACAAGGAGGCTTGCCGTTTTATCCGGAAAGATGCTGTGGCTGTTATTGGAACAGATGGAATAATGGGAAACAGGATCATTAATATCAATACATCACACAGTAAAGCTCCGGAAATAAAAGAAGGGGATAAATTGCGTACGTTGAGGTCAGTAGAAATGGATGCTACCCTACAGACTTTGAATAAAACAAATCAAAATTTAAATGTGATATCCGCAGACCTGCGCGCTATTTCAGGGAAACTGAATAGTGATCAGTCATTACTCAACCTGTTGCTTGATCCTGCAGTATCTAATGATGTGCAATCGGTTATTACTCATTTTAGGTATGTTGGGGAAAATACTGCAGTGCTAACAGGAGATCTACGTGAAGTGGTAAGGAATGTTCGCCAGGGAAAAGGAGCTGCCGGACTGATACTTGGAGATACGGCCTTGAGAAATAATGTTAGTCGTACAGTTGTCAATATCCGTTCACTGACGGACAGTTTGGCAATTGTTTCAGGAGATCTTCAATCATTGTCTGATAACCTGAAAAATGGCAAGGGAATCGTTAGGGTATTGTTCACAGACCCTGATTATCTGAAGAAATTCGATTCTATCCTGATGCATTTCGAAAACGGAGCCGATGATTTCGATGAAAGCATGAGCAATTTAAAACGCCGTTGGCCTTTTAAAGCAAAAAAGAAGAAAAGTCCCAAAGCCTAGCGTATTTGCCCAGATAGATTACAAGGAATATCCGTTGTCTTTTTGTTTCGGTGAAAAGCTTGTGGTACTGTTCTCTTTTAGTTGGAAATCTTCGTCGATGTATTCTTTTCGATGCACTCCCTGAATTGTTCCGTTCAGGTTTCCATTTTCGTAAAACTGAAGGGTGGGAACCAAATCTATGCCCATTTCAGTAGCCAGGTGCTTATAGGTATCAATATCGATTCTAAGTATTTTAATTTTTCCCTTGTAAATAACAGCCAGTTCATCTAAAGCCGATGACACTGTTTGACAGTTACGGTCTTCCGGCAGATAAAATGCAACGATTACCTGGTGTTCCAGATCAAGCATTCTGCTAAAATCATCGTATGTTAATTCTGTCGGCGGAATCAATTCTTCAGGCGTTACATTATATCCGGCATCCAGCCATTGATCTAAGCCACCATCCAATCGGGTAACAGTATGATATCCCAGTGATTTCAGGTAAATAAGTGTTTCCTTGCTTCGAGCTCCATTCTGGCAATATATGAATATCCGTTTGTCGGGGGTCGATGCGGTGATTCTCCATGCAAAGTTCGAAAGGTTATAATCTACATTGGTCGCACCTACGAGATGTCCGTTCGCAAAGTCGGAGGCCGAACGCAGATCGATCAGTATTTTGTCTTTATCAGACTTAAGCGCGTCATGGAATTCTTTCGGGTTTAAACCATCCGTCTGTGGCAAAATGAAATAAACACTTGTTCCAACAAGAATTAACAAAGCAATGATTGTTTTCATAAGATCACCTTTTATAAATGAGTTCCATACAAATAGATGGAACTGGGTGATGAAATGAAATGATGTTTGTCAAATCAGATTATGATAGGGATCAGTTTGCGACTGTTGACCGGATCAGACTGACAAAAAAATGGCCGCCTTTCCAGGCAGCCACTTGAATTTTTCTGGCCTGATTATGAAATTTCGATCATTTTCGGCTCTTTCTTTTTCGCTTCTTCTCTTTTTGGAATAGACAGGTACAACAGTCCGTTTTCGTAACGGGCATTGATGTTGTCCTCATCCACAACGTCCTTTGGAAGTTCAAAACTTCGTTGAAAGGCCTGGTAACTGAACTCTCTGCGTGTATACCGATCATTGTTTTCTTCATTGCTTTGCTGTTTGGAAGAAGAGATCGTTAGCAGATTGCCGTCAAGAGTGATCTTAAAGTCCTTTTTCTCCATACCCGGTGCCGCAACTTCAACTTCATAATTATCGGCTGTTTCGCGGATATTTACCGACGGCATGGTGGTACTTGTTGACGAATAATTGTTGTTTCCCCAGTTAAAAAGTTCGCGGCCAAAAAAATCGTCGAACATCGGGGAAAATAGCGGGAATCTGTTTCCGTTCCCATTCCTTTTTGCTGGATTCATAACCTCTTTTTTTAGTTAAACAATAATTTAAGAACTTATTAGGCCTAAGCCTAACTATCTCACAGCAAGTAAAATGCCATTCCGGTACTGCCTGAAATTTTTTCAGGAAAAGTGACAAAATTTCTTTTTAGCTGAAATTTTTACAGTCGTTTTTCGACATTATTATTCGAATGGGAAATGTTATTTCTCACTCATTAATCCGAACCGGTATTGTGTATACCTCATTTAATCCAGGAATAATTCCATCGTAGTCATAAACTTCTTTCAGCTTCATTTTCAACGCAACGGAGTTTTCCGGTTCACCATGCACGATAAATAGTTTTTCAGGTCTCTTTTCCAGGCCGCTGATCCAGTCCAGCAATTCGCTTTGATCGGCATGCGCTGATAAACCTTCTACCTGGAGGCAGTTTGCATTAACTGTCCAATACTTGCCGCGCATTTTAATTTCCTTGGCCCCATCCAGGAGGGCTCTTCCACGAGTACCTTCTCCCTGGTAGCCCACCATCAGGATTGTTGCTGATTTTTGGCCCAGGTAATGCTCAAAATAGGTCAGTACTCTTCCGCCGGTAGCCATTCCAGATGCTGCAAGAATAATTTTTGGCGTGTTGTCTTTGGCCAATTTAATGGTTTCCTCCTGTTTGCTGATCACCCGGATCTCATTCAGGATTTGTCCGGATTCCGCATTCGATAATTTATGCCATCCGGGGTTTTTAGCGAAGATCGTTAACACGTGCTTTCCCATGGGGCTGTCCATGTAAACGGGAAGGTCGGGAATCCGATTTTCACTTTTCAATTTCCACAGGTAAAACATTAACAATTGTGAGCGTTCTACCGCAAAGACAGGAATTACGATTGTGCCGTTTTTCTTCGTTGCTTCACGGATAATTTCTGCCAGGCGAATTTCCGGATTTGAGGGATGTAAACGGCCGCCATAGGTGGATTCGATAAATAAAATGTCTGCTTGTTCAGGTTTTTTCGGAGCAAATAACAAGGGGTCTTCCTGTCTTCCGATGTCACCGGAAAAAACCAATATTTTGTTTGCAGCTTTTAATTCGATAAACGTGGCTCCGAGAATGTGTCCGTTGTACCGGAATCGGAAAGTGAAAAGATCGGAAATTTTGATCCATTGATCCATCTGTTCGGATTGGAATAAAGGGAATACGGCTTCTGCCTCCTGTAAAGTATAAAGAGGTTTGGCCGGAAGGTGTTTACTATATCCGTATCGATTTGCACGTTTGGCATCTTCTTCCTGGATTTTCGCACTGTCCATAAGGATCAGTTTTGCAATTTCAATGGTTGGTCCCGTGGCGTGGATTTTTCCTTTGAAACCTTGTTTTACGAGTAAAGGAAGATAACCGACATGGTCCAGATGACCGTGAGTCAAAATAATGGCGTCAAGCGATGAAGCGTCAAAAGGCAGGGGTTGCCAGTTTAGAAGGCGCAATTCTTTCAAGCCCTGGAATAATCCGCAATCAATGAGGATTTTTTCACCGGATAATTCCAGCAGGTATTTGGATCCGGTAACGGTTGAGGCCGCTCCGAAAAACTGAATAGTCAGATTCATTTCCATATTCGGGTGTTTTTATTCGGTTTAAAATCTGTTAGTGCTCAGCAATGACGTGATGACAAAGCTGAGTTGCTTCATTCAGAACAGTAGCGGTTCGGATTGTTTTTATCCCGATGGATTTGAGCAGGTCCGTTCTTTTTAATAATTCACTGCAGAGAACAATTTCCAATTCCAGTAATTTTTGTTTTTCAACGCTTGTAAGTGATGTGAGGCACGTGATCGGGTAAATGCGATGGTGATCGATCCGGTCTTTCAGTCCTTTTTTGAAAGGATGGTCCCAACCCAACAAGTGGAGCCCTGAACAGCCGGCGTATTGGATTGCATCTGCCGTGAACCGGGTGTTTGTAACGATCCAACCCTGGCGTTGCTTTAAATTGGGGCCGGTTTTTTTAGTCGAGTGAGCTTCGATGTCATTGAACCGGGCATGGATGTATAAGGGGATTTTTATATTGCAGGAGATGCCCCGTTGATTGTGGTATTTGCATTCGACCAACAATTGTTGCTGCTCTTTTTCCGCTATGATATCAATTTCATGAGTAACACATTTTCCTTGCAGGATTTGCCCGTTTTTCGTTTTATATCCTTCTGCTTTTAAGAGTTCGGCGATGAACTTTTCAAATGGAAAACCGGAAGGGCCGAGTTCCATAATGGCATATTTCAAATGATAGCGTGCCGCATGATGGCGCGACCCGGATTTCAATAAAGAGTAAGCTATTTTGTAAATGGCGCGGGTCGACATCCCCTCATAAAGTTGATTGCGGATCTCCTGGATAATGAACTCAATTTGCTCATCGTCTGCTCCGGATTTACGGAGGGATTTTCGAACCTTATCTTCTGAAAAGGGACTTTTTTCGCCGGATGCCTTAGTGACTGAAAACGGATTATTCATAATGCAATATGGTATTTTCTTAGGTTCAAAACAAGAAGGGTTAGACTGATTGTTGCCAATCCGAATGTAAACCAAACAATTTCTAGGCCTTGCTGTTCCTGTTCGTTGAGAAGCAACATCAATACACCAATGGTTAATTGCATCAGTAATGAAAAAGTGAGGATCATCGGTGACAATAGCTGTCCCGGCCTTTTTCTTCGAAGCAATAGAATTCCTCCTATGAAAATTCCGGGTAATACAATGGAAAGATCAAGAACATGAACGGGATTAGCAGGTAGGGATCCCATGGTTTCCGAAGCTTTGTTAAACAGGTTTGCCGGCAGGATTTCGGAAAGCCACAATCCGCAAAAAAGAATGGAAGTGAATATAAAGTAAGTACCTGTCACCTGGTCCGGAAAGGAATTTGTTTCCCTTACATGAGGCTCATTCTTGCTGGAATAGAGGAAAACCAAGAGCGAACAAATCAACACTCCCAGTATGGATGTATAAAGAAGAAACATCGGGTTGGATTGAATATCAAAACTGTAAATCAGGAAAGTGTAAATAAAATAACATGTTATGCCTGTCCACAGCGAAGAAAAGCTGTTTTTCTTTTGACTCATCATTAAGGTACTAAACAGGTAAAAAGGAAGGACAAACAGGTTGATCAGATCTTGTCCGGTTGCTGCCCAGGATGCTGTCTCTTTGTAGTACACTTCCGGCAAAAGCAACCCGTAAGAACTCGTCAGTCCGATCAGGATGGCAATAATCCATGAGAGTATCCGGATGATTCTAAGTCGTTTCATAACAAGGTTGTTAGAGTTACCGAGCAAAGCTAAGATGGCTTCTGCTTATAGACAATGATTCTGATCTCTTGGAAATATGATCTGTGTCACTATTTCAGGAATTGTTTGAAACTGTTTATGAAGGTGACTAAGCCGGTAATAAACACCAGGCTGAGTACGATGTACCTGAATTGAGCTTCTGAAAAGCGGGCCAGGAGCTTTTTTCCGATAAATGTTCCGGCAATACCAACAACCAATAAAATAGGAATAAGGTAGTAATCATGCTTGTGTATATACCCGTTGGAGAAGTAAACCACACTTCTGCTCAAATCGATTCCCAGATCAATGATGGCAGATGTAGCTATAAAACGTTCCTTATCGAGATTGAATGCTGCCAGTGTCAGTCCGCGAATTGCACCTCCTGTTCCTAAAAGCCCAGCCGTGATTCCGGACAAAGCTCCGCCGGTAATAGAATTGGTGGTGGTTGGTTTCAACCGGATCTGTTTAAACAGCATCAGTAACAGACTTAAAATGAGCAGGAAAACTGCCAGTATTACCTGGAGAAGTAATGAGTTGACGAAGCGGCTCAGGAAAGCACCTGCAATCACGAAAAGCACTGCCGGAATCCCGATCGTTAAAACCAATTTCTTATCAAACCCTTTTCTGAACAATGCAATTTTTGAAATATTGCTGGATAAATGGAACAATGCAGTAATGCCGAGTACGGAATGAAAATCGAAAAAATAACCGGCTATCGGAACGAAAAACATGGACGAACCAAAACCACCCACTGTACCCAGGATCTCAGCAACAAGTGCAAGCAAGATAAATAGAGGCAAGTAGTACATACTTAATGGTTTTTATTAAACTGGCCGGATAATTGGAAATTATCCGCAAGAGTAATTTTTGAGGAAACAAATCTAAAATAGCTTCCGTTCATTCGGAATGATTATTATCACTTTTGGTACGTGACTCATATCATTATTGAGATTGTCGGGGAAGGTATTTTTTGGCTTAACATTCAAATTGACTTCTTAAAACCGGCATTTAACAGATAATTAAATGTTGAAATTTATGATTTTAAATATATAAAGGTGAATTAATAAACGGATTTTAAATAAAAACACATTTTAATATTAATTGATATATCAACATAATGATAGTCTGATTGTCAATAGTTTGAACGAAGATTTTAGTGGGTAAAAAATAAAAATAACGATTTAGCAATAAGACAATTGTTCAAGATATATTAATCACTCGGTTGCGGAGCAGCTTTTGATAATTTATCTTCGCTTCAAAGGATTAAAAAGAATACTGGTCCGATTTGAAATTTGAATCGATCAAAGGAAATAGAGTTGACTTAAATAGTTAATAACTCGAAGATGCTCTTACGCAAAGAGTAAGTTAGGTTAGGTTAAGTTGTAGTAAAAACCCCTCGAGCACTAATCGAGGGGTTTCATTTACAGCAAAGAGAATCTCACCGGTGAATTCCCTCTACGAGATTTTGATTTTTTTCTTAGGGGTTGGTTTGCTTTTTTCTTTTTTAGGGATGGTAAGTTGAAGCACTCCATCCTGGTAAATTGCCTGAATTTTATCCTCATCTACATTATCTGGAAGATTGAAGGTCCGGGAGAACGATTTGCTTTCGAATTCCTTCTTGGTATATCGCTCATTCGATTCGTTTGTTTCCCGTTCTTTATCGGCACTGATCGTAAGATAGGATCCTTCCACATCAATCTTAAAATCCTTTTTTGAAAATCCCGGGACCGCCATTTCAGTGTGAAATGCTTCAGCATTTTCTTTGATGTTTACTGCCGGGAACAAGTCTATTCCATTAAACGGCCATCGGTCTGAGAAAAAACGATCTGTAAAAAAATCGGACCATAGTGGAGCGGTCAACTCTTCATTTTGTGATGTTTTTACTGGTTTCATATTGATTGGTATTAAAATGAATACATGTTTTTATTAATCTCGATCCTGGTAATATTCCGGTTCTTCGGGCTCAATTCCTTTACTTAATAATTCGCCCTCTGCATTTTGTTCTGCCAATGTCCAGGTATCCGTTAAAATGGTTTCCAGCCAAACTTTCCCGGATTTGCGAAATACCTGGACACCAAGTCCGAAATCTGTCCAGAGAAGCTGTTCAAGCTCACTTACTTTCATGTTCGGAGTAATGATAATCTCGCCAGAATTATGCACCGTGCGGCATTCTTTAAGGGTTACATCTTTTCGGATCAGGAACCGGAGTGGTGAAGCTTCACCGGGTTCATGCCTTTTTGAAAAAAATTCCAGCTTTAGAAAAGGAAATCTCTTGTTGAACGCACTACGTACTTGTTCAATACTTTGCTGGTCGTTGATAGTTAATTTCATTGTATATTATTATTCGTGAAGAACTAATAGCGGTACACGGCTGTGGAAGGTCATTGCTTTTGTCACTGGTTCGCGGAAAAGACGTCCGATCAGGGAATGTTTTCGCGAAATAATCGCAACCAGGTCAATGGCATGCTTTTCAACAAACTCGTTAATTCCCATGACGACATTTGGATGCTCCACCTCAAAAAAAGTGTGATGTGTGTGTTTTAAAGCTTTTTCCAACCTGAAACTTTCAGCTATCTCACCGAATGTAGGAATGACATTGGCCTCAGTGAAAATATTCAGGATACAGATATGTGATTGGAATTTTGCGGCAATCTTTTTGAGTGGTGCCAGGACTACCTGGTCATCCGTTTCCGCAAAATCAACCGCTAAGACTATTTTTTTTGGTTCTTTGAACCTGACTTGTTTATCGATAACCATTACAGGTATTTCCACTTTGCGGATAAGGGTTGAAGTCGTACTGCCGAATATCCGTTCCTGGATATACCCGATTCCCTGGGCTCCCATAACAATAAGGTTAACATGTTGTTTTTTTGCATAATCACTTATCTCAGTTACTGGTGCCCCCGCCTTAGCGGCATAGCTGATCTTCAGGCTGGAATCAAGTTCCTCCAGTGACTCTTTTAGTTTTTCCAAACTTTCGAGGGCTTCTTCTTCCAAATATTGCGCGGTGCTGATAAGGGTCGGATCCTCCGGAAGTACAGGTACGGAATAGACGTGAAAGAGCAAAATTTCAGCTTCGGTTTTTTTTGCCAGTTGAACTGCATAATTCAAAGCGTTAAAAGATTGTTTCGAAAAATCCGTCGGGACAAGTATTTTTTTCATGATTCCGTGTTTTAATGTTTAAAGAATAGGTAATCCAGTGAGAAATTATGCCATTCAATAGGAGTTAATAGGAGGAGAAGAAGCAAAATCATTCGTGGGAGTACATTGCGCGTATCCCAAAGTGGTTCATTCATTCCAAATCCGATTCCGGCAACGATGAGGTTCAAGCCCAAAAGGTAAAGTGCTGTGAATTCGAATAATCCGAGGATCAAAAGCCCTCCGCAAATTAATTCGCTATAGGAAGTGAATAATGCAGCCAATGAAGTAAAAAGCCTCGGTATTCCTTTATGAACGAATCGTTCCTGGTACGTATTAATAACGGTCTTCATTCCAATTTTAACAATAGCATCATATCCCTGAAAGAAAAAAAGAAAACCCAGGAACACCCGTGCAATAGTAATTGCTGATACGTAGTGATATTGTTCGATCATTTCCATAATGAGGATGTTTTGAGCAAAATTAGAGGGGATCCGAACGAATTGAAATGAGACGTGTCACTATTCCATATGACGTATGTCAATGCGTTTTTTCATCTGGGTCATTTCTTTCAGGTTTCCTAAATGGAATCTTTGCACTGTAAACTTTTAATTCACAGTATATGAAAACAGATGCTGAAATTCAGAAACATGTAATGGAAGAGTTGAAATGGGAACCTGCTATTCATTCATCCGAGGTTGGTGTTGCAGTGAAAAACGGGGTGGTTACTCTTTCGGGGACGGTTGATACTTATCAGGAAAAGAAAATGGCTGAAAAAGCTGCGCTTAAAGTTGCAGGTGTTAAGGGGATAGCAGAAGACATAGAGATCAGGTTGAGTTACCATGATCAAAAAACAGATGCTGAATTGGCACAGGCAGTGGTGAATGCTCTGAAATGGAATGCACTTGTTCCGGACGACAAGATCAAAATTAAAGTCGAAAACGCCTGGGTTACAGCACAGGGAATGGTGGAATGGGCATATGAACAAAACGCGGTTCGGGATGCTATTGCGAGCATTGTTGGGATTAAAGGGATCAGTAATCTTGTAAAAGTTACTCCAAAATTAGATCCTGCAGACGTCAAGAAGAAAATTTCAGCAGCATTTGAAAGGAATGCTATTATCGATGCGAATAGTATTCACATAGAAAATATTGGAAGCAAGGTTGTGCTTACAGGAAAAGTATCTTCTTACTCAGAAAAACGAGAGGCTGAACATGTGGCCTGGAATGCTCCCGGAGTTTCATCCGTTGAGAACAATATCGAGGTTAAAACGCCATCCTATTCCGTGATTGGAAGGGAATTGTAACCTCGGCCGAGTTACGTAAAGCACTTTTAATAAAGGTGCTTTAATCGTTCTTCCATGACTTGGTGATTACAATCAATGCGGCAGGTGATTTTTATCATCTGGCAGGTAGTTGCTGTCTTTTACTTTTGATCCCTGGTCAAAAAGTGTATATTCGTTATGAAATACGATTACAAAAGAATGGAAGGCAAAGAAGGAATCGAAGCGTTGTTCTTACACGCTACAGAAGGAATTCTGGTAACGAATGCAGGAGGACAAATTACACGTATTAATCCCAGTGCTGAAAAACTATTCGGTTATGGACCAGGAGAATTAACAGGACAAAAAATTGAAACACTGGTCCCTTCCCGATTTGCTCATCAGCATCAGCACAACAGAACAGCTTACGGGAAACATCCACATGCCAGGGCTATGGGATTGGGGATGGAACTATTCGGATTAAAAAAAGACGGTTCGGAATTTCCGGTTGAAATCAGTTTAAGTCCGTACAGCGTCAACAATGAGAACTATGTGATCGCATTTATTGTTGACATCACTTTAAGAAAAGAAACCGAACTGAAACTCAAAAACTATTCCGAAGATTTGGAGAGACAGGTCAAAAACAGGACCCTGGTGCTCGAAGAGGCCATTAAGGAACTGGAAAAGACAAAGAAAGAACTCGATGCTTCCCTGGTTAAAGAGAAAGAGTTGAACGAGATGAAGTCGCGATTTGTTTCGATGGCTTCTCATGAGTTCAGGACCCCGCTTACTACCATGATGTCATCACTTTCATTGGTTACAACTTACCATGAACGGAATGACCCGGCCAATCATGCAAAGCATATTGATAAGATTAAAAAATCCATCATCAACCTGACAGATATACTCAATGATTTTCTGTCCGTATCCAAATTGGAGGAGGGCAAGGTTGAAAATCATCCGGGAGAACTGGACCTGAAACAATTCCTGATCGATGTTGGTTCCGAAATGCATGGAATGCTTCGGAATAAACAATCCATTATTCAGAAATTTTCAGGAGAAGAAACCGTTTGGGTGGATGCAAAACTCCTTAGGAATATTCTTTTCAATTTGATTTCAAATGCCATTAAATTTTCTCCCGAAGAAGCAGTGATCGAGCTAGAGACTTCAGTTGATAAGGAGTTCATCACTATTTCGGTAAAGGATCATGGTATTGGTATCAGCGAAGGAGACCAGCGACACCTTTTTGAACGGTTTTTCAGAGGAGGCAACGCAACACATATCCAAGGAACCGGTTTGGGATTAAACATTGTTGCAAGGTACCTGGAATTGATGGACGGTGAAATTACCATTGAAAGTACTCAGAATAAGGGGACCAAAGTAATCCTGCGGCTCCCCAACCAAAAGACAGGAATATGAAAAAAATTCTTTTGATTGAAGACAATCCCGATATTCGGGAAAACACAGCGGAAATACTGAACTTGGCACAGTATACGGTTTTTACCGCTGAAAACGGGAAAGACGGGGTTCAATTGGCCCTTAAAGAACTCCCGGATCTGATTATTTGTGACATTATGATGCCCGTTTTAGATGGATATGGTGTTTTACACCTATTGTCCAAAAATGAAACAACTGCCGGTATCCCGTTTATTTTTCTCACTGCCAAAGCAGATCGTGAGGACGTACGGAAAGGAATGTCTATGGGAGCAGATGACTATTTGACGAAACCGTTCAATGACCAGGAATTACTCAGCGCAATAGAGACCCGTTTAAATAAAAATGAGCTGCTGAGAAAACAATTTGCAAAGAATGTTGACGGGATCTACGAGTTTTTGAATGAAGCTAAAAATTTTGATTCATTGAAGCAATTATCCGAATCAAGGGATCTGAGGCTTTACAAAAAAAAGGATACCATTTTTCACGAAGGGATGTATCCCAAAGGTGTTTATTTCATTCACAAAGGAAAAATAAAGATCTTTCAGAAAAATGACCAGGGGAAAGAACTGATCAGCTCTCTACACAAAGCGGGCGATTTTTTCGGTTTTCTTTCCCTGATGAAGGACGAGCAATATATTCATTCGGCAGCTGCGTTGGAAGACACTGAAATTTATATGATCCCAAAAGATGATTTTATTTCACTCATTTATAAAAACACCGAAGTTGCCAGGAAGTTTATCGAATTACTTTCTGACAATCTGCTTGAAAATGAACAGCAACTAATGCGTTTAGCCTATAACTCGGTACGAAAACGTGTTGCAGAGGCATTGGTAAAGTTATCGGATACCTATAAAAACGAAGCCGATCGGCAATTCAGTATGAACGTTTCACGGGAAGATCTGGCCAATTTGGTTGGGACGGCGAAGGAAACAGTAATTCGGACCTTGAGTGACTTCAAAGAGGACAGGTATATTGATATCCTGGGAAGTACGATTACCATTCTTGAATATGATAAACTGGCTTGCCTGAAAAATTAACAGTAAGGAGGCAATAAGGTCATTAAAACAGATAATATTTTGTAAATTAATAGTAAAAAGGTTACACGTATGAATACGCTCACCAATAGTGAAATCAGTTCCCTGCTTAAAGAAAGAGCAGCTACTTCCAACAAAAGTGATTATGGGCACGGACTCATTATTGCCGGACGAAAAGGAATGATGGGAGCCGCTGTAATTGCCGCAAAAGCATCCATTCGCTCCGGAGTTGGTTTACTAACTGTGTGTGTACCATTTGAAGAGCGAATGATTGTACAGGTATCCGTTCCTGAAGCCATGCTGATGATGAGGGAAGATGACCACTATAAACTGGAGCGGTTTTCTGCTATTGGAATAGGTCCGGGTATTGGCACTTATCCCGTTCCTGAAGAAGTGTTGATCTCGGTAATGATCCAATCGAAAGTGCCAATGGTGCTCGATGCAGATGCGCTTACGATCATTTCGGAAAACAAAAAGCTCCTGGAGAGTATTCCGGAGGAAACGATTATCACACCGCATACCGGTGAATTTGACAGGCTTTTCGGTGCTCACGAAACCAATGAGGAACGCATCAATACTGCGATCAACCAGGCACGGGAATACAACCTCATTATTATTTTAAAGGGACATCCTACAACAATTATCACTGCAAAAGAAGTGTTCTATAATCCTACCGGGAATGCCGGTCTTGCAAAGGGCGGATCGGGTGACGCATTAACAGGCATGCTTACTTCTTTTTTAGCCCAGGGTTATACTCCGGTAAATGCAGCAAAATTGGCCGTTTTCCTTCATGGATTGGCAGCTGATATAACGCTGAGCGAACAAAGCTCGGAGAGCATGATTATCTCGGATGTCATTGACAATTTTGGAAAGGCATTTAAAGCGATCTGATTGTTTCGATTGGGGAATTCACCCAGACTTAATTTCTACCACAAATGCACAAATTTTCAGCTTCTGCCGTGACAGACACTCCCTTTTGAGCAGTATAAATACAGATTTTATGAGTGTTTTCAGGGGTGAAGAGGCGACATCCCGATTAATCACACACCTACTTCAGCATAAATCCGAGAACTGCTTCGTGTGTTACACTTTTGAAGAGAGGGGAATAATGATTTCTCGTTGAAATTACAGCGGTATATCCCAGGCGGAATCTTCCTTTGATATCATAACCGATCATAGGAGATACGCGAATACCTGAACCACCATTGACATAAGTTCGTATTCCAGCCCCGAACCAAAGGTTTTCTTTCCACATTGCAATGGCCTGGATATGGGCAACGAGGTCGATCCTATCCATAACAGTCTGAATACGGGGTGTGAGACTCCAGTTTTCTCCCAGTTGAAAGCGGTAATCTGCGAAGAACCAAAAATGGGCTGCAAATTTATAGCCATAATCAGTACTGTCTTTTGAGCGCAGGACGGGGCCATTCCATTGTGTTAAACTAGCTCCGACGTTCCATTTTTCGTGACGCAGCGCAATTCCAAAATCGGAGGTAAATTTCGAAGTATAGGATGATCTGTCCGGGAAATACATATCCATTGCTTTGATTCCACCTGAAATACCGATAGACAAGAACATCGATTTGATTGGAATGTGGTACGCATATGAAACCAACCCCGTATGAATCTCTCTGAATGAAGGTGAATCGTAACGGTAGCTGATCCCAATCCCGCTGTGAACCTTATCAAGCTTTAGTGCATAATTGGCGTAGATCGTTTGCGGGTAATTTGGCCCGGCATATTGTCTTTTGATTTCATAGTTGTTCCATGTCAAATTTGCCTGGTGCTTATATACCCCTCCCGTCATAGCCGGATTTGTATGTAGGTAATTGTTCCAAAACAAGGTGGAAGTAGGTTCCTGCTGAGCAAAGGAAAATTGAATGCCGATGATAATCAGGCTAAATATTAAAAGGACTAATTTCATAGGAGTGAATAGTTATGTGTTTATTTGTCAAATATAATCAATTCTCAAAAACGACTGCACATAAGTGAGTAAACATTTGTTAGGGTTGTTTTACCGCAACAATTTTTATAATTGTGTCTTTATATGGAGTTAGATCTTCGATGTAATAATTAATATTAATTTTTCTATAAATAAGACGCAGGGTATCTCCATATGGAATATTATCAAATTTTCCTGTCGGGTCAGAATGACCTATAATTTTCCATCGTTTGTTCAGAGTATCATACAAAGGTCCATGATAACCGAGATTAATTGTTGGAATGGGAGGGTTGTTCATAGCGCCTTGAAATTCACTAAAATTGAACTGATTTTCAAAATTGTTAAAATAGATGGTGTAAGTAGTTGCCCAATTACCAATTGTGGTATCGGTGTACTTAATATTCATTGGATAGAGATAATTACCTAAAGTATCGTAAACTTTATAAGTTCCGGCCAACTTTTCATATTTTGTAAGTATATGGGGTGGTTCAGGTTCAGGTACAGGAACTTTTACTTTAGTACAGGACTGCATCAGTGGTAAACAGAAAATGAATAAGGCAAGATTGCGTACTGGGTTCATGGATGAAAAGTTAATTCAAATCAGTGCTCAAATATAAGCAAAATTTGAAATAAATTACACGAAAGTGAGAAAGGTGTAAAAAATCTTCTTAAATTACTTCAAGAGGAAAATTCATCTATATTTCAGAACAATACATCACTTTATGAAAATAAACAAGGAATGGCACGAAAAAAACAGGATGCCGAAAAATGCAACGTTCGAGCAACGGGTTACATGGCACCAGGAACGTCAAAAGAACTGTAACTGCAGGCCCATTCCTGAAAAATTACTGCAGCAAATGAAGGAGAAAAAGTTGGGTTAGCTTTTGGGTTTGTGACACTCAATAAGCAGTGTTTTTTGTTGTCCCGTATTCGCTTGTTGCTCCATTTTCGGACTTAGGAACGGAATTCCAATGTTCGCTCCCCTCAAAATCACCAACAATCCGATCACAGATAATAAATAAGGAAAAGCCATGGTCAATTTGGTGCGGAATGCCTGGTTGATGTGTTGAGCGAAGAATCCCACTCCGATCAATGCAGGAAGTGTTCCGATTCCGAACGCAGCCATAGAAGATGCACTTCCAATCGGATTTTCAGCTAAAAGAGCGTTGGTCAAAGCCAGAAAGATCATACCGCAAGGAAGTAATCCATTTAATAAGCCGATTCCGAATAATTTTAGCGGTCCGTTTTGACGAAGCAAATGGTGCATTCGGCCGGAAATCCATCGTTGAAAACCTGGTGCGCGAAACTCTATCTGTTTCAGCCAGTGTTTTCTCCAGGCAAGGGCAATCAATCCGATCCCGAACAGGATACTCAACACCTGGAACAAGCGGAATAAATGCAGTGAAAATCCAATACTTCCGATCACAAACCCTAAAAGGGTATAGGTAATAATCCGGCCGGTATTTGCGGTTAAAATGCCAATTAAAATAGTTGCAGTTGATTTTCTGTTAACCGGAAGTGCGAGCGCAATCGGCCCGCACATCCCGATACAGTGAAATGAACCCGCAAGTCCCAAAACGAATGAACTAATGAGGAAAATCATTACGGAATGGTAATTTGCTCAGACATTTCATAAGGTTGATTTTTTATTGAACCTTGAATAGTACAGTAGAATATCCCTTTTGGAAAGGTTGCTGTCGGAATGATTACTTTTTCTATTGGTACGATCTTAAAAGAAACATCCCTGTTTTTGTCATTCGGCCGTTGAAAACTAACCGTTACTTCTTGTGATTGAAAGTCTTTTGGAAAATAGATCAGTAAGCTGTCGGCCTTGCTTTCAAAGCTGATTTTTTCAGTAGTTGAAGCATATATTTTTTGGGCACTTAATTGACTGTCATAATTCAATTCGCGTTTGTAATAATCTTCCTCCACCAAATCAATTTTCTGGCGCATCAGGATCGTTACTAAGGTCAGGATGAAGCCAATGAATAACGCCATCCCGATAATGATTCCTTTTCCCCAATTCATAATTTTAATTATTTGTTATACAATAGTTTCTTCTTTGAATCCTTTTAATCTTCCTAAAAGCTCGGCCCGATCACTTTCACCTGTACCCGGTCAATTTCTTTTCCATTTCCCATGACAATGATATCAACCTTTCGGGTCCCTTTCTGGATGAAAGAGTAGGGAAACCTGGCCAGAAAACGTTCACGCAGATGCTTTTGGCCGGGCAGTTTAAGTGAATCGTTGGCTAGTTCCAGTTTTACGGAAGGATCTGCAGAAATCAACTTCACGTGGAATAATTCTTTCGTTTTATTTGTCAAGTCGATTTCAAAAATATTACTGATGTCTTTTTCCTGGGTTATTTGGTATGTTGATCCGCGCTGACGTAAGATGGTTGTCGAGAAATCTTCCCGCATGGCCATCATGGTAATCCAGATACCTATCAGCACAACCAGCAAAACAGTGTAAGAAATAACCCTCCTGGTCCATTGGAAACGTGTGCGGTTTTTGATCCCGTTCTCTGAAACGAACCGGATCAGTCCTTTCTCCGATCCAACACCTTCCATCATCGTATCACAGGCATCGATACATGCTGTGCAATTCACACATTCCAATTGCGTTCCGTTCCGGATATCTATTCCCGTCGGACAAACATGAACGCATTGAAGACAATCAATGCAATCTCCTTTTTTCGCCGTTGGCCGGTCTTCTCCTTTTTTGAATTTACCCCGGGTTTCTCCGCGTACGTAATCGTATGCAACGACCATCGAATTTTGATCGAGAAGTACACCTTGCAAGCGCCCGTAGGGGCAAATAGTCGTACAAACCTGTTCTCTCAACCAGGAAAAAACGAAGTAAAATATCGTAGTAAATATTCCAATAGAGATCAACCCTCCGATATGCAGGTGAACAGGCTCTGTTATAATTTTAAACAAGGCATCACTGCCTATAATATAGGCCAGGAAAATATTTGCAATTACAAAAGAGATCAGCCAGAAAATGGTATGTTTAAGAATTCTTTTTCCCCATTTCTGAGCGTTCCATGCCTGTTTAGCCAACGCTTTTTGTTTGGTCCAGTCCCCATCGATCCAATATTCAATTTGGCGAAAGACAAATTCCATAAAAATGGTCTGAGGGCAGAACCAGCCACAAAACAATCGCCCGTATATGATCGTAAAAAGAATTACGAAAACGATACCGATAATTAGCATTACCGCGAACAGGTAAAGGTCCTGTGGCCAGAATGTTGCCCCGAACAGGGAAAATTTTCGTTCCAAAATATTCAGTTCAATGAGTTGGTCTCCATTGATCTTTATAAATGGTGCGCTTAATAAGAAAATGAGTAGTGCGTAGCTGATTAATTTCCGGCGATTGGTAAATTTTCCCTTCGGTTTTTTGGGATAAATCCAAACCCGTTTTCCCTCCTGGTTAACTGTCGCAATATGATCTCTAAATTCTTCTTCCATGACTCATTGTTTTCAGAAAAACACCCGATGTCAAAATGGGTACTTTTATTTTTTAGGAAATTCTTTTCCTTGTGGTTCTTTTCCTGGTTTATATTTCATGTTAAGCACATAGGAAGCAACTTGTTGTAACTGTACCGGGTTTAGTTTGGAAGCATGCTCGGGCATCCCGTTGCTTGTTCCGTTCTTAATAGTTCCGAATACTGTTTTAATGTCATTTCCGTAAAGCCAGAAATTATCTGTCAGGTTCGGGCCGATGTCTCCGCTTCCGTCTTTGTGACAAGCCGTACAATTGGCTTCAAATAATTGTTTTCCGCTTCCCAATGCCGTTTGATCGGTAAGAAGTGTCACCGTATTCTCGTCTACATTCATAGCCGCCTCTTTTAAATACTGGTCAATTTCCTTTTGTGCCTGGACCATGGACTTATTGTATTCCTCAGTCTGCAGATCACCTGTATTGAAGAGGTGATAATTGAAAATATAGATGAAAGCAAAAACGATACTTGCATAGAATCCCCAAACCCACCATGGTGGTAAATTGTTATCCAATTCCCGGATCCCATCGTATTCATGGTCCATTAAAATGCTGCTTTCTTCTTCGATCGGAACTGAATCGACCAAAATCTTTACAGCTCGTTTTTGAGACTGTTTTGCTGCTTTTACCTTACGTGGATAAACCATGTAATAGAAGTCATTGAATAAACCCCGAAGGTAAAGCACAATGATCAGCAATACCAGGTCGATTCCGATGACAACATACAAATCGAACTTTTCAACCAACAGCCAGGGATAGGTTGCCTCGGCCGGATTTGTTGGGTCGGGAGTACTCATTCCGTAAGAATATCCGGGAAAAAATACTGCACCGAGGCTGACCAGGATAACCAGCAATTTCGTTAAGTTCTGCTGGTCTCTCAGTTTCTGTTTGAAAACATCTGACTTAACAAATGAAAGGATGGAACTGCTCATCAGGATTATGGCGAGAAGTAAAATGATCATCAGGGTTCCCAGGGCGTAAAAAATGGTCAGGTTTCCTTTGTAATCAGGAATAAGCTTAACCTCTTTCCCGGATGTGGGATCTCCTGTTTCAGTTTGTTTTACAGGAGGTGTATACGTATCAACATAATCCAGGATCTGATCGATTTCCTCGTTAGTGGCTTGTTGTGGGGGCATTTCAGAGCCTGAAAAATCTTTAATTGCCAATGCCATTTTACTTTTACCTCCGGCTATCAAACTCCCGGAATTCCGTACCCATTCATAGAGCGCAGTTTCTTCGCCTGCTTCGGCCCATTTTGCTTTTACTCCTTTAAGCCAGGGACCGGTAGAGTTTTTGTCAACAGCGTGGCAGGTATTGCATTTCGCTTTAAATAAACCTTCGCCCTGACTATAACCGGTTACCTGAAATAACAAGGCTGTTATGATAAGTAGTTGATGGATTTTCATGGTCTTTCATTTTGAGGAGTTAAATCGTCGGAACTAAGAGGAATACTGCTTAATTCTTCTATCGTGGACTTTTTCATCTTCCAAATACGAATAAGGACAATCAGGAAGAAGAGGACAAAAATCATCAGGGAAAATATGCCGTAGAATTCTACTCCTGATTCACTTGCTAAATGATGTTTTATAAATCGTAACATAACTTATTTATTCGTTTTTTTAACTTTGATATCAGTCCCCATTCGTTGCAGATATGCAATCAGGGCAATGATCTCTTTCCGTTTTAATTCATTGATTTTTAAGTTTTTGTCCTGACCGTTCAATGCAATTTCCGGCGTGTTTTCGACAATATCACGTGCTATTTCGATTGCCTGTTTGTCCAGATCGGCTTGTGCTTTTTGCGCATATCCTTTAGGATAAGGAACGCCGAGCGTTTGCATGGCTTCAATCTTATTTGGCAATAAATCGGTATCCAAATCATCTTCTTTCAGCCAGGGATACGCAGGCATAATGGAACCGGGGGATAAACCTTTCGGATCGATCATATGCTTATAATGCCACAAGTTTCCACGTAATCCTCCTTCCCGTGCCAAATCCGGGCCTGTTCTTTTGGAACCCCATAAAAACGGGTGGTCATAAACGTGTTCACCGGCTTTGGTGTATCCACCGCTTTCAGGAGTAGGTGCATAACGTGCTGTTTCAAAACGCAAAGGCCGGATCATTTGTGAGTGGCAGTTATTACATCCTTCCCGGATATAGATATCCCGGCCTTCCAGTTCGAGTGGAGAATAAGGTTTTACACTACTGATCGTCGGTACATTGGATTTAACAGCGATCGTCGGGATAATTTCAGCTAAACCTCCGATTGCAACTACAACAATACTTACAAGCATAAAGCGAACCGGTTTTCCTTCAATTTTTCGGTGCCAGTATTCCTTTCCTTTAGTTGCATGTGCTCTTTCAACAGTCACTTCAACGGTTTCATCTGCTGAAAAAGAGCCTGCCTTCACCGTTTTAAAGATGTTGTAAACCAGCATTAAAGCTCCGATGATAAACAGTAATCCTCCGATTGATCTCAGGATGTAATACGGTTTCATATCAATAACGATTTCCAGAAAGTCTTTATGGACCAAAGTTCCGTCCGGGTTGAAGTGCTGCCAGCTTAGACCCTGCATAAATCCGGCGATGTACATTGGAACTGCATAGAGAATAATTCCCAGGGTTGCGATCCAGAAATGCTGGTTGGCAAGTTTGCGGGAGTACAATTCCGTTTTGAACATTTTAGGGATTAACCAGTAAATCAATCCGAAAGTCATCATTCCATTCCAGCCAAGTCCGCCAACATGTACGTGGGCAATGGTCCAATCAGTAAAATGTGAAAGCATATTCACTGATTTTAATGAAAGAAGCGGTCCTTCAAAAGTGGCCATACCGTAACAAGTGAGGGCTACCACCATGAATTTCAGCATTACATCATCTCTCACACGGTCCCAGGCACCACGCAGTGTCAACAATCCGTTTAGCATTCCTCCCCAGGATGGTGCCACAAGCATTACGGAAAACACAACTCCCAAACTTTGGGCCCAATCAGGAAGAGAAGTATACAACAAGTGATGCGGTCCGGCCCAGATGTAAATGAAAATCAGCGCCCAAAAGTGAATGATCGACAAGCGATAGGAATATACCGGTCGATTGGCAGCTTTCGGAACAAAGTAATACATCAATCCCAGGTAAGGTGTTGTCAGGAAGAAAGCTACCGCATTGTGTCCGTACCACCATTGTACCAGGGCGTCCTGGACACCAGCGTACCAGGAATAACTTTTCAGGAAAGAGATCGGTAGTTCAAATGAATTAAAGATGTGCAGCATAGCTACTGTCACGAAAGTGGCTATATAGAACCAGATAGCAACGTATAAATGTTTTACCCGGCGATTGAGAATGGTAGCGAACAGGTTCCATCCGAAAAGGACCCAAATAAGGGCGATCAGGATATCAATCCACCATTCCAATTCAGCATATTCTTTGCTGGAACTGATTCCGAAGGGTAAGGTTAAAACGGCACAAACAATGATGAATTGCCAGCCCCAAAAGTTCAAATAACTGAGTTTGTCGCTCCACATACGCGTTTTTAATCAGCGCTGGAGTGAATAATAAACTCCCATGAAGATCCCGTTTCCTACAAAGGCAAAAATCACGGCATTGGTATGCAGTGGTCTGATTCTACCAAACGAAATGTATCGAAATCCTAAATAATCATTGAAGAATTCGGGAAAGGCCAGTTGCAGGGCGGCAATTAACCCGACCAGCATTCCGATAACTCCCCAGAGAATTGTTGCGAATGCAAAATTTTTGACAATCCTATTGTCGTACTTTACTGTTTCTATTTCCATCGTTGTTTTGATTTATTTCGTTAGTGGAATCATCCTCATAGAGAATGCGGACGCTAGGGGAATAATCGTCGTCGTACTGCCCGGTTTTGGCAGCCCAAAGAAAAATAACTAAGAAAAACACTGCGAGACAGAGGCTTACGATTAGCATTATGTAGATCATTCCCATAATGCAAAGAACAGGACTAAGGCTTAGGTAAAATATGACATTAGTAATGGTAAAAGCTGATTTATATCATGTTTTACTGTTGATAGATCAGCTGCTTTTGAAGAATGGATTACAGGAGTTTTACTCAAAATTCCTGAAGATGAAACGAGTTACTAAATGACATTTAGCAACCATAAACAATCCCGACAATAAAAGCCGGGATTAGTAATTGGTATTTTGTGAACAGGCTCATTACGAAATCAATGCTGCTTTACCGCAATCTGTTTGCAGTCACAGGCATAGTAGGGAGTTACATCCTCAATGTAATAATTGATGTTAGTCTTTTGAAAACGTATTGGAAGAGTATCATTATTAAGAATATTGTAATATTCAAGATAAAGTCCTGCCCACAATTTCCATCTCTTATTATTAGAGTCATACAATGTATCATATCCACCAATTGTAACTCCAAATGGAATGCTAGAAAATTCCTGTTGTTCAGCTGTAAAGGTAAATTCACCATCAAAATTCTCGAAACGGATAGAATCCCGATCTGTGGCATCATTATGGCTGTGGATTAAATCCATATCATACAAGTATACTCCGGTAGTGTCATAAACCTTATAATGTCCTGCAATCTTTTCCCATTTTGTTGGTTGTGGAGTTGCTGGTGTTGGCGTCTTTTCCTTAGTGCATGAGAAAAAGAAACTAACACTGACAATCAATGCTGGAACAAGTACTTGATATTGTGTGAATAGTCGCACTAAAAAATCAATGTTGTTTCACTGCAATTTGCTTGCAATCACAGGCATAATAAGGAGTTACATCTTCAATATAATAATTGATATTCGTTTTATTAAAACGGAGCCTAATTGTATCGCTATAAAATATGTTATAGTCTAACCAACTTGGTCCATACAACTTCCATCTCTTATTGTTTGAATCATATAACGTATCTCCACCACCAATAGTAATACCCATAGGAACATTAGAAAATTCTTGTTGCTCGGAAGTAAAAATAAATTCTCCATCAAAATTTTCAAACCGAATAGAATCTCTGTTCGTAGCATTGTTATGAGTATGAATTAAGTTCATGTCATACAAATACACTCCTGTTGTGTCATATACCTTATAATGCCCCGCAATCTTTTCCCATTTAGTCGGTTCCGGAGTAACTGGTGTTGGTGTTTTTTTCTTAGTACAGGCAAAAAACATACTAATCCCGACAATTAATGTCGGGATTAGTAATTGGTATCTTTTAATGAACACCATCTTTCAGAATTAATGCTGTTTCACCGCTATCTGTTTACAATCACAGGCATAATAAGGTGTAAGATCCGAAATATAGTAATTGATGTTGGTTTTTTGGAAACGGAGCGGAATGGTATCATTGTTCCAATTATTGTAATAATCAGAAATTCCTGCACCCAATTTCCATCGTTTATTGTTAGAGTCATACAAAGTATCTCCCCCCCCAATTTGTACAAACATTGGTAAATTACTTGCTTCAAGTTGTTTTGTTGTGAATGTGAACTCTCCATCAAAATTTTCGAAACGGATTGAATCCCTATTGGTTGCATTGTTATGAATATGAATTAAATCCATATCATACAAATACACTCCTGTTGTGTCGTAAACTTTGTAGTGTCCTGCGATTTTTTCCCATTTAGTCGGTTCAGGAGTAACTGGCGTTGGTGTTTTTTCCTTTGTACAGGAAAAAAACATACTAACCCCAACAATTAATGTCGGGATTAGTAATTGGTATCTTTTAATGAACACCATCTTTCAGAATTAATGCTGTTTCACCGCAATTTGCTTGCAATCACAGGCATAATAAGGGGTCAAATCTGAGATGTAATAATTGATATTAGTTTTACTAAAGCGAAATGGTATAGTATCATTATACCAGTTATTATAATAAGTAAAGGCAGCACTACTTATTTTCCATCTTTTTCCATTTGAATCATATAATGGATCATAACCTCCAATTCTCACGTACATAGGAAGATTTGCAAATTCTTCTTGCTGAGTTGTAAAAGTAAATTCTCCATCAAAATTTTCGAAGCGGATCGAATCTCTATTTGTCGCGTCATTGTGGATATGAATCAAATCCATATCATACAAATACACTCCTGTAGTGTCATAAACCTTATAATGTCCTGCAATCTTTTCCCATTTTGTTGGTTGTGGAGTTACTGGTATTGGTGTCTTTTCCTTTGTACAGGAAAAAAACATACTAATCCCGACAATTAATGTCGGGATTAGTAATTGGTATCTTTTAATGAAACCCATCTTTACATTTTTACAACTTTCCGAACGGCATACGTTGTTCCGGAATATATACGAATATAATACGTTCCCTTGGAATAATTTGTTAAAGAGAAACTTTGGTTTTCCGCTTTTTCCTTCCGCGAGATCATAATGCCTTTATCGTCGAATATTTGATAATACACATCATCTGATCCAACACCTGAAATGGTTACAAAATCTGTTGTAGGATTTGGTGATAAACTCAGTTCTCTGTCAAAACGATTATGCTCAGCGATAGCTTGATCTAATTGCCTTTGCTGTTCTGGTCCTAAAGGAGATTCGGCTAAAGTCACTTCTGCTTGCTCAGTTCCTCCTGGAGCCTGTACCATTCCATTGCTACCAAACACCTCAATGAATCCATGCATAGTAAGCTCCTGCCCGTTACAGCCATATAGTGTAAGGACATAGGTATAAACTCCTGAATTCGGACGAACTGTATTACCCCACATGTTTTCTGTATAACCATTCCACCAAATTGAAGAATGTAGAATCGGGTTTTCCGGTGCTGGAGATTCCAAGGCACAGCAAGCAGTTGTTTGGTGCCCTGTTCCTCCTTGATTATTCATTAGGTTCTGATGAACATCTACAATCTCAAAACTATATCCTTTTGCATTGAAAGCACAAAATGGATGATACGTATCTGTTACCTGGATGAAGTCATTTGTCGGATCGTCGTCACCAAAATTCATGTAAAATGGATTGGGTAGCTCGTCATACGTAAATCCTGCCCAATCGGTACAACAATCTTCACAATCGGTTACACAGGTAGTCGGTTCAATGACACCTTCATAGCCAGGTCCGGCATCAAAAAAAGGTCCTTCCAAAATTTCCTTACCTGCTTGAAACAAAACGCTTGCATTTCCGGTTGATACTGTTTGCGAAAAACCTACCTGAATACATTTTCCGGCTTTTGTCTCGGCAGGGAGTGGTGTTCCGCCTGGAGTTCTGTTCTCATAACTGATACAAACAGGACATTGATCACAGACCACGATAATTCGAAACTTGAAAATACTGGTATCTGGATCGCAAGCGTTGTCATCAATTGCCTTTATTTGGTAATAATATTCTCCCGGTGCGGTAGCTAATGACGTCACCCAACTCAATGAAAATATGCCACCATATGGACCAGGAATCACAGGTAAAAATCCTGAAGGGATATTATTATCCGTTGAAAGATCAATTTGTTCATTCGGATGATCATTTGACAACAATGAATTAAAGAATACCGCATCACCTTGACTAACATAATAAGTATATTCTCCTGTTCCATTAATCCCGTCCATCCACGGTGCTATATTATTTGGCGAACTTACATTTAATGTTAATGTTTCTGTATGTGTACAGCCTTCCGGGGTTGTGACTACAACGGTGTAAGTTGCATTTCCAATCGTGGGGGTTACAGTTACCATTTTTAGACCTGTTCCTGTTGCTAATTGCTGGCTTCCCTGACTCCATGTGTAAATCCACCCGTTATCTCCTGTGACTTGCAAATCAACAGGGAAGTTCTCACAGACGGGGTTACCGTCAAAGATGAAATCGATATTGGGGTCTGCGATACAAAATTCTACCGTGGCAACGTCTTTACAAACTCCATAGACGGTTAGTTCAGCCCTATAACAACTGCCAGGCATTGGAAAAGATAACGAAGGAGTTAAAGTACCTGCAGTTCCCTGGATGATTCCCGAGCTGTAAAAAAGATTGTTCCCATTCGTTGTATTATAGATGTTCCATTCATATGAAGTTTCATTGGCAGAGCCTGTTCCATCCAAAGTCACTTGTTCACCAAAACAAAGTACCGGTTCGGAAGCACTTAGACTTGCTTGAGGAAGCGGAGTAGTTGGAGGAATAGTCATTACACTTACGCTGTCAACCAGGTAAAGAATAGGTTCGGGCGATCCTTCACCTCCAAACGGACCAATGGTAACATAATGTGTTACGCTGTTCTGAGCCGTAAAGCACGCTTTCAATTTCACACATTGAGTGCTGGATATAACCTCTGAGATTAACGGAGTGGAGGAAGTTATGGCAGGAGTAGGAACGGTTTCAGTAATTGCCAAACCTACTTTTCGTAACGTTTCTGTTGAGTAATCTTTACGGATCCAAAAAGATACCTCGTAAATTTGTCCAGCAGTCAGCGGAAGTGTTTGTCCATATAAATATTCTGCATAGCCGCTGCTATTAATACCAAATCGACCACATCCGACTCCGAAACAAGGGTTTCCGGAAACTTCATCTGGAACACAAGGATTAATTAAATCACTTGTACCCGAACCGAGATTATGCCAGTATGCTCCATACTCAATACTGTAAGGATAAAGTGTTCCAGGAGGTGCATTCCCATCACAATCCTCAAAACTCCCGTTCAGCATCATTTCCTGGGCACTCACTTTCGTTGTTATCCCGAACAGCAAAAGCAAAAAGAATAAATACTTACTCATTATTTCTGCGTTTTTTCCAATTCAGCTAATTTCACCTGCAATGCTTCCAATTGCACCTTCAACTCTTCTGTATTCTTATTTTGCTGAATCAAATACAGAGTCAGTTCCTCCACTTTCTCCATCAGGATCTTGTTCATTTCCATGACGTCCGCACCTTCAGCTTTCAATTCCTGTTCAGATGGGACATTAGGTAAATGTTTTTCTTTCTTCACAAAAGTTTCTACTTCACTCAAAGGCATCAAGTGGTAAGTCGGTTCAAAAACGTAATCTGCCCAGGTATTCAAGTCAAGTTTCATTCTGCGACCACGGATTAACCCGCTTGTTTCAACTTTGAACGTTTGTAATCCGCCGCTTCTTAATTCCAATGAACCCTCTGTTCCCAAATGGAAAATCTGTGTTGTCCCGTTATCAATATCCATTGCTCCGTTAGCCTTTAATGCAAATGGAGTTCTACCGGTTGTAGGATTGACAACTTCCAGGATTTTTGTGTCTGCATTATTATACTCAAAGTACATCAGACGCTGATAAGCAGTAGTGTTGCCAACTGCATTTCCCTGGATGATTGCTGCTCTATTCGTATTTACAATGCTCAGTTTTGAAAAGGTATTCATATCCGCACCAATAGACACGGAACCGTTGGCCCAGACGTGTGCTCCGGATTTTATATCACCCGTTACATCCAGGCTCCTGGAAGGATTGGCGGTTCCGATTCCAACCCTCACTTCCGGACATTCACTGAATATCTTGTTCGGCCCGTTTGCCCAGGTTGGACTTTGTACTACTCCGCCAACAGCAGAACAGTGTTTGGAATACAGGATGTTGTTCAGGACATCCATACTCGCTTTTTCGGTCAATCCTTCTGCGTTGGTCAATAAAATAGTTTCGTCATGAATGCTGTTTAGCACAGGAATATTCGGCAGGTACAGGTTCCCGGATACTTTCAGGTCTTCTCCAACGCTTGCGCTGGATGCCATAACTACGGAATCGCTTACAATAAGCGTTGAATCAATCCGCGCAGATCCTGCAACCTGCAAACGCGCATTGGGTGTGGTTGTCCCCAAACCCACATTTCCGTTTTCGGGAACGACGTTTTCCTGTGAGAACGATTGGTGTGAGATAAACAAAGCTGTTAGTGACAGCAAATAAGTGATTTTTTTCATGATAGTGAATAATTTAAATGCCTACTCTGATTCCTTTTCTTCACATGAACGGTTTTTCGGCGTACCCCGTTCGTGTTATGTTATAATAAACTTTTTCTCCGCAGGGTTCCGGTAAAGAAACCTGTCGGAATGTAGGTCTTTGTATGTTTCGCTGAATTTTTTTGGATCCAGTGAGTGGTTTTCAATCGCTTTGCTGATGGCTTTCCCGATAATTCATCGGATAAGCACATAATGGCGTTAGCTCATTTCGTTACGTTTTTCCAAAATCCAAGTGTAAAAGTAACAATTTGGTTTAATGAATACTCTTTTGTGAGAAATAAAATTCTCAAATCAGAAACAAAGATATCTTCAAAGCTCGTAAGTTTTTTACGTTTAGGTGATGGATTCTCGTTAGTAGAGATATGATTTATAAGTTACCTGTGTTTAGTACATAATTTCCAGTAGGAGGAAGCTTTTTTCGAAGAGTAAGAAAGGTGGCCAATCCGACAACGGTAATGGAACTTAAGGGCATAAGGATAGTTGCCACAAATGGTGTAAGTTGCCCGCTCACTGCAAAACCGATCCCGGTCAGATTGTAACAAAGTGAAAATACAAAGCAGATGCGGAGGAAGTTTTTTCCTTTTCGGATGTAATGGAAATAAGAAGCCAGGTATCGTAGGTTTTCTGCTTTCAGAATTGCATCCGATGCAGGCGTGAACCGAACCAGGTCTTCTGAAAGGGCAATCCCTACAAAAGCTTCATTTAAAGCTCCGGCATCATTTAATCCGTCCCCGATCATTAATGTGTAATGGCCATTTGCCTGTAAGCGTTGGATGAATTCCTTTTTTTGAAGTGGTTGTTGCTCGAAATAAAATCTGGTTTCAGGTGGGAATATGGTTTTCAGTAAATCCGAATCGGTTGGTTTATCCCCTGAAATAACAGCCAAACGGTAGGTTGATGCCAGGTTTTGGACCAGTTCTTTCAGTTGGGATCGCAATTTCGACTGGAATTTAAACGTTCCCAGCAATTTTCCTTCGGAAGCAAAATAAACAACAGATTCGTCGTTGTTTTGTTCTTCCAGTCCGATGAAAGCAGAGGATCCCAATTGGAATGTCTTAAAAGAAATTCCCTTTCCAGGTAGCTCAAGTGCAGTTTCATTTGAATTGAATCCGATAACCTGTTCCGATAACATTTCGTGAATGGCCTTTGCATAAGGGTGAACGGCATGTTTCGTCATTTGAAAAAGTGCCTGTTTCTCAGGTTCGGAAAGCGTCTTACCGGTATATTGGATCTGTTTGTGGTCTTGCTCGGTTAAGGTACCCGTTTTGTCAAACACCAGGTAATTACATTGTTGGATCCGCTCGATAATTGCTGTGTTCCGGAGATAAAACCCTTTTTTTCCCAAGACACGCAACATATTTCCGTATACAAAAGGAACAGATAACGCCAAAGCACAGGGGCATGCCACAATCAGAATTGCAGTGACAATTTCAGGAATCTGGAAGGGATCAATGAAAATCCAGGCAATGGAAGCTATGAGTGCCAAACCGATCACGGCAGCAATAAAGTATTTCGAGATCCGGTCTTGCCGGGTCTGAAAGAACAATTCTGTTTTTTTGGAATGTCCGTCGTTCCACAATTGAGTTAAAACACTTCGTTCTGTGGTCTTTGAGACAACCAGTTGAATGGTTTCTCCGATGCTTTTCCCCCCGGCATAGACTAAATCGCCTTTTTTCTTTTCGATCCAATCAGCTTCTCCGCTTACAAAGCTAAAATCAAGCGTAGCTTTTTCCGAAAGTAAAATGCAATCGCAGGGAATGATCTCCTCATTCCGGATGGAAATTTCATCACCGACTTGTAAATCATCAATGGGGCAGAGGGTCGTGGAATCATTTGTTTTTTTAATGACCGCTACCGGGAAATAGGACCTGAAATCGCGTTCAAAAGATAACCATTGATAGGTTTTTCCCTGGAACCATTTTCCGATCAGGAGAAAAAAGATGAATGCTGCAAAGGAATCCATGTAACCAGGCCCGTCATTGCTGAAAATTGCAATGCAGCTTCGGATGTAAAGCGCAAGGATTCCTATGGCAATGGGAATGTCCAGGTTCAGGCTGCGCAGGCGGATTCCTGCAATGGCCGATTTGAAATAATCCTGTGCCGAAAAGAGCAGTACCGGAACAGATACTGCAAGAGACAGGTAAGAACTTAAATTCCGGATTCCCGAATAAGTATGATCGATCCCCAAATACTCCGGAAAACTCCAGAGCATAATGCTTCCGAAAGCAAAACCGGCAATTCCCAATTGAAACAAAAGTCGTTTGTTAAAAGTACCGGTCGACTTATCAATTGCCTTGAAATTCGGTTCATAACCGATTTTGGTTAGTAACAGAGCCAGTTCCGAAAGCTTGATCCGCTCGATATCAATAGTGATTGTAGCGGTCTTCTTAGGAAAGTGAATGGTGGAACGTAAAATTCCATCATTTAAACGATGCAAATGTTCCAGCAGGAATATGCAGCTGGCACAATGAATTTGCGGTAAATGAAGTGTAATCTTTACGATATGCCCTTCCTGGAAATCAATGTGTTTCTTGCGCAGTTCTTCATCATCCAATACGGAAAAAACCTCTTCGGGTACGTGGTTTGGCCGGATCCCGGCCTGGTAATCCTGGTCGTAATAGGCCCCAAGTGAATGTGCGGAGAGTAATTGATACACTTGTTTGCAACCATTACAGCAAAATGCGTGTTGATCGGAGTAGAAAATAGTTTTCGGTAACACATCATGACAATGATAGCACGTTGTTTCTTCTGTCGGATTTTGCATTGGAGTTCCTTTCAAGGTATACAATTAAATGGTCATACTGAATTGTTTCACCGGATTTTGGTCTTTTAAATAGGCATCGAAAGCCATACAGCAATTCCGGACAAAGGGAATTCCCTTGGGAAGAATGCGAATGACATCTTGTTTCCAGTCAACTAATCCATCTGAAATAAGTTCGGATAATTGCAATTCAAGTTCCAGGCGATTGAGTAAAGTTTCTTTCGGGATTTCTGTTTCAAATCGGCACATCAGGTTCAGGATATGCCGGCGGATCTCGATATCCGAAGCGCTCATCCGGTGTCCGCGGGTAATTGCCAATTGACCGCTTTCAATAAGTTCCAGGTAACGTTCGGTCTTTTTTTCATTTTGTGCGAACCCGAATTTACATTCTGAAATCGCAGACATCCCAAGCCCGATCAATAAATTGGATGAGTTGGTTGTATATCCCATGAAATTGCGATGTAATTTTTGCTCCCTCGCAGCAATTGCCAAAGGGTCGGATGGTAAGGCAAAATGGTCCATACCAATTTCCACGTAACCATTTGCAACCAGTATTTGTTTAGATGTTTCGTAGATCTGACGTTTTAAATCAGGGCCTGGAAGATCTGACTCATTGTAGCCTCTTTGGCCGGTTCCTTTTATCCAGGGCACGTGCGCATAGGAATACAATGAGATACGTTCCGGTTTTAGTTCCAGGGTGCGTTCGATTGTATCCCGAAATCCGTCCGTGGTTTGCTTCGGCAAGCCATAAACAAGGTCGTGAGAAATGGCATTGAATCCGACTGTTTTCGCATTTTGATGACCTGTTTTAACCTGCTCAAAGGATTGAATGCGGTGAATTGCCTTCTGAACGGTCGGGGTATAATCCTGGATTCCAAAACTCACCCTGCGGAATCCTTGTTCATGCAGCACTTGCAAATGAGTTAACGTGGTAGAATTGGGATGCGCTTCAAAACTTAATTCGGCACCGGCTGTAAAGGGAAAAATACGTTTGATCCCTTCAATCAAACGTTTCAGTTCTTCCGGTGAAAAGAACGTTGGGGTCCCGCCACCCAAATGAAGTTCATGGATTTGCGAATGCTTGTCTAGCCATCCCGATAAAAGTTCCCATTCTTTTAGTACCGCGTTAATGTACCGGCTTTCTACAGCATGGTTGGTTGTAATGTGTTTGTGGCATCCACAAAACGTACAAAGCGAATCACAGTAAGGAAGATGGATATATAAAGCCAGTTGTTTTACCGGTTCATCTTGTTGCGAAGCCCTGATCAATTCGCACCAGGCTGTGATTTCCCATTGTTTTGTATTCCAATATGGAACAGTCGGGTATGATGTATATCGGGGGCCGGGAATATTGTATTTTGCAATCAGACCGGTATTTGTCATGGCTTTTTTTTGCAAATCTAGGTGGTAGTGAAAACTAAAAAAATGATGTGCGTCACCTTTGGTAAATTCAATTTAGTTTATCAACAATCCAAAACATAAAGCCCCGGCTCTCTCGTACCGGGGCTTTGAAGAATAATCAATCAATCCCTTGAAATCACTACTTTTTCGTTGAATGTTTCTTTCAGAGTACTTATCTGAATGAAATAAACCCCGTTCGGCATGTGACTGAAATCGATTTGTTTGTATAGGTAATCAATCGGGACATTGATGGTCTTTCCTCCCGGATCCATGACTCTGATTTGATTGATCTTTTCCCCGGTTAAAACGGTTACGATACTTTTTGCCGGATTCGGGTAAATGCTCAATGTATTTTCAGCAATTAAACAGTTTTTAAGATAAACCACGTGATGGACTGTTTTTTCTCCGTCCATATTAGTTTGAGATAAACGGTAGTACATATCCCTGCCGGAATTGGAAGGATCAATCCAGGTATAATTATTCAAATCAGTACTTGTACCGGCTCCGTCAATGGTTGCAGCAGTTTGCCAATCCAGGGCATTGAGACTGTTTTCAATGGTGAAATAGTCGTTTTGAATTTCGCTGGATGTACTCCATTGAAGAATCACTTCTTCATCTTCGCAATGTGCAGAAAATGTTAGGAGTTCTACAGGCAATGGGTTTGTTGAAGTAGAAGAAGCCAATGTAAATGGCCCGAAACCGGTAACGGCTGCAGCGGAAATTACTGTCCCGGCTGCAGTTGTACCTGTCGTTCCGCCATTTCCTTTATCTGTCCATTGCGCCCCGTCCCAACGTGCCACACGCAGATCAGCAGGTGCAGTGACGCCGCAACTTCGTGTATCCCAACTAAGGGTAACTGCTACATCGGAAGTTCCCGTTGTGCGGTCAAGCATCCAATATTCACAATCGGATAAATGGTCCAGTGCCGGTTCATGAAGCGACGTACTATAGGTCGGGTTCGGTGACACCTGGAAATATTCAGCGGTGAACTGATCTGTAACGACAGTAGGAGCTGCAATGGCAATCGGCGCATAAACCACATTTTTTCCTGTAGGAAAAACAAAGGCACTGTTTCCTGCTTTAATCACAGGGCCCGAAACGAAACTCGCGTTGCTTGCTCCACTTACTGCTGAAGTACTGGTAAGCGTTAGGATGTTGACAGCCGTTGTATTCAGATAACCATCGGTAAAAGTCAGTGTTCCCCGGACATTCAGCGCTTGTGCAAGCATCACCCCGGTTGCATTGCTGTTGTTCAGGTGCAGGTTGTTCAAAGTTGTAACCACACTGCCCCCGAAAGTCTGCAGATTGGTACCTGCCAGTGTAACCAATGTTCCGGAATCGACAATCGCCCCGTTGTTGGTTACATCGCCGTAAATCGTCACATTCGCACCTGTAAACATCCGGATATTCCCCGAGTTTGTAAGCTGCGCATGAATTCCCGTAACCTGGACGAGAAATACGGTACATATGATGATGAGCTGTTTCATGACGGCCTGATTTTTATTGCATGGAAAGGTTCAGGGTCTGAACAGTAACATCTGTTGTTGCCGTTTGATTGGCAACCCAAACTTCTATATAATCTCCTGGCGCTAGTGTTACACGGCAGGAGATTGGAATTGAAACCTGGTCCGTACTGTTTACCACTTTAATATCCTGGCGCGATTCAGGAACAACCACTCCGTTTTTTGCTATGTAGAATGAAAAAAAGCGGTTGCTGTTCGGGTTTGTGATACTCATTGCACCAGAAACAAAGAATCCCCGTGTTTTACTTCCACTATAAGTAAGACGATTATTCGCGGGGTTCGTCACACGGAATAAACCTGCAGATGTAGTTGTTCCCGCCACTTTTACCGGAGTGTTTATAGCAGCGAATGTGGTTGCTGCAGGAGTAGTGATATAAATGTTACCCCCGGCAACTTCATCCTTTTGTGTACTGATGCCGTTAGCTTCAACTTCCCACGCATTGGAAAATGTTCCGTTAACATAGGTCCCGGTTCCTGTAAACATAACTACTTTAACCGCTCCTGCATTCAAACTGGTAATTCCACTGATGTCTAATGCAGTTGCTGAATTTGCCGATGTTGTCAGGCGGTCTCCTCCCAGGATCTGGATTACGTTGAAGGTTCCGATAAAGCGTTCATAAATATTGGAATTGGAGGCGTCCCAAAGCGTATTGCTCAATACCACATTATTGTCATTCTGGAAAGTAAACCCGTTTGTGTTTACGAAACAAGCGATTGTTGCAATATAAACAGTTCCTCCAACCCCTGCAATCGTACCGATACTGCTGCATCCCAGGAAGAAACAGTTCTGTATGACCATATTCTGATTGGTTGCCAGAGCATCTATATTGAATACACTTCCTGAAGCCGCAGTTAATGTAAGGAAGCGTAAGTTCCCGGTTTTATTCCCTGTGAACATAGAACCTCCCCCGGTATAAACCAGTTTATCGTTTGCAGAATCTTCTCCTTTGATGGTACACCCATTCAGATTGATGGAGTTTGCTAATGTAATTGTCCCGTTAATCTCGTATTCAACACCGGCTACAAGCGTGATTACACCGGCAACAGGTGCCGGAAAATCTGCAGCAGAACGCACCCGGACGTAGTTATCCCGTGCGGTACTCAACATCACCCATCTGGTGGCATTCCAATAGTAATACCCGTCCGGAAGTGTACCTCCATCACTGTAAACAATTGTCCCTTCAGCAATAGTGGCTGTCATGGGAGAAGTACTTGTAAGACTGTTTAACGGAACTCGTGGAGGCAAGAAACCTTTATTGGTACTCTCTAGTTCGAGCATCGAATTGGCGTTGATCGTATTGGGATTATCCCCGATCTTCACCTGGGCTGTCAATTGTGCAATGCAGCTGACAGCGATAGTAGTCAAAAGAAAAAGATTTTTTTTCATAACTCGGCGTTTTATGATGAACATTATTACCGTACAGGGCTTACGCACATAGGGGCTACGAGAATAATAATGATAGCGAGACAACAGTAAGTTACAAAAGTGATTTTTAAAAACCAAAAAGTTAGGTGAATATTTTATAAAATCATCGAACGAAAAGCCCTGTATAGCGAAGTTAATACAGGGCTGGTCGTGTTTGTTAATTTTTTTAAGCGGTAGTCAAATTTTAACCTGCTTCCTGGTCCTCCGGCTTTCCATCAATAGGAGGATTGGTATTCGCTTTTTGGATTTCTTCCACCTTTTGTATGAATTCCGATACTTTTTGGTCCGTATAAACCCCGTAGGCATCCGTTAGCGTTCCTTTTTCTCCCCGGCTTGTTTCTACAACATATAGAATGGCATTGTCTGAAGGATCTGATTCTCCCTCAAAACGGTAAAAATTAATAATCTTTACCTCTTCCGGGGAATAAACTTCATGTGTTTCCAATGACTCTAATCCGTTTTTCAAAGCTTTGAACTGCGTAACATAACCTTCATTGGAAAGCTTGCGGGTTGTGGAAGAAAGTGTTTTCATGGAATCGTGATCGCTTCCTTCTCCCTTGTCCGGTCTGTCTTTGAACTCGTGAATGCTTTCTGTTTCCATCTTTTAGTATTTAATCTGTTTCTTATTCGAATCTGTTTCAGGGGAAGGCTCTCTTTAAAGTTAATTCATTTGATCCCGTAGAAAAAATCATTTAAGATCATTTAAGATTTGAAATTCAATCTTTTCTTCTCCAGATAAAAAATGCAAGCCAGGAACCGATCAACAACAGTTGAACAGCTGCATCTGCCAGGTAAATTTTATCGATTACCTGGTTAAAAACGTAATAGACATCAATGGCAAAAAGTCCGATCGCAGCAGTGACCGATAAAAAGGCAATGTTCGTCGAATAATCCTTTAAGACCAGTTCCCGGATCTGGGTTAGCCCGATACAAAGAATGAGAACTCCAACTGTTTTGACCAACCAGATATCTGTTTTATATCCGGAAACCTCCATAAAGCTGGTCACATGCAAAAGCGGCCATAAACCGGTCAAAAGATAGTATACGCCCTGGAATCCCCGTAAGATCTTCCAGTTATTCTGTTGTTTCATATGAATTAATTTGTCTCTTGGTTTGCAAGATACCTTCTTACTGAATCTGCAGAATTGCCGACTTCACTAACAGCTTCCCTTAGTTCGGATTCTGTACACTCCAATTCATTCGTCCAATAATTGATTTCCCAATCTTCCTCCAGGTTGATCCGGCTTCTGTCCTGAGCACCGCGATCAGTTAAATCATCTCCCATAGTGTTCTTTTGCTATCAAATATCCTGTAACGGCGCTAAAGAACTGTTACAGAAATCGTTTAAAAATTACATAATTCACACTCCGTAAAATACGCTGTTACATCTGTTTTCCGTGATTTTATAAATATTTTGGATTTTTGCTTTTGGCCGAAAACGCCCTTAACTTTAAGAGTATGGAATTTGAAATAAATGCGGTACAGTGGATCGGGATCTGTTTAATGGTAATAGGACTGGTTTTGAATTCTGCCATCTTTATCTTTTCCTATTATAAGATAGTGGCAGTCATTCATCAGCAGCAGGAAGAAGCCGATAAGAACAAGGAACACGAGAAAAAAAGTTTCCCGGTGATCCGTTTCATCTTCCGGTTCCGGAAAGTATTAAAAGAGCTTACTGAAGGAGAAGAAGAGCGGAATTTTGAATTGATCATTGCATTCCTTAAATGGACCTTGTTATTGGCCGTCATCATGATCATACTTGGATTGTTATTGTTCCTCGTTGGCTTCTTATTCTGACTCAATACTCAATGTCCTGATATCCTCAAGTCTTAATATCTTAAAATCTAATAAAATGGCAAAATACAGTAAAAAAGCAGGCGAAAAAGTAGAAAAAGCCATGCACGAAATGAAAGAAGGAACCCTGAAAAGCGGTTCGGGAAAGAAAGTAACCAGTAAAAAACAGGCAGTAGCTATCGGTCTTTCCGAAGCACGTGAAGCAGGAGCAAAAGTCCCGAAAAAGGAGAAAAAGAAATCCTAGTCTTTATTTTCCCGCTGAGGTGCGCAGAAGCTCGCTGAAGTATTATTCAACTAAAAGGAATTTCAAATGGCGCATTGTAAACAAGATCGGGAACCTGTGCAGAAAATGACGGTAAAATTTACCATATTGTTTGAGGAGGAACGACGAGTTTATGGTAAATTCCGTCATGACCTGCTAACAGGTCGATTGGTTTACGCGCCTAGCCTTTTGGCTCCACCTTTTTGGCAATGAAAAAGGTGGAAGGACGATACAACCTCAAGTACCACCAAGCCGCTATCGCCCCGATCAGGGAAAATACCGCAAGCATCAGGAACACTTGTTGATGACCTGCAATACCTTTGGAATCATCCAGAAACATCCCCATGACCGGTCCGGCAAAAATATCCGGCGTATAACCGATCAACGAGATCAAACCAACCGCTGTTCCGGTCAATTCCAATGGAATCCGTCCTTTTTCCATGACAGCGAAATAGAGGCAACGGGCCGCATAAACACCACTTGCTACGATCAGGATCGATAGGAAGAATAAAAGAGTAGTGGAAGCGGAAACGAAACCCAGGGCAAATAACAAAGCCCCCAAAAACGATACAATAAAACTCATGAACAACAAAGCAGTCGTTTGCCAGCGATCGGCCAGGAAGCCGATAGTCACACCGATGATTGGACGGATGAATAACAAAAACGTACCGACCTGTGCGGATTTCACTTTGTCATAATGCATCACATCTTGCGCATAGAGAGAAAATACATCCGTTATCTTATAACCGACATAAGCACATAAAATAATGATCATCAGCAACCAAACAGCAGGTAGTCGCAGGATCCGTCTGACCTGGGAAAAAGTGATCCTGTCCAATTTGAGTTCATCCTCGGTCTTTGGGTCCAGTTTCATGAAAAACCAGACCCCGATTCCTACCAAAATGATCAGTCCGGAGGAAATCAAAATAACCTGCCTGAAAGCTGCTTTACTTTCTGGGATAGTGGCTTCAGAAACTTCCGTGCCTAGGAAAAGCGCAAATACAAATACTCCTAAAGTTCCGAATAGGGCTCCCACCAAACCACGTCCTCCATCCAGGAAACCAAAAGCCTTTCCTTGTGAAGTTGCTCCTCCCCAGGTACGGGTTGCTTTGATCATCGGTGCCCAAAAAAGGAAGATTGTTGTAAATCCCCAATAACCGTAAAGAATTTTCAAAACCATAAAACCGGGAAATGCTGCATACACCAATCCTCCCAAAGCGGTCATCCACAATGCAACTGCGATTAATTTTCGGGGAGCGAATTTATCTGCTAACGGACCACCGAAAAGATAAGAAATCAGCGCAACGATCCCGTAAATCGAAAAACAAATGCCCAGTTGAAGGTTATTCAGGTCGAAAGCTTCCAATACAATCGGGCGGAAAACACGCGACAGTACGAAGGGAAGAATGAATACCGACTCACCAGCAAGGATCAGCAGCAAAAGAAAATACCACGGAGCTTTTTTCGGCATTATTTTTCAGGGTTTTGAAATATAAACTTACATAAAAATGAATTGAAAAGTAGGGGTGGAAATTTTCCGCCTCTACTTTCTTAAAATTGTCGGTCTTGACACAAAAAACTTTTTTTAGTATTTTTCTACCATGAATTTTGACTCAGTATGTTTCCTGATCGAGCAGAGCCTTGCTGAATTGGGAGTAGATCCGGGATTATGCCGCGGCGAAAAACCGGGACAATGGAATTTAACCTATAAAGGTTCAACTGTGTGGATAGATGTGTTCAACTTTCCGCAAAACCCGGATAAGTACTATTTCCAGGTCATGAGCCCTTTACTGCGCATTCCGGACCGGAACCAGGAAGCTTTCTTCAAGAACTGTTTGGAGATCAATCATACCCTGTACGGATCCTGGATCAGTATCAAAGCGGACTGGACGTATGTACTTTGTTTACGTGAAGCGGATAACCTGGATAAAAGTGAAGTGGATGCGACCCTGGATCGGGTAGCGTTCTATTCTTCCGATTATTACGGAAAATTAACATTCAAATACGAAGGCAGCTGGGATCCGAAACCCAACGATAAACCGGTAAATTTTAATTAATATCAGCAGGTATGCGATTATCACGTACCTGCTGTTTCAATAAAGATCATTCTAAGAAGTAATTTTTTGGAGTGGGAGTAGAATCTGTAAACTCATTCCGGGACTGTGCGGATCAGAGTTCCAAAGCTGTTTTCCCCCAATGATCTCGATGCGTTTGGTGATGTTTTGTATGCCCAATCCCAAATTGACATGTTTTATCTGGAATCCGGTACCATTATCCTGGTAAATGAAAAGCAGGTAATCATTCGTTTTCTCAATTTTGATTTGGATTTGTGTGGCTCCGGAATGTCGTACTGTATTCATTAGTAACTCCTGGAAAATCCGGATCAATGAGGTTGCTTTGACCGGGTCAATGGGAGGAATATCCACAGGTACAGTCAGTTCAACCTTGATATTTCCCAATTCATTGATATATGCAGTCTGCTCTTCCAGTACAGTTTGAAAAGATTTGGAAGAATTGACTTCGGAAGAGATCATGTGTGCAATATTCCTGCACAACTTGATCGCATCCTGCAATTGTTGCTGCATTTTAACCAGGAGTTCTTTTTCAGAGGTGGTTTGTATTTGTTCGACGAGGTAACCAATTTGCATTTGAGTAATCGAAAGCATCGGGCCAAGGTTATCATGCACCTCCCGGGAAATACTTGTACGTTCTCGTTCCTGTGCTGCAATAATCGATTCAATTGCTTCTGCTTCCCTTTTTCTCAGCTGTCTGTAAAGCACGGTGATCACATAGTAAATTCCGATCCCAAAAATGAGTATAAGGAATACAACAACGATTAATATGGTGTAAACGATGTTATCCACGGCGTAATTTTATGGTTTCTGAAACGAAAACGCACACAAACGAAAAATAAAACAGGAGCATATTCACATTTTGGAGTATGAAAAAAAACGGAAAACGGATTGGATGGCCGGGTGTAATATCCGACCAGTGGACGGAAGATAAAATGCTGGCCAGAAGAGCAAAAACCAAAATGGTGAGGTTGATCTTTAGTTTGAATTTGAAATAATCCGTTTTGGGATGAATCAGCAGATCCGTTAAATGCAACAGGGCAATTAAAAAAAAGACGCTGTTTAGTATTAACGAGATCGTGGAGTTCGGAGTGCTAAGCGGGTGATAATATCCCCCAATTAACAGCGATCCCACAAGAAAGGCATGCAATAGAATATAGCTATTACGTTTCCACTTGCTTTCCGTGTGCATATAGAAAAAAGCAAACAATGGAATGGGTGCGAACGTGAAACAGAGACTAAACGCAAACCCGTTTTGTATATGATGACTGGCAAGATAAGCGAGCGCGAGCTGGTTGATAAGAGTAAGCACCAGAAAGATTGTGATGAGATAGACACTATTCCTGAAATTTTTCCTGGAAGCAGATTTTCCCCATTCTTCCGGGAGTCTGGCAGTGGATTTCCGCAATTGGATCAAGTAGAAAATGGAAGAGATAATTCCGGAAGAGATCACTACCAGGTATAGAATAAATATAATTAACATGTTTGTTTTTTAATTAAAACCTCAAGCTTTCATCTAAAAACCGTAAGATGTATTTTACACTTCTTACGGCTTCGAGAATGATTTGTGTGGCAGATAAATGGGGTGAATATGCTGATTTCGATCTGAATCTTTGAGATATTCAAAATTACAGCGGATCCTGCTAAATTCATATGCTTAGTTCTAAGCATTTTTACAGAAAATAGCTATTCACAAATACCAAAATTTTTGCCACATAATCGTTGGATTGGGTCTGATTCCAATTTCCGTGCCCTGCTCCCTGGTACATAGTTGCTTCGTTATAAACACCATGCGTATTCAACGCATTGTGTAAACGGGCCATTTGGGTTAAAGGGACCAACGGGTCCGTATCCCCGTAAAAAGAAATCGTAGGTGGAGAAGACGGTGTTACATGCAATGCAGGACTCACAGCTTGAACGCCAGCCTGGTTTTGTTTGCCACCGCTAATTAATACATTGTAAGCGGAACTGTAAATCGGATTGTCCAGGTAATTTGGATCAGTAAGGTCTGATGGCCCAACGGTATTACAAATTCCCTTCACATGATGCTCCGGATCAAATCCATAAGCGTAAAGCAAGGAAAGATGCCCGCCCGCAGAAGCTCCGAATAAAAAGAATTGAGATGAAACCTGGTATTTTTCCGAACTGATCTCCGTTAAAGCTGCCTGGATGTCATTGATTTGTTTCGGATACGCAGGACTGGATTCTGTAGCCAGGCGATAATTCATATTGATGATTGCATGATCAGGATAATACATTTTCAGTGAATTTAATAAGTAGGTGAAATCGGCTTTGTCACCACCGCTCCAGCCACCACCATGGATCAGTACAAATACTTTCGTATTCGAATTCCTGTTTGCCGGCAGGTAGATATCCATTTTTTGTTGATTATCCGTTCCGTATGAGATATTCTGTAAATTGTACTCCTGGTTGGCTTCATAGCTCACTTCAGGATCAGGGTCCTTCTTTTTACATGCAACAGTTAATAGCATGAACAAAAAAAGAAAAGCGGTAAGAAACCTTCTTTGGAAATGAGGTGAAATCATAAAAGGAGCATTTCCACTAAATTAATGCTTTTTGCCAGTGATTCAAAGCGATTTAAAAAAAGCCCCGATTTGTCTGATAATCGGGGCAAAACTAATAATCGAGGGGCTTGGTTGTATTTCTATGATGTTACTCCTTTTCCAGATAAGCCTGCGCCTTTGAGAAAAAGGCGCTGAAATCACCTGTAAGTAAGCGGTTGTCACATTTTAAAGGCTCTCCGTCTTTCAGGTTCTCTTTCAGGAATACCTGCTTGGATGAACTTTGTTGTTCAATGATCTGTTGCGGGTTCTTGAAATAGATATGTAAAATGGAGACTTTTCCCTGTTGTTCTTTTTCGATGCGTGAAATATCTTTCCAGGGTACCAGGGTTTTACTGATCAATTGTTGGTTAATGAACAGTCCGGTTGCATTTAGAGCAAGGGAAGGATCTTTTTTATTCAGGATGAAATAGATAAGAACAAAACATCCGGGAGCAATGATCCCGATATATATCCCCCACCAATAAAGTGTTACCGGCCAGCCGAAACGTCCGCTTGTTCCACGTAGTGTTCGTACGGGAACGGAATATTCATCCCAATAAATAGATCCCATAAAATGAGCTATCCATGCTAGAATTGTAATAAGCGCAATAATGAAAAGGATTCGCTTCATTTTTGCTTTGTCTGCCCACAATTCCATTTCGAAGGAGTTCCTATTTTGTTCCATTCTTTTTCATATTTGCACAGTTCATTTCCTGCGATGATTGATGGATGAATTTTGGTTTTCCATAAACACCACCACCTTCATAAGTGCACACCAGTGCGCCTGATACGCGCCAGCAACCTTTTGCTTCAGAAGAACCGACTTCAACATCGATAAACTTCTCCAATGGGATCCCGGCGCTATTTTTTGTTATCGTCCAGCCTTTGTCTAATAAACTGATGCGCTGAATTGCTCCCCATGTTTTGGTATCAAAATCACGTTTTACCACGGCATCCAGGGATGGGTCTGTCATTCCCGGTGTACCGATCAGGATAGAATCGATATCCAGTTGTTTTCGTTTGGCAATGTCTGAAGTATACTCCGGGCTGCTAATGTATTGTTCCAAATCGGCCTTACGTTCAGTAAGTGTATTGTATACAGACTTAAATTCAGCATCTTCTGAAAATAATAAGACAGCATTTCCAAAACGCTTAACACCTTCGGCAATGTCATTCAAATCACGCTTAGGATCAAGTCCGGCATAGCCTAAACCTTCCAGGTAACCTGGTTTGGCGCGATTTTCTTTGATGTATTTCGTATAGGAAAGGTATTTTTTTGCATCGGCCATCACCAGGTTTTTGATTTTAGGCAGTTCGTTTGCGTAAAAATTCTCCATACTTGCCATACCGTTTTTTGCCCGGTCATCGGTCATATCCGGATGAGCGGCATAATAGGCTTTGATTTCGTCGTAATTCTTTTTGTTCAAGCGGGTTGTATACCATTCCTCATAAGCCTTTAGATAGGATTCCTTTATGGAATTTGACCAGCTGCGCATGTCATCCAATCTTTGGGACATCTCAAATTCTCCATTGATTCGTGCATAATCTTCTTTCAGTTTGTTGAATCGGGGAACATCCTGTTTGGGATCTTTCCAGTTCGGATCTTTGGAATTGATTGTTGCCAGTAATTTTTCCAGCTTTTCAATGTACTCTTTTGTACTTGGGTAATTGAATTTATTTAAAGCCTCTTCAGCAGACAGGATGTCACTGTGAAAATCGAAAATTTCATCCTCTGCAGGGCTTTCGAGAACCTTAACAGGTTCGTTTTTCGAATCACCACTGCCGGTAGATGGAACACTGATGTCAGTTTTTACTTTGGTTTTTTCTTTGACTTTGTTCAGGTTAATTTGAGCAGATATTCCAGATATGGAACCTAAAAAAACGAGAACGAGTACAGTTGTTTGTTTCATAGGTATTGATATTAAGTTATTGGTATTAAATTATTTCACATTGAAAACATATTCTGATTAAAATCATTTATTTTGGTTTTCGGAGCAAAAGTATAAAAACACCACAGGTCCTAAAATGCTTAGTTCTAACCATTTTTTTATTGTTTTTCCAACCCGATATTTGAAGAATCGTTATGTTCCTGGCTTATTTTTATAACATGTGTTTGTTTGTTGCATTTGTTGCATCCCTGTGGCAAATGCTTATGACCTTCCAGGGAAGAAAACCTGCGGGGCTTGTTTTTGAAACAGAGCAACAGAAACAATGGGCTTTCAGTTTTTTATTCATCTACATGCTGGTCAATTTTGTGGCAGAGTTTATTTCTTACACTGTTGCGCCCGGTGTTCCGAACCACATGATCTATTGCGTCAATATGCTGGTACATTCTTTTTCCCTGCTTGCATTTTTCTACCTGGTACTGCGTACGCCTCTCATGTTATTTACCGGGATCATCGGCTGGAGTATTTTTATCTTCATGTTTTTTTTCCGAAAGTACTATTTCATCTACGCCATGTTCCACAGCATTGATGTGGCAGGTTATTTTGTGATCATGGCAATTTGCTCATCGGTTTTTTTGAGGCAGGTCCTCGGAAGGTACGTATTCCAGGGAAACAAGTTTGCAGTGCAGTTGGGAATACTATGTACCGTTTATTTTACGATAGGATGCGTAACAATTTCCTTTACGTTCCTGAGTTCTATGGGGTTTGCTTCCGGAGACATATGGGTAATGGTCATCAATCTCATAGTCAATACAGGATATTATCTGCTCTTTTCCTATTTGTTTATCCGGAATATTATTCGAATTTAAAATTATGCCGATCGAGATCTATAATATCATTATGCTTGCAGTAATCCTCTTCCTGGTACTGGTGTTTATTATGTATTTGATCATCCGTAAATTATTCCGGCAACTTTGGAAAAAAGACCTTGAATTTATTGAATATACAATCAATATTCAGGAGGAAGAACGGGCAACAATTGCCCGGGAAATTCACGATAATATCGCTCCGACTTTATCTATCGCTCAAATGCAGATCGGGTTTCTCCTGGAACGTCATGAACCGGAACAAACGGAAATCTTACTTCCGAAGATCCAGAAACAACTCCAGGATGCCATTCAGCTTTGCCGGGATATTTCACATACACTTTCTTCGGATTTGATAAACGGAAACAACCTGCAGCTCATGCTGGAAAAACACGTTGGGATTGTGAACCAAACGGATCAATTGAAGCTCAGTCTTGATTACCAGGCAGAAGAGGTTGATTTGCAGGAAGTGGATAATGCCTCGTTAATGCGGATTGTACAGGAATTAATCTCAAATACCATCAAACATGCAGATGCCGCGCAAGGTGGGATTATTGTAACAAAAGACAGGAAACAGCTGGTCATCAATTATTGGGATGATGGAAAAGGCCTCCCGGGAAAATTATCTGTAGCCGGAATGGGGATGCGGAACATTGAAAAACGAATCCAGATCATGAAAGGGAAACTGATCTGGAAAAATACATCCGGGGGATTGAGCGTAACGATTAAAATTCCCTTAACTTTTAAACCAAGATAAATACAATGACCATATTAATAGCAGACGATCATACTGTTTTCCGTGAAGGACTTTCGAGTCTTTTGCTCCAGATGTCGGGAGTGAAAACTATTATTGAAGCCTCAAACGGTGAAGAAGTAATGGAATTGCTGGAACACCATCCGGTTGATCTGGTCCTGATGGATATTTCCATGCCGGTAAAAGGCGGGGTAGAAACGATCCGGGAAATGAAAAAGGGAAAGTTTGCCCCGATCCCGGTTATTGCGTTAACCATGTTTAACAGAAGCACAGATATTCTTTCGTTGTATGACCTGGAAGTGAACGGCTATTTGTTGAAAGACAGTGCAATCAGTGAAGTGTGGAAAGCAATCGTCGAAGTGAGTGAAGGAGGTGAATATTTCGCTGCTTCTGTGAAAGAAACGTTGTTGAAAGCACTTCATGAACGTGGAAAGGAAGGTGAAAACGTGCAAAAAGAGGAGTTAACGAACCGGGAAAAGGAAATATTGGCTATGATCTGCAGGGAAATGAGCACCGAAGAAATTGCACAAACCCTTTTTGTCTCACCATTGACAGTAAATAACCACCGACGGAACATTTTGTTGAAAACCAAAGCAAAAAATGTGGCAGGCCTGGTGTTTTATGCCCTGAAACATGGAATCTACAAAGTAGAAGAGTAAATCCTTTCATTCCGGTTTCTGATTCTGTTTTCTGGCATTAATTTTGCTTATTCGCTTTCTTTTCAGCGTATGAAACAAGCGTTACTTTTGTTTATTTTATTCGGTTTTTCATCAGTTTACGGCCAGGTTCTGCTTGGAACTTATGGCGCACAACAGGTTTTTGGGGCCGTTACCACATTGGGCAGGGAAGTAGTTCGCGCTGCAGAGTATAAGAAGACAAAACAAGAGCAGGAACAACGGGAAGCAGAGTTCAATGCATTTGTTCAACAAGGCGATCAGTTTTTTGACCAGGGGAAATACCAGGAAGCCAGTGAACAGTATAAGCAGGCATTAAGCTATAATCCGTTACAATATTTACGTGATCAAATAGCTCGCTGTGACGCCGAACTGGCCAGGATTTCACGCGAAGAGTACCAGTTACTGATCGACAAAGCAGATAGCTTGTACACTCAATTGAATTTTCAGCAGGCCATCGAAACTTATACGAAAGCATTGGCTAAAAAAGATGTGCAGTATCCGAAAGACAAGATCAAAGAAGCGAAAGCAGATCAGGAACGTTGGACCAAAGTTCATTTTAGCGGATTGCTTATTTCGGACAGAAGGGAAGATGAACTGTCTTCAAGGGTATATTCCAAAGATCCTTATTCTGATTTCATCCAACCGGGTAAATACGCTGTTATCAATGATTTCCTGGTTTATTCCAACTATCAGACCCTGGACGGAATTGCCGTACCTGCAAACATGCGTTTGGTCATATACAGCGAACCGAATTTCAAAGGGACAATCCTGTTAGATGTTGTTGGCCCGGCGATCATCAATAATGTAAACAAAAAGAATCCTTCGAATTCAGACATTCAAACACGAGAGTTTATAGCGCCTCTTCAGGAAAAATTTCCGCAATCCGCGAGAACCTGGAGTGTGAATGATATGAAATTGTGGGTAAAGGGATCCATGGAAATAATAACACTTTAAAAATACCCGATATGAAAATAATGAGTACAATTCTTGGGATGCTTTGTTTTTCGACAGTCTTGTTTGCACAACAAAGCGGGCAAAGAACACCCGGTAATGGGGAAGTATTTGAAACTGAAACGATCGCAATCTATGATAGAGAAAGTTCAGTTGGTGTATCAGAAGCAGTAGCGGTTATTCATGCAATTCGCAACGGAATCAACACATCAACCAAAGAAACGAGCCCTAAAAAGGACCTTACTGAAGCCGATTATCAAACGCTCGCAGCGAAAGCCGATGAGTTCATGATTCAGCGGAATTATGATAGCGCCATTTTATTGTACCAGGAAATCTTGAAAGAGCGGACAGATCAATATGCAAAAGACCGCATGCTGGAAGCTGAGGCTTTGCGTGCAAAGCAACAAAGGGAAGAAGAGCAGCGGAAAAAAGACGATGAACTTTTCGCTAAAGCAGAATCTGCTTTGTCAGAGGAGTATTATAAGTCTGCTGTTCACTTTACGGGAGCCCTCATGTCGGACATATCTTCCGACCGGCAATGGACGACTGAAGCGTTCAACAGAAATGATCCGTATTCGGATTTTTTGCAGCCCGGGAAATACAATGATCTTGCAGACAAGCTTAAAAGATCGACAGGTTTTACATTGGATGGAATTGCAATTCCTGCAAATACGCGACTGATCGTTTACGGAAAACCAAACTGTACAGGTGAAATCCTTTTGGACATTACAGGTCCGGCGATCGTAAATAACGGATACAGGTACAGTAACAGAAGGTTCAAAGAATTGAATTCAAAGGAGTTCTATGCTGCACTTCAGGCTTATTTTCCACAATCGGCCCGCACTTGGAGTGATACCAACATGCATACCTGGCTGAATGGGTCGTTGGAGATTGTAGCATTGAACTAAGTTTTGGGAATAATCCACCTTCGATCGGGTTTAACAAAAAAATCGTCCGTATCCCAATTACTGACGGGATACCAGACGACTTTTTGTTTTTACGCAAGAATGACTGTTAGCCAATCAGGTGAAAGCGCATGATGCTGTTTGCAGGTTGAGTTCCTGTCAATTCAACATACACTTTTTTGTTGTTGATAATAGCTGCAATTGCAGTTTCATTAACCATGGAAGCAATCAAAGTCGGTACATAAAACCATGTGTTCTTGAATGCCCCGTTTTGATCTGTTAGCATGACGTAAGCGCCACCGTTTTCAATCGGTCCGGATTGATTTACCGTTGCTACGGTCCATGTTGTTGCCACTGCTTTTTCTACAGCTGGCGTTCCTTGAGGAGATGCAATAGTTGACATAATTCATTAAGTTAAATTTTTCCTACTTATAAGGCTTTCGGATATTACCTCCTGTTGATAACTGAACAGGAACAGGTCGTTTTTTTGAGTGGGTTCTGCTCCACCTTGTGAATACTGGCTATAGCTGAGGCAAAGGTTGGAAGGAATTGCGGACTGTGTAAGAGTAGAAATAGGGGATTGTTTGAAACGGTTAGATTTACCTGTTTCTCTTTTTTTGCAGGTATTTATACCTGTTTTGGAAGAGGAATAGTCAGGGCAGAAGAAGTTTTAAGTAGATTTGAAGTGTTCCTGGAGGGAACGAAATGCTCATATTTATTTTAACTACATTCACTATGAAAAAGAAATTGCTTCTAATCACTTCATTGGTCTTGAATTGCGTATTAGCCGTCCTGTTGTTTTTCCAATTTTCAGGAAAAGACGCTCAAACAACGCAGCATCATTCACCGATTGTTAGTTTAACAAGTCATAAAGACAGTTTAACCAAAGTTTTAGAAAATGTGCACCGTTTTTATTCTGTTTTTGACAGCACGGATCATGAACTCCTTCGCGCTTATACAATTTCGGGTCATGACATGTTGCAGGTAATGGGCGCTGACTCGGCTGTTATGAAACAATGTATTTATGATAGTTGCAGGGCCTATTTGGGATATGACAGTACTCATAACTTCAAATTATACCTTACTCCTGTTAAAAACCAAAGAGATGTGTTTTTAAACTTTGATCCGCGTAAAAGAATCAGCAATGTACCGGACAATAGCAGTTATGTGTTGGATCTCATCGCTCCTTGCCCGAACACATGCGATACTGAAAGTGCACTTTATACCTTTAAAATGCCTCGTCGATGAATTACACCAAGCTGATGCTTGTACTGTTTCATCTTCCGATACTGGCAGTGGCGGTTCATAGTTTCTTCCTGTACAAAAAGTTGGATGTTGGACTGAAGTTACTTGCTAACTATTTACTTGGAACAGGAATATTATACGCTATCTCTCTTTTCCTTTGGTTCTTGCACATCAATAATCTCGGCATCTTACATATCATGGTACCATTGAGATTTGTATGCCTGATTTTGGTCTACAAACATATTTTGAACGGTTATGTGCGATGGTGGGTACTGTATTTATTGGCTGCCGGATTTTGTGTTTATTCCATATTAAACACCCTTTTCCGGGAACCATGGAATACGTTTAATTCCGATGCGATGACTTCAGAAAGTGTCTTGATGGTCATTTTGTCGCTGTCCACCTATGTTTTTTTGATGGACAAGCGTATGACCGACCACTTACAGCATTTTTTACGGTCTGTTGAATGGATCAATGCGGGAGTCTTTATTTACTATAGTTCTTCACTGATTTTGATGTATTTCGGAGTGCATATCATTCAGGCAATAAATCCCGAATTGAGCAGATATACGTGGATTGTCCATGCGATTCTCTCAGTAATTATGTATTATTGTTTTTGGAGAGCATTATGGAAACGAAAGACCACATAACATTCATTGAAACGCTATTGCCTTTTGTAGGGATTGTTTTTCTGATAGCGGTCGGGGTGGTCCTGTTGACCCAGCAATTTCGGAAAAATCTGTACCAGGAACAACTCGAACAGGAAGCGCTTAAAAATCAGCACCAGGCGGAATTATTGCGGTCCAGTATTTTGGTACAGGAACAAGAGCGTAAGCGCATAGCCCAGGATATGCATGATGATCTGGGTGCAATATTATCCATAACCAGGATGCATTTGCTACAGGTAGAACGTAAGATCGATATTTCAGATGAAGAATTGCTGAGTGAATTGCAAAATATCCGTCATCTGACCGAAAATGCTATCGGGAACATGCGTCGGATCAGTCACGAACTAATGCCTCCCCAACTGGAGAAATTTGGAGTTATTCAGACCCTTGAAACCATTTGTGAGCAACTTACAGCATCCGGAAAAATGAACGCGGAATTAGTCATAAAAGATCAGATCGTTATTACAGATGAATTATTAGGCCTGACTCTCTACCGGGTATGTATGGAACTAATCAACAATACCATTAAACATGCGGAAGCAACTCAATTGAAATTGCGGATTACTTCTTCGGACGAAAACATACAGATATATTTCAGCGATAATGGAAAAGGAATGCCCGAAGAAACTCAAAACCATGGTTCCGGATTGAAGAATATCAAAAACAGATTGAGCTTTTTTGGGGGAGAATTTACAATAGACTCCCAGAAAAACGGGTTCAAAGCGAGGGCTTTTCTTCCGCTTAAAGTAATTAAAGTAGTAGAATGAAAGAGCACATTACAATTGGATTAGTAGAAGATCAGGTCTTGTTCCGAAATGGGATTAAAGCCATTTTGGGAGAATGGGACGAATTGGAAGTCATTTTTGAATCGGGAGATGGTTATTCAGTTATTGAGCGTTTACAAAAAAGTGAAGGGATTCCTGATGTGATGTTGGTGGATCTTTCCCTTCCTCCTGACGGCACCAAATCCTATTCCGGTGAGCAGTTGACACTCGATCTGGCAGCACATTTTCCGGAAATGAAAGTACTCATCTTGTCTGCCTATCAGGACGAACAGTTCATTGCACGTTTGATCGAGATCGGTGCACACGGTTATTTGGTCAAAGACAGCGACCCACTTGAAGTTTACCAGGCAATTCTCAGCATACGAAAAAACGGAGTGTATATCAACCAGTTGGCACTCAGAGCGATTCAACGTAACTTCGGAAAAAAGACCAAAAGTTTGCTCTCGTCCACCGCCGATCTCACCAGGAGAGAAGTTGAGATCCTGCAATTAACCTGCGAGCAATTAACGGCCGAAGAAATCGGAGAAAAGCTCTTCATCAGTGTCAAAACGGTGAACGGTCACCGATCGAATTTGCTATTAAAGACAGGTTCACGTAATGTTGCGGGTTTGGTCATGTACGCCATAAAGAATGGCTTGGTGGAGGTATGAGAATCGGATCATTTTGAACTGAGAACTTCCAAGTTGTAATCTCAAGGAGAAAAGTTGGCCGGTAGCAATTAATTAAACTATTTTTGGCATAACTTTTAGTCCTTCTCTAAAAACGAAACCGAAATTATGCGCAATACATTCCTACTCATTCTTTTTGTTGTTGCTTCAAACACGTTCCTTTTTTCCCAGGAAGCAGAGAAACTGAAAAAATACCAGTCTACGGTTTCCAAACGGACGTATTCCAAAGGGGATACGGTCGTAGTCGGAGAAATTGGGAAGAATGTCTTCAGTACGAAAAAGAAATACACCGGTATCTTTGTCAAAGACAAGAAGAATGTATGTGGTTACAGTGAATTAGACACCGTGATTTCAGGTTCAAAGTGCATCATCAAAAACATCTTGTCTTTCCAGGAGCATTGTTCATTCGATTTTAAGAATTCGGTGGTTTTTGAATTGCAGGGGCCGAATAACAAAACCTTGTATATGCCGATTGAAAAAGCATTACAGGCAAAAGAACTGATTGTGTTTACCGACCCGAATAAAATGAACGGAGTTGATTGGCTGGATGAACTGGCGGTCTTTCTTTTGAATCTGGAACAATCAAAAGGAAGCTCGGCAGATAATGCATTGAAGTATTGTAAAATAGCTGATCCTCAAAAAGGGAAACAGTATGAGTTCAATCCGGATCAATTTGAAAAGGAGAAAAAAGAATGGATTAAGCGTCTGGATGCAGCTCGCAAACAAGTGCATTTGAAGGATACCTTTTATGTTACCATTCCTGCTTATTTGGGAAGGTATGCTTTTGACAGGGGAGAATTCCAGGTGGTGGACGATCCGGCAGTTTTCGGTTCGAAACCACTGAAATACACCAGCGACAGTAAGATCCAGTTTGACAATTATAAGAACTTCAGCACCCTGAAATCCGCAAAGGAAAATGCTGATTTCTTTCTCAATGTCAATACACCGGATTACAACGGGAACAGAAAAGCGTATGCACGGATCAAAGTAATCTGTACATCCATTACAAAAGATCCGACTGTTGCAATAACTGCAGATAATCCCGGGATCAACATTCTGCACTTAACCATTTTGGAAACTTCTATGGTAGATTCTGAAAATCAGAATTACAATTATATTGGGAAGAAAGGAAAGTAAACACCAGAGTGAGAATGAGAGCGAGAATGAAGAAAAGTATTCCGGAAAAAAGACAATTTGTGTTCTTCAGAAACAAGATGATAATAAGAAAAAGCTCTTTAATTACTTAGATTTTTTATCATTGCATGAAGAATTCTTGACAATTCATCAGCCTTTTTCAAGAATAAATCAAAAGTGTCCTTATACCCTGGAATCATGTAACGCATCTACGATAGCTGCACATTCGAAAACAGACCCTCTTGATATTACAAAGAAATGCCGTCTATCTGGTTTAGAAAATCTTCCGGATCCTTCAGCTATATTTAGCATTATGCTAAAGGAAGCACGATAGAATTGATCTTTTGTTATTTTATCTAATTGAGCTGAGCAGATTAATTCTTTTGATTCTAGATGAAATGATTTTGCCTTTTTATAGACTTCAAGATTCTGAAATTCAAACATAGTAGTAAAGTTATAAACTTAATATACCATTTTTTCGCAGAATTACAATCTACTCCTCATTCTCATTCTCGCTCTGTTTCTCATTTTGTTATGGTAACTTCCTGTTCCTCGAAAACTGCCGCATCAATGGTAAAACAACTACCATCAAAATCGGCATACAGAACAAAAGCGAAGGATTTTCATTCAGTGAAGTACTTTCATCTTCCGTACACATATTCTGGAAAACCACACCTGCAAGCATGAAAAATTCAATAGTGAATACTACAGCAGATGCCAGAACAATTCCCATATTTTGGTTCAGGATGTAAGAAAAGGGCGGGTAAAAGAAATACAACAATGCAATAATGATGACCAGCAGGATCAATCCGACCAGGAACCACAGGTAAGACTCCCAATTGTTTTCCGGAATATCTCCCAATGCAATATCGCGGATAGCACCGACTGAAAAATCCGTAATGCTGTCACGGATTTCCGGATTCCCATTGGTAAACCGCGCCAGGTAAAAATGACTGTTCATCCGGGTAAATAAATCTACATTCTCAATATCATTTTTGGAAAAGGGATCGCCTTCCACATAGTAATCATCGATCACATTGGTTGGGTCCAACAAAACAACCTCACTGGCTTTGATCATTAAACTGTAAAGAAAATCTTCCCCGATAATTTCAGGATTCTTTTGATTATGGAAGAAAACCTTGAGTTTCATGGTAGAGATGTCGTATTCCTTTGCAGCATCCAGCACCATTCGTACCGATTTTACAAACTGGGCCATTGCTCTTTTTTCCCTGAAATTGAAATCCGGAAAATACAGGTTAATGGACTTAATTTTTGTTGTATCGGATTGAAGTGCTGTAAAAATGTAAGAGATTGCCCGGAGTTGTGCGTCCTCGTTCCTTAGAAAACGGTTGGTGCGATGTGCGCCCGTAAAACGAAATAACAGTTCATTGCTTAACGATCCTGCCGGGATTCCCGCATTGAATTGGAGTCGTTTGAACTGAAGATTCCCTGTTAGTGAAAATTCCTTGATCGAAATACTGTTCGACAAAGCCCTTGGAAAGCGGTGATTTCCGAAGTAATTATAAAACAATTCTTTTCCCGAAACCTTGCTTAGATTTTGCAAAATACTATCCAGTATTTGTTGGTTTTTAACCAAATCGTTCAGGTTGATTTTTCCTTTATAGTATTTTTTTAGGAAGGCATCCGCATTTGAAACATACACCGTGTCGTGAATGTAGATCGTGTCGAAATAAGGTTCGAAAAAGTAAGGATCCTCCAAGGCAGGAATATCCCACGGAGCAACATATGTTTGCCCCCGTTGTCCTTGTCCGGCCGCTTGAAAAACAACTATAAATAATACAACGAATCCGGTAATGTGTTTCATACTCTTCTTAATTAACAAGTTTTCCTTCCTTCTCCAATTCCTTTTTAATAGTGTTTTTCAGCATCTCCAGGTTGAGTTTATTGGAAGCTTTCGGATCAAATAGCTGCAAAGCACACGATTGGACCACATTCAACATACTTCCCCCGGAAAGTTTGATGATGGCTGCTTCGCGCAGTATTTCTTCCGATTGATCGTCGAGCCACTCCTGTGGAATCATGCGCTTCCAGAGGTCATAACGCAATTCCTGGTTTGGGACCGGGAAATACAAAATCGATTGAAACCTGCGGAAAAATGCTTCATCCAGGTTGTCTTTAATGTTGGTCGCAAGAATGACCATTCCGGGGAAATCTTCAATTCGCTGGAGCAGGTAAGCCACTTCCTGGTTGGCATGCCGGTCGTTGGAGTCGGAAGTTTCGGTCCGTTTTCCGAATAATGCATCCGCTTCGTCGAAGAACAAGATCCAGTTTTGATGCTCTGCACGATCGAAGATCTTTGCCAGGTTTTTTTCCGTCTCTCCAATGTATTTGGATACGACCATCGACAAATCGATCCGGTAAACATCCATTCCATGTTGTTTTCCAAGGAGGGAAGCTGTCAACGTTTTTCCTGTTCCCGGAGGACCATGAAACAAACAGCGGTAACCGTTTTTCAGGAACTTGTCCAGCTTCCATTTTTCACGGATTGTTTTCCCGTTTTCCAGCCATTGGGTGATCTGTTCCAATTCTTCTTTTAAGTTGTAAGGAATAACCAGGTCTTCCCAGTCCAGGCGGGTTTCCATTCGTCTTGCCGGAAAGTCGCTGTTGTAATCCGGACGATAGTTCCCATTGCGATAGACCTTCGCCAGGAACTCATCCGAAATGCATAGTTTTCCGCTCAAATAAGGCTCCCCCGGACCCTGTCCTTCCAGGCGGATCACGTTTTCCTTATAGAACCAGTGTTCCTGGTCGAAGAGATTGACAACTACTTTTCGCTTTTCATCCGAATGAAGTGCAAGCAAAAAAGCCACCGTTTCACCTGTTGGTAAAAAACCATTGTGAGAATTTCCTTTCCAGCCTCCGAATTCGGTGTATGGCCGGTCCAGGTTTTTATTCAGGATGAAGAACAAATCCAGGCTTTGTGGGTTTACATGTGGCATCAATGCCAACAATAAAGCCACTCGTTCTTCCCAGGATAATTCTTTGCCGGTCCATTTTGACAACTCATCGCTTTTAGGCAAGGGAATTTCCTCCAATGATTTATATTCGCTTTCCTGCCCGAAATAGAGCGCAAAAGCTGTGTGAAGCAATGTTTGGAAGTATTGAATGGCGTTTTTCATCGATTTAATTTAGTTTCCAATTATGGTTTGATATAATCAGCATATTTCATGTTATTGAAACGAATTCTCTTTTTGGCCTCTTTGGAAATTTGTCTTGCATCTGCTTTTGCATACAATTTGCTGTCAATTTCGCTATTCTTGATATTGTATGCACCATCGAACCAATCCTTCCAGACACACCAAAGATCTCCAAAACGGATTGATAAATCAGGTTTACCATGACGGGATGGGCTCACATACAAGGTGTCATCTGTAATAGTTGAAATCTGGCTTCTTACCCATTCAAACCGGGCTCCTTCACCGGCTAATTTAGTGATGGCGTCCGCTTTTCCATCTTCATCAGATGCTGCAAGTGTGCTTAATCTCTGACCACCCGTTTTATCATGTTGGTGACTATAGGTTTCATCTGCATTTGCTACGGATGCGGTAGCTTTGTTATCACTATGCTGCATGTTTTCTGCAAAAGTCCTTGCAAAGGTCCCGCCTTCTTCGATATCTCCTTCTTCAACACCATTTACATAACCGTCCAGATCATGCGTATGCTGGTACATCAGAACCAGGTATTTATCTTCTCCGATTCGACAGAATGATCCGTGAGTAAAAGGGTCTATGGCATTCACATCACTTTTGTTGTAATATGCCTGTTTCGCGTATATTCCTGAAGCATGCCCTGCAACGACAGGTTGCTTTAAACGTTCTTTTTTTCCAAGTGTTTTTGTTGCAGTTCCGATATCTCCGGCTCTTTTGGCAATTTTACTCATTGCCTCATTCTTATTAGCCGCAGCGTGCACGGTATTATCGGAATACCAACCGGCACCGTCTTTTGAATATTGAGCTTCACCCACCACCGAGAATGTTTCATTGGTATTGCTTATTCCAAGTGTTCCATAATCAGTAGCTTCATGAACCTGGCGTCTTTGAACAGTAGAGGAAGAATTGTCCGGTAAACCGGTTTTATTTTCTTTTTGCTGCAGAGGTTCTTCTTCAGCTACCGCAAGCTGGGGCGTTCCCTGTTTGTAGGCTTGCAGGATTGATCCGGCAGGAGCTTGTTTCTTCGCGTTTGATTCCGAAGCATTCGCATTGCTATTTTGTGTGGATTGTGTTTTCATCTTTATTTTGAAGTTACAGTATAACCTTCGTCTTCCAAATCGTCAATAATGATTTGTTCAAATTCGTCCTGATCGTTTGCTTCAGATTTTGCCCACTCAATAATCTCAGAAATTAAATCCTTGTCAATCTGATTTGGAGTTATATCATAACTTTCTGTGAAAGCATCCCAATAATCTTTATCGGACATATCGATATCAATATCAATCTCAGAATCATCAGATACAACTGAATCATCATCAGGAATTTCGTTATTTACCAGAAAATAATTGTTTTTGTTGCCGCTGCCCGAGTCATGGTTCCAGCTTGACTTTTTAGAAAGTTTACCTTTGTAAGAATCACGGAATGTATCATTTCCACCGTTCAAAACAACTTTTGCAAATTTATTGGTTGCTTTTGATGTGCCATTTTTGAACTTATGCGTACCAGCCACTTTGGTCACTTTTGAATGAATTGTTTTATTGATTTTCTTTCCCAGGAATGGTTGGTTGTCATTCGGATCATCTGTAACACTAGCTTCACAATCAAATTTTCCTTCAGGCAAGTCATCCCCTCCGGTTTTGGTAGCCGTTACATTGTAATCGACTTCACAATTTTTTCCGACCCAATGTTTAATGATTTTCTCAACCTCGTGATAATGTTCTCCATTTGCAGCAGTTGTAATAGGAAAGAGGTTGTTGTAATGTGCAATTCCTCCCAGATCGTGGTTCAGTAAATGACCGCGTACCCAGGTCGAATTCGTATTCTTTTGAAGTGCCTGGAATAAATTATTAAAAGCATCAGAGCCACTTGTATCCGTTCCGGTTCTTTCATCTTCCGGATCAAGATGAGCTGTCATACTTGTTCCAACTCTGCCCTCTGCATCTACCTGATCTCCGTCGTTGAACTTAAAACCGGTTAAATCTCCGTATTCTATTGATGTTTTTAATTGTGCTGTGTTTCCTGATACCGATTTATTTTGCAATCCGGACGGATGAATTACCTGAAGCTGTATCGCCTTTGCACCCATCACATCCGCTTCTTTTTCCAATACGGCATCGTCATTGATATTGGTTGTTCCTTTTAATTGTTTGGTTGGCTGTACCCGTCCTTGTTTTTGCTGTACGACATGCCAGGCTTCGTGCGGCAGGTGCTTTTCCTGTCCCGGCGCTACATGAATGTCCGTTCCCTGGGCATAGGCGTGCGCCTGCAATGTAGCCGGCTCAGGTGAATTGTAATGTACCTTCACATCATCCATGCTTTGACCGGAAAGATTTTCAACTCCCGATTTCAAATTGTCGGGTAAACCGGTTTTATTTTCTTTCTGCTGAACAGGATCTTCCTTATCCACAGATTGAAATTGAGCAGTTCCCTGTTTATAGGCTTGAAGAATCGACGCAGTAGAAGCTTGTTTCTCCGAATTTGATTCTGAAGCAATGGAACTATTTTGTTGTGTCGATTGTGTTTTCATAGACTGATCATTTGTGAAAGAGCCGTATTCATAACCGGGCCATCATAAGTAATTTACTATTTGTTATATTTTATATTCCAGCTATTGGAGGAATAGGAGAGGTCTGTAATTTTCCCGCTTTTATCTCTCAATCGGCTCCAATCATTATCCAAATCGCCTACTTTGTTTATTGGACGATATGCCCTGCCTTTTTTGGCCGCGTTGGCATTTGTTAATTCTGCTTTTTCATAATCCAGTGCATCTTCATTTGCAACATCCATGTCTTTTGGTGATCCCATATCAGAATAGATCGTTCCTTCTTCTATATTTCCTGATTTTTTATCCGTTGTTGGATTCCAGTTCTGGATTTTATAATCGAATGTACTGGTGTTTCCAATAGTTGCATCGACACTGTAATACACACCTTGCTGATCATCCCATACTTTGTTTTTTACATGGTTTTCAGCTGTGCGCAGATGAACCGCATTGGCAGCTTTAGTGATTGGAAATAAGTTTACGTTCAAGGCTTTTCCTCCAACATTATCATTGAGTAAATGACCTTTCACTGCATCGGTCGCTTTGATGCCATGGTGTGATTTGATCCACCACATCATTTCATCCTGATCCTTATTTATATTTGCGCTTTCACCTTGTAACTTGTCATTCGGATCAAGGTAAGCCTCCATTTTTTTTCCAACAATAGTAGAATACTGATCGTTTTTTCCCCACGAAAGATTTTGTCCGGTGTTGGTTACTTTACTAGCCATCTGTATGGTATCGTTGTTATCAGGTAAGCCGGTATTGTTTTCTTTCTCTCCAACTGGCTCTCCGTTTTCTTCCAAAGCTAACTGAGCTGTTTCCAACTTACTCTGAACAGGATCTTCCTTATCCACAGATTGAAATTGAGCAGTTCCTTGTTTATAGGCTTGCAGAATTGATTCGGTCGATGACTGTTTTTCCGCTTGTGGCTTTTTCTCTTCAGAGATAGATGTATTTGGAATAGCTGTTTTCATCGGTTTACTTTTGGTTTTCGGTGGATCCTTCGTCTTTTAATTGCATTGCTTTTGTACCCATCACATCTGCTTCTTTCTCCAATCCGGTATCGTCATTGATATTGGTTATTCCTTTTAATTGTTTGGTTGGCTTCACCCTTCCTTGTTTTTGCTGCACCACATGCCAGGCCTCGTGCGGTAAGTGTTGTTCCTGTCCGGGCGCTACATGAATATCCGTTCCCTGGGCATAAGCGTGAGCCTGCAAGGAAGCCGGCTCGGGTGAATTGTAATGCACCTTCACATCATCCATGCTTTGACCGGAAAGATTTTCAACTCCCGATTTCAAATTGTCGGGTAAACCGGTTTTGTTTTCCTTTAATTGAGCAGTTCCTTTCTTGTACGCTTGAAGAATAGAACCGCTGTTCGCCTGGTTCTTTGCTTTTGCCTGGACAGAAACATCTGCGGCCGATTGTTTTTGGGATTGAGCATGCGTTTTCATAAGCGTTAAGGTTTAAATGATGAGCCAATTTTTATAATTATCCCGGTAATTCCTCGTCCTCTTCAGCAGCAAGTTGGGTTGTATCAAATTTTCCCTGAAGCGGATCTTCCTCTTCCATGTCGGCTAATTGAGCAGTTCCGTTTTTGTAAGCCTGAAGAATGGATCCTTCATTTCCCTGGTTCTTTGCTTTTGACTGAACAGGACTGCTTTGCATTCCTCCAGCCTGGTTTGTTTTACCTGTTTTCATATATTTTTCGTTTTATGTTTTGTTTTTATCTCCATTTCACCTGGATCGCCTTCTGCATCCAGCTGAATTTGATCGTTCGGAAATTCCAGGGTATGTGATCCAAGAGCATGTCGTAGGCCTTAGCTTCAACTGTCAGCAAATACGTTTCTTCCTGTTCTTCCAGTCTTCCTTCCCTGCGCAAGAATCCTTCCTGCAAACCGGCAACGGTGGTGTTTGTTAAACGCCCCCAATTCTGTAAAACACCATTCAGCATTCCATCCACCGTCTCTTTATCTTCATCTGTTAAGACCGATCTTTTCGGAATCGGAATTCCGGTTTTGAAATGGCTTAGGATCTTGTTCAACTGCATCGTGTATTCCGGGAATTCTCCATCTCCAAAAACAGCATACTGCATCAGGAAAATGGCTTTGATCTGTGCCTCCCGATTGGTGAATTTTCCATTTTCAGTCAATTCCATCATGGTAAAAAGCCTCGGAAGAAAAGGGGAGATAAGAACCAAGCCGGCGTTATCAATAAAATGTACCTGTTTCCCGTTTTCTTCTACCGCTTCCAAGATTTCTTCCGGCAGTTCTTTTTCATCTTCCGTGGCAGATTCCTCCTGGTCCGTAGTTGCAAAATCCGGCTCCTTTTCGAGCATGCTGTTCAATTGTTTCAGGATCATTTCCTGTTCTGCCAGATGGATGAATTCTTTTTTCAATTGAAGTTTCTGTTTACGGCTTAAGCTTTTTTGGATCAGGTTCCAGAGTTCGTACATCAATTCCTTTTGACTGCGATGTGCCGCATTTTTTGAAAAGCGGAAAATGGTTTGCAATAAAAGCTGATTGTTGATGCGAATATTCCATTTGCGCTCAATAAAATCAACCATGCGTTTGGTTGCATCCAGGATCGGAGAGAGGAAGTTCATCCATTCCAGGTCTTGTGAGATTGCATTGATCATTGGCATGTTTTGCGCATTTTCAGTGAAATAGTGTACCAGCAATTTCCTGTTTTCCGCTTGTTTTTTCGAGTAGGTTTTTGCCCCCTCTCTTTGGGGAGGTTCACCCAAGTCGATCTTCAACTTAATGGAAGACAGGATTTTAAACAGGTTAAAAGGTAGTGAGAAATTTGAATTTTTGAAATCCGAATAGAAATAATCCACCAATTGCTTCAACGTGAGGTTATAATGTGCTCCGGTTCGTTCCAAAATACGCTGAACGATGTGTTCCTGGTTAAATACCTGGTTCTTCACTTCTTCCAGTACGTCAAACAAAAAGCTCCATTTTAACCGTTGAATGGAACCGATTACCCGGCCCTCTATTTTGGAATCATTTCCGGAATGGTGCAACACATACATGAACGCAGATAATTCAATAGCTTTGGAAGGAAGAATAATTGCCAGCAAGCGATGACGTGCAGATTCTCCTAAACGGTCCAAAAGCAATTCACGGAAAAGGGATGAACTTAATTTTGCTTTTAATTCCCGTAACTGTTCCTTACTCAATTTGGTTCGTTCTTCCAGCAATTGAAGTTGAAAATTGATTGAGTCGAATGTTTTGGTTTGTTCCGATTTGGGTTTCCCCTGTACGAGTTCGAAATAAAATTGCTGTATAATTTCACGCAGTCCGTGGTGAATTTTCCAGGTACTGGTCTCGTTGTAGGCAAAGGTGATGATTTGCCAGATTTCAATGTTGTATCGGGCCGAAAGCCGTTTGAGTACCTGCCAAACCAGGTATTCCCGGTTGACAGCAGAGCTTTTTGAAAGTGCGAGTATGGGAAGAATGACCTGCCATTTGAAGAGTAAAAAATCTCCGCTTGCCTTTCCCTGGAGCGCACCGCTTTGGTTCTGTTTATTTAAGTGTTGTGCATATTCGATCACAAAAGGCGCATCACCTGGAACAAGCAAACGGACTAGGTCAAAGATCTCTGTTTCGCGAAGTGGCCGGATGATTTGCAGCACGTTTTTTTCGTTTTCGAGTAAAACACGCAGTTGGTCCAACTCGTTTTCATGCAATTTGATCGCTTGTTTGGAAGATTTCACTTCACGTAAAATGTGAGGCCATTCATCCGGTTTTTGTGCCCGGAGTGCCATAAACGAAGTGTTTTCCTCCTGTTTCAATTCCTGTAGGATAAGCTGCAAGCCGGAAGGAATGACGCTTCCAAATCCTTTCTCCAATAAGAAAGTCAGGGTTTTCAATAAGTCCCCGTAGCTTAAATTGATATGGGAAGCCAGGTTTCCAATGGTTTCCCGGACAAATAACTTCTTGTTGAAAGTGGCACTTTGGTTACTCAATAAATACGCATAAACGACTTTCCAGATTGCGACTCTCCGTTCTTCTTCCCGGATCGGGACATTAGGTACTTCTGCGTACTTAATACGTAAAAATGTAATGTATGATTGAATGAACGAAAATTCTTCCGGTGCAATGATCTTCACGGTATCGAACAAACTGGAGTCCTCAAACTGATAGATCATGCGGTGTTGCAAACTGGAGAAATGCCCATAAGATTTCAGGAAGGAACTGAATTCCTTGGTCCGGTTTTTTAGTACCTGCTGAAATAGTTCTGTAATATTATTGAAGCGTTTTGCCAGGTTCCAGTTCATGGTTCCGTGGAGTAAGAATTGCTTCAAAGCTTCTAACTGGTAATCGGCTTCTTCCAGGCGCTTGTCTTCTTTTCTGGCAGGATACAGGATTTCTTTCAACAGGCATTCTTCCAGCTTTTCCTCCAGGATCCGTTCAAAATCCTGTTCAAAATCTTCTTCCGGGATACTTCCCAGATCGATATCCAGCTTCGAGATCTCAATTTCAAACCCGTATTGGTCACAGCGCATCAACACCCTATCGGCAACGGCTGTAATGTGCTTTTCAGCAAAAAGCTCAAAATCGCGGTACCAGTTCCGAACAAAAGATTCATCGCTGGCAGAAACATGAAGCGCTATGGAGGAAATGCCATTCATTGAATATCGATATCTTTTAATTCGTTAGGATCGCTAGGCTTTATTACGGTTAAAAATGCATTGATCGATTCAGAGAAGTGAATGATTTTTTTGGTGTCTCTGACGGCTAAAGCCTCACGCCATTTGTAATAGATCTGTTCGAAATCGTAAATATGGTCCGGTTTTACCAGGTATAGTTTAATTCTCAAATGCGCAGGCAGACGTTCACGCAGTAATTGTTTGAGACGGTCTTTCATTTCCTTGTTTTCAAAACGGTTGGAAGCAATAACGGATAAGGTATTTCCATTCTCCTGCTTGTGTTTGTTCGGATAAGTAAATTGTAAGAGCCGGTGCTCAACCAGGTAAAATAAGTGCCTTTCCGGATTTAAAAAGCGTATAAAAGACCAGAAACGGTTAGCAGAACGGATCAAATGATCACGTGTTCTGTAAGTTCCCAGGATCATCCATTCTTCTTTCCCCGGATAACGGAACACCAGGATCCAACGACCATTTTCACTTAATTGGATCATGCGGTAATTTCCCGCATTTGCCCCCACTTCGAGGAAACTTTCAAATAGGGCATTTCTCCGGATGAGGCTAATCTCCGCTTGCAGGGAAGCGAAATACTCTTCTTTCCAATCCATTTCGTGGCTTGGAATATTCTGAGGCGTCTCGTTAAAGATCGGATTGTAGAAAACCCCTGAAATAGGTGCGATATTTAAGTATACTTCGTATTGGTCAAAAAATACAGCATCGGGAAGGAGTTCCAGTTCGTGCTTTTTGAGCAGGTCGCGCACCGGAATTTCGGATTCGATCTTACTGCCGTGAAGCAGGGAGAACAATTCTTTAAACACGATATTGCTTTCTGTAGGTTTTAACTTATTGAAGGAGCGGAAACGGTTCCTGTTAAGCTCCGGCAATTCTTCTGTAAGCGAAGCACGGTAATTGAGCCGGGATTTCGAAGGTTGAAAATCCAAAAAGAATTGGTCCGTATCTTCTCCGTATAAAGTATCCAGGATATCCAGGAACCCGGATTTTTTCTTCTGGATAGCAGCGTTCGTATGTAATTGATTGTTCTTGTCGAATTTGTCAGTATCGACCACTTTATCGACATCCGGAATGGAGATCAGAGAAACTTTTCCCGTTGGTGCAGGATCTGTAAAACTGATCAATTGCGGTGTATTCTGGATTTGTTCCGTAACGTCTGCCATCAGGAAATCCATCATCAGCAAGTACCCCTTCAGCTGGAAAACATGTGCTATATTCCGCTCCGATGCTTCCTGCGGAAGTCCACGATGCCCGATTCCGTACACGTCCGGGAAATCTAATTGGAACGAATGGTAGTCCTGGATTTTGATCGGTCCTTCAGAATGGTTCAGATCGTATGTTTTTTCAACCTGGGGCGCGTCTTCTTCTCTCTTTTTGCGCTTTCCTGCAGGTTTGGTCAGTATGTGGATGTCTTCCCAACGTAAATCTTCACACAGGTTCCTGTTTTGATGATACAATACGAAGAGGTCTTCTTTTACATTGTCTTCTGTGATTGACGGATTCCGGAGTGAAACAGAAGCGCGGATCTGGTAAAACCCATTGACAAAGTCTACGGTACAACTTTCCAGGTTTTTAATGTTATCGAGAAATAATTGCTCGTAGTCTTCAGGAGTAACAATCGATTGGGAAAAAATGGTCTCTGCCGGTAAAATTCCTTTACTTGCATATTCGCTGTTGTGTTGACCCAGGAATGAGCGGAAGGGAAGTTCCAATTTGTATTGTAATTCGAACAGGGCATAGTTCATATTGTCCGAAATGGTTACACCCGGATCGTGGATGTTGTAATCTGTCCATACATCACCACTTAATTCCTGCAGGCGCTCCAATGTTTTTTCCTGGAGCTCCTGATAAAAATTGTCCTTACGTTCGCGTTTTCGGATAAACATAGCCTACAGATTTTCCAGTAACGGGTTGTCCCAAAGAGAAGTAATTGATCCCCGGATCAAAATTTCGTTTCCAAGCATGAAACGCGTTCGAACCTGTAATTTACAAGCACGATCGTTTTTGGATTTTACCCAACGAATCAGTAATTTATTTCCGAAGATTCCGAAATGGGACCTGACTTTTCGAATGCGTGGCTTTGCGCCGAAACAATGGGTTGCATGCGCAATCAAAACAGCGTGTTTTCCTGTGTGCCGTTTTCCCATCACACAGACCACTTCCAGGGCGTGAATTCCTTCCAGGTAATCAGTCAGGTCCTGCCATTTACCGTTTGCTGTAATATTCTTGTTGACCATTCTCCCGGAACGTTGTTCTGCATGCAGGGTCCCTTTTATGTTGACGTCGCTACCTTCTTTTCCAATCTCGATTTCCCCGTTTTGCTTTAAGAGGATCGATTGTCCTTTTCCAGTGTCATTTACATGGCTGATTTTAAGGTCGTTATTGAGTACGTCAAATTCCCATCTTCCACCGGTATCATCCGTCATATTTTGAAGGAAGGACATCACCGTTCCTTCCTGCTCGGAAATGGGTGCCAGTTTAATTCCGGATTGTGCATCCTTTGAAAAACCGTCATCCAGGATATTCACGGTTGAATCGATTAAATTCTTAAAATCATCAGCAGATGGACGTTGTCCTTTACTAAAGCCCTCAATTAATGTATTTCTGTTTCTGATAGCCATGATTTTGTTTTTTTAATCAAGAATAAATGTTTTCCCGATTTCCATATCGCCTAAGCCATAAGGATCTGCTGTGTCCCCTTTTCCTTCTACTTGTATAATATGCGTTTCTGCCGGAACGAATAGTTTGTAAGGTTCATCGGGGATCAGGATTTCTTCCTCGTCCTCGAGTTTGTATAAATGATAGTAGTTGCGTTTACCGGTTTCGGTTCTATCCTGGGACACGCGGATAACGGCAAAATAATCAATATCGGCAACGAAATCGACTTCCTTGATCGCGTTGTAAATGCGTGAGACGTGAATCGGTTCTCTGAATTTTGGAAGCGTACCTTTTGCCTGCCATGGAGCAATAAAACTGTCACAAATCTCCTGGATAGATTCCAAAGAAACAGCCTGGTTCTGATCCACCAGGCGAATGACGCATTTAACCTGCAGTTCTTCATAAACCGGGTTGATCACATCTACGATGACATTTTTCGAAGCTCGCGCACTCAAATAATCTTCAATCCGGGAAAGTAACCCGGAAGGGATCATCGGTTTTGAATTGTCGATCGTTTTCAGTTTGTTTTGAGGAACGACGACCACCGTTACCACTCCTTGTTTGTTGTTTTTGATGTTGGTATTCGGAAGACAAAGAACCTTTCCGATATCGGAAAACTCCTGGAGCGTTAATAATTCAAAATCACGAGCGGTTACGGCTCTTCCACGATGTGTTACATATTCGGAAACGCGCGCCTGCATGCTTTTGAGATCTTCCAGTTCCTGTCCGGCATAGAAAGACGTAATTTGTTCGATACTTGTAATCCCGGGAAGTTTCTTCTCCGGTTCGAGCGGGCCATTCGAGTTTTTGAAGGATTGCATGATTTCCGCCGAAGCATCATCAGTTTCCAGGACAACCAAACCGGCATTGTTGTAAACAGCCCGGATCTCCGGAACAAACTCATGGTTTTTGACAAAACCGGTGCGGATCCACAAAATACCGTCCTTATCGTATAAGTTCGGTGGAATATGTAATGGAAAGTTGTAGACCAGGTTTCCGCTGATGGTCATTTGTTTGGTATCGTCCTTTAAGATAAACCCGCGAGGAATTTCTTCCCAGTAGTAACCATCACCCCAATACATGACAATTTTAGGAACATCCTCAACAGTCATTTCATTGCTGGTTGCTTCAAATACGATAAACGTTGAAAAGACTTCGCCCCCTTTTACATTTTTGAATCCCATGAGAATGCTGGCATTTGTTTCCTGGGAAAAAACAAAAGGGATCCCGGTATTGGTACTTGAATCCAATGAGGAAACAACCCCGAAAGGATGGAGTTGATCGACAATGACATTGCTGTTGCGTGTATTTTTGCGCAGGTCGATGATATCTTCCGACTTGTAGTTCAGGGTCATGTTTTCTACATGCGGGAAAATTGGCGGAAACAAAGCAGGAAGCCTTTTTTTTCGCCATTTCTTCATCATCATGCGTTCGGTAAAGAGATCACGGTATTCCTGGCTTCCGAATCCCATATCCGGGTTCTCCAGTGTGAGCCGCACAAAACCCGTACGTGTTTTGATGGTGTATTTATAATGATCTTCGGACTGTTCGAACGGGACCATTTTCTTCACGGAGATTTTCTTGAAATCACTTTCATCCGCTACTGCTTTATCCAGTTTTGCAGCTGTTGGGTCATCTGTTTCGGCATCCCGGAATAAGGAGAACTTGCTTTTCCAGGTAGTTGGGAACCAACTGTTGTCACTAAGGTAACGCGTCCGGATCTTAAAACTGTCGTTGTCAATATTTCCCGGGTATGCAGCATAATGTCCTTTCAATCCCTTCGGATGCAGGGGGAGCTGGTTCCATTTAACACAGATATCAATACTGCTGGTATTTTTAATGGCCATTTCGTAATTCCCGATGACCATCCAGGTACCGACCGAAGTGTTGATCCCGAATGGTGGAAATGATTTGGTATTATCGATCTTACCCAATTCATTGTAAACCTGGAGATCATTAATTCCTTCCACTTTGGTACGGATCAGGATGCGCTGGATGGATAATTTATGGATCCACGAAAAAGGATACAGCCAGGCATCAAAATTGAGTCGGATCTGGATCGCAGGAAATTCGGATGTGAAACGATGTACTTCTTCCGTACAACCAACTGTAGACGGAAAATCTTCCGGAAGCAAAAGCTTCAGGATCAACCGGTTTCGGGTCACATCTTTTTTCACTTCGTAAACAGTGACATTCGTCCAGCCGGTTGGTGTGCTGATCGTAATGTAAAAGAGGTTATTGAAAATATTGGAACGGATCGTTTGCCGGACTCCATTTATTCGATGGATTTCCCGTTTGTCTAATTTCAGTGTGTTTAATTCCTGCCGTGTGAAATTCAATTTGTCCCCTTTCAGGTGGCTTAATTTGAGTTTGGATAACTCGTGCTTTACCGCTTTGAGTTGCGCTTTTACCTTCGGATCGTTTGAATGGAGCTTTTCTAACTTTTGTTTTTCGTATTTGAGCTGCTCCGCTTTCATCTTCAGTAATTCCAGTTTCACCAGTTTCGGTTCAATGGTTTGAAGGGTCTTCAGCCATTCTTTATTTTCAGCTTCGAAGTAAATGTTCACCACGCGTTTTCCTTCACGCAATACCAGGGAAGGAGCAGCAATCCGGATTCCGATCGCACGTGTCTCTCTGGAAAATTCATTGTCGAAGATCAGTTTTCGGTCCTGGACAGGTTTGTCATGTAAAAGATCCCGGGTCTTAACTGCCGTAACAAAGTTCAGGTTTGCAGCAGGGTAGTGGTATGGGTTGCGTTCAAAGCAAACTGTATAAGCGCTGATTGCTTCAACATCCTGTACAATCAGTTCATCTTCCAAACGATAGGTCAGTACTTTTTGATCTGCATTCTTGCGGTTAAAACCGGTATTTTTTTCGATGGTAATCGTTCCCGGAGTCGCTTTGTCAAAAGCCAGCCAAACACGATCTCCTTTAACGGAAAGCGGGCTTACTTTCAGGTATTCGGTCAGGTACCAATTGGCAAAATCATTCCAGCGATTGTTGTATCGCTCGGTTACTTTTTGCAGGTTTTCTATAAAAGCAAGAAGCAAGGCCTGGGATGGTTCCATTTTCCCGATTGCCTCATGTGAATGCTTCAGATGAATATTTTTCTGCAAGGCTTTCAGTTCACCCAGGAAACTTTCGAAATATTCCTTTGAAATTTCCCGGTCGTTGTAAAAACGGATCCATCCGGCGATCTGAATCAGTTTTTGGAGCATGACAGCTTTGTCGTTGTCCAGCATCTTGAAAGTGCCGGGAACGCGTAAGCGATTTAAACGATCTTTTCTGCTATGTCCGTCTCTTGATTCCAATTTATTTAATATTCAAAAAGTTCAATTCGTAATTAGGGACTCGTAATTCGCAATTAGAGCTGTGTTCCTTCCAAAAAGTAGAACGGATAAACCAAACTACTTCTACTGTTTGTTTGCCGGATCGTAAATTCCACTTTGATCCACAAAATACCTTCCATTGCATCACGGATTTCCACATCTACCGAATCAGTGATAATACGTGGCTCCCCGTCACGAATAGCTTGCTCGATGATGTCGATAATCATAGTGCGCTCCGAAAGATCGATCTTTGAGAAAACCCATTTATCAATCGGACAACCGTAGTTGTAACGGAAAACCCGCTCACCGGGAATCGTGGAAAATAAAATCCGCAGGCTTTCCCAAATATCTTCTTCATCGGAAACCAGGTGTACACCGAGCTGATTGAATCGCACGGGAAATGCCCACCCGGTCCCTAAATAGGTTTTATCATTCATCTTATCCTCCGATTAATACAGTTGGACATCCCAATACAATTGCGCCGCCGTGTGCACACGTATCACCCATTCGTGCAGCCGGTTTTTTGCCGATCATGACGGTTGCCGATCCTTTCACAATGCTGTCCGGAGGACCTACGCATACACACATGTCTCCCATAACTGCTGCCGGCAATCCACCGATCAGAACGGTCGGTACTCCCGGACCGCTGATTGGTCCCCCAACATGTGGTACGGGCGGAACACCCGGTGTGACCATCGGGCAGGTATGCATATCTGTTAGTCTTGCTGCTAAACTCATATTCTTTTAATTAATCATTACAATTGCGCCTTTTACGGCTGTTTGTCCTGCTGCAGACAATTCAGCCGAAGCATTTCCTTTGGCTGTGAAACTTGCGTCTGCTGTCAGCTCCACGTTCGTTCCTTTTACAGTGGCATTCACTCCTGCTTTTATACTGGCATTTGTTCCCGCATCTGTTTTCACTTCTGTTCCGGCTTTCAGGGTAATTTCTTTCGCTGCCTGGATGAGGATCCCGCTATCCGAAAGCACGATTTTGTTCCCGTTCTGGTCAGCCAGCGTGACAGATTTGTCCTTATCACTCAAGACTATTTTATTGGCTCCCGGAGTAGTTACCGTTGCAACCTTGTTTTCATCATCCATTTCCAGTTTGATCCCATTTTTGGTTTGCATCAACTGAATGGGATTCTTTTTATCGATTTGCAGTGGTGCCGGATTCGCCGAACTGTACAAACTTCCCAATATGATCGGGTAAGTCGGATCGTTGTTCAGGAAACCCAATACCACTTCATCACCGACGTTGGGGATAAAGAACGCACCGAAACTGTTGCTGCTCCAGAAATTGCTTAAACGTGCCCATACCAGGTTCTTATCGGTGTTCAATAAAGGAATTTCTACCTGGATCCGGAACTCTTTTCCCGGATCTCCATCCAGTTTTTTGACCACTCCAATGTGCAATCCTTCAATTCCGGGGAGAAGCCCGGAAGCCGGAGGAGTTACTACATCCGGGTTTTGTGTGGCCATTTCAGGATCGATTCCCATTCCGGCAGTTGTGATCCATTCACCTTCTTCAATGGAATGTTCCACAGCTCCGATAAAAGCATCCCCGTTGAATCGTTTTCCCAATCCGTCAAGTGTGATCAAACAACCCGGGACTGCCAGAGAACTTCCCTGGAACCGGATTTCACCCCGAATTCGAGACAAGCCCGCTTTCAAGGATTGTGCATCTGCCCAGGTTTGAAGTTGGGAAGAATCTCCATAGCTTTCCGTTTGAAGTTCCCAGCGATCTCCACCGACAGCTTCGGAAAGGGCAGAAGGAGTTTGATCTCCCTGCTCATTCAACGACGGAGTAGCCGATGTTGCTTTGATCATGGCTTGTGAAGCGATATCCCAGGCGTAGGCGTCGACTCCGACAGTTTGATCTGCAGTCTGAAGCTCTCCCCGGAAAGCAATGAGGTCTTCACCGTAAGTTACTTTGAGGACAGGTGAAGCAGAAACTTTAGGTTTGATGACATTTACATTCTTTTGATCGGTAATAATGATCAACCCGTTTGCATCAGCACGGGAACAGATGAAATCCCAATCGGAACAGTAGTATTGAACCATTTCCGGGTGTGAAACTGTTGTTGCATCTACGGTAACCGAAAGTCCGGGGTAGGTACCCAGAATCGTGGAAATGATATCACTGTCTTTTTGTTGTTCAAAGTAATTATTCTTCCGAGTCAATGTGGTCGGAAATACAAAATCGGCACAGTCGATTTCCAATGTTGCGGGATCGTCTTCCGGGATATTTACGTTGTGCGTAATAACGACTCCTTCGAAAATAATGTGTTCGTTGCTTTGATAACCTGCTTCGATGCGGATTGTATTACCTGGTGCAAAGGTATCATCGTCGCTTTCGGGAATTTCTTTCATGGGCATATTCCCGGCTTCAAAAACCAGCTTAGCGCGACCAATGCGATTGACTTCCTTGCGGATCCAGATTGAAACCGTTTCGAAACTATCGTTGATCTTTTCTCCCTCGCTAAAGATGGAAAAAGTGACAAGTCCTTCGCTATTTTTTTCCGGAGATACGCTCATTTTCTTGCTAATGGTGGGAATTGGATTTTTGTTCCCGGTTCAATATTTCTGAATTCACTCAGGTTATTATATGCTGCTATTTCATGACAAAATGAGGCATCGCCATAAATTTCATCGCAGTAACGGGCAATGGTGTCTCCTGCACGGAATGTAATTACCCGTGAAAGGTCAGGGGAGTTCATTTGAGTGGTGTCTTTGTCGAAATAACCTGCAAATGAAAAAGACACCTTTACTCTCAAGGGCGTTCCGTCGGGAGAAAACAAACTATAGTCGTAATTGATACTTTCAACCCTTCCCCGGAAAATAAACGTTCCCCAGATTACTTTGGTGTAACTTGGTTCATGACTTTCCGAATTAATGCGGTAGATCGCTTTTTCCAGCTGGTTGATCCGGTCTTTGATTTTTCCCGTTTTACTGGGGATAATTCCCGTATCGTCCATGAGAACTTCGAATGAAAGGCTGTCAAGTGCCTGGGAACGGAATTTTCTCAGGTTTGCTACACCTTGTGCTTCACCGTTTTGAGAATAGTTCAGGCGTTTTCCCAATTTCAGGGTTGCAGGATTCACCTGAGTCGTGAAGTCACTGCTCTTCTTCGATTCGGAATAACTTTGATTCTCGTACCCAATGATCTTTAACTTGACCAATTCACCCATTACCGTTCTCCTTTTTTAATGCGTTGTTTACGTAATGTTTCCTGCACCTCTCTCAAAATGTCTTTTTTGAGTTTGGCTACTTTCAAATCAAGATCCCCCGTTGGGCCTGCTTTTCGCTCAATGGTAGTTCGAATACTGATTTCTTTGATAATGATTGACATAGGATCTATGAACGTTTCAGGGTTGTGTATGCAAATTCGATCGTTTCAATTAAAATGGTGTTGGATTGCGAATCGAGGTTCGCAACTTGCCATTTCACCGGGTATGCACTCGAGCAGGTCCAGGTATAAATGGGACTTCCGTCTTGTCCGAGCAAATTCACCACAATATCTCTTGGAACAATGGGTTGCGAAAAATCGCCTTCCAGTATTTTCTTAATCCAAACCACATCGTTCCGGTTAACCGGATTCAATGCTCTTTTCAGACTCAGATTACCATGCTTCACCTGCTTGGGAAGGAGGTATGTAAATTCATTCACACCTCCTTCTTTTACGCTTTCCGTTTCTATTTCAGCTGATAATCCGGTTACTTCTTTGAATGCAAACTCTTCATTTCCAATTTTTACCTGGAAATAAAAAGCTACCGGAAGTTCCCATTTTGACTTGGCCATAGAATCTGTTTATTAGCTGTTGGCGATCGTTAATCCTTCGTGAGCAATTTCAATTGTTTCAACCGCAACTTCATTACCGTCTGATTTCATGTCCGTACCGGTAATTTTTGTTGGCCATGCATTGTTCAATGTCCAGACCATTGTTGGTGCTCCGGCTTCATCCAATAAACTGATTACTACTGTCTGACGTTCGATCGTATTCATCTTGATCTTGTTGAACCAATCCCAGAATCCGTTGTCTTTTACGAATACACCTTTTTTTAGTGTCACGTTTCCGGTCTTTTTGATTCCGGGCATTTTAATCGTTGAAAACTCTTTGCTGTTTCCGTGTCTGTACTCAATGATTTGAGCTTCGATGTCCAATCCGGATACTTCCTGGAACGGAACTTCTTTGTCACCTAATTTTACCTGGAAGTAAAACTTCGGTAGAGGCCATACATTATCTTGTTTTTCTCCTGCCATGATTTCTTTTTTTTATGTTATTTCTTCTTCAAATGCTTACAAATTCTGTCCTTTGAATTTTGCATTTTTCATTTTGAATTTGTTTTAGCTTTTTTGCATTTGTTGCTGGAATGTGATCTCAATAAACTCAGCCGGTCTTGAGATCGCTACCAAAATAGTAATGCGCATGATCCCTTCCAGGATATCTTCCGGTGTCATGGTGTCGCCAAGCCCGATATGCACACTGAATGCATCTTCCGGAACTGCTCCTGCCAAACCTCCTCTTTTCCAGATCCCGTTCAGGAAATTGCTGATCATACTTTTTACACTTACCCATGTGTTTGCAACGTTCGGTTCGAAAACGTAAGCTTTAGCTGCATTTTTAATGGATTCTTCCAACATGATCATTGTTCTTCTTACATTGATGTATCTCCAATCCAATGAGTTTCCATCCAGTGTACGCGCTCCCCAAACTTTGATCCCGTCACCAACAAAGTACCGAATTGCATTTACTGCTTTCCCGTTCATCGGAACGTTCAGTCCTTCCTGATCTTTGAATGAAATACTTACTGTTGGGCTGATCACGTTTGCAACTCCGATGTTTGCCGGCGCTTTCCAAACTTCCTTTGTTCCGTCAACCAGTGTGTAAATTCCAGCCATAGCAGTTGAAGGTGGTAACATATTGATGATCAACAGCATTTCGCGCATCAATTCACTGTAAATGGAAGAGTGGCGAGCCAATACTTTGTGTGCCGTTTGAATTTCAAGTTCCAGCTTAGGTAATTCTTCCGTATCCTTTTTGCCAACCAGGTCAAAGTATTTATCTACGTTGGCCTTGCTGACAACTTTAATAAACTCCTCCAGTTTTTGGTCCTTGTCTTCTGTGGTAAGGAGCCCGGCAATTGCATCCGGATCGCTAAAATTCAGGAAACTGATGCCATTGTCCGGAACAATGGATGTATTCAACCATGGATAATATACTGCTCCGTAATCGAGGAACTCAGTACCTATTTTTTCACGGAAGTCGGTTACATTCTTCCCGTCAGCATCGTATCTGAACCCGTCAAATACATCAAAAATAGCTACGCGGTTTTTCATTTCTCCTCCGCAGTGTCTTAAGGCAGCAACCTGTACATTTGCACAACTGTCTACATTGCTTAAATAAACCGCTTCAGGTACCAAAACCATGGTTGGCTCTTCTTCTTTTAAAAGGGCCTCAATTCCTTTGGTTAATTTCTCTTCGTCCAAACCGCCGGTATATCCTTCACCAACTGAAACAATATAACATGGTCCACCTCCGTTTGCGAAGAAAAAACGCATCTGGTAATAGAAGTTATACTTGTCGCCTTCACGCTGAACCGTGTACTTTTCTCCGTTTAGCAAAAGAGTTGCAACTCCAAGTTGCTCTGTTCCGTCTTCCTCACCTTCTGCTTTGGTTGCACTGAACAATGGATTGGGAGCTCCCCCGAAATACTGCATGAACTCAGCTAATGAGCTGATTTTCCATGGCTTGTTCAATAAAGATTTGTTTCCGTCTTTGGCGAACTCTGTGTAACCTATGAATGCAGGTACGGCAGTAGCAGCTTCGACAACGGAATTAGGGAACGCGTTCTTTTCGACGATGTATACCCCAGGTGTTTTCATTGTACTCATATTTGGATTTATTGTATTGATTTATAAATAGATGTAACTTGTTATCGTGTCCTTCGGGCTGAAGGGGGAAAGTGATTGGACGAGCGGAAAATCGGGGAGCCTGCTCAACAGGTTGTCACCACTTTTCCGGAGTTCCCACAAATGGAACTGGTAAACGCTCTTCATTTTCAATGAAAGCGCTTCGGAAGAAACAAAACGGAACACTTTTTTTTCCGTTCCCGGAATGGTTGTCTCTTCCTGTTTTGCAAACCGGACTTTTCCTCGTTGTTCCCGGATTTCCAAAGGCTCCATGGAATAGGACTGATTGGGAAATACCAAAAATTCGATGTGCTTTAAAGGACTGTTCAACTGAATTTCGATTGTTTCCGGATCCGTTGCAGCAAGTCGTTGTTCTGTAAGCCGGATATTCAGTAGTTTCCAGGTCCCTTCCTTATTGTAATCTGTAAGTGACCAGTCAGCATCGTCCGTGGTTGCCTGATCCGTATAGTAATAAAAATCTGTTTGCCTGGTTTTTAATCGAAAACACAAATCGGTGTCCTGGTCCATATAGATTTCATCTTGTGAAATGAGTAACCAGGTGCAGGAATTTTGTTGTTTGAAAACAATCCCGGCCTTGTGAAGCAAACGCTGCGTGATAGCATCGGGTTCAAGTATCAGTCCACATTGCTGTTCGTCAAAATAGGCATGTTTGACAACAAGCTTCAACCAGATGCGATATGAATTTTGCTGATTCATTTTAATGCTGCGTTGGTTTCCGGTTTCGAAATGATATAAGAAAGATCCATGATTTCTCCCGCGTCTACTTCCAGTACACGGATTTTGCATACCAATGACGGATAGTAATTTTCACCTGAGATACTCCAGAGATTGGACAGTTCATGCATGGTCAGGTTCATGACTTCCAATGAAAAAACGATTCCTTCATTGGCAGATCGAACCATGTTGTTTTTTTGGATAAAAGCCACAACCGCTGAAAAAAGCCGGAGGGATTCTTCGTATTGTTTCTCCTGGAAAATGGCTGAGATTAATACGTTTAAGTTAATTTGCCAGGATGGCGTACTTTGAACTGAAGTTGAATCTGAAAGAGATCTTCTCTGGAAACTGACACCACCCGCTGTTTCGCGCTCTACGCCAACCAGGGTCAGTGCAACCCGGTTTGGGAACGCTTTTGCAGTGTCTTTGATTGGTGAAATGAACACAATATCCTCTGTCAACCTGAAGCGGATCTTCAAGTAGTCATTCAATTGTCCGGAAAGCAGTTGTAGTGCCTCGAAAATCATAACTCAGCGAATAAATAGGTAACAAATAAATCAAGCTTACAAGGATACGTGCAGATGGCGAATTTTTATTTCGCCATGTATCTTTTCTTGATTTTAAATAGGACATCACCCAAAATAGCGCGCTGATCCGGCCTTAAATGCCTGGATGCTATGTTACAGACATTTTCCAGTAAATCAACCTCCGTTAGGTTCAATTGCTGGAAACCGAATTGATAATCGGCGTCTTTGTAATAAAATGCTTTTCGTTTGGTACAATAGTCAATCGGAGCGAAAAAACCAAGGAAGGGGTCGTCCTTCATGGAATTCAAATCCAGCTGAATAGTTCGTTGGGAAACCTCATATCCGAGATTTCTTTTGCAGGTTTCAGCGATGGTCGAGGTTTTTACATAGGTGTTTTTCTTAAGCAGTTCATCGATCACTGCATAACGGGCAATGGCAAATTTGTTTTGAGGCATGTTGTAATGAATAGTGTAATTCCGGTGGGTTGTAAAAAGAGTTTATTCCGGATGACACCTGAGACGCAAGAGTTTGTGTAATATGGAATAATGGCTCTACCATTGGAATTATCTAGTGAATAGTTCGGAGCTAATTTAGCAATAGTTTGAATCTGGCAAGCATTTCAGCGAAAAATAAGTGGAGAAATATCAGGAGGGTGAAATAATTATCAATTATAAATGGGTTAATTATCAAGGTTATTCCGGATAAATTTCTTGATAATTCAGTGATTGATAATTAACTAAAAAGGTCTCCCGTCGTTTCGATCAGTTTAGGTGCCTGTAGCGATAAACCACAGTGCTTGTTCAATTCACGTACCAGGTAATCGGTCAGTTGAGGAGTATACAATTCATCCGGTTGGTGCATGTAAAAGTGGATTTCTTTGATGTCTTTTTGCAGCCAGGATTTGATTCGTTTTACCCAATCATCGATGCGTTCATAATCTGTAGGATGAAGACCATTCCCGACAAAACGGATAAAAGTAACCGGTGAAGTGACTTCCGTATGGACGCAATCCCTTCTTCCTGAAACATCAGTAATCACAGTGCCGATGGACAACTTATGCAGTACCCCGAACAATTCGTTTCGGATTGCGGGATCTCCAAACCAATCGGGATGGCGTACTTCTAGTGTGACAGCTATGTCTTTAGGTAATTTTTGTAGGTAAGAGAAAAGTGCTTCGCGGCGTTGCGGACCGAATCGTTCACTCAATTGCAGGAATAAGGGACCCAAATGTTCTCCGAAATTAACAACGGAATCCAGGAAGCGATCGGTATCCAATTGCGCTTTTGCACTGGAAAGATCACTGTAATGGCTAATGGACTGAGGAAATTTGGGACAGAATTTGAAATCGGTCCCTTTTGCCTTTTCTGTCCATTTTTGGATCGTTGCTGCGGGGTAAATTTGATAATGTGTTGTATTAAGCTCAATTCCATTGAAATTCCGGATGTAATGGTCCAGGAATTCGGATTCTTTGGTTTTGGCAGGATAAATCAGACCGACCCATTCTTTTCGTCCCCATTTGGCACCGCCAAGAAACAGTTTTGGTTGTTTGGTCGCAGGCTTTAACTGCTGCGTAAAAACACCGTCTTCCGGTAGGCGAAAGTTTATTTTGTCCAGTAAACTGCGATCGATTTTTCCGAATTCCATAGATTAAAATTACTGAAAAACAACCTGTTTTTAACAATCAAAAAAGATAATTTGCAGATAGAATAAAGGAATTCCAATGTGAACAAATTATTAATTCTTGCACTGTTAAAAAGTTCTTTTACATGCCAAAAATAAAATGTTGTAACTTTCCGGGTATTATCTAAAACAACGGATTGATGTTTATTGGTAAGTTGTTGAAAATAAAAACGTTGTGTCATGGCTATACCTGTTAGACTTGTCAAGGATTTAATTGAATTCTCTGACATTATTCCGGACCTGCAGGGTATCGGATTAAAAGTGTTTTCCTATGGTAAAATCAAGAACATTTACTGGTTAAGGGAAGATATCATCAAGAGTGTTGAAATTGTTCAATACCGGAACCTGGAAGATTATTTTAATGATGGAACAGGCGATCCTGTTTCTCGTTCATTCGGTCGTATGAACCTGCCTGCAGAAATTGAGTTTTTTGTGAATCAAAAAGAGCAATATCCTTCTTTATTTGTGAATTAAGCGTATTGAAAATAAAAGCGCGTTACCCTTATTGGAAAATACCAATCGTAATTCTATTTGTCGGAGTGATCTGCCTGGCAATGAACTTGCATTCGGAACATTGGATCTCCTTCCTGAAAGGGATTTTGTTTTTCTCTGATATGACGGATGAGCAACAGCTCGGAATGATCCGGAAAATGTGTTTCTATACAACTCCTGTCTTGTCGGTTCTATTTCTTGTAATTAAAAATCGAATTTCAAATATTGCGTTGATCACACTTATGATCATTCAGATATTGCTGGTCTGTCCTTTTAGGTACATTGCTGATCCGACAGAAACTTTTTAAGCTTTAGTGGTAAAATGAAGAGTCATTAATAAGAATTAACAAACTCAATAAAGGCCGGGTCAAGCATAGATATCTCGTCTTTATCCCGTGTTTTGTATGAATTTCTAACATTTTAAAATTACTCTTTACAAGATAATTTTGAAATTCATGCTGACAACCGAAACGACTAATTCTAAGTGCCAAACCTCCCAATTTCCAAAAAAACACAAAATAATATACCAATTGGTATATATTTTAAAAAAAGAAATACCTTTGTTTCGTATTTGGATTTAAAACCATGACAAAAGCAGAACGTACACGGCAATTCATTATAGAAACTACGGCTCCCATATTTAATAGTAAGGGATACGAGGGAACTTCTATTTCGGACATTACTTCTGCGACTAAGCTCACAAAGGGAAGTATTTACGGGAACTTCAAAGACAAGAATGAACTTGCAGCCGCAGCTTTCGATTACAACCTGCAAAAGATTAAAAGCGGAATCGTAAGCCGTTCTTTGGGATTGAAAGATCCGACAGAACAGTTGTTGGTATATGTTGATTTTTACGCGGAAGTTTTCGAAAAGGTCGTATTTGCCGGTGGTTGCCCGATCCTGAACACTGCAACCGATTGTGACGACAGTAACCCGATTTTATATAACCGGGTACGTTTGGCTATGATCGAGTGGCATCAACATGTGGAAAGTGTGGTGGCTTATGGAGTAAAGAAATCTTTTTTCAAAGCTGAAACCAATGCGGACGAATTTGCAGATAATTTTCTTTCCCTGATTGAAGGTGGAGTATTGTTATCCAAGACTTTGAACAATAAAAAACACTTGATGTCAAACTTGAAATTGATCCGTAAAATGATAACAGAAATAACGATTTAGATTTTTTTTACTCAAAAATATACCGATTGGTATGTTTAAGATTGCAAATTTGAAACATTGCAATATGGCAATATGGCAATATGGCAATTTTGGAAAATTAAAAACAATTAAAACATGAAGAACAACGCATATATCTTAGCAGCAACAAGAACCGGAACCGGCGGTTTCATGGGATCTCTGTCTTCCTTTTCTGCACCCCAACTGGCTGCGGAAGTCATTAAAAATGCGCTTTCAAAAGCAGGAATCAATCCAACGGATGTCGATGAAGTAATCCTGGGAAATGTCCTCTCCGCAAATATCGGTCAGGCACCTGCCCGACAAGCAGCCAGGGCAGCAGGAATCCCGGATGAGATAGACGCTACAACGATCAATAAGATTTGTTCTTCCGGTATCAAATCGGTTTCCTACGCGGTCCAATCGATTCTTTTGGGAGACAGTGATGTCGTCATTGCGGGTGGAATGGAAAGCATGTCAAACGCCCCTTACTATATTGAAAATCACCGCGAGGGACACAAAACCGGCCATCAGAATATCATCGACGGAATGCTCAAAGACGGTTTGTGGGATCCTTACCACAATTTCCATATGGGAAGTGCTGCGGAATTGGCAAATACAAAGTATGGAATTTCCCGTGAAGAGCAGGATGAATATACCTTGAAATCTTTTTCAAAAGCAAAACTGGCACAAACTTCCGGAAGTTTTAAGGAGGAGATTACCCCGATTACGGTAAAAACAAAGAAAGGAGAGTTTGTCTACGATACGGATGAGGATATCGAAAAACTAAACCCGGAAAAAGTAAGTCAGTTGAAACCGATCTTCGAAGCTGACGGATCGATTACCGCTGCAAATGCGTCCAACCTGAATGACGGTGCAGCGATCCTGGTGATTGTCTCTGAAAAGTTCCTGGAAAAAAACAAACTAAAACCTTTGGCAAAAATTGTGGCCTTTTCAGATGCGGCACAGGCCCCGGAATGGTTCACCACTTCACCGTCCGTTGCCATTGCAAAAACGCTTCTGAAAGCAGGTGTTGGGATCGGAGAAATTGATTATTTCGAAATGAATGAAGCCTATGCCAATGTTCCGATTATCAACTCGCGTCTGGCCGGTGTGGATTTGGAAAAGGTGAATATCAAAGGTGGGGCAGTTGCACTCGGTCACCCGCTGGGAGCTTCCGGAGCACGGATCCTGGTCACATTGACACACATTTTACAGCAGCAACAGGCTAAATACGGGATGGCAGCCATCTGTAACGGTGGTGGTGGCGCTACGGCAATGCTGATTGAGAACATAAGATCGTGAAGATTATTCTGTAATAAACTTCTGTGTTCTTCCGTGAGTCTTCGCAGAAGCTATGGCGCAAGCGTTGTACATCTGTGGGAGAAAATCAAAAAAGTACACTTTAACAAACAAATAAATCAAACACATGAAAACAAATGGAAACACTATCCTGATCACAGGAGGTTCAGCAGGGATCGGCTTCGAATTAGCAAAACAATTTTCTCAATTGGGGAACAAAGTATTGATCACCGGTCGAAATGAAGAACGATTGAAACAAGCGGCAGATCAATTGGAAAATGTCATTCCTATTTCAGGAGATGTTACGAATTCGGAGAGTACGGACCAATTGGTTGCTCAAATCAAAGAACAGCACCCGGAATTGAACCTGGTAATCAACAATGCCGGGTATGTAGATGTCTATCAGTTAGATGTAAATGCCGATGCTAAGCCAAAAGCAAACCGGGAAATGGAAACAAATTACTTGTCAATTGTAGGACTGACGGAAAAATTGCTTCCGACACTTTTAAAGAATGAGAATCCGGCAGTGGTGAATGTAACATCAATCGTTGCCTATCATCCTCAAAAAATGTTGCCGACTTATACCGCGAGTAAAGCTGCCTTAAAGGCATATACGGATGTTTTGCGCGAAACATTTGAAGATCGGTTGAATGTTTTTGAACTGATCCCACCATTGGTAAATACGGATTTTTCGAAAGAGATCGGTGGAGAAAATGGAATTCCTCCCAAAGAAGTAGCCGATGAATTAGTGAGTGCTTTGGAGAAAAACCAATGGCTCGTTCCGGTAGGAATGTCAAAGGAATTCGTAAATATTTAATGTGAATCCAATTCCCCCTTTGGAGAACCTGTCCCGACAGGAACTCGTCGGGAGAGATAAACGGGGAGGATGTCGCTTTTATCAATAAAAACATGGAACTTACAAAACAACGCGAACGTGTCTATTCCTGGGGAAATCCACTGGAAGGGGTTGAATTATCCAAAGACCTTTCCGGGATGGAATATTTACAGGCAATTAAAAGAGGGGAGGCTCCGGCTTCTCCTTTGATCAATACACTCGATTTTTCCCTGGGGGAGTTGGAGGAAGGGAAAGCGAGTTTTTATTTCGACCCGCAGGAATTTCATTACAATCCCAATGGAAGTGTGCATGGAGGTGTAATTACTGCTATCCTGGATTCGGCGATGGGTTGCACACTTCATTCCCTGTTGCCCAAGGGAACGGTTTATACCACCTTGGAATTGAAAGTGAATTTCCTGAAAATGGTAAGAGCCGGATCAGGGGTGCTCACGGCAACCGGTAACATGATCCACCTGGGGAATTCGACTGCTTTGATTGAAGCAACATTGACCGATGAGTCCGGAAAAAAATATGCCTATGCGGTTTCAACCTGTATGTTGTTGAAGAATTAGGGTAGTTAAAAAGTTCAAATGTTCAATTGAACTTTTTAACCCTTTGAACTGGTTGGTAAGATTCGTAGAAGAAAACAAAAATATGAGAAGAGTAGTTGTAACAGGAATGGGTACTGTAAATCCCCTTGGAAAAACAGTAAATGAATTTTGGAGGAATAGTTTGGCCGGTAAAAGCGGTGCAGGGATCATCACGCGGTTTGATACGGCGAATTTTAAAACACAAATAGCTTGTGAAATTGATGCATTCGACCCGGAAAAATATTTGACGCACGCGGAAATCAAAAAAAGTGATTTGTTCACCCAATATGGGTTGTACGCTGCTGCTCAGGCCCTGGAAGATTCCGGTTTGGAATTAGAAAAGTTGGATCCCTTCGACATGGGGGTGATTTGGGGAACCGGGCAAGGTGGAATGGGAACTTTTGAGGAAGAGGTTAAGAACTACGTACAAACGAACTTCATCCCGAAATTCAATCCTTTTTTTGTTCCGAAACTGATCGCAAATATGGCTTCGGGAATGATCTCTATAAAATTCGGTTTGCAGGGAATCAATTATACCACCGTTTCTGCTTGTGCCACTTCCAATACTGCACTGATGGATGCCTTCAATTATATCCGTTTGGGAAAGGCAAAAGTTTTTGTTTCAGGAGGTTCTGAAGCACCCATTACGGAGGCATCTGTCGCAGGATTTAATGCAATGAAAGCCATGTCGACCAATAATGAACACCCGACGAAAGCAAGCCGTCCGTTTGACAGTACCAGAGACGGTTTTGTTATGGGCGAGGGAGCCGGTGCACTTATTTTGGAAGAATACGAACACGCAAAAAAACGTGGTGCAAAAATCTATGCCGAATTGGTCGGAGCTTCCATGACCGCAGATGCTTATCACATGACAGCAACGCATCCTGAAGGGCTTGGAGCAAAAAAAGCAATGGAATTGGCAATGGCTGAGGCACAACTCAATCCGGATCAGGTCGATTACCTGAACGCCCATGCTACTTCTACTTCAGTGGGAGATTTGAGCGAGATTGCGGCAATTACGTCCGTTTTTGGAGAAAACAGTTCGCTAAGTATCAGTGCCACAAAATCAATGACCGGGCACTTACTTGGAGCAGCCGGTGCTGTAGAAGCAATTCTTTCCATCCAATCGATCAACCATAATCAGATCCCACCTACAATTAACCTCCAGGAATTAGACCCGGCAATTCCCGAACAATTAGGTATCGTGCGGAACCAGGCAATCGAAAAGAAAGTGAAAGTTGCCATGAGTAATACCTTTGGTTTTGGCGGACATAATGGGATCGTAATTTTTAAAGCTGTTTAGGAATCAAAAATTGCGAATATCAATTGAAAGTAAGCTTTTGTTAATTCGGAACTCGTAATTAGGAATTCGTAAGTATATTTGGGTAACTTAAATTCAAACGAATGAAAAATTTAAAACTAATTGCTGTACTCGGATTGGGATTCATGACAATTCAATCTTGTTCCAAACAAAGTGAGTTGTGCGAATGTACTGACATGGCTACTGAAATGATGAAAGGTGACCGTGAACACAATTTCGACGGAACTTTCCAAAAGAAATACGTAGAAGAACATAAAGAGGAAGAAGCAAAGTGTAAGAAACTTTACGAAGGGAAAACAGACAAGGCTGCTCAGGAAAAACTGCGTAAAGAAATGAAAGAGTGCAGTGGTTATGCTGAATTTAAGGAAGAGACAATCAAGTCGATGGAAAACCTGAAAAAGCAATTGCCTTCTATGTCAAAAGAAATTGACGAATCGATCAAGCAATTGAGAGAAGAGAAGTAAACCAAATTCAAATAATAATATGTAAGGGCGGAAAATTTCCGCCCTTACTGTTTTATCGATTTAATTTCTGTTTCACTATTGCCTTTAAACGGGGGATTCTTTGTACTTTCGTTTTGATAGAATTGAAAGTAGTAAGCCCTTCATGAAAAATAAAATCACTGAACTTTTTCAGATAAAATATCCATTGATCCAGGCAGGAATGATCTGGTGTTCCGGCTGGGAATTGGCAAGTGCCGTTTCCAATGCAGGTGGACTGGGGATTATTGGGTCCGGGTCCATGTATCCCCAAGTTTTAGACGAACACATTCGCAAGTGCAAGGAAGCAACTCAAAAACCCTTTGCAGTCAATCTTCCGATGCTTTATCCCAATATTGAGGAGCACATCCAAACAATTATCAAACACCAGGTGCCGATTGTTTTTACTTCGGCAGGAAATCCCAAAACGCATACAGCGCGTTTGAAAGAAGCAGGAATTACAGTTGTTCACGTGGTTTCTTCTGCAAAGTTTGCCTTAAAAGCACAGGAAGCCGGAGTTGATGCGGTTGTTGCAGAAGGATTTGAAGCCGGTGGGCATAACGGAAGAGACGAAACAACAACCATGTGTTTGATTCCGTTAGTGAAATCAGTGATTTCCATTCCCTTGATTGCTGCCGGAGGTATCGGGACGGGAAGAGGAATGCTTGCTGCAATGACCTTGGGTGCTGACGCAGTACAGGTTGGTTCCCGTTTCATCGCTTCACCTGAATCTTCCGCGCATCAAAATTTCAAGGAAGAAGTCCTGAAAGCACAAGAGGGGGATACCATGTTGACTTTAAAAGAATTGACTCCTGTCCGTTTGATCAAAAATCCGTTCTTTGAACAGGTGGAAGAAGCCTACGAGCGTTGTGCTACCAATGAAGAGTTGAGCGAATTGCTGGGAAGAGGACGAGCAAAAAGAGGTATGTTCGAAGGCGATTTGATTGAAGGTGAATTGGAAGTTGGTCAGATTTCCGGTTTGATTTCGGAAATGAAACCTGCAGGAGAGATTGTCAGTGAAATAATAAACGAATTTAAGGTTGCTTTGAACGAACGAAGCGACGCAAAATATGCATTTGAATGATCGCATTTAACCGATTTAAATTAGAGAACGGATTAACGGTTCTGCACCATTTTGATTCCACGACTCCCATGGCAGTTGTAAATACGCTTTATGATGTGGGAGCACGTGATGAATCAGAAGAAAAAACAGGTTTTGCCCATTTGTTTGAGCACCTGATGTTTGGCGGTTCTGTAAATATTCCGGATTTCGATGCACCCTTACAGCGTGCCGGGGGAGAAAGCAATGCCTTCACTTCAAATGATATTACGAATTATTACGATGTCCTGCCTGTACAAAACATTGAAACTGCGTTGTGGCTGGAAAGTGACCGCATGCTTTCGTTGGCTTTTACGCCAAAAAGCCTGGAAGTACAACGCAATGTCGTAATCGAAGAATTTAAACAGCGTTACCTGAATCAGCCTTATGGAGACGTGTGGTTGCAACTGAGACCGCTGGCATATAAAAATCATCCGTATAAATGGGCTACGATCGGGAAAAATATCCAGCACATTGAAGAAGCAACAATGGATGATGTGAAAGCTTTTTTTAAGACCCATTATCATCCGGCAAACGCTATTTTATGTATTGCGGGAAATATCCCATTGGAAGAAACCAAACGTCTGGTTGAAAAATGGTACGGAGATATTCCGGCTTCCCTGAAACCACAGCGGATCTTACCGAAGGAACCTGTTCAAACGGAATACAGGGAATTGACCATCGAGCGTAAGGTTCCGAATGACGCGTTTTATTATAGTTTCAAAATGCCCGAAAGAAAAAGCTATGAATACTACGTCACTGATATAATTTCCGATGCATTGGGTCGTGAAAAATCCTCCCGTCTGTATTCGAAATTGAAGAAAGAACTGAAATTGGTTACTTCGATCAATGCATACATTACGGGATCATTGGATGAAGGATTGCTTATTATCGATGGAAAACTGAGCACCGGTGCAACCTTCGAAGAACTGGACCAGGCACTTTGGCCGTTGCTGGAAGAAATTAAGAACGAATTGATGTCCGAAGCGGAAGCTTCCAAGTTGCTGAATAAGATCAGAACAGTAAAGGAATTCCAGGAGCAGGGACTGTTGAACCGCGCCATGAATTTGTGCCTGTATGAACTACTGGGAGATGCCAATGGGGTAAATGAAGAGAATAACCTCTACCAAAGCATTACTCCGGAACAAATAAAGACGGTTGCGAACCAATTATTTAAAAAAGAAAACACATCGCTTTTGCGTGTTAAATCGATCAAAGAATGAGTATGAGAACCATGCAGCCTGAAACGAAACAGGTAGATCATATTTCGTTTGTAAAGCCTCAAATATTTGATGTGACTCCGCATGTGAAGCTCCTTTGGATGAAAGAAGTTCCCAATGAGACAGTGCGTTTGGATTTGTTCTTTGATGCCGGAATTACCCGTGGGAACAAAAGTATTCCTGCTATTGTACATAGCTTGTTGCTTTCGGGAACAAATGAATTTTCTTCCGTAGAAATTCACGAACAAATTGACGCGTTGGGAGGTTTTTTAGATACCGATATTTCATTTGAAACAGCTGTTGTAAGTATCTATTGTTTGCGGGAACACATTCGTCAGATTTCAAATATCGTTGCAAATGCGATCCAGGGACTTGCTTTCCGGGAGACAGAAGTAGAAGACGTGTTGCGTTCCATGAGACAACAGTTTGCCGTGAATCAGCAAAAAGTAAAATACGTTGCGCAGCAACAGTTCAGAAAACACCTGTTTGCATCCAATGCAGATTATTCGACTATTTCGGAAGAATCTGATTACGATGAAGGAAATGTGTTTGCATACAAAAAATATTGGAAGGAACATTACCTGGAAGGCTTGACACGAATCACATTGGTCGGAGACCTGGAATTGGATGAGGTGGATGCCCTGATCGATTTATTCGGTAAATGGGCTGTTGACGGTAAAGTACAGCATGCCGGCGGATTTAAATTCCATGCGGAACGAATTGATTTTCCAAAAGATGATGCAGTTCAGTGCGCTGTCAGAATGGGACGTTTCCTGTTTCCAAAGTCACATCCGGATTACATTGATTTCCAGGTGTTGAACACCATTTTGGGCGATTATTTCGGCTCGCGTTTAATGTCCAACATCCGGGAGGATAAAGGCTATACCTACGGAATTGGTTCGGGAGTGATGGATATGAACCAAACAGGGTATTTCGTGATTGTGACCGAAGTTGGAAAAGAAGTACTGGACCTTACCTTGCAGGAAATCAAGTCCGAATTAAAACGATTGCAGGAAGAATTGGTTCCGGAAGACGAACTGGAACTGGTTAAGAACTACATGCTGGGCCAATTGCTGAAAAGTGCAGACGGGCCGTATGCGATGCTGGACATGTACAACAGTGTGGATATGTATGGCCTGGACCTGGCATTCTACGATGAAGCGATTCAGAAAATTAAACACATTTCTCCGGCACGGGTCCGGGAATTGGCAAATCAGTATTTGAACTATGAAGACTTTTTAGTTATTACTGCAGGTTAAAACACAACGCATTCCAAATTTCCACGTTTTAATTGTATCTGGATACATGTAGGTTGTTATTTCCCGCGGATTGCGCAAATTTCGCAGATTTAAATTTTAATAAAACCACTTAAAATATCTGCGTCATCAGCCAGATCAGCGGGAGAAAGTAAATTCATTCTAGGTGAGCAATATAAACTAAAACAACGTTTTTTACGTTATAGATAAATATGATTCGAGTACTTCTCCTGGCGATCGTAACTGCTTTTTGCTTTAAAGCAAACGCTACCCATGTAATGGGAGGTGAGATCACATGGAAATGTACCGGGAACGGATATGTCTTTCAATTGGTTTTTTACCGTGACTGCAATGGAGTAGATGTCAATCCGGTTTCTGAGAATCTGAAAGTCTGGAATCATGCTTCGGTAACTACGATCCCGGTGTTATTTGTCAGCAGAACAGATATTTCACCCGCTTGTACCCAGGTTGCAGGCTCTCCTAATCCTTTGTCATGTGGCTCCGGAGCAAATGGCGGGAACGGAGTGGGGGCCATTGAAAAGATCATCTACCAGTCCAACCCGGTTATTTTGTCGGGAGTTCCGCCTGCACAAGGTTGGATCATTACGTATAGCAACTTTTCCCGCAACGGGAACATCACCAATTTATCGAATCCAACGAATTACGGAGTAACGATCCGCGCGACCATGTATCCTATTCCGGGTGCGGCGGCAGGGGTTTGTACGGATAATTCGCCACGCTTTTTACAGGATCCTTACCTCGTATTGTGTGCCGGTGAAAACTATGAATACAACATGCACCCGGTCGATGAAGACCTGGATTCCGTTGTAACCAAACTGGCTACTCCGATGGACCGCATTGAAGGGGCGACTTACAATCCACCCGTCGACCCTGATTTTGTTCTGTTCGAACCGGGGTTCAGTGCAACAAATCCCACTCCTGATGCTTCATTCAATGCCGGAAATGTTCCCTTGACCCTGGACGCTCAAAACGGGCATTTGAGTTTCCGCTCATTCACTATTGGTGGATTTGTGGTAAAAGTTATTGCCCAGTCTTACAGGAACGGAGTTCTGATCGCAGAAGTGGAACGCGAAATGCAATTGATCGTGACCAATTGTCCGGCTGCCAATAATGCCCCCGTAATCAATGGGCCATTCGGCGGGCTTTTCGAAACAACGGTCGACGCAGGAACGTTGGTGAACTTTACCCTTACAGCAACTGATGTTGAATTTTTGCAGGATGGAACACCACAAAGCAATTACCTGAGTGCAAGTGGTACGCAATTCGGGACCAATTTCACCAGTACATCAGGATGTGATGTAGCTCCTTGTGCTACCTTGAATCAAACGCCAACAATTACAGGTGTTCAGGGAGTCTCCACCGATTTTTCCTGGCAGACCGATTGCGCGCATTTGGTCGATGCATATGGAAACATTGATGATGAGAAGACCTATACCTTTGTATTCCGGGTGCAGGATAACTTCTGTCAAATCCCGAAAACGACTTTTAAAACAATTACGATCCATGTGAAGAATCCGGGAATTATTCCCGCAACGACCATTAACTGTATCTCTTCATTACCTAATGGAGATTTGAATATCAGCTGGGACCCGGTATTGGATCCCAATAACACCTTTGTGGATTTTGAATTGTTTTCCATCCAAAATGGATTGATCGGAAATTTCCCGTTCGGAACGACCACCACCACAGTTCCAAATCCGGGAATTGAGAACGATTATTACATCCTGGTAAAATCCGGCTGTAATGTGACCAGGTCAAGCGATACGGTGAAGAATGTGCATTTGGACTTATTCAATCCGGCAAACGGGACAGCAGTGCTGGACTGGAACCTGCCTTCTCCGAACCCGCTTCCGGGAATGGATAATTTCTGTACGATCTACCGGGAATACCCGATCGGTACCTGGACATCCATTGCTGTGCTTCCTTACAGCACGGTCCATTTCATCGATACGATCGATATTTGCTCTGCATTCCTGAATTACCAGGTAGTTTATTCCACACCGACTTGTCAATGGTCTTCGAACATTGTAGGAGATAACCTGCAGGATGACATTACACCACAAATTCCGGTTATTTCAAGTGTTTCCGTGGATACGCTTACCGGAAATGTGGTCATTACCTGGAACCAGAATCAGGAACCGGACACTTATGGGTATATCGTTTATCACCAGGATGCAAACGGGTTCATTGTTGAAATAGACACCGTTTGGGGAATTGCTAATACAACTTACAATCACCCGATTCCGGTAAACGGGCCACAAACTTATTCCATTGCTGCATTTGACTCCTGTTTTACTCCGGCGGTTCCGCCAACGTATCAAACATCTGCAAAAGCCGAGCTTCATACAAGTACTTTCCTGACATATACGACCAACAGTTGTACGTCACAAGCCGAGTTAAGTTGGACACCTTACATCGGTTGGGGCGCAAACCTGACGGGTTATACCATTTTTGTAAAGCAGGGAACAAGTGCCTGGACCCAGGTTGCGACTACAACAGACGAGTTTTATAATCTGGATTGCACACCGCTGCAAAATTATACGGTGATGGTTCGGGCAAATAATGCCAATGGCAGTGAAGCGTTTTCGAATATGCAATCTTTCGTGATATATGCACCTTCGGCACCTGCCATTCATTACCTGCGCGTTGCAACAGTGGATCAGAATACAGTAGTACTGAGACATGAGATTTCTACGGGGTCAAATGTGCAGGCAATTCGTTTTGAAAAGTTCAATATGACGACAGGCCAGTTTGATCTCCTGGGACAAGTGCCGGCTACCGCATCTACGCTTTCAATCACTGATTTGGATGTGGATGTAGATAACTTCAGTTACACCTATCGTGCGGTTGTTATTGACAGCTGTGGGAACCTGGGGGCAATTTCGAACAAAGCAAGAACCATTTTATTGAAAGTAACCGCAGATCAAACACGCTTATCGACTTACTTGAACTGGTCTCCGTATGGCGATTACGACGGCGGAGTGTTACAATACCAGATCTATAGGGGAATCGATGGAATCTATCCGGCAACTCCAACAGCAATTGTACCACCTGATCAGCGCTATTTTGAAGATCTCGTGGACGAATTGGGATTTGAGCATAGCGGGAAAGTCTGTTATTTCGTGGTCGCTCAGGAAGCAATGAATCAATATGGGTTCCAGGAATTGAGTCTTTCCAATGATGTATGTGCGGTGATCCAGCCTTTGGTTTATGTACCGAATGCCTTTACACCAGGTGGATTGAACCCGATCTTTATACCGGTAGTTTCCTTCCAGGATGTTTCCAAATACGAGTTCTCCATTGTGGATCGCTGGGGACAAGTGGTTTTCCAAACAAATGATCCGACGGTTGGCTGGGATGGTCATCATCAGCAAAGCGGCAAATTGGTTGCTCCGAACCTGTATGTCTATGTACTGAAAGTCGTGGATGGTAACAACCAGGAGTATTTCTTCCGCGGGAATGTAAGTGTGATTCACTGATCAATTGAAAATTGAATAGTCAGATTTCATAATTTTCTCACTGCTATTTCCTTGAAATTGCTTACCTTATAGGGCTAATTGGAACTATGAGAACTTCAGGCCGGAAATTGCTTGCCCCACACTTAACAAGCGAATCTTCATTAAAGACTTTGATTGAAAACAGGACCGTTCATACCTTGGATTATTGTGAATTGAACCTGTTTGAAACGTACCAGGAATCGCACCTGGTCCCATTGAAGTTTAATGACCTCGTTGTGACAAGTATGTTGCGCGGGAAGAAAGTGATGCACCTGTTTGATGACCCGGAGTTTGATTATTTTCCGGGTGAAACGGTGATCGTTCCTTCACAGGTCGAAATGAAAATTGATTTTCCTGAAGCCAGCTTTGATAATCCGACCCAATGTTTGGCACTGGCGATTGATCATCAAAAAATTAGAGATACGCTGCATTTCTTAAATGAACGCTACCCCAAAGAAGGTTCCTCTGATTTTTGGAGCTTGAACCACTCGGATTATTTCTTCTATAACAACGAAGAAATGGCAACCACCATTAATAAGCTCATCAGGATTTGTATGAGTACCTCTCTCACCAAGGATGCGCTTGCCGATACGGCATTACAGGAACTGCTGATCCATATGATTCAATTGCAAACGGTCAATGCATTGGATGGAAACGGGTTCAAAGATCATTCTTCTCTTTTGCAGCACGTAGTGAAGTTCATACGTTCGCATCTGAATGACCGGTTAACAATGGCAGATCTGACAAACGAAGCGTGTATGAGCAAGACCTCGTTTTATCGTTATTTCAAACGTGAGTTGGGAATGAGCCCGAATGAATTTGTATTGAAAGAACGGATCAAGTTTGCAAAAACGCTGTTAAAGGATCCGGGTATCCAGGTAAATCAGGTGTGTTTCGAATCAGGTTTTGATGATTGCAATTATTTCATCCGGGCATTCAAGAAAATAGAAGGAATTACCCCGAAACAGTTTCAGCAATGCCAGGTAATCAATCCTCTGAAAATCTAAGCGGTTCAAGGTCGTTGACTTCTTCATCCGTGAAAAGCCTGCTTCGGATAATAAAACGGATTCCCATCGGGATTTCCAATGAAAAACTGGATCCTCTTCCGGAGGTTACATCCAAAGTGAGGTGTGTGAATTGCCAGTATTCGAACTGATCTTTGCTCATCCAGAATGCGCATTGTTCGATTTCACCGAGGCACACATCGCTGCTGCCTACTTTAAAATCACCCTTTTCAAAGCACATAGGCTGTGAACCGTCGCAACAACCGCCACTTTGGTGAAACATCAATTCTCCGAAACGCTTTTTAAGCTGAGTGATTACTTCAATTGCTTCCGGTGTACTATCGATCCGTTTATGCATACGAATTGTTTTTAGTTACTCAAAAGCCTGCGAAACAAATGCTTCGCAGGCTTGAACGAGAGATTACCCTAATCTCTCACCCTTGAACTTCTTTAGAAAAATCCCAGTTTATTCTTGTTGTAAGAAATCAGCATATTTTTTGTCTGGCGGTAATGAGCCAGCATCATTTTATGCGTTTCCCTGCCAAATCCTGATTTTTTATAGCCACCGAACGGAGCATGTGCAGGATACGCATGATAACTGTTTACCCAAATACGTCCTGCCTGGATTGCTCTTGGTACCTGGTACAATTCGTGTGCATCACGTGTCCAGACACCGGCCCCTAAACCGTAAAGCGTATCGTTTGCAATTTCCAATGCCTCTTCAGTAGTTTTGAATGTGGTCACACAAACAACCGGCCCGAAGATTTCTTCCTGGAATACCCGCATTTTATTGTGTCCTTTCAAAATGGTAGGCTGAATGTAGTAACCACCCGCAAGCTCTCCAGGAAGTTTATTTGCTTCTCCGCCTACCAGAACTTCTGCTCCTTCTTCTATCCCGATCTTCAAATAAGACTGGATCTTTTCATACTGGTCATTCGATGCCTGGGCACCCATCATGACATTCCCATCCAGTGGATTCCCGGTAACGATTGCATTTGTGCGTTCAATAACGCGTTTCATGAATTTGTCATAAATGGATTCGTGTACCAAAATTCTGGATGGGCAGGTACACACTTCTCCCTGGTTCAGTGCGAACAATACAGCTCCTTCAACAGCTTTGTCAAAGAATTCGTCATCATGATCCGCAACCGATAGGAAGAAGATATTGGGCGATTTTCCACCTAATTCCATGGTAACCGGGACAAGGTTTTCAGAAGCATATTGCATAATCAGCCTCCCGGTCGTTGTTTCCCCGGTAAATGCTACTTTTTGTACACGGGGTGAAGTTGCCAGTGGTTTCCCTGCTTCCGGCCCGAAACCCGTTACAACGTTGAGAACTCCTGCAGGTAAAACATCCTGGATCAGTTCCATCAGGATCATGATCGAAGTGGGCGTCTGTTCCGCAGGTTTTACTACAACGCAATTTCCTGCAGCCAATGCCGGAGCAATTTTCCAGGTAGCCATCAATAAGGGGAAATTCCAGGGGATAATTTGGCCGACAACTCCCAGGGGTTCATGCAAATTGATACTGACAGTATGTTCATCGTGTTCGGAAATAGTTCCTTCTTCTGATCGGATTACTCCGGCGAAATAACGGAAGTGATCGATGCATAAAGGCAAATCTGCTGCACGTGTTTCGCGGATTGCTTTCCCATTGTCGATCGTCTCAACTACCGCTAATAACTCCAGGTTTGTTTCAATGATGTCTGCAATTTTCAATAACAGGTTCGAACGGGTTGTTACGGATGTTTTTGACCAGGAAGGAAAAGCAGCATGAGCCGCATCCAATGCTAATTCAATATCTTCTTTTGTTGATCTGGCAGCTTTTGTAAACACTTTTCCATCGATCGGTGAAATGTTTTCAAAATATGCTCCTGAAACAGGAGCTACAAATTTTCCTCCAATGAAATTATCATACTGGGGTTTGAAAGTTGGTCTTTGTGCTGTTGAGCTCATAGTTTATCGATTTAATAGATCACAAATGAACAGGGAAAGACAAAAATTTTATAGCATTATTCATTCAAATAATAGCACAATTGTCTCGTCTTAATTCAAAAAATGGATTTCCAGGAAAGGTTGATTCAGTCATCTTAGGATTATCAAACGAGAAAATTCGGCATTTGTAATTCGGTATTCGTAATTAATAAGTCGTATTTTTAAGACATGTTATCACGATTTTTGCGAAAACTGAACGGTGGAATTTTCTTTCTCAGAAATAGTCTAACTCCCCGGCAATTCTTATTAATATCAAGTGTAATTGTTGGAGTATCATGCGGTTTAGCGGTAGTCGCTTTGAAGTCCTTTGCCCATACCGTATTCGTCTTCGCCAAAGAACTCAATGAGCAATTGCACTTCAAATTTGTCGATTTTATCCTGCCTGTTTTCGGAATTGTACTGACAATCTGGATTACCCGCAGGCTCCTGAACGGCAAATTGGAAAAGGGCACCTGGCGTATTATTTATGCGATCAATAAGAATTCGAGCTTCATGCCGCGCAAGCAAATGTATGCACAGGTGATTACATCATCTGTTACGGTCGGTTTTGGTGGTTCTGCCGGATTGGAATCCCCGGTAACGATTACCGGTGCGGCATTCGGGTCGAATTACGCCCGGGTGTACAAACTCTCAACCAAGGAACGGACCTTGTTGCTGGCCTGTGGCGTTGCAGCCGGAATTGCAGCTGCATTCAATGCACCGATTGCCGGAGTGTTGTTTACGATGGAAGTACTTTTAGCGGATGTCGGAATTACGGCCTTTATTCCTTTAATGCTTGCTTCTGCTTCCGGAGCCTTGCTTTCCGGGGCTATTTTGAACGAAAGTATTTTATTGTCGTTTAAGAATATGGAAGCGTTTGAGATCCACAACGTACCTTTTTACATCGTTTTGGGAGTATTGACGGGTTTTATGGCAGTGTACCATTCGCGTGTTTTTACCAAAATAGAGCATTGGATGGAACATTGGAAGATGGGAGTTTACCAAAAAGGAATCGTGGGAGCTTTATTGCTTTCTGCCCTGATCTTTGTTTTTCCGTCCTTATTCGGGGAAGGTTATGAGAATATCCGTTCGCTTTCTACGGAAAAAGTATTCGATTTATTGGACGGAACGTTGTTTGAATCCTTCAGGCAATCGTGGTTCCCTTTATTATTTATCGGCGCGGTAGTTTTTATGAAAGCCATTGCAACAGGTCTGACGCTGGGTTCAGGCGGAAACGGTGGAAACTTTGCACCTTCCTTGTTTGTTGGAAGTTATACCGGGTTTGCTTTTGCGTATGGCTGGAATTTAACCGGGATCGGCTTCACACTTCCGGTTACCAATTTCACCATGGTTGGGATGGCTGGTTTGCTCAGTGGCTTGTTCCATGCACCATTGACGTCAATCTTCCTCATCGCAGAGATCACCGGAGGTTACGGATTGATGATTCCCCTGATGATCGTTTCTTCCATCAGTTTTGCGATTTCAAAACGGTATTCCAATCACTCCCTGGACATTGTGAAGCTGGCAGAAGAAGGGCATGTGGTGCGGGCAGACAAAGATTTACACATTTTATCGTCCATTGAAAGTGAGGATATCCTGGAGGAAACCCTGGTTGTTTTAAAACCCGACGATACGGTTTCAACCTTGTTCCTGACCGTTCAGTATTCTCCGCAGGCCCTGATCCCGATTGTTTCGGATAATGGAATTCTCCTTGGTATGATCTACCTGGATGATTTACCGACCATTCTTCCTGTTTATTCTTCCGAACCGAATACGCACCTGGAAACACTCATGGAACCGATTCGTTATTCCTTGAATCCGAGAAATACAATGGAACAGGTGATGGAGATGTTCGAACATTCAAAATTGAATTACCTACCGGTGATCGATAATGACCAGGTTCTGGGATATTATTCCAAACACCGTTTGCTGGAAGCATACCGGAAACGGGTGATGGAGAATATTGTGGAGTAGAAATGAGAATGAGAATGAGAATGAAGAACCCTTCTAACTCAGATCTTTGAATATTTGTTCAATGATTTTATTCAATCGTTTTGCTTCAATGATAAATGTGATCCAGATTATCAGATTAAAAATACCGAGATTGATAAGAATAATGATGATTCTAGCCAACCAATCTGGGTGAATGTCGAGGTTAAACAATTTTGTATGTGGCCTTACAAAAAAAGTAAAAACGATTCCTGCATGCATGATAATAGCAATGATACTTGCGACAAATGAAAGTTTAATTTCAATTTGTACTTCTGTAAGTTTATCTGAAACGGGTACCAATTTAATTTGAGCCTCCGGACGAAATTTAGTTCGAGCTACTATTTTCGGTCCTCGAGAAACAATAAACCGGTCATTTTTGAAGTGCATTTGATAGGTTAAATCAAAATTGCTAGGGTAGGTGTAATCTTTACATTTGTGTTTTCCCAGAAACTGAGTCAGGGCATCCTTATTTTGGTTTAGGTAGAAGTTGTGTCGTTTCTTAAAAAGCATAATTCAAATGTACTAAGTATTCAAAATCTTGTGCCACAAATTTGTGTATGTTTGAGTCAAATATTTCAAATTCATGGATAAAGAAAATAATCCAAATTTAAAAGACGGTGACTTCTGTATCGTCACTGCCGGTACACACAAAGGTAAAAGCGGAATAGCACGGGATTTGAACATAAGCAAAACCGGTCACCTGACAATTACCGTTGTCCAGGAAAACGGAGTCCGCTTCAAGACCCTGGGTAGGAATGTGCGTGTTCAATAATAATCTGTGGGGATGCGATGCATCGCGTCCCTATGTGTTTTTATGAATAACATTTCTGTGATTTTTTAAATTTGGCCTGTACCGTTTGTATCAACCAGTCCAAATAACTGTTCAATAACTGTTTTCAATGTTTTTGCTTCTCCGATAAGCGTTGACCAAATAATGCCAAAAAAAATTCCCGAAGCTCCGATCATCATCAGAACGCGGTACAACCAGTTTAATTCGTTTCCGAAAAGACATCCGGCAACGATCCCCAATTGAATGAAGATCAGGAAGAGCCAGGTAACTTCAGAATACTTAATTTTCACCTCTGCCTGGGTAAGGTTTTCAGCTAAGCTGTTTAACCGGATATACCCATCGGCAGTGAAACTTGCTCGCTGGAACATTTTCGCTCTCTGGGTAACAATAAACTCGTCCCAGTTAAATTCCACTGAATAAAAAGTGTCGGAGCCAAAGCTATCTTTTAGAACCTGATCTTGCTTACTTAGATCCTTCAGATCTTGTGTTAAAATATCTTTGTTTTTCGGGAATTGAAAACTGTACGTTTTTCTAAAAAGCATTTGTCAAATATACAGGATAACTCCCTACAAAAAAACTTCCCACGCTTGAATACCCCAGGATTCAATAACGTTTGATCCGTAAACCTTTTCCCATTTCACAAGTCCCACAGAATCCACAAAGTAGTAATAAAACTGTCCCACAGGAATCTTCCGGACATTTGAGAAAGTATGTCCGTTGATCGTCATGGAAGAAATTGTTGCAGGTTGCTGAATATCGTTGCTGCTGAGAATACATGTTCCGTTCGGGTTGTTCGAATTATCCAGGTTCCTGATAAAACTGGAAGTTAGAATAAGATATTTAAAGTAGTCATTGGTTAAAGAACTATGTATTTCCATGCTATAAAGTTGCGCGTAAGAGCTGCCGCAGGAACTGCCTCCCCCGGATCCGATTTCAGTATCCCAGGCAGAAACTACCCGTTGACTGTCAATTTCTGCAGTTGCATCATTTTGGTAAACCCAATAAGTCCCTTCTTTGAATTGGTAGGGAGCAAAATAAGAACTGATGGTGGTGTATGTATCGGTATACTTCCCTTCACAGGGATGATCACTTTTCTTGCAGGAAAACCCAACAAATACAAGTATGACAAGGGGAAGGATATATTTCATTTTGGATGATTTGTTAATATGATGAATGAAAGAACAAATGGTTGGAATATGATCTGTAGGTACGCGATTAATCGCGTACCTACCGTACGACTTGCATTTTTGCGAATTTAAGGTAACAACCGCATCAGATCCAACGGCTTATTCGTCAAATTGAACTTCAGCGTAAACCGGATCCGCTCCGCATAATTTTTTGTGAGGTATGCGTTTTCTATATTATCCGATTGCAACACCGGGAAATAAATCCCGAAAGTCGTTCCGAAACGCATCGCCAATCCCAAATCATATGCTTGTGTCGGTTTGGATTGGTATGCTTCGTCAAAAATCCCGAAATCTGCATAAATTCCAAAGATCTTTGGTCCGATCGGTGTTTCCAGGTAGAAGTTGGCTGCTGTTATCCAGGTGGTTGTCGTTCCGAAATAACCCGATTTCCCATTCCCGACGGTAGAGCGGAACCCACCCATATTGTCCAGGCGCTGCTGCGACCAGATCCCGCTTTGTGCCGAACGCCCGAAAAAATAATCTTCCACGAAGAGGTCCTGGCTTCCGCTTGCACCACTCAATGCATAGGCATAATTTACAGCACTCCCGGAATTGTACATATTGAAGTTCCAGTAATTTCCGGCAAATAATCGCAACTCGACCCAGCGCGAACGCTTGTTCTTAATGTACCGGTATTTATAGCTCGCAGCAATAGATGAACGAGAGAAATTGTCACTGTTAACCGGGTTGGCTGCATAATCAGAACGCAACTGTAAATCGATCTTGTGATCTTCCCTGGAATAAGCGAAATCATACTGCAAATAACCTCCGACTAATTCGCGCTGTTTCGGTCGACTGACATCTAAGCGGTACATCGATTGCAGGCGGATATTCTGACTGACCGGTCCGCCGACGCGGTTCCCGATCTTTGCTGTCCAGTAGGGTAGAACGGCTACGTAATAACCATCGTTTATTCCCAGGGTATCATTCTTGAATGAACGCAGCGAAACTCCGAACCGTGAAAGCTTCAGGTTCTTTTTCGGTAAACAGGTAATACTCGCTTCGGCAATTCCCGAAATCCGTGTTCCACCGAAAGAATACATTGGTGCCAATAAGAATTGAAAACGATTGGAAGGAACACTGAAGTTATGAAGTGCCAACCCAAGCATGAATTTATCGTATGCATTTCCACCCAGGATCGGGCTCCAGAACAAGTTGCTTCTGGTCGGTTCATTTTTCCCCACCAGGAACTGCAGCCGCGGTGCTTCGATTTTCCCGAATAAACCTTCTTGGTGCCAGTAGTTATTGGTTTGTACAATTTCAGGGGCTTTCCCGCTGGCGTTGATTTGCACTGCATCCATCTCCGTATCAAAAGTCACGTCCGATTTTTTAGCTCCGTTTTCAACCCAAAGGGTTTGTACTTTTTTTCCTTTCACGAAACCGGTCACTTCAATCGGACCGTCCACCTGCCCTGCATTTTTGACAGTTACGATTGTTTTACCTCCGAAAGATTTTACTTTCGAAAGTTTGTAATCGATGTGATTCGTTGTTTGGATCAGGTCCGTGAACAACCACGAAAGATCTCTTCCCGTAACGCGTTCCAGTGTGGCGCGCATATCTTCCGGTTGCGGATGTTTGAAACTCCATTCGGTGTAATAGCTTTGCATGGCCCGATCATAGAGCGAATCACCCAGGTATTCTTTCAGGTAATTAAAGACCAATCCGGTTTTCTGGTACATGATCGCGCCGTAATTCGTTCCTGAAAATTTTGCGGAATGTGTTTCGATCGGCTGGTCTTCTCCGATTCCCCCGATCACCCGGTACATAAAATCTCCCGCATCGTAATGGCTTAAGTGATCAAAATGGAATTTACCGTTCAGCACCTGGTCCGATAAATAGGTGTTGTTAGGATATTTCGTATACATGTAACGCATTTCGTTCATGGTGTTCATTCCTTCATCCATCCAGCCGTGAACGCGTTCATTGCTTCCCAAAATCCCATAAAACCAGTTATGCCCCACTTCGTGCACAATAACGATTTCCAGTTCCGTGTCTGAACGTGTGTTCCCGATTACAGTCACATTCGGGTATTCCATTCCACCACCGGCAGAGATGGTTCCGTCAACGGCTGTAACCTGGTTGTAAGGGTAATCGCCGTTCCAAAGGGAATAATAGTACGTTCCGTCGCGGATATATTCCGGGGCGCGTTTCCATAAAGCAGCATTTTGAGCCGTAAATAAAGACCAGGTCGTTACTTTCCGTTTAGAATGCGGTAATTCCACTTCGCCTTTTAGAACCAGGAATCGCTTATCGGCAAACCAGGCAAAGTCGTGTACGTCTTTTTGTGTGAAACGGATGGTTTTCCATTCCGGATCTGATTCGGGGAATGATTTTTTACCTGTGAACTCATTTGGTAAACCCCGCTCTTTGAATGATTTTCCATGAATGGAATCCATGAACGCAATTTCCGACTCCGTTTGCAGGTCTCCGGTAGCCCCAACCACGTAGTTCTTTGGAAGTGTAATCGAAACATCAAACGTTCCGTATTCCGAATAGAATTCACCTTGTGTCAAATAAGGTATCTGGTTCCAGCCGTTTTTATCGTAAACTGCCGGCTTCGGATACCATTGTGTAATTTGGTACGATTGTCCCACGTGTCCTAAACGGGAAACTTCTCCCGAAGGAATTTTTACGTGAAATGGCGTGGTAACGGTAACGGACTCTCCCGGTTTTAAAGGTGTGTTCAACTGGAGTTTTCCAATATCGGGGTTATTGGGGTCGAAAGTAAAAGAAACATCCGATCCGTCGACCTGGAAATGCAGGGAATCAATTCCACCGCGAATGGAATCTTTTCCGAATGTCAGCAACCCTTCGCCGCTTTCATACAATTGTTTCCCCAAAGCAGTTTTCCCGCTGGTATAGGCATTCGGCCACAAATGGATGTAAAGGAAATCCAGTGTCTGCGGAGAGTTATTGTGATAAACAAAACGCTCGTAACCGCTCAGGGTGTGCTTCACATCGTCCAGTTTGACGGTAATCGTGTAATCTACTTGTTGCTGCCAGTAATTTTGAGCGTGAATTTGAATAGTCCCTAATAAGAGATATGCCAGGAGTAGTTGAATTTTCATTAGCCGAAATAAGAAGTGTAAAGTTAATGAATAGAGTTTGTTGTTTTACATAGAAGATTTGAAACTTTCATTCTGCAAACTGCTTTTTAATCATGTCGCATCGAGTATCCCGCATGTGTTCTCGATACGCTACGCACTCGAACTGACACGCGGGATGTATCGAGATGGACATGAATTCTTAAAATTTTCTGCCCCTACTGTTTTAATAGTTACCTTTACTTCATGCAACGCTTTTTAGTCATTCAAACAGCTTTTTTGGGAGACGTCATTCTGGCTACTCCCGTGATCAGTGAATTAAAGCGTTTACATCCGGAAGCACAGGTCGATGTCCTGGTCCGGAAAGGAAATGAACCGGTACTGAAGAACCATCCCGGTATTCACGAAGTGTTTTCTTTCAATAAAAAAGAAGGGAAGTACAAAGAAATGAGACGCCTGATCGGTGTTTTCAGATCGAAAAGATACGATGAGGTAATCAACCTGCAGCGTTTCGGAAGTTCCGGGATCATTACCTTCCTGTCCAAAGGAAAAAAGAAGGTTGGTTTTGATAAGAACCCCTTCTCCTTTTGTTACGATATTAAGATCAAACACGAAATCGGGAAGGGGAAACACGAAGTGGAACGCAACCTGGAATGTATTGCGCATCACGGAGCGAAGAGTTTGGTCCGCCCGGAAGTTTTTCCTTCGGATGAAGATCGTGCAAAAGTGGCTCCGTATATTACTCAACCGTTTTACACCCTGGCACCGGCTTCCGTTTGGTTCACCAAGCAGCTTCCCGAGAAGAAATGGATCGAACTGGCAAACAATCTGAAGAAAAAAGGAACGGTTTACCTGGTTGGCGGCCCTGCCGACTTCGAACTGTGTCAGCGTATTTTGGAAGCAGCAGCTTTACCGCTTGAAAATAACCTGGCAGGCAAACTGAATTTGCTGGAATCCTGTGCGTTGTTTGAAAAAGCGACGCGCTGTTTTGTAAACGATTCCGGGCCCTTACACATGGCAACGGCAGTAAATGCTCCGGTCACTGCGTTTTTCTGTGCTACTGTTCCGCGTTTTGGTTTCGGCCCGCTTTCCGATGAAAGCGAGATCCGTGAAACGGAAGAAGCTCTGATCTGCCGGCCTTGCGGTTTGCACGGCGGAAAGATCTGCCAGGAACGCCATTTCAAATGCGGCCGGATTGATGTAAATGTTTGATTCTACTTTTCCACCTTTTTCATTGCCAAAAAGGTGGAGCCAAATCCCGATAGCTATCGGGGCCAGGCTTGTGCTCGGAAATCTAAACTATGCGACATTTCGCGAAAGCATTCGAAACTCGTCCTACGGACTCAAACAAGAATGCTTTTTTTGCTCCTCCTTCAGAATACACCTTTCAGGTTTTCTTCAGTCTTCACCCACCATGGCGGGCTCTTGTTTTCCATAACTTCCAGCGTAAAGGCCAGTTAAAATTCTCTTAGCTGGATTATTTCCGGCTCCGAAGAAAGACTCGTTTCAACCGAAGGAAGATCTAGGTCTCATTCCCGGAAGAGCGCGTGAAGAAAAGGCCTGTACCGTAGTTTTAGCAAAAAGTGCTTGTCATTTGGATGGAGCGCAGCGTAATCCGTTCTTTTTGAACTAAAACCAGGTTAAAGGGCTTTTTAGCGATCGGCTTGGAATGAGACAAAGGACTTTTGGTTCTTTTTGTCCTTAAAAAGAACATCATTATTTCAGCGGCAAACTCACCCGGATCGTCGTTCCCTTCCCAATTTCAGAATGCACCACATACACCTTTCCTTTGTGGTATTCTTTAACAATGCGTTTCACTAGCGAAAGCCCCAATCCCCAACCGCGTTTCTTGGTAGTATATCCCGGTTCAAAGATCGATTTGAATTGTTTCGGCAACAACCCTTTCCCGGTGTCTGAAATTTCGATGTAAACCCGTTCCGGCACCGTTTTAATGCTTACGGTCAGTTTTCCCCTGGACTCCATCGCATCAACTGCATTGCGGATAATGTTTTCCATCACCCATTCCATGAGCGATTTGTTGTGATTCACCAGGATAGGTTCCTCCGGAAAATGAGAAGTCATTTCCACTTTTTGGGAAATGCGCGGACGCAGGTAATCCATCACACCTTGCACCGTAATCCGGATATCGCTTTGTGTTAAATGCGTTTCCGACCCGATCTTGGAAAAACGTTGCGAGACCGTATCCAGTCGTTCGATATCCTTTTGCATTTCAGCAATGATATTCTGGTCCACGTTCTGTGTTTCCAATAACTGGATCCAGGCCATTAAGGAAGAAAGCGGTGTTCCCAACTGGTGAGCCGTTTCTTTCGCCATACCTGCCCAAACCTGGTTCTGCTCTGCCTTCCGGAACGTACTGAAGAGCAGGTAACCGATAAAAATAAATAAACCGATAATCAGGAACTGGATGTATGGAAAGAATTGCAGTTGTTTCAATTCCCCCGAATTATCGAAGTAAAGCAAATTCACCTCATCTTCCCCGAAAGAGATCTTAATCGGTTCGTTTACAAGCTCCAGGGAATGCAGTGTTTTCTTCAGGTTCTTCGGAGAAGTTTTTTCCTTCGGAAGATTGCTGGAGATCAGCGAGTCCTTGTGTTGATCCATCAATACCACCGGGATCAGCTTGGAATCGTTGATCAATTCATTGTTGAAAGCCGTGATCAGAGAGTCGCGCTCTTTTTCCAGTTGAATGGTACGTTTGGTATCCGTATAAAAGGAAGTCATCGTTAAGCCTTTCACCACTTCGATGCGGAAAGGTGGGTGATTTTTCTCCCAAACAGTCGTCAGGACCAATAAACTGTCTTCGTATTTCCTGATGAGTTCTTTCGGCGATAGTTCCGGGTTTACCTTCCGTAGATCGGCCGTATCGAAATCAATATTGGTATAACTGGAGATCTGGTTCCGGTCATCCACCAAAATCACCGGGATGTCTTTGTTCTCATCAATGATGCTGATCGGGAAACGGTAATCCGGGAAACAATTGATGTCAAGTGGTTCTTTGGAGATCTCTTTCGTTGCCTCGAGGTACAACTTGATCTTCCGGCGTTCATACCCGCGAAGCTGCTGGAATGCGCGATTGGTAAATTCAACCAGTTCGGCCTTTTTCTTAATCGCATCCGCCCACTGTTTTGCCCGCAGGCGCTCCCGGTCGGATACCTTTTGTACAGTAGAGTTCGATACCCACAACGAAGCCGCTACCGTAATCAGGGCGATTACCAGCAACACGATTTTCCATTTCTGCTTGTTGGAGTATAAATTCATCAGGTACGAATGTAGTTAAAAACGGGATTTTACAATCAAAATTGCATTGCGGACTTTCTTTTGGAGCGTAAAGGGTGAAGGAGCGCAAAGAGGTGGATCGAGGTCTCCCTGCGTCAATTCGAGTGAAATACGAGGGACGAGTATTTTGTATCGAGAAGACACGTGATGTGTATCAAGAACACATGGCGAATCACTGACGACTATCGGAAGAATATCGAAATCTCCCTGTGTCAATTCGAGTGAAATACGAGGGACGAGTATTTTGTATCGAGAATAGCAGGGAGTCTGTCGAATACTTGCCGTAAATGAACTTTTTTCTTAACTTATATAAGATGAAGTTATTATATGTTTACATTCTTGAATGTTGTGATGGATCTTATTACACGGGAATTACCAATAATCTGTCAAGACGTTTGGATCAGCATCAATCAGGAAAAAATCCCGATAGTTATACCTTTTCCAGAAGACCTGTTGAAATGGTTTTCTATGCTGAGTTTAGTGATTTCTATTATGCTATTGATAAAGAAAAACAAATTAAGCGTTGGAGTAAAGCAAAGAAAAAAGCACTTATTGAAGGTCGATTCGATGATTTGGTGAATTTAGCGAAGAAGAGATTTGATTAATGTGTCCATCTCGATACATCCCGCTTGTCAGTTCGAGTGCGTAGCGTATCGGGAACACATGTGGGATACTCGATGTGACACCGAAGCACCAATCGCGTCAATTCGGGAATATCGAAATCTCCCTGCGTCAATTCGAGTGAAATACGAGGAACGAGTATTTTGTATCGAGAATAGCAGGGACCAGAGGATTATGCTATTTATCTTCATTCTGAATTACTCTTTTCAACCTTCAAAAACGCTTTTTCATTAATTTTGCGCCTGAAAACAACTAGAAATAAAATGGCTGACTTTTTTTACCAGGAGCCGTTTCCTATTCAAAAGGATACGACTGAATACCGCAAGGTTTCTTCCGATTATGTAACCGTTGAGAAGATCGGGAACAGGGAAGTGTTGAACATCGACCCGAAAGGATTGGAGTTTTTGGCACAGGAAGCTTTGGCAGATGTTTCTTTTTACCTGCGAACTTCCCATTTGGAAAAATTGCGCGCGATCCTGGACGATCCGGAAGCAACAGACAACGACCGCTTTGTGGCTTACAACTTGTTGCAAAACGCAACGATCGCTGCGGAAGGACAACTTCCTTCCTGCCAGGATACCGGAACGGCAATCGTCGTTGGTAAAAAAGGAGAAGACGTGTATACCGGCGCAAATGATGCCGAATACCTGTCGAAAGGAATTTACAATACGTACCAGGAGCGCAACCTGCGTTATTCGCAGATTGTGGCTTTGGACATGTTCGAAGAGAAGAACTCCGGTTCCAATCTTCCGGCACAAATCGATATTTACGCAGGACAGGGACCGAAATACGAATTCCTGTTCCTGGCAAAAGGAGGAGGTTCTGCCAACAAGACTTTCTTATACCAAAAAACGAAATCCCTGTTGAACGACGCTTCCCTGGAAGAGTTCATCAAGGAAAAGATCAAGGATTTGGGTACTTCCGCATGTCCGCCATATCATTTGGCCTTTGTGGTGGGCGGTACTTCTGCTGAAGCGAACCTGGCAGCCGTGAAGAAAGCTTCTGCCGGGTATTACGATCATTTACCGACAGAAGGAAACATGGGTGGCCAGGCTTTCCGTGATTTGGAATGGGAAAAACGCATCCAGAAGATCTGCCAGGAAAGTACGATCGGGGCGCAGTTCGGTGGAAAATACTTTACACACGATGTACGCGTGATCCGTTTGCCGCGTCACGCTGCTTCCTGTCCGGTTGGATTGGGAGTTTCCTGTTCTGCCGATAGAAACATCAAAGCAAAAATCACGAAAGACGGCTTGTTCGTAGAGCAATTGGAGAAAAATCCACGTCGTTTGTTGCCGGAAGTTCCGCCACATTTGGAACCGCCTGTAACCATTGACCTGGACCGACCGATGGCTGAAGTATTGGCAGAACTGTCCAAGTATCCGATCAAAACCCGTTTGAAACTGAACGGAACCTTGATCGTAGCTCGTGACGCCGCGCATGCGCGTATCAAGGAATTACTGGATGCAGGTCAACCGATGCCGGAATACTTCAAGAATCACCCGGTATACTATGCCGGTCCTGCGAAAACACCGGAAGGAATGCCTTCGGGAAGTTTCGGTCCTACAACGGCAGGCCGTATGGATTCTTACGTGGACCTGTTCCAAAGCATGGGCGGAAGCATGATCATGCTGGCAAAAGGAAACCGTTCCAAAGACGTAACGAACGCGTGTCAGAAATACGGCGGGTTCTACCTGGGATCAGTCGGCGGACCTGCAGCGATCCTGGCAAAAGAGAACATTCTTTCCGTGGAGCTGGTCGACTTCGAAGACATGGGAATGGAAGCCGTGCGCAAGATCACCATCAAAGATTTCCCGGCCTTCATCATCACAGATGACAAGGGGAATGATTTCTTCGCGAATTTGTAATAATAATGTAATATTCTGTAGGGACGCGAGGTATCGCGTTCCTATCTGTTTTTATACCCAATTCATTGTCGGGTTTTGATTTAAAAACTTTTCCTCGTGTGCTTTGTGTGCTTAGTGGTAAAAAAATACTCCTACGAATACGCAATCCGTTCTTTTTCGATTAAAACCAAGCTAAGGAACTTTTTAGCGAACGGCTTGGAATGAGACAAGACTTTTGTCCACTTTTCGTCGACTGGAAAAGTGGAAGAAAATAGGAAGTGAAAAAGCATTGTTGCGCAAGATTACGATCAAGGATTTTCCCGGCCTTCATCATCACAGATGACAAGGGGATGATTTCTTCGCGAATTTGTAAGTTTATATAAAACATCCTGTAGGGACACGATGCATCGCGTCCCTATCTGTTTTTATACCCAATTCATTTCCGGTTTTGATTTAAAAACTTTTCCTCGTGTGCTTTGTGCGCTTAGTGGTAAAAAAATACTCCGAATACGCGATCCGCTTAAGCCCCGATTACTTCGGCAACCGCATCAACCGCCACCAGTTTAGTGTGTATTTTGTGATTCCGTTGAGGTTGGTGGAGTATTAGTAGTGGTTTTAGCCAGAACAGATTTATGTCACATAACTATTTATTTTTCTCGAAAAGAATCGATTTTGCTCTTTGATTCCATTCGAGTTTATTGCCAAAAATATTTTCAAATGGATTTCCAATAATTAATGGGGTATAAGTCGGATCCGAAATTTTGTTGAAATCAACCAAGTATATAAAGTAGTTATCTCTTTCTTTGTCTGCAATATACATTTCATTTTCAGACCAATAAAAATGTTGTTCTCCTTGATATGATTTGACTTCAATAAGACGCTTAGGAAGTTTGTCATGAGGACTATGAAATGATTTGATATCATAACCAGCATTAGCATAGTAGTCAGATATGATTTCAATTTGATGAATTCTTTCACTTCCGGATAATCTGAGCTTTTCAAAACGAAGAACAAATTCTTCCGCAGCTCTTCCTTGTTCTCTATCTCTTTCTTGTTTATTGAGCAAGTCTTCCAAAGAAATTTTTTTCTCTTTTACGGCTGGTTGTTGAAGCCCCCAAACTATTTCAATGGCTTGGTTATAGATGTGAAAACTATCTTCAATAAATTGAATTGTTTGAGGAATCAGATCGTTCCACTTATTAGGATAAATGTTTGGGATGTCATTTGAAGAAACTTCCTGCCACTGCCAATTAATAGCGTCAATGGTGCGGCGCTCTGCCATGAATTTATCAAATTGTCGAATTTGATTGTTTGATAATTTGGTTTTTCCCCTACGTTGACAGTCTATTTTATATACTACTTGCTTTCCGATGAAATCAATCCCCAATGTGTAGTATATTCTGTATTTGGAAAATCCTCTTGGAAATATTCGCACCCAAGTATATTTTTTTAGATATCCGGATATTTGCCAATAAGAATCTTCTTGAATATCGAATTCATTTTTCGCTTCAAGTACACGGTTTCCCCATTCATTGGTTAAGTCATATATACTAAGTAAATTTCTGACTAATGAGGATTCATTCTTTGTACCACTAATGTATCGATCAAAGATTCGATCTGAACAGGTATTTATGATGGTTGGATCAAAAAATATCATAATGTAGTCAATAGGATTTGATCCAGGGAATCAACTGTATGCTTTCTTCATCCAAGAAGTCAACTTCTATTTGAACATTCGTATCAAAAAACATATGTCTAACTAATGTTCTATTTTTCTTATTGTCCAGAAAAAATAATCTTAATTCTAATCCTGGCTGCTTTTTGTATTCAAAATAAAGCTTCACACAAACATCACGCATTTTATCGGGGTCCTGTTCAACAATGAAATTTTTATCAAAAAGCCCACCATTTCTCTTTCTTAAAAAAATATATCCATCGTTAGGTACGCAAGTAAAATCACTTTCTCCTTTTTTTCTTAAAGCATCAATTAATAATTCATTTATCATATTCTTTAGTTTAATAAATTTCACTTAATTCTGTTAAGAATTTTTGTTGATAAATCTGAATTGCTTTCAGAAAAATCTGGTATATCGGTAACAGTCTTTAATGTTTGGGTTGAAACTTGTCCAAGTTCAATAATATTACTTTGAAACCGATCACATTGTTGATTGTAAAGAAAAATGTGTCTTTTATTAGGTCTATCCCAATTTTCGTCATCCAGTAAAATACTTCCTCTGAAATTGATGTTTCTTATCAGGTTATCCATGTGATAGGCAACATTTGTTACATACTTGTATTGATCGTCCTCCAGAAACCAGAAACAGTTTTCTACAACGCTGAAAACCCGATATCTTACTTCATTCAATGAATCAAGAGTTTTAATAACTTTCTCTATAGATGGGTTTAATCGTTGAATTTTACTTCTTGTTGAATTAGCTAGAATATTATTCAACCTTATAAAACCTGATATTTTGTTACGTTGTGTATGTTTTTTCATGCGCAGAATACTCATTTCGGTGAATGAAACAAATTCAGCTTTTATTGTATCATTTGAAATGAACTTTCTGAAGGTGGCAACTTCAATTTTCCTTGAGAGACTATCCATTGTGAAATTAGCTGATCCATAATAGATTTCTTTTTCGCTCATGATCCATTTGGAATGATTGGTATGTTCTAATGAAACGGAAACTCCTTGACTGATTAAGTACAAAATCAAAGATCGATTGGTGTCTTTTCCTTTGAATAGGGAAATAGGAATGATACAATGCTTAGTAGATACAGGTGAATTAATGACTTTATAAAGAACCGAGGCAGGATTGGTGGCACTTGTAAATCCATATCCACAAATGATCAAATAATCCTCAGCTTCGTCAATGATGCGCATAATTTCCGGAGTAATATCATTTTGTTTTAATCCGGTTAGATGGAAATTTCCTTCAGTTATCATATTGTTAAAGTGAGTAGTGTTAGTAGTTTAAGTAATTATCTCATTACATTCCGACACCAATTTTCGGTTTTAATTACTTCCAAAGCCTTATTCGTTTCCTCTTCCGAAAACTTGTCCGCTTTGGTGCTTTCCTTTCCATCTTGCTTAATCTTCCAGTTTGTCATTTCTTTTCGAATAACGGATAATTCCAATGACTGTGAATCTTCAATACATTTCAGAACTGTAGCATACATTTCCTTGTACCAGGCCTTTTGAGTGCCGAAATAAGGTTTAAACACTTTACTATCCATTTCCCGGATTCCATGAGCTATTCGTTCCCTCAGTTCATTCGGAATTTTATCCAATAATTTCCCGTCATCCTTTAGATCCAGATAAACTGCTTTGCTGTTTGGGAAGTTCACTTTGTGGAAATAGTGTTTGGTATTCAGCAGTTTCTTCTCCTCCGGATCAAAGGAACCCCAGTTGTGTTGTTTAAATTGAAAACCAGTTGGAATACCATAAATACGATCCAGGAGATAGACATCTTTAGCCGTTGCCATTTCTCCTTGCTTTACATCAATTTTTTTGTTGGCCCAAATAGTGGTGTACAGCATTTGGATTTTGGCATAACTGTCGTTTTTAGCTTTCACTGCCTGTACTTTCTCCGTAACTTCCTTCACTTTTTGCTCAGCATCTGCCACTGTTACCTGCCCGTTCATTAGCATAGGCAATAACCAATCACGGAGAGAAGCGAGTTGTTTATTTTGATTTTCAAGGTTATTCTGTTTTTCAAAAACTGCGTTTATTTGTTTTACAAAATCTTTAACAGTCGATAGTTGGGGTTTAGCAATTGAGATTGACTTAAAAACTGACGCAGATATTTCTTTGAATGTTGATCCTGTCGAATTTGCTTCAATCGTTGACATATATTGCTTTAAAACATAATAAACATATTCCGCAGAATAGGCTTTATTACAAACAATTGATTTAAAACCCTGATTCGTAGTACAATCATTTTGATTAATTGCCAAATATCCAATTGGAGCTCTGGAAGACATTAGTACAGAACCTTTAGGTAGAATATTTAGTGACGCTTCTTTCAAACCTCTCTCTGAAACATCTAATTCTCCCTTTGAAATAAATTTATTCCCAATGTTTAAAGACAAGTCCTTCGGAGTAATCCAAGCTATGCCCGAATCTGTAAAATTTTCTTGAATTGCTTTTGATGGCGTACTTCCACCTATAATACTCCCTAAATCGTCAATTTTCTCATCTTCCCACCCCTCAGGAATTTCCCGTTTCAACACCTCATTCCAAACCATTTTTCCTCCAGACGTTTTGTAAGGTTTTCCTTCCAATTTGGGATTGCCCAGTGCTATTGCCTGCCCTGTGGAAATGGGAAAATCAAATTGTACAAACCAGTAATCGTAGAGTGTTTTGGCCATTGCTTCTAACCCAGCGTTGATCTTATCGTTGAGTTCGATTTTGTCATCGAGAATTGAAAGAACTTTTGCTATTTTTCTTTGATTCTCAGTTGAAGGAAGATTAATTGGATAATTGTTCAATGAAAAAATGTCAACTCCAGTTTGTCCACCGGTTCTTAGGGATAATTTGTCTACATATTCAAAAATCTCTTTTTGCTTTAAGAAATAAAATAGATAATCATTTATGATGTTATTTTTAGGCTTGGCTTTTAACAGAGCTACATTATATGCACCTTCCATACCACGGAAGATCTGAAAGATAGGTGGGCCGTAACGACCAATCATTATATCATTCTTTTCAAAGAATTTTGATGTTGATATGCGTGGTATATAAGTGGGAAAATTATCTGTTTTGAAATCTCTCGTTTGGACCAATCTTATATAATCGGGGAGCGGAATATTTGAGAAAGTAGATTTTGGAGGCTGACTACCTCCGACAAAATCACAAACATCTTTGATTGTTAACTTCTGAAAATCACTCATGTCTTAACAATTTAAAATTCTGTTTAATTTCAATGTCTAATTTCTTAGAGTCTTCAAATAAACCTTTTAATGCTATTTCAAATCCATTCATTTTTTTTGCAAACTCTTCCTGTGTAATATACACGTATTCATTTTTCACTTCAAAGTATTGACCGGCAGAAAAAGAGTAATTCTTTTCTTTCACTTGTTCTTTAGTGACGACCACCGATAAATCTTCAACAGCATCTTTATTATTGAACGTGGCAGTGATATGCTTTTCTTCTTCCTTTGTTAATACAGTACGCTGGTTCTTGCCTTCTTTAACCGTTTGCCCCAGTTTGGATGCATCCATCAGCACGATGTGTTTACTGTCAGCTTTTTTGTCGAGGAATAATACAGAAACGTTGGTCCCTGTAGATGCAAAGATGTTACTCGGCATGCTCACCACTCCGCGCAACCAACCTTTGTCAATCAATCTTTCCCGAATCTTTTTCTCAATACCGCTTTGTGCTGTGATGAAACCTGTTGGAACAACAATGGCAGCCTTACCGGTGTCACTCAGACTGTACATGATGTGCTGAATGAACAAGAGATAAATTGCCATCGATTCCTTTTTGGCTTTTGGTATATTTGGAATGCCTGCAAAGAACCGCTCTTTGAAGGTGTCTTTTTCCAGGTCGTTTCGAAAATCGGAGAAATCCAGCTTGAAAGGTGGATTTGATACGATATAATCAAATTTCGTTTCCAAATAGGAAGGCTGTGCGATGGTATTCGTCTTAATGATGTTCGGGATACTATGCGTGAGATTGTTTAACACCAAGTTCAAACGCAGCATATTGCTCGATTTCTGCGAAATGTCTTCGGAGTAAATCGTACAGTTGTCTTCACCGATCTGGTGGGCAATACTCATCAATAGCGTTCCAGATCCCGCGCTGGGATCGTAGCACTTCACTTTTTTCACCGGTTCAGGTACGAGAATGGCTGCCATAATACGTGCAACTGCAGGTGGCGTATAGTATTCCGCATATTTTCCTCCCGAATCGGAGTTATAATCTTTGATCAGGTATTCAAAAATGGTGGCAAAGAAGTCGTATTTCTGTTCGAACATTTCCTCGAAGGAGAATTCGAACAACTTGTTCACCAATGCCCGGCAAAAATCATCGCGCTGCGAAGAATCGGAAATAAACTGACTTAGTTCATCGAACAGGAGGTCTTTTGCCCCGGAAAACGCTTTTACGGAGAATACGTTTGCATTTTCACTACTGATCTGACGCAGTGTATCATCAAAGGTTTTGGCAAAGTCGCCGGTGTTTTGATGATTGTACAAGTATTCAATGAGTTGGTGTACTTTTAAATGCGGAACATTCGGGTTCAATGAATTGATGAGAAACTTGTAATCGTCTTCACTTAGGTTTTGTAAAGCCTCTGTAAAGTTTTCTGCTTTGGCAATTGCCGGTTCTTCCTGTTTTACTTCGTAACGAAATTTATCGTTAAGGAATTTGTAAAGAAAAACCTGTGAAATGATCTTGAATTCATTTCCGTCATTCCCCAATCCGTAGTTGGCACAGACACTTTTCAGGTTGTCTATGAGCTGCTTGGTCTTGGTAATGAAACTGATATCTTGTGTCATGAACTATGCTCTTGTCAAAAACTGTAAATATTCTCTTGCAATTAAGTGATTAATGGCTTCGGTCGTTGCAAAATCCAATGGAATTTGTTCTTTCTTTTTAAACTCCTGGATCACGAGCTGCATCAGGAATTTATGGAAGAAGGCTTCGTTATTCAGAATATCAACCTGGCTTTCTAGTTTGTCATCCACTTCCAGTTTTACCTGCATCAATGCGCGATGTAATTGGGATTCTTTAATGTTCAATACTTTGTTTTCAGCCAACCGTTTGTGTATCCGTGCGTATCGATCATCATTTTTGTAACGTTCATTGATTAAACCATTTGTACGATTTAACTCTTTTGCTTCATTATAAATTTTGTTCAATAAATGTATGTTCTCTACTAAATCTTCCTGTGTGGTTTCAGAAAGGTTCTTTTTCCGGAAGATCCGCTCCAGCTCTTGTTTCAGCGTAATAAATTTAGGATCGTTCTGATCGATGTTATTTTGCAATGCTTCACGTGTTTTGCGCAAAATGTCTTTGTATTCATCCGCCAATTTCAATTCTTCTTCACCCACTTTGATGAATTCGAATACGATGTCTTCCAAAGCTGCATTCAGAATATTCTGGCTGCTTTCTTCATTGCCGATGCTTTCAACCAAATTGAGGTTGTCCAAACGATTTTGTGCATCAATCAACAAACGGTTCATGGTATCGAAATCCAGGATACCGCCAAGCCCTTCGTAACCGTTTACTGCAATAATATTTTTCAATTCTTTGGCATTGCGCAAAGCTTTGATCAATTGCATCAGTTGCTTTTTGTCTTGTATTTTCGTGATTTGTTGTGAGAATCGCTCCTTATTTTCAGTATCGTAAAGGAACAAAGTTTCCTTTATCTCATTCAGCTCAGCACGAATTTCCTCTTCCGTTTTGAAGAGGTGATTATAAAATGATAAATCGTCACCGAGTTCATTTTGCAATTCCTGGAAATAGAGTTGATTGGTACGATCAAAGGCCCTTGAGATATCAGCAAAGTCAACCACGTATCCGTATTGGTAGGACTTATATGGACGATTCACGCGTGTAAGGGTTTGCAATAAGTTATGGTCGTGAATTACCCGTGCGAGGTACAACTTTTTCAAGCGTTTGGCATCAAAACCGGTCAATAGCATGTTGTAAACAAACAGAATGTCAATCTTTCCCGCTTTGTAAGCTTTGATCAGATCCTTGCGAATGGTCTTGTCGTTTTCATCATGCAAAATGAGTGCGGCGGTCAATTTTTCTCTTTTCCGTTTACCGTATGGAATATGAGGTTCAGCTACCATTGGCAATTTATCTGCTTCAATCTCTTGTATGCCGTATCGGTCCTGGAATAGATCAAAAAGTGTTTTGGCTTGTTTGGAAGAGTCGCAAACCACCATTCCTCCCAGTGTTTCGTCCTGAAAACGATTGCGGAATTCGATCAGATCAGTTGTAATGTAATTCAGCAACCCTTCAGCAAATCGTTTGTCCGCATACACGTCTGAAGCTTTAAGTTCTCCTTGCTTCACTTTGATTTGCTCCATGATTTCCTTCATTTCCATTTTGAAGTTTCCCTGGATTTCTTCACGGATTAAGCGTAAAGTGTATCCATCGGCAATGGAGCGGTTGTAATAATATTTGTGGAAATAATTTCCAAACAGCAATTTGGAATCGTACTCTTTGGCAACTTCTCTTAAAAGCGGTGTACCTGTAAGTGCAATCATTACTGCGTTTCTATCGGAATTGATCAAGTTAGCGAGATAGTTTCCTTTTGGATTGTAGCTGCGGTGCGCTTCATCCATAATATAAATGCGTTGCGTTTTGATATCATAATCGGGTAGCTTCCCTATCGTGGCCTCTTCGCTGAATTTCTGAATATTTACTACTGTTATTTCTGCCTGTCCGCTATAGTTCTGGATAGCACCAACAACTTGCAGATCTTCCACGAATTGTTGCCTGGATTCAATGGTTTTTACAATTAATCCACGATTTGTAAACTCCGCTTTAGATTGAATAGCAAGATCAATACGGTCCACAATAAAGTAAAACTTCGGAATGATATTTTGTTGCTGATAATAATCCGTCAGGTGTTTTACATTGTAATAAGTGAGGGCAGTTTTCCCGGAACCCTGTGTATGCCAGATTATTCCTTTGCGTTTTCCTTCATCCAGTTTAGCTGCGATTGCTATTGTTGCAAAGATTTGCGGATAACGCATAATGTGTTTTTGCAAACCGGTTTCTTCTTCCACGTATGCAAAGGCATATCGAAGGATGAAAGCCAGGCGTTCTCTTGCAAATAAAGATGTCAGAATTCGGTTTGTAGGCGAATTTGGGTTTTTATTCGTGATGAACTCAGGACTTTGTTTAATAACAAGCAAATGATTGTCTTTCAAAATTGTATTTTCATCATTCTCGGACAGCATCAATAACTTTTGTTTTACCGGATAATCATCATCTTCCCTGAAATAATTGAAATGTAAATCGGAATAAGCCGAGGTAGCATAAAATGCTCCGAAAACTGGTTCCACAATTCCATCTTCGTACTCCATGTTATTCGAGAACACCATGAGCTGTGTCAAGTTCGCAAAACGACGAAAACGCTTATTCTTGAATCTCGAATTGATTCGTCTGCGTTCATCAAGAATTCCATCTTTGTTATGCGGTTTTTTTACTTCCACGAAGGCCAGCGGCATTCCGTTGATCAAAATCGTAATATCAGGGCGAAATTCTTCATCCCCGTTTTTACAGGTCAATTCGGTGGTGACATGAAAACTGTTATTGTCAAAATTGTTGAAATCGATGAGTCGAATTCCTGAATTAGAAGTTAGTCGTTGATGAAACTTTCGTCCCAGGTCTTCATAATCCAATTCCAGACTAATTTCATCCAACACTCTTAAAATTTCGTCTCTATGTGCTTCCGGATTAATACGTGATAAGCTGTCAATGAAAATTTCCTCGAAAATATTGGTCTCCTCACGGCGTTTTTGTTCCACTTGCGGAATATAGTCATATCCCAATCTCATCAATTGCAGGATGGCTGGAATTTTTACGCGTGAGTTTTCGTTGAATTTCATAGTCGTTGGATTACAGGTTGATATAAGGGATGAAAGTCAATAGGCGGTGTATTGTTTAACAGTTTAAATATCAGTGATATTAAGCGTTTATGTTTAAAAACAATTCCTTCTTCCATTCCAGTTTTTGGTCAGTCAGTTGCAAATATGCTTATTTTACTAAGATTACAGTTCGTTTGCTTTGGATTTTAACTTTCAGGAGAGGAGAAATGTGGTTTTCCGCAATCTTGAATCTGTCAATCCGAACCGATCGAAAACCTGCTCTTTCCTTCCCACATCCGTAACCCCTCTCCACCCCAAAAACACCTCAATTTTAGACATTTCATAGGTCAAGTACGGATACAGCGTGGATAGAGCGTAGGTTAAGCGTGGATAGAGCGTCTTTTGTTATAGATTTAACACCCGTAAAATGGCACTTTCCGACAAATCGGAACCTTTTTTTGCATCAATCAGGCACATGTCGGCATTCGAAAATAGGATTAAAACTGTGCACAGATCTGTAAAAATAAAATTAGCTTTCAGTAGCTACTGACCAGGGCTCGTTCCAACGTTTCATCACTCCTTCACCAGCTTGTAACTTCCCCCGCCTTCCGCATAACGCAGGAAATACACCCCGCTTTCATGCGTTGAAAGGTCGATCGCCGGATTGCTTCCGCTAAGGACCACTTGCCCCAAAGAGTTCAGGACCTCATACGAAGAAGCGTTCTGTGCACCCGATAAATAGAACACACCGTCTGATGGATTCGGATGAACCCCTACCGATGCTTCCGTGAGCTCATCCGTTGAGAGCAGGCCGGAGTAACCATAAATGTGGAAAGGTTGAGTTCCGCCAAATCCGCTGAAGTAAAGCCGGCCGTTGTAAACTCCGGCCGTGTTGAGTACAAGCTCGTTGTGAGGAGTGAAGTAAGGCGTCCATTGCTGGCCGTCCCAGGCTGCAATGTCATCTGCGGACTGGTTGCCGATTTCATCAAAATCACCGAAAACGAAAAGCCTGTTATCCCAGGGAATAATCGAGTAGATTCCGTTCGCAGCATTACCGGTAACTCCCAGTCCCACATCCGACCAGGAAGTCCCGTTCCATTTGGCAATGTGCGTTGTCGGAATACCGGTATCATAGAAATTCCCCACGACATAAAGCTCATTTTGGAAAACCAGTGATTTCCAGGCGTGGTCAGCCATGCCTGTGCCGAGTGCTTGCCAGGCTGTGCCGTTCCACATAGCAATATTCCGGAACGGAAGCCCCTCTAATTCTTCGAACCTGCCCATAAGACAAAAATTTCCCTGGTAACTCCCGGCTTCCGTGAGATATACATCCGGATCACCGCTAAAGTCTTTGAACACTTCGAAGTTTCCTCCAGCTGTTTTACGCCGGATCAGGCCATTGATATCAATAACATACAGGTAGTTCCCGGCAACTGTAATTTGGAGATGCGAGTTGCTTAGTCCGCCTTCCATGACCCACTTGCTGCCATCCCATTTTGCAACCCCCGCCGTTCCTCCGGGAAAATACCAGTTCCCCACCGCGTACAGTTCATTATCAAAAATAGCAAACTCGAGTGCGTAGCCTTGTGGTTCTGCATGGCCTACAAATTGCCCGTCATCGTAATGAGCTGAACCGTAACTGGCAATGGTGTTCCCGATACTGGTGAAAGAACCTCCGATAAAGAATTTATTGTCAAAGGTGATCATGTCCCGCACTAGGTGGTCCGTATGTGCCAGTATGGCGAATTGAGCGTGTACACGTGAAAGCGTAAGCAAAAGCAACAGAATAAGAACTGTGATTTTCATGAGGTGGATACTTAATGGTGATGGAACAAAAATAAGATTAATTCTTTATACATCTTGATGTCCTTTCATGTCATGTCGAGTGTCCCGACATTTCAGTCGGGACGTATCGAGACCTTTTCATGAAGTGGATACTAATGATGATGAACCAAAAAAAGATTAATTCTTTATACATCTTGATGTCCTTTCATGTCATGTCGAGTGTCCCGACATTTCAGTCGGGACGTATCGAGA
>CBIHOM010000010.1:0-150394 GCA_966212075.1 uncultured Fluviicola sp.
ATTCCTAATTCCTAATTCCTAATTCCTAATTCCTAATTCCTAATTCCTAATTCCTAATTCCTTTAATGTTTTTCCCAGATTTGAACCAACTCGATCAATGTATCCACGGCCTTTTGCATATCCTGGATACTTACATATTCGTGACGGCTGTGAATAGCCATTTCCCCGGTAAAAATATTTGGGCAGGGCAAGCCCATAAACGACATGCGCGAGCCATCAGTTCCACCACGAATAATAGTCGGTTTTGGAGTAATTCCGGCTTTTTCCATTGCTTCGATTGCATAATCCGTAACGAAAGGAACATCCTTGATGATCTCTTTCATATTGCGGTATTGTTCCGTCACTTTTGAAGTATATGTTGCTCCCGGAAATTGAGCTATGACCCCTTTCAGAATTCCCTCTAAACGTGTTTCATATTCAGCCAGTTTTGCTGTGATATGATCCCGAATGATAAAACTTACCGTTACTTCTTCCAAACCACCTGAGATGGCAGTCGGATGAACAAATCCTTCCCTGCCTTTTGTGCTTTCCGGCGACCATTCATCTTTCGGTAACGCATCAATGAATGCACTTGCTACTTTCATCGCATGGACCATCTTACCTTTTGCATACCCAGGATGTGCACTTACTCCTGTGATCACAAAAGTCATGGCATCGGCTGAAAACGATTCATCTTCTATTGCACCCAATTCTCCTGAATCTAATGTATATCCGAAATCCGCACCCAATTTATTCATATCCAGTTGCTCCACACCTCTTCCTACTTCTTCATCGGGGGTGAACAGAATACGGATCTTTCCATGCGGAATTTCTTTCTTCTTCATCAGTTGTTCTGCCAGGTCCATAATAATGGCAACACCAGCTTTGTCATCTGCTCCCAACAATGTCAAGCCGGAAGCCGTGATCAGGTCATCTCCGATCTTTTCTTTCAGATAAGGATGCTTTTCGGTAGTAATAACTTGAGTAGGATCGTCCGGAAGTGTAATCGGAGCACCGGTATAATTGCGGTGTATAATCGGTTTTACACCAGTTCCCGAACAATCCGGGGCCGTGTCCATGTGTGAACAGAAACAAATGGTCGGAATATTTTCTTTAGAAGAAGTGGCCGGAATGGTCGCATACACGTATCCCCACTGATCCGCTTCTGCATCTTCAATCCCCAATGCTTTTAGTTCTTTCACCAATACATGTGAAAGGTCTTTCTGTTTTTCACTGGAAGGAAAAGAGGATGAGTTCGGATCTGCAGTAGTATCAATTTGAACATAACGGACAAAACGTTCTTCTACGGAATATGGGGCATTTTTCATTTGAAATCAATTTTTTCCTAAAATTAGGAGTTTATGCATGTACCCGTTCCAATTGTTGAAAACTATCGAAACCGAATAATTTGGGATTAGAAACCTGACTTATTATCGGTGTCCGCCTGCCAGTTGCAGCAATTCCTCTTTTTTAAGAATAAAGATTTTCCGTGTCTGTGTATCGATCAGACCTTCTTCTTTGAGCTCTTTGAGCAGACGGATCAGTGTTTCAGTGGCTGTTCCAACGAAATTGGCCAAGTCTTCACGGGAAAGATTGATGGGTTCTTCACCATATACGTCCGAAAGGATTATGAGTGAATAAGCTAATCGCTCACGAACGGTTTTTTGTGCCAGGTTGGTAATAAAGATCGCACGTTCACCCAATTCCTTCGACAGTTCCTGGATCAGTGAATTCCGCAGGCTTGGAATATTGTCGAGCATATTGAGAAAATCGTCTTTTGAAACAAAACAGATATTGGAATCTTCCAGTGTTGAAGCAGACAACTTGTAAGGTTCACCGCTCAACATTGCACGAAAACCGATTACTTCTCCGGATTTTGCAATGTGTACGATCTGTTCTTTCCCCTCGTCTCCAAGCGCATAGATCTTTGCCTTTCCGTGATTGATGCAATAGACTCCTCTTGGGAAACTTCCCTCTACGAAAATAGTTTGGTTCTTCTTGTAGAATGAACAGCTTTTGTGCTGGTCCAAATCGCCTATTTCTTCACTGGTAAAATGCCCGAAAAGACTGTTCGACCTTACGGCGCAGTCCTGACAAGAGACATGTTTGTGCGATTTTTCCATTTGTTCTACCCTACAAATCTAGGATTTAAAATTCAACCTTACAATTGGATGAAATCCACGTGCAATAAATCCTGGATATAACGCAATTTCTTTCGTTCAATGGACTCCACCAAACTCAAAGAAATCCCCCGCTTCCCTGCTCTTGCAGTTCGTCCGCTTCGGTGCGTATAATAATCCGGATCATCCGGCAATTGGTAATGAACCACGAAAGCCAGGTCAGGGAAATCCATTCCACGCGCAGCAATATCGGAAGCTACCAAATACTGGGTATGTTCCTGGGAGAACATGCGCATGGCCTTTTCGCGTTCTTTCGGGAACATTTCACCATAAATTTCGGTCACTTTCTTTTCGTGACTTCTCAAAAAACGTGCAACATGCTCCACATCCCCTTTGGTCCTGCAAAAGATAATTCCCCGTCCTTTTTTCATTGTCCCGAGGAATTCCAGCAATAACATGGGTTTATCTTCTTTCTGACATTCTACGTATTGGTGCTCGATCCGTGGATTCATGACTTCTTTGGTCGCGATCACTGCTTTTGGCGCATCCATATGCAGTGTCTGCCTGATCCATTTGTTTAATTCCCCATGAATAGTTGCCGAAAAGAGCCATTTTTTATGAAAATCGTTCGTTTCTCCCAGAATTTTATCGATTTCCTTCATAAAACCTTTCGCGTACAATTCATCCGCTTCATCCAGGACAATGGTTTTTACCCGTCTCAATGAAACCGCTTTCAACCGGATTAATTCCAGCAATCTTCCGGGAGTTGCCACCAACACCTGTGTAGGACGCTGAAGATCCCGTTTTTGCTGCTCAATATCATCTCCTTTTACAATGGATTGAATGAAAAATTTATCCAGGTTCTTCGAAAGTTTGAACAAGGTTTTGGAGGTTTGAACAACCAATTCACGCGTTGGTACCAACACAACAGCCTGCACATCTTTGTCTTTTGCATCAATTCGCTGAAGCAGCGGAACACCATAAGCAATTGTTTTTCCCGACCCGGTATGTGCCTGGCCGACATAGTCCTGATGTTTTTCAATCAAATGCTTCCAGGCATGTTCCTGGATCGGAGTCGGATCCGTAAATCCAAGCTCAGCCAAACGGCTTAAGAGCTGTGGATTAATCGGTGAATTCGTTTTCATACCACAAAAGTACGCATTCAGAATTACGAATACCGAATACCTCCCGATAATTATCGGGATACGAATTGCTGTTCATGAAAGCAATCCTTGAATTTTTATTTGTTTGGTACCGATTCCCCGATTTTCATATTGAATTCTTCCTTTTGGATGACTCCTTCTTCACAATCCTTTACATCTTTTCCTGATCGTTTCGGGATATATAATATTTTTTTCTTCAGGCGTTTGCTTTTTTGTTTGGAGGACTTGATATTGGTTGTTACAACAATTTGGTCGTAGATCAGCGGAATAAATAACTTCCCATCGGGATCTATAAATCCGAATTTTGCTTTGTCCATTACCAACGCATATCCGCAATACAAGTCATTGAATTTACCCACACTGTCATATTTCTGCATCCACAGCATGCTTTTACCAACTGTGCCCGAAGGAATTGATGATTCGATGGTTTCCTGTTTCAATTCATTCGTTGAATAACCCAAAATCAGTTCTGTTGGTTTAGGAAGCGGAAGTGAATCTGCTTTTGCAGAAACCAATTGTGTTTTAATAGAGCTACTACTCTTTTTATCTTCAAACGAATTGTTATATGCACTTTTTACCAAAGTTTCGTAGGCATTCGTATGAAAATCGCTTGTTTCAGACCTATGCCAATCAGTAGGTTGAATAAGTGAACTTTTTCCTCCTGTTTGGTCCGGTTGATTGTTGATTTGAACTGTTTCGGACAGTTTTTCTTCGGTGTTTTCTTCGGTGAAAGTATTTTGTGTCTGAAGTCTGTTTGCAGCCCGTTTATGTTGGCCCCAGTAAACAATTCCTACCGTTGTTGCTGCGGTAATAACTACTCCAATAGCGAATTGTTTGATCCGCAGGTTACGCAGATACAATTTCCCCGTTTGTTGGATCATGTTTCGCTGGGTTGCTCGTTTTGCCGCCGATTGGATGAGTTGATGCATTTCCAGTTCTTCTCTCAGCTCCGGGTTAATGAGCAGTTCCTGCTCAAAGGCATTTCTTCCTTCTTCTGAAAGTTCGTTTTGCAGGTAACGTTCTATGAGTTGATTCCAATTTGTTTCCATGTCTTAAGCTTTAATCGGTTCAACTGTTAGTTCCTGTTCCCGGATCAATTCTTTTGCTTTCTGCAAGCAGCGGTATTTTTGTGCTTTCGCTACTTTATCGTTGCGCAAGCCGATTTTCTTAGCAATATCTACCATATTCCATCCCAATCCATAAAATAACTGAAGCAATTCCTGGCATTGAGCTCCCAATTTCCCAAGGATCGATTCCACTTCCCGGATTTTCATTTCTTTTTCAAACCAGGGATCCTCTGTCGCTTCGATGTTTTCATGTAATTCCGTTGCGAATTGTTTTTGTTCTTTACGCGCCTGGTTGTACCACACTAGTTTACAGGTATTCCGCACGTAGAAAAAAGGTTCAACGGTCAATTCAAATTCTGAAGATTCGCGTTTGCGTACATAAATCAGCAGGGCTTCCTGGAAAATATCCTCAGCACTCACCGGATCGCAGCCCAAAGTCTTCAGGTAGCGACGGATATCCGGCCATTTCCGATAGAGTTGTTTTAGTTCTTGCTGCATTGTTGCGGGTCCGATCATGGAGGTATTTTCAAAAGAATGTCGGGAAAGTGAAAAGGTAAACAATATTTCATTAATTACGAATGCCGAATTACGAATTGAAATTATAGGAATTGATTGGATTCTCGCTTAGGGATATAATTCAAAATGCAAAGAAGATGATTGGTTTCCCCCTTTGGAGGGGGATTAAGGGGGAGGATAAATTTTATCTCCCGCAGAGGTCGCAGAAAAACGTTAGATTTACTGTCAAAATAACCATATGAATGCTCAGCCCACCAATAAAGTTTCCTGGTATAAATTGTCATTTATTTCGACAGGTTTCATTCTACTTTTAAATGGTATAGGATATCTGATTGCTACCAATTTTAGTGGGAAAAACATATCCATCATGTTCGGATGGGAATACCCGGTTTTTAGTATTGGACTGGAAGGCGTATGTATTTTCTTATGTATTGCGGGAACTTACCTGATCACTTCAAAGCTTACTGATTTTAATTTTAAAACCGTCCTAATTCGTTTAATCCTTTTTTCCTCTTTTTACCTCATTTTCTCCCTGATCGCATCTTTCATAATGTATTTGATTTTATCTGGAGATCCTAACAAATTCTTCAAACTAAATTTTAAATACTTTATTTCGGGCATGAGGTATTCTTTTGTCTTTATGTTAATTTGGATAGTTTTGAAGTATCGACAGAAAAAAGAGTAATCATTATTGAAACACAGTTAATTACAAATGAAAAAGTTTCGTTATGGTCAATCCCGGTTTCAAAAAGCCCATCTTAATTTTAAGAAAAGTGGTCACTGAGTGAAGTAGAAATTGCTTTTTTCTATAAATTACATTCTTAAAACCCCAACCGCATGAAATATCTGTTTCTGATTTGCTTCCTGTCTCCTTTGCTTTTATTTGCCCAGAATGAGGAAACGGAGAAATACTTAACACTTTACGAGCATTACAGGAAAGAGAAGAAACCTGATTCGGTGATCGTGGTTTGCAAAAGGCTAATGAAATTGGACAAAGAAGCCGCGAAAGAATATCATTTGGACTACTGGCTGGCCCGGGCAGCGTTTGATTCCAAACAGTATGAACTGGCTTTAAAGCAGTCAAAAAAGATCATTCCTTTTTTCTATATCCTATTAAGAACCCGTGAAGGATTCGATCAAAACCGCCGGTACCAGGATCTGAGTTTTAAATTGGCAGAATACTATCATGAATATGGCAATTTCCGGAAGGAATACTATCATCTTTCACGCATCAACCGGAGATTTAACTCCCTTTTTTGCGGAAACAGCAGGCCAAGCTGGCAGCGAAATTTATATCACCGAATGATCGATTGTTCTGAAAAAATGGGGAAGACAGGACGGGTGAAGCGATTGGAACAAAAACGGGATGAGATTAAATGATAAAACCTGTTGTTCTTTTTCCAATGTAAGTGCAGAAGTATTTATCGTTTTCAAATTCGCAATTCTTTTAATTTTTCCTAATTCTCCGGCAACAATCGACAGGTACATTTGATTTTTAGGTATCTTTTATGAAAATCAATCGCATGGACGTTGTTGACAACATTGAACTGACTTATCTGAGTATTGACGACTACGAAGCTCTGAAGGAGGCTATGGTGGAATCTTACGCCGGTTTGGCGAATCCTTATTGGACGCGAAAACAGGTGGAGACGCTGATTAATCAATTCCCGGAGGGACAGGTTGCTATTAAAGTGAACGGCCAGATTGCAGGTGTGGCGCTTTCCATCATCGTAGATTCTTCGAAATACGAGCATTTGCATACCTACAAACAGATTACGGGGAATTACACATTCAAAACGCACCGCCCAAGTGGAAATATTCTCTATGGGATTGATGTGTTCATCAAAAGGGAATTCCGTGGTTTGCGTTTGGGAAGAAGGTTGTATGATTACCGCAAGGAATTGTGTGAGAAAAGAAATCTAAAAGGCATTGCTTTTGGCGGACGTATCCCGAATTATCACCATTATGCCAAGGAAATATCCCCGAAAGAGTACATCGAAAAGGTCAAACGCAAAGAAATTCACGATCCGGTACTCGATTTCCAGCTGTCTAACGATTTTCACCCGTCCAAGATCCTGAAAAACTACCTGGAAGGGGATTCGCTCTCGAAAGATTATGCTGTTTTAATGGAATGGGATAATTTGTATTACGAAGTAAAAAGCGAAGCACCCAGTGCAATCAAGACGGTTGTTCGTTTGGGTTTGATCCAATGGCAAATGCGCCCCTACTCCAACCTGGATGATCTGATGCAGCAGGCCGAGTATTTCGTGGACGCTGTTTCGGGTTACCGCTCGGATTTTGCTTTATTCCCGGAATTTTTCAACGCTCCGCTAATGGCGGAAAACAACCATTTATCGGAACCGCAGGCTATTCGTGAATTAGCGAAATATACGCACGAGGTTGCACAGCAATTTTCCAAACTGGCAATCAGTTACAACATCAATATCATTACGGGGAGTATGCCCGAAATCCAGAACGACCGCTTGTACAATGTCGGGTATCTGTGTCACCGCGACGGACGGATCGAAAGCTTTGAAAAGATCCACGTCACACCTGATGAAGCCAAGATCTGGGGAATGGAAGGCGGGCATCATTTGCAAGTTTTTGATACGGATTGCGGAAAGATCGGGATCTTAATCTGTTACGATGTGGAGTTCCCGGAATTGAGCCGCCTGCTGGCCGGTGAAGGAATGGACATTCTCTTTGTTCCTTTCCTGACGGATACACAAAACGGGTATTCACGTGTCCGGAACTGTGCGCAGGCACGGGCAATTGAGAACGAGTGCTATGTGGCAATTGCAGGAAGTGTCGGGAATTTGCCAAACGTACACAACATGGATATCCAGTATTCACAATCGATTGTTTTCACTCCCTGTGATTTTGCTTTCCCATCGAACGGAATCAAGGCAGAAGCTACGCCCAATACGGAAATGATCCTGATAGCCGACGTCGACATCACACTCTTGCGGGAATTGAACCAGTTTGGTTCTGTCAGGAACCTGAAGGACAGGAGGACAGATATTTATGATCTGAAAAAGAAAAAACGGAGGGAATAATTGCGAATTATCAGATTGGCGGTTTCATCAGAGACGGATTTTTCGATTGACCTATCTATTGAAGAATAGTTATCAATTATAAAATGGTTTAATTATCAAGGATGAAATTCCTCTTGACAATTAATAAATTGATCATTTAAAAGGGCTATCTTTGCAACTGAATTAAAAATTCCTCCATGTAAAAAAGCAATTTCTTTCTAAAAAAACAGGTGGTAAACCGATGAGTTGTTTACCCGATTCGTTCATCTTAGAGAAAGAAATCATGCTTATTCTTCAAAATATATCTTATCAGCATCCCAATAAGGACCGGTTGTTTGAAAATCTCAATCTGACTGTCCAAAATCATTGTAAAACAGCACTAATCGGAAATAATGGATCCGGTAAGTCCACTTTATTAAAACTAATCGATGGACAACTTCCAGTCACTTCCGGACAATTAATTGTCGGGGTGAAACCTTATTTCATCCCACAGCAATTCGGGCAATACGATGCACTTTCCATTGCGCAGGCATTGCAGATCGAAGACAAACTCCGTGCTTTCAGGGAAATCCTGGAAGGAAATGTCACGGAGAAAAACCTGGAAACATTGAACGACGACTGGACCATTGAAGAACGTTGTGAATCAGCGCTTCAGCAATGGCATTTGCAGGGTCTTGACCTGGAGCAAAAACTGGAAACACTCAGTGGCGGACAAAAAACGAAAGTTTTTCTTGCCGGAATTTCAATCCACCAACCGGAATTGGTGCTAATGGATGAGCCCACGAACCATCTGGACCAGGACAGTAGAAACTCATTGTATGAATTTGTCCGGAACACTGCTTCCACTCTGATTGTAGTAAGTCATGATCGGAAATTGCTCCGTTTACTGGACACCACCTGTGAATTAACATCTCATGGAATCCGGGTTTATGGCGGTAACTATGATTTTTATAGTGAACAAAAAGCTATCGAACAGCAGGCACTCGAGAATGAGCTGAAACACACAGAGAAAAGTCTTAAAAAAGCCAGGGAAAAGGAGCGCGAAACTTTAGAGCGACAACAAAAACTGGATTCACGCGGAAAGAAAAAACAGGACAAGGCGGGTGTAGCCCGGATTATGATGAATACTCTGAAAAACAACGCCGAGAAAAGCACCGCAAAAACAACAAGTATGCATGCGGATAAAATTGAAGGGATTTCAACGAATTTGCAACAAATACGTTCCAGGTTACCAGAAGCTGATCAAATTCAATTCGGTTTTGAGCGGGCTTCATTTCCGAAAGGCAAGCTCTTGTTTAAAGCAACCAATCTTACTATCAACTACGGAGAAAACAGGCTCTGGAAAACTCCGTTAAACTTCCAGGTAAACAGCGGTGATCGCATATCAATCCACGGACCAAACGGTTCGGGCAAAACCAGTTTATTGAAGGCACTTTTGGGAGAATTGAAACCCGAAAGCGGAATTCTTCAGCGTACGAAGGCTTCCTTTGTGACCATTGACCAGGATTATTCGCTGATCGATCAAAGACTTACCGTTTATGAACAGGCACAAGTTTTTAATACGAATTCCTTACTGGAACACGAAGTCAAGATTCGCCTGAACCGCTTTCTCTTCGGGAAAGAAACCTGGGATAAATCGTGTGACAAGTTGAGTGGCGGAGAGCGCATGCGCCTGCTTTTGTGTTGTCTTACGATCACCAACAATGCTCCGGACGTACTTATGCTGGATGAACCAACCAATAACCTGGATATTCAGAATAGTGAGATCCTCACCGCTGCGATCAACCAATATCATGGCACAATCCTTGTTGTTTCGCACGACGAATATTTTTTGGAGCAACTACAAATTGATTATAAGATCAATTTGTAAGTTCAAAGGGTTCAAAAAGTTAAAAGGTTCGACTTTGAACATTTGAACCATTCAACATTTAAACTATTTTTGTTAAAACAACACTATTATGAAAGCACTACTAGCATTTGGTATTTTGTTCCTGGGAACAAGCCAGGCATTTTCTCAACAGGTTTATTCTGTTAATTACGAATCACAGGCAGATGTAAAGGTATTTGTCGTGGATTATGAATCTCAAGCTGATTTGAAGGTTTACAAAGTACAATACTCTTCCCAGGCAGGAGACAATGACGGGAAATGGTTCTTCGTAGACTACGAAAGTCAGGCGAAAAAGTCCATTTATTTTGTGCAATACGAAAGCCAGGCAGATCTGAAGATCTATTTTGTAGATTATGAAAGTCAGGCAGGATGGGTAAATAACAGTAAGAAGCAACTCATGTACTAATTGAAAATTGACAATGTAGAATTGAAAAGGAAGTAATCAAGCTTTAAACTTTTCAATTCTCAATTTTCAATTAACTTCGCGGTATGTGGCTAAAGAACCTGGTTAAATACTATTTCAGCAAACGCATACACCGCGATAAACTGCATCCTTCCGTTGGAATTCAACAACGCGCCTTGATGCAGCAATATCGGCTTGCACAAAAGAACCGGCTGGTCCCTGCTTTTAATACGACGGGATTTAAGGTATTTTCCCAATTTGAGGAAGACGGATTGTTATTGTTCCTGTTCTCCCTGATGGGAGAAGGAAGTAAAACCTTTATCGAAATCGGGGCAAACGATGGGATCAACAGCAATTGCAGTAACCTGGCAATCCACTTTGGCTGGTCGGGTTTGTTTTTTGAAGGCGATCCGAAACTGATTCGCCGCGGTGAGAAATTCTATTCCAAAATACCAACACCATATCACCCGAAACCGCGTTATGTCCAAGCGATTATTCAACGAGAGAATATCAACGAACTGATCTCAAAAGCCGGGCTTTCGGGAGAAATCGAATTGCTTTCCATTGACATTGACGGAAATGATTATTGGGTTTGGGACGCTTTAACGGTTGTTGAACCGAAAGTAGTGGTGATTGAAACCCATACTGAGTTTGGTTTGGAAGATCTTGTCGTTCCATACGACCCGAATTATATGTATCCGGGAAAACACCCGATCTATCATGGAGCGAGTGTTATAGCCATGAATAAGCTGGCTGAAAAGAAAGGTTATCGCCTTGTTGGAGCAAATGATTTGGGAATGAACCAGATTTATATCAAAAAAGATTTACTTTTAGAAGAAGTACCGAGCGTTTCCCCCGAATCAACTTTGTGGCATCCGAAAGCAAAAGCGGATTACCTGAAGTTCAATGAAATTAAAGATTGGGAATACATTAAAGGTTAATTTATGATCAGAAAAACACTCTTTTCGAAACAAGCTTTGGATTTAAGCATTGATCGAATCAATAAACTGGAAGCAGATACAAAACCGCTTTGGGGAAAAATGAATGCTTCCCAGATGCTGGATCATTGCAGTGAAACCATGAAGGTGGCGCGCGGACAAAAGGAATTGAAACGTATGTTTATCAGTTACATTCTTGGAAGCATGATAAAAAAATCGTTCTACAACGAGAAGCCGGTCCCGAAAAACAGCCCGACGCACAAAGATTTTATTATTCCTGAGACTTCGGATTTTGAAAAGGCAAAGAAGGAATTGATTGATCATTTAGTGGCTTTCCAGGAAGGCGGAATGGAAAAATGTACGGATGCCCCTCACTCTTTCTTTGGAAAGCTTACAAAAGAACAATGGGGATTGGGGATGTATAAACACTTGGACCACCACTTGCAGCAATTCGGAGTATAATATGGAATTTATTGACCAGGCGCTGGACGATTACTGTTGTTCTCATACAACCGCAGAATCTGCCTTATTGGCAAAATTAAACCGCGATACACATGTAAACATCTTGCAGCCACGAATGCTTAGCGGACATTTTCAAGGGCGTTTGTTGAGCTTACTCTCGAAGATGATCCGCCCGGAACGCATTCTGGAAATCGGGACATATACGGGGTATTCCGCATTGTGCATGGCTGAAGGCTTAACCGAAAACGGGAAAATTATCACACTCGACATCAATGCACAATTGGAAGATTTCGTTCGTTCGTACATTGCTGAAAGTGAATATGCTTCCAAAATAGATTACCGTATTTGCAATGCCATGGAAGAAATTCCAACAATGAATGAGCAATTTGACCTTGTTTTTATAGATGCGGACAAATTAAATTATATCAATTATTACAACCTCGTTTTCGACAAAGTGAAACCGGGAGGATATATCTTTTCGGATAACGTTTTGTGGTCGGGAAAAGTAATACAGACTGAAGGAAAGATTGATAAGGACACGCAATTACTGAAAGAGTTCAATGAATTGATCCAACATGATCCACGCGTTGAAAATATCCTGCTTCCGATTCGGGACGGGATTATGATCGCCCGAAAGCGATAATTCAAAATTATGAATGCAAAATTCAAAACCTTTTACATTTTGAATTTTGCATTCTGAATTCTTAAAGGGACTTTAAGTATTTCTTCACTTCTTTCGACTTGGTATAATCCTCCGGTAATTTATCGTAGGCATCTTTCTTTTTGTAATCGGCTCCTTTGTTGACCAGGAGACGGATCAGATCCAGGTTCCCGGTTCCGGCAGCAATGTGCAGTAAGTTCTGTTCCTGGAAATTCAAGGATTGATTGATATTCATGCCTTCTTTTTCGATCAGGCGTTGCAATAAGGGAAGGTTACTTTTTTCGACACTTAGAACTGCCAGGTTGCTCACTTGTGTCTTTGACAAGATTACATCCGGGTATTTATTCAAAAGCGCCAGAACTTCGGGCATATTTTTGTCCGCAATCAATTGGTCCAGTTTCAGGATTTCCTTTGACCGGATCACTTCCAGTTCTGCCAATTCGGTCTTTGTTTTTGCACCTTTTCCTTTCAAATACGTCACAATACCGGCATCACCTTCTTCGATTGCAATATCCATTAAGCTTTGTCCCCTGCGATCGGTCATATTCACTTTTGCCCCATTATCGATTAAAAGCTGAAGACCTTGTAAATTATTGTTTCGCACCACTTCAAAGATGAATGGCTCATCACCCCTTTTTTTCCAATTCACATCTGCTCCGTTCCGGATCAGGAACAAAGCCAAATCGGCCTGGTTGTCTTTAATTGCCTGCGTCAGGTATGAATCGCCCCAGGTATCTTCCCTATTCGGATTACATCCATTTGCCACAGCAAAGCGGATAATTTCTCCATTGGAGGTGCTTGGTCTGTATCCTCTTGAATCATACGCATCCATGTTTGCACCATTATTCTTTGCGCGGACCAACAAGTCCATATTCGAGGAATTCATTGCATAAAAGGCGATTGTTTCTCCATTCAGGGATTTCACATCCAACGAAGCTCCCATGTCATTCAATTCCAGGATTTCCCGTGCATTATTGTTGTAGGAAGAAGAACTCATTAAAAAACTGATGATATTCTGACCTTTATTGTTTTTGAGTTTCAAATCCGGTTTTGACTGTTTCAGGAAGTCATAACATTCTTTGGAATCACGGCTTGCAGACAACATAAATACCGTATTCCCCACTGTATTTTGATGATTGATGTTTGCACCACCAGTTACCAAGTATTCCATGATTGCCAAATTACCCGATTTCAGGGCATAAAAAAGAGCCGTTTCCCCGTCTACATTTACAGCTTCTATGGTTTCTTTTTGAGAAGCAAACACATCATTAAACACCAATAAACTTCCGGAATAACATGCAAGCATCAGGGGAGTTTCATTTGCACCCGTTCTTTGGTTCGGGTCGAGGTTCAATTCCCGGAGGCAATAATCCATTCCTTCCTTATACCCTGCTTTCACAGAGTAATGATAGGCATTCAGTCCATCCTTATCCAGGATATTTTTGTCTACCCCTTTCTGGATACAGTATTTTGCCAGGACCAGGGATTTGTTCCGGAAACAACTGAAGAACATTTTATCCCTGCTCAGGTTCAGATCGATCAATTGTTGTCCCAGTTTGATGTGACCTCCTTCAACCGCATAAGCAAAGGCATCGTCCACATCTGCACCACCTTTCACCAGGTAATAAACCATGTCGTTCGAATTCATACTGATTGCAGCGCTTAAAGGAGAAACATAGTGTTTGCGGAACAAGCCTGTTCTGCGTTTTTGCGAAAAGTTGACCTTAAATCCTTGCTCCACCAGGAAACAGACCATCTCGGGTTTATTTGCTTCCACGGCATTCAGGACTCCATCGGAACACTTGAAACCGTAGCCGATCAGTTTCTGCACCCAGGCAACATCCCCTGTTTCAATGGCATCACACAAACCTAAACGGGAAGACGCACCTTTCGACAACAGATATTTTGCAATATCCTGCGAATTATCCATGATTGCTATCAATAACGGATCCGGATTGTGATCAAACGGGTTTGTGCCCTCATTGACATCTGCTCCGGCTTCTACCAGGCGTTTTACCTCCGTTAAATTTTTAGCTCTTACTGCTTTGACCAATGGAGATTCAACGGATGTTTTTTCGCTTGTTTGCGGTTCATCTTCCTCATCCTGGGCAAAGAGTGAAAACGAAGAAATGAATAAGAAACTTAGTAGTAGATATTTCATAAACGATCGAATTGATTGATCTATTGAGGTCGAATAACAGGTCTCTCCTTTTCCAATTCAACATCGGTTAATTTATTTTTCGAAACGAATCTTCCTTCTTTGAATTCATATGTCAGCAAATCATAACCATCGTAATTCGCGCTTGCTCCTCCATTTTTGAACGGAAGTGCAATCTTCAATACTCCCGTAAACTCTTTGCCGTTCACAAAAAACTGATGCGTTTCCATATTATTTAAAAACTTGCTGTATTCGAGGAACACTTCATCGGTTTCCGATGTTTTGCGATTGGCAACATAATAATGAACTATTTTAAAGGTATTCTTCCCGTCAATTTTCTTTGGGATTGACCTGGTTGTAAGAAAGAGTTTCTTTTTCTCTGTAACGATATTATCCGGACAGATACTAAAATAGCTTCGTCCCACCTTTTGTTCGGTGCAAGCACTTTGTGCATGAAGCTTATTAGAAGTCAGAAAAACAAGCAATAACAGGCTTAGGCTGTAAAGAAGATTCTTCGTTTTCATAGTTTCTATTTAGAGAATTAAAAATAGGCATTTTTAGAACGAATGATAAGAAATAATTGTGCCAAAAAGATTTAAAAGTTCAGAGAGTTCAAAAGAGGTTTAAATAATTCAAAAGGTTCTCACAGGGTTCAATAAGTTTAAACATTTGAACTATTGAATATTTTGAACTTTCTTTAGAAAAACAGTAACCTTTTTACAGAAAATACGATATAGTGAATTGGGCATAATTATTGTCTGATTGAACTGTATTTTAACGCATATGTGGAAGAACTACTTATTTATTGCAGGAATTTCTCTTGCTTTCAACAACTCTTTTTACGCGCAGGAAGAAGATCCTTCTTGTTTAGCTCCTTCTAAAAAAACTCAAAAGCTGATTGATGCAGGCCATAATTCAGCGGATCTTCAGTCGGCTTCAGCAAATTTTTCCAAAGCAATTGAAGCGGAGCCGGATAATGCAGGCCCTTATTATGAATTCGGAATGTATGCTTATGAAGCAGGAAGAAAAGCATATGAATCGAATCCAAATCCATCACAGGGTGACCGCAGTTTTTTGAAGGCGGAAGGTTTGTTTGAAAAAGCAGCGGAGTTATGCCCTGATTACCATTCAAATATTTACTATTACCTCGGGGTTATTAATTATACACAAAATCAAAAAGAAGCTGCCACGGCATGGTTCCAAAAATTTGTTGCATTTAAAAACAATGACAATTCCCGCTATGGAGCTGAATACACCAAACAACTTGCCGATGTAAAGAAATTATTGGCCTCTCAAAAAGAGGAAACTGAAATGCTTGCAAAAGAAGTTCCGTTCAACCCGAAAAAAATCCCAAATGTGAGTACGGAAAAAGACGATGAATACCTTCCTATGATTTCCCCTGATAACTTATTGATGTTTTACACCCGCAAACAGGACATGAAAAACCTGGGAGATGTGGTTTCCAATATCCAGGAAGTTTATACTTATTCCAGCAGAACAGATGATGTACTTGCATTTGACGGTGGCAAAGCCTTCCCGAAACCATTCAATAAAGGTGATTTTCAAAGTTACGGCGGCGCAACGGTTTCTGTAGATAACAAAGAGATGATCATTTGTGCCTGTAAGAAAACGGAAGTAAATGGTCAACCCTATATGAATTGTGATCTGTATTCCACGACGTATCAAAAAACAGGGCCAAATCCTTCCGATTATCAATGGACTGACCTGGTAAACTTAGGACCGAAAATCAATACTCCTGATGGTTGGGAAGCTCAGCCTTCCATGTCGGCAGATGGGAATACCTTATTCTATACAGCGAACCGCAGAACGACAAAAGACAATGATGTTTTTGTGGTAAAGAGAAATGCTGACGGGACCTGGGGAGCACCAAGACCATTCGATGAGATCAATACTGCGGGGAAAGACAAAAGCCCGTTCCTGCACCAGGATAGTGAAACCCTGTATTTTGTTTCTTCTGTTTCTGATGACCGTAAAGGAGTCGGTGGGTTGGACATTTTCTACATGCGTGAAGAAAATGGTGTTTGGAGTAAGCCGAAAAACATCGGTTACCCGATCAACTCGAAAGGCGATGAAGTAGGAATTTTCGTTTCAACGGATGGAAAACTGGCTTATTTCTCTTCTCAGCAACAGGGAAAATGGGATATTTATGGTTTTGATCTCTATGAAGAAGCACGTCCGAAGGCTGTTACAATCATTAAAGGAGATTTGAAAGATCCGAATGGAAAACCTATTGAGAACGCTACGATCGAGGTTGCTTACGAAAATTCGGAAAAAGTAGAACAAGTACGAGTTAATGGAAATGACGGAAAATTTGCGGTAGTTGTAAAAACGGAGAAACCACAGGACATTATGGTATCCGTGAAAAAAGACGGTGCTGCTTTTGACTCCAAACTGATCACCAAAGAAGAAATCGTGAAGAAAGAAAACCGGGTGAACAACAAGCTGGAGGTAAAGGAATTGAAAGTCGGCGAAGCTTACACCATTAACGACATTTTATACGATTATAACTCTGACGTACTTTCAGGTAAATCAAAATTCATTTTACGTGAGTTTGCCCGTTTCTTAAAAACAAATCCAACAATTAAAATCATGATCCAGGGTCACACGGATAGCGATGGTGATGATGCAAAGAACTTAGATCTTTCCGACCGACGCGCAAAAGGCGTGAAAAGCTACCTCATCTCACTTGGAATAGATGGTGAACGACTGGAAGCAAAAGGATATGGTGAAACAAAACCAAAGGTTGAAAACGATACTCCTGAAAACAAAGCCAAGAATCGTAGAACCGAGTTTTTGATCCAGGGAATGTGATATGAATTGTGAATGCCGAATTGCGAACACCTAATTTACATCGTAATTCCACATTGATAGTTTTGAAGTCGGGGAAACCCGACTTTTTTATCATAATGTATTCGTTTCTTCGTCTCTTCTCGATACAATTTTCTCCATTGCATTCCGAAAATCACTCGAAGTGACCGAAGAAAACGTAATTTGGCTGTTTAATTGATGTGAATGAAAACTGTAGTAGCTTTTATAGTCTTATTTGGTCTATTTTCCTGTACGGGAAAAACGACCAATGGCAAAACGCTTGTAGTGGATGTGCGGACCGAAGGTATCTGGAAACAAGGTCATGCGTGTACGGGAAAGAATATTCCTCTGGCAGAACTGGAAAAGCACAAGGCTGAACTATTGCAATACGATACCGTTATTTTTGTGTGTGAAACCGGGGCAAGTGCGCAACAGGCAACTTCCTATATGAATGCACAGAAGAACCACAAAACGGTATTCAAAAACGGGATTTCGTGGGTAAACTTCCAGGAATGCCCCTAAGAATTCAAAATTATCAATGAAAAAATTCAAAAACTTTCAGATGACAATTCATCTTTTGAATTTTGAATTTTTCATTTTGAATTCTATTGATTAATTACCTTAAACGAAGTTCTTCTGTTCTTTTGGTGCAATACTTCGCGCTCTGCTTTCACCTTGAAGGTATTGATATACGTTTCAACCAGCATCACCGGTTTTCCTTCTGCATCCAAAACAGGTTTCTTATCCGGCCCGTATAACTGGTTCGGCTGGGTTTCTCCATATCCTTTCGGGATTAAACGGGACGGATCAATTCCTTTGGAAACCAGGTAATCCACACAGGATTTTGCTCTCCGTTGAGATAAATCCAGGTTGTAAGCATCCTTTCCGCGTGCATCCGTGTGTGAATTAATCTCTACGATGATGTTGTTGTTCAACTCAAGGAAATCAAACAATTTATCCAAAACAGCCTGGGAAGCAGGTCTCAACTTGTCGGAGTTAAAATCGTACTCGATCCCTTCGATCTCGATCTCTTCCTGCGGAATCGGTTTCAAATAGAAATCCCTTGTAATACTGGTCGTTTGCGTGATGGAATTGGTATTGACACTTGTTGCATCCGCAAAATAATTGATTTTCTGCCCCTTGATAAACAACTCGATCCCATAAGTCAGTTCTTTTTCGTAGTACCCGTTTGAGTCTGTTACAATGTTATAAGACGGAAATACTCCACGCACATCTTTAAAGGTCAATTTCACATTCGGCAGAATCTCTTCTGTCTCTTTATTGTAAGAATAACCACTCAAATAAATATGGATCGGTTCATTCACTACTTCGTAGATATCGTAACAGCTTCCGCCATTACACGGTTCCCGGTCACTGGAGAAAAATCCTTTCGACAAACGGGAATCCCACATCATGTATGCATCGTCTCGACTGGAGTTGATTGGCATCCCCAGGTTCGACGGAACACTAAAGGCTTCTGTTTCCCGGTCGTAATGTGATTTGAAGATATCCAAACCACCAATACTTCCATGTCCGTTTGATGAGAAGAACAAGGTGGAAGAAACTTCGTGAAAAAACGGTGTTACCTCATCCTGGTCGGAATTAATCAATGACCCCAGGTTCTCGGGCTGACCTTGTGTATTTCCCGCTGAGTCGATCGCAATCTTCCAAATATCCATTCCTCCCAATCCTCCCGGACGATTCGATGAAAAATACAAAGTCTTTCCATCCATTGAAACATAAGGCTGAATGCTTTTGTATCCCGGATAGTTAACCGATGAATCCAGTTTGTAGGCTTCAAAGAACTTCATGTTCATCATCCGCGCCAGGTAAATATTTTGCTCCGTTTTCTTTTCTTCACTCCAACGCGTATAGAAAATAACGTTGTTATTATTGAAAGACCCAGCGCCGTCGTTTTGCGCACTGTTTAAGGGCCTACCGAAGTTGGTCGGAGCAGACCAGGTACTGTCTGCATTCAAAGAAACCCAGTACAAGTCACACAAGTATTCAGATTGCTGTTTCTCATTCAGGATCACACCACCAGTCCTTGCAGAAGTAAACATGAGTTTCTGGTCCTTATCGAAGTACATTGTAGCAAAGTTTGCTGTTCCCCGGTTAAAGAGTGAGGTATCAGCCATCTTTACACTGATTTCCCGTGTTTTTTCGATCTCTTCCTTTGCCAGGTAACAGCCGGTCATGGCAACTTGTGCTGCGTGTACTAACTCATCATCAGCCTGCGAGGAACGGATGTAATCCTCAAACTGGGAAATTGCTTCATCATACTTACTGTTATTCATATAGCTTTGAGCCAGGTAATAACTATCGTGCGGATAGGCTTTTTCCTCAACGGTATTTTTCAGGTGTTTTTCTGCATTCGGGTAATCATGTAAACGGAAATAACACCAGGCAATGTGGTGATGCAGGTATTCTTCCATTGTTACTCTCAGGCTGGTATCAACCACTACTTTCGACTTGGAAAGCTTTTGGTTTGTAACCTGGACCTCATACGGATAGGTCATAGTGGAACGCGCAACGGAGTCGAAAAGCGCCAGTTTGTATTGCTCAACAGCATTTGCGTAATCCAGTTTTTTGAAATACTCATTACCCAAATAGATATACATTTTTTTTGATTGCGCCAGTGATATACTACCGGATATCACTAAAAACAACAAGCATGCGATTATAGATTTCATATGGAGAATGCGTATTAGAGTCGTGGACAGATTTTGTAATCAGTAGGTTTTTTCTTCTTATGCACATAGGTAAAGGATATTTCAAATCCTCCCCTGCTTTTGGATGTTGATGTAAGAGAAGATATATTGAAATCGTAAGCCAGTTTGAGCGTATAGGCGTCTTTCTTCACACCTAAAGTAGCGATCATAGCGTCTTTTGCCCTGACAATGACCCCTCCAAGCATATAAGCTCCACTTCCTTTCAGGAAGTAACCGGCTTCCACCGCATACGTTTGTTCATGAAATTTCTTTTGCTGCATGATCAATACTTTCGGGATAACATAGAAGAGTTCGGTGATATTCACACGTGTCCCCAAATGCGTATACATGCGCAAAGGCAACTTACTTTCCCTGCCAAAAAAGGATTCGTTCGGCTGCGTCAGATTAAACACCGAAATCCCTATAAAAGGATTCAACCGGGCTTGCGACTTGGAGTAATAATACAAAGCACTTGCATTCAACATCGGAATAAATTTCGATTGTGCACCGAAATCTTCCCCTGTTACAAGGGTTTGATCGAACTCACCACCATTATTCAGTGTGTATTGATTGTTAAATGACAATAATTGATATTCAATGGATTTTTGGGTTACCCCACCCTGAATTCCAAAGTTCAAAACATGTGTTTTATTCTTGTTCAGTGGAACATAATATGCCCCGGAAATCAATCCTTGTAATACGTTAAAATTCCCTGCTCCTGCTCTGAAGTTATTGATCTGAACCCCAAACCCCCATTTCCTGATTGGCATATCGAAGCTGATCAAAGCGGAAGTATAGGGTTTATAGTTCACCGATTTCCATTGTGTACGGTACTGACCATGCACCCTGAAATCTCCTTCTACAACTCCCGTCAGTGCCGGATTCAAAAATAACGGTGCTGCATCGTACATCGACAAATGCGCATCCTGTCCGTAAGCTAATCCATTCAGTAAGATTGCTAAAAAACAAATTCTAAATTTCATGACTTATCGAATTAAAGTTACGTCGCCCGATTCCCGGACAACAAAGTTACTTCCCATATCAACCACAAAAGTCCAGGTATAGACACCTAAAGGAACAGGTTCTCCTTTGTATGTTCCATCCCATCCTACGTTGGAGTCATTGGATTCGAAGATCACTTGTCCCCAGTTATTATACACTTTAAAGTCTACATTTCTAAACGGTCCGCCACGAATAATAAACACATCGTTCTCACCGTCACCATTTGGTGTAAAGCCACTTGGAAGCACCGGTAACAATGCAATTGAAATGTCTTTTGAAACGGTATCGGTACAACCGATGTTATCCACAATTGTTAGCGTGACTACATACACTCCTCCTCCATCATAGCTATGATGTGTTATTTGTGTATTATCACCTTCACCATCACCGAAGTCCCATTGCCACGAAACAATATTTCCTGCTGTTACATCCGTAAACGTAATATCCTGCTCCACCAAAGCGGGGTTCGGAGATGCCGTGAACGAAGCAACAGGTGTTGCATATACATCGATCTGTTGGATAATCGTATTTGTACATCCAAAATTGGAGACTGCCGTTAAACTTACATTGTAAATCCCGCTCGCAGGAAACACAAACGAAGGGTTGGTTTGTGTACTTGAACCGATCCCATTGAAATCATATGTATAACCGGTGATCGTTCCGGAAGGGATAAATGAGGTATTCGTGAAATTGGTCGGATAGGATTCACATGCAATCGAAGCGTTGAATGACGGAACCGGTAGTGGATAAACGGTAACCTGCTTCACAACTGTATCCGTACAACCATTACTGGAGGTAACAATCATCTGTACATTGAAATTCCCAGGACTTGTATAGGCATGTTGCGGATTCTGTGCAATGGAATTGGTATTGTCTCCGAACGACCAGGACCAGGAAGCAAGTGTTCCCGTATTTGCAACGGAAGCATCTGCAAAACTCATATTACTTGCCTGACATACGTTCGTGAATGTGAAATCAGCAGTCGGAATCTTGTTGAACGTGATTACGACGGTATCTCTATCAGGCGGACACCCGAAATTGGAAGCCGAAGTCAGGATCAAACTGACCGGCCCTCCGGAAACATCACTCACTGACGGATCATACAATCCATCCAGGTATGCAGGTCCCGGAATGAAAGTTCCCGTACCGAGTGTAGACCAGGTACCCGTTGTATCTGCCCCAACAATATTTCCGTTTAATTGCACCAACTGGTTCTGACAATAGGTTTGATCGGTACCTGCATTTACCTGTGGCGGAGAAACAAAGGTTACTCTCAGGGAATCCTGAGCGATCGGGCAAATACCGGTTGTCGATAAAATAACATCGATGAACCCATTGGTAATATCAACCGGAGAAATCGTATAAAAAGTATTTAGGTTCGCCGGGGCTGAAATGGTCCCGAAACCGGAAGTAGTCCATTGTGTTGCAAATCCGGAGGTAACTGTTCCGGTTAAATTCAATGTAGGATTATTCGAACAGAGGGAATCCATTGAAGTAATTGTTACAGTAGGGAAATCGATGATCTGAATTTCCAGGCTATCCATCACTGCCAGGCAATTTCCATTATTGGTAGATTCCAGGTACAATGTGACCAATCCGTCTGAAATGTCCACTGACGACAACACATAATTTGCATTCAGGTTTGTTTGAGAAGGTGAGAAACCACCCGTTCCATCTGTTGACCAAATACCAGTGTTCGTAATACCGGTTATAATCCCATTCAAAGCAACATCTGTTGTATTGGAACACACCAATTGATCCGGACCGGCATCAATAAACGGTGCTTCGGTGAAGTAAATAACTACCGTATCCTGTTTATTCGGGCAAGAGAAGAAACTCCCCGCCGTAGTATACAAAAGAACTACACTATCTGCAGCTAAATCGGCAGGAGAAGGAGTATACGTAGTGGATGGAGAACCCACGTTTCCAAAGGCACCGCCATTTCCCCCGCTCCACGTAGCAGCAGCCGAGTAAGAAAACGTTCCGTTAATCGGTACGGCTCCCACATTATTCTTACAATAAGAGTCATCCGTTCCGGCATTTGCTTCCGGAGATTGAATAAAGTTAACCACCATCGTATCTCTCACCGGGTCGCAGTTGCCCGTGGAAGAAAGCACAAAAGTCAAGGTGCCTTGTGTGTAATCAGATGCTGATGGAACGTAGGAAGTGGACAAATCAACGTCATTCACAAAGGAGCCTGCACCATTTACAACTGACCATTGTCCGGTTGTTGCGCCACCTTCAACGGAACCGTTTAGCAAGACAGAAGGGTCTCCGTTACAAAGGATCGTGTCATTTCCTGCTCTTACATACACCTTTCGATTGAAAGCAGACATGTAGTGATAATAACACCCGGTACTTGATCCACCGTTGATAACTCCCATTCCGAAATAGTCTGAAGAATTGGTGAGCAAATTGGAGGAACCTGCAGGAATATCAGTTGTATTGAATGTGATCTGGGCCCCGCTCCAAAAACCTCCTGTTCCGGGAACCGGGTTAAATACGGACCCAGGAACGAGTGTAGCACTTCCGTTTAGTAAGAAATTATTGATCGCGGAAGTCGGACACAATATATTCAGAATGAATGTTTGCGCATTGGTGCGGGTAAAACTCACCTGGTTCGAACCTGCACAGTTGATCGGTGGCAATAAAGCCTCCCCGACCTCACATCCGAACCCCGATGCCTGAAGCACATAAACGTTTTTATCCGCGTCTACATAAGCCAGGGTTTCCGTAGCTGTCAACACATATTTCCAGGTGTCTCCCTGGTTCAACAGTTGAGAAAAAGTTCCAAGTGACGTAGTAACTGATACCGATGTAAAGTTCTGTGTTGCCACGATGAAAATTCCTTCCTGTGAATTTGCAAACATATTTCCCCTGTTAACGATGTAATTGGTCCCAACCACATCAACAGGAACAATCTGGTCACCCATTAAGTCCCGGCATCCTCCTCCCGAATTAGTTACGGAATCATCCGAGACCGTGACGGCAATAGGTTTGTCTGCAACCACAATTGTTCCTCCCAGGTTGTTTCCGGACGTATTGGTTGCCTGCGATGTATTTTCTACCGTATAGGTTTGTCCTCTGTTCAAGGTCACTGAATAAGTAATTCCTGCCGGGTGGCCAACTACGGTTGCTTTTGGTGTAATCCAGACAGTGGTGTTGTCCTCTGTTGCCACGATACAGATCATTGATTTCGGTTGTATTGGCGCATAGTTACCATTGATCCAGGTATTCTGAAACGGGCAAACGAACTCGGTACCTACCGCATTCTGACCTTTAAGGGAATAGGTTTCCGGGTTATTCCCACCAGTTACTACTTCGTAAACAACCGTAACAAGCGTATCTGCTTCGATTTTGATCCCATAATTCAATACGTTATCAGCAGGTTTTGATTCCAGGGTGTTAACTATGGAAGTGAGGAAATGGGAATTCAATGAATTTGCAGGGACTACAAAAGTAGAATCATAGGTCCCGGCAGGCTGATAAACACGCACCGTTGTAGGGGTGTTGAAAGTAGAGATTCGTAGCACCAATGGCGTGTTTCCAGCATGGCTGGGAGTTACCCAAGGAGCAGCAAACCAAAAGACTGAGTCAATCTGACCTTTACTTTCGAATGATCCGACCGTAAAAATCAAAGCGAGTAGTAGTATTATCCGATGTAGTTTCATAAGCTATAAATTCATCCTACTGTTTATTCTTATCGATTTCCTTTTGGATATCTTCCAGAATACTATTGTTCAATTTATCATCTTCCTCCTCCAACGAAGGCCTGTTTTTCGTAATTATGAATGAGATCCCGATCTCGTGAGAACCGGCACTGTATTTCCTCAATTTGGTGTAGCTGTAATCGTATCCATAAGTAATTGACAAACGGTTTTTCAATCTGACTCCAAGGAAAATTCCCATCGCATCATTCGTTCTGAAATTCAATCCTCCGAAGAATTTATCCTTGTATGACAACTGGGCCAAAACAGACAGCTGTGCAGGGACCGGTTTGGTATACCTGAACAAAATTGCCGGTCTTAATTCCCAATCCTTTTTAAACAGGAATTTATAGGAAGTCATGAGCGTATAGTGGAATTGCAAATTCTGGTTGTATGAATTAAAGCTTTTTCCTTTGATCATGTGATCCAGAGCTCCGCTAAACTCAAATTTGTCACTATATAACCTGAAACCGGTATTTACATCAAATGCATTCCCGGAATAACTGTTACCTGTGAAGATCGGATCTCCTTCATCGGCGATTACTGCATCATATAAACGAACACGGTATTGAACAAAACCAGGACGAAGTCCTAATCCTATTTTCCACTTCTTACTCATTTTAATCTGGTAACCATAGTTCAGGTAAATTCCCGTTTTTCCAAGTAACCCTGTTTGTTCCGTCAGTAGTTGCACTCCATAACCATGTTTTGCTTTGTTCTTGAATGATCCGTGAAAGTTTAAATAGAAGTTTCGGGGAGCGTCTTTAAACCCCACCCATTGGTTTCTATTATAAAAACTTACTTCATGATAATTTGTGCTCCCTACATACGCGGGAGTGTAATGCAACGGGTTTGCAAGCACATTGGTAAATAGGCTTTGTTGCTGTCCGAATGAAACAAAGAACAACGTAACAAACAAGCTTGTAATTAAATTCTTCATCTTAATCTCGTTTTCTTAACACCATTAACACTCCTTTGTATATATCCGGATCAGCATTTGCATTCAACTGGATCACAAACAGGTAATTCCCATCAGGAACCGGTTCGCCTTTGTAAGTCCCGTCCCATGGAGTTTGATAGCCATCGGATGTGAAGACCGTTTGCCCCCATTCATTATAAATTTCAATGTGCGCATTCGGGTAAGCCAGCTCCAGGAACTCCAGCTTCCATACATCGTTCGAACTGTCTCCATTCGGTGAAATAATGGTTGGAATCAGGGTGTTAATTTCATTAGTAACCGTATTGATCGCGACAAAGCGAATGGCACTATCCATACAACCCAACGCATTTGTTACCTCCAAAATGATGTAATAATTTCCATTTCCGTAATAAGTATGGCTTGGATTCATTTGTGTTGAATACGAACCGTCCCCAAAATTCCAGGAATAACTTACTGCATAATCTGATGTGTCAATGAAATTAAACACCGCACCGATATTCATACCACCGTTTGAATTGTAATAGAAACCGGCATCCGGAAGCGGGTCTATCGTAATCGGTTGAACAATGGTATCCGAGCACCCATTTACTGTAGAAACAATGTGTGTTATGGTATACGTTCCTCCACTTGCAAACTGCTGACTCACATCTGCCATTGCTGCAGATCCTTGTCCTCCAAAATCATAGAACCAGTAATTGATGGCCTCGGAGCTTACTGAAGCATCTGTAAATGCAACCGTTACCTGGTTGTTCGGACAGGAATTAGTTGAATTGAAAGCTGCAACTGGTTTGTCAAAAACGGAAACGGAAATTGAAACCGTATCCTTACAGCTATTGGAATTTGTGACAATTAACTCAACAGGATAAGTACCGGAAGCCCCGAAACTGTAAGTCGGGTTTTGAGTAGCTGATGTTTGACCTGTCTGGAATTTCCATGCCCAATTGGTTAATGTTCCCGAGCCAGGTAGTGAGAAATCGGTAAATACATTTGCAAGTCCCTCACACACATTTGTTCCACTGAAGTTTGCAAATGGCGGAGCAACGAAATTAACCTGGATCCCATCGGACATTACGTTACACGTCCCGTTATTGGTAGAAGTTAAGGTCAAAACAACGCTTCCATTGGTTATTTCCGAAGCTGTTGGTGTATAGGTTGCATTTAAAGCACTTGCAGACGGATTGAAAGTCCCTGCTCCACCACTCCATATACCGCCAAAAGTTCCACCGGTAACACTTGCATTCAACTGAACTTGGGTTGCATTGGAGCATTTTAATTGATTCGGACCGGCATCTACTTTCGGTGCATTGCTAATCGACACATAAATACTGTCCTGAACCGGGTTACAGTTTCCGTTTGAAGTTGATTCCAAATACAACCAAACAAAGCCTGCTGTTGTATCTGCAACGCTCGGCACATAAGTACAATTTAGAGAACTGTTGTTCGGTGAAAAAATTCCTGTTCCGCTTGTAAGCCATTTCCCGGTTGTTGTAGGACCACTAACTGTTCCTGCTAAAGCAATCGTCGCATTATTCGCACAAACAACTAACGTATCAGGGCCAGCCTCAACTGTTGCAGCATTTGTAAAGTTAACATCCATTGTATCTGAAACCATGGTACAGGAAACCGCATTGGTAGATGTCAACACAAATCGAACGGCTCCGGCGCTCAAGTCAGCTGCGGATGGAACATACTCTGCATTCAACGTGTTTGCATTCGGCAAAAAGGTCCCTGAACCGTTCGATGACCAGATTCCTGTAGCAGCTCCACCACTGATAATTCCATCCAACTGGATCAATGCATTGTTTTCACAAATGGACTGATCGGTGTTTGCGTTTACCAATGGTGCCGGTGTGATCTCCAGGAACATGGTATCTCTTGCGGTCGGGCAAAATCCGGTTGTAGAAAGGATGATCCGGATCGGACTGATCAACGTATCCAAAGGACTTGGAATGTATGTATTCGGAACTGAATTCAACCCGTTCTGAAAAGAACCGTATCCGTTACTTGACCAGGATCCCGTTACTGCACCACCGCCAACATTTCCGCTCAAAGTATAACTTACGTTTGCACAAACGGTATCATCCGGTCCGGCCTGGGAAAATGCTGTTGCATAAAAATCCGTGTTATACGCATAGGAAGCACCAGAATTCGCTCCATCCCCCGCAATCGTTGCCATGGTGAAAATGTCTGCCGAATTCACGATCATATTGTGACTGTTTGACGGAACATCTGTCGTGCTAAAGAAAATGCGTGCTGTTTTATATTGTCCGCCTGTTCCGGGAACTGTTTGGAACATTCCTGCTGTAATCAGTCCGGGAATTCCATTCAATAAAAAGTTTCCTTCAAATCCTGTTCTTGTTACCAAAACAACTCCAAGGGAATCCGAATTCGAGCGGGAAAATGCTGCATTGTTATTGCCTTTACAATTTAAACTTGGAACGACTGCTGCACTCAATTCACATCCGAATCCCGAAACGTGGTAAACATACACCGGCTTGCTTGATTTGATATATAAAATCTCGTCTGTCATCGGAAGTTCCAATGTTTCGGAAGAATTGATCAAAGTTGTACTTGTACTTGTGCCGGTTACTTCTATCGTAGATGCATTCTGCGTAGCAAGTACGTAGATACGGTCATTTGCCGAAGTTCCTTTGTAAATTGAATAATCCGTTCCAATTGACGGTGTTGGAATTAACTGGTCACCAATCATATCCGAACAGGCAGATTGAACGAGCTGACCGTCAAACAACGTAACTGCAATGGGTTTATCTGAGGAGACAATCGATCCGGCAAGACTCGTAGCGGCAGAAACATTGACGTCCCTTGCGCTATAGGTTTGTCCTGCATTCAGAATGACGGAAAAAGTCGCGTTTGCCAGATGTCCCGTGATATCTGTTCTTGGTGTGATCAGAACTGTAGTATTGTTTATCGTTGCTACAATCTCAATTCCCGAATATGTTGCCGGGGTTGTTACTGCATTTGCCCAAAACTTCTGAAACGGTGTGTAGAAATTTGTCCCGAGTGCTTTCCCTCCTTTCAGGCTGAAACTTTCTTTATTGTTCGACGCAATGACTTCATAAACCACATTGATTAATCCGGTAGAACTGATCTTGATCCCATTATTTGAAGCAGCATTTGCCGCCGGACTTTCGATTTGAGCAATTACAGAACTCAGGTCCATACTATCGCTTGAAAATGCCGGCATCGTCAACGTCATGGGTACAAAAGCACCATTTGCAGGTTGTGTGACAGTGATTGTTGCTGCCTGATCATACGATTGGAAGCGAAGTTTAACAGGAATCTGCCCAACTCCTGAAGAAACATCCGGAGCTGCAAACCAGAAAACGGTATCTCTCTGTGCATGAGTACTTACAGCAGTAGTCAGGAAAAACGAGAGTAGGAAAAGTTGTATAAATCTAAACATATTAGAGCTATCTCAGTTTTTGAGCTCGCAAAGATAGAAGATACCCTATTATTTTTAACTAAAATTAAAAAAGTCAAACAGGCCATTTACACAACCAAAACCGGACTTTAAAAATAAAAATCAGTTAGTTACGAATTTAACAACTTTGTAAAATCGCCAAAACAAAATAACTATTTAATTAGTTCAAACTAAACCTCATCGATGATTCGGAGGAAGCTCCGGTTTCAATTTTGCTGCGCGATCATGCAACACAATGCTACCGGTCACGGCTACGTTTAACGAGGAGTTCCCCGGAAGCTTGATCACTTTCCGGCATTTAGCCAAAACGGACTCCGGAAGTCCCTGATCTTCTGATCCCAAGAGGTAAATAGCACGCTTCGGATGTACAAAATCATGCAGAAATTCAGCATCATCTGTTAATTCAACAGCAATTAAATGGCAATCATATGGGATATTCTCACACAGATCTTCCAGGCTATCGTAATGAAAATAAGGAATCCGGGCCCACGTACGGGTAACATCCGAAGTTTGCTTTTTGTAGCGTTTTCCAACTGTAAAAATGTAGGAAGCCCCCAAAATATAAGCCGATCGCCACAAAGTTCCGATGTTGTGGTCGGTTTTCGCGTTGAACACCCCAATTGCACAATAACCCTGGATATTTGAAGTTTTCATTGTTCAGTTTCCTTGTTTTTCTCCCCATTCAATGCACTTCCAATGTGGAAAATTGCATCGCCTTTATTGACCAAAGGTGCTTCGTTGGTACAAATAATATATCCTTTTGAATTGGATTTGATCTTCCGCTCCGAAGAACCATACGGATCACTTACAAAACCCAGCAAGTCACCTTTTTCAACGTACTGCCCGTTCTTTACTTCCGAATGAAAAACCCCGGATAAAGGAGCTCTTAGCCATTTGGAGGATTTGATAACGATCGGCTCGTTCTCTATCGGATCCAGCTTGAAACTTTTCATGTGGAAATGGTTCAAAATACGCTGAATTCCCAACAATCCTTCTTCCACAATCGTTTCATCGATGGAATTCGTCTTTCCACCTTCGAACAAAAGGATTTTCTTCCCCATTTTATTCAAGGCTTCACGCACCGATTTCGAGATATAACCGGAATGGACAATAAACGGTGGATTGAAAACTTTCGCCAACTCCATACTGATCGGATCGGAAAGAAGGCATCGGATCTGGGCAATGTTGGAACGCTGAGCCGACCCCGTATGAAAATCGATTACAATGTCCACATTCGGAGCAATCTGGTTCATAAACTGATAGGCAAACTGACTCGCCAGGGAACCATTCTTAGACCCCGGAAAACTACGATTGAGGTCGCGCCCGTCCGGTAACTCGCGTTTCAAGTTTAAATACCCGAATATATTGAAGACCGGCAAACAGATGATTGTCCCCGAAATAGGCTTATTCCACTTCTTGCGGATCACTCTTCGGATAATTTCCATTCCGTTGATCTCATCTCCGTGCATCCCTGCCATTAACAGAACGATCGGCCCGTCTTTCAACGATCTTTCAACGAAAACCGGTACCTGAACAGGCGTATGTGTATGCAGCTTCGCAACATCCATGCTTAGTTCAATACTCTGACCGGGCAATATCTCTTTTCCAAGTATGTAGAACTTTCGAGCCATTTCTATTTTTTTACATTCTTCTCAATAAAGGCGATGATCTTTCCTGCAATATCCACCCCTGTGGCGCGTTCGATACCTTCCAGTCCGGGAGATGAATTCACCTCCAAAACCAATGGTCCACGGGAAGACTGAAGCAAATCAACTCCAGCGACTCCCAAACCAACCGCATCTGCAGCCTTGATTGCCGTCATTTTTTCCTCATCCGTTAATTCCAGGATCGTTGCCGTTCCACCACGATGCAGGTTTGAGCGAAACTCACCTTCTTTTCCCTGGCGTTTCATGGCTCCAACTACTTCCCCATCAACAACGAACGCGCGAATGTCCGCACCTTTTGCTTCTTTAATGAATTCCTGTACGATTACCCTTGCTTTCAACCCATTAAAAGCTTCCAAAACCGATTGAGCCGCATTTTGGTTTTCGGCCAAAACTACTCCCAAGCCTTGTGTTCCTTCCAATAATTTCAATACAACGGGTGCTCCACCTGCAGATTCAACCACGTGCTCTACATTGCGTGAATAATTCGTGAATACCGTTTTCGGAAGTCCGATCCCTTCTTTTGACAAAACCTGCAGACAACGCAATTTATCCCGTGAATGCACGATTCCGCGTGAACTGTTTACGGAAAAGACATTCATCATTTCAAACTGACGAACTACGGCCGTACCATAGAATGTAACCGATGCCCCAACCCGGGGAATTACAGCATCAAAACCTTCCAAATACTCTGATCCGTAAAACAGGGAGGGCCCTTTTTGTTCGATTTCGATGTTGCAGCGCAAATGATCTACTACATGCGCTTCGTGTCCGTGTTTTTCTGCTGCTTCAACCAGGCGTCTTGTAGAATACAATTGTGGATTGCGTGATAAAATGGCAATTTTCATTCTTTTACTTGAAAGGCTCATCCCTTTCCTTCGATAATATAATCAGTTACTTATTTTCGTATTTATAAGAACAGTTTGTCTTGGACGTGTCTATCAGGAAACGTTTGTTCAACAACCTGCGACCTAACAATATGGGATTTCTTAGGCCGGTTCTTTCAGTCAGCGAAAATACGGTTTCATACGTTTCTCCAAACAACCGAACAGTTCCTTTTACAAAAAATCGTTCCTGGGCAATTCCATTGGAGCTTTTCACGACTTTTGTTTTAAAGTCATCAAAAATCACTTCTTTACCGGTATATCCGGAAATTCCGGAATCCAGGAAGATTACCCGAAGCTGTTCTTTTTCACCAAACTCAACCACTTCAATCGATTGACAATGCATTGAACTGGAGTAAGCTCCGGAATCAATTTTTACAGGTACATTCTCCAACTCAAATTCCGGAAAGGAAACCAAATCCTTACGTCCGATTATTTTCTTAACCACTACCTCCATATTTCTCGTTATCTTTGTAAAGAAGTTTGTTATTCGGTAATCGAAATTAGGAAAAAAGCGATTGAGAAGAGAAAAATGACTTCAAATAAAAAAAAGTTACGGGGATACATCATAAATTGAAAAATTATTCCTAATATTGCACCCCCAATTACGGGATAGTGAAAGAAAATTAAAGTCATGGATTTTATCAGAGAGCTTCAAAAAGAACTAGTAGAATTGAAAGAATTCCCAGCATTCGGAGCTGGAGATACAATTACTGTATCTTACAAAATTAAAGAAGGAAACAAAGAGCGTATTCAGCAATTCCAGGGTGTTGTTTTACAACGTCGCGGACAAGGAGCAACTGAAACGTTTACAGTTCGCAAAATGTCAGGAAACGTAGGTGTAGAACGTATCTTCCCTATTTCATCTCCTTTTATTGATACTATTACAGTAAACAAGCGTGGAGCTGTACGTCGTGCACGTATCTTCTACTTCCGTGGTCTTACAGGTAAAGCAGCACGTATCAAAGAAAAAAGAAGCTTCTCTCACTAAGTCGAAGATTATTCTCAATATACAAATCCCGATTTCGCGTTGCGACGTCGGGATTTTTTTTATGCTCTTTTTTACAGCAAAGAGCCAGCTTAGCAAGGAAGACGGAGTGTAGTCTGAAAGACGCAAATTAGAAAATGGCATCAACTTTGCTAAAAACACCTCATGAAAATAATCCCAATCATCCTCTCACTCCTGCTTATTCAAGCTTGTACCGGACAAACTGAACCAAATACGGTTTCTACTCAAACAAAACCGGAAAAAAACGAAAAACCGAACCCTATTCAGGACCTTTATAATCAATACCAATACACTATTTCTCCCAGTGTTTCTTCAGGAACTGTAAATAAAGGAAGTTTGAAAAACGGCAGAATTTTTCCCTTCAAAGGCCCGAACTTTATTTACTTTGATTCTACCAGTTACCTGGATAAGCATGCCTTTACACATGAAAAAGTGCATCGTACGGTATTGGAAACATACAAAGAATTTGAAACAATCCTTCCACATGTTGAATTTGGCCTGATGGAATGTTCCAATGAACATGGTGGAAAGATCTGGCCTCACAGAACTCATCAAAACGGGCTGAGTGTGGACTTCATGTCACCACTTCTGAAAAATGGTGTTTCAACAAGCGATTTCAACACAATCGGGCTTCCGCATTACCTGATGGAGTTCGACGAAAATGGTATCTATACAGAAGACACCAACTATTCGATTGATTTCAACCTGGTAGCCCGCCACATTCTGATGTTGGATGAAGAGGCCAAAAAGAATGGATTGAAGATCGAAAAAGTGATTCTTAAAATTGCATTGAAGGATGATCTATTTGCAACAGAATATGGAAAAAAACTCAAAGCAAGCGGGATTTATTTCGCTACCAATCTCAGTGAACTGATTGATAGTTTGCATGATGATCATTACCATGTGGATTTCGGATTGTCAGATAAACAGTAAATTGATGTAAAATTCAACCATTCACTCAATAAATCCTGAAGTTTAAATCATTTACGTCACGTGAAACTTTAAACCTTTTACATTTCAGGTTGTACAACTAATCTCAACACGAAACATGAAACTTCTTTCTTTCCTGGTCGTTTTCCTTTTCAGTACCTCTGTTTACTCTCAGTCAGACACCATTCGTATCAAAGAGCTTCTGATTGAACTTACTAAAACAGCGAAGCCACGTAATTACCAACATATCGACCAGCTGAACGAAACAGCTCAGTTCATTTACAGCTACTTCAGGCAATATGCCGACACGGTTTTTTACCAAACGTACCTTGTGAATGGCATAACTTATGGAAATGTCGTTGCACGTTTTGGTGATACGATCAACGAACGCCTGATTATCGGAGCACATTACGATGTATGCGGAAACCAGGAAGGAGCAGATGACAACGCTTCGGGGATTATCGGTTTACTGGAACTGGCGCGTATGTTACGGGCACAGAAACAACAGAAAAACATTGAGTTGGTAGCATATACTTTGGAGGAACCTCCGTTTTTCCGGACGGAATACATGGGTAGTTTCATTCATGCACAATCCCTTAAGCAATCCAATGCAAAGATCTCCGGGATGATTTGCCTGGAAATGATCGGGTATTTCAACGAAGCAAAATACACACAGGATTATCCCATCGGTTTCCTCAAATTGTTCTACGGGTCAAGAGGGAATTACATCACCGTAGTAAACAAATTCAGCAAAGGGAAAACAGCACGCAAATTCACCAAACGAATGGACCGTTTCGCCAAACTTCCTGTCAAAAAATTCAATGGCCCTAAATCACTTACCGGTATTGATTTTTCCGACCATTTAAACTACTGGAAAATGGGTTTCAGTGCCTGTATGGTAACGGATACGGCATTTTACCGGAACAAAAACTACCACCGAAAAACAGACGAAATGGGAACACTGAACATTTCTAAAATGGCATTGGTCATAGACGGCATATTTTTCAGTATCTTAGCTTAAATTCACGGATTATGAAACTATTAATGTTCGCTTCGATCCTTGCAATTGGAGCTTCAACCAAAAGCTGTAACAAAGAAGACTGCAAGGAAAACATCAAAGAAGATTGTATTTGCACTATGGAATACGATCCGGTTTGCGGTTGTAACAACAAAACATACTCCAATGCCTGCTCAGCTCAGTGTCATGGAATTACGAAATATGTGAAGGGAGAATGCCCCAATTAAGTATCAATTATGAATGGATTAATTATCAAGCTTTGATACAAATCAATGCTTGATAATTGATAATTATTGAATTTATAATTTAATAATGACTGACTTACAAACAGTAAAAGCATACTATGATGCATTTAATTCCCGCAATTGGGACGAAATGCTGTCATTGGTAGACGAACACATTACGCACGAACCAAACCAGGGAAAACCGCGTATCGGGAAAGCCCTGTTTAGAGAGTTTATGCAGCACATGGACACCAGTTATGCGGAAACATTAAAAGACATCGTACTTTTTTCTTCTGAAACAACAGGACGCATCGCAGCGGAATTCGTGGTTCATGGAACGTATAAAAAGGCTGAAGAAGGCCTGCCTGCAGCTCACGGACAAACTTATGTGCTTCCGGCAGCAGCTTTCCTGGAAGTACAGAAAGGAAAAATTAGCCGGGTTACAACCTATTATAACCTGGAATTATGGATCGAACTGGTTTCTAATTAATATGAATCCATTAAATCACGAACTGGTACTTGGATTTGATATCGCAGAATTGATTCCTCAATTGGGCCAGTTACGCATGCGTGTTTTCCATGAATTCCCTTACCTCTATGAAGGTTCGCAGGAATACGAGGAAAACTACCTGAAGGTTTATACCCAAAACCCGTTAAGCATTGCTTATGGTGTTTTCGATGGAGAAAAACTGGTTGGTGCATGTACCGGAATGCCCCTGAGCGCCGAATCAAAAGAAATCCAGGAACCTTTTCTTGAACGGGGAATGAACATCAACGAGATTTTCTATTTCGGAGAAAGTATCCTTTTAGCACCGTACAGAGGACATGGGATCGGTCATCTCTTTTTTGACGTACGCGAAAAACACGCACTGGAAAACGGGTTTAAGATCACGGCTTTTTGTTCCGTTGTCCGACCGGAAGACCATCCGTTAAGGCCCGCTAATTATCGCCCGAACAATCATTTTTGGACCAAACGAGGATATATCGAGCAAAATTTTTCGTGTCGCCTATGTTGGCTCGACAGGAACCAAACACAAGAAACGGAAAAAGAATTGATTTTTTGGACCAAAGAATGGAAGTAACAATTGCTTTAGCACAATACCCGATTACCTTTCACCAATCATTGGAAGATTGGAAAGCACATACCGAAAAATGGATCTCGGAGGCATGTTCAAAAGGTGCACAAATCCTCACATTCCCCGAATACGGAAGCATGGAGTTGACTTCACTGCTGCCGGAAGTGGTTAGAAACGATCTGAAGCTGCAAATCGATCAAATGCAGGACTTCCTTCCTTACTTCATTCAAACCTTCCGGGAATTCGCTGCGAAATACGCATGTGTGATCGTAGCACCCAGTTTTCCTGTTCTTTTAGCCGACAAAACCGTCAATCGCTGCTTTGTGTTCTCTGAAAACACCTATTCCTTCCAGGACAAGCATTTCATGACCCGTTTCGAAGATGAGTCCTGGGGAATTTCTGCTTCCGATGGCGCTTTGCGTTTGTTTGATACCCGGTTCGGGAAATTTGGAGTTCAGATCTGCTTCGATATCGAGTTTCCCATCGGTGGACATTTGCTGGCAGAAGCCGGAGCAGAGTTCATCCTGGTTCCTTCCTGTACGGAAACACTGAAAGGTGCCACACGCGTACACATCGGAGCACGGGCACGGGCCATGGAACAACAAATTTATACCGGTGTTGCACAAACCATTGATGAGGCTTTGTGGTCGCCCGCTGTGGATATCAATTACGGTTACACCGCTTTTTATTCTTCTCCGGATGGGGATTTTGATGACGAAGGAATCCTTGCGAAAGAACAGGCTCAAACTTCAGGCTGGCTGATCCAAACATTAGATCTTTCAGGTAACAAAGAAATCCGTGAGAACGGACAGGTCTTGAATTTTAAACATAGTCAAAAATTGGAGATCCGTGATGGAACATGTTTTGTGGAGATGGTCTCATTGAGACAGAATGAAAGCGAAAATGAAAATCAGAACGAGGAATTTTCCTCACACTCACACTCACACTCACACTGATGGCGATACATATAGAAAACGATGGTCATGAATTGTATTTATACATGAACGGAAAACTCGTTTACAAACGTTGGCTGAAAACCGGACAATCGAAAGTGTTTGACAAAGCAGCCTATGATAAATATACACTCGTAAGCATCAATGATTCGACTTTGAGAAAAAAGGAATTTATGGATGAGCACATTTTCCTTGGATTAACGGATGTAAATACCGGATTCGACAGTGTATCCATTAAGTATTTTTCTGCTAATGACTTTAAAATTATACTTCAGCGATGTGAAAAACTGGGAGTAGGCATTTATGGAATCGAGCCTTGGAAAAATGGTTCTTTTTACGATGTTAAAACCTATGAGTCTTATTCCGATTCCCCTATGGACCCGCATTGGTATCATAAAGCGTTTGAAAGTTTTTTAGCACGTGGAGAAAAACTGCAATACGCAGCTTCATATTATATTCCTGAAATAATAAGCGAATGAAAGTCCTCTGGTGCTGGCGATGTCAAATGGAAGTCCCTATGATGGATGACGAAGAATTTGCCGTTGCTTCCAAACTTTATAGCGAAGCATTTGAATTCGGGAAATCCGGATCAGTAGAAGAACGCATGCAGCCAGTTGTGGATTATTATGAAAAACTGACAGGTTTAAGAACCATTCCCAACGCCATTATGCATCATCAAATTTCTCAATACGGCTCTGAGTGCGAAAACTGTGGAAAACCATACCGTACATCTCTGGCCTCATTTTGCGCTGCCTGTGGTAATAAACGATAAATCATTTTATCTTTACTGGCGAATCGATTGAATATGAAACACATTGTCATTTTACTTTCTGCAGTTACCTTACTCTTCTCCTGCAATGATCCCAAAAAGGACCTCGTGATTACTTTTGAAGAAATCAACGGGTTGGAGGAAGGCGATGATGTGATTATCAAAAAGCAGGATGTTGGTACAGTGACCAAAATCGAATTCAGCAATGAATACAAGATGGATGTTCACATCCACCTGGACATGGTCGATCACCTGCCACGCGACTCCAAATTTATTATTGGAAAAGACGGGATCTTCAGTAATGCGGTTTATGTCATCCCGGGAGAATCCAACATCGACTTAACAAGCAAAGACAAGGTCTACGGAAAAGCCATCAAGGAAATCGATTGGGGTAAAGAATTCAATGATCTAATGGATGAAAGCTTTAAGAAACCTGCTCAAACACAGGATTCCATGCTACACGAATTACGTGATATCAAACAGGAAGTCCACGAAGTGAACGAGAAGACAAAGTAGGAATGAACAAAGAAACCGCTTCTTATTCCGAATGTCAAAGCGAATATTTTGCTCAAAACTTCAGCTATGAAAGCTCTTTCCGTAAGTTTATTGATTTATAGGAACCGACTTTTCATCTTCCGGAAATCTCGGAGGCATTTGATTTCTTACTATTCCACTTTCCCTGTATTTGTATCTGCGGTATTTTCCCTTCCGGTAGTAAACAGTAATCACATTCCCGTTCCAATCCGAATAAACTTCCTTTTTAATTTTTCCATGCCTCGTATATGATTTAACAGGGCCACCATAGCCTTTTGTGATAAGGCTTACGATGTTTATTGAAACGGCCGTATCCTGTTGCGAAAAAACATTTGAAAGCAGGACTAAAAATACACTTAGGAGAATCAACCTCATTTTTGAATGTTTGTTCTGAATACAGCTCACTTGGAATTCCGTTCATCTTTCAGCTTTTTCTATTAACTTACTCTCATGAAAGAAATCCTGGAAAAACAACGGCAATTCTTCAATTCCAGTCAGACAAAAGATTTGAACTTCCGGAAAACACAGCTTCAGCGGCTCAAAACCCTGCTGTTGTCAAACATGAATCGTTTGAATGAAGCCATTTATGCCGACTTTGGAAAATCTCCGTTCGAGACATTTACGAATGAATTCGGGCTGGTTTTCCAGGATATTGATGAAGCCTCCAAAAAATTGAACTCCTGGGCAAAACGGAAGCGTGTACGAACAAACTGGGTAAATTTTCCTGCTAAAAGCTACATTATTCCGGAACCTTTGGGTGTTTCGTTAATCATTGGTGCGTGGAATTATCCGTATCAATTGTCCTTGGCCCCGGCTATTGCTGCCATTGCTGCCGGAAATACGGTCATTTTAAAACCAAGTGAACTTCCTTCCAATACCAGCCACATCTTAGCCGAACTGATCAATAGCAATTTTGATCCGGGATTTTTCCGGGTGGTCGAAGGCGGAATTGACGAAACAACGGCACTTTTGGAACTGCGTTTCGACAAGATCTTCTTCACGGGAAGTACGAATGTAGGACGCATTGTATACCAGGCTGCTGCAAAGCACCTCACTCCGGTTACATTGGAATTAGGTGGAAAAAGTCCGGCAATCTTCACCGAAGATGTGAACCTCAAAATGGGAATTAAACGACTAATCTGGGCAAAGTTCCTGAACTCCGGGCAAACCTGTATTGCACCGGATTATGTATTACTGCCAAAATCAATAAAAGAGAAATTCTTACGCTTGGCAAAAGAAGAAATTGAACAAACCTCCTACTCGCTCGAAAACGGGAATTACATTCGAATCGTCAATGACCGAAATATAGAACGTTTGAAAAAGTTGATTGATCCGGAGAAAGTTTATTTTGGTGGGGAAATCCTGGAAGAAAAACGAATCGTTCAGCCCACTTTGATGCAGAACGTCACATTTGAAGATGCAATCATGCAGGAAGAAATTTTCGGACCAATTTTACCGGTCTTAACTTATGATTCATTAGACGAAGCGATTTCAGAAGTGAAGAAACTTGAAAAACCCTTATCATGTTATTTCTTTACAAACGATACCGCACTTAAAAACAAACTTTTGCACGAACTTTCTTTTGGTGGTGGTGCTGTCAACGATGCGGTGATGCACATCTCCAACAGCCGTTTGCCATTCGGTGGTGTCGGACAAAGCGGAATGGGTTCCTATCATGGTGAGGCCGGATTCAGGACCTTTTCTCACTACAAAAGTATATTGGAGAAAGCGACCTGGCTTGAAACCAAACTCAAATATTCACCCTATTCCGAGAGGAAATTAAAGTGGATCAAGCATTTGATGAGGATCAATTAGAAAACGAAACAACTCCTAACCTGTGAATAATGTAAAAACAATCATATTTCTATAAAATTCTTACCTTCAAAACTTGCTAACTTTCAATAAGTTAACTTTAAAAGCAGTAATATGCGTACCAGAAAATTGAAAAGAAGTGAGGAAGAGTCCGGTGAAGAACTTCCGGGATATCCTTCTTACCCTGCAAGTGAAGATATTTATCGCACTGATAATGAAGAAAAAGATGTGGACCCGGAGGATATTACCCAAAAGAAGACATCGAATAAATCTTCCATCGATAAAAACCTGGATGTCCCAGGGTCTGAATTAGATGATGACCAGGAAGATACCGGAAATGAGGATGAAGAAAACAATTATTACAGTTTAGGTGATAACTAAGACGATGGTTAGATAGGGAAGATTGAAGTGGATTAAGCGGGTTGATGTGAAAAAGGGGGAATTCTGGCCTGATGAGACTGCATTAGAACGTTTCCAGGCTGCTTCTTTCGTGTCTTGTTTGTTTAAAGAACGACGGAGAAAGCCCGGTAATTTTCTTGAACTGATTAGACAAGTGCGCTACACTGCTGTAATTTAACTTATAGGAAATTTCCGTGAGGTTCATTTCATCATACATCAGGAGTTCTTTCACCCGCTCAATTTTGTTCATAATAATGAACTGTTGAATAGTGATCCCTTTTACTTTCGAAAATACATTCGAGAGATAGGTATAATCGTAATTCAGTTTTTCACTGATATAATCCGAATAATTGACTTTCGGAGCTTCATCCGAATAATGGATCATTTCAATTACCACTCCCTTAATTTGTTCGATCAGGATACTTGTCCGGTCCTCCAGGAGCTCCAGGCCACATTTGGACAGATTGACCCGGATTTTTTCACGAAGCTCGTCCGAGATGTTTTCCTTAATCTCCACCACTCCCAAATCTATTTTGGAAGGGCGCAAACCTAAGTTTGCTAATTCCTCTTTCACAATCATCTTACACCGAAGACTAACCATGTATTTTATAAATAACTTCAAACCACTAAATTTTTAAATTAAAAACTAATTCTTTCCATTTAGTTATCCAGGTTTCGGAAAATTTGAGGTATTCTTTTCGAAAATGTAGTGCTATGAACTTTGTAACGTGTGTGAGTTAAGTCCAAGATATAACGAAATATATTTCCGACAAAACTTTATGGTTATGTTTTATAATTATTTCACATTTAAATTACTTGCCGCTCAAACAAAAAAAAGACCATTCAGCAAGTTATTTTGCCGAATGGTCCTGGTTAAAAATCAAACGTATGTTCTAATCTCTCCTTCCCGGAATCAATTGTAAAACCAGTGCTATCAGTGCAATTACTAATATCAAATGAAATAAACCTCCTGCATGGTAGCCAAAGTACCCGATGGCCCAGCCGATTACTACAAGGATTGCTATGGTGCTCAATATTGCTCTCATGATTTTTTGTTTTAATGGTGAATATTTGTTCCCTTTAACTAGTGCTTAAAAGGAACCGTCTGTTAGTTCAACAATTGACGGGTTGAAAAAAAGGAGCCCGCCGGGGCGCACTCCTTTCTAAACCAATTCTAACTTATCTATCAACTGTTTATTTGTATTACTTTACATTGTCCTTTCCGAGATCCCTGAAGGCTTGTCCAAGTTCGTCCATGTCGTTATTGAACTCTCTTTTAAATTCCTGCCAGTTTTCCCTGCTGGTATTTTTCATTTCCCGGATTCGCATTTCCATTTCATCGTTGCGCTTTTTAAGTGCGTCTATCCGTTCATTCCTCTCACGAATGACTTCTGCCCTCGCATCGATGCGCTGTTCTCTTAATCGTTCGATTTCCAGCTTATTGTCATCGATTTCAGCTTGCACCGAACGCCGGTATTCCGCTACTTCTTCTTCGTATTCTTTCTGCGCCTGATTCAACTCCTCTTTTGCATCCTGAACTTCATCTGCGGCCCTGTCGACCTTTTTGGATTTAGTGTCCGTGCAACTCGCAAGAATGACTACTAAAAGAGATAATCCCAAACGAATTAGTATCCTTTTCATGACTATCCAGATTAACAGTGAATACGTTTTCACTTATTACAAATATGCAACCCGGAGCCCTGGAAAGCATTACACCTTTTGAAAAATTTGTTGCATATTTTACAGCTTTGACTTCACTCAGATTACAAAAGGGCAGCTAAGCGAATCAGAATAAAAAAAGCGTCAGTCTAAGACTGACGCTCTCTCTAGATAGAACCTAACAGTTACTATTAGTCGTATAATAGTAGCTGTTGGTTTTCACATCTAAATGATTACAGATTGAATTTGTCTGGTTGATCTTCCTGATCGGACCGGTTGGTCTCATTTCTGTCATTCGATTGATTGAGTATATTCATCACCTCATCACGCGACTTGTTGAGTTTTGTTCCAAGCTGGTCCATCAATTGATTTTCCTGTCCGGGTTGAAAATCCAAATCTGAATCTGTAAGCTCACTATATCTTTCTTTCAACTGAGAAGATTGTTGTTTCCAGTTACCGGTTATTTGGAAAGGTGCTGTATTTTGGCCGGTTCCTCTATTTTGATTGGATTCCTGACCAGAATGCATATTCGTACCTGTTCTCTCAGTTCCGGTATTTTGATTTTGATTGGTACCTTGGTTTTGGTCCCAACCTTGATTTCCCTGGTTCTGATTCCCCTGGTTCTGATTCCCTTGGTTTTGATTCCCTTGGTTCTGAGTTCCCTGGCTCTGATTAAAACCGGTATTCGGATTTGAGCCGGTAGTTTGATCCTGATCTCTATCTCGCTCCTGTCCTTGGTTCTGACCTTGATTCTGCCCCTGGTTCGGGCCTGTATTTCTTTCTTGCTCTGACATAACTTTTGTATTTAATAATGACTACTCTGTTCCTTCGCTAAAACTTGTACATTGCTAACCTTTGCTCCACTGTCTGCGTGCCACTGAAGTTTTAGCAGAGGCATAAGCAGTTACGCATTAGCGAAGAGCAATTGGCGACATGCGATTAGCACAAGTATTGCTTTCTACAAAGGTCTCTCATTATCAAGCCAATATCATTACAAAAAAATGCCTGATTATTACATAAATCTCACCACTAACCAAAGATTATTTTGCAAATTGAGCTTTTACATATTCCAGGTATTCGGCTTGAGAAGGTAAATCCGGAATAGTGCACTTCTGAAGGTAAGGATAAATCTCAACAACCATTTGCTGCATCAGTTCAAAATTGTTTGCGGCTTTTGCTTCCTGGTAAGTTGTCATGAAATAGTCATTGATTTTGCCCAGATAAGATTCCTGGTCTTTTACATTCTCCTCGTTATTAAGGAACTCCTTGCTTAACGGCGATTTATAGTCGTGGACTGCACTTTTAAATACGTGTAATTCAACCGGATCTTTCAAATTCAAATCCGGGTATTTCTGGTAGTATTCCGCAGCATATTTAGTGAGTGAATCGTGCTCATTATCTGCCAATACCTGGATGTAGGTCTTGAGGTCCTCCCGTTTCTTTTTCGATTTCTGATAGGTTTTATTTGCCAGAAAAACCGGATTTCCTTCCGGATTTACAATTTCTTTTCCCTTTAGCAATAGCTGTTTCGCCTGTAAAGCACCTACTACTTTTCCAACCAAATCTCCATTCGCATTGAAATACAACAGCGTTGGGTAAGCAGTGATCCCGTATTTCTGCATGACATTTGGCCCGTCATTCTTTTCACCGTCCAGTTTCAAAGAAATGAAATTTGAATTATAGTAAGAAGTCACTTCCGGGTCAATGAAAGAGGTCGCTGCCATTTGTTTACATGGTCCGCACCACACAGCATATACATCAACAAACAATGGTTTGTTAGCTCGTTTCGCTTTTATCAATGCTTCATCTAAAGTTCCATGTTCAAAAGTAATTTGACCAAATGACAAGGGGCTGATTAAAGCTATAAGGACAAAGAATGTCAGTTTCATTTTCAGATTTTTTTTGTTGAAGTTACGAAAAGACAAATACCAGGCCAAATAATTTGGAATACGATAGTTGGAAAGTTAAAACAGGTTCAAAATATGTTTAAAGGCTCCAAACCGTTACTTTTTATTAAATTTTGAACTTTTGATCCGATCGCTACCGGGATTTAAATTCTTTGAACCTCCTATCCAAGCAAATGAACCTCCAGCTCTACCAAACGTGGCAAAAGCACATCGTCTTCCAATACCGCATGAATTGACAGGTCTTTTTCAAAATGCTCCAACTGTGTCAGGAAAATACGAAAAGCCAATGGTGTTTTCAATTCCTCAATGTTCTTCGTAATCTTGTTTCGGACCTCATTCAGATCTTCTTCCAGGTTCGAATGGTTTTCAAAAAATTGTTTCAGTGTAAAATTACCGAAACGTTCCCTGTCAATCGGTGTTCCTGACTGCTGAAGCTCCAGCAGGGATTCAATATAAGGGAATAAGAATACTTCTTCATATTGAATATGAGCTACTAATTTCTTTTGGTACGAAATAAAGAAACCGCACAGCATCAGCAACACATTGTCAGAATTGGTTTGTTTACTGTACAGATTATAAATCGATTGTTCTATTTCCGGAAGTTTGCAATTCAGGTAGTTTCCATGCGATTTTTTAAGTGCCTGCAACAAATCCCGGATTGCGACATCGTGGATGAGTTCTTTCGGGAAATCCGTAAGTCCTTCCTGTGCCAGTTCTATTAAGCGGTTCAAGGCATTTTCAGAAGAATCCAGGACAGGCATATTATTCAGTCGTTCTTCTAACAAACGGTCTGTCAAACTTGTGCCCACTTTCGTTTTTTGTTCTTCTTTCATGTTAGCCGTGAATTGTGCTATCCAACCAAAACAAATGTACGAACAGGAACTTGTTCTATCAATACCGTAAATGCGGTAAAGCCAGGCTGAGATTGTTAAATTTTCAGAATGAAAATCAACACGAGGGACGATTTATTCAGCAGATCGTAATGCATTCCTGACTTCGTAATTTTTCGCTTTTTCTTAACTTAGTCTCATGAAAGTGCTCATTTTATTTCCATTTCTGTTTTATTGTCAGCTGTTGTTTCCACAGGCAAGAAACCAGAAAATGCGTGAATTGAATCACATCGTGGAATTAATGAATGCCTTCAGTCACTGTAACCAGGAATGGTACTTTGATGCAATCCAGCTTCAGAAGGCATTGCATCGGAGTGCTCAGAAAATCAATGAGAATTACTTTTATTGCAGTAAAACACAACAAAGCAGTCTTTTGACTTACACCGGGATTGAAAGTGCTTTCCGGTTTAAAGAAATTACACCCAATGCACAAAATCAAATTCCTGCTTACCAGGCTGATTACCTTCCCTGGCTTGAAGCAAAGGAAACTGTTTCAAAGATTCTGTCAAAACCCAAAAATGAATTCACATCGTTCGCTCCCATTCTGAACAAATACCTCGCTTCGTCGGATAGTTTATATTCTGTTCATACCCAATTGAATAACTATGTTTCACAAAAGATGTTTCGTTCCGATACCGGGTTCCAAACTGCAAAAGAAATCCTGAAAGGACACGATCATTGGTTCGAACAATGTTACATTCATTCAAAAGAACTGGACAGCGCCCTGGTTAATTACTGCAACTTCCACTACCCGCCTTTCCAAACACATAAGGAGCTGCAACAAGGATTACAGGAATTAAACCTCACAATGAATTTGCTGACGAACTGGGAAAAAGAACTATATGGCGAAAATCTCGCAAACAATCAAAAATTCGACACTCAAATACGTTTGCTGAATGCCGAAGGATTGAAAAACGATTCGCTCTACCTATATAAAACACGTGGATACGGTAACTTACGCAGCGGATTCTGGCTGCATACACGCTATCGGACATTTTATACCTCCATGCAGAGCAGGATCTATTGGTTCGCTTCTTCAAAGTACCCGTCCGAACCTTTTGTAAAAAAGAGTCAGCAAGCGTACAATGATTTTGTGCGCAGCTACAATGACATCGTGGAAGATTATAACGATTACATTGAGATCGCTGACGGGTTGACCTTCCGGAAAACAGCTTCGTGTTGCCTATCCGTTTCTGAAATTGATACGAATCAGAATGTATTGCTGATGGCACCGAAACTGCTTTACAAATTTGAGTACCAGGAGGAAATTCCAAAACCGTTGTCAACCGATTCCGTTGTACCTCAAATGAGTTCTGAAGAATTACTGATCCACCAGGCGGCTCCGCACCATTTGGTTTATTTACTGGATGCCTCGTCTTCCATGAACGAATCGGGAAAACTTACACATTTAAAGGAAACGGCAAACAACCTGGTTCAGATGCAGCGGGAAGTCGACCGCATTTCAATGGTCACTTTTTCAGGGAAATCAACTGTCTTACTTCAATCTGTTCCCTGCAACCAGAAAAAACACATCCGGGAGAAAATAGATCACATCCGTGCTTTTGGCCAAACCAACATTACAAGCGGACTTGAAACGGTTAAAGAACTCCTGGAGTCAGATAAATTAGAGAACGGTGTGAATGCTGTACTGCTGCTGACTGACGGGGAATTTCTCTTAAGTAATGAAAGCCAACTGGTTTTAAACGAATTAAAAAATAAGGGAATTACTGTTTATTATGTATACCTCGGAAAACCAATGGGAAAAAAATGGGCGAAAGCATTCCAAAAAACGTTTTTCAACCTGGGAGTTGTTGTCTATGATACGAACCGGATCGATCTGAAAGAAGTACTTTTGAAGATTGCCACGGAGTAAGTAAGCCAATTTAAATAAGTATTTCTCAAAAAACTGGATAATTGATAATTAAACCATTGATAATTAGACAGTCTAAGTTTATTTTACATGTAAAGCCCTCAGGCTATTGATGATTCCGGAATCTGTTACAATAACAGCTTCAAATGTCTTGTTCTCATTCGACAAAACGACTTCGGGAAATGGATTCCCGGAATAAACACCGGTAAAAACATCGATGTGGTTTTTTTTGATCGCTCCACCGGTATCGCCGGCAAAGAAATATCCGTCATGAATTACCTGTTTGCCATTTGGCAAATCGACCAATTTGCCTTTTGCAGCGGGAACAAAAATCACTGTCCCGTATGGAATGGTAGTTCGATCGACAGCTATCGTACGGAACGGCACCAACCGGTAATTCTGAACCCCATCACCAAAACCCGCCGATTTGTTCCAAAGTGCCTTGCCCCAGCTTTCCACTTTGAGTTTACTTTTGCTATACTTTTTACAAGCTCTGCAATCCACAAATACCTTTTCTCCTGTTCGGGCGAAATTGATCACGTTTATATTCCCCGATGAATCCCGGACATAAGCAGTTCCTTCCAGAGAGGCATTGCAAAAGTCGCAGGTATCCGCATACAGGCCGGATGATTCCCCGTTCGCATAGACAATGGGAATATTCCCCGAAGATTGGAACTCGTGGATGTAGTATTGTGTGGCCCAAAGGGTCAAAGAAGTTTTCTTGTTTTCCGGTTCCGGCAAATTGAAATCATCAGACGAAACCTGTGCGTGAATGCACGAACTCACGAACATCAAAAAACCGGCTATTTTTAATCTTAAATGCATCTCGACTTTTCAATCAAAACCTGAGTTTCAATAATTGGTTACTCATTTCGCCAGACATTTTTATTTACTGCGATCTTTGCTCCCCGATTATTTTGATTCTTTCTTCTTATCCTTAAAAACACTATCACTCAATCCTGTATTGACCTTGTAATCACTTAGAGTAATGGTAATAGTTCCTTTGGAACGTGGTTTCGTTTTCTTTTTCTTATCTGAAGAAGTTTTATTGATATCAGCCGCTACACTTTTGGGCATTTTGAACTTCTTCACATCGATTTCGAATTTCAATTCACTTGGAAGGCCGTAACTCAATTGCGATCCGTATTTGAAATCAGTTTTAACGGTTCCGTTGGTTTGCGTGGTTACCTGGGAACGGATAATGACCGAGTTCTTTTGATCGACCCAAATTTTCGCCAGTATAATTTCTCCCGAACTGGAATTCGGGATAATATTGATCAATCGCGTATCAATATCCCTGATCTTGAGTGAATCTCCAAAAACAGCGGTGTACTTGGATTTATCGGACAGAAACGTATTTAATTCGGTGAATCCTTGTTTGGGTAAAATAGTAATCCCTTTCGATTCGATCTTGACCTTGTCCTTTTGCTTGAAGTAAATGGTCGCATTCGAAGGCATAATCTTGATCATCGGGATATCCGCGTCAATGTGCGCTTTTACGGTATAATCTTTTACCGTAGCCATCTTTGTAACGATCTTGTCGATAATCTTTTCTGCATCTTGTCCGAATGCTCCCGAAGCCAGGAACAGGAGACCAATTAAAATTGCTTTTTTCATTACGATGTGATGTCTTTTCTGTTAAACTTAAATAAGGTAATTCCAACTAACAGTACGATGTGTGTCAGGAGGATAACAATGGAATTAAGAATATCGTCAAACGGTACCGGGTCTTCAAAGAAACTGCGCCAGGATGCCATGTGGGTAGTAAACAGATAAGGTTTAATGGAATCGAAGACAGTCACGTCCAAACTTCCGATAATGGTGAAAATGATGATAATGGCCATGGTTGCCACAATCGGCCCGATTGAATTTTCAGCAAAAGCCGACAAACAAATCGAAAGTGTTGCAACAGTCAGCAAAGACAGATAAGCAACACAAAAAGCCAATCCGAAACGCCACAAAATATCTGCTTCAGGCAAAATAACCAATCCGTCACTGTTCAGTACCATCAAATCACCGCTCCCGAAAACGAGGTGTGAAACCAAAAGAGATAAAATCCCTAACCAAAGGGTAATCACCAATGTATAAATCGCGCCGGCAATGAATTTGGAAAGCACGATCTGGGTGCGTGAAATCGGTTTACTCGCCAGCATACGGATTGTTCCCATGGCAGCTTCCCCCGAGATCAGATCTCCTGTTACCAATGCAATCAACAACGGGATATGGACCACCAGCATTTGTAAAATAATAAATGCGATCAGGTTTCCGTTTACCAGTTTCCCGTTAAATGAAAGGGTTTGCTCGAAAGTAGACGTTACGAATGAAACCATGGATTCCCCATCTGCTTTCATCGCAAAAATGATTAATCCGATCAACAGGGTTAAGGCTCCTAATCCTAAATAACTCCGGGGTTTGGCTACGATCTTAATGAACTCGTTGTAAGTATTTTTGAAAAGCATCAGGACTGAATGGTTTTAATGAAATAATCTTCCAATTTACGTTTCGGTTCAATGGCATGGAGTGTAAATCCTGCAAGGACCAACTCTTTCGTAAGCTCCGGGACCTTGTTTTTTGAGATCAGCACTTCCAGTTCTTTAGATGAAGTTTGCGTGATTTCTGTTGAATGGAATTTTGACCGGATCAACTCCATTGCTGATTCAACAGCATCAATTTCAATTCGAACCACTGTTTCCTCGCTGTTCAGTAACTCTTCCACAGAACCCTCTACGAGCGATTTTCCCTGGTTGATAATTACCATTCTATTTGCAATCAATTCAATTTCGGACAATTGATGGGATGATAACAGGATTGTTTTATTCTGTTCATTCTTCAATCGAAGGATCAAATTCCGGATTTCAATGATTCCCTGCGGGTCCAAACCGGTCGTCGGTTCATCCAGGATAATCAGCTCGGGCTTATGCAACAAGGTTTGTGCAATTCCCAGGCGCTGTTTCATTCCATGGGAGAAGCCTTTCACTTTGTGTTTTGCACGGTCTCCCAATCCCACAAAATCGAGCATTTCAAGGATTTCTTTCTTTGAAACGCTTGCACCTGAAATACGTGCAAAAATTTCCAGGTTCTTTTGCGCTGACAAGTATTTGTAGAAATCCGGTTTTTCAATGATGCTTCCAACATTCGCAAGGATTTCCGAACGGTTTTTCTGTAAAGACTTGTCAAATAATTCGATTGTTCCGTTGTCCGGGCTGATCAATGACAGTAAACAACGGATCGTTGTACTCTTCCCGGCCCCGTTCGGTCCCAAAAAACCGAAAACATCCCCTTTATGTACGGTAAAAGAAACATTCCTGACTGCTTCGAAGGAACCGAACTTTTTGGATAAATTCCGGACCTTAATAATGGTTTGTTGTTCCATAAACCTTAAAACAGATTAGTTTGTCCTTCATTCAAAAAGACATTTAAAATTACGGATTATCGGGACCAGTTGAACCGTAACTTCCAAAAAATCGGTGAACGGTAGTATTTCGTCGGTAATGGCTGATTCAGAGCTTTTGCTAACAAAAAAAGCCCCCTCTCGGCTTAGCCGAGAAGAGGACTTCCTCCCCCCTATTATAAGAATTCACGAATAATTTCAATCATTCGCGAATAGTCTGACTACCTCATGATATAAATGGTTTCACGTTTCGTACCGCAAAGGAAATAGTATGTTCCCTGAGGCCACAATTCTGTTTCAATCAATTGTGTCCCACGAATAGTCCCTGAATACATTTCCTTCCCTTGTGCATTAACCAATTGGAACGGTACAGCTTTTGGTGTGACTACTTCAAGAGTTAAATAATTTGAATTGAAATTGCTGTAAATAGTGACTGTTACCGATGAAACTGCAGTTTCACTAAAGGTCGATGGAGCATTTTCCAGCAATGCTGTTTCGTCGACCAGCTTACATACCGGGATCGGCTCATATTTTTGAGAGAAAGCAAACATGCTGTTGATTACAACTACCGCTAAACTGATTGAAAATATAAAACGTGCCATACTCTTAATTTTTAATGAACCGTTTCAGCCTGGTAATGAGATATAGACAACAACTATACCAAGCAAAAAAAGTTACATTGCAAGTATGGCCGGCAAGAACTAAATCGTTTTCATAACACTGGAAAAATCACATTGAAAACACGCAAACCACCAGTGTTTACTGGCCATTCGCATTTTAACACTTTTATACTTTTCCAAAAGAGTGATAAATATACCCTTCGAAAAGGATCAGGAAAGTCATTCAAAATGAAAGTCGGTTTTTTCAATTTGAAAACAAATCACTCCAAACCATTCTTCATCGCCCATTTCAGCAAAACGTTCTTTTCTTTTGGAAGACCCAATTTTTCAATAATATTGGAACGGTGTCCTTCAATGGTTTTTTCTGACAGGAAAAGCATTTCTGCAATCTGCTTGCTTGTTTTTTGCTGCGCGATCAGCTCGATGATCTTCCGCTCCGAAAAGGTTAGTTTATCCAATTCACCGGTCCCTGTTTCCCGGACACTTACCAGGTCACTCATCAACGAATCACTCACGTACTGGTTTCCTTTCGCCACTTCAGCCAGACAATTTTTCAATTCAACCTGTGCATGCTCCTTCAGAATGTAGCCATAAACTCCGTATTCTTTCGATTTATTGTAAATCGTCATCTCATTGTGCATGGTCAACAGGATGATTTTGGTCCTGAGTTTCAGCTCCTGTACTTTCTTGGCAACATCCAGGCCATCCATTGCCGGCATGTTGATATCCAAAATAGCAATGTCCGGAGTCCGGAGCTGGATCATGTTTAAGGCTGAAACGCCATTTGCACAGGTTGCAATAACCTGGTATCCGTAAGATTCCACAAAACTCTGGGTTCCCTGTAGTGTAAAGGGATGATCGTCAGCAATTACGACTGTCATGTTGTTTTCTTTAAGTCAATAGTGATTATGGTACCGTTTTTATCGGAGTGAATTTTTGCATGTCCCCCGATAGCTTTACTCCTTTGAATGATATTATGTAAACCGAACGCATCTTTTTTTGAAAGAGTTTCAGGCACATTAAATCCTTTTCCGTTGTCTTTTATTTGGATCATCAAGTCTTCTTGGCTTTCACGGATAATAATTTTTGCAGCCACGGCATCCGCATACTTGATAATATTGGAAAGTGCCTCCTGGATAATCCTGTAAACCTGCAACTCCTCTGAAACAGATAAGGAACTGCAATAAACGATATCCGAAGTAACCATCAATTGGTTCACAGACTGTGCACGATCCAGCAACTGATTGATACTTGCAGACAATCCTACTTTCTCAAACATCACAGGATGCAGGTTCCGGCTGATACTGCGTATGTCTTTAATGATCATGTCGATCTTCTCTCCGGAAACAGTTTTGTCTTCCAATGAATGTTTCAGGTTCAGCAACTCATGGCTCACACTGTCGTGCAGGTCACTTGCAATACGTCTTCGCTCCTCTTCTGTTTTATCCAGCAAACGCTTGGTGTATTGTTTGGCACGTTTATTCTCCTGTTTAATCTTTTTCTGTTTCTGACGGGAAAAAACAATAAACACCATTAGGATCAAACCCATCAGAAGAGAAAACAATAATGCAATGGTCATCTTCCCTTGATAGATCGTTTCTTTTTGCAATGCAATTTGCCGTTCCTTTCGCTCGGTTTTATGAAATTTATCCAACTCCATGGTCTTCGCGATGATTCGCTGATCACTGATCTTATTCTCAGCCTCTTTCAGTTTTTCGGAATAAAAATAAGCAAGCCGGTAATTTTTTGTCAGGACTGCATTGTCTTTGAGAACCTCTGCAAAGGCAATTTGATTTTGATGATCTTCCTGTTCTTCAGCAATTTGCAAAACCCGCTTTATCAATTGAATATCCTGAATCCCTTCTCCCGAACCGATCTGGTATTCAGCGAGTGAAATCAGGTATTCAATATCAGATGTCGGAGCATTTAATTCATCTGCGAGCACTTTCATGCGATCCAGGATTTCTTTTGCTTCCCAAATCCGTTTTTTTTGAAGTAAACTCTGTACGTAAAAACTCGACAAAGAAAGTTCCAGTGATTCATCAATCAGTTTACTCCTTTTAAATAGAGAATAAGTTGAATCAATGAGCTTATATTGATCCCGGTGTTCCATTTCCTGGTAAAGAATAATCTTGTTATACAGCGATGTGAACATATTGACAGTATCATTTACTTTTTTAAAGGCTTTCATTGCCTTATTAAAGTAAGCATCCGCATCTTTGTAGTTTTTGGTGTAAAGGCTTACAAGCGCAAGGTTATCATAGACTCCTCCTTTTCCGGTAATATCATCTGTTTTATTAAACCATTGAAGTGCCTTTAAATCATTTTGAAGCGCTTTTTCGTGCTCACCCATAGCAAAATAGCAGAATGCCATATCGCCATAGCCGTGTGCAACGTCGACACACGTATAATAATCAGTTGGTTTATTTCTGACCAGGCTCCGGAAGTACGGCAATGCTTTCCGGTATTCATTCTGATTGATGTTGTAATTTCCCTGGTACGAATCGATGAAAAGTGTCTGGTCCCATGGAAGCTTGGCTTTAAAGTATTTTTTGAACTTCCGAATTTTATTCAGGGTACTTTCCCGGAAAAGGGAGAAATACATTTCCTGTTCCGCCAATTCCCCTAATGCGATCGCTGCTTTGTCATAATGTCCGAGTTTCAGATGCTTTTTATAATAGGCATTGAATACAGGATAAAAGGTAGAATCGTGAAAATGGGCTCTTTTTGAAAGCCAGATGCAGGTGTCATCCAGGTGTGTCCTTGTTTCCTCGTGATAAATAACTTCACTGTCAGGTTCGCTGCATGCACCTGAAAAAAGCAGTAACAGTAATGCGACACCCAAAAGTTTTGTTAATCGTTTATTCATCAACAGCGAATTTCGCTTTAAAAATACCTGTTTGAAACGGATCAAACGCTTTCTGATCTAAAATTGAGGGTTTCCCCTTAGTTGACAAAACAGGTAAATAACGGACATTTGCGCATATTAAATCGGGTACATATTTACCCGTTTAACCAAAGCAAACTAATAAACAACCCTATAACAACTACTTGTAGCGTAAGAAAAAATCCTCCATCAGTAAAAACCGACGGAGGATTTTTGTCTAATACACCCTCATTATAACATGTTTTTTCCGACGATGTAACTTTACGCAAGTGTAAGTGGTTGCATATTTTATTTCAATGAATAGTCAGTTAAAAGAGCAGAGGTCGCTACTACCTCTGCTCTTTCCTGTGAAAGCTAACATTAGGTTTTGTTGTTGTAGTTCTTGTTTCAGTGTATAGCGGTGGTAATATCTTTTTACATTGCGGCTTTTTCGCTATTAATTTCTTGTTGTAGTGTGTTAATTGCACTTTTCAACTGGTGGATAAAACTTCTGCTTGGGAACTGATCGGTAATCGATTCCGGAAAGTCTGAAGGGATATCCATCCCATTGGCGTAGTGCAGGTACAATACATAATAGTTCTTCAAATACTCATTTTGAATAGCCAAATACGTATTCACCGTGTTCATTTTATTCGCTATCGCTGTCATCAGCAACTGTTTATAAGACCTGTCAGGAAACTTATCCAGATGCTTCTGAGGAAAATCAAAGGACAACATTTCTCCGTTGGAAAAATGCCAATACAATTCAAAATAAGACTCCAACTCGTTGATCTCACTCAAAACCATTTCAGCATCCGGAAGTGGTGAAAGCCCTATTTCTGCACATATTTCCATTTTTCTTCACTTAGCCCGCAACCCTTGTCAGAATTGCACTGTTGACAGGAACAAGTATAGGGCGATTGCAGATACGAAAGCAGCAGAATGTCATGAAATACGAAATCGATGTCATGAAAAGAAGAAAAGAAAGCATGGAATTTTTTTCAATCGTCAATGATGAATGAAAAAGAGCCATCTTTTCTTTATTTCAGGGTGTTTTGAATCCGTTACAAATAACAGGAGAGGGACTTTTGAAATAAGATCTGATCTTTTTTAGCGGATTGATACTAGTTGACAAAATGCACAATTACAGTTTTGCCTGCTTTTCCTGCCTTGGCGAAAAGTAGGGAGAAAAGAGGATTATTGGGAGGTGTTGGAAATTCAACCGGGCAACACTGATTGATAATTACTTAATAATCTTGAATTGGTTCAGAACCTCTTTGTAGTGGTCACTGATGGGAATATGTGATTTATTGCTCATCACCAATAAACCATCGGACGGTTGGATCTCTTCGATTTCATGTGCATTCACAATGTGATTGCGGTGCACACGGTAAAATTTAGCCGGATCCAGCAGGTTGATCACTTTCGTAAGCGAGATCTGGATCACAAACTTTTCGGCTCCTGTAAAAATGGAGCAATAACGCTCCTCTACTTCAATATTGATGATATCGGAAACCGCTACTTTTTTAAGCGCATCCTTTTTCTTAATGAATAAAAAATCGGAACTGATAACCGTATCTTCCTCATCACTTTGAAAGATGTCAGGCTGACCATAGAATTTCTCTATCGCCATTTCCAATGCGTAAAGTACTTCCAATGGATTAAATGGTTTCAACAAAAAACTGTATGGTTTTGTCAATTTTGCACGCTCAAAAATACTTCGATCCGTAGAGCTGGTAAGAAAAACAAAAGGCCTGGATGACTCCGGAACATTATTAAGCGTCTCAGCAAAAGTGATCCCTTCAGGAATTCCATTGAGGAAAATATCGATCACCACAATGTCTACTTTGTTTGCGTAAAAAAGCTGCAACGCTTCCTGGTGCGATCGTGCCACACCTACAATGTCGAATTGACTTTCCGTCAATGTATCAATCAATTTATCACTCTCAGCTACCGTATCTTCAACAATCAGGACCTTAATTTTTTCCATCAGCACATTTCTTTAGGGTAACGATCAGCTTCGTTCCCTCATTTTGTCGACTCCAAATATCTAATTTCCCGTCGTTTTTTGCTAGCATTGCGCGACATAAATTCATCCCCAGGCCGGAACCAATTGTTTTTTCGTGGTCTTTTTTCGTTAATTGCGGTGAATCACTCAGCAATTTCAGGCGGGTTTCTTCCGACATTCCCCTTCCGGTATCTTCCCAGACAAACACGACACTGTCTTCACGTTCACTTTCCAGGCTAACCGAGATATGTGAACCCGGATCTGAAAACTTGATGCTGTTATCCATGAAATTACGCAATACGATCTTGATCGATTCAGCGTCCACAAACACTTTTATTGCTTTTGGCACCGTGTTCTCAAACATAATCCCTTTCTGATGCAACACTCCTTTGAAATTAAATGCCACTTGGTCAATCAACATGCTTAAGCGATGTTCCTCCTGCTTAAAATAACCGCCTTCGGTTTGCAGGAGCGCCCAATTCAATAAATTATCGAGCATGTTGTAGGTATTGGTTGCAATCACACTGTTTTCTTCCAATTGATTTTCCAAACTGCTGTATTCCTGTTTTTGAACCTTGTCCTTCAATTTGGTATTGCTGACACTTAACGCGTGCACTGATGATCTCAGGTCATGGCTGACAATGGAGAACAACTGGTCTTTGGTTGCATTCAGGAGGTCCAACTCCTGCTTTTGGCGCAAAATTACCCGTGAGCGCAATACATTCTGGCGGTAAAAGTAAGTCCCGAAAATCACAATTGCCATCAGGAGCAAGGCAGCAAAAAGATAAGTATTTAACCGGGCTTGTTTCAGTTTATTTTCGGTTTCCAATAACTCTACACGCTTCTGTTTATCTGCTATTGCTAGTTTTTTTTCTATTTGGGCAACTTCGTATATTTTGTTTTGATCGCTGAGTGAATCGTTCCAGCTTTCATATTCCTTCCGGTAATTTAGAGCCAGGTCATAACGTTTCCGGTTCTCCTCCACTACCGCCATATTATTAGCCGATTTTAATTTTAGCTCTATAGAACCATATTTTTTAGACAGCCAATATGCCTTCTCAAAATAGGCAATGGCTTTTTCGTCGAGGTATTGCTCATAATAAACGCTGCCCAGGTTCGTATAAACATCAATTAGTGAAGTGTAATCTTTTCGTTCCTCTATCTTTTGAGCAGCCTGAAGCAAATACTTTTCAGATTCCATGTAATTTCCCAAATGCAGGTAACAAACCCCCATATTCTGCAACAAGGCATCGATTCGAATCGTTTGAATGTCCTTTCTATGGGTTGTATCGATCGTTTTAAATAAACCCAAAGCCTGATGGTATTTTTCCTGTGAAAAGAAAATCCCTCCTTTATTGAAACGAATCATGGTGTGGAATTCAAAATCTTTTCGAACCAGGTCAAATTCCTTCAAGGCATACTTGAAAATTCCTTTTTTATGAAATGCTTCTGCCCGGTAATAGTGGATAAAATCGAGTATTTTTTTGTTTCGGATCTGTTGCAAACATTTTTGAGTATTCACCAATACCGAATCCCAGTTTTCGTCCTTCGCAAAAGCAATTGTCATGGATAAAGCCCTTAAATTCGGTTGCCTGGCAGCCAGCTCACTTGCTTTTTGATCAATAAAACGATTACTTTCATCACGTTTGGCAAAGGAATGAAAGGAAATCAAAAAAAGTGCCCCGAGCAGAGACACTTTTAATTTATGTAGGAATGTATTCAAACAGAATATCGGTTTAATTCTCAGTGGTTCTTACAGAAGTCATAATGCCCCGTGAAGTTTTCGGACCAACTGTATTAACCAGTAAATTGTATACTGACAGGATCGCACCTAAATCAATACCTCGTCCGCCCGCATCAGTTGCAGACGCTTGAAAGGAACAAGTTATCGATTGAGGGGTTGCAGATGAACTTGAACCGTAAACAGCATAAAACTGGAGGTTGGATGCATTATCAGGAGTATAATATTGTTTGATAGATACTTGATTCGGATTCAAATCTCCTGGAATCGTAAATGTCATTATGACAATTAGTTTCCCGGTTCCAGTGTTGTATTCCGCATCAATAGCAGTTGGATCTGCTAAGTTCGGTGCACTCGTTGGAATGATTGGTACTGCAACCGGTTGAACAGTGTAAGTTTGAATGGTAGTCTCCATAACGCTTTTTTTTAGTTAGACAAAAGTTTGTAAATATGCTTTTTTTACACAAAAAAATAAAGAGTTCCCCAGTGAAAAAAACGGAATTTTTGGTTTCCCTGTTACGCAAGAACACTCAATTTATCGGCTTTTAAAAATAGCCTAAATTTTGTTTAAAAGCTTACAAAAATCAATTAATATCAAATTTTACTAAACAGATTTGTTTAAATAACAAATCCGAAATTTCATTGACAGGCAATTTCAACCTGTTCACTCAATTTTCGGGTTAATTCAACATCTTTTGTATTCAAACTGACCCCATCCTCCGTAGCTTTATAGCATAGAAAGAACTTATAGCGTAAAAACAAGATCTTTCAGGAATACAACTTATACTAGCAACTCTTGTTCGGTTAGGAAAAAAACCGCAATCTCCCATCGATTGCGGTTTTTTATTTTCATATTTAAACTCCGCCGGCGAGAATATCCCTGCTTATCCTCCGCTGGCGCGAGTGTCTTGCTCGTACCCTACCCCACAATCCCTACACTCACCCCATCCGCCAAGACATAAAGCGCGCCGTTCTTCTCCTGCAAAAATGCGATCGCCACAACCCCAATCCGTGAATGAATCCCCATCGGGTCAATAACACATGTAAAATCAGCTGGCGGCATGGAATTTTCAAGGGAAATAATGGATTCCGGTGCCGGGTAAACGATATATCGATTAGTTTCAAAATCGAGCGAAACAATAGCCGCTTTTATTTGAACATGAGTAGCACCTTTCGGAGCATTGAAAAAGTCACGGGCTGGCGCGAGCATCATACTCGTGTCACTGGCAAAACAAATAACACCCGTCATCATATCACAACTGATTCGCCCGGTATAGACAGCAGAAATAGGCCTTGCAGCATAAAATGCAAACGATCGCAGAAGCTCCCGCGAACTTGACTCGTCAAATACCGTCGCTGGATTTCGCATACCGCGAATCGCAGAAAGATCATGCTTCCCCATTCGGATTAAAATCCCCGTTAATCGTTGGGAAACAATTGAATCTCCCGTAAATGCCGTCGACGCTCTTACTGCCCGCCGGATAAGTTTCCCTGCAACAGCTGCAAGCGCAAATTCAGCAGCATTTTCACGGGTTCGTGCAAACTGCTCATTGCGTAGTACCTGCTCCCTGTCCGGTCCGCCCTTCTGTCTGACGAGATAACCATACTGCTTATTGTGATAAAATGAAAGGTCGCCTAGCTTGCCTTTAAATCGAAGTGGTCCTGCCTGATGTGCCATAGTGAATAATGTTGGTTACAGGATACAACGTTCACCATAACGGATTAGTACACAATAACATCATATTTAAACAACTTTTAACCTTATTACAAACTTGATTGATACAATAATATCCCAGGGATATGGCATAGATAAAGCATAGATATAGTTATGAATGTTAAAATTTGAAGTATAAATATCAGACTCACGCTCACACTAAATAAAATAGTTTAAACCAATTTCTTCCTCATTCTCGTTCTCATTCTCGCTTTGAAAGAAAAAAGCATCTGGAGAAAATTGGTCAGAATGAGAAACTGAATGAGAATGATGTAAAAGAAAATGCTATCGAAATGAAAGTGAGTTTGAGTCTGTTAAACAACACTAAAATATTAGGTTAATGATTATGAATATTGTTTCTTGTTTAGAAGATATAGATAAAAATTATTCACTAAAAAATCAGATAGTCATGTTAAAATGGACAGCAGTATTTCTTGTTATCGCACTTATAGCTGCGATATTCGGATTTGGAGGGGTCGCAGAAGCAGCGGCTTCCATAGCAAAAGTTATATTCTTTATTTTCATTGCTCTCGTAGTAATCACTGGGATCATTGGGTTTACCGCGATCAAAAGGAAATAAGAAGAATCGGATATAACTTTCAGATTCAATTTTATGGTTGAAGAAATTCTCGTATTTAAGAGGGAAGAGAAGGAAATAAAAAAAGGGAAGCTATCAATTGATGCTTCCCTTTTTTTGTGATCCTATTGAGAGATATTTCGAACTATTTGGTGGAGGATTTGGAACAGATTGTCAGAGTCCTTACTACAATTTAAACCCTCATCCATATCTGAAAAGAAAGGGAAACAAGACTATTACAATGAAGTTTTTACTATACCCGATTTAGACATTTGGTTTGATGCAAAAATTAAACATAAACTAGTTACTATCAGTCTCTTCATTTTCAAATAATTGATTTCGGCAAATAGTGTAACTTTGAAAAAAAAGCGAATGATTAAATGTTCTTTATTCCTTCTTCTTACGATACTAAGCTACAACTGTTTTTCACAAGATTTGGACAAAAAAGCAAAGAAAGCAATAGCGCTAGCGGAAAAAGGAGAACTCGATGAGTCCTTTCGAATATTCATTGAAATCAAAAAAGAATATAAAAGAAGGGGAGATATAGAAGGAACCGCAGACGTATTAAACAATATCGGTCGGATTTATTATATGATGAACAATTTTCCGGAGGCCAGAAGGAATTTTCAACAAAGTTACCTCATCTACCAATCTCTCGGCGATAAAACCTCTCAGGCACAGTTGATTATGAATATTGGTGCCACGTATGAGACCGACAACTCAAAGGAACTGGACAAAGCCTTGAAATATTACCGGAAAGGATACCAAATGTACAGTAAATTAAATGATAGTGTTGGGATCAATCGATCTTTGCTGAATATGGGAACAATCTTCGGGCGGCAAAATGAAAGCAGGAAAGCATTGAATGTCTATCTGAAAGCCCTACCCTTTTTGGAACGTAGTGGAACTGAAAATGACCGGATTGCCATTTACGCCAACATAGGTACCAGTTTTTATGAACTCAATGAAGCTGATTCGTCGCTTCCTTATTTATACAAAGCTAAGTCAAAGAGAGGAAACCTTGAATACGATATTTATATCAACAGAACTCTAGCCAAAGTCTATGCGAAACTCAATAGACCCGATAGTGTAAACCATTATATAGATCTCTTCTCACAGGTAAAAGATAAATTACAGGACGAACAAACAATGAGAAGTATTACTGAAATATCTCAGAAATATAAATCTCAGGTCAAGGAAGAAGAAATCGAGAAACTGAAACTCGGAAAAAAAAGAGACCGCCTCTGGCTCACTTTAATTGTTTTGGCTCTTGTTGGTATGGTTGTGATACTAGGACTCCTTTTCAGAAACCGCATGATCCGATCCGATCAGCAGAAAACAGAGCTGGAGCACCGCATTCTAAGGGCTCAAATGAATCCGCATTTTTTGTTCAATTGTCTTTCCAGTATTCAGCGCATGTATATTGAAGGAGATATCCAGAGAGCCAATGACCTGACGGCTGATTTTGGCACTTTACTTCGTCAAATACTTGATCACACAAGCCAGTCACGAATTCGGCTGAAAGAAGAACTAGATACACTGCAATCTTATATGCAGATTGAACAAATTCGACTGGGAGAAAAATTCCAGTTCGATATAATCGTTGATGAAAACCTCAATATAAATAATCTATTGGTTCCACCGCTCATTAGCCAGCCAATTGTGGAAAATGCTATCTGGCATGGGATTGTTCCACTTGAAGGTAATGGAAAAATAATCGTTCGATGCAATTTAAGCAGTGATGAAAAACTGCTTATTTTAGATATTACCGATAATGGAGTTGGTTTTTTTTTAGAGGAATCCCCCCGGAAACGCTCCTCAAAGGGAATAGAACTTGTTGAAAAACGATTAACATCAAAAGGGTTTCTTCAAATCAACAAGCGGAAAGAGGGAGGAACGAGAGTAACGATTAATTTACCGGTTGAGTATGAAGATTAGGGCAATTATTGTTGACGATGAGAAAGATATTCGTTTTCTTCTGCGCAAAATGCTGGAGGAACACTTCAATCATATTATAGACATTGCAGGAGAAGCGGAAGATATCGCAGCAGCTTCAATATTGATAGATCAGGAAGTTCCCCAATTGATCTTTCTTGATATCAAAATCAAAAATAAAACCGGATTCGATTTACTTGAAAAGTATAAAGACAAGGATTTTGAAGTCATCTTTATTACTGCTTACGATCAATATGCCATCAAAGCATTTGAGTTTAGTGCAATTGGCTATTTAATGAAGCCTGTTAAGCTGGAAAAGCTTCGGAAAATTATCGAAAGATTGACGAACAACCTGAATCGCATGAAAGAAGATCCCAATAAGCGAATAAAAATCCTTATTGACAATTATGACGGTAATGGTATTAAGAGAATTTGTATAGCAAGTGTGGAAGGTTTTGATGTGCTCGAACTTGACCAAATCATTCGTCTTGAAAGTGATAATAATTATACGGATTTTATTACTTCGGGTGGTGGAAAATACACCACAAGCAAGACGATCAAGGAATACGAAGATATCCTTGATGAGTTTGGCTTTTACCGGATTCATCAGAGACACATTGTCAACTTGCGGCAAGTGAAATCCTATCAGAAAGGTGACGGCGGGACTATCATACTGAATGACGGTACGGAACTGCCACTCGCAAGACTGAGAAAACCCGGATTTTTGAAACGTTTTTTATAAGATTCTCTTTTTCTGATGTCTGGTTCTAATTGAGAACTACCTAAATCTAAATCTTGCGGGTATTAATACTATCCAAAATAAAAGAATTGTATTTTTAACTGCGAATTTTGTTTAAATAACATCTTAAATTATGATAAAGCAAACCTCCCTACTGATTCTGATCTTTTCCGGATTGTTTTTCTCAAAATTGCAGGCTCAGTCTGTCGTTTATGTTACCAACCTTGCTGATAGCGGACCGGGTTCATTACGCAATAAGATCTCTGCAGCTTTTCCGGGGGATACAATCCGCTTTCAAGTAACCGGGACCATCTTTCTTAGTTCAGGAGAATTGAACTTTAATAAAAATCTTGTTATTGATGGGCCGGGAGTTTCTTTACTTACAATTACATCGGTTTCGTCTGATCGTTTATTTATTATTAGTGGCCAAATCACAATTTCGAAGCTGAGGTTGCTGAACGGATACTCAAGTACAGGAATGTATTCCGGAGGAATTACCTGTACGGGAGGAACACTGCGGTTAAACCATGTCAAGTTTGAAAATTGCACAGCAGCAGACCTTGGAGATATTCCAAGAGGAGGAGCATTGAGAGCCAGTTGTGATAGCCTTTTTGTTAATCATTGTGATTTTATCAATAATGGAGTTACCTCTACAAAATATGCTACTAGTGGAGGAGCAATTTATGCATATGCCATAAAACAGATTATTCGTAATAGCACCTTCGATTCGAATCAGGTTGATGCCGGTGCTGATACACAAAATGGAGTGCATACAGCAACCGGGTACGGAGGTGCGGTACATCTGGTTGCGAAAACAAACAGTGTATTATTGGTTGATAGCTGTCAATTTACCAATAATGTCTGTAATGCCGTTTGTCTATATTCCGCAGGAGCATACCAAGGACAGGGACATGCTTATGGTGGAGCGATACACATAGATGGTCTTCACAATCAATTAAGTTCAGCTATAAACAACAGCACTTTTACAGGAAATCTTGCAAATGGTACAGGAGTGGGTGGTAATCGCAGTTTATCTTTCGGTACTATTTCACTGATGACTGTACCTTCTTCAACTAAAATAACCGCACTTAATAACCTCATCCTTGATAACAATGAAGCCATAGGAACCAGCAGTTATGCGGGGGTAGGTGCCATTTATTCGTTTCACGGCGGAATTACAATGAATAACCTCAAGGTAACGAATAACACGTCTTATTATGAAGCGATAAAAGTAGACGAAAGTTCTTATGCCAGAATAGAATGGTCCTCCATTTCCGGGAATTCTTCCGGTGGGTTGAGGTTGAGACAAGTCGATAGTTCAGATGTGAAAAATAATCTGTTTAGTAACAATGGTAAGGTTGCGCTGCAATTAGATCAGTTAACAGGTGCTAATACTACTGCCAACTCTACATTTACTGGCAATACTTCCGTTCAGGGAAGTGCGATGCGCATAGAATTCTGTACAGGACCAGTCACTGTTTTGAATTGTACCATGATGGATGATACAGTAACTGTGGCAGGTATGGCTGTAGAAATGTATCTATACAACTCACCGCAAGTATACTTGAAAAATAATATTATATCAACCCCTACATTTACCTCTGATCCACTTGTTCAATCATCCAGTACCAGCATAATCAGCCAGGGTGGAAATATTGTTCGTGATGCTACTTTGTCGCTTTTCCTGGTGCAGGCTAACGATATGAATTCCACAGACCCAATGCTTGGAACTTTTGACGATCACGGCGGCCCGACAAAAACATTTAATTTACTCGCTTCCAGTCCGGCAATTAACCTAGGAGGAACCGATACACTTACAATTGACCAACGTGGTTTTTTAAGAGATGTACAATCGGATGCCGGAGCATTTGAAAACAACGCTACCAATCCCAACAATCCTGTTGTAATGAATCTGTCAAACGACACAACCATTTGTGCATTGCAGACAATTACATTATCAGTTACTTCCAACAACATTCCACAAGACCCAATCGAATACCAATGGAAAAAGGATAATGTGAATGTTCCAGGCGCGAATACCCCATCATTAAGTATTACTCCTTCTGCTGCCGGGATATTTAATTACACATGTGAACTATCAAACAATTCAGCATCTGTCATCAGTGATACGATTACAGTTACAGTAAATTCGTTACCTGTAGTTGATGCAAGCAACTCAACCTCCATTTGTGCAGGGGGTAATACATCGATTTCAGCTATCGGAGCAACTACCTATTCCTGGAACAACGGCCTTGGAACAGGTAGTTCACATACCGTTTCTCCTGGTTCAACAACGATTTATACGGTTACAGGAACAGATGGAAACGGATGTCAGAATACGGACCAGGTTACGATTACTGTAAACCAATTGCCATTGGTTGATGCCGGCAATGCTGCATCGATCTGTATTGGAAACAACACTACTATTTCTGCTTCAGGAACTGTTTCTTATTCCTGGGATAATGGTCTTGGAGCAGGTAGTTCACATAGCATTGCCCCTGCTTCAACAACGACATACACTGTTACCGGAACAGATGGAAATGGGTGTCAGAATACAGACCAGGTTACGATCACTGTGAATCAATTGCCAGTAGTTGATGCAAGCAACTCAACTGCCATTTGTGCAGGAAGTAATACAACGATTTCAGCTACCGGAACTGTTTCTTATTCCTGGGACAATGGCCTTGGGACTGGTAGTTCACATACTGTTTCTCCAACTTCAACAACAACATACAATGTTACCGGAACCGATGTGAACGGATGTCAAAATACGGACCAGGTTACGATTACTGTGAATCAATTGCCAGTAGTTGATGCGGGCAATTCAAGTACTATTTGTGCCGGAAATAATGCTACAATTTCAGCTACCGGAGCAACTTCTTACTCTTGGAACAATGGCCTTGGAGCAGGCAGTTCACATAGTGTTTCTCCTACTTCAACAACCTTATACACGGTTACAGGAACAGACGGAAACGGGTGTCAAAACACCGATCAGGTTACAATCACTGTGAATCAATTACCACTAATTGATGCGGGCAGTGCTACATCGATTTGTATTGGTGATAATACTATGATCTCGGCTTCCGGAGCTATTTCTTATTTCTGGGATAATGGTCTTGGAGTCGGTACTTCACATACTGTTTCTCCTAATATTACTACAACTTATATGGTTACGGGAACGGATGGAAATGGTTGTCAGAATACCGATCAGGTGATTGTTACGGTTAATTCTTATCCATCTGTTGTCTCAAATGGAGATACTGCCATTTGTCTTGGAGGAAGCGCGACGATTTCTGCCACCGGGGCCGATTCATATAGCTGGAATAATGGTTTAGGAGCAGGAGCTTCACATGTTGTTTCACCAGGAACCACTATGACCTTCATTGTAACAGGAACAACTAACGGATGTTCTGCTACCGATGAGGTAATTATTACTGTGAATCCGATCCCTGTAATCGGTGCAAATGGCAGTACAACCATTTGTGCAGGCGAAAACGCTACTATTTCAGCAAACGGAGGAATTGTTTATACTTGGAACAATGGTTTGGGTACAGGTGCCACACATGTCGTTTCGCCTTTAAATACCACTACATATACCGTCACCGGGAATGATGTAAATGGATGTCAGAATACAGCTCAGGTAACTATTACTGTGAATCAATTGCCTAATACCTCAACAACTCTTGGAGCAGATCAGCTAACAATTACTTCAAATAATACTTCTGCTACCTACAATTGGGTCAATTGCAATAATGGGTTCCAGCCGGTAGGTTCAACAAATCAAAGTTACACCGTCACAATGAACGGAAGCTATGCTGTTATTCTAACTCAAAACGGTTGCAGTGATACTTCAAACTGTGTATTTATCGATTACGTAGGTTTGAACGAAATGACGAATGCATTACACTTATCATTGGTTCCGAATCCTACTTTTGGTAAAACCCAAGTGATTACAAGTGAAAAAATACTAAACTTACGTGTTATCGACAATAGTGGTAAGCAACTGGAAGTAGACATGGATATTACCGAAGGATGGATTGACTTTAGTACCGCTCCCTCAGGAAGTTACTTCATCGAAATTCTTACTAAAACAGTATCCCACTTTGAAAAAATCAGTGTAATCCATTGATTGAATATTCGGAACAAGTCTATTAATCGGTTTCGAAAAATTGTATTTTGGAATTTGCTTTGAAGGAATCCAATTAGGTCAAAAACCGAATGCGCATCCCGCACTCAAAACTCACGCTCAATACAAAAAGAAAAAGCGAATTACGGCAGTAGTTCGCTTTTTCTTTTTGTGATCCCGCTGGGATTCGAACCCAGGACCCATACATTAAAAGTGTATTGCTCTACCAGCTGAGCTACGGAATCTTGTTATTTTTTCTTCATCACTCATTCGTGATTGCGGGTGCAAAGATAGATATCTTTTATGTTTATGCAAGCCATTTGAACAAAAAAACTCAAAAAAAATGCTCCCAGTCCGCTAACCCACTGAATCTAAGGGATAAATTAATTCCATTTTTTTTAACAGGCATTTAATCATTTATTCGTTTTCGTAAAATCAGCCGCTTTCAAAATGAAAACACCCCTTTCAAATTGAACACCGATTTCTTTTTGTGGCATAAGTCCTCCCGCCCCATAAGCCCCACCGCATAAAGGCTTTAACATTTCTTTACGGATTCCGGTATGAATTTCGGAAAGGCTTGGGCGTTGACATGCTAAAACATTCAGCCGTGAGGAAATCATAATCAATATAGGTCACTCAGCGCGGAAAAAAGTTTAAATAGCAGTTAACAAAAAAATACACACACAAAAACAAACGTCATGGAAAAACACCCATTCTTCGGATTACGAATCCAGGTACTGGACGATAATCCATTCTACACGACCTTGTATAAGCTTCAATTAGAGCGGGAATTGCTCACAGCATACGCCATGCATCAAAATCATTTCAAGATCAGTACTTATACCGATTCCGGGGCATTCTTATCCGATTTGCCGGGAATCCATTCCATCATATTCCTGGATTACAATTTGGGAGCAAATCTCACCGGGTTGGACATCATGGACAAGATCAAAAAGAAAACAACCTTGGCAAAGGTCTATATTGTCACCGATGAAAACAATTCGTATATCCTTCGCTCTTGCCTGGATGCCGGAGCAGACGGAATCATTTTCAAGAACAATGAATTGATGGAACTTTCTTTGATGGTTATCCGGCAAACATTGAACAGCAGTGACTTTCCGTATCAATTAAATGTTCCGGGAAACAATTAGTGGAAAATAACACCACTTAAGTAAACGGGTACAACCGTTCAGGTTTTTGTTAAAATAACAGCACTCAGAAGATTTAGATTAGTATAAACTCTAATCTCAATTTATGAAGACGCTTGTACCTTTCAGCTTAATGATCTGCGCATGGTTGCTTTCCTTCCGTTCATTTGGCGAAACAGATTCCCTTTTAATCCAAAACAACATTCCCGCTTGGGTAAAACCCATTTTGGAAAAATCGGAAATGGCGCAGAAACATCAGATCCTGACAGATTTCAACCCCTTTTATTTCGAGGCCGATTTCACCGGTGACGGACAAGTAGACATTGCTTTTTTTGTAGAAAACAAGATCGATAAAACCAAGGGAGTGATGATTATCAACAACGTAAAAAACCTCGTTTATGTAATCGGTTGCGGCACTGCTACCGATATGGGCACTTCCCTTTCCTGGACAAAACGCTGGTTTATCTACCGGAATAAGTACATCATGAACGATGGGAATAAGAAAAAGATCAGTTTAAAACTTCCTGCTATTCAACTGATCCGAAGTGAAACCAATAGCTTGGTAATTTATTGGACCGGGAAGAAATACAAAACGTTTTTGCAGCAATCATAATATCGGTATGGCCGCGATTAATCGCGGCCATACTAATTTAACTAGAATAAATCCTTCAAATGCGGCCCCATCTCCACTTCGATATCTTTGCGCAATTCCATTAAGCGTTTCGCATATTGCTGCAATTGCATTTCACGCTCGGTATTCGGAATCCACTGATTGGTAGGTTTCGGATTTCCCTTTTCATCAACAGAAACAAAGACAATGACACAATGAGTGGTCTTCTCGTATTTCGCTTCACTCATTTTCCGTGAGAAAACATCTACTGCAACATGAATACTTGATTTTCCCGTATAAATAACCCGTGCCTGAATTTTTACTAAACTCCCGATATGAATAGGTTTAAAGAATCGGATCCCGCCAACATAAACAGTCACACAATAACCTTCAGACCAGGTCGAAGCACAGGCATAAGCTGCCTGATCAATCCATTTCATCACGGCCCCGCCATGCACTTTCCCTCCAAAATTGACATCGGTAGGTTCACTTACGAATTGAAAAGTAATTTTGTCTTGCATAGCAGCGAAAGTAATGATATAGTTTGTTTTAATTGAAATATCAATTAATTTTGTGTTTTTATTAACAAAAATACAACCATTTGATTTTTTTTCCGTTCAACCCTTACTGAAAACTAATATTTAGAGAGGGTAATCCGATTTAGCAAAATTGCTTTAATCGCAAGCGAGCTAACAATTTTGTTTAAAAAAGAATTATCTTCGGCTGGTAGAACAAAAAAAGAACTAATTACACTTCCTGTTACCTTGACTAGATATATATGAAGAAACTACTTATTTTCCTATCATTCTCCATGATAGCTCTTGCGAATTGGTCCCAGGTATCCAACGCCTGTTTCAGTTCACGCAATGATATTTCTTTTAGTAAAATCGGGTCTCAATCCCGCGGAATAACCAAAGGCGATTTCGATAACGACGGTAAGCTGGATGTCGTCACCACTTTGTATTCAGGCGCCAAACGATTTTCCTTTCAAAAGGGATTGGGAAATGGAAAGTTTGGAAGCCCCATTCAAAACGGAAATTCAGGAAACTCAACCCAGGATATTAAAAGCGCGGATTTTAATAATGATGGAAATCTGGACATTGCCTATATCAATTTGACGGGGGTCTATATCTATCATGGTCAGGGAAATGGAGTTTTTGACAGTATAACCACACTCACGCTTACAAACGGAAAATACCTGGCTCTTGGAGACTTCAATGAAGATGGAGCAATGGACATCGTTGCAACAATAAGTAACGCTCAGTTTACCCTATTTACAGGAACATTAGGAAACCCGACTTCTTTCGGATCAACGGTATTCAATGTTACAGGTACCATAGTAAACATGGAAGTTGCTGATATGGACGGCGATAATCACAAAGATGTGGTTTCCCATACATCCAGTGGTGTCTATATTTCAAGAAACAACAACGGTAGTTTAGGGAATTTCTTCACCGGCGTCAATGTCGCTACTTCGGGTACCGGAGCGGCTGATTTGACACTATGTGACATCGATAACGACAGCGATATTGATGTTATTACAACAAATAAGACCAGTAACAATATTTCTGTTTTAAAAAATAACGGATCAGGTACACTGACATTCCATGCTTTGTATGCTACCGAAGCCGGACCGGATGGGATTGATAACATTGATATCAACCAGGACGGGTATAAGGACATTATCGTAGCAAACATGAGTGCATATACTGTTTCTATTTTCTTCGGAAGCAGTGGAGGTGTTCTGACTTTGTATCAAACCACACAGGCTGCCGGAGCTCCAAGAGCATTGGTCTCGGGACATTTTACTACAGATACTTATGTCGATTTTGTTACAACACAGCAGGCAGGAGCGTACATCAATTCATTTGTTGGAAATGCTTCAAACAATTACCTGCAGACGAATTTATTTGATATTGCTGCAAGTCCGAGTTCTTCTTTTGCCGCCGACTTCAATGGTGATGGAAATCAGGATGTCGCAATTACACATTCTACCGGGAACAGTGTTCAGATCTATCTGGGAAATGGGGCCGGAGGCTTCTCTGCAGGTACAACGCTGACGACCGGAACAACTCCTGTTTATATTACCGGCGCCGATTTAAATAATAACGGTTCAATGGATTTGGTTGTTGTAAACAACGGAAGCAACAATATTTCTGTCTTTTATGGAACAGGAAGCGGAACGTTCTCTACTGCTACGAATTATACGGTGGGAACAACACCTGTTCAGGCTAAAATCGGTCATTTAAACGGAGATGCTTTTGCAGATATTGTTGTTACCAACTCCGGAAGTTCCAATTTCACACCACTAACTGCCAGCGGTGCTACTTCATTTAATGTGCTTTCATCTGTTACAACGAATGCAACTCCTTATGCTATTGTTATTACAGATTATGATAATGACGGTTTTAATGATGTTGTTGTTGGTCATAACGCTACTGGAGCAACTGCTCTTTTACTAAGATATAAAGGAGATGGGACCGGGGCTCTTGTTGCAAACGGAAATATCGGAGTTGCAACAGCAACCTATGTTTCAACCACTGCGCTCGAATCCGCAGATTTGGATGGAGACGGTGACAAGGATATCATAGTCGGAAGAAGCGGAGATGTAGGTAAAATTTTCAACCCCGCTACTACAACAGGTTCCACTTCTACCAATACAACTACGATAGCAAATACCCCGCTGGCAGGATCCGGTGCTGTGGTTGGTTTAAAAATCGTTGATGTCAATAATGATGGAAAATTAGACGTCGTTGGGGTATTTAACAATAGTGGTACAGGTGTAGCCGGATCATTATTTGCAAGTGTGGCAACTTCATTCGGTATGAACACCGGTTATGTCATCACTCCTCCTACGCTTAATTTCACTTCTGAATTGGACGCTTCCGGACTAGCAATCGCAGATTTCAATAACGATGGAAGAGTCGACGCAATTATACCTAATAAAGGATCAAGTAGTTTTACACTTCATTTAAATACTACACCGGTCATCACTCCAGGTGGACCAACATCTTTTTGTAGCGGAAACAGTGTAACATTGACTTCTACTCCAGCAACCTACTGGTATGACTGGGACCCGAATAATGAGACAACACAAAGTATTTCAGCTACGGCAACGGGACCATACTATGTTGTTGCCTCTTCCTCCTGGAGCGATTGGTGCCAGGCAAAATCAGATACGGTAAATGTAACAGTAACTCCGGGACCGACTGCACCAACAGTTACAGCAGGTGGACCAACCACATTTTGTAGTGGCGGAAGTGTTGTTTTAACTTCTTCCCAGGCAACCGGAAATCAGTGGTATAAAGACGGGGTACTTATTTCAGGAGCTACCAATCAAAACTATACCGCAACAACTGCAGGAATATATACAGTAACTTATACCAACGCCGGATGTACATCATCACAATCAAGTGGAATTACAGTAACGGCTAGCCAAACTCCTGTTATTACAGCCGGTGGGCCAACTACATTCTGTACGGGTGGTTCTGTGGTATTGACATCAAGTGTTGGAACAAACTTACTATGGTCGAACGGAGCAACGACTCCTTCTATTACCGTAACCACTTCAGGAAATTACTCAGTACAAAATATCGTTGGAGGTTGTCCTACCTTAACATCCAATACGATTACAGTAACAGTTGCAGCTTCTTTGAGCACACCAACGATTTCACCGGCAGGCCCGGTGACATTATGCCCTAGTGGAACTGTAACGCTGACTTCGTCTTCAGCTACCAATAATATCTGGTCAAACGGTGCCACTACACAGTCAATTACAGTAAACACCGCCGGATCTTATTTTGTTCATTTGGACAACGGATCATGTACTTCTGCAAATTCAACAGCAGTGACTGTAACAAATGGGTCAGCACCTGCTGCACCAACAATTACGGCTGGTGGACCAACAACTTTTTGCGCAGGTGGGTCAGTAACATTGACTTCAAGTGCTGGAACGTCTTATTTATGGTCGACCGGTGCTACAACTGCTTCTATTAACGTAACAACAGCAGGAAATTATACGGTACAAGTTACCAACGCTGCCGGATGCCAAAGTCCGGTAAGTGCTGTAACAACGGTAACGGTAAATACCCCTCCTGCTCAACCGACAATTACAGCAGGTGGCCCGACAACTTTCTGTCCGGGTGGGTCGGTAACGCTGACTTCAAGTGCAGGAACTTCGTATTTATGGTCGAATGGCGCAACAACTGCTTCTATTAACGTAACAACCGCAGGTTCGTATACTGTTCAGGTTACCAATGCCTCAGGTTGTCAAAGTACGGCGAGTGCTGCAACTGTGGTAACGGTTAACGCTGCTCCTGCGGCACCGACAATTACAGCAGGTGGCCCAACAACTTTCTGTGCAGGTGGGTCGGTAACATTGACTTCCAGTGCAGGTACTTCTTATTTATGGTCGACAGGTGCTACAACCGCTTCTATTAACGTAACAGCGGCAGGTTCGTATACCGTTCAGGTTACCAATGCTGCAGGTTGTCAAAGTACTGCGAGTGCTGCAACTGTTGTAACAGTTAACGCTGCTCCTGCGGCACCGACAATTACCCCAAGCGGTTCAACTTCATTCTGTAACGGAAATTCCGTTACTTTAACTTCAAGCACCGGAACTTCCTATTTATGGTCGACAGGTGCCACTACAGCATCTATCAATGTAACTGCTTCCGGTTCATATACGGTTCAGGTTACCAATGCAGCAGGTTGTCAAAGCGCTGCTAGTACTGCAACGGTAGTAACGGTAAGCCCTGGACCTCCGGCGCCAACAATTACGGCTGGTGGACCGACTACTTTCTGTGCAGGAGGGTCGGTAACATTAACTTCCAGCCCCGGAACGTCCTATCTATGGTCGACCGGTGCTACAACTGCATCTATTAATGTAACTACTTCCGGTTCATATACTGTTCAGATTAGCAATGCATCAGGTTGTCAAAGTGTTGCAAGTACTGCAACTGTAGTAACGGTTAACTCCGCTCCTGCCACACCAACCATTACGGCTGGTGGGCCGACAACTTTTTGTACTGGTGGGTCCGTAACATTGACTTCAAGCCCGGGAACTTCTTATTTATGGTCGACTGGTGCTACAACTGCTTCCATTAACGTAACAACGGCAGGTTCGTATACCGTTCAGGTTACCAATGCGGCAGGTTGTCAAAGTACCGCTAGTGCTGCAACTGTTGTTACTGTAAATACGCTACCTGCTGCTCCAACAATTACGGCTGGTGGATCGACTACTTTTTGTGCAGGTGGATCAGTAACATTGACTTCAAGTGCCGGAACTTCATACTTATGGTCGACTGGTGCTACAACTGCTTCTATTAACGTAACAACTGCTGGTTCATATACAGTACAGGTTACAAACGCTGCAGGATGTCAAAGCCCGTCCAGTACTGCAACTGTTGTTACTGTTAACCCTGCTCCTGCTACACCAACCATTATGGCTGGTGGACCAACAAGCTTTTGTGCAGGTGGATCTGTAACATTGACTTCAAGTACTGGAACTTCCTATTTGTGGTCTACAGGAGAAACAACTGCTTCTATTAACGTGACAGCTTCTGGTTCTTATACCGTTCAGGTGACAAACGCTGCAGGATGTCAAAGTGCTGCAAGTGTTGCAACCGTTGTCACGGTAAATGCTTTACCCGCCGCACCTACAATCACACCAGGTGGCGCAACTTCAATTTGTGCGGGAGGATCGGTAACCCTGACTTCCAGCCCGGGAACTTCTTATTTATGGTCGACAGGCGCAACAACTGCTTCTATTAACGTAACAACTGCTGGTTCTTATACCGTTCAGGTGACGAACGCTGCAGGGTGTCAAAGTCCGGCGAGTGCCGCAACTGTTGTAACAGTGAATGCATTACCTGCTGCACCAACTATTACCGCCGGTGGAGCGACCACTTTCTGCGCTGGAGGGTCTGTAACATTGACATCTTCAGCAGGAAACTCTTATTTATGGTCAAACGGAGCTACCACAGCTTCCATTAACGTAACAACTTCTGGTTCTTATACTGTTCAGGTTACAAATGCTTCAGGATGTCAAAGTCCGGCAAGTACTGCGACAACAGTTACAGTTAACCCTGCTCCTGCTACACCGACCATTACCGCTGGTAGCGCAACTACATTTTGTGCAGGTGGATCTGTAACATTGACTTCAAGTACAGGAACTTCTTATTTATGGTCTACAGGAGCTACAACTGCTTCCATTAACGTGACAACTTCCGGTTCGTATACGGTACAGGTTACAAACGCCGCAGGATGTCAAAGTGCCGCAAGCACGGCAACAGTAGTTACTGTAAATTCCTTACCTGCTGCACCTACAATTACAGCAAGTGGCCCAACCAGTTTCTGTTTGGGTAATTCGTTAACCTTAACTTCAAGTGCTGGAACATCATACTTGTGGTCAACAGGAGAAACAACTCAATCGATCAACGTGACCACAAGTGGTTCTTATACCGTACAGGTTACAAATGCTGCAGGATGTCAAAGTCCGGCAAGCACTGCAACAACCGTTACTGTTAGTCCACTTCCTGCTACTCCAACAGCTACAGCAGGCGGACCAACAACTTTCTGTGCAGGTGGATCTGTTGTATTGACATCTTCAGCTACAAACAACAATGTTTGGTCAACCGGAGAAACAACGCAATCCATTACCGTGACTACTTCGGGATCTTATTCGGTTCAGAGAATAAATGGAGCCGGTTGTCTAAGCACCCCTAGTAACGTAATTAATGTAACTGTTAATCCGCTTCCAGGAGCTCCAACCATTACCCCTGGAGGTTCTACAGCAATTTGTGCCGGTAATTCAGTTACACTGACTTCAAGCCCGGGATCATCTTACTTGTGGTCAACCGGAGCTACAACAGCTTCTATCAACGTATCAACTGCCGGATCTTATACCGTGCAGATAACTGACGGAAACGGATGTACAAGCCCGGTAAGCTCTGCAACAACGGTAACTGTAACTCCTCTTCCTCCGGTTCCGACAATAACTGCTGGAGGCCCAACAACGTTTTGTGCAGGTGGATCTGTAGTATTGACCTCTTCAGCTACAGGTGGAAACTTATGGTCTACTGGCGAAACAACTGCTTCTATTACAGTTACAACTTCCGGATCATATACCGTTCAGCAAATCGTATCTGGATGTTCTTCGGGGAATTCAGCTGCTCAAACAGTTACAGTAAACCCGAATCCTACTGTTCCTGTAATTACAGCTAGCGGACCAACTTCTTTCTGTTCCGGAGGATCCGTTATCTTGAGTTCATCTGCTACAGGCGGAAACTTATGGTCAACCGGGGAAACAACTGCATCTATTACAGTTACTACTTCCGGATCTTATTCGGTAACTGTCAGCAATGGTTTCGGTTGTACATCAACATCTGCATCAACGATCGTAACCGTTAACCCGATTCCTTCTGTCCCTACCATTACAGCTGGTGGTCCGACGACATTCTGTGCAGGCGGATCAGTAGTATTAACTTCTTCTGCTGCTAGTGGTAACTTATGGTCAACCGGGGAAACAACACAATCGATTACTGTTACAACAGCAGGTACTTATATCGTACAAGAGATTCAGGCCGGGTGTGCCTCAGGTTCATCGGCTCCGGAAACAATTACGGTAAATCCGAATCCTCCTGTTCCGACGATTACTGCTAGCGGACCAACTACATTCTGTGCAGGTGGATCCGTGGTTTTAACCTCATCTGCTGCAACAGACAATCTTTGGTCAACCGGGGAAACCACAAAATCGATTACTGTTACAACTTCAGGATCTTATTCTGTACAAGTTTCGAACGGATTCGGTTGTACATCAACATCTACACCAACGAATGTAACTGTTAACCCGATCCCTTCTACCCCGACAATTACGGCGGGTGGCCCGACAACATTCTGTACCGGTGGATCAGTGGTACTGACTTCGTCTGCAACAAGCGGAAATGTATGGTCGACGGGGGAAACAACACAATCGATTACGGTTACAACGGCAGGTTCTTATACCGTGCAACAAATCTTACTGGGATGTTCATCAGGAAGTTCTGCAGCGACAAACGTGATTGTTAATCCAACTCCTGCTACCCCAACAATTTCGGCAGGCGGTGCAACTACGTTCTGTGCAGGTGGTTCTGTCGTATTGACTTCAACTCCCGGTACTTCATACTTATGGTCAAATGGAGCAACCACTCAATCGATCACTGTCACAAGTTCCGGATCTTATTCTGTAATGATTGTCGACGGAGCTTGTTCATCGACTGCTTCGAACGTAATCAATGTTACGGTTAATCCGATTCCTGCTGCTCCAACGATTACTGCTGGCGGACCAACGACTTTCTGCTCCGGCGGATCCGTCGTATTGACTTCCTCCTCAAGTACAGGAAATACCTGGTCAACAGGAGCAACTACACAATCAATTACAGTTTCCACAAGTGGAACTTATACTGTAAACGTGACTTCATTAGGTTGTACAAGTCCGAATGCATCTCAGACAATTACAGTGAATCCTATTCCGGCAGCACCTACGGTAACTGCAGGTGGACCAACTACATTCTGTGCCGGTGGATCTGTGGTATTGACTTCTTCGGTGAGTTCAGGAAATACCTGGTCAACAACCGAAACAACACAATCCATCACTGTAAGCACAAGTGGCTCTTATACAGTTACACAAACTGTATCCGGATGTACTTCAGCAGCATCTGCGCCAGTTAATGTCATTGTAAATACAATTCCTTCGGTTCCGACTATTACAGCAAGCGGACCAACTACATTCTGTGCGGGAGGTTCAGTAACATTGACTTCTTCTTCACCAACAAATAACTTCTGGTCGAACGGAGCAACTACGCAATCCATAACTGTGAGTACTTCCGGAACCTTCCTGGTTCAAGTCATCTCAAACGGATGCAGCTCCGGAACGTCCGCACCAAAAACAGTAACGGTAAATCCGTTACCTCCTGCACCAACAATCGTTACAGGAACAACTGAATCAATTTGTGCAGGCTCATCAGTAACCCTGACATCGTCTTCAACCGGTGGAAACTTATGGTCAACTGGTCAAACCACTCAATCAATTTCTGTTTCTACTGCCGGGTCTTATTCGGTAACGGTAACAGATGGTAACGGGTGTGTTTCTCCATCATCAGCTCCAACTGTAGTAACTGTAAATCCAATCCCGGCTGCTCCGACTATCAGTGCTAACGGACCAATTTCGTTCTGTTTCGGAAGTTCGGTAACGCTGACTTCTTCCTACAGTTCAAATAATCTATGGTCGGGTGGTTCAACTGCAAACTCTATTACAGTGAGCAACAGTGGAACATACACTGTTACTCATACAGATGGGAACGGATGTGTTTCCCCTGCTTCAGCGCCGGTAACAGTTACCGTGTACTCCATTCCTGCAGCTCCGGTTATCACTGCCAGCGGACCAACTTCGTTCTGTGCAGGTGGATCGGTAATATTAACATCTTCTCAGCCAACAGGAAACTCATGGTCAACTGCTGCAATGACGCAAAACATTACTGTCACCACAGGCGGTGTCTACAGTGTGATCTATATAGACGGGAACGGATGTGCATCGTCTTCTTCTGCACCGGTTGTTGTCAACGTATTCTCTAATCCTCCTGCACCTTCTATTACAGCAGGTGGAGCAACAACTATTTGTCAGGGATCGTTCGTAACGTTAACCTCTTCTTATACAAGTGGAAATACCTGGTCAACTGGTGGAGTTACCCAGAGTATCAATGCAACAACAAGCGGGGCTTATACAGTTACTTACACAAATGCAAACGGATGTTCTACCACAAGTGCTCCGATGAACGTAACCGTTATCCCGGTCTCTGCAATTCCAACTATTTCAGCATCCGGATCAACAACTATTTGTGATGGTTCCAGTGTAACATTAACTTCATCTGATCCGAACAGTACCTGGTCAACAGGAGCTACAACTCAGTCAATCACGGTGACAACATCCGGTTCTTACTCGGTTGTTGGAAACCAGACAGGTTGCCCTTCACAATCATCTGCTCCAATAGTAGTAACTGTCAATCCTTCACCTGCAACTCCGGTTATTACCCCAAGCGGGCCAACTACAATTTGCGAAGGTGAAGAATTATTCCTCTTCACTTCAGGAACAGGAACAAACACCTGGTCAACAGGATATATCGGGCAGGTATTAGAGGTAACGGCTTCCGGAAACTACTGGGTATCGGTTGAAAACGTTTACGGCTGTATCTCTTCATCAGCAGTAATCCCGGTTGTTGTAAATCCGGCTCCGGTTGTAACGATTAATCCGATCGGGCCTCTGTGTTCTTACACAGCTCCATTCACAATGTCAAACGGTCTGCCGTCAGGTGGTACTTATACAGGTGACGGAATTACATCGAACATCTTCTATCCTGCATCTGCAGGTGTCGGATCATCGATTGTAGTATATACATATGTGGATGTAAACAATTGTTCTGCTTCTGCTCAAACAACGATTGAAGTGAACGACTGTGCCGGTATCGATGAAAAAGAACTTTCATATTTCTCCTTGTTCCCGAATCCAAACAACGGACAATTCCAGGTTGTTTCAAACGGAACTCCTATGGAGCACATCATCATCTATGATGCACAAGGAAAAATGGTCTTCAATGAATCCTATCCGGGAATCTTTACTCTTGAATTTGATCTCAATGCATATTCAAACGGAGTTTATTATATCGAAATCAACAGTGATCTGGTTCAGGAACGAATTCCTTTGATCATTAATCATTAAAAAAACAAATCCCGACATCATACGAACGTCGGGATTTTTGTTAACAACTATTTTTGTTACGTATTTCAGTGGAACCAATTATTAAAGATATTTGAATTCCATAATCAAACGAATGAAATACGTTTACACCCTTTTAATCTCATTTGTATGCTTTACGTCTTTTGGTCAGGGAACAAATGATCTGACAGCTGAAGACCGCGCATACCTTTTCCATATTGTTAAGAAAAGTCCCATTCTTGATAACAGCATTGGCCGTTATTTTGAATACTCCGGACCGCTTGTCCGTTTGATGAACAAAGAATTGAACTATGACTCGATCGAAAGTTATATCATCAATAACCCGAACTCCCTTTTTATCCGGAAAGGAGAAATCGAGAAATCACCAAAAGGAATCATTGCCGAAGCGGCAAATAAAATGGCACTTTGGGAATTGAATAAGATACTGCTTGCTTCCCGGCAATCGGAAAATGACCTTGAGCGTTATAAAACGCAGTACAACCAATTCGAAGCTTTGTTGAAATCGAAACTTCCGCCTACCGCCCTGAAAACGGAAAACGGAACGATTGAAATTCAAAAGAAAATACTTGCAGTTCTGAATCCAAGCCTTAGTTTTGATGATAAAGCAGCCATGCTGGCAACCTTTCATTTTCTTTCTGTAGAGGATCAATTGGTTACGCTTGAAGCGATGAACTATGCCACAAACGCTTATGTGGAGAAAAGGGCATATGAAATCTTCTTACAGTTAGGCGGAACCGCAACAACGTTCAAAAATGTCCTCATTGCTGCCGGAGACGGTTCGGAAACCTCCGGACTTTTAAATGAACGTGAAAAGGACGAGAATGGAAGATGGAACAAAGGACTGCCAAAGGCAATCGGACTATTCCCCTATGAAGTAAAAATGATTGATCCTTCCAAAAGAAATAAAACCGCATTGGAACCGGTCCGCATGCCTGTTATTGATTTTGAAACTGTCGGTGAAAACAAATTAACCCAACTTCATTTTGATGTTTGGGGTTACAATTCCAAAAAACAGACAACCGTGGTTATTGAACGGAACGGACTCTCCTATCACCTTTTTGGCTCAAATGATACCCGTTTCCTTTCTCCTGATTCCACATACAGTGATGGAAAGACCTTCCAGGCGGTAATTAATGAACTGGAAAAGGATAAAATTGCCAAACTGTGGGATAAGATTTATGGTAAAAAGGGGTACGATTACGAAATTGAAACCGCAAAACGAAAAAAGGACGAAACCGAAAAGAAAATCAACGAAGACGAGCACAAATACTCCAATATGACCATGGGAACCATTACCACCAGTTCAAAGGTCCCTGGCTCTGTTAAGCGGAAAAAGAAAAAAGCATTAAAGAAAACTACAGGTGGAGAGTTCACTGCTCAACCGAAAACAGATTCAGGCAAAAAAGCCCGTAAAAAAGAACAGGGAGGACTGATCTACCTTTATGGAGAATACGAACGTTACAAAAAAATAATTGAAGAACTGGAAATTGAGAAAAAAGCAGCCATTGACCTGCTTGCAATTTATCAGAGAAGATTAGACAATTACAAATCTGCAATGGGTTATCATTGGGTCAACTTTACTGAAAAAGACGGATTATACACCTTCTCGGATTCTTCTACCTTTGATCTCTACACACAGGAATTCACGTTCAAAGCAGACACCTTAAAAACACCTTTTGAAGTACGTCTGATCGCCATTCCGGACGGACCGCTCTCCGATAATGCGGATGAAGTGATGTTACACATTAACCTTGCGGACTCAAAACCCGGATTCGATGCACGTGTTCAATTGAATTTGGTAGACCAATTCGAATCCAATAAATGGAATCTGAATAAACCATTGTTCCAGGCATCCGACAGCGTTTCGGTCCGGCAACTATTTGAAGCTCTTTTAGACAAAAAACTGCCCTTTGAAGTCATCAGTCGTGGACAGGGAGTTGGAAAATGGAATGGTACTAACGTTGTCAGAGCCACAGACAGAACCGAATGGAATGCCTATCAGGGCGGAACAGATGAGGAACGTTTAAAGTCCAAAATGGATTCCTCCAATGTGCGTTTACGCTCGACACAGGTAAACATCTTTTTGAACCGCGGAATTTTACTTGAAATCAATACTTTTACTGATCCGGTTAAAACCAATTTAAAAGCTTCCAATGAGGCCATTCAAACCGAATTGAACAAATACCATCTGAGCGGCAATGATTACCTTTCTGCATTAAGAACTGCAACAGTGATCCAAAAACTAAAAATGGAACTCAATGTTCTTGCCGGCACATATTTAAGCAGAGAAGAAGCTAAAATTGTTATTGACAGACTAAACAAACAATTGGACGGATTAAAAGTAAGTTGCGGTCCAACTTCATTCAAGTGGCAGGAATTATTAAACATCAAATAAGAGACAACATTGCTTTCGATGAATAATCCGCTGTAACGGATTTCAAAACAATTTAAATTAGAATAACATGCTTCTGATCCTGACCTATTCACTCATCTCTTTGTTCATTGCATGGATTTGGGTGGATTATTTCCGTTTGATAGATGTGCACCACAAGAATAGCCTCTTCCATGTGATCGTTGCTTTTTTATTGGGAGGAAGTTCGGTATTCGTTGTTTTTGGTTTCCATATGTACGTGCTGAACGGACACGCATTGGAGATCAACGGAAATATTGTGAATGATCTGGCATACGCCATTTTCCAGGTTGGAATGCTGGAAGAATTTTCCAAAATCTTTGCTTTCTTCTTCTTCTACCTGGTCTTCCGCTCACACTTAAAGGAACCCCTTGATTATCTGATGTATGTTTCCGTTTGTGCACTGGGGTTTTCCGCTGTCGAACATGTTACATATTTCAGTAGAAGCGGCCCGGAAATCATTAACGGAAGAGCTATTCTCTCAACCGTAGGACATATGTTCGACACCTCGATCATTGCTTACGGACTTATTCTATTCCGGTTTAAACCGGAGAAAAACTCCTTCCTAACGGTTCTTGCTTGTTTTTTACTGGCCTCGCTTGCTCACGGAATCTACGATTTCTTCCTGATGTATCCGCCATTACACCAGGTCGGATGGCTATTCACGGTACTCTATTTCCTGGTAACCATCTCTATTTTCGCAGTTATCCTGAACAATTCGATCAATAATTCTCCCTACTTCTCTTACAAAGAGATTATTGATTCCTCTTTTGTTTTTAAACGGCTGTTTATTTACTACTGCATCATTTTTGGAGCACAATTTTTATTGACTTTAATCGATCACAGCCTGGAATGGAGCATTGAATCAATTGCTTTTTCAATTGTTTTTTCAGGAATAATTGTGATTTTGACCATTGGAAGATTAAGCCGTTTTAACCTTATCAAAGGCAGGTGGGAAAAAATCAGGCTGGAATTCCCTTTCAAGTACAACACTGATTCATCCAGGGCAAGAAGCCGTATTTCAATCAAGGGAGAAAACTACAACGAAGCGCATATCAACCCATTCATGGAAACCTATTTTTACCTGAAACCTGTTTCACGGCAATCTAATTATCTGCAGGTAAAAAAGCTGGCATACATGGAACATAAAGTCGTTTCCAAAAAGAATGAGGTTTTTTATATCGTACGGATTTACGAGGGAGACAAAATGAGTGCTTTTTCGATTCATCTCCTGCGCGCAAAAGTTACTTATCCCAATATGGCAAATGACAAATACCCGATCGTTGGAGTTCTTCGCATCGAAAACCCGCATGCTACATCGGAAGCCAAATCGATCAAAAAATATGCATTCAAGGAATATGCGGTCCTCCTTCCCTTGGACTGAATTACGGGAATAAAACAATTAATTTCCAATTCGTATCCCGATAGTTTTAAAACCTTGATCGAAGCATCAATGGCTATCGGGACGGCATTTACAATTAGGAATTATCAATCAACTCCTCCATCAGGTTCACGGTATACAACTGCTCGCTTGCCCGCGTTACAGCGGTATAAAGCCAACGCAAAAAAGAAAAATCCACTTGTTCGAACTCCAGATAACCATGATCCACAAATACTACAGACCATTGTCCTCCCTGTGATTTATGACACGTCACCGCATAAGCGAACTTGATTTGAAGTGCATTGAAATAGGGTGATTTCATGATCTCCTGGTAACGTTTCTGCTTATTCCTTTCATGCATGAAATCCTTTTCTATTTCGAAAAACAATTCCTTCAGGAATCCACGGTCCAGGTTCGGTTGTTCGATAGTCAGGGTTTCCATGAAAGCAATAGTTTCAAAACGGTCTAAATCGGGATAATCGATCAAAGAAACCTCCAGGTGAGCAAAACGCACACCATAAACTTCCTCAACACGGCGGATCCGGTGTACTTTCAACAATTCTCCGTTCGCTATAAATCCGGCTGAACTTAAAGGATCAAGCCAAAAATAATTGTTCTTCACCACCATCAGCAGATCGCCGCCACACAACTCCTCTTCCATCATTAAAATGCGGTTCCTGATATGTTGATTATAGAGGTTGGCGCGCTTATTCGATCGTGTAACAATCATCACTTCATCTCCGCCATAATTACTGTAAGCGGATTCTATTTTTTCAATCAATTCATCTCCCGGAACAGCCTGTACATCCTGGAACGAATGCAAATCCAGTTGTGGCACCGTTTCCTGCATCTGCGCCTGCCGGATACGTGTAGCATTCTCCAAAATCCCCGAATCGGTTCGTTGTCTCACTACTGAAGTGAGGCCGTATACCGTAAAATCCACCAATGGAAAATGCTGATTGAGGTAGGCTGTACTTAATGCAGGACTTTCATCCGAACCTACCGGTGGAAGCTGGCCTTCATCCCCCAGTAAAATCAACTTACAGTTCTCCCCGCTAAAAGCATATTGAAAAACATCTTCCAGCAAATTGCGGGAAATATTTCCGTCAGCCTGCAAAGAATAATCCCCGATCATGGAAGCTTCATCAATAATAAAAATCGTATTCTTGGATTTGTTGGGAGCCAATTGCAATTTCACCGATCCGTCGGGTCCGGTTGCGGTAAAATAAATCCGTTTATGGATAGTTGTTGCAAGCATGTTAGACCGGAGTGAAAGCACCTTGGCAGCTCGCCCGGTCGGAGCCATCAGTACGGTTTTCCGTTTCAATGCATCCAATGCCTGAATATAGGCTCCAAGGATACTGGTCTTCCCTGTCCCTGCATAACCTTTCAAAATAAAACAAGCCGGATTCTCCTTTTCAAAAGTAAAATGAGAAAGATGTTGAATCAGCAATTCCTGCTCTTCATTGGGAATATGCCCAAAAAAAGAACGAATTAACTGATAACACTCCTGCTGCAAAGACGACGGATCCATGAGATAAAATTACACATTCTAATTGCGAATTACGAGTTCTGGATACTTTATGATTTCAGGTAAGTCAGTTCGAGTATTCCTGACCGTAACGCAGTGAAGCGTCAGGGATGTATCGAGAACGACATAGAGGAAATCCCTCAGAAGAGTTTTATTATATTTGTACAAAACAAGTTTGTGCAGTTAATACTAGAAATTACTCAACAAAGCATAGCGGCTTTCCAACTTACGGGAGGTGAAATTCAGTTATTGGAAAAAGCAAACTGTACGAAAAGAACAGATGTCGGGTACAAGGAAGTCCTTACGCTGGTAATCGAAAAAATAGGGAATCTGGACCGTTTTGAAAATTTTTCCTGTTCCTATTTTGCACAGGAATTCTGCCTGGTCCCGAATTCATTATTCTCAGCATCAACACCTGAAACACTATTGCAGTATACCGCTCACAAGAGCATTTCAAAAAGCGATGTGGACTACAATCGCTTACCTGAATGGAGTTCGGTTATTATTTACCAGCTCCCGATGTGGGTGAAATCTGTTTTAATCCTCAAAGCACCCAGAATCGTTATTCAACATGAAATGGCTCATATTCTCAGGTATTTGACTACGGGTTCGCTTGTACCTTTGCGAAGTCACCTGGTCATTCACGAAGAACAGTTTTCACTTGTCGTGCGGAAAGACGGAAACATTGTTCATACCAGCATCCAGGAATACCAAAGTGAAGAAGACATCGTTTATCATTTGGCAACCGTCTTTACCCAGCTCCAAATTGATTCAAAGAACGAATTATTCATGCATGGTACAGGGGAACAAATCGAAAACACACAAAAACAACTGGAAGCTAAGTTAAAAAAGATCAACTTGTTCCAAGAGTCGAAAATAGAAATTCAACCGTCCAGTCACCTTCAATACCAGTCATTGTGCGTATAGTAAGAGGCATTTACAAAGCAAGAAGGTTCAATCCTCCCAAAAGCTTTCCTTCAAGGCCCACAACGGATTTTGCAAAAGAAGGAATTTTCAATGTATTGGAAAACAGGTACAGTTTGGTAAATCTCAACATATTGGACCTTTGTGCCGGAACAGGCAATATTTCACTGGAATTCCTGTCCCGTGAAGCCGGAAATGTTACTTCGGTAGATAAACACCCGGTTTGTATCAAGTTCATGTATAAACTTAAGAGTGATTTGGGTATCGAAGACGAATGGCTCATTTCAAAAAACGATGTACGCAATTACCTGGACAATTGCAACGACACCTTTGACCTGATCTTCGCTGATCCACCGTATGATCTGACATTTCACAATAGCATTGTACGAATCATACGCGAACGAAAACTCCTCAACGCTGGAGGTATCTGCTTGATTGAGCATGGAAAACAAACAGATTTGAGCCAGGAAGAAGGATATATAGAAACCAGGAACTTCGGTAATGTTTACTTTAGTTTCTTTCAATTCGAATGATATGAAAAAAAGTGCTTGCTTCCCCGGATCTTTCGATCCTTTTACAAAAGGTCATGAAGATATCATCAGAAAAGGACTTGGTTTGTTTGATGAAATCGTTATTGCTGTAGGAATCAATTCCACCAAGAACTATTTATTTCCACTCGAGAAAAGGTTACAACACATCAAAAGCTGTTTTAATGATGAACCCAAAATCCGTGTGATCACATACGAAAAACTAACCGTTGAAATGTGTAAGGAAGAAGGTTGTTCTTACATTTTACGTGGATTAAGGGATGTAAAAGACTTTAACTACGAAGTTCCGATCGCATTGATGAACCGCGATATGACTGAGATTGAAACTGTATTTCTGATTCCTGATACAGCCCTTTTTGCAATCAATGCAACGATCATTCGGGAAATCTATAAAAATGGCGGGAAAATTGATAAGTATGTAACAAATTTCGATCAGCTCGTTAATTAGACATGAACAAATACTTTTTCCTTCTTTTCATTGCCGTTGCCTGCTCTCAAATCTATGGGCAATCTATTACCGAGATCACTGGTTACGCTCCTGCTTATGTGGGAAAAGAAATAGAAGTTTACCAGATTTCGGATTTTATCACCCTGCGGGAAGAACGGATCGCCTCATCAACCGTTAAACCTGATAGTACTTTCAGTTTGGTTTTCAACCTGGATGAAACACGTAAATTGATTCTTAAAGCTGGAAATAACAAAGCGAATTTATTTGCAAACCCTTCAGGAAAATACGAAGTATTGCTTCCTGAAAAAAACAAATTCGATCCCTACAACCCTTCCGGGAATTTCGTGGAACTGGTTTTCTACAACCTGGCAAAAGACGATATCAATTACAAGATCCTGGAGTTTAATCGCTGGAACGACGAGTTTGTTGCACGGTATTATACCAAACACAATGCAGATACAAAATATTTCGTATCCCGACTGGACACTTTTAAACTGGATGTAGAGAACTATTACAAAGCAGACACAACAGACAGGTATTTCAATTACCACAGAAGATACACCATCGCCAAATTAGATGATCTTCGGTTTTTGGGAGCACGAAATCAGTATGAAAAATTTGACTTCTATATTCGTTCAACCCCGGTTTACTATCAAAACGAAGCATACATGCAGTACATTCTGCATTTCTATGAAAAACTGCTGTCACGGATCAGTCCCGAATTAAATAATAAGGTCTATCTGGGAATATTAAAATCAAGTCCGACAGTTATTGCCAAGGCACTTTCACAGGAATACACATTAACCAAACAATACAAACTTCGGGAATTAATCATGCTGAAAGCACTTTCGGAATGTTATTATGATAAGGATTATCCGCAAACAAATATTCTGACGATCCTGGATAGTGTTTCAAAAGCGGCTTTATATCCTGAGAACAAATTAATTGCCCAAAACCTGCACTTCCGGTTAACGGAATTGAGCCAGGGATCCAAAGCTCCTGATTTCTTACTAAAAGATGATGGGAATGACCTCACACTTCAAAGTTTCCAAAAGAAATACCTGTATTTGTTTTTTGTAGACCCGACAAGTCTGGACAATATGAAACAAATGAACCTGCTGAAACCGATCTATGAACGCTACAAAGACAATTTTAGCTTCGTAATGGTTTACAAGGACAATCCCTCGATCGATTTTGCCAAGCTAAAGAATGAATTACCCTGGAAGGTCATTTCGAGTAAAGAAAGTAATTCCATTTTCAAGAACTACAATGTAGTCAATTATCCGTACTATGTACTGATCGATCCATTCGGTTATGTGATTAATGCTCCTGCATTGGGACCGGTTCCTAATGGTTCGTACGATACTATTGACCGCATCTTTTTCCTGATCCAAAAAGCACTTAAAGACGGAAATGGTTCAGATCGTTAAATTGAAAGGCGCTAATTCACCAGCCGCAACTGATTGTAACAAGTCTCAAAAGCTGCGCTTCTCCTAAATTATTTCCGCACTAACGTTTACCTGCGGTGCATACTTCGTAAGTGTCATAATTTAGTCTTCAAAAGCTGCGCTTCTCCTAAATTATTTCCGCACTAACGTTTGTCATAATTTAGTCTTCAAAAGCTGCGCTTTTTCTTATTTTTACAAAAAAATGAAAGAATGCGTTACAATCTAAGTGAAGTAACAGCGATTATTCGCGATCGAAGAACCATTTATCCGGAACAATACAGTACCCGAAAAATTCACAAGGAACAAATCGAATTATTACTGAATAACGCGATTTGGGCTCCTACTCATGGAATGACCCAACCCTGGAGATTTATCGTTTTCCAGGATAACGCATTGAATGAACTTTCCGAAGCAATGGGAAATACCTACCTTTCAGAAATTCCAAAAGAAAAACAAATAGACAGCAAATTGGGAAAACTGATAAGCAGACCTAAGCTGGCAAGTGCTGTAATCGCAATCATATTACACAGGGAGGAAGATACGCGCATTTCAGAAGATGATGATTTTGCAGCTATTTCCTGTGCTGTTCAAAATATGCACCTGACTGCTACCGCGCAAGGAATCGGAGCATTTTGGTCCACTCCGGCAATTATACGATTTGAACGTTTCAATGAATTTCTCGGTTTGAGTAAGGAACAACGCTGTGTCGGATTGTTCTATCTGGGATATCCATCGATCGAATGGCCGAAAGGACAGCGAAAACCAATTGAATACCTGACCGAGTGGAAACAATAAGTCCGATAAATCAACGTTAGTCTACCAACCAGTCAAAAGTAAAAATCGTTATAACATTATAAAGAAGAAAGAAAAAAGTACAATGCAAAAATTCCTGTTTATCCTATTCATTTGTGCTTTTTCGATTGTTTCTTTTGGGCAAAAGCGAAAAAAGGAGCGATTCCCTTCTTATTTCGGTATTGTAGCAGCTCCCGTAATCCCAAACAATTTTATCGGTGCTGTGCATACCGAACTATTGGACAGTACCGGCTCCATGTCAACAGACTTTCATAATAAATGGGGATTCACATTTGGAGCAACTATCCGGATCGGCCTATCTAAAAATATCAGCCTGGAAACCGGTATTTCACAAGTCAGAAGAATTTATCAGGTTGGTGTTTCCATTCCTGATTCCAATATTTACGACAGTCAAAAACTTGCATTCATCAATTATGATATTCCCTTAAATGCCCTTTTCTACGTTAAATTAACTGAAAAATGGTATACCGATGCTTCATTGGGAGTATCAATAACTCATTATCCGTCGGATGTACAGGATTCGATGCTCCCTGCACCAAAAAAAGCCATCTTTATCCAGGGAAGAAGGACCGCCAGTACGTATTTTGCATTTAATGCAGGTGTTGGTTTTGAATACCGGACCGAAAAAGCAGGAACATTCTTCCTGGGATTTGGTGCTAAAGTTCCTTTTAAACCACCATTTTTTGGTGTTTCGATTCTTCGGCAAAGTGGAACATCCAAGCAATTGACTGCTTATAAACCAATTTCAGCGGGTTATTTCACCATTGACTTCAGGTATTTCATTCCAACTCCCAAAAAGAAGAAAGAACCTGTCAACAAACCCATTATAGAATAAAATGGAACTTCCGCAAAGAGCCAAAGATCTTATTGAGAAATTCAACTTACAAAGCCATCCGGAAGGTGGCTTTTACGCCGAAACATACCGTTCCGTTGAAACTATACCGGGAAAAGACCGAAACTTATTGACAAGTATCTATTTTTTAATCACCGGAAACAGTGTTTCAAAATTTCACCGGATTCAATCAGACGAATGCTGGTATTTTCACGAAGGATCTCCCCTGCTTGTTCACAGTATTTTAGCGAATGGTGAACACCAGGTAACCGAGTTGGGCCTGGATTTAAGCCAAAATGAAGTTCCGTTCCACGTGGTTCCCGCACGTACTATTTTCGGGTCTCACTTAAAGAACGATACCGGCTACGCATTTGTTTCTTGTGCAGTAGCTCCGGGTTTTGATTTTAATGACTTCGAATTATTCTCTTCAGAAGAATTAACAACCCTTTATCCCGATCATCAATCCATTATCACTAAATTGACTTAAGATGTCAAAATGGAAAATCTACTTATTGGGAGTTGCTACTTTATTGATGGCACCTCTTGGCTGGCTCCTTTGCGGAATGCCTGAAATAAGTAAATTCCTTCAGTTGGAACACATCACTACTGCCTGGACCGGGATCGGGATCGAATACGGTGTAGCATTCGGGGTTTTCATGCTCATAGTTACCAACACAGAAACTGCCCGAAAGAGTTTTTCGGTACAACACCAGTTGATCCGGTCCATGCGCCTGAATATCTTCGATATCCTTTTTCTTTCGCTTTGTGCCGGTTTTGGAGAAGAAATCCTGTTTCGGGTTGCCGTACAACAATGGTTGCATCCTGTTTTAGCTTCCATTGCTTTTGTTGCGATCCATGGTTACATAAATCCATGGGATTTGGAAACAACCAAGTATGGCCTGTTGGTGTGTTTATTTATTTTGGTACTAAGCTTTGCTATTTCAGGAGAACAGGGCTTGTGGTTTTGCATTGCTGCCCACGCAAGCTACGATTTTGTATTGTTCTATTTCTGGGGAAGGAATTAAGGCTCAATATAGATCACCAGGCGATTCGTTTGCTGCGACAAAAAGCAAACAGGAAATACAATGGACGGATCTGCCTTTATTTTTTCAAGCATTCTCAAGCTACAAGCCGATTCCGGAACCTGGAGCATTGCACCGGAATATTGGAGGTTCAATTCTTTCAATCCTGTCATATATTGCATTGAATCGGGAAGTTTATCCAGGTTATTGAAACTCAGGTCCATGAATTGCATCGAGGACAGATAGCCCAAATCCTCCGGAAGCTTCTTAATTGAATTGCGATTGAGGTCTAATTGTTCCAGTTTTTTCAGGCCTCCCAAAGAATCAGAAACATACCTCAGTTTATTGTTTGATAAAAACAGGCGTTCCAGTTTTTTTAACCGGCAAATACAATCCGGGATCGAATCAATATCATTATAAGCCAAACTAAGCACTTTTAAGTTCTTCAACCCACAAATTGCAGTGGGGAAACTTTTCATGCGGTTACGACCCAAATAAAGCACTTCCAGGTTCTGAAGATTAACAATCTCACTATCTATGTCTGTAATCTGGTTCCCGAAAAGGGAGATTTTTGTGATGGTAGAATCGTAATACAACTCAAAAGGAACGGCTGCCAAACGTTTGTGATTCATAAAAACTTCCCTTCCATCTGTTCTCGATGCCGTTACAATTGAACAGGCTGTTCCCGTAAGTCCAACAAATAGAATGAAAAAAAGTTTCTGCATAATTCCCGAAAATACAACAATAAAACCAGTATCCTGTAAGGACAGGATTAATCGCGTCCCCACATCATCCATATTTTTTAATTCAATTAAACCATTGGAAATTAATCGGGTCTTACCGGTAATAACTTTAAATTTTAAAATGGTTTAGTATGAAGACACTTATTTTAGCAATAGCCTTAGCAGTTGGTGGAACAGCAATGGCACAGCAACACGAAAAAAGAGAACGTAAACCGGCTGAAGAAAGAGCCAGCAATTCTGCTCAAAAGATGAAAACCAAATTGGGACTGGATGATGCCCAAACAACAAAAATCCATGATATCAATTTGGGAATAGCACAAAAAAACGATGCCATTCGTGACAATACATCTTTGACAAAAGAACAGAAAATGGCGCAGTTGAAAGAAACCCACAATTCACGCAACGCACAATACAAGGAAGTGCTTACACCCGATCAATATGCAAAATATGAAGCATGGGAGAAAGAAAAGCGCGAAAAAATGCAGGCGAAGCGTGCCGAAAAACAAGGTGGAAAGGTAAAGCCTGCAGGGCCACCGGCTGATGAAGATGAATTGTAAAAAATGCAGGGCTGAAAATTTTCAGCCCTGCATTTTTTATTTCAATCGGTCCGCAAAGATTTTTTTGAATTTCTCGTATTTCGGTCTTACCACCGCCTGGCAATACGCATTCCCCGGATTCAACTCCAGGTAATTTTGATGATAATCTTCCGCCGGGAAATAATTCGAGATCGGGGAAATTTCCGTAACAATCGGGTTTTCCCAAACGTGCTCTTCTGTCAACTTTGCTTTATATGCCAACGCCTTCTCTTTCTGCTCCGCATCATGATAGAAGATCACTGAACGATACTGCGTTCCGATGTCATTTCCCTGCCTGTTTAGTTGGGTTGGATCATGAACAAACCAAAATACTTCCAGCAATTCATCAAAGGAAATCTGTGATTCATCGTACACCACCCGCGCTACTTCTGCGTGGCCCGTTGTTCCCGTACAAATTTGCTTATAAGTAGGATTGTCTACGTGTCCGCCTGCATATCCGGAAGTAACCGAAATCACTCCTTTCAGATCTTTATAACATGCTTCGATGCACCAGAAACATCCTGCACCCAATGTGGCTTCTTTCATTCGAATTTCTTTTTATCAAAAATAAGAAAAAGCGAATAGCTTTTGATAATTGAACAAGCGTTAGCGCGGTTCAACAAAGAGGATTAAATTTAAGAAAAAGCGAATAGCTTTTGATAACTGAATCCGCCGCGGCTGATTAGTGCGGAAATAATTTAGGAGAAGCGACAGTTTTTTTTAAATCCGGATTGTCCCTCCAACAAAAGAGTTTGCTAATTTTACATTATCTTGAAAACATATAGTTCCAACTTCTGGAAGTTAAGCTTCTCTATGCTTCTTTTCACAACGAGTTACAACATTGTAATTCCGGAAATGAATGCGTTTTTAACAGACCTTGGTTCTCCCGGTCTAAAAGGATTAATTATTGGTTTATTCACCATTTCAGCTGGTTTCTCCAGGCCGTTTTCAGGGAAACTTTCAGACATTATCGGACGTAAAAAGGTGATGCTGATCGGGTTGCTCGTCTCGGTGGTCGTTTGTGCCCTTTATTCCTTTGCATTTGCTGCGTGGTTCTTATTGATGCTGCGTTTTCTGCATGGATTTAGTGTCGGTTTTTACCCAACCGGTGCAACTGCATTGATTACTGATATCCTCCCGGAAGATAAGCGTGGTTTTGGAATGGGATTGTGGGGAACCTTTATTTCAATTGGGATGGGACTGGGACAAGGGCTTTCCAGTTTTATTGTTGAGATCGGAAACCGGGACGCTTTATTTTTCACTGCAGCATTGTTCACAGCTTTGTCTTACATACTATTTTTCAATGTAAAGGAAACACTTCCCAATACGCACAAATTCCACCTGAGTCACTTGAAAATCAAATCCAATGAGATTATTGAACCAAGTGTGATTCCCGTCGCAATTGTCATGTTCCTTTCTTCTATGTGCTCCGGAATCATTCTTGTTCTTTCGCCGGACATTTCTGATTATTTGCACATAGAAAACAAAGGAGCATTCTTTATCTTTTATGTCATGGCAACAATCCTGATCCGCTTAGTGACCGGGAAAGTATCCGACACCTATGGTCGAAGAGAAACGCTTGCCGTGGGGATGGTTGTTTTATGTATTTCAATGATCCTGATCGGACTATCAAAAACAGAAAGCTGGTATTACATCTCTTCGATCATTTTCGGAATTGCTACGGGTATAATTTCACCGACTATTTTTGCATGGACCGCCGATCTCTCTCCAAAGAACAGACGGGGCCGCGGAACCGGGACCATGTTCATTGCACTGGAATTCGGTGTATTGAGCGGTGCGTTGTCCACTAATTTGTGGTATCAAAATAACCTGAAATCGATCTGGAATGTCTTTTTATTCGGTGCGGGAATGACATTTCTATGTGTCGTTTACCTTTTATGGCACCTAAAAACGGTAAAATCCAAACATTAATTCTTCGGAGCAATTCCTCCGTAATCCAAACGTTTTGATTTTAAATAACGGGGAACATAATATCCGCTATTGTTGAATGTATCAATAATCACACCTCTGGAAGTAGAACTGTGAATAAACTTGATCACACCATCTTTCACTTCTACCACCATGGCTACATGTCCCACGCCGGCAGAACGCGTGCTTCGTCCTTTAAAGAACATCAGGTCGCCCGGTTGCAACTCGGATAATTTGACAGTTTTTCCAAACTCTGCCAATCCGGGGCTTGAACGGGAAAGACGCATTCCGAAGTTACCCATGACGTAATAAATAAAACCGCTGCAATCAAAACCGGATGGTGTAGAACCCGCATAATGGTAAGGAGTCCCCAGGAATTTCTTTGCAAATTGAATGATCTCTTCTACCTGTTTGTTAATCTTTGGAGCTGAATCAACTGCCAATGCCGCTGACGTTGTTGCCTGCTTCGACAGGGTGTCAGATGACACCTGACTCTTTTGAGGTAAAGAACCTGTAGCTGTTTGCGCCTGAATCGCATGACTCGTAAGAATTACAGCTATCGAAAATATGTAAGTTTTTAAGGACATAATATTTCTGACGGTGCAAAATTATCATTATTTTCACAGAATCAAAATCATTGGCGGTGAGTAAATTAGAAAATATCGTATTGACCAAGTTATATTACTCCATTGGAGAGGTTGCTGCTATATTTGATGTAAACACTTCACTGATAAGGTTTTGGGAAAAAGAATTCACGGTAATTCAACCCAAGAAAAATAAAAAGGGAAATCGGTTGTTTACCGTAAAAGACATCGAGCATTTTAACAAGATTTATCAACTTGTAAAAGAACAGGGATACACGCTTGATGGTGCTAAAAAGGCCCTGAAATCAAGCGATAAAGCCCATTCCGAAGCCAAACAAGCACCTCAGAATGAAATCCTGATCGATAAGCTGGAGAAGATTAAATCGAAGTTATTGGAGCTAAAGAAATAATTTTTCAGCGCTTCTCCCCTTGAGGGGAGATCGAGAGGGGTGGCCATCCCCCTTTACCTTGCAGTTTTCGCACTAACGCTTGTCACTGCTTCGTCTTCAAGCACAAAGTGCTCTCTCCCACCTTCAAAGGGGGAAAAAATCAATTCTTATAATAAGCCTGGTACAAATAATTCAAAGCCATCTTGATATCGTTCTCATCAATTAAATGATCCCACGAACATTCGCCGATTTTATTTAAAAAACAGGTTCTCACACCTTGTTGGTCGTTTTTCTTATCGTTCTTCATCAATTCAAGCATCACACCGACACCCGTCAGCAAATCCTCAGGGCAAGGATATAAAGCCATCATCACTTGAACAATCTCATTGAGTTCTTCCGTACCCAGAGTCCCCTTCTGATTCGACAAAAAAGCCTCTGCAATCATTCCGAGAGCAATGCAATTTCCATGAGACATCGGGTTCAGGTCCAAATAATAACCTTCAATTGCATGACCGATCGTGTGACCAAAATTCAGTGATTTACGGATTCCTTTTTCTCTTGGATCTTCAGTAACAACTTTTGCTTTGACAGCAATCGATTTTTCGAGGATCTTTCTCACGTTTTCCTCTGAAAACAACTCATCCTGTTTGCTCGATATCAGCCGTATCCATTCCTTTTTATCCGATATCAATGCGTGTTTCAGCACTTCAGCAAAACCGCTTCTCCATTCTTCTTCAGGCAATGTCGCCAGGAAACGTTGATCCACATAAATCGCTACCGGATCATAGAATGTTCCAATCTGGTTCTTATAATTTCCCAGATCAATCCCTGTTTTCCCTCCGATAGCGGCATCAACCATTCCCATGAAAGAAGTTGGGATGTGAATACATGGCAAACCTCTTTTATAGATGGAAGCGATGAACCCTCCCATGTCACTGACCACTCCACCTCCAAGTGTAATTACCAGGTCCGAACGCACAATTCCATAATCGGAAAGAGCTTCCAATACCTGGAAACAGACCTCCATTACTTTATTCTCTTCACCGGTTGGCAATAAGATTACTTCAGCGTCTTCAAGAGTTGGAAAAGCGGTCAGCAAATACTCCAAACAAAAATCGTGTGTATTCTCATCCACAACAATGACTTTCCGAACATCTTTGTACGATTCCTGAAGCAATGCAGGAAAAGAAGAAAGCTCCAGATTCCCTACTTCTACGGTATAAGAATTACATTTTATTTTTTTCAAAGCGCTAATTTCAATGATGTAACAAATAAATTCAGATTAAAGGTGAACAAAAATACTCGAAAGCGATTAATTTTGCCCCATGATATCTTTTAATAACACAGAAATTGCGTTCAAACACAAGTCCGACAAAGACCTGAAACGAGCACATTTTCTATTTTCCGTTATGGCAAGCCCATTCCTCGTTAAATCCGGAAAAGGATTGACACGTTTTGGTTTAAACATAGGTCTTCCCATCAAAGGCATGATCAAATCAACCATCTTTGCTCAGTTTTGTGGCGGAGAAACCATTGAAGAATGTACATCCACCATTGATTCCATGTGGAAACACCATGTCGGTACCATCCTGGATTATTCTGTAGAAGGGAAAACCAGTGCGGAAGATTTTGAACACACAACAAAAGAGATCATTGCAACTATTCGCAAAGCAAAAGGCAATCCGGGGATTCCATTTGCAGTTTTCAAAGTAACCGGTATTTCACGTTTCGGATTATTGGAATTGACAAACGCCGGAATTGAAAATATTTCTGAAAGTGAGCTGAAAGAATACCAGGAAACGGTAGAACGTGTTAACCGTATTTGCAAAGAAGCATTTGAAGCAGACGTTCCGGTTTTCATTGATGCGGAAGAAAGCTGGATCCAGGATGTTATTGACCGGATCACGCATGAAATGATGCTGAAATATAATAAAGAACGTGCAATTGTCTTCAATACGGTCCAAATGTACCGGCACGACCGCTTCACATTCCTAAAAGAAAGCATTGCATGGGCGAAAGCTGAAGATGTACACTACGGTGTAAAGCTTGTTCGTGGGGCCTATATGGAAAAAGAACGAAAAAGAGCTGCTGAAAACAACTATCCTTCCCCTATTCAACCGGATAAAAAAACGTGTGATGCGGATTATAACAAAGCTTTGGAGTTTTTGACAGAACCGGAAAATTTTTCTCACATGGCTTTATGTGCGGGCTCTCACAATGAATATTCATCGGCATACCTGGCTGAACTGATCGAACAAAAAGGGATCGACAAAACGGATAAACGTATTTATTTTGCCCAGTTGCTGGGAATGAGTGATCATATTTCCTATACATTGGCTTCAAAGGGATTCAACGTAGCCAAATACGTTCCATACGGCCCTGTGAAGGAAGTTATTCCGTACCTTTTCAGAAGAGCGGATGAAAACACTTCCGTGAAAGGCCAAACCGGCAGGGAATTGAAATTAATCAAAGAAGAGATAAAAAGAAGAAAGGGAGCCTAAATGGACTCCCTTTCTTTCTGGGTTTGAATTTTATTAATAACAAATAATCGAATTTGTTAAGCTTGAAGAACCGGTTAACGCAATAAATTCACGTGTCCCAATTGCTCCCTTTTTTCATCACTTGATGAAGTCTTGTATTTAATTTTCCAAGTATACATTCCTTCTTTACAAGCAATTCCTTTATATGTACCATCCCAACCTTGTTCTGTGTCAGTCGTTTTAAAAACAGACTCACCCCAGCGGTTGAAGATCTCCAATTCGTATTGATTTTTATCTACTCCCGAAGTAACGATCGGAAGGAAAACAGGATTAAATTGATTCCCATCCGGAGTAAATGAATTCGGTGCATACAAAATTACACCTTTTTCCATTAATATCACCTTCGTAATTGAATCTACACAACCATGTTCTGAAATTGCGACCAATGTAACCAGGAAATTTTGTTCAGGCTCTACCACAAAAGTATGTGTCGGACTAAAATCATTTGAAATTTCTGTTCCGTCACCAAAGTTCCAGATGTACTGGGTTGCTCCGGTCGATAAGTTTACCAGGTCAGATTCCGGAGAAATGACGGAAATCACTCCTGGATTTGCCGTAAATGCAGCATCCGGATTCGGATATACACAAATAAAACTCGGATAAGTTTGTGACCAAACACACCCCAATGCGGTAGTTGAGGTGACAGTAACATCATAACACCCCTGGTTTTCATACAGGTTTGTCACCGTATCATTCGTACTTGACAACGTGTTCCCATCCCCGAAGACCCATTGTGTATTCACGCTTGGTGTACCCGTTGAATTATTAAAGATCTTTGCCGTAAAAGGTTCACAAGCAGGTCCTGAAGCAGGTGCAATTGCAAATGTAACCGGTTCTTCAATGGTAACAACCACCTGGTCCGTATTATCACAGCCTGCAGCAGAAGTACCTGTGACTGTATATGTCAGGGTATTTGCCGGTATAAAGGACACATTATCGGTAATTCCGTTATCCCAGGCGTAAGTGCTTGCTCCTGATCCGGCCAGAACCGTGGAAGATCCTTCACAAATGATTTGATCCGGTCCTGCGTTTACATTTGGCAGCGGATTCACTGTTAAAATAACAGTATCCAACCCGAAACAATTCGAAGCATCATAGCCATGCAGAACAATTGTATACGTCCCCACATTTGGAACATAAGCTTGTCCGTCTGTAATTCCGTTATCCCAGGTGTAAGTAGTTGCAGCCCCTGTTCCTGTAAACGTAACGGAAGTATTCTCACAAACTGTCACATCAGGCCCTGCTGAAATAACCGGTGCAGGAAGGAACGTAACCATTAAGGAATCTTTATTTACACAGCCATTTGCATCCGTTCCTGTTACAATGTATTTTCCGTCAACGGTTGGTATAAAAGGTGTCCCGTTTACTGCGCCATTATTCCAGGTATAGGAAACAGCACCTGAACCATTTAAAGTCATGGTAGTGTACGGACAAAGTTGCTGATCAACTCCGGCTTCCACCGCAGGAAGATCATATACTGTAATGTTTCTTACACGTGTATGCGTACAACTGTCTTCATTCATGGCGATCAGGGTAATCGTATACGTTCCGGCAGTCTGATACACATGCGTTGGATTGGCAGCAGTCTCCAATGGAGTTCCATCCCCAAAGTCCCAGGAATATGTCATATTTTGATTGATCAGATCCGTAGAAGTATTCGTCACTGTAACCGGTGCCAGAACACAGGTATTCGGAACGGTAAAATCTGCTGTTGGGATGGATTTCACCGTTACCTGCTGGATAATGGTATCCCGGCAGCCCGCTGTTTCATACGAAATCAAACGCACATTATAAACTCCCGGTGTGGCATAAGTATGATTCGGACTTGATTGAGTTGAAGTGGTATTGTCTCCAAAGTTCCACAGGTTGGCAATAATGAAATTGTTATTTACCGTAGACGTATTGGTAAACTGCACATTTAATTGCCCGCAGTTTTGAGTGTAAGTATAATTCGGTGCCACAATTGTAGGCTCCACTTCCACATCTACGGAAACCGAACAGGATCCCATGTTTGTTTGTGTTGTCAATTGACAGGAGTATATCGTTCCTGTAGCAGGGTTTGGAATTGTAATAGAAGGAGTTGTCGCTCCATTGCTCCATAAATAAGTACTGAATCCTGTCGGAGCAGTCAATACCGCATTATTTGTTCCCTGGCAATATTGAACGGTTAATTTCAAAGGTTGGCAACTCATTGTCACATATGCGTAACCGAAATGTCCGGAAAGACTGCAATCCCTGGTAGCAAATTCAATCTGGATCGTTTGACCGATAAACGATGATAGATCCAAAGCAGCTGTGGACCAATTCAACCAGGTAACATCTCCGCAGACTTGAAAGTTTTGTCCTGGCTGCCCACCATACACATCATAAACCCCACAAGGACCTCCGATTTCATTACCTGACTGATCCAATACTTTAATACTCAACCGGGGTTGTTCATTCGGTGCATGACCTGAAGGATTCTCCAAAACTGCAGCGTATTTGTAAATCAACAATGAATTATCTATAGTTACAGGCATGGTGTATCTTATAGCCTCTGCTTCTGCATTGGTAGCATTGTTTCCCACCCTCGCCACGACAAAGGATCCCGGGGGAAGAATCTGTAAACCACCACAGGTATATGGATCAACTCCAGGTGTACTGATAATTGTATGTCTTCCGCTAACAATCCCAGGTACCGAAAACGGATTCGTATAATCCCCTGTAAAACCATTCCAGTTATTAAATCCTCCCTGAGAAAAGTTCGCGTTCGGGCAAGCTGGTTGCGTTTGAGTATAAGCAGTCATTGATATTAAGCTGAAAAACATCAACTTAACAAAATTTTTCTTCACAATCATTTAATAATCATTAATTGATACACCAAAGTTACGGAAGAATGAAGCGATAGTTGCCTTTAAATGAATTTGATTTTGTTAAAAATAACAGGTATTAAAGGAATGTTAAAGATATTTACATTTAACTAAAGCTGTCGTTAAAAATTGAAAAGCAATCATCAATGATAAATAACCTAATTATCAAGGAGCAATCCTCTTCTTTATAATTAATAATGGATAATTTTTCCCTAAATATAACTGTGTTTTTCTTTCAGGTAGCTTAATGTTTGCCCTTCTAATGAATCAGCTGCAGGTTGATAATTGTATTCCCACTCCGCAACTGGTGGCATACTCATCAAAATAGATTCAGTTCTTCCGCCGGAATACAAACCGAATTTGGTACCCCGGTCAAATGCCAGGTTAAATTCAGCGTAACGACCTCTGCGGTAGTTCATCCATTGCTTTTCAGACTCGGTAAACGGTTTGTTTTTACCCCAATTTGCCTGTTCTTCGTAAAGAAATGGAAAACTTTCTCCCAAATCCACACAGAAACGGAACAATTGTTCTTTATTGAGTTGAAAGTGATTATTCAGATGATCAAAGAAAATCCCTCCCACACCTCGCGTTTCGGATCTGTGGGGCAAATAGAAATATTCGTCTGCCCATTCCTTGAACTTCGGATAGAATGACTCATCGTACTTATTGCAAACCGCTCTTAACTTTTGATGAAAAGAAACAGCTTGTTCGTGGATCACATAATGAGGAGTCAAATCAATTCCCCCGCCAAACCAGTGGATCCCGTTATCCAATTCAAAATAGCGTACGTTCATATGAATGATCGGAACATGCGGATTATTGGGATGCAAAACAATCGAAACACCGGTTGCATAGAAGTGATTCCCATCCAATTTCAATTGTGTTTTCATTTCTTCCGTTACAGGCCCGTGAACTTCCGAGAAAGCCACTCCGCCCTTTTCAATCACCGATCCGTTCCGAATGGTTCGTGTCTTACCACCACCACCTTCTGCACGGTCCCAGGCATCTTCAGAGAACTTAGCACTTCCGTCAATGCGTTCCAGCTCATTGCAAATAAATAATTGCAAGGCGCGAAATTCCTGTCCGATTGTCTCCTTATTCATAGAAAACTCCAACTCGAATTAATTCATAATCCTCGTGTTTCAAAATAAAGCACGATTGATTTTCATATCCTCCGCCCGGGGTAGCAGCTTTCAGATCAAATGCATTAATCACTTCACTTGACACCTCTTCTTTCATCAGCAGGGTCTTAGTAAAATAATACACAACATCAAAACCATGAGCTCCGGCTTTATTCATGTCTGCTCTGTATTTCTTGCGGTACAAACGAAGCAGGGTTTGCGTATCAGGTAAAGAATAATTCAAATCACTGGAAGAAGCCCAGGTAATTTTGTATTTTGTCTTGTAATACCCGGAAACATCGTCAAAACCTCCCCACTCTTTTACACCAAACACCGTGACATCTGCATTCGGTGCTTTTCCAACAGCTTTATGCAGGGAATTAATGAAACTGATTACTTTACCTTTGTCGCGTGATGGAAAAACTACCACTGATTCACCGCTTTTCCGGATAAAGGTCGTAAAATCGGAAGTTTTTGCCTCGATCAATTTGATATTTCCGTTCTTTTTGGAAAGTTCAATAAAGCGTTTTCTATAAGCATCAAATAATTCCTGATCCTTTGAATTTCCAGGGTTCACGAGAATAATCTGTGCCGTCTTAAATTTGTCAATCGTATATTTTGCCAACACCTCTTGTTGCGTCATATCCGAAGTAACCGACGCATAGATGTATGGATTGTTCTTCAATAATGAAGAGTTGCACGCAGAAGGACAAACCATACGGATCTTTTGCTGTCCGCACCATCTTCCTACAATGTCTGCACTTTGTGGGACCAGGGGTCCGAAAACCAAATCCATCCCTTTCATTTCTGCAGTATTCAGGACTTTCATAATTCCGACGGAGTCCAATGGCAGATCAATTACTTTAATCGTTGCATCAAACCCCAATTTTTCCAACGAATCGGCAGCGAGTTCAACTCCCATATAAAACTCGGTCGCCAAATTTCTAAGGGCTGAATTTCCTGATTTATCATTCAATCCGAAACTCAATAATACTGCAATGTTGTATTTCGCCTTGGACTTGAAGATCAACTCCTCATCCACTTTACGAATTTCCTCTTTCGGCTGGACTTCACGGATTTGAACTTGTTTTACATTCTCCTTTTTCAATGGAATTCGTAAAATGTCTCCCGATTTGATATTCGTTGACTTCAGGTTGTTGAACTTCTGAAGTTCATTCACCGGAACCATGAATCGTTTGGAAATCGTATATAAGGTCTCGCTTGCTTTTACTTCATACACCAAAACCGTATCCGTAAAGGTAACCGATGGAACCGAAACAGCCGGTTTGTCAACTTGTTTCGGTGGAACCGTTTCAGTAGTTGGCGGAACAATTACTTTGAGGACTTGTCCTACTTTTAGTCCTTTGTCAATGCCAGGATTATACTTCAATAGATCATCTACGGAAGCATTGTATTTCTTCGCAATCGAAAATGCTGTTTCACCTTTTTCAACTGTGTGTTCTCTTACAATCGTCCCGCTTTGGACCTTCATATCAGCTCCTCCAAGCGGGATCAGGTAACGGTACCCTTCCTTGACTCCTTTTTCAATTCCCGGATTCGCGGCAACTATATCGTCTACCGGAACATTATACGTCGTGTGAATTCCCCACAAGGTATTTCCGGCTTGAGCAATGTGAACCGCATATTTCTTTCCGTTGGAATATTCATACACCCAATCTTTTGTATCGACCTGCGCAAATACTCCTTTTGAAAAGAAAAGGACACAGAGAAAAATGAAGTACTTCATAGTTTAAAAAATAATGGTTCTTTTAATCCAGGAATTGTGCCGCAATTATTCCCATTCAATAGTTGCAGGTGGCTTGGAACTGATATCGTATGTGACACGATTAATTCCTTTCACCTGGTTAATAATTTTATTCGAGATCAATGCAAGAAACTCATATGGTAAATGGCACCAATCTGCCGTCATACCATCCGTAGAACTAACTGCTCTAAGAGCTACTGCATTTTCATAGGTTCTTTCGTCTCCCATTACTCCTACGGATTGGATTGGCAAGAAAATAGCTCCGGCCTGCCATACATCGTTGTAAAGCCCGTGTTCTTTTAGTCCGTCAATAAAGATCGCGTCCACTTCCTGTAAAATACGCACTTTCTCAGCCGTCACTTCTCCCAGGATACGGATTCCTAGTCCGGGCCCCGGGAAAGGATGCCTGTTCAAAATATTCTCCGGTAAATTCAACGATTTCCCAACCCGTCTTACCTCATCTTTGAATAACAGTCTCAACGGTTCAACGACCTGAAGTTTCATATAATCCGGTAAACCACCCACGTTGTGGTGCGATTTAATGGTTTGTGAAGGGCCGCCGTTTACGGAAACCGATTCGATGACATCCGGGTAAATAGTTCCTTGTCCCAGCCACTTGGCATCTGTTACCAGTTTGGATTCTGCATCAAACACATCAATGAATACTTTCCCGATTGCTTTGCGTTTCAATTCAGGATCAGTCAAACCGGCAAGTGCCGAATAGAACTCTTCAGAAGCATCCACTCCTTTTACATTCAATCCTAAACCTTTATAACTTTCCAACACAGAATTGAACTCATTTTTACGAAGTAATCCGTTATCTACGAAAATACAATGCAAACGATCCCCGATAGCTTTATGAAGCAACATCGCTGCCACAGAAGAGTCCACTCCTCCCGAAAGCCCCAGGATTACTTTATCGTTCCCTAATTTTGCTCTTAATTCTGTTACGGTACTTTCAACAAACGAATCCGGTGTCCAGTTTTGAGAACAGCCACAAATCTCAACTATAAAGTTTCGTAACAGGATTGCACCTTCCAGTGAGTGATATACTTCCGGGTGGAACTGGATCCCATACGTTGTTTCTCCTTTAATCGTATAACCAGCAAACTCTACATCTTTTGTTGATGCAATAAGCTCGAAAGATTCCGGTACTTTCTTAATAGTATCCCCGTGACTCATCCAAACCTGCGAACCAATAGACATTCCTTTCACCAATTCATTGGATTTGTCTAAGAAAGAAAGATTTGCACGACCATACTCTCTGGTTGTTGAAGGAAGTACCTCTCCTCCGAAATGATGAGCCATATACTGTGCTCCGAAACACACTCCAAGCAAAGGATATTTCCCTCTAATCGCACTTAAATCAGGTTTTGGAGATTCCGGGTCTCTTGTCGAGAAAGGACTTCCTGACAAAATCACACCTTTCACATGTGCATCCAATTCCGGAATTTTATTCCACGGATGGATTTCACAATAAACATTCAATTCACGTACTCGGCGCGCAATCAACTGGGTGTATTGGGAGCCAAAATCAAGGATAAGGATCATTTCTTGCATGCGCAAAGATAAGGCATATTCGCGACATGCAATACCGACATTTTGAAATTGTTTCCAACAAAGTGACTGACAATAAAACTTCATTCAAGACAATCTGTCAGTTTAAAAACTTTTGGAATAATTTATGACAGAGAGCAGGCATTAATCAAAGAAGCATCGGGAATTTCACTATTTTTGACTTCTATTTATAAGAAACACCATGTTAGGAGGAATTTTAAAAAAGATCTTAGGCGATAAGTCAGCTACTGACCAAAAAAAATACCAACCTGTTATTCAACAAGTTGGAGCTATATTTAACACCTTACAAAACGAGTCTGACGACGCTTTACGTGGTAGAACTATCAAGTTTAAACAAAAAGTTCAGGATGCTATTGCAGGTTTGGAAGCAGAAATTGCTGACTTAACTCAAAAAGCAAATGATGTCAATATGCCTTTGCATCAGAAAGAAGCGATCTATGAAACTATCGATGCAAAGGAAAAGGAAGTCAATGTAATCATTGAAAAGACCCTGGAAGAAATTCTTCCCGAAGCATTTGCAGTAGTAAAAGAAACGGCAAGACGCTGGGCAGTGAATGGCCAGTTGACCGTTACAGCAACGGAACTGGATAAAGAACTTGCAACCAGAAAGGACGGAATTACGATCGAAGGAGATAAAGCGATCTGGAGCAACAAATGGACTGCTGCCGGAGCTGCTGTTGAATGGGTCATGGTCCATTACGACGTTCAGTTAATGGGTGGAGCTGTACTACACAGAGGAAATATTGCCGAGATGCAAACGGGTGAAGGTAAAACATTGGTAGCAACGCTTCCGGTTTACCTCAATGCCTTGTCCGGAAAAGGAGTTCACGTAGTAACTGTGAACGACTACCTGGCAAAACGTGACTCCGAATGGATGGGACCTTTGTACCAATTCCATGGTCTAACGGTAGATTGTATCGACAAACACCAGCCAAACTCCGAAGCTCGCAGACAAGCTTATATGGCCGATATCACATTCGGGACCAACAATGAATTCGGTTTCGACTACCTGCGTGATAACATGGCAAGTGCCGTGGAAGATCTTGTTCAAAGAAAACACCATTTTGCTATTGTCGATGAGGTCGATTCCGTATTGATCGATGATGCCCGTACACCGTTGATCATTTCCGGTCCTACCCCAAAAGGTGACCAACACGAATTCTACGAATTGAAACCACGTGTTGAATTGATCGTTGAAGCTCAACGTAAATATGTGAACCAGGCTTTGGCCGATGCAAAAAGATTGTTGACCGTAATTAACGGTGGGACAGTTGAAGGAATGGACCAAAAAACCGCTTTGGAACAAGGTGGAATTGCACTCCTTCGTGCGCACAGAGGTTTACCTAAAAACAAAGCATTGCATAAATTCCTTTCGGAACCGGGTATTAAATCTCACTTACAAAAAGTCGAGAACCAATACATGGCTGAGCAGGGAAGACAAATGAAGAAAATCGACGTGGAATTATTCTTCGTGATCGATGAAAAACAAAATACCGTTGAATTAACGGAAAAAGGAATTGACCTGATCTCCGGAAATGAAGACCGTAATTTCTTCGTGATGCCGGATATTTCATCTGAGATCGCTCAATTGCAAAAACAAAACCTTCCGAAAGAAGAGTTTGCAGATAAAAAAGAGGTATTGATCCGCGATTACACGGTAAAATCCGAGCGTATCCACTCTGTTTCCCAGTTATTGAAAGCGTATGCCCTTTTCGAAAAAGAAGTGGAATACGTGATCATGGACGGGAAGATCAAGATCGTTGATGAATCTACGGGTCGTATCATGGAAGGCCGCCGTTATTCAGACGGATTACACCAGGCGATCGAAGCAAAAGAAAACGTTACAGTTGAAGCTGCAACACAAACCTATGCAACAGTTACACTTCAGAATTACTTCCGTATGTACCACAAATTGGCGGGTATGACAGGTACAGCTGAAACTGAAGCAAAAGAATTCTGGGACATTTACAAATTAGACGTGGTAGTAATTCCTACCAACCGTCCGATTGCCCGTAAGGATGACAATGATTTGGTGTTCAAAACTGCCCGTGAAAAATACGCAGCAGTTATCGAAGAAGTAAACAAATTGGTTCAAGCCGGAAGACCGGTATTGGTTGGTACAACAACTGTCGAGATTTCCGAGTTATTGAGCCGTATGCTTAAAATGCGTAATATTCCACACCAGGTATTGAACGCAAAATACCACCAAAAAGAAGCTGAAATTGTTGCAGAAGCAGGTAAAGCAGGAGCCGTGACCATTGCAACGAACATGGCGGGTCGTGGTACCGATATCAAATTAGGTGAAGGTGTTAAAGAGGCCGGTGGTTTGGCGATCATTGGTACGGAAAGACACGATTCGCGTCGTGTTGACAGACAGTTACGCGGTCGTTCCGGACGTCAGGGAGACCCGGGTTCATCTACTTTCTTCGTTTCATTGGAAGACGATTTGATGCGTAAGTTCGGTTCCGAGCGGATTGCAAAAATCATGGACCGTCTAGGTTTGAAAGAGGGTGAAGTGATTCAGCACAGCATGGTTTCGAGATCGATCGAACGTGCGCAGAAAAAAGTTGAAGAGAATAACTTCGGTATCCGTAAACGATTATTGGAATACGACGACGTAATGAACGCTCAGCGTAAAGCTATTTACAAGAAGCGTCGCAATGCTTTATTCGGTGACCGTTTGAGTGTGGATGTATCCAATATGTTCTACGACGTGATTGAAGGATTGGTAACTGCTCACCAGGGTGGTTCTTTCGAAGCATTCAACGTGGACATGATCCGTATCATCGGTATCGATTCCCCGGTTTCTGAAGAACAGTTCAAATCAGCAAAATACGATGATCTTGTAAACGATTTGTACGATGGTGTAATGGAACACTACAACAGAAAAAACAATCGTTTGGCTGAGATTGCTATGCCTCAGATCAAACATGTATACGAAACGATGTCTCAATACCAGAACATCCAGTTCCTTATTACGGATGGCGTAAAAACGATGCCTTTGATCGTGAGCCTGAAAGAAGCATACGAATCCAATGGGGCTTCTGTTCCGAATGCATTGGAGCGTAACATTGTATTGGGAATGATCGATAATGAATGGAAAGAGCACTTACGTGAAATGGATGATTTGCGTTCTTCTGTTCAACAAGCGGTTTACGAGCAAAAAGATCCGTTACTGATCTACAAATTGGAATCATTTGAATTGTTTAAAGCAATGAATGCCCGTTTGAGTAACGAAACGGTAGAATTCCTTGTAAAAGCGGACGTTCCGAGAGATCAACTGGATGATATCCAGACAACGAACAAAGAAGTTGCCCAAAACAACTATGAAAAAGCGCAGATCGAATCTACTTCGTCCAGCACAGAAATGCCTCGTTTCAGCGGCAGCGAAGGTTATGAAGAAGCCATGCGCAATTCTGCACCACAACGCGAAAAACAACAACCGATCGTTTCAACAGAACCTAAGATCGGCCGAAATGACCCTTGCCCTTGCGGAAGTGGAAAGAAATACAAACAATGTCACGGAAAATAAGATACAAGGCGGTTCGAAAGAATCGCCTTTTTTGTTAACCACTTAAAAACAACGCTTACGCTGAAGCTTTAGCGAAGGCGCATAGGACACATAGTTTACAATACATTGTCTGTGAACAATGCAACTCTTTTGTCTATCATTTAAAAATTACACATTCAGTAGTTTTGACCTGTGCCTGGTGGTAAAATAATGACACTGATATGCTATGTGAACTATGTACCTATGTGGTTTAAAAAACGAGAGCAGAGCGAAACAGCAAATTGTAGTTTGAAATCCTGTATTCGGTATTCGAATCAAATTAATAAAAGCTATGTACTCTATGTATCTATGTGGTTTATTTATCCTTCCATGTGGTAAATGAAATCATGAATAAATTTTAACTTTGAAGCATGAGCCAAAAATTAAAAATCGGAATTGTTGGAATGGGAAATGTGGGAATTCATTTCCTTCAGCGACTGATCGGATTGGGATACACTCACTTGACTGTTTACTCACGTTCAGGAAACAATTTACCCGCTTCCATGAATGCAAAAGATGTTCAATTCACGAATGACTTCAAGGAATTTATTGATTTTGATATCGTATTTTGTGCTGTAAACGACAACACGATGGTTGAAATGGTCCAACTCATTTCGAAATATGCCCCGGTGGTATCTGTTTCCGGTACTGTAAACCTGAATCACTTGAAAACAAAATACCCGGTCGGGACCTTCTACCCGCTCCAAAGTTTCAAATCCGACCAAAGTATCCATTGGGATGGCTTACCACTTTTTATAGAAGCAGCAGACCTGAAATTCAATGCGTTCCTGATGAAACTTGCAAAGGAATTCAGCGGAAATGCGATCGAATTGTCGGAAGACAAGCGCCAGTATTTACATGTAGCAGCCGTATTTGCGAATAATTTCACGAACCACATCATTGATCTTGCGGCACATTATTGCGAGGAACATCAGATTGAGTTTGATTGGTTAAAGCCGCTTATCAATCAAACAATGGAGAAGATCCAAACCAATCATCCGCACGATATTTTGACCGGTCCGGCAGTCCGCAAAGATCAGAGCACGATCCAGAAACACCTGGAATTGTTGAAACCGGATCAGAAAAACATTTATCAAACATTGACTAAGAGTATTATCAAACACTACAAATAAGATGATCAGTTACAAAGAGCGTTTAAACCACATTTCTACTTTCATTTTTGACATTGATGGTGTTTTGACTGACGGAACAGTTTATCCATACCATGGAGAATTATTGCGCGGCTTATCTTCCAAAGACGGGTATGCGATCCAATATGCCGTAAAAAAAGGATACAAAGTTTTTATCATTACTGGCGGGAATTCCGAAGACGTGAAAACGAGTTTGATACATTTGGGAGTTACAGAAGTTCATCTGCGCTCTTCTCATAAAGTACAGGTTTATGAACAGCTAAAAGAAAAACATGGATTCCGAGACGAAGAAGTCCTGTATATGGGAGACGACCTTCCTGATTACCAGGTGATGCAACTGGTTGGAATGGCAGCTTGCCCGCAGGATGCTGCCATTGAGATCAAACACATTTCACATTATCAATCTCCTTATATGGGAGGAAAAGGATGTGTAAGGGACATGATCGAGCAGACACTTCGCGTTCAGAACGATTGGTTTCATGAAGAAGCGTTTGTTTGGTAACGTGAAACACAACATAAAATTATAGGGACGCAAAGTATTACGTCCCTACTGTTTTTTATTTTCCCGCTTTTCCTGCCGGGCATCTTTACGTTCCTCCCTTTTATCCTTTCGCTGGTCTTTTTTTCGTTCTTTTTCACGCTTCTTTTCTGCTTTTTTCTTCTGCTCGTCCACCAATTCCATCTTACCGGTAGCAAAAATGACAGTCGGGATCCGCTTCATTTTGCCGGCATCCATATAACCGCTCAGCATTAAATGAAACGTAACGCGGTCCTTGTCTCCCCAAATCTTGAAAATAGTTGCTAAAGGATGTTTCATTTTCAGGTTCAGGGGAAGTTTCAATACCTGTGATGACTGTGGACGGATAGAAACATCCCGTGGGAATTTTCCCTTAGATGCCAGATCATCGCCTATGGATATTTCGTATTGTAAGTCATGAAGATCCAATGACAAATTTTTTCCTTCATTGACGATTCCTAAAAAAAGCTGTGCCTGGATATCCTTTTTGAACAATTTGACTTTTCGATTCGTTTTAAGGACTTTGAACTTCGGAGGAACCGGAACTTCAATCTTTTTACTTTTAATAAAAGGAATCTTGAGCCCTGAATAAACGATCGTTGCCTGGATACTGATCCCCGTTGAGTCCTGTCCCTGCAAACTTTGAATCTTATTCTTGGTATGGGTGATCGGGATCTTCACAGAAAACGTCACTGAATCAGCTTCTCCGCTTTCCTGTCGCAAACCGACATAATTACTTGTGGATACCAGGAGGGTTCCTCCCAGTGCCAGGTCGCAGACAACGCTGTCAATGTTCATTTCATACGGTGCCTTGTTGACAACAATCGTATTTACTTCAATAAAAGCAGTATCCTGGTGAATATCAGCCTTTATCAAAGTTATTTCTGTTACTTCGGGAAGTAACAAATTGAGCATTTTTTGTTTCTGAATAAAGAGGTAGATGAAATATCCGCCAATTCCCAGGAACAAAATCAGTAATATAGGCCAGAGTCGAATTTTGAGAATCATGGTTTCTTTTTTCGTTCACTTTTACGTTTGGTGCGTTTTTCTTTTCGGGTCTCTTTCTTTTTGGAATCCCCTCCGAATATTTTTTCCAAAAAGGTTTTCTTCCCACCTGGCTCCAGCTTATTGATGTTGATAGAATTATCCATTGCCGGACGAAGTGCATGGAGAAAAGCATTACGAAGTACATAGCTGATCGCACGCCAGGTATTCAGATCCGCGTTATCAAATGTTCCACCGAATTCTACCTTCGTAGCGAGTTGTTCTTTACGTTGGTTTTGAAGAACTTCTGCAGCACTCGCGACCAATGTTTCCCAAAGGATTTGTTTGAAATCACCTTCCTGCTTATTCCATTGCACTACATCCAGGTCTTTTAAAAACGGTTTCACATACCCGCCGAATTTACCTTCTTTGGCTGCAAATTCACCATACATACTGAAGGTTCCTTTCTTGACGTCAAAATTTCCATATTCCCGAAGCATATCATTAAGCAGTACGAGGTTTAAACCTTTCATAGAAGTGTTCATATCAAAAGTGGGCTTTTTGGCCAACCCGTCGAATTTGGCATTTAAGGCAAATTTTCCTTCGTAAGCCTCTCCCGAAGCTTTAAGCGTTGCTGGGAGTAACTCCTTGCTATCTGTTACATTGGTTAGGTTTGTTGCCGTAATATTGAGATTTTTCATGGCAACATCCAACTTTGGTTTAGCTCCTAAATCCCGGTAATGGACTTCCCCATTGTGAATATCGAAACGGTTGATCGTTACCGGCATCAAATCATCCACCAATTGTGCAAAATCCGCGGTATCAGCCTTTACATCCTCTCCTTTGTGCCTCTCTTTTACAAAGTTAACCACCGGTTCCTCCACACCAATCTCACCAACAATGGAACCATGAAAAATTGCACGCCATTCGATAGAGAGATCAATAGCAGGTGATTTAAAGAAAGGAATCGTATCTTTTTCTCCAGTCTTTCCTTTTTTCTCTACACGCTTCAGGAGTTTGATATCTTTAATCACATAAGCACCACGGTAAAGATGGATATCGATATCTTCCACATGTCCGTAGTATTCCTCAAGATTCTCCAGCTTATTGTTTACATATTTCAGGACGATATAAGGCAAAATGAGCCGGAAAACAACCAATACGAGAATAATGGATCCCCAGATGATCCAGCGTTTTCTTCTTCTTTTTTTGCGTTCTTCCGGAGTCATCGCTTTCTTGCGCTCTTTCCGGGTCATTGGTGTTTGCTTCTTTTCCATGGCAATTGTTTTAGAATTGTGATGGTAATCGGTACAAACCCAGATTATAGTAAAGGAGTGGAAATTTACTTAGGAGAAAAGATAGGGAAAAGGGATGGATTGTTTTTTACACAAAAAGTTAATTTTCCTAAACAATCAAATTTGTTTCTTCTTCCTTTTTCCAAAGCCCAAAAGGAGGACTATTGGTCTGTCTACTCTTTCGCACCGTAAGTTTTTGCAACCTCGATCCAATGTTCGGACAAGCCTTTGGCATCTGCCCCGATGGCGTGTGCTAAAAACAAAGCCAATGCCATCATCAATTCAGACGTTTCGCGAATGGAGTCAAGCGTTATCAGACTGGCTGATTGTTCCTGGATTTGCTCATTCAGGAGTTTATTGTGAGCCTCGACGAAACCAACAAGCTCGTCGGGTCGTTTTTCCAAGTCGGGAATCATAAGTAAATCCAACCATTTAACCGGAATCTGCCGGCTCAATGCAACAATATCCATCTCTCCCAATCTCCGCCAGGAAGCGAGCGTTTGAGTATCACCTGATTCAGCCAAACCGGTATCAAGCAGCAGTTCAAAGGAAATATCTGCCAGGTTCTGCATGATCTCCAGGTAAGCATCCTGTGCCTCTTCGAAAACTGCTGTTTCTTGCCCGAGTAAATATTCTTCCACGGTCAATTTAGGCAGATCGAGCACTTCCGGACATTCTTTCAAACACGGGAAGTCAACACCTTCATGCATGTATTGCGCCGTTCCGTTTTGAATTTGCCGACCCAATGGAAACAAGCGGCAAGCCAATGGCCGTGCCGGGTGTACACTGCATCCTGTTCCTTCTTCGTACAATCCGCAGGAAAGTTTACCCGTCTGATTAGCTTTTCCGTTAAATAACAAAATGATTCCGGATGCCTGGGTATGATTTTTTCTGAATTCCTGCAAGGACATTCCCTTTGCTTGTGCCAGGCGCATCAACTCCCAGGGATTAAGCCGCACCCGGTTTCCATGACAGCAGGTACCGGAACGCGAACAGGTTAAGGGAAGAGAATCTGAAAGATGAAGTATTGTATTTTGCACGAAAAAGGTAAAGATCAAAGGTAGAAAAATCCGGAATCACTTCGATGGTTCATTACTTATCCTACTCTTTCGGATAAGAAACCAGCTCCTCCGCAGTCTTGAAACGGAAGAAGCACTGCTCATCCGGGTTTTCATCAAAAACAAAATGCCTTAGATCATTTATTTCATCTTCTTTCTCCACGAAAATATAGATTGGAATATACACTTCACCACTTCTTGCCAATACAGCCTATTAAAATAAGCAACTTTATTATTAAAGCCGGGACTGATTGTTGAATCATTCTAAAGCTTCATTAGCTTACCGGAATACCAGTTCCCGTCTGACTTGTACCTCAAGATATAGGTCCCTTTTTCCCAGGAAGTTGTTTCGATAGCTGAAATTGCTGTGGATGAAGAATATACCTTTTTCCCGGTCAAATCAAGTATTTCAACAGATTCCAGGGATCCGGAAGTTTCTATCTGAAGAGATTCTGTGAACGGATTCGGATAAATCGAAACATCCGGGTCGTTTTCCAGATCTTCCACTTTCAGAATACTGTAGACTGTAGGAGCCGCATTGGAGGGAAACGCATTGTCATTGCCCAATTTTACAATAAACAAAGAGCTTCCTCCCGTACTGAAACCAGGATCCGAATGGTAACCTACCAAAACGGCATATCCATCATTGGTTTGAATGATCTGGTTCATTTGGTCTTGTCCAGTGGCATTGTAGCCTCCTCCATAACCTGCCCAGAAAAATGCAGGATAAAAACAGTTAATCACAAAATCTTCTCCACCTGCATAGGAATACTGCGGATCATTTCCCTGTGTCACGACAAAATACCGGTCACCCGGAGGTGCCGTATAATTCACGAATCCGGTATAACGACTAGGATATTGTGAATAACCATCATCGTTTGAAAGATAGCTTCCGGAAGTTGTAAAGAATATGTGATAGTTATCTGTATCCGTTTTGCCGACTTTTGTTCCTTCGCCCACGCACTTTAGCTGATTGGAAACCAATTGAATGTCATTCAGAATATATTCCCCGTTACTTCCTGTTAAAGTATCCCAAAGCATGGAACCATCCATGTGGTAATACCCGATGTATGCTTTCGATTTGAGTGAATCGGCCAGATAACCTGTTCCCACAACTGCAAATGTTGTATCGGTTACCATCACCCCTTTATTAAAATAATCCACTCCTGCTCCTCCTTCCTGATGGCTCCAAATCTCGTTTCCATCTTTGTCAATGCGAACGAAATACTGATCTTCCGTTTGTTCGGGATTCGCATCTGTTTCACCCAACATCACGATACTTGTATCCGGCAATAAAAATGCATCATGGAATCGCTCCCAGCCCCCGTTGTCGTACCATTTTTCCCATTGCTGGTTTCCTGCCAGATCAGTAAATACAACATACCCGTCAAAACCTCCGGTCCCATTGCTGGAAGAAGTCCCGACGATGTAATACCCATAATTCGCAACGAAAAGAACTCGCCTGCCTTCCTCGAATTCCGCTCCTCCGTATTGTTTAGACCAAACATGATAACCTTGTTTGTTCAGTTTCAATAAGAAAGCCTGAGACGGAGCATCTTCGAAACTGGAAGAAGATCCGGTAACAATATAACTGCTATCCGGTAATTGAGCTACTCCTTCAGCTTTATCGTATCCCTGCCCGCCAAAAACACGGTAAAACGCGATTTGTCCTTTGGATTCCAGCGAACACATCAATAACAATAAGAAAGCGATATATTTTAGAATACCCATGACAAACGAATTAATGCTGACTGACCAAATCCTTTTTTAGATACCAAACCGTAGATGTCGTCCGTACCCAATTGAATTCCCACTTTATTGCCATGATACCCCAGCATCAGGCCACCGCGAACAATGGAAGATCCTCCGAAGGCAACATTTGCAGATGCCGAAACGCGTGGAACAAAACGATAAAATAGTCCTGCAAAACCGGTCGGAACGATGCCAATTGTAGGATAAAAACGGATACCGAAGAAGCTCTGCAGCTTTTTTTCAGATGTCAAATCAACCAATTTCATTACCTGAAGGTAAGCTGGTACCATCACCCAACGCTTCACTTCTTTCTTTTCTACATTCAATGAATCCAAAAGTGAGAAGTCTTCTCCAAAAAGGTTTCCGCTGTTTTTGATCTGGTCCAGGGTAAACCCACTGTATCGGTAAGTAGAATCAGGAGAATAGGTGCTTTGAGATTCAAACATGTAAGCAGCGCCTAAGTTTTGGACGGTAAACTGGAATGTTGCAGAATCTTTCAACCAGGGAACTTTCAGGTAAAAATCGAAATCGATTGCAAATCCGATTCCTTTACTGAACTCTTTACCGGATGAGTAAGTCATATCACCATTCAGACGGAGACTAACCGAATCCATATTTGCATCCTGGGAAAATTGTCCTTTCCGGATATATCCGCTCAACTGGTTTTGAACATTGACCACATTCAAGGTTAAGGAACTTCCTGTTTTTTTATGGTAAAAACCAAAACCAGCTTTTTGGAATTGCATTCCCGAGATCCGTGTTCCGGTCAAATTGGCCGTATCTGCTCCGAGGTAACTATTCCCATAAAAAGTCATCCTAAAGGCATCTTTGGTATAATTTATATTTCCGATTGCATAATAACCTGCCTTCACTAACCAGGAATACTTCCCGGATTTAAACAGGTTCGCAGCACCTGAAACATAGGTCACTTCACCTGATCCGAAAACCCCGATCCGGTTATTTGCGCGGGTAGATTTAAGTGTCCGGTCTTTCATCTCTGAATCGATGTAACCTCCAAAAGCCAATGTATTAACAAATTCTTTTCTCATCGAGGTACCGGTAACATCAAGGTTCCCATTTAATAACAGGCGATTACTTTGCAACAGGCTATCTCTGAAAACCGGGAATGTAAATTGACCGAACAGTAAATGACCTGTTATAAAAACAAATGTGAGCGCAAAAAAGGTTTTCTTCATTACAGGTGATTTTCGACAGTTAGGTTTGCGCCAAGTTTAAACTTGAAGAATGCATTTGCAGGAATAGGAACTTGTGTATTGTTCCCGTTTGTGTCGTAGGTGTTCAGTTTCAATTTGATCATGCAATGTTTCACCCGGCCGATATCGTCACAAACCGTCTCGGAAACAGGGAAGTAAACAACGCTTTTCTTTTGCATAATCCCGTCAATCACAGAACCGAAAATACTTGATTCGATTGCACTTGTTCCGGAAACAACAGCAATCGTTTGGTAATTTGCATCCAATAAATAAAGTTGCAGGTTTCCTTCAAACGGGAAAGCATTCATCGCATTGACCCAAATCTGTCCGGATTTCACATTTGTTTTAGCCGGATCGTTTACCAAACTAAGAGCGAATGTATCCTGGAAGATCAAATCTGTCAATCCGACGTTCAAGGGGAACATTCCATTCAATTTCACTCTTAAAGGATGTGAATCATAAATTTCATCCCAGCCCCCGGATATATTTCCCCAAGGATTCATTTGAAGCTGGAAACTCAGTTCATTTTTCGCACCGTGATTCTCTATGTACTGTTCAAAATTGCTGTTACCAGGTGTAAAATTCAAGGTCGTATTACTTGGAACAATGTTGTTTTCATTCGATCCGGTGGCTGCATTAATCGTATTCCATGTTCCGATATTCGGATGGCTTAAAGAAACAGAATTACCACTGGTATTGATATTTTTAAGTGAATTGATTTTGAATTTTCCGTTGACCTTTAACCCATTTTCAATCTTCAGGTCGAAAGTCATTGCATCCACATCCAAAAGTCCGTCTGTAACGTTGTCCATCGCGTCGATTTGGGTATAAACGGTATCCGACACCAATTCATTTCCAAAATACCCGCGTGCATAACCCAGTTGTATGTCTTTCATGGAAAACTTAAATTTGATCACATCCGAAGTGCTTACATTCACCGTTGGTCCGTTCGGGTCCGAAGTAACTGTTAACAGCGATTGAATAATGTTATAGGAAGTACCGTTCTTCCCGGTAAGATCCAGTTCATAACCACTCAGGTCTACAAACCCCGATGCAACTCCCGGATTACTTTGTGTTCCAGCAGGGGCAATGAAGTCCTGTGACAGAACCGCTCCATTTCTTGTTACGCCGGGTAATTGGACATTAAAATACGTTTTCGTACCGATCGGGTTAAACACTTTGAGTTCTATTCCTCCTGCTTTTACACGGATTTTCTTCAACTGTACATCCCCGATATTCATTGCATGCTCTTCTACCTGTCCGTTTGTGAAGGTGGTTCCCGGTGCAGCCGCAAAGTTCAAGGCAATATGGAATTCGCTTTCCACTGTTGTATCGGGTAATTCTACGAAGTCACTTAATTTAAATTCGAACAGCGAAGAATTGATATCCAACACATAATTGCCTGCGACAACTGTCAACAGCGAATCTGCTACCAAATTAGATAAGGTAAGACTGTCATGAACAAGCGGAACTTGCCAATCTGTATCCCAAACGGCTTTATCACGCTTTTTGCATGAAGCAAAAGCAAATCCGACACAAAGTAATAACAGGAATTTTTTCATGGTATGGTAGAGATGCAAAAATACTACATTGGTTGGAATTAAACGCGCTCAATAACAGTAGCGTAGCCTTGTCCTACCCCGATACACATGGTCACCAGTGCATACTTCCCTCCTGTTCTTTGCAATTGGTTCGCTGCTGCCAATAAAATACGGGACCCGGACATTCCCAGCGGGTGTCCAAGCGCAATTGCTCCCCCGTTCGGATTGATTCTTGAATCGCGGTCATCCAAGCCCATTGTTCTGGTACAGGCAAGCACCTGAGCCGCAAATGCTTCATTCAATTCCAATACATCCATTTGGTCCAGTGTCAACCCTGCTCTTTCCAAGGCTTTGCGAGAAGCATCCACCGGGCCGATCCCCATAATTCGCGGTTCAACACCTGAAATAGCTGCTGAAACAATACGCGCAATCGGTTGTAACTGATGATTCTTTAATCCCTGATCAGATGCCAGCAAGAGAGCCGCTGCTCCGTCATTCAATCCCGAGGCATTCCCTGCAGTTACGGACCCTTCTTTTTTGAAAGCCGGTTTCAATGTTCCCAGGGTCTCCAAAGTTGTTCCGGGCCTCATGAATTCATCTGTATCGAAAACCAATGGATCTTGTTTTTTACGTGGAATAGAAAGGCCTACGATTTCCTGTGCCAAAATTCCCGCATTTTGAGCTATGGAAGCTTTTTCCTGGGACCACACTGAAAATTGATCCTGGTCTTCTCTTGAAATTTTATGTAATTCAGCAAGGTTTTCAGCCGTCATTCCCATGGCGTCGGTTCCATAAAGCTCTTGCATTTTCGGATTAATAAATCTCCATCCAAAAGAAGAATCATACAATTGCTGATCCCTTCCAAACGGAGCGGATGATTTGGAAAGCACCCAAGGGCCTCTTGTCATGTGCTCCACTCCACCTGCAACATAGATATCTCCCGCACCAACCTGGATCGCTCTTGCGGCATTTACTGCAGCTGACATCCCGGATGCACACAACCTGTTTACCGTTTCACCTCCAACTGAAATGGGGTATCCGGCCAAAAGCAAGGCCATTCTTGCCACGTTGCGATTATCTTCGCCGGCCTGGTTTGCACAACCCAAAATCACATCTTCAATTGCTCCCGGATCGAGGCTCGGTACTTTTTTCAACAATTCTGCCAAAACATGTGCAGCCAAATCATCTGCTCTAACAGGAGCTAAAGTTCCTCCAAAATTTCCAATAGCTGTTCTTACACCAGCCACGATATATGCGTTATTCGTCGTCATTAAGTTCTTAGTTTAACTTCTTTTCATTTATTCTATGACGAAATTACGGAATATTCTTTGTCATTCGGTTTCTGTTAAAAGGTTATCTGCCCTGTTAATAAGTATTGACTTCAGAGGGGATCTTTTTTATTAAATTCAACACCCTAAACCAAATTACAAGTTATGAAAAAACCCATTTCGGTGATGGCTGGAATGCTATTTTGCAGTTTCATCTCTTTCTCACAAATAGAAAGTATGACACCTGCAGAACTCAGGTACCGCGATTCAATTACCAAGTTGAATCAAAGTAACGCAGCAATTGCAGCAAGCCAGGAAGCCTACAACAAAGGAATTGAGCTTTTCAACCAAAAGAACTTCAAAGAAGCAGTTGCTTCATTTAGCAAGTCCATCGCTTCCGACCCTAATTTTACAGCTGCCTACTACAACAAAGGGGTTGCTGAAAATGAAGCTGAACTGTACCAGGACGCTGTTAACACCTTTACTACCCTGATCGGAAAACAGAAAGGCTACTCGAAAGCTTATTTCCAGAGAGGAAGAGGATACCAGGGCCTTTCAGACTATTTAAAGGCCGAAAAAGATTACGAAGAATCGATCAAACTGGATGCAAACAATCCAAAAGCGTACTACAACTACGGGACTTTAAAATTCTTGCAACAGGATTATAATGCTGCGATCAAATTCTTTTCAAAAAGTATCGAATTGGATCCTTCCAGCCCCATGGCTTACAACGACCGTGGAAGTTGCTACCGGATGCTGGAAAATTATCCTAAAGCAATAGAAGATTATGAAGCTGCATTGCGTAAGAATCCAAATTTGGCATTTGTATTAAACAATATCGGAACAACCAAAAAGAAAATGAAGGATTATGCCGGAGCATTAATTGCTTTTAACAGAGCTATTTCCGTAGATGTAAATTTCTTTTTGGCTTATAACAACCGCGGAGTAACCTTGCTTGAAAAGGGAAGTTTGGACGATGCGATTAAGGATTTCGAGAAGGCCCTGCAAATCAACCCGAAATATGCACCTGCTGCTTCCAATCTATCCGGGATCTATTTCAAACGGAAAGATTTCAAAAAAGCAGAGGATTTTGCCTCCAAAGCGATCAACATTGACCCGAATTATGCTTCAGCTTATGTAAACAGAGGAATGGCGCGGGAAATGCTCCGCAAAATGGACGAAGCTTGCAGCGATTGGAAAAGGGCAAGTGATCTGGGATCTACAGAAGGAAAAACATGTCATTCAGGAAATTGCAGCAACTAAAATCAAAACGATGAAAAAATTATTGACTCTAGTCGTTATTGGTTTAACGACAACGCTTTATGGGCAAAATGTAGAATTTAAATCTGCAAACTTTAAGGACGATAAAGAAGGATTAAAGGCAGCAACCACTGCGATTGAAAAAGGAGATGAATTCTACAAGGTCGGGATGGAAGCAGTATTTGCTGTTCAGGATTACGGTACGAATTTCAAAAGTGCCCTAAAAGAATACGAAAAAGCTCAAAAATTCAACCCCAATAATGCTTTGCTGAATTACAAGATCGGAGTTTGTCATGCGAATTCCACGAATCCGGTTTTGTCTATCGAATACATTAAAACAGCACAAAAACTGGACCCTAAGTGTGACCCGTTCCTGAACTTCTACCTGGGATACACATCCCAATTGGAAGCAAAGTATGATGACGCGTCCAAGTACTACACCACTTTTGAAACGGAATACAAGAAAGCCGATGACTTCATGAAGTTTGTAAATCAGCGCAAAAAACAATGTGCTACTGCAAAAAAATTCGAAGCTTCACCGGTTCGCTGCTGGATAGACAATGTTCCATCCTTAAATACCGACAGAGATGAGATCGCTCCATCTATTTCTACGGATGGTTCGGAGATGATTTTGAGTTCCAACCGACCAAACAGTCATGAACCGAATGCACTTGGAATTTACGATTATGAAATCTATTCTTCTTCCCTGTTGGAAAATTGGTCAACTCCTACAAAACTTCAGGGGCCGATCAATTCAAATAGTGATGACATTTCAAACTGTCTTTCCTATGATGGTACTAAAATGTTATTGCACCGGGATGCGGGTGGTCAGACGGATATCTATGAATCCAAATTGAAAGGGAATGAGTGGTCTGACCCTAAAATCCTGAGCATATTTATCAGTACGGATAAAAACAACGAACGTTATGCTTCGTATAACGAGGATGGCTGGAAAATCTACTTCAGCCGCGACAATGAAGTGCGTGAAACCGGATCAGAGGTGATGTTCTCCGGAATGCAGAATAAAATGAAACAGGATTTCATGATTGCCACCATGTTGACGGGTGTGAATTCCAAATTCAATGACGGACCGATCTATATTCATATTGATGGTGAGAGTATGTATATTGCATCCGAAGGACATGAAGGAATGGGCGGATATGATATTTTCCTTTCCAAAAAAGTACAAGGTCAGTGGACAACGCCTGTTAACATGGGATACCCGATCAATTCTCCGTATGATGATTTCTTCTTTGCCTCTACTGCAAACGGGAAATTTGCTTACATCTCTTCCAACAGAGCGGGAGGAAAAGGCGGATACGATATCTACAAAGTAACTTTTTGGGGACCAGAGAAAAAACCAATTTCGGAAACGGAAGATTATTTACTTGCGAGTGTTGTAATGCCCGTAAAAGATCACAACATTGAAAAGTCTGTTGAAGTAAAGAAAAAGAGTTTAACGGTATTTAAAGGAATCACTATTGATGCGATTTCCAGAAAACCGGTTGAAGCTCAGATTGAGATCACAGACAATGCAACGGGAAAAATCATTGAGACCTTCACCACAAACTCCGCAACAGGGAAATTCATTATTACATTGAATTCAGGAAAAAATTATGGTATTGCCGTAAAAGCAACCGGTTATTTGTTCCACTCTGAGAATTTTGATATCCCGGAAGGTTCGGCAGACAACCTGGTAAATAAAGTAATCGAATTGAAGAATATTGCAATCGGTTCCAAGATCGCGCTACGGAACATTTTCTTTGATGTAAACAAGGCTACACTTAGACCGGAATCCAATGCTGAGTTGGAAAGATTGGTTCAGTTAATGAAAGATGTACCTGGCTTAAAGATCGAGATTTCAGGACACACGGATAATACCGGTTCTGCAACCTTGAACGAAACACTTTCACAGCAACGGGCAGAAGCTGTTGTTGCTTACTTGTCCCAAAAAGGGGTTGCTGCCAGCAGAATGATTGCAAAAGGATACGGTTCTGCCAAACCAATTGCGTCCAACAATACGGAAGACGGAAAACAACAGAACCGCCGTACGGAATTTGAGATTAAAGGGAATTAATTGAACAAAGCATTCAATTAATAATCAATAAGTACTAACTATGTGTTCTATGTGCACTATGTGGTAAATCAACTACATAGATACATAGTGCACATAGTTTTTTGTTTCAAAATACACCAGGGTTTAATTTTTATCAACCTGTGAAACAATGAATTCTTATTTTTTTTTCACCAATAAAACTTCCTTGTTGTCCACCATTTTGATCCATTCTTCGGATTTCTGGAAATTTCGGATCTCCACCTGGAACAACGAATCACTTAAAGGATAAGGAGTGTCTTTCTTTGCCAACATAATATATTCGGCATCCTTCGTAATCGGGTACATATAACAGAAATCACGATTTGCCAGATGGGGAACCAGGTTCGACTGACAAGAAACAATAGCATCTTCGGGTATCAATTTAAAGGCAGCATAAACCGGTTTTACGTCGTATTCTTTTTTGTAATGGTCTTTTGACATGAAATTCAGGTTGACATTCGGTGCATAGAAATATTGATCGCTCAATCGTTTAGTTGTCGTAATCATTGCCAGAACAACCAGGATCTCTCCTGCTACTCTTTTAAATGATTCCTTTTTCAGTTTATCAACCACTTCAAAAACACCGATTGCCAAAATGGGGGTGAATTCAATGCAATAATGAAATCCTGCTCCCCAAATATTGATCGAATCGTGAAAAAACTTTTGAAAAAATATGGGGACCAACATCAGCAAATAGGCCGGTCTGATTATCAACAGCGCCATTCCTGAAAACAAGAGGTATTTGAACAAGTCTGATTTGATATTATCAGCCATTGGATCCCTGAAATTTGAAACAAACAAATGGAAAGAATCAATCGGGTGAAAGATTAAGTGTTTAATGGCTTCTTTCATATTCCCTCCTAAAACTGTATAATCAAAATGCGGATAAACTCCATCCGGAGCTAAAGCCGGCATGATAAACTTCATCAGGATGGCAAAGTATACCATGGATGCAAACCCGGAAATCAGGAAAAAGAAGCGCCATCTTTTTTCTTTCCAGTTCAACAATGACAATCCAAAACAAATAAATGCAATCCATAAACTGCTGTTTTCCTTGCCCAACCACAAAAGCACTACAAAAAATGCTGCCCATTTCATTTTGCGCTCTTTGGTAAAAACAAAGAGCCAGGGAACAAGCATTGCCACGACCACACTGTCGTGAAAATCATAGGATAAAGCAGTGTAAACACCAAAGAACGAATAAAAAAACAGCTGTGCAAGTACCGCCTGCACCCGGTTCTCCCTGAAGTAGCGGTAAACTCCTAATCCCCCGAAAAGAATGCTGACGATCTGAACAATCAGCAAAGTATATGATCCGAAGATCCATACCAACGGTGAATAGATCATCAGGTAGAAATCAAAGTGATCTCCCATCAAATTTTGGGGTTCGGGCTTAAATGTCGTACTGTCATTCCATTGGAAATGGGCGTAATCATACAGCGCATTGGAATAAAGTCCCAAATCGAGTGCATAAGTCCTGAATAAATAATGATTTACAAGTGAAATCAATGAATATATGACCGCAAATACGAGAACTGCCAGGTATTTCTCAGGCACTTGTTTGAAGGCGTAATATGTGCTTTTAAGTTGATTCATAGAAGCTAAAGTTCAACGTTTGATCAAAACAAAAAGGAAATCCTAAGGTAATAGACTCAAATAAATCTATTATTTTTTATCATCTTCTGACTTTTATCTTTTCAATGATATTAGTCCATCGGTGTACAGATCTCGATCAGGAAACCATCCGGATCACGCACATATGCTACAACCTGTCCCCACGGTTTTTCTTTCGGTTCTTCCAAAAGCGTTGCTCCAGCAGCAAGAGCTTTATCAACCAACGCAGGCACATCGACTGTTGTAAAACCGATCTCCATCCCGAAAGGTTTTGCATTCAGATCCGCTTCCTGAAAACCATTTTTTAAATTCGAACTTGCCAGTGGCAATGCGGCAAAGGACAAAGTGGTTGAGCCGGAACTTAATTCAGCATATTCATCTCCCGGAGCAATGAAGCGCACTTCAAAACCAAAGGTTTTAGCATAAAATTCAGCAGTTCGTTTTACATCTGAGACGTATAAAATGGTGTATGCGAATTTGATCATAGTATATCGTTTTAAATTGCGAATTGCTATTCAAATAATTCGTAATTAGTTAGTCTTCATCATCCGGATCAGGTACATCCGGTAATTCCAGGGCCCGTACTTCCTGTACAGCATTCCCGGCAATCCCTTTCACTGATCCGTACATATCAATTGTATTCACAATTACTTTTTCGATTTGTTTTTCACGTTGTTTCCAAATACGCTGCATCGATCTTTTTTCACTTTCCAGATCGGCTTTCATTTGGGTAAATCCTTCCACAATCGCTTCGACCTGCATCCGGAATGTAGAACTGGTCAGGAAATCATACAGCAAGTGCATTTTATCACCTTTATTTTCCTGTGCCACCAACGTACTGCTAATCTGGATAATTGTTTCCCTCAATACAGAGCACAAGCCCTTGAATTCTTCGTAGGTGCAGATCCAAATTCCTTCCCTTAATCCCATGCGCTGCATATCGGAAGGCATTACTTCGGTAACCAACACACCGATGTCGGCACCTTTATCACGAATATCTGCTTTGAACTTTTCAATCCATGACGGGGAAAAGTCTTTTGCGCGTTTGGATTCGTAGTAAATCGTTCCACAATTCTGTTGTACGCGTGTATGGACGGTTTGCAGGCAGTCACCTCCCCTGGCCCCTTTCCGGATTTCCTCAATGGTATCCATCGGGAAATTGGCCATGAGCCATTCCTCAATTGCCAGCTCCTGGACTTCACCTTGCAATTGCATGGACCCCTGTTCCTGTTTGCGCTTCATTTCCTCCGTCAGCTTTTTTTGGTCTTCCAATTGCTTTAGCAACTCTCTAACGCGTAATTCATTACGTTCTTCTTCTGCCTTACGGATTTTTTCTTTTTCTTCCTGGAGCTGAGCGTTTAGTTTTCTTTGTGATTCAGCTTCAACCGCCTCTTTCAGTTCATCTTTTTCGCGTTTCAACTTTTCAATTTCAGCCTTTGTGCGGTTCAACTCCTTAATCTGTTCGGATTTCTCGTTCAGTTCTTTTTGAAGGTCTGCAAATTGTTCGCCTTGTTCCTGGATCAGTTTTGTTTTTAATTTTTCTTCCAGGTTTTTCCGTTCCTCTTTCAGTTTTTGTTCGAAACGTTCCTGAAAAAGCTCATTTTCCCGGCGTTTCTTTTCTTCAAATTCCTCCTTCTCACGCAGCAGGTCCTCCTGTTTCTTTGCAAACTCGTTGCGTGTTTCATTGAGCTCGTTTTGGTATTTACGCTGAATTTGTTCTTCCAGCTGGTGTGCCAAAAGATCATTTACATCGATTTGAGTACCACAATTCGGGCAAGCAATTTGATTCATAACCGGTAAAAATTGAACAACTTTAAAATTACTACGATTTTGACAAATATTACCTGATAATTGTTCCAAAAACAAAAAAAGCGGCTTTTCTTCGTAATTGAGCGAAAACCATTATAAATCCACGGTAAAAGTTCAGTTACTGCCCCCAACTCAATCCAAATTCGCTATTTTTACTCAAAATCCGAACCATGGCAGAGGCTCTTGAAGAGAAACACATTCATTTTTTCACCGATTTACTTGGTAATCGTATACAAGTCGGATCAGATATAGATGAGCGTTACGCTTCCGATCATACGGAAGATTTTGTCTTCTACCCTTCCATTGTGGTAAAACCCGAAACTGTTGAAGAGGTTTCTTCTATTATGAAGTACTGTTATGACAACGATCTGATTGTAACACCTTCAGGTGCCCGAACGGGTTTAAGTGGTGGTGCACTGGCAAATTACGGAGGAGTTCTCTTAAGTCTCGAGCGGATGAACAAGATCATCCATATCGATGAGAAAAACCACCAGGTAATTACGGAACCGGGAATTGTTACGGAAGAACTTCAAAATGCTGTGAAGGCTGTTGGCTTATTTTATCCTCCGGACCCGGCATCCAAAGGTTCTTGTTTCATTGGTGGAAATATTGCTGAAAATTCAGGTGGACCGAAAGCGGTAAAATATGGAGTAACAAAAGACTGGGTCCTTAACCTGGAGGTTGTTTTACCAAATGGAGCTATTCTTTGGACCGGAGCTAATGTGATAAAAAATGCAACCGGTTATAATCTTACGCAGCTGATCATCGGAAGTGAAGGTACGCTGGCAGTTGTAACAAAGATCGTTCTACGCCTGATCCCTCATCCAACCCATAACCTGCTTTTGCTAGTACCTTTCAGAAGCGGTGTCGAAGCATGTGAGGCAGTCGGGAAAATTTTCATGGCAGGTATCATTCCAAGCGGGCTCGAATACATGGACCGCGATGCCATCCTGTTCACCACACCTTATGTGGATGATGCGCCGGATCTGCTCAAAGATGATCATGATGCCCACTTACTGATCGAATTGGACGGTTTCAATTTAGATGTATTGATGCAGGAATGCGAAAAGATCATGGAATTGGTAGAACACTTCGACATTGATGAAATTCTTTTTGCAGAAACAGATGCTCAAAAAGAAAGCCTTTGGCGACTGCGAAGAAAAATCGGTGAATGTGTAAAAACGCATTCTGTTTATAAAGAAGAAGACACAGTTGTGCCGCGAAATGAGCTTCCCCGGCTTCTGAAGAAAGTGAAAGAACTGGAGAAGAAATACGGGTTCAAATCCGTTTGTTACGGACATGCCGGTGATGGGAACTTGCATGTAAACATTATTAAAGACAATCTCGACGATGAAGCCTGGAATCACCAACTTCCGCATGCCATCCGGGAATTATTTACGGAAGTGGTACGTTTGGGAGGGACTATTTCGGGAGAACACGGAATCGGCCTGGTCCAGACACCTTATATGGATCTAGCTTTCAGTGAGACCGGGCTCGATTTGATGCGTTCCATTAAAAACGTCTTTGACCCCAAGAATTTATTAAATCCGGGAAAAGTTTTACCAGCTAAAAAAGGATGAATCGAGTAGACCGTTTATTTGGAATCGTTACTTTACTGCAATCTCGCAAATATGTGAGTGCTGAACGTATTTCTGAGAAATTTGAGATCAGTGTACGAACCGTATACAGAGATATTAAAGCAATCGGTGAGGCCGGAATACCGGTTAGCTTTGAGCCGAACAAAGGATATTTCATCATTCCGGGCTACTTCACTCCACCGGTTTCGTTTACACTGGAGGAGGCAAATGCCTTGTTGCTATCCCAATCACTGATCGGTGGTTTTGGAGACCGGTCGGTGCAATCCACTTTTGACAGTGCTTTGACGAAGATCAAATCTGTTTTGCGGCAAGTAGACAAGGAAAAGGTGGCTTTATTGGATGAGCGTATCAAGCTACAGGTCCCGGAAAGGCTTAGCTTCGAGTTCGAATACCTATCTGCAATCCAACATGCAATATCTGAACGCATTCAAATTAAAATTACCTACCAAAGCTTAAAGGAAGAGCGATTGGAACGAACTATTGAACCAATTGGCCTGGTCTTTTATGCATTTTCCTGGCACCTGATAGGTTATTGTCAATTACGCAAGGATTACCGCGATTTCAAAGTTGAACGGATCGAGGAACTGCGCAAAACGATGAATCCTTTCCAGGTAAGCGAGCACATCCCACTTAGTGCATATAAATTACCGGTGAATTACTAATGCAAAATGATGAATGCAAAATACTCTTTTTTTTGAATTTTGCATTTTTAATTTTGAATTCCAAAAACGGACTGCCATAGGGTTGTCAGTGCTGTGCCTTTTCTTTGTATAAAAATTAGAAATCATGACAAGAAAAGAGCAATTACAGGCACAATTGGCTGCTGAAGCAGAAACTACAAGAAAATTTATCGAGGCTTTCCCTTTTGACAAGAAAGATTACCAGGTTCACGAAAAGAGTATGAAATTAGGAGATCTTTTTCTTCACGTGATCGACCTTCCTTTGTGGGCAGAAATGGCAGTAACAACTGACGAACTGGACTTCGAAAAAGCTCCCTATGACCCAAAACAATTAAATTCAGTTGAAGAGGCAATGAACTACTTTAACGAATGTGTTGAAAAAGGAATGAAAGCTTTGGAAAATGCAAATGATTCGGTATTTGATGAAAAATGGACCCTTCGTTCAGGCGATAACATTCATTTTGTGAGCACCAAAGAAGATGTTGCCCGCGTTGCTCATAATCAAACTGTTCATCACCGAGCTCAATTAGGAGTCAATTACAGATTACTCGGGATACCGGTTCCGCCAAGTTATGGCCCAACAGCAGACTACACGGATTTTTAATCATCAAACTCAATCCGGACAAACGAACCAAAAAAGGTCGGGGTGGAAAATTCCACCCCGACCTTTTTATTTCATCTGAATTTTTCGTTTTAGCCTCACCAGCATAGCCGATTCTTACTTTATCATGTTGACATGTCCTTCGAATTTGCGAGCTTTTTTATCTCCTCCTCCTTTAGCAACGATCAACCAGGTATAAACTCCTTCTTTTACGGTAACTCCCTGGTACGTTCCGTCCCATCCGACGTTCACATCATGTGATTCGAATAATACTTCACCCCATCGGTCGTAGATCGTAAATGAATAATCATCCATAGCCATTCCTGCAGGAACCACCGGTTTGAAGACATTGTTGAACTCATCTCCATCAGGAGTAAATGTATTTGGCACGTACACCAGAAATTCTTCAACAAACAGAATTGGTTTACATACTTCATTTATACATCCTTCAGGTGATGTAACAGTTAAACACACCACATAGCTTCCTGCTTCGACATCTCCGTAATTGATTACCGGATTCTCAAGTGTTGAAGTTCCGAAAGCTCCAAAATCCCAATCATAAGCTACTGCATTCTCCGAATTATCAGCGAAATGAATGGTTGAATTGATCGTTGTTGGCGGAACCGGACTCCAGGAAAAATCCGCAACCGGGTCAGGAACGACACAAACAATATTTTGTAATGTCGTATCCGTGATACATCCGTCTGTCGTTGTAATCTGAACACTTACATCGTAGCATCCCACTGGAGTATATGTATTTTGAACTCCCGATGTACCACTTCCGGTAGCTCCATCACCAAAAGTCCACTGGGCACTTGTAATCATTCCAGCAGTACTTGACGGGAAACTAAAAGTAGCCGTATGAGGTGAACATCCGGATGCCGGATCTACTAAGAACTCAGGACTAGGCAACGTATAAATCTGTACCGTTACAGGAAGTGTATCGTATCTGTAACATTCGTCATGAGCAACCATCAATACAGTTTCCGATCCGCTTGGAGTATAGGTATATGACGTACCATTCGCCAATGTATCATGTGTTGTCGGAGTTAACCATTCATAAGTATAACCAGGTAAACCATCAACTCCCGAAGCAGTCATGGTAACAGCTTGTCCCGGACACGCCATTACCGGAGTTGTTACCGAAGCAACAAATGGAGTTCTTACCGTTACATCCGCACTTTGAGCATTTGACACACAACCGTTTTGGTCGTAAACAGTACATGTGAAGGTAGCCGGTGCAGTCAAGTTCACGTTCAAATATTGAGTTGTGTCCCCTGTATTCCAAACAAAGTAATAAGGTGCAGTTCCTCCAACCGCATTGCCGGACAGAGTACCATAACCATCGTAACAAATCAGCAATCCATCTTCAGGAATAAGGCCTTGAACAAGAGGTTGAGGTTGCCCAATCGTAATTGAACCTGATTGAGTACATCCGGCAGCATCCTGGATTTGAATTGTATAAGTGTTTGCACAAAGTCCTGTAAATGTATTGGAAGCCTGGAATGTCGCACCATTGTCAACACTGTATCCGGTTGCCAAATTCGAATTAATTGTAATTGTACCGTTACAATCGCCATTACACAATGCGTCTGTTGCACTGGTACTGGTGATTACCAGTAACGGTGGTTCAGTAATACTAAAGGTTTGAACAGCAGTACACCCGTTATCATCTGTAACAGTTAAATCATAAGAAGCAGCGCATAAAGCATTCGTTGTATTTGATCCTGTTGCTCCGTTTGACCAGGCATAGTCGTAAGGAGTTGTACCACCTGTAACTGTCGCTGTAGCATCACCATCACAAACCCCATGACAACTAGCATCATTCGTAGCGATATTCTGAACAACTAATTGAGCCGGTTCAGTAACGGTTACCGAAGTATTAACCGTACAACCGTTCGCGTCTTTTACGACCGTATTGTAAGTGCCCGCACTCAGGAACTGAACTGTCGTCTGATTCGAGAATGAAACTCCGTTGTCAGTACTATAAGTATACGGAGCCGTTCCTCCTGAAGCGGCAAATGTAATCTCACCGGTGTTGTTATTGAAGCAGGTCAAAGCAGTTGGTGTAACCACAGCCGCAAGCGGTGTTGGCTCAGTTACGGTAACCGGTTCAGTATCCGTACATCCGTTTGCATCGGTAATTGTCAGAGTGTATGTTCCTGCACAAATATTTGTGATCAAAGAATCTGCTTGAGGTGTTCCGATTGAATAGGTTATTGCACCTGTACCTCCTGAAACCGAAACCTGCAACTCTCCGTCACAAGCTGTGTTACATGTTACGTTCTGAACTGCCGCTCCGATTATATTCGGTGATGCCTGATTCGAGATCTGAATGGAAGTATCTAATTCACAGCTATTGGCATCTTGAATGAATATATTGTATACTGCAGCCGGTAACGAGTTATATGTTGATGTTGCAGAATAAGTAACGCCGTTATCGATACTGTAGGTATATGTACCGGTACCACCCGAACCAGTAAGCACCAATTGACCATTTGAATTCGAACATGTTTCATCTGTTGGCACTATATTCAACGTTACCGGAGTTGGTTCTCCAATAACCTGAACAGCTGTAATGAAACAATTATTATCGTCTTTTATTTCTATATCAATGTTTCCAGCACATAAGTTTTGCAGTGTGGAAGAAACAAAATAGTTCAATCCGTTATCCGGACTATATAAATAAGGAGCTGTACCCCCTGAAGCATTCACAACGATTTGTCCGTCACATGCATCAAAACACTGAGCATTTGTCGGAGTATAGGTTGCTGTTAACTGCGTCGGTTGGTTTACAGTTGCGGTACCTGTTATCTGACACCCTGCAGCGTCCTCTGTAATCAGGTTGTATGTTCCTGCATCCAAGTTGAAGAATGACTCGATCGGAGAGAAAGTTGCTCCGTTATCAATACTGTACTGGTATGCACCGGTACCTCCTGTAGATCCGATTTGGATTCCACCTGAAGAATCATTAAAACATGCCAGGTCAAATACCGTTGTCGCTAATGTCAATGGTGCTGCCTGTGTTAAAGTAACGGTGTTATAGACAATACATCCGTTCACATCGGTAACAGCCAGGTCGTATGTCCCTGCAGATAAGCCGGAGAAAGATGCACCTGCCTGGAAAGTAGCACCATTATCAATACTATATTGATGCGTACCTGTTCCTCCTGTTACGTTGATAAATTCAATTTCACCTGTATTTCCGCCATTACAACTAATGTTTGTTAAATCCGTATCGAATTGAATTTCTGCCGGTTCATCAGTCGTAAATGGAATTGTAAATACACAGTTACCTGCATCCGAAATTGTCACAATGTGTGACCCAAAAGGCAAGTTCGGGAAGAATCCGCTAAACTGAGTTGCACCTGAGTTATCCAACTCATAAGAGATTGGCAAAGCTCCACTTACGTTTGTTACCTCAATTGTACCGTCCGCTACACCAAAGCAATTCGCATCGGTTTGAATAAGGACAATACCCTGCATTTCAATGTCATTAATACCAAAGAACACGGATTCCGTACATCCTAATTGGTCAACTGCCGTAATTTCATATGCTCCCCCGTACAAGTTGGTAAACGTTCCATTTGATTGGAAAGGTCCGCCATTCATTGAATAAGTGAATGGTCCGTTCATACCGTTTGCCACTACTGTGATGGCTCCGTTGTTAAATCCACAATTCGATTCGGTAACAGTCGTTGTATCAATTCCAAATCCAGGAGGATCAACCAGGTTCTGTACAGAAGTGAACTGACATCCTTGTGCGTCCTGAATCATAATGGTATTGTTTCCTCCACAAGCACCGATAAGTGTATTTGAAGCTTGCAAAGGTCCGCCATTTAACGAATATTGGTATGTTGGTGTACCTCCCGATGGAGTTGCAGTAATTGTACCGTCGCAGACACCGTTACAAATCGGGTTCGTATTAACAAATGTTGCTGATACCGGAGCGGGCTGTGTAATGGTAACATCGGCGTTAGTCAAACATCCGTTCGCATCTTTCACAACTACATTGACAATTCCTGCACACAAACCAGTCATTGGATTTGCCAATGCATAAGTAATACCATTATTTGATGAATATTGATATGGTGTAGTACCTCCTGATGCATTCACCTGAACTTGTCCGTCACAAACCCCGTTACACGATGCCGCTGTAAGCGTTGTGGTAAAAGTCAACTGTGGCGGACTTGTAATTGTGAAAGGTACTGTTGCAGAACATCCGTTTGCATCCGTTACTGTAGCCGTATAAGAACCGGCAGTCAGGTTTGTGAAGGTGTTTGAAGCCTGCGCAGGTCCTCCGATTGTGTAAGAGAATGGCGAAGATCCTCCGGCAATTCCAATAATTACAGATCCGTTAACACCTCCGAAACAACTTACATTCGTTTGGTTTTGAATGGAAGCAATCGGAGCATTCGTTGCAACAATTGTAACTGATAAGTTTTTGGCACAGCCATTCGCATCCGTTACTACCACGCTATGTGTTCCCGCAGAAAGACTGTTAAATGTAGCACTTGCCTGGCTTGCACCACCATCAATGGTATAAGAATAAGTCGGAGTTCCCCCGGAAGGAGCAACAGTCACCGATCCATTATTTGCACCACATGATGCAGGCGCAATTGCGCTCTGAGTCAAATTCAGTACCGCCGGTTGTGTAATTGTTTGATTTAATACTATTGTACATGCATTGGCGTCTCTGATCGTAACAGCATACGTTCCGTTACACAATCCGTTAAACGTAGGGCTTGCCTGGAACGCTCCTCCATTGATACTATATGTATAACCTGGTGTTCCACCGGAAGGAGTAGCAGTAATACTTCCGTTACAGGAACCATTACAACTCACATTAACAGCTGCAAGTGTTCCACTTAATGCTGTTGGTTGGGTAATTGTAACGTTTGCTGTTGCCACACAACCAGAGTTATCCGTCATTGTTACGGTATAAGCACCAGCTCCCAAGTTGGAAGCTGTTTGTGTAGTTTGTCCACCTGTCCATGTATAAGTATATGGTGCCAAACCTACAGGAGTTGCGGTTGCAGAACCAGTTGTAGCTCCATTACAAAGTACGTTCGATGCGCTTGCAGTTACGCTACAACAAGGGATACCCGCACCAATTGTAAATGTTCCATTCGTTGTACAACCATTAGCTCCGGTAACAGTATAACTGTAATTACCATCCGGCAAATTGGTAAAACTGGCCGTGGCCCCAGCCGTATTGGCCTCGACGACGGAAGCGGTAGTTGGCCCGGTAATATTGACGGTATAAGGTCCCGCACCTGCCGGGTTATCGATAATCACCGAACCATTATTGTAATTCGCGCAAGATTCTGCTGTCGGTGTTACAGTTGGAGGGATCAAATTTGAGAAGTTAACGGTCACAGCGTCATTATCGGTCACTGTCGTTCCATCACACCTGTTGTAGGTAACCACCGCGGTATAAGTAGTTGTCGCAGTTGGACAGACATTGACGGTATTTCCTGTACCGATTTGAGTTGCCCCCTGGAACCATGCAACAGAGTAGTTAGGTGCTCCAGTAGGAGTAAAACGCCATCCTTCCGGAGTTGTTACTGTCCAGTTTGCGCCTGCATTTCTACCCGGGGCTGCAATTCCGGCTGTACCGGCAGGATTCTGAATTCCGATGATCGCACGACCACCGTTCCAACTTGTACAAATATCTTTTTCCTGAACGTAAATATCGATCACATTGGTTGTTTCATACAATACCATCATTGATGTGGTAAACTGAGAAGTATTACATGCTCCTGAGTAATGCGGAAGGTTATTGAATGAAACCACAAAAATCCGACAAGGTGCCGTACCTAGTAAATACCATTTTACAGTCCCTCCGATGGATGGATCAATATCGTGGTACACTCCGAAAATATCTCCCGCTCCGGTCAATGCGGTACTTGGACAACTCGCTGTAAAAGACCATGGGTTGGTCGATCCTCCGGCTGTACCGCCACCAAATTGGATTGTTCCATTCGAACCAACATTGATTGTGGTATAATTGGTCCCATAATAGCAAAAGTTGAATGGAAGAGCGATCGGGTTTGACCAAACGTCATCCGTTCCAACGGAAACCGCCGTTCCGCCTGCCTGGTTATAGGCAATTGGCGGGCTGTGAGGAATAGAACCTACTGAATAAGTAGTCGTTGCACCTGTTGCAAACGGGGTTGCTGTGAGGTTCGTACATGGTGTAGAACACGGCAGCGTTTGATCCGGTCCCGCATTGATATCCGGACATCCTGGAAACTGTGCTAAAGACACGGTCGAAAAACCCAAAGCGAACAACAGCATGGTAACATTGCAGATTGCTCTGAAAGCAGTAGTCATTTTCATAGTCATAAGAGTTCTAGTTCAGTGTATTGACTGTTTTTTTAAAAAAGGGTTGCCTGTTTTGTTAATTTTTTAAATAATTTAAAATCCAAACCTTTTGCTTTTTCTTTGTTTTGTAATCATTAAACGTTTTTGTGGCAAGTTCCTGATCTAATGAATACAGTATCACAACATAGAAATAATTATTCGATTGGTTGATCACAAGATACGAATTCGGGTATTCACTCAGATTCTTCGATAGCATAAAGTCCGCGTTTTGTCTGTTTGAGAAAACTCCTGCAATTACATAAAACCCATCCGGTGATTCACTTTTATCCAGATTTATAAAATGATATCCTTTTGCAACAGGAATTACTTCCGGTTTAGTAACTTTAGGTTTTACAGTATCTACAGGAACCACTTTAGCAAGATTTGCCAGTGAATCCTTTTCCCGTTGCAATCGGTCTTTTTCAGCGCGTTCTTCCAGCAAACGCTTTAACTGGTCCTGCAATTCATCCTTCAATTTTTGAACCGAATCACGTTGTTTTGCAGCCAAATCGTCTACTACACGTACTTCCTTCTCTACTATTTGAATTTCTTTTTCACGTTTCCCTTTAAATGAAAACCCTAAGAAGATCTCGTGGTTCATTCCCGTATTGTATGTTTTCATCGAGCCGATCAGAAGTTCATAGCTGTACCCTACTCTCAGGAAGTCAAAGACCCGAACCCCCGCATTAAACTGTACCGCGTAATCTGATTTATATGTAGCAGAAGCCCAAATCATATTGTTATAGATCGCCATAACTGTCCCATCGTATTGGAATGGGATGTTCGGCATATATCTCAGCACTGCATTCGGTCGGATGATAAACTTTTCATTCACATGAAAATCATACTCCAGCGACATCATATAATGACGTTCCAATTGGTAATATCCCCTGCTCTTTTCACGGGCATACTTCGCTCTCCCTCCAATAATCTGTGGTACCGAAATGCCAATTCGCAGATCTTTCCAATTATACAGCAAACCGACATTCATATCGAAAACCGGTGCAGTTGAACGCAATCCTGTCAAATAAGGATCATTAAGATCCTGTGCATTGATTTGATTGTAATCAATGCGATTATCCAAAACTCCGGCTGATACGCCAAATCGGATATTGTGTTTCTCATTGATCTTCAATTTGTAACTGTAATTCAAGCTTGACATCAATTGCTGTTGAATTCCCTGGTTCTGGTGAGCGACAATAAGCCCAAGGCCCATATTTCCCTTTGCAATCGGCCCTTCAACGGTTAAATAATTATTTACAGCCGTTGAACCAAACGAAGAATAACGCTGGTTTCGGACAAAACTCGCATTTACATAATCACTTGCTCCCGTAGAAGCAGGATTATAAACAAATGGGTTTATTAAATAATGATTGTAAAAAGGAACCTGTTGGCCATATAGACTTCCCCAACACAAACAAACACAAAGCAGTAGTAATTTATTCATTTCCCAATAGTGTAATTGTTCCTTTATATTCTTCTTCTGTTCCTCCTTTCAAAACAACATAATAGTATGTTCCATTCGGCAATTCGGAGCCTTTGTAAGTACCATTCCAGTCATTTTTATAATCGGCACTCTCATAAATTAGTTTTCCGTACTGATTAAACACTTTAACAGCTGTCATTGGGAAAAATTCAACCCCGGTGATATTCCAGGTATCGTTAATACTATCATTATTCATCGTGATGATATTCCGAATATTAAATTGGATCGGGTCCATAACGGTAATAACCACTGTATCACTTCCAACACATCCGGAAGCATCAATTACGTAATATCCATAAACAGTTGTAACGGAAGGTGTAGCGACCGGGTTTGTAATTGTTGAATCTGAAAGTGTTGAACCTGGCATCCAAATACCAGTAACACCTCCCGAACCATTTAATGTAACGGATTCCCCCAGATAAATTGCCGTATCTACTCCTGCATTTGCAATCGGTGCCGGTAGCATAATAATTGTAACCTGATTGGAAATTGCCGGTGGACAAACCCCATTCAGAGCAACCACCTGGAACTGAACATCCTGTGTGATTGCAAAGGTATTGTAATCTATTGTATCAGTATTCGGAATTGTCTGCCATGTTGCACCGTTATCGGTAGAAAACTGCCAGTATAATGAATCTGCAACCGAACCAACCAGTTGTAAATCTTCTGATGTGTATTCACAGGCAGTTCCGCTTTGATTCAGGACACCAACAACCGGCGCTGTATCCAATTTAATAATTGCCGTATCGGAATAGTAATCCGGACAAAACAAACCATCCAATTGTACTCTGTAAATGGTCGTTACACTTTGTCCGCTGTAATCATAAGAAGTGGTTGCATTTCCAAGCCCCGTCCAGGTAGCTCCGGCATCAACAGATGATTCCCAACCCAGAATTGGAGTTGTGGCACCTGTCATGTTCAAAATTCCAACTACCGAGGCAGCACAAACTGTATCGGAAAGTCCGATAGTTGGTTGCGTAGGTAAAGGTTGAACATAAATAATTGCCGTATCGGAAATCACATCCGGACATTGTCCGCCTTCTGTAATCATCCGGTAAAAAGTTGTTTGAGTCAGATTAACATATCCCTGACTTCCTGTTGTATTGCTTAATCCAGTCCATGTTGACCCATTATCTATGGAAGACTCCCAATTCAAAACCGGCCCAAAAGCCCCAGTTGCAGTAACAAAACCGGTTGCATTTGTAATACATAAAGAATCACTTCCCGCTAATACTGTCGGGGGATAAACCGGGTCGACATAAATCACTGCAGTATCTGAATAAGCATCCGAACAGATTGCACCATCTACCAATACCCGGTAAATTGTTGTACTTGTCAATCCGGAATAATTGTAGGTTGTCAATGAATTTACATCTGTTGTCCAGGTACCTCCGCCATTTGTCGAATATTCCCATTGGATAACCGGTTGATTATTCCCTGTAAGGGTCAAAACACCGTTTGCCATGTTCTCACACAAAGAATCAGATCCCGATAATGTTCCGGGAACAGGTGGAGCCTGAACACTTACGGTGGCATAACCTGAAGTATCATCGGGACAATACCCTCCATCTATAACAACCTGGTATTGTGTGTTTTGACTAACATTGCTATATGCATAAGACGGGTTTGTATTGGCAATTGGCGACCAGGTTGTACCGCCATCGGTAGATGATTGCCAGGATGTAATGGTACCATATGACCAACCCGAAAGTGATAAGGTCCCGGCATTTGCTCCCTGGCAAACTGTAATATCCGAAGTAACAGTTCCCGGAACAATCGGACAATCATTTTGAACCGTCCAGACCAAGGTATCATTTAATTGGTTCGCATCACCGGCTCTTACTACCCATACCTTCATAATATGAGCACCACAAGCTGACAAATCCGCCTTTTGTGAAAAGCTGAAATTCCATGAGGCTCCAGCCGTCAAATTGGAAGACAAGGGTTGATTTACTACCGCTCCTCCATCCACCCGATAATAAACTTGGATGGTATTTGATGGCATAATAACTCCGGAGTTATTATTCACCAAAACGGTAACCGTCTCCATGTTTGACAAAGCACATCCTGAATTCGGGGAAAAATGATTTTGTAACCAAACATCCTGCGCTCTTGTTATAGAAGAAATTGTGGTAAGTAAAATCAACAAGAATAAGTATCGGCGAAACATAGAGTATAAGTGTTGATAAGCTATCGTATTTGAATTTTCTAACATTAACTGATATCGAAATTAACAGTTTTTTACAACTATTCCAAATGGGCATTGCTTACATTTACGTCTGAAAGGGTGATTTGGTTTCCAAAAGTTGAATATTATTCAACAAACCCTTGTTTTTTAGCAGCTATTAGAATATTGAAAACCAATGAAATACATTGAACATTTAACAAAACGAACTGCATTGTTGCTTTTCTTAACAATTTCCACATATACTTTTTCACAACACGGAGAATTAACAGCTAAATCGTTTTACGACTCGATTCAGAGGAATCAAACTCAACTTTTGGACGTTCGTACATCCAATGAATATAACCAGGGACATATTTCAGGGGCTTTCCAGGCAGATTGGAACAATTTTGAACAATTTAAAGAACGGGTTGCTTCACTTGACAAGCATAAGCCACTTTATGTTTATTGTCTTGCAGGGAGCAGGAGCGCTGCCGCCCAAAAATGGTTACTTCGTGAGGGATTCGATCAGGTATACAATTTGCGGGGAGGAATCAATGCCTGGAACCTGGAAGATCTTCCGGTGGAAGGAAAAAAAGAGGTCCAACAAATGAATTTATCCGAATTTATGGTTTCCATTCCGAAGGATAGAACGGTTCTTGTGGATATTGGTGCCGAATGGTGCCCGCCTTGTAAGAAAATGCTTCCTGTTATGAATGAACTTGAAATGGAAGGTTACACGATTGTGAAGGTAAATGGTGGTGAACAAACACAATTGGTAAAAGATTTGCGTGCTGAAAAATTCCCCACTTTTATTGTGTTTAAAAACGGGAATGAAGTTGGAAGATTGATCGGTATTTGTGAGAAAGGTGATTTGAAAAGGATAATGGATTGATAAATCAATAAACCGATTCTTTTCTTTATAAAAACATGATATCGTTATTTCACGAATCCGTATAACAATTAGCTAGCTACTCAAAAGTGCAATTGCTTCTTCCCTATCTTTCCAAAGTTCGTCCAAAGTCAATTGAAGGTCCGGATTTCTGTTTAACCAACCTTGAAGATAATGTTTATGAATCATCACTTTCCAATCACTCACCTGGTTCGGATCGATACGCTGTTCCCGAACCAGTTTCGGAGCAATCCGTTCCAGGCCATCGGATGTATCTGTAAAATCGAAACGTTCACCATTGAAACGAAGATAACAGTGGCATTCAGGAATTGTTGAATAGCTTTTATCCGTAAAAAAACCGTTTAGTTTTGAATGAGTTTCTTCGCTCATCAGGAAAATCCCTGCAATCAGTTCAATTTCCGGATGTCCGTTTTCCAAAGCGAGGGTTGCCAATAAAGCATGTTTTGAAGAACAGGTCCCTTTTCCTTCTGAAAGCACCAGGCCAAAATCTTCGCGGTTCGCATTTCTTCCATATGGAAGTTTCGCTACAAAGTCACAGGCATCTTTGAATGAAGTGATCCCTGTTTCACGAAAACGCGCAGAGTAAGTTTGATCGGATGAAAGCTTGAAGTCTACCATATTAAAATTATAAATGAGTTAATTATCAAGAAAATCACTTGATAATTACTTCATTGATCATTTATAATTACATACCCGGCATTCCGCCACGCATTCCTTTCATTTGTTTCATCATCCCCATCATGTTCTTCGGATTACTCATCATTTTCATCATTTTCTTCGTATCCTCAAACTGCTTCAGTAATTTATTTACTTCCTGGATATTCGTACCGGAACCATTTGCGATACGTGTTTTACGCTGGCCATTCATAATGGAAGGATTTGCACGTTCTTTCGGAGTCATGGAATAGATAATTGCCTCAATATGCTTAAAGGCGTCATCCTGTATATCTACATCCTTAACGGCTTTACCCATTCCAGGAATCATACCCATCAAATCTTTGACATTTCCCATCTTTTTGATCTGCTGGATCTGCCCCAGGAAATCATTGAAATCGAACTGATCTTTCTGAATGCGTTTCTGAAGTTTACGTGCTTCTTCTTCGTTAAATTGTTCCTGAGCACGTTCTACCAAGGAGACCACGTCACCCATTCCCAGAATACGGTCAGCCATCCGCTTCGGATAGAATACGTCCAGCGCATCCATCTTCTCCCCCGTACCAACAAACTTGATCGGTTTGTCTACAACTGTTTTAATAGATAAAGCCGCTCCACCACGCGTATCACCATCTAATTTGGTTAAAACAACGCCGTCAAAGTTGATGCGGTCATTAAATGCTTTGGCTGTATTCACTGCATCCTGACCGGTCATGGAATCCACCACGAACAAAGTTTCCGTTGGCTTGATTGCTTCTTTAACGCGTGCAATCTCATCCATCATTGCTTCGTCGATTGCCAAACGACCGGCAGTATCGACGATTACAACGTTGAAGCCTTTGCTTCTGGCGTGATTGATCGCTTCGGTTGCAATTTTTACCGGGTCTTTTTCTTCCTTATTGGAGTAAACCTCAATTCCAAGTTGTTCCCCAAGCACGTGCAACTGATCTATTGCCGCCGGACGATATACGTCACAGGCAACCAATAACGGCTTTTTATTCTTTTTCGTTTTCAGGTAATTTGCCAGTTTTCCGGAGAAAGTTGTTTTACCCGAACCCTGAAGTCCTGACATCAACACAATTCCCGGATTCCCCTGGATCTGGATCTCACTTTCGTTTCCACCCATCAGTTCCACCAACTCTTCGTGGCAGATCTTTACCATCAACTGGCTTGGAGAAATCGCCGTTAACACATTTGCACCCATTGCCTTATCTTTCACACGAACGGTGAAATCTTTGGCTGTTTTAAAGTTCACATCGGCATCAAGCAAAGCTCTGCGAACTTCTTTCAATGTTTCTGCTACGTTAATTTCAGTAATTTGTCCTTGTCCTTTCAGAACTTTAAAGGCGCGTTCAAACTTATCGGTAAGATTATCAAACATGCTATTGAGCGATTTTTTTCGAATACAAAGATACTACTAATTGAAAATTTAAAATTCAAAATGCAAAAGAAAAAACAGGAAGATTTGGAGGGAACCGTTTTGTCCTGTTTTCATCCGGGCAGGAATTAAACATACATGCGGTAAAAGACCTATTTTCGTTATTCAATTTTTGCTTTTATGCGTGTTATCAGTCTCTTATTTGTTTTAAGCCTTATTAACCCAACTACTTCATCCGCAAAAGGTGATTTTTTCCGCATTGCTTCAAACTCCATTTTAGAAACCTACCTGGAGGATGATCAGGCAGATTTTCAGCATGCTTTCATTCTGTTGGAGCGTCATTTTATGAACATCAATAAAACACAGTTATCGAAAACGGTAACTCCCGGATCATCAACCCGAATTTACCTGAAAGAAAACAACACCCTTCATCCGGACGGTTTCCGGATTACGATCCAGGAAGAAAGATTAACTATAGAAGGCGGCAGCAGAAAAGGAGCAACATATGCAGTAAACCATTTATTGGAATTCCTGGGATTTACCTATTTCACTCCCTATTCTTACGAATGTCCCAAATTGGAAGAAATCCGGTTCCCATGCGGAATAATGGAAGACGAACCGGCAAACGATGTCCGGATTATCAATCTTTACTACCCCAATAATCCGGAATACCGGGATTGGATGCGATTGAATACGATCGAAGAAATTTATCCGGACGGATATTTCGTACATACATTTCACCGCCTGGTTCCCCGCGAGACCTATTTCCAGGATCATCCGGAATATTTTGCTTTGGTCAACGGAAAAAGAAGTATTGATCAGCTTTGTCCGAGTAATCCGGAAGTCCGGAAAATCATTTCCGAAAAGCTGCGGATAGAAATGAATAAACAACCCGATAAGCAAAAATGGTCTGTAAGTCAAAACGATAATTTCTCTTATTGTCAGTGTAATCAATGTAAGCACATCATTGCTAAAGAAGGGAGTCCTTCCGGGCCAATTATACATTTGGTAAACACCATTGCAAAAGAGTTTCCCGATAAAATCATTTCGACACTTGCCTATCAGTACAGCAGAAAAGCTCCCTTAAAAATCAGACCGCGAAAAAACGTTGAAATCATGCTGTGCACCATCGAATTGCACCGGCACAAATCCATTGAAACCAACCCGGAATGTGCCGATTTCAAAAAGGACATGGAAGATTGGGGTAAAATCAGTTCGAATATCTTTTTGTGGGATTACACCATTAATTTCAACCACAGCATCTCTCCTTTTCCGAACCTGCACATCCTTCAACCGAACATTCAATTTTTCACTAAAAACCATGTCAATGCCTTATTTGAACAATCAAACAGCACGACAGGTTACGAATTTTCGGAACTGAAAGTCTACCTGCTTTCAAAATTGATGTGGAATCCCAACTTGGATTTTGAAAAAGAGAAGCAACGATTTCTTACTGCAACTTACGGAGCAGCTTCCCCATACATTTCACAGTACATCAATACACTGGAAAAGAATCTGGAAGAAAGCAACAGTAGGCTTTGGATTTACGAGCATCCGGTCGTACATCAAAACGGACTCCTCTCCGAAGAACATTTAAAAGAATACAATTGGTTTTTCGACCAGGCAGAACAAGCCGTTTTGAAATCAAAAAAACCAGAGACATTGGAACAAGTGCACCTGGCACGTTTGCCGCTTCAATATGCGGAAATGGAAATCGCAGCAAACAATATGTTCTCGGAGCGCGGGTTTTATGCTAAAAGAAATGGAAAAATCACACCTAATCCTCAACTCCAAGAAACACTCCATGCCTTTGAGCAAACCTGCACTCAACGACAGGTACCGACAATCAATGAAGCAGAGTTGCCTCCAACAGAGTACATCCAGTCATTGAAGCGGATGATCGACGTGAATATCGAAGGAAATTTGGCTTTTGATAAACACGTAACGGCTTCTATTCAAGCAGATAAAAAGTATTTGGACGGAAATCTTTCTTACCTGACAAACGGAGTAAATGGTGCCAGCGATTACAACATTCATTGGTTGGGATGGTTCGGAACGGATACCGAACTGATCCTCGACCTGGACAGCTTAACAAGTGCCAAAAACATTTCTATCAATTCACTTTGGAACGGAAAAAGCTGGATCCTGCATCCTGCTGAAGTTTCCTGTAGTATTTCAACGGACGGAATCACTTATTTTACTGTCGGGAATATTCAGGTAGAAGGAGAACAGCAAAAAGAACAAACCATTCGCAACTACCTGTTTCACCCTGAAAACAAAACTTACAGATATGTCAAATTGACTGTAAAAGGAACAAAAAAATTGTTCAACTGGCATCCTTCAGCCGGTGAGCCTTCCTGGTTTTTCCTGGATGAGATCAGTGTCACGTATTAGAACTTCACCAACGCACTGTAGCCGGTCAATCCCAAAGACTGTGTCATCACTCCGCCAATAAAGGTAGAATCATTGACAAAGGAAAGAGATCCGGCCAAACGATAACTATTCACGCTCTGTGGGTGACCTTTCATATTCATATAAGTCAGGCGTTTTTTATTGCCGCCGTTCGCATCCATGACCCACCAGTCGGCGCCCTGAAGTTGCCCCGGAAAAATATCACAATAAGCCCCCGTCATGTAAACTATCCGTTGTCCGTTCGGTGTATAAGTAGGTGCTTGTGAGAAACTTTCTTCCGTTAGTTTGGTTGTGTTTCCACTTGCCAGGTCGATCCTGTAAATCGGAGTTGCAACCAAATTGTGGGATTCGAATGTACTGTAAACCAGGATATCTGTTTTTGAAGGACTGATGCTTTCGACTTCCCCACCGGCTAGTTCGCCTCCAGGCTGATAAGTCCTGATATTGGAAAACACCGGATCCGGGTTCCAACTTACATCCGCAACTTTAAATACATACGCTCCGGCAGCCAGGTTCAAATCCATGAAAACCGGTGCCTGAATGCGTTCTGTCCATGAAAACATGGTTCCGTCATTCGAAATAGCCCCATGAATAATTCCATGATCGTAATCGTTCGGGAAATTGGTCATTTGCCATGCCTGGCTTCCGTCCCGCTTAATTATCCACAGATCTGTGTAAGCACCATACCCCGGAATTGCATCTTCCGGAATGCGGGTATGACCGGCTTCATTGACATAATCCGTTTTTTCAACATAGCAATACAAATATTGTCCGCTCGGATCCCACTCTTCAGCCCACTGATGCCTGTTAGTTGCCCAACCAGGATAAGTTAACTGAACTTCCCCGGTACCATCGTAATTTGAAATATAGATCTTGTAGGTCCCATCCGCGTCAGGTTTATTATAGGCAACGCTATTAGTTGCCTCATTGTAAATAACTCCCATGGCATTATCCTTATACACTTCCATATAGGCGTAATCTGTTCCGTCGTTGTTTGGGTCAACAGGTTTCTTTTTGCAACTGCCAAGAAATATACCGATCATGATTAGCAGAGGGAAAGTTGCAGTAGTTTTCATATTATATAAGTTACGAATTACGATGCCCAATTACGAATTGAATAACAATGGATCCTTTCGTTTTCGGCCTCATAATCCTGTTAAAACCAGACTAATATATTCAATAATTATGAATACCGATTGTGAATCATAAGTAGGACCAAAACAGGTGCCAAAAAGTTACAATTGAACGAGTTCCAGAAGTTTAAAAAGGTTCAAAGAGTTCCAAATGCTTGTGCTAAAGATTAGCATCGGCACAAGGTTTAATCCATTCAATTTGAATGTTTGAACTATGAACTACTGGCTTTTTAACCCTAATTTGGAATTCTTTCTGCTGTAAAGAAAATAGATCACCAGACCTACACACAACCAAATAACAAATGCAATCCAGTTACGCAATTCGATCTGGCTCATCATGTACAAACACGAAAGCAAGCCCAAAAGCGGGATAAGCGAAAGGTTTTTGCGGATCGTCACAATCGTAATAAACAACGTAAACAGGATAAAGATCCAGGTCGGGATTTTATGTGCAAAGTGTGAAAATCCACTATTATACAAACGTTTCCCGGAAACATGGATTGTTTTCAATGCAGTTTCGATTTGAACTTTGGGTCCCTGACCGTAATATTTTTCCAAATCGGAATCCATCAGCTTCAATCCTTTTTCGTCGTATCCTTCCAGGAAGTGAATGAGGCGGTCTTTGGTCTGCTGATCAAGTTCGGCAACTTTTTTTGCTTTGCTTGTACTTTTGATTCCTTTCAGGGAAGTTTCCAAGTCGATCTTTGGTGCCTGTTCAAAATAAGCCAACAAATCAGAACCTACACGCTCCAATCCTACTTTATCTTTCACCAGGATTATTTCTTTCAATTGTGCAGACTCGGTTTCCGTCAGGTCAATGATCAAATCTTTGGTTTCTTTCAATTCGGATTCGTTTACCAGGAATCCGGTCAACTCTTTCTTATATTGCACAAAACCAAAGACAATTCCCCCCACAACCAAAAGTGGCAAGATGTATTTTCCATTGACATAAGGTGTTCTGAACTTTCCTCTCGGAATATCCGGTTTATTCTGAAGGATTAGCACTCCTCCACAAACCAGGACAAAAGCAAACAAGGTCCCGATGCTGCACAAATCGGTCACCATGGTGAGATTCATGAATAATGCCGGAACTGCCACTACAAAACCAACCACAACTGTCGCAAATGAAGGCGTTTTGTATTTCGGATGAACTTTTGAGAATTTCTTCGGCAACAATCCGTCACGGCTCATAGACATCCAGATCCGTGGTTGCCCCATTTGGAAAACCAATAAAACGGAAGCCATTGCAATAACGGCAGAAACCGCAATGATCCCTGACATCCATTTCAAATCAATTTCGCGGAATACAAAGGCCAGCGGATCACCAACTGCCAATACTTTATAATTCACCAGTCCTGTCAGGATCAGGGAGATAATGACGTACAAAATGGTACAAATAATGATCGCCCACATCATTCCCCTGGGAAGGTCGCGCTGTGGATTTTCACATTCTTCAGCTGTGGTCGAAATAGCGTCAAAGCCAATATAGGCGAAGAAAACCGCAGATACTCCTTTTAAGATCCCGGAAACTCCGTTCGGAGCAAAAGGACTCCAGTTTTCAGTGTCTACATAGAAAATCCCTACTGCAATTACAAGCAGAATGATTGCCAATTTAATGACCACCATCAGGTTGCTGGCATTCCGGCTTTCCTTCATTCCACGGTAAACCAACCAGGTAATTAACACGATAATAAATAAGGCCGGCAGATCGAAAATCAAATGAAAGCCAAAAATTGTTGGCGAATTTGTCCAGGCAGTATGAGCGGCCTGTAATCCACTGTCGAGATTTTCAAAGTTTTTTCCTCCCTGCATCAAAGCCAAGGCTTCGTTGTAACCGTTATGGGCAGTCAGGTAATCCGTTTGGATCCATTGGGGAAGATGAATGTTTATTCCTTCCAGCATCCCGGTGAAGTAATCACTCCAACTAATAGCAACAGTGATATTTCCAATGGCGTATTCCATAATGAGCGCCCAACCGATCACCCAGGCAATGATCTCTCCGAATGCGACATAAGAATACGTGTATGCGGAACCGGCAACCGGAACCATGGACGCAAACTCTGCATAGGCGAAAGCCGCAAATCCGCAGGCAATTGCAGTAAAAATAAACAGGAAAATCACTGCCGGGCCTCCGTTCGAGCTGGCTTCCCCAATAGTAGAGAAAATTCCCGCTCCGATAATGGCTGCAATTCCAAACGCCGCCAAATCCCGCACTTTTAAGTGCTTTCCAAGTGATTCATGACCATCGGATTGACCTTGTTGAGTGGACGCCAGGATATCCTGAACTGTTTTTTTTCGGAAGAGAGAGTTTTGTTTCATAGTATTTCGCAAGGGAAGCAAAAGTAAGAAGAAAAAGCTTTGCACAAATCTTTCCCCGATTCCACTCTTATTCTGGCGGGATTCATTACTTTTACAGCCACTTACCTAAAAAACCGGTTATGTTAAAACAAACATTCTTTCTAACCTGCCTGATATCAATCAGTTTTTCCGGCGGATTGCTAGCTCAGCATAAAACAGATTTCAATCATTACAAAACGCTGCTTTCTACAGGCTCCATCCCTGAAGACTTCAGTCTTTCGACGTATGAAAAAGTGGAGCGGGATATCAAAGTTGACCGGCCGGAACTGGAACTTTCCATGAGAAAGAAATTCTATACCGGAATTCACTCCGCTATTGACGATATTCTTCAATCGGAAGTGTGTGTATTTGGAGATCCGATTTCCGAGTATGTCAAAGATATCGCCAAAAACTTATTGAAAGATGACCGCGAAACGTTTAATAAACTTCGTTTTTACACATTAAAATCGAATGAAACAAATGCGTTTTCTACGGACCAGGGAATTATTTTCGTTACTACAGGTTTAATTTCCCAGGTAAGCTCCGAAGCTCAGATTGCTTATGTACTGGCGCATGAAATTGCACATTACAAGCGCAAGCACGTATTGGAACGTTTCAAACAAAAAACAGTTTTAAAAAATTCAAATTACTACGAGTTAAGCACTTACAGTAAAGAACGTGAATTGGAAGCAGATGCGGATGCCATCGACCTGTACAAAAAAGCAGGTTATGACGAAGCATTAATCGAACCTACCTTCGATGTATTGATGTATTCTTACCTGCCATTTGATGAAGTAAAGATTCCGTTGAACTTTTTTAATTCAAACGATTTTTACGTACCGGATTTTAAATTCCCGAAAGAACCCTTTGCAATCACTGCAGAAGAAAATTACAACGACAGCAAGAGCTCGCATCCGAACATTTCCAAACGGAAAAAACAGGTTTTGGAGGTGCTTGAAAAAGGGACCGGCTGGACAGGAAGTCCGAATATCGTTGGAGCAGAGCGATTCAATGAAATCCGAACAATTGCGCGCTTCGAATCGATTAGAAACAGCATTCTTTCCCTTGACCTGACCAATGCACTTTACTCCATTTTCATTTTAGAAAAAGAGTTCCCAAATTCTACTTATCTGACACAAATGAAGGCCAAAACCTGGCTGGCATTAGCGCAAACCAAATCGGCTTCTGTTTCAAAACCGTTCGAATCAAAGATCCACAAAGAAGGTGAAATAGCTGTGTTACATACTATTCTGAAGAAAATGGATAAACTGGAACTATCTTCGATCGCACTCAGACAAATTTATGATATTCGTGAGGCAAATGCGATCGATCCTGAAATCCAGGCAATCTACGACCGCATGGTAGAAACTGCAGCGAACACCAAACAATTTTCATTGGAGTCATTTTCGAAATACGACTATCACCAGGCTATTCAACGAAATAAGGCATACAATGATTCAATCGCTAAAATCCCTGTTGACAGTTTAAAAACTGAAACTACTAAAACGACAGAATCCAAATACGACAAGATCAAGAAAAAACGATCTGCAGACGGGAATATCGATGCACAGGCATTCGACTCAACTGCTTATTATTTGTATGGAATGAAAGACATCATATCCGACAGCAGTTTTGTAAGAGCATTCAAATCGGCAAGTAACAAATCATTGAATTCATCGGATGACAAGGAAAGCCAATCCAAGTTGATCCCTGCGATTCCTGATTTAAAAAGTAAACGTATTGCATTGGTTGAGCCGGATATCCAGATCATGGAATCATCCAAAAAGACAATCCAATTATCTGAATCCATCAAGACGAATTCAACAGAATTGATCCTTGAGGAAGCTGCGGACAACGGGTATAATTTTAGTACGGACAATGCTCCGAGTGACCTTTCCATTGAAGGAATAAATGCCTTTACGTATCTTAAATCGGCACTAAGACAAAATGAAGGATACTCCAAAGTCAACTTCTTCCCCGTTGATTATACGGAACTTCAAAACATGGCCAAGAAATACAATTCGGATGTGATTATGATCCCGCTCATCTTCTACATTGACACGAAGAAAAGTGCCCCGATGGAAATTGCAAAGCCGGTAATCGCAACGTGGTACGTTCCACCGATGGCCGTGATCCTGCTAACAGGTAAATTATTAGATTCTCAAAAAACAAGCATCACTTTTGTTGGCGTGGATTTGAAAAACGGCCACGCAGATGTATCTAATGAATACCTGATCAGCGGAAAGCCTTCCAGAGTCTTATTGGGATCCAAAATTTATGAAATTTTCAAATCAACTAACTAAAATCACATGTCAAGAATAGTATTCATTTTCATTGCTGTATCATTAATAAGCACTGTCAATTCCTTCGCCCAAACAAGCAAGACAACCGCTACGAAGAAAGAAAATCAAACCACGGGATTCTATGGAAAGCGTTTTACACTACAATTGGGTGCCAGTATTCATCACAACACCATTTTAAAACTGGGGAGTTACCAGGAAAGAAAGCTTAGAAACACGGCATATTACCGTAATTACAGAGACGAGATCAAAGGCGATCAGTTCAACTACAGTTTTTATGGAAGTTTAGGATTGGTATTAAAAGAGCGTACAGCTTTATCATTGGACTTTACTTATTACTCGGGCGATATTTTCATTCAAAATGCAAACCCTAAAGCCATGTATGATGAATTCGGATATTACTATGGTACAATCGGAGGGTATGATGCACGTGTAAAATACAATACCATTCGTATAATGCCGCGCATTGAAATCGGATCACGAGGTTCAAACATGCCTACCGGACTTGTAAATGTACTGGGATTGGGGGTAGAACTTTCCAAATTGAAATCAGGGAATTATAAAGCAATTACAGCATATGACGCTTATAGCAGTTATTATAACTATGATTCCGATTCCGTTTCGATCAGCACACAGAACTTGAAACTCCAGGATGAGTTTGCCATCAACCTGACTGTCATGTATGGTTTGGAATACCGTTTGCCCATTTCTAAAAACATTGCATGGAATTTTGGCGGGTATGTGCATATAAACCTCCCGGTACAAGCAGCACTTTCAGATTTCTTCGGCACGATAGATTTCGACGGCACAAGTTACGATGAAGATTACCGGATCCAATTATCCAAATACCGTTTCCAGAATTTATTCAGTCTGCGGACAGGGTTGGTGATCATGTTGTAAATGCAAAATGATGAATGCAAAATGATGAATGCAAAATTCAAAACATTTTAATCCGTCTTTAATGGATTC
>CBIHOM010000011.1:0-144858 GCA_966212075.1 uncultured Fluviicola sp.
ACGGACGTACAATTCAAACCGGAACAAACGTTACTTCCGGAACGAATACAGTGAACCTGAAAGAGGTTGAAAGAGGTACTTACTTCTTTAAACTGTCTACTGAGAACGCTGAGAAAGTATTCCGTGTAGTGATCCAATAACTTTAAGTTAAAACATACAGAGCCCCTTGTAAAATTTACAGGGGGCTTTCTTTTTTTCTAATATTTAGTATTGCATATCGACCTTTCATTTGGTACTTTTGATAAAAACACGCAGGATATGTTAATGCCATTTAATTTAAATCAGTGGATCGAGGAAAACAGGGAGTTATTGAAACCACCTGTCGGAAACAAAAACCTTTACAAAGAAGCCGGTGATTTCATCGTGATGATCGTTGGAGGTCCGAATGCCAGAAAAGATTATCACTTCAATGAAAGTGAAGAGCTTTTCTATCAAATCGAAGGTGATATTACAGTTGGCATTCAACATGAAGGTAAGGCAAAAGACATCGTGATTAAAGAGGGAGAAATGTTCTTGCTTCCGGCTCGGATTCCGCACAATCCACGACGCGGGGCGAATACGGTCGGGTTGGTTATCGAACGTGTCCGCAAAAACACAGATATGCAGGATGGTTTATTCTGGTTCTGTGAAAAGTGCAACCATGAATTAAAACATTACCGATTCAAATTGGATAACATTGAGAAGGATTTTCTTCCACGGTTTAAAGAGTTCTACAACTCGGAAGAAATGAGAACTTGTTCTGTTTGCGGACATCGAATGGAAGCAGATCCAAAATTCATTTAACCGGAATTGTTACTTTTACCAAAAAACGAATTTACCCAGAAAAACAAATCGTATGCATTTTTTTGCCACAATCATTTTCCCTATCCTTATTTCAATTATTTCCGGTGGCGGAGTATTATTGATGGCCTACCTGTTCTTAAAGAAAACAGGAGATCGCGAGGTCAGAGCAGCACAAATTGAATTAAAAAAAGAGCGTCAGAAACATTTCCTCCCGATGCGGGTAGAGGCTTATCAGAGAGCGGCACTTTTAATGGAACGTATTCATCCGGGAAGTTTGGTTATGCGCCTCCACAATCCGGGCCTTCCTGCAAGAAAGCTTCAAACGGATCTGTTGCAGGCCATTCGTGAAGAATATGATCACAATGTATCACAACAAATGTTCATTTCTCCACAGGCCTGGGAAATGGTACGAAATTCGAAAGAAGAAACCATTAAGATCATCAATTTGGCAGGAAATCAAATGGATGCTACAGCACTTTCAACTGATTTGGCAGGAAAAATATTCGAGATTGTTGCAGAGGTTGGTAAACTGCCTACAGAGATCACAGTTGAATACCTGAGAAAAGAATTACAAGAATTATTTTAGAAAGTTCAATCGGTTTAATCGGTTTAATCGGTTCAAATAGTTCAAAGTGATTAAACTCAATTTTTAAACTTTTGAACTTTTGAACTATTTCAATAAAATCCGAACTTCTCCACCCACTTCGATCACATCTCCTGCAACCAATTTCGCACGTTTTCTCGTCTCCAATTCTCCGTTTCGGAACACTTCTTCATCTTCGACGATCATTTTAGCATGGCCTCCTGTTTGAGCAATCCCTGTAGCCTTTAAAAGGCCTAACAACTCAATAAATTCTCCATTGATTATGAATTCAATCTTTTCCATGGTGCAAATGTAGGTCTTTTGGTTCTGGAAAAACACTTCTTTATTTGGAAGGATTTAGCAGGATACAAGTAATTAAACATTTTTTCTGTAGAGCTTATAAATTTCTTCGGCTGCTTCAAAAGCAGAAATAGTCCCCTTCTCCACTTCCAATTCTTTCGTTTCGATATAGGCTCTTATTTTTTCTTTTGACCACAACCCCTGAACCAATAAATCTTTTAAGGTTTCCTGCATCCAATTTAAATCCTGGTGCTTTCGTTTAGTGTTAAAACTGCCATTCAGTTTGGTATGTCGTTCAAAACGTTCGATCATTTCCCAAATGGTATCAATATCTTGGTTTTCCAACGAACTGCAGGTAAGCACTTCCGGAATCCAGCCATTGGAAGTTGGGGGAAACAAATGAATGGCGTTCCTTAATTCCCTGGAGGCCAGTTTCGCTTTGTTCACATTGTCCCCATCCGACTTGGTAACAGCCAAACCATCAGCCATTTCCATAATTCCTCTTTTAATTCCCTGTAGTTCATCTCCTGCGCCAGCCAAAAGAAGTAACAGAAAGAAATCAACCATGGAATGGACCATGATTTCCGATTGACCAACACCAACGGTTTCAATTAATAACACATCAAAACCGGCTGCTTCACACAAAATAATAGTTTCCCGTGTTTTACGCGCAACCCCACCCAGCGTGTTCCCCGCTGCCGAAGGACGGATAAATACATTTTTATTTTGAGACAAGGTTTCCATCCGGGTTTTGTCTCCCAAAATACTTCCTCCTGTACGTTCACTACTCGGATCAATAGCCAAAACAGCCACTTTTTTGCGTTGTGTTAAAATGGTCTGACCGAATTTCTCAATGAACGAACTTTTCCCAACGCCCGGAACTCCTGTAATCCCGATTCGTAGTGAATTTCCTGAAAATGGAAGGCAAAGACGGATCAGGTCCTTTGCTGTTTGCTGATCCTCTTCCCGGGTACTCTCAAGCATCGTAATCGCACCGCTTAAGGCAATCACGTCACCCAAACGAATGGCATCAAACAACTTATCTGCCGTTCGCTCGTCGCGCATTTTCTTCCGGGAAGAAAACCATTCTTCAAGACGTTTCTCGTTCATTACTTATTTAACTCCAAAAGGAAATACCAAAATATCTTTTATACTATCAAAAATCCATGTTTTGCCATCCTGTGCTACCAGAATGATCCGGATCACTTCTTCCTGGCGGGATTCAGATTCTGCGATCACTTGCCTGCAGGAACCACACGGTGAAACACATTCGTCTTTTGCAATCAGATCTCCCTGGGCTAATACAACAATTGTCTTTACGTGTGTGTTTGGATAATTTGCCCCTGCATAGAATAAAGCAACACGCTCTGCACACAAACCACTCGGATACGCAATATTTTCCTGGTTATTTCCCTTCACAATCGTGCCGTCTGCCAGTAAAACAGCCGCTCCGACCTTGAAATTGCTATACGGTGCATAAGCTTCTTTTGCAGCTTCCGTTGCTTTTTCAATTAAAATATGTTCAGTGTCAGGAAGTTCCTTCCAATGATTCAGCCATTCGTAATGGATCGTCAATTGCTTTTTCATGCTTTGGTATAGTCTAACAAATATAACGATTAGTTGCACGGGGATTTTTGTACAGAATTGAAAATGTCTATCTTTGTGCCCTCAATTCTGCAAAAAAAATGCAACAGTTTAAAAAAGTCGCTTTTTATACCCTTGGATGCAAACTGAATTTTTCAGAGACATCTACTATTTCCCGACTTTTTGAAAATGCAGGTTTTGCAAAGGTGGATTTTGAAGAAACTCCGGATATTCTGGTTATTAACACCTGCTCCGTTACTGAAAATGCAGACAAAAAATGTAAGCAGTTGGTCAGACGGGCCAAAAAAATAAACCCGGAAGTGTATATTGCCATTATTGGTTGTTATGCACAACTGAAACCTACTGAAATTGCGCAGATTCCAGGGGTATCGCTTGTTTTGGGTGCGAACGAGAAGTTTAACATTGTGGAACATCTGGAACAGATACAGAATGAGAACGAATCCCGATTACTATCAGGAGAAGAAGCCGTGGTAAAATTTGAGAATATCAAACAAACAACCGGTTTTATTCCTTCTCATTCCATGGGAGATCGTACCCGTTCGTTCCTGAAAGTACAGGATGGCTGCGATTACTTCTGTACTTTTTGTACGATTCCGCTTGCAAGAGGTAAAAGTAGAAATGCAAGTATTGCCGAAACGGTAAAAGAAGCACAAAAAATTGCAGATACCCAGATCAAAGAAGTGGTTCTAACGGGTGTAAACATCGGTGATTTTGGCCAGGGAAACGAAGAGAATTTCTTTGAATTAGTGAAAGCCCTGGACAAAGTGAACGGCATCGACCGCTACCGGATTTCTTCCATTGAACCGAATCTGTTGAGTGACGAGATTATCCAATTTACCCTGGAAAATTCAGAACGTTTTGTTCCGCATTTTCATATTCCGCTTCAATCCGGAAGCAACCGCCTGTTGAAAGCCATGCGCCGGAAGTATCTACGTGAGTTATACGTGGAACGTGTTGAACATATTAAAAAATTACGCCCGGATTGCGCAATTGGTGTAGATGTGATTGTAGGATTTCCTGGAGAAACAGATGAAGAGTTCTTAGAGACAGTTGATTTTCTGAAAGACCTCGATGTTTCCTATTTACATGTTTTCACCTATTCTGAACGTGCAAATACAACAGCTGTAAAATTGGGAGAACCTGTTCCAAACCAGGTAAGAGCTCAGCGAAGTAAGCAACTTCATATTCTTTCTGACAAGAAAAAACGTGCTTTTTATGAATCACAAATAGGGTCGAAAAGAACCGTTTTATTTGAGGCTGAAGAGGACGAGGGAATCATGTATGGTTTCACTGAAAACTACGTGAAAGTAAAAACAGCTTTCAATCCGGACCTGGTGAATCAAATGCAAACAGTACAACTCACAGAAATTGACCGCGACGGCGTTTTAAAATGTGAATTCATCTAAGATGAATCGCGCCTCTCATATAACCTGCTGCCTCACTCTTCTTCTTGCATTCAGCTATATACTTATTCGTGGGTTTACCGTTGGAATAACACACGATGAAGCATTGACTTATAAAATCATCCGGGGTGATGAGATCCTGAAAGGAACTGCTAATCATCATTGGCTGAATACACACTTGAGTTCCTGGAGCGTTTCTCTGTTCGGAACAAAAGAATTTGCCCTCAGACTCCCGAACATCCTTTCATCTGCCGTATTTGGTCTTTTCCTGTTCCGGATTGCAAAGAACTTTCTAGCGTCTTCGGCGACACAAATCGCATTATTGCTGTTCCTATGCGGAAACCCATTTATCCTGGATTTCTTCTCTTTGTGTCGCGGTTATGGGTTGTCGCTGGCCTTTGTCACAGCTTCGCTGTTTTATCTTTTCAAGATTGTGGCTTTGAAGACTGATTCCAGGATCATCCATTATTTTTCCGCTACTGCTTTTTCTGTTTTAGCTTTAAGCGCAAACCTGAACACCCTGAACTATTTCCTGATTGCTCAGGGATTGATGTTTTTAAGCCTTCTTGTCTTCAAACCTGGGAACCGGGCCCTCATTTTTTCGGGTTTGATTATACTCGGTGGAATTGCCTTGTATTTCTCATTGAACCATTTATTTTTCCTGAAGGAAAAAGACGAACTCTATTTCGGAACTGAAAATATACACACAACGATAGACAGTTTGATCTGCTCCGGTTTCTATTCAAGAGACGGTTTTAAACATGTCGAAATCCTGCGGTATTTATTCTATGCCTTACTTCTTTTTGCAGGGTTTCTGGCGATCCGAAAGAAACAAGTCTTCACTCCGGGTTCCTTTACATTGATTGCTTTGATTTGCATTTTTGCCGCGTTGATTGCCGAACACTTCCTTTTCGATGCGCTTTATCCTATTAACCGGTCGTCTCTTTATTTATACCCGATCATCCTGCTTGCTTTCCTTTTGAATATTGAGCCGGTGAAAAAGAAAATCCTTCGGATACTGGTTATTGCGAGTTCGGTTTCCTTCGTAGCTGTAAATATTCCTTTTTACAACTTCAAAAAGACCATGACCTGGTGGGAAGATCGAGACATAAAAGAAGCCATGCTACTGATCAAAAATGACATTACAGATCAATCGATTCATACAATAGAGTGTACCTGGATCTATGAACCAATAATCAATTACTACCGCTTGGAATACCAGGTCCCTGTTCAGGAAGTGTTCAGAGGCGGAGAAACATTTCAATCGGAATATATCCTATCCCAAACGGCCAGGGTAGAAATAAAAGAATACACCATTTTAAAGGATTATTCGTTAAAAAGCGGTTTGGTCCTGTACAAACGAAACCCTAGCGCAGCAAATTAACATGCCCCACAATTTGATGGCGTTCATCTGTAAGCATTTCACCATACTCGATTTTCCAGGTATACACACCGTCCGGTGAAGGCAACCCTGCATAGGTTCCGTCCCACATTTGCGATAAAGCATCCCCGGTATAAATCAGTTCGCCCCAACGGTTAAAGATCTCCAATTGGAAATCACGGATGTTTACCCCAAGAGCAAAAAATGTTTCATTCGTACCGTTGTTATTAGGTGTGAACGTATTGGGAACATAAATAATTGCATCATAATATATGTGAACCACATCGGAAGCAGAACAACCATTGACATCGTAAACCGTTACTGTGAAAGTCATTGCTTTATCAGGCTGTGTAACCGGGTTCTGACACACATTACAGGATAAATATTCAGCAGGGCTCCAGACATATGTGATCGCAGTGTTCGAAGTCGCATTCAATTGAACCTCTTCACCAAAAACGGCGTATACATCCGGGTTGGTTTGAACAAATGGTGCAGGGAATAAATTCACACGCACAGATGCCGTATCCGAACACCCATATTGATCCGTTCCAACCACTACATAAGTTGTCGATACCAGAGGTTTAACCAAAACAACCGAACCATTCGGCTGCAACAATCCATACGGACTTGGAGACCAGGTGTAAGAAACTCCACCAGAAGCATGTACCGGGCTGGTCTCTCCCGGACAGATCGTGGTATCATTTCCCGCAAGAATGTTTGCAATATTAATATCAACGAAGATACTGTCCCTTACAGCTCCACACGCATTTGAAAAATCGCAGTAATAATATTGATCGTTTTGTGTATTGATCGTTACCTGTGGTCCACTCGCAGGTGTAATATTTGTTTGCGGTGACCAGCTATAAGAAGTTGCACCCGAAACGGTGACGACTCCGGAAGATCCCAAACAATACACCAATGAATCCGGCATTACCGGTTGTGGTATTGTTGCATCCACGTGAATGTGAACAGTTGCTGTCAATTCACAACCATCCGATGTGGTACCATTTGCTGTATACGTAATTGATTGCAAGGGAGTTGAAACCGGGGTTAAACTCGAAGGATTATCCAAATAAGTCGCCGGGCTCCAGGTTATTTGACTCACACCAGATGCAAATAAATTGACCGAATTTCCAACACAAATAGCCGTATCATTTGAAATATCAAGCGCTCCGTTAAGAACATTTACCTGAGCATAAACCGTATCTATCCCGCAACTATCTGAAATAATACAATAAACCGAAATATTTTGAGCAGTCGTTACCATTGGGTTCGAAATATCCGGATTGTTAAAGTATTGAGTGGGTTCCCAATGGTATATTGTTCCACCAAAAGCTTCCATTTGCACCGGAATGTTGGCACATGTCTGCGCTGTCGGGTTTACGATCCCACCGTTGAAGTCCCCAATATTTACTATAAACTGAACAGTGTCGGGAGTATAACATTGGGTTGTATCGCGAACAATCAAAGTTACCGTATACTGACCGGGACCACTATAAACGTGAGAAGGATTTACCTGGTTAGAGGTTTGTCCGTCTCCAAAATGCCATTCGAATTCATTTCCGTTTGCACTATTGTTGTTGAATACAACCGGGTCCGGTAAACAAACTAGCGGATCCGGAGCAGCAACAACCGCTTCAATGGTACTCAATTCAAATTTGAAGGCAGCCAGGTTACAATTCGGGCTTGGATTCTGTGTTGACCATGCTTCACTTGTTGTACTAAAACCATTGTTTACACCACCACAGGCGCCACAAACGGCATGATAAATATTTCCGTTCTTATCGAAACGACTTGTCCCGCCATCTACGTGGTTAAAAGAGCTCGTCGTTCCACCAATAAATGTAGCATAATTGAGGGTTGTTGCATCTTCCTCTAAAACAGCCAGCCAGAAATTATTTCCATTGGTGTTTGCCTGGAATGCATCGGAAGTTACCGGTAAACCATTCGAAGTGCTATGCGTTGCCCCAGGAGAATTATTTACGTTCACATTTCCTCCCCAACCTGCCAGATAGATCTCACCACAATTGGAAACGAGGAAAGCAGTAGGCGAAATCTCAATATGGCCTGATCCCGAACCGATCGGGGTTGTCCAGTTTAAACCTGTCAAATCCGGAGAAAATTTAGCTATAAACTGTCCTGAATTTCCCACCCCGTATCTTCCCGGAGAAATAGGAATAGACCCTTCCGATTGTGCATAGATATAAACGTTGTCGTCCGAATCCAACTGCACGAAAAATGCCTGGTCGTATTCATTCGTACCACTATATGTTCCTGAAAGAACCAGACCCGAAATTCCTGAAAAACGCATGATATACGCATCAGCAATGCCCCCGTTGTAAGTGAGGTCATTCCCGGTAGCGAAAGGCATGTTCGAAGAAGTAGTTCCTCCCGTTACAAAAATTTCACCGGTACTTGAAATCTGAATAGAATTTCCAGAATCGAATCCTGAACCTCCTGCATAAGTTGACCAAAGTAAAGATGTTAACCCGCTATTCATTTTGATTATAACGGCATCTTGTCCACCATTTAAGTTACTTTGAAATGCATTTGACAAAGGAAAATCTACTGATGCTGTGGAACTGGCAACAAAAACCTGTCCGGATTTAACAACAATTTCTCCTCTGAATGGGTCGCCATAATTAAAGTACAAACTTCCAGCATTGATCCCATCTGTTCCGGTACCTCCCAAAAAAGTTGAACCGACAAGATTCGCGCCAGCCGCATCAAAGTGACAGACGTAAATATCTGCTCCGACAAACCCCAATTCATTTGTAATAATGGTAGGTCCGCCATTAAAGCTTTGATCGATACATCCTGCTATTGTTGGGAAATTCGACGAACTTGTAACTCCGAGCGCATACAAATGCCCCTGTTCGTCTGTAACCAAACTGTGAACCGATTCATTTCCTGATCCACCCAGGTAAGTTGAATAGAGCAATGAAGTACCGGTCGAATTGAACTTGGAGATTGCAACATCAAAACCAGGTAGAGTTCCCGTGCCGTAAGGATAAGAATTACCTCCGTTAAAGCTTAAATCGTAGGATCCCGTAGTGGTTGGGTAAGCTCCCGGTCCGGCAAATACAATTCCCCCTGCATAAAGATTTCCTTCCTGGTCCGGTGTGGCGGTCATTCCCCAATTATCCATCGTAGAACCTGTAAATGAGGAGAAAACAATATCCGGGTCAATGATTAAGGTATCTGATTCCGAAAAACCTTTTGGGAAATCATAAGTCAGTAGTCCGCCTTCCAATTTAAACTGTACGGGAACTTTTGATTTTCTTCCGTTATGAATACTCCAGGCTACCGGTTCTTTTTCAATGATTTCACCAAAATCGGTCCTGATTACCAAATCTCCTTCACGAAGAAAAACTTCCGTACTTCCCGAAATCTTTGTAACAATCTGTTTGACATCTGCTCCCGGAGCGAGTGCAAAGGAGTATTTCAAAAAATCTGTCTTCCCTTCAATAGTCAGATCAATTCCTTCGTAAACTTCGTCATAAATGACCTTATCCGTACTGAATACTTTTGATCTCCATTTACTTTGATCACTTCCCTGGTAATAATTGCGATAAGACCGGCTGGGTTTTCCTTTTGTCTTTGTTCCTTTCCAGGAAGTATGCAGGAATTCAGATTTCAGGACCTGGCAATGAATTTTATCATGTTCCGCGGATTCATTTTCTTTTAACTCATGATTGTGATTCATTGCATCATGCAAAAAATAGGCGAATCCGGTTTCGTTAATGAGGATCGAGCCCTGATGCATATCAACGGTGAAATGGATTTTCGGATCCCACTGTCCTTCGTTGGGGTGCAGCAATATATTTTCAGTTTGCCCAAAAGCAACTGAATATAAGCACATTACCGTTAAAAAAACGCGACAGAACATCAAACGAATTTACAAATACTATTCAAAATAAAAAAACACAAAGAATGTTATTTATTTACCTGTATTTACTAGACTATGAATTCAATAAAAAGTTGTTTTTTGGTGAAATATTTCTCACCTGAATCGATTTAGAATCCGTACCTTTGCACCAAGATTTTTGATGCCCATGAGCGATGCAATTAAACATGAATGCGGAATCGCACTCATTCGATTAAAAAAGCCTTTACAGTACTATGTTGATAAATACGGAACGGCTTTTTATGGTTTAAACAAGCTTCATCTTTTAATGGAAAAGCAACACAACCGCGGACAAGACGGTGCAGGTGTTGCAAATATTAAGCTCGACATGGAACCCGGAGAGCGTTATATCTCACGCTACAGAAGCATCGATCCAAAACCCATTCAGGACATTTTTGATCATATCAATAAACGCTTTTACGAAATTGGGGAAGAGAATCCCGAATTATTGAAAGATGTTAATTACCTGAAGAAAAATGCAGGCTTCACCGGAGAGTTGTTCCTGGGGCACTTGAGGTACGGGACCTTCGGTAGGAATTCAATCGAGAGCTGCCATCCGTTCTTAAGACAAAACAACTGGATCACCAGAAACCTGGTTGTTGCAGGTAATTTTAACCTGACCAATGTGGACGAACTATTCGATGTGTTGTTGGAAATCGGACAGCACCCGAAAGAAAAATCAGATACTGTAACGGTATTGGAAAAAATCGGTCACTTCCTGGATGTTGCAAACGACGAGTTGTTCCAAAAATACCATAACCTGGGGCACAACAGTCAGGACATTTACAAAAAAATTGCTGAAACCATTGACATTCCTCAAATTCTGAAACAATCTTCGGAAGTTTGGGATGGCGGATATGCCATGGCAGGATTGCTGGGCCATGGAGATGCTTTTGTATTGAGAGATCCGAACGGTATCAGACCGGCGTTCTATTTTGAAGATGAGGAAGTGTGCGTGGTCGCTTCGGAAAGACCGGTTATTCAGACAGCATTCAACTTAAAATATGATGAAATTAAGGAGTTAACTCCGGGACATGCTTTGATCATCAAGAAAAACGGAACTGTTTCCGAAGTAGAGATCAACGCACCGAAGACTCCGGCAAAATGTTCCTTTGAACGCATTTATTTTTCTCGCGGAAATGACTACGATATTTACCAGGAACGCAAAAACCTGGGGCGCAATGTCGTTCCAAATGTCCTGAAGACGATCGGGTACGATTTGGATAATTCTGTTTTCTCCTTTATTCCAAATACTGCTGAAGGCAGTTTCTATGGGATGATCAAAGGATTGGAAGACTACCTGAACGAACAAAAATATGAGCAGTTACTGGCTATTGATGGAAAACCGAGCCCGGAACAACTGAAAGAAATCCTGAATCGCAGAGCACGTATTGAAAAAATAGCAATCAAGGATGCAAAAGCCCGCACTTTTATTACGCAGGATGATGCACGGGATGATATGGTTGCCCAGGTTTACGATATTACTTACGGGTCTGTAGTACGTGGAAAAGATAACTTAGTGGTGATTGACGACAGTATTGTCAGAGGAACAACTTTGAAACAATCAATTTTACGCATTTTGGACCGTTTGGAACCTAAACGTATCGTCGTTGTTTCATCGGCTCCACAAATCCGTTACCCGGACTGTTACGGGATTGACATGGCTAAAATGGGTGATTTCATTGCTTTTGATGCGGCGATTACCTTGTTGAAAGAAAGTGGCAGACAGCACATTATTGACGAATGTTACCGCAAATCAAAAGAACAGGAGAAATTACCAAAAGAGCAGATCGTAAACTATGTGAAAGAGATTTATGCTCCATTTACAGCTGAAGAAATCTCTGCTCAGATTGCAAAAATGCTGACCCCGGAAAATATCAAGGCAGAAGTGGATATCGTGTATCAAACAGTAGAAGACCTCCACAAAGCTTGTCCGGGAAATACAGGAGACTGGTATTTCACAGGGAATTACCCGACTCCGGGAGGGAATAAAGTCGTGAATAAAGCTTTTATTAATTATATTGAAGGCAAAAACGAACGCGCTTACTAAAAGAAATGCTGAAAAAACCCACAACTGTTTTCGTATACTTGCTGGGTGCTTATGTACTGATTCAATTCCTTTGGTGGGGTTATCATCTTATTGATTTAACACGCGCATCTCATCATACACATCAAACAATTACCAAGCGAATTGTGATGATTATAGGTGAGGGTTCCGTTTTCCTGGTATTATTGCTTTTCGGACTTTGGAAAATTAAGCGTTCCATCAAAAAAGAAATCCAGATTGCACGTCAGCAGAATAATTTCATGTTGTCTGTTACTCACGAACTAAAAACTCCGCTTGCTGCAACCAAACTGTATTTGCAAACCATTCAAAAACACAAATTAAGCGAGGAAAAACAAACCGAACTGATCCAAAAAGCACTGGATGAGTCTAGCAGACTGGAGACTTTAGTAGAACAGATCTTAACTGCTTCCAGGCTGGAACAACAAGCAATGCCTCGCTTAATGACTTCCATTTCGCTAAAAGATTTCCTCAACCATTTAATTCATATCCAGGAGAAACGATTCAACATCTCGATCCGAATGAATGACTTTGAGGACATTCAATTGGAAACCGACCCGCTCATTTTTACCCATATTCTGAATAATCTCATTGAAAACGGATTCAAGTACGGATACACCGAAAAAGGACTGGACCTGAATGTTTCAAAAGGAACTGATCACTCTGTTTTGATTGATATAAGAGATTATGGAAAAGGAATTCCATTGGAACAACAGGACCTTTTATTTAAAAAATTCAATCGTTTAGAAAACGAGGAAACACGCAGTACAAAAGGAACAGGACTAGGCTTATTTATAGCAAAGGAATGTGCCCGTACTTTAGGTGGAAATCTTCGACTTATTAAGGTCGAGGGACCTGGAGCATGTTTCCAAATACAAATGCCTTATGATGAATAATCAAAAAGTTGGTTTAATAATTTTAGATGGTTGGGGACTTGGTGACCAATCAAAAGCAGACGCCATTTTTAACGCGAAGACTCCGGTAATGGATGCCTTACTTGAAAAATATCCCCATAGTACTCTCAATGCAAGTGGTGAAGCTGTGGGCCTGCCTGAGGGCCAAATGGGAAATTCCGAAGTGGGTCATTTGAATATCGGAGCGGGACGTATTGTATACCAGGAGCTGACCCGAATCAATAAATCCATCCGGGATGGTGTGTTTTTCAAAAACCCGATCCTCGTGAGTTGTTTTGAAAAGGCAAAAAAGAACAACACAAAAGTCCATTTCATCGGCCTTGTTTCCAATGGCGGGGTACATAGTTCACAGGAACACTTATATGCTTTACTTGACATGGCCAAAAGCTATGAATTGAACAATGTTTGGGTTCATGCTTTTACGGATGGAAGAGACTGTGATCCGAAAAGCGGCTTAGGCTTCATCCAAAAATTGGAAGAGCACATGAAACAATCTACCGGAAAAATTGCTTCCATTACAGGGCGTTATTATGCAATGGACCGGGATAATCGCTGGGAACGTATTCAGGTGGCTTACGACGCCATGGTAAAGGGAACAGGAACCCCGTTTTCCAACGCTGCAAAAGCTATTGAAGCAAGTTATGAGGAAGACATTACCGATGAATTCATTAAACCTCTGGTTATCAACTCGGGAGATGGCTTGATCGAGGATGGCGATACAGTCATCTGTTTCAATTTCAGGACCGATCGTCCGAGAGAAATCAGCCAGGCATTAACACAACAGGCTTTCCCAGAATATGGAATGAGACCCTTGGGGATCGATTATTATACGATGACACGCTACGATGCCAAATTTAAAAACGTACATGTTATCTTCGAGAAAGACAACCTACACAATACGCTGGGAGAAATTCTGAGTAAAATGGATCGCACTCAGGTCCGTATCGCCGAAACGGAAAAATATCCACACGTTACTTTCTTCTTTAACGGGGGAAGAGAAAAGGAATTCAATGGAGAATCCAGGATACTGGTAAAATCTCCAAAGGTGGCAACTTATGATCTGCAACCTGAAATGAGTGCTCCTGAGGTAAAGGAACGAATCCTGGAAGAATTACGGACCGATGAACCGGATTTCTTTTGTTTGAATTTTGCCAACCCGGATATGGTTGGTCACACCGGCGTCTATGATGCAATTGTAAAAGCTGTTGAAACAGTTGATTCTTGCCTGGGTGAGATTGTTAATCTTTGCACCAAATTAAATTACGAGTTGATCATTATTGCCGACCATGGAAATGCTGATGTTGCCTTTAATGCTGATGGCTCACCTAACACTGCACATTCGCTTAATCCGGTACCGGTGATTTTGGTCACAAACAAAGAGCAAATTCGCTTAAATCCCGGAATCCTGGCAGATGTTGCTCCAACGATCCTGGATCGGATGCGAATTGCCGCTCCTTTGGAAATGGAAGGTAAATCGTTGGTAGCATTAAGCAATTAAAGGGTTTAAAAAAGTTCATTAAGATCAGATATTGAATAAAAAAGGGGATCCGTATGGATCCCCTTTTTTCGTTCTATTCTATGTTTCTATTGCCTGATTAACTGTAAAAACCCTTGACCGGTAATTTCTTTGTCCATCAATCCTTTAACGGTATACTGTAGGAAATAAACTCCGTCAGGTGCAGGTGTTCCGTTGATTTTTCCATCCCAGTACGGATCCAATCCTGAACCTTCGTATACACTGTTTCCCCAACGGTTGTTGATCTGCAGGATTACTTCCGTTGCGTTTACAGTTGTTAATCTGAATACATCGTTGTTGGAATCACCGTTTGGTGTGAAGATGTTCGGTACAATCACACTTGGTTCAGGGTAAATACAAGAACCGTCGTTTTGAACTGCAGTCGGATCGTAGTTTGTTGCCATTGGATCTGTACAACCACATTCTACAATTGCTACAGAAGCAAAAGCAGTATCTCTACATGGTCCGTTAATTGCAATCAATGCCTGATCCGCAGACACCGTAAATGTTTGTGTTTGTGAGCTCAAATCATTTACCGTAACACTATTTCCGTTTCCGAAGTACCATTCGTAAGTTGTCGCATTTTGACTATTGTTTGTAAATGTAACTGTTAACGGATTACATCCTCCAAGCACACTTAAGGTCATGTCTGCAATCGGTCCCGGCTCACTTGTCAGGAATACCGAATCAGTCACGGAACATACGTTATCTGTAATGGTAAATACATACCATCCCGGTGCCAGGTTTTGCATTACAGTTGCATCGATCTGGTTTGGTCCGCCGGTATTCGGTCCTTCCCAATGGTAACTAGGTTGACCGGTAATTCCCTGTCCCATTCCACTCACGGCGCCATCAGGTGTACAGGCAGAAGCCGGGAATGTCATCATGGTATCAATTGCCAGCGTTTGGTTCATTGTAACCGTAACCGTATCCGTCCCCGTATTTCCACATTGGTCTGTGGCTGTTACATAATAATCTATTGTTCCATTCTGGAAAATCGGAACATAGGCTGAACTTCCTGTTTGTCCTGCGTATGACCAGGAATAAGTATACGGAGCGAATCCACCACTCGCTGTGGCTGTCACAAGAACAGAATCGTTCGCACAGAAGACTGTCGGGTTCGACTCATTGATCGGTAAGTCCGGTCCGTCAATAATATATAACGTTCCGGTAGTAACAATGGTATCCCCACATTCAGTAATTGTCGTAGCTGTAATGATTACTGTTTCCGGAGATTCTGTGATTGCGTCACCTGTAGGGAATAACGTAACAACAATCGTATCTTCTCCCGGAAGGAATGTAATCGGATTGGGCAAATTATTGTAATCCGTACCCATCATAGCTGTTCCGTCAATATCATAATTTACCAACAAAGTATCTCCCAATTGTGTTTGAGGACGCGAGAAGATAAATTGTGCACTTGTACAGTTTTCAATTACTGTTGTATCACCCGTAACTGTTGCTACTGCAATATCAACTGCTTCTGAAGAGAAGGAATCTGCTTCAAGAAAAACCCCGGAATCATAAGATTGGTCACCTACATTACAAATAGCTATTTTAATGTGATAGGTCTGTCCGCACTGCACACTTGCATTAGCTGTTAAAACAACCGTCGTCCCATCGTATTGAATAGAAGTCCCATACGCAACTCCATTCACGTTATTTACATAATACGCAGAGTTGGTAGACGGACTTACGTTGTCAATAGTAACCGGAGTAGAAGTTCCCGGAACCAATGCAATATTTATCGAACTGTTTGAATATGGTCCGGTGATTCCAGGTCCTGAAAGGAAGAAGCCGAATGCATCGTTGAAACCTGCGTTCACGAATTCAGGGTACTCCTCCGATCCAAAAATGTATCTGAAACTGATCGTATCACCCGCCGGAACAAAGTCAAATTCCAAAACTACTCCATTGGTAGGATCATCATTTGCAATTGCAATCAGATCAGGATCAGTCGAAACATCCGGAGTAGCCGGAACATTATTGGAAAAAGAACCGACATTATTCGGTCCAACCGCTGCAACTCCGTTACCTGAGGTCAGCAATACTCCTGTTGAAATCGGGAAAGCAGAACCGTTATTATTAAAAAACGTGACGTTTCCTTGGGGCATTTGTGCATTCACCGCAGAACCGTTATAAGTAATATTCGAGGCAACAACACCGGTTCCCATCAAAACATTCTGGACCAAAGAGGCCGGAGATTGTGTATTTTGAACCGTGATTTGCGCATTGGAATTATTACCTAAAAAAAGTAACATTCCCAAACTAAATATTGTAGTAATTTTCTTCATTATAATCCAGTTATATCCCTTAGACTTAATAATCAGTTAAAGGTTGCATTTCGATGCCAATATTATTAAATTTTGTTTAATTGTTAAATTTTAATCACAATTATTCGATTAAAAACGCTGCGATTTAACCAAATTTGTCGCAGAAATAGAATTTTTATGCAGAACACCCAAAAATATATACACGATTCAAAGGACAAATTCCTGAATGAGCTCATTGACTTATTAAAGATCCCAACGATTTCCGCTGACAGTGCTTATGCAAACGATGTGATCCGCGGTGCTGAAAAAGTTGCGGAATTCCTGAAAGATGCAGGTGCTGAAAACGTTGAAATTTGTAAAACTGCCGGACATCCAATTGTATACGGTGAAAAGATCATTGCTCCTGCTTTGCCAACAATACTTGTTTACGGTCATTACGACGTTCAACCGGCAGATCCGATCGATTTATGGACTTCTCCCCCATTTGAACCTGTTGTGAAAAAAACAGAAATCCATCCTGAAGGGGCAATTTTTGCACGCGGAGCTTGTGATGACAAGGGGCAATTTTTTATGCATGTAAAAGCTTTCGAAGCAATGATGAAGGCAAATGAATTGCCGTGTAATGTAAAATTCATGATTGAAGGAGAAGAAGAAGTCGGCTCCGTTAACCTGGGAGGTTTTATAAAGGAAAATAAAGAACGTTTGAAAGCAGACATCATCCTAGTATCAGATACGGGAATGTTGAGCAACGACACTCCTTCTATCACAACAGGATTAAGAGGATTGAGTTATGTAGAAGTAGAAGTTACAGGGCCGAACCGCGACTTGCATTCTGGTCTTTACGGTGGCTGTGTTGCAAACCCGATTAATATCCTAAGTAAAATGATTGCTTCCCTGCATGATGAGAACAATCATATTACGATTCCCGGATTTTATGCCGATGTTGTTGAATTGAGCATGGAAGAGCGTGCGGAAATGGCAAAAGCCCCTTATAACGAAGAGAATTACAAAAAAGCATTAGATATTGATGCTGTTTATGGTGAAGCCGGATATACTACTCCGGAAAGAGGTTCTATCCGTCCTACATTGGATGTAAACGGAATCTGGGGAGGGTATACCGGAGAAGGGGCAAAAACAGTTATTGCTTCTAAAGCATATGCTAAAATCTCTATGCGTTTGGTGCCAAACCAGGAACCGGGAAAAATCACTCAATTATTCTCCGACCATTTTGAAGCAATTGCTCCGGCAGGAGTAAAAGTGGTAGTAAATCCACACCATGGAGGAGAGCCTGTGGTTACTCCTATTGATTCCATTGCTTACAAAAGTGCAGCAAAAGCATACGAAGAAACGTTCGGAAAGACACCGATCCCGGTTCGCAGCGGAGGAAGTATCCCGATTATTGCTTTATTCGAGAAGGAATTAGGCTTAAAAACAGTGATGATGGGCTTTGGTTTGGATTCCGATGCGATCCACTCGCCAAACGAACACTACGGTTTATTCAATTTTTACAAAGGAATTGAAACCATTCCGTACTTCTTCCATTATTTTAATGAAGCAATGAAGTAATTATGAAGAAGATCCTTTTTTTATGTGTGCTCTTAATCGCAGTTTCAAGCTGCGAATTTGATGAACCGGTCGTTTCCGGATATTCCAATTTCAAATTTGGAAAATTGGAAGGAAAAACCCTGAATGTCAGCTTTGATGCAACGGTAGACAACGACAATAACTACGGATTTAAAATCAAAAAGGGAAAGCTTACCGTTTCTGTTAATAACCTGGAAATCGGGGATATTGATCTGAATAAGAAAATCAAAATCAAACGGAAATCCGAGCATGTCTATACCGTTCCTTTACAACTCAGTTTGAGTGACGGGGCTTTGTTCCGTATTGCAAAATTGGTAAGCGCTGAGAAATTTGAATTGAAACTGGATGGGACCGTTCGTGGAAGCGTAATGGGATTCGGAAAGAATTTCGATGTGCATGAAACGAGAAATTTATCCAGTGGAGATATCAAATTCGATGGTTTGTTGCAGGGGTTAATGAAAGGTGCTGCACGAGAATAACAATAATGATAATTGGAAAAGGTCTGCCGAAGCAGACCTTTTTAGTTTCTAATGTGTGGCTTTGTCACAATCTATCAATCCGTAGCCATAAACCTCTTTCAATGGTTCCCTCCTACGATTTTGAAGTGATTGAATGAGTACTATAATTTCCAATGGTGTCAATGATTTATGTTTTGGGGAGTTAAGCCCTTTTCTTTATAAGCAATTAAATACCGCTTTTTCATACACAACAGTAATAGTTATAAGGTTATTGTGTTATCCTGCGGGTCCAATAGTCCATGAATTATCCGGGTTCAAAACGGCATTCATCGTATAAACTCCGGGAGGGAAATTAATTCGTACGCAATTAGTCATTTCTTCTATATTCAGCGCTTCTCCTTTGAAGTAGTTTCCAAAAGCGATCCAATATTCGGGATGCGGTGTAAATACAAGGTTTATATTTGGTTGCGCCTGAACAGCAAATACCCCTGAACCAGACATACCAATGCCAACTGAAGCATGTCTTAACGGAATGTTTCCTTCTTGTCTAATGTAAAGACTTCCTGACGGGGTTCTTTGTTCCTGATTCACAAAATTGCACGTATGGTCATAGGTCAAACCAATTGAATTAGAAGTGATCAAATCAGCATAAGCCATCTGAGAAGGCATAAATATTACTCCTGGTTTCAAAACTCCTGTTTCTGCCCAGACAAAACTGTAATCCAATGTCCAATCAAAATACCCAAAAGCGGTTGGACGAACTTTCTTGGCGAACCATGCCAAAGAGACAGCTTTATACCCACCCAGGTCCTGAGGTTTTTGAAACAACATGATTGATCCGGTATTGAAAGAATTATTTACGAAATTGACTTTATATTCAATTACTTTTTTATCGGTTGAATCCATGAATAGTTTATTTTAAGTTAGTAATTGGGCTTCTCTCCAATTATCAAAGTGGATTTGGCCCCTTCGTTTGATTTCAAAGATATTATAATCTACGGAAAACCAATTTTTGACGCAATTAAAAACCCTTCCGAAGACTTCGAAAGGGTTCCACTATCATAAAAGAATACAATTACTTTGCAAGAAGATTTCTCCAACTCACTTTTTCTTCAATTTTTGATCTTAATTCGGAAATAGCCACGCGCTCCTGCTCCATCGTATCGCGATCTCGGATTGTTACCGTATTATCTTCCAAAGTCTGGTGATCCACCATTACACAATAAGGTGTTCCGATTGCATCTTGTCGGCGGTAACGTTTTCCCGGAGAATCCTTCTCATCATATTGACAGTTAAAGTCAAAGCGAAGGTCATTCAAAATATCCGTTGCTTTTTCCGGCAGACCGTCTTTCTTGGTCAATGGCATAACCGCTACTTTATAAGGGGCCAATTGCGCCGGTAAACTCAATACTACACGTTCGGAACCGTCTTCCAGCTTTTCATTCTTGTAAGAAGCACTCATAACCGCCAGGAACATACGATCCAAACCTACAGACGTCTCAACAACGTACGGAACATAATTTTGATTCAGTTCCGGATCAAAATACTGCATTTTCTTACCCGAAAATTGCTCGTGTTGCTTCAGGTCGAAATCTGTTCTGGAGTGAATTCCTTCCAGTTCTTTGAAACCCATCGGGAAATCAAACTCGATGTCACAAGCTGCATTTGCGTAATGTGCCAGCTTAATATGATCGTGCTCACGGTAATAGTTTTCACCCAAACCAAGTGCTTTGTGCCAAGCCAAACGAGCTTCTTTCCAATGGTTGTACCAATGCATTTCTTCTCCCGGACGTACAAAGAATTGCATTTCCATTTGCTCGAATTCGCGCATTCGGAAAATAAACTGGCGGGCAACGATTTCGTTTCTGAAAGCCTTACCGATCTGAGCAATTCCAAACGGAATTTTCATACGGCCGCTTTTCTGAACGTTCAGGAAGTTCACGAAAATTCCCTGCGCCGTTTCCGGACGTAAATAGATCGTTGCCGCATCTCCTGCGACTGAACCTAATTCAGTAGAGAACATCAGGTTGAATTGGCGCACTTCTGTCCAGTTTCTGGAACCACTGATCGGACACACAATTTCCAGGTCCTCTATCAGTTTTTTTACACCTTCCAGGTCATTGTTCTCCAGAGTAACACGCATGCGGTCTTCGATCTCTTTGATCTTTTCCTCGTTGCGCAGTACATTCGGATTGGTGGAACGGAATTGAGTCTCATCAAAAGCATCTGCAAATTTCTTTGCTGCTTTTTCCACTTCTTTATTAATCTTCTGACGGATCTTTTCGATGTGTTCTTCGATCAATACGTCTGCACGGTATCTCTTTTTTGAATCTTTATTATCGATCAACGGATCATTGAATGCATCTACGTGACCTGAAGCTTTCCAGGTTGTCGGGTGCATGAAGATCGCCGCGTCAATTCCCACGATATTATCATTCATCTGTACCATGGATTTCCACCAGTACTGTTTGATATTATTCTTCAATTCAGAGCCTAGCTGACCGTAATCATACGTTGCAGCCAAACCATCATAAATTTCAGATGAAGGGAAAACGAATCCGTATTCCTTCGCGTGCGAAATAACTTCCTTTAATAAATCTTCTTTCTGTTCCATGGGCGCAAATTTAGTTAATTGCGAATTACTAATTGCGAATTAGGAATTAAAATAATCCGGTGTCTATTTACGTCCACGCAATGGGGTAATTCCACATCCGAAACGGCAGATTACGTCCGGTTTTTAGAATAAAGAAACTCCCGCAGATGGCGCGATTACGCTGATCCTTTTTTAATATCCGAATAAAAGAGATTTATCTTTTACCTAACTCAGACAACTAAAAATCTGCGTTCTTCTGCGAAATCTGCGGGAGCATCAACCTCACCAAATTTTGGAATGGAATTTAGTGTTTACTTTTTCGAGCTGCAAACGAAATCCGTTGTTGGGATTCCTGCCTTTTTAATTGCTGCAAAACCTCCTGCAATATCTATTAGGTTTTTGAATCCTTTTTGCTTCAGTAAGGAAATTGCGATCACGCTGCGGTATCCACCGGCACAATGCACATAATACGGATTATTCGGCTTCAGATCACCCAGGTTTTCCAACATAAAGTCCAGGGCAACATGCTCAGCATGTTCCAAATGCTCTGCTTCGTATTCTCCCGGTTTACGTACATCTACAATAGGAAGCGTATCAATTTTGTCTGCAATACTTTCAGCTGTTACGGATTCAATGGTTTCAACCGGCTCTCCGGCTGCAATCCATGCCTGCATTCCACCTTTTAAATATCCGACACAATTATCATAACCGACACGCGCCAAACGCATGACTGTTTCTTCTTCTTTTCCTTCCGGAACGACCAACACAATCGGTTGATTGATATTCTCTATCAAAGCTCCTACCCACATTGCAAAAGTTCCGTTCAATCCGATAAACAAACTATTGGGAATAGCCCCTTTAATGTATTCATCCTGGTTACGGACATCAAGAACCAATACATTATCCTGCATTAGTCTTTTTACCTCTTCTACACTCAAAGCTGTATTTCCTTTCGAGATCACTTCATCGATCGATTCATAACCATTCTTGTTCATCATAGCATTCTTAGGGAAATACTGAGGCGGAGGTAAAATTCCTTCTGTTACTTCTTTGATGAATTCCTCACGTGTCATGTTGGCACGTAAAGCATAATTGGTCTGTTTTTGTTCGCCCAGAGTTCCAACTGTTTCAGAGCTCATGTTTTTTCCACACGAACTTCCTGCACCATGTCCCGGGTAAACTGTTATTGAATCCGGTAAGATCATAATCCGGTTTCTTAACGAGTCAAATAACATTCCTGCAAGATCATACTGGGTTAAATCTCCTTTGATTGCCAGATCCGGCCGGCCAACATCTCCAAGGAACAAGGTGTCTCCCGTAAAGATGGCCGTTTCTTTCCCGTTTTCATCCAACAGCAAATATGTAACAGATTCCGGTGTGTGTCCCGGAGTATGTAATACTTTAATTGTTACCTTACCGACTTTGAATTCCTGGTTATCTTCAGCAACGATGCTTTCAAAATTTGTTTTCGCCGTAGGACCGTAAACAATTTTAGCTCCTGTGCGTTTTGCAAGGTCTACGTGCCCGGAAACGAAATCGGCATGGAAGTGTGTTTCAAAAATGTATTTAATGGATCCGTTCCATTCTTTAGCAAGGTCCAGGTAAGGCTGAACCTCTCTCAGTGGGTCGATCACTGCTATTTCTCCTTCGCTTTCAATGAAGTATGCCGCTTCGGCTAAACATTTGGTATATAATTGTTCTATGCGCATGTGTGTATTTTTATAGAACAAATTTCGGGATTTTTTCGACGCAAAAAATGACTTAGCTCATAAGAATTCAAAATGATGAATTTAAAATTCAAAAGTTAGCATTCCTCTTTTCCCGCGTTTTGCATTTTGATTTTTGCATTTTGAATTCGTTTTGGACTGATTTTTGATTTTTCCGATGCAGTTCGCAAAATTGCACTATTTTTAAACCCAAATAATTAAATATGAAAAAAGGACTTAAGTACATTTCAGCGTTGGTGCTTTTATGTATTACCACCACTTCGCTTTTAGCACAAAAAGTTGAATTGCCGAAAGATGCAGCCCCAGGGATTTATGCGGCTTTTGTTACTACAAAAGGGAATATCATTGTAAAGTTAGAGGAAGAAAAAACACCTATGACAGTTGCCAATTTCGTTGGTTTGGCAGAAGGAAATATCACACTTTTTGATTCCATTAAAATTACCAAACCATTTTACGACGGATTGAAATTTCACCGTGTAATCAAAGATTTCATGATCCAGGGTGGAGATCCTCAAGGGAATGGAATGGGTGGTCCCGGGTACAAATTCCCGGATGAAACAAGACCTGATCTGACTCATAGCGGACCTGGAATCCTTTCCATGGCAAACAGCGGACCGGCTACAAACGGGAGCCAGTTTTTCATTACACACAAAGAAACTCCCTGGTTAAACGGGAAACACACTGTTTTTGGTCACGTGGTTGAAGGCCAGGATGTCGTGAATAAAATCGAACAAAACGACGTGATGACGAAAGTGATCATTATCCGCAACGGGAAAGCGTACAAATCATGGAATGCAACTGAAGTTTTCAAGACCTCATATACAAAAGTACAGGCTGAACTGGAAGTGAAAAGAGCAGAACAAGCACGATTGGATGCAATCGAAAAAGAGCGTATTGCGAAGGTTTCCAAAATGACTGAAGCTGAATACCGTGTATATTTATTGGATGAAATCCGTAAAACTTACCCAACTGCACAGCAAACAGAATCCGGGTTGGTTTACGTGATCCAAACAGAAGGAAACGGTGAAAAAGCAAATAAAGGAGACAATGTTTCCACACATTACACCGGAACTTTCTTAAACGGAACGAAGTTCGATTCCTCCCGTGACCGCAATCAACCTTTGGATTTCACGCACAATGTGGGACAAATGATCGCAGGTTACGACGAAGCAGTTTCTATGTTGAGCAAAGGCGGAAGAGGTATTTTCGTAATCCCTTACTTCAAAGCATATGGTGCTGCAGGAAGACCGGGTGGAATTCCCCCGTACTCGGATTTGGTATTTGATATTGAATTATTGAATATTGTTCGCAGTGCTACTCTTCCTACGAAAAAAGAAGTAGGTGGCGGCGGTTCAGAGAAGTAATTTCTAATCCAAACAGATCTTTTAAAGGAGTGATTCGGCAAAGGGTCACTCTTTTTTCATTCGTTCTGGTTTCTTGTTCAAAAAGGTTTAAATGGAACGTCTCCGTCACAACCGTGTTTTCAGGTGGAGTCCTGCGCACAATCTCAGGTAAGTGTATCGGTTATTGAAATCGTAATCTCCGCCGTAACCGCTACCATAACCATTCGATTGCCCCCCTAACAACTTATTCTTCACAAAAGCAAATTCCGGTTTCAAGAACAAATCCAGGCGCTCAGAAAGCGGGAATCTCACACCAATACCACCTGCAGGTGAAATGGATACGCCTGTGCTATAAAAATCCGAACCTTCCGTAGTTGTAGTAGGATCTCCCGGATAAGATCCGTAACTGACGTTGGTGAAGCGAACTTTGCCTGTAGGACTAAACCCAAGGTAGGCTCCACCTTCAAAAAACACTTTCACTCGTTTTCCAAAAGTAAATCGCACAAATGCTGGAATTGATACCACCAAATACCGGTAATGTAGATCTTTTCTGGTCCACATTTGACTGGTGTAAATACTGCCATCCCAAGTATGGAAGTAATTTAACTCCAACCCCGTTTTAATATTGAATATGGAGGTATCCCGGAAAAGAACATTTGCACCGATTCCTCCTCCATAATATGTGTTGACTGCTGAATGCCCAAACGTGCGATTCACGGAATAATGCATTTCCAGACCGAGTTGTTGCGCCTGTACCGAGAATCCGGAAAAAATGAGCGCCAGGATGATCAAAAATTGTTTCATGATGGATGGTTTAGATTGATTTGCTTGTATTTATCCTTTTAGTTGGTTCTTTTCTTATAAAAACGAAAATAATCTATTTCCATTGCCTGCGGAAACTCATCACTTGCATTCGGGTCGTTGTTATTTCCATGCTGAATACCCAGGTTGAAGCGTACCTGCATTTGCTCCGTAAAAGGCCAGGATTCGTTCACCTTGTATTCTTCCCCTTCTTTGATGGTATTACAATCTGTTGAATTTCCATCTTTCGCATTAAAACGGTACAGGGAATGAACAACTTGTCCGTCAATGGTCCAGATAATCTTGTAATAATCCCATTCCACTGCATAAACGTGGTAATCATTACTGTAGTCGGTTTTTGAGTTTCCCCAGTTGCCGTAACAAGGATATTGATCATCGGCACATTGGGAGCTGTTTCGGTTAATACTGTCTCCGTGAATGGTAAAATGCGGATTCCTGGACAAGCGGTTTTTCCTATACCTTCCTACACAGTTGTATTCGTTCCAGAATTCAAAAATATCGATCTCGTAATTGTGTTTTCCATTTTCCCCGTTGAACAACCAGAAAGCCGGCCACAACCCTTTTCCTTTCGGGATTTTGATTCGTGCTTCGTATTTCCCGTAACCAAACATCCGTTGTGATTCAATCCAGGCGGAAGAATACAGGAAGGAAGACGAATCTTTTGTAGGAGGATTGGTAGACCAGTTCACCACGTATTTCCCATTGATCGGCGTAGATTCTTTTCGTGCAATCAGTTTCAGGATCCCGTTTTCAGTGACAATATTGTGCGAAAGCGGAATCGCAGGAGTGGGATTCGTATTGGCATACCATACTTTGGAACCGTCCCGTTCAAAATTAAACCCGGCCAACACTCCCTGGTAAGGAAGGATCCATTCCTTCAATTTCAATTCCTTTCCATCAAAATTGTCTTCGTAAGCTAATACCCATGCCTGATCGTTGCAGGGAAGTACTTCTTTGCCGGAGATTTTCGCATACGTATCATCAAAACACTGCGAAAAAGCAGCATTTTCGGCAATAAGCACCGTTAATACAAACAAAGAGAGCGATCGAAGCAGTTTCATTTGTTGCAGTTTAATTCGTTGCTATGAAGATAGGATGAATTATTGAAATCAGTTGAATCGTTTGAAGCTATTCAATTTCATTCAGATCGATCCGAATTCCCAAACAACCCCGTAAGTAGGAGAATTTTGCATTAAAGTCACTCACTGGCGAATCATCGATCCCGAAGTTCTTTTGGAACACCAACTCCGGTTTCACAAACAGATCGATACGCTGAGATACCGGAAAGCTCACTCCGACACCCACGGCCGGTGATACAGAGAAGTATCCTGCAAACTTTTCCCTTCTCGTTTCATTAATGGCAATGTCTCCAGGATATGAAGGAGTGGTATGATAATCTGAAGTCATTGTCCCAGCAAGCGGAATTCCCAAATACACTCCTGCTTCCAACAGGAATCTTACACGTTCACCCACGTGTATCCGAAGCATTGCGGGAATGGACAGATTGCAAAAGCGATAGTGCACATTGGATTTTCCGCTCATGTGTCCCGTGTAAACACTTCGGTTCCAGGTATGAAAATAATTGACTTCGAAACCGGTTTTAAAACTGGCAGTGTGTGCATCTGCAAAAACCAGGTTCGCACCAAAACCTCCGCCCAAATAGGTCCGGACTTCCGTGCCACCCTGCCAGGGGGTATTGGTCGAGCTGCTGCCGGACGAATGACCACCCAAAGGATGATTAACCGAAAAATGTATTTCAAAAGTTGGAATTTTCTGAGCAAAAAGTACGGAATGCATCCAAGTGGATGCGAATAAAAGGAATATCGATAGCTTTTTCATTTGACCGGTGATTTAGGAAATAGATGCAGAAAACAAAAAAGGTTGTATCCAACGACACAACCTTTTTTGTTTAATATTTACTTTATCAATTAACGAACAATTCCAGCGTCCAATAGCGCTCTGTTGTCCATTACATTCAATTTTTTCTGCAATGCCTGACGGGAATAATTTGCGATACTTCCCTTGATCTGGCTTAATAGTTGCATTTTTTCCGCATCGTAGTTTTTCGCTGCCGGAGCTTTTACTGTTTTGATCACACGGATTACATATACACCGGATTGACCAACCGTTGCTTTGGAAGACATTTTGTCCTTAATCTTTCCTGAGAACAATGCTCCTACCACTTCCGGTTCGTAACCACCACCCTGGATACTTGGTGATGCAAACGTTACTTCTGCCTGCTTCACATCAGTTTTCAATTTCTTAGCCAATACCTCCAAATTCGTAACAGATCCGATTTTCTTCAAAATTGAATTTGCTTTTTTCTCGTTCAATGCATCTGTTCTCATACGCTCGTATACGTCAACCAATGCAGGAGCGCCTTTTTCACGGATAGAAGAAACGATTGCAATAATCAAACGGTTATCGTCCTGGATCGGAGAAGAACATAAATCCCCCACTTCCGCTTCGTCGTTGTAAGCCAATTCCAAAATGGTTTGTGCAGCCATTTTAGTAGTGAATCCTTGTACTTTCGGAGCTTCGTCGAACATACGCGCAGGTCTGGAGTAATATCCTTCTCTGCGAGCGATCGTATCGAACAAGATGATCTTGTCTGCGATATCCTGTTTTTTGTTCAACTCTCTGTCGATTTTAGCCAACAAGCTGTAAGCTTTATCCTTCAGATTTGTCTTCGTATCTTCAGAAGGCAACAATGTTTTTTGAACCACTGCCAATACAGGGAATGTTTTATCATTCTTTCTGTCCAATACTTCCATGATGTGGAATCCGAAGTCTGTCTGAACCACTCCGATCTTTCCGATAGGTTCTTTCTTAGCAAAGTCAGAGAATGGTGTCACCATTTCGTAATCCATGAAATCTTCGTAAACACCTCCTTTGTCTTTCGATCCCGGATCTTCCGAATATTTCTTCACGAACTCTTCGAAGTTGGAAGCATTTACCACTTTTGCCAAACTGTCAGCCAATTTCTTAGCAGAAGCAACTTTCTTTGTATCTCCTTTTTGTGCGCTGATCAAAATGTGACGCACTTTCATTACTGTCGAGTTAAAGTCCAATACTTTTGCGATACGTGTTGTTCCATTTTCATTGTACGGCCCAACGATCTGACCGATAGCAGCTGTTTTGAACACGGTATCCATGGCAGCAGGATAAGTCATTCCCTGACGTGCTTTCGGGTCGCCTTCCGGACGGAAAGTCATCATATGTCCTTCAGCATACATTCTCGGCAATTCGGAGTTTTCCAAAATGAACAGGGAATCATTTGTTGAAGCAGCAAATCCTTTTTTGATCTTAGCCATTTCCTTGTTGAAGACAATGGAATCCTTCTTGGAAGGAACGATCGTTACATCGAAATACTTCACATCACGACCTGCCATTACCTGGTACTTCGGTTTGTCTTTGTTCTTTTCAAAGAAAGCACGAACTTCTTTATCCGAAATCTTCATTTGGTTTTCCGTGATATCGCGGTAAGCCCCCATTACGAAGGAAATGGACTTCGATTCGTTCTTTGCCAAATATTCGTTCTTAGCTTCCAATTTGGTCACATAAGCACCTTGCCCCAAGTACTGGAAGTATTTTTCCTGCATCCGTTGTGTGCGGATCGCTTCTTTTGTTCTTTTCCAATTATCGATTGCAGCAGGATCCGTAGATTTTTCCTGGTCCTGAATGTATTTTTCCAGTTGAGCAGCATTGAATTGTCCAGTTGCAGGATCTGTAAATGCTTGTTGGATTTCAGGTAACAAGGTAAATCCTTCTTCTCCATAAAGGAATGAAGTAAATTCTTTTTCAGACACCGCCAAACCAAGTGCTTCGTACTCACCTTTCAGGATAATTTCATCCACTGCAGCAGACCATGCTTTATCAGCCGATTGTTCAGCATCCTTATCTGTATACTCTTTCTGTTGCTGTTGGAACTGCTGTCTGTCAGACATTTCAAACTGACGTAATTTTCCGTAGTAAATTGCTGTATCTACTTCATTTCCGTCGATCGTACCTAGTGTACCTCTATCAACCGAGGAGCCGATTTTATCAAATAATCCGGTAAGGATAAAAGTTAAAAGCGCTAAACCTGTGATACCTACAAGCAGGTAACGCATGTTTCTGATTCTACCGATGATTGCCATTCTATATTTTCTTTTAAGGGTGCGAATATAATGAGTTGAACCGACTTTTTAAACCTTTCTACTTTTTTTTGTTGTTTCTGGCTCAATTATTTGTATATTCTGCTTAGTGTAAAATTACATGCACCATCATTTTTGGACGCAGATTACGCAGACTAAAATTAGATATCAAGGCAGCGTGAACGTAAGTAAAGGGAGTGAGAGAAAGTGTAAAGAGCACTTCTTCGTTCTACAACTTTGAAGTGTAAAGGTGGGGTATCTATGCTTTATCCATACTTAATCCTGCCTTTATACTCGTTGGAAGTATGCGATTGTTGTTTCCTGCTCTCAGGTTTAGTTTAACCATCCAGGTACATTAATCACGCGAAGAGTGTCATGTCAACCGCGACTGATTGTTTCGCTTTGCTCTCGTTCTTTTACCACATAGGTACATAGTTCACATAGTGTTTATTGATAGGATTTGGATGGTGATTTAAGTTAGTAGTATTTCAAGCTTGTGATAATCTGCAGACATTATCGAAAGCAATGCTTTCTCTTGTTTCGCTTTACTCTCGATTTATTTCCCACAATAGAACCTGGATGAACGCAGAGGTTTATGTGAAGAACCTGAAACACAAAGGTGGGGTATCTATGCTTAATCCGTACTTGACCTATACTGAACCATTACTAATAAAAGTTAAAATCCATGCAGAATAAATCCGGAACCGGGACCCCGTCGTAACTTGTAAAAAATTACCCATGAAACACGTCATTTTCCTTTTAATAGCGACAGGTTTGTCCTTGAGTGCTTGCGGCCAGAAAGATAAAACATCTGAAGTCCGTAAAACCCCGAAAACGAATACAGAATTATCCAACTACCAGGTTGCTTACTTCGGAAGTGGCTGTTTTTGGTGCGTCGAAGCCATTTATGAATCCGTAAAAGGAGTGGCTGAAGTTGAAAGCGGTTACTCGGGTGGGCATGTCGAAAACCCAACCTACGAAGAAGTTTGTACCGGCACAACGGGACACGCAGAGACAGTGAAAATCTATTACGATTCTACGGTCATATCTTACGATGATCTGTTGAAAGTATTTTACGATTCTCATGATCCGACAACGATGAATCGCCAGGGACCGGATGCGGGGACACAGTACCGATCAGCGATTTTTTATCGGAACAATTACGAGCGGGATCACGCAAAAGCGTACATCGACCAGTTATTGAAAGAGAAGAAATTCCCAAGAATTACAACAGAAGTGGTCAAACTCACGGCTTTCTACAAGGCAGAAGAATACCATCAAAACTTCGAGTGCCGGAATCCGAATAACGGGTATGTCCAAGCGGTTTCACAACCACGATTGGAGCAGTTTAAGATTAAGGCCCCGGAGATGTTGAAAACAAAATAATTCGGTAGGGACGCGATGCGTCGCGTCCCCACATAATAATATTTGTTTTCAATTCAAATTCTCCAGATAATCTTCCACCTCTCTCACATGCACCATGGGAATAGAACAAATTCCTGCAGCACATACGGTTGCTTCACTTTCATTGGTATAGCGCACCAGCAAAAACGGAGAACTTTGCTTTCGGAATGAATTCCATTCAGAATCTCTTGGGATTGTCAGCAAACGAACTTCCTGCTGAAAGCGCAATAGCAACAATGCCCAATTGGAATATCCGGAACCGTATTGTTCCATACCATCAATGACATTCTGAAGCATTTGTTTTGCCTTTTCTTCGTAATCGAGTTCATCGGAAAGCAGGGAAAGTGAGAGCAGGTTGTGCGCCATGATACTGTTCGTTGCCGGAATCACATTGTCGTTGATTTCCATTTTGCGGGCAATCAGGTCGTGGTCATTTGCGGTAAAAAAGAACATCCCGGATTGTTCATCATAAAAACTTTTCAGGGTATAACGACACAATTCCTGAGCAAAGGTTAAATCTTCTTCATTTCCTGTAACCTGATAAAGTGCCAAAAAGGCCTGGATGGTCGTTGCATAATCATCCAAAAAGCCGGTGATAAATGAGCGCCCGTTCTGTCGGGTGTGAAACAACTGAAAATTTCTGTCGACCTGGTACGTACGAATCCATTTAGCGATTTGCAAAGCCAGTTTCAGGTATCCATGATCTTCCGTTGCTTTGAATGCTTCCAGCAAGCCTGTTATGGTCAATGCATTCCAGGCGGTCAGACATTTGGTATCCGTAACCGGAGCAATCCGCTTTTTACGAAGATGCAATAAGGTATCCAACTGTGCCTGGATTTTTGCAGGGTCAATTCCCGGATTGGTTCTACAAAACTCTTCCCAGGTTTCATTTCTCAGCAACACCCATTGCTGGTGCTCCCAGTAACCTTTATTCCCCGGGTTATAGAACTTCCAGAACCAGGAAGCGTTTTCTCCCAGTGCAGATTCGATTTCTTCTTTTGTCCACACATAGTATTTCCCTTCTACTCCTTCCGAGTCAGCATCCTGTGCGGCAAATAAACCACCTTCTTCACTTTGCATTTCACGTTCCAGCCATCCAAGAGTTTGATCCAACACGCGTTTGTATTCCGGTGTTTTTGTTTGAGCGTATGCCTGAGCATACACACTTAACAATTGCCCGTTATCATAAAGCATTTTTTCAAAATGGGGGATTTTCCACAACATATCAACTGAATATCGCGAAAAACCGCCACCGACCTGGTCGTAGATTCCTCCAAGTGCCATTTTGTGCAAGGTCAGATCTACGTATTTCCGGATCTCTTCTTTCTTTTCCAAAACTCCGTAATGCAATAAAAACTCCAGGTTACTTGGAAGCGGGAATTTAGGAGCGGAAGTCGGGCCACCCTCTACCATATCCATGCGTGGCTGCCACCTGCGAACCAATTCCCACAATTTGTCTTCGGGAAAGGGCTTCACAGGTTCTGCAACAGTTATCAGATCTGATTGCTGAACACCATCTGCCAGTTCTTTGGCATATTCGAATACTTTTCCGGGTTCGGTTGAGTAAGTATGATTCAAGGATTTCAGAACATGCATCCATTGTTCCTTGGGAAAATAGGTTCCTCCGTAAATCGGTTGTCCGTTCGGGATAGTGAAACAATTCAAAGGCCACCCGCCTCGTTGAGTCATTAATTGAACTGCGGTCATGTAAACCTGGTCTACATCCGGGCGCTCTTCCCGATCGACTTTAATACAAATAAAATGCTTGTTCATTAAAGCCGCCACTTCTTCATCTTCGAAACATTCGTGTTCCATCACATGACACCAATGACAAGCGGAATAACCGACCGAAACAAGTACTAATTTTTGTTCTTTTTCAGCTCGTTCAAAAGCTTCTTTCGACCAGGGAACCCAATTTACGGGGTTGTGGGCGTGTTGTTGCAAATAAAGACTGCTTTCGTGAATGAGATCATTTGTGTATTGTTCCATAAACTAAAGATACGAATAGTCGGGGAATGCATTCGTGGGTTTTCTTGAATTAAAATTTAGTTACCATGGTAGGTGGTGGATAAGCGTACACTTATCCCCGGGCAACAAAATTAAAACCTTTGGAAGCCGCACCAACAGTGGCCTGTTCCTCATATCGCGATCCCGATAGCTATCGGGACGTAACTTCGGGACCTCATCCCTCAAATAATCCCCAATTCCTTACAGATAATAAACAAGCATTGGTCTATTCCCAATTTGGATTAATTTTGTAGCTCAATTTTGACATAAGTGAAGCAATTACAACCTTTTCATGTTCTTATTTACCTCACCGGGATCCTGGTATTATTAACAGGTCTTAGTTTTTTGGTTAAGGGAGATACGATTGACCTTTTTGGTATGGATGTTCGTTTCCTGACATTCAACGATGCTTTAACACCGCCCAAACCTGTGGAGAAGAAAGACATTACCAATATTGTCAAAGTTGATACCGTAGATGTGGAAGGTCTTTCTGCAGATACTACAATCAAAAACACATTTGAATCAGACGGAAAGATGGGTGCGCCTGCCGGTGGTACTTTATCCGGAGAGGCTGCAACAAGTCTTCAATTCAATGAAAAAGGAAAAGAGGCACTTCATGCTTTCTTCGAAAAACTGGACGCTGCGGCAAAAGGAAAAAAGATCCGCATATTGCATTACGGGGATTCACAAATCGAAGGTGATCGCATGACATCCTATATTCGTCAGCGCTTGCAAACGCAATTCGGTGGATTTGGTCCGGGAACCATTCCTGCCAAGAATGAATACAACACCATTACTTTCAAGCAAACCTGTTCACCAAATTTTACCCGCTACACTGCTTTTGGAGGTGCAAGCCTGAAATCACGCAAATATGGTTCGATGAACACCGCTGCACGATTTACCCCGGAGATGGACAGTGCGCAGATGGCGGCTTCCACCAATATTAAAGAGGCATTTATTGAAATTGAACCGACAAAAACAGCCTATTCCCGTGCAAGAACATTCAACCACGCAAAAATGTTTTACACCAGTTGTTTGAAACCGTGCAAAATAAAAGTTTATAACGGGACAACACTTATTCATGAAGACAGCCTGGAAAATGATGGGAAATATCACGTTCTTTCACTCGAGTTCCCTTCCACTCCAAATAAACTGCGCTACGAATTTTCTGCAGCTGTCAGTCCGACAATTATCGGTTTTTCCCTGGAAAGCGATTATGGAGTTATGGTCGACAATATCGGTATGCGCGGTTCAAGTGGTACATTTTTCGGAAAGATCGATCACAATACCGCATCCAAAATGTATGCTGACCTGAATGTTGAAATGGTTATTATGCAATTCGGAGGAAATGGTGTACCGTACATGAACGATTCTTCTTCTGTCCGACGTTATGCAAAACAATTCAAAGGCCAATTGTATACCCTGAAAAAGCTGCGTCCTTCCGCATCAATTATTGTGATCGGACCAAGTGATATGTCTATGCAGGCAATCAATGGTCGGGTAACCTATAAAATGCTTCCATTCCTGGTTCAGGAAATGACTCGTGTTTCAAAAGATGTCGGTGCTTGCTACTGGGATCTTTTCAGCGCAATGGGTGGAGAAAACTCGATGCCGAGCTGGGTTGAAAAAGGATTGGCCGGAAATGATTACATCCATTTTACCAATCGGGGCGCAAGTATTGCATCACAACTTTTCTTTGATGCTTTTGCCGCAGAATATGTCAAATGGAAACAAGGAGCTCAATAAAAGCGGCATGTTCGTTGCTCAAATGAAATATTGGATGAAGTTTAGTTTTTATACCGCATTACTAGTTGCCTCATTGATTGCCTGTACCGGTCGGTCGCAAATAGTAGTCCTGCGCGATAAAACTCCGCTTGACACCTATGTTTACCCCAGTTTTCATCACCTCGATACCAATTTAAAACACCAATATCCCTTCATCAATTTTGAGAACAATTGTTTCCGGTTTTACAGTCCGCAAAGTCCCAATTGGGAACGCCTTTTCCAGGATTTCAGGAATATGGTGACCGAAAAGAATTGTAAATTGAATTTTTACCACATCGGCGGATCACATCTCCAGGCAGATGTGTATACACATGACATCCGGACCTACCTGCAAACACATTGGCTGGACCTTCCGGGAGAACGCGGATTGATCTTTCCTTTTGACCTTGCAAATACCAACAACCCATGGAATTACGAGTTCCACTCCAAAAATCACTGGATTACTTACAGAAGTGTCAATTACCACCGTCCAGAGGGAATTGATTTCGGATTATTGGGCGCGGTAGTTGAATCTCCCGATTCCATTGTGGAAATCAAATTCAATTACGACAAAACAGACGTCAAGCCAGGATTTACGCGGCTTCGCGTCTACCATAACAAAGGAACCTTTCCATACGAACTCAATTTCGGACCGGATGAAATCCTGATCGTAAACAAATTCCGGAATGAAACATTGGGTTATACGGAAACTGTTTTTACCGATCCTGTAGACACCTTCAATCTTCAGTTCACCCGATTGATTGCGGGTCCATACCGATTACAACTCAATGCATTTCAGCTGAGCAATGCGTCACCGGGAGTTTCCTACACGGCTATCGGGATTAACGGAGCGGGCTTGTATACTTATCTTGCCAACGAAAACTTTGAAGAGCAATTAAAAGAATCTCCACCTGATTTCTTTGCGTTTTCTGTCGGAACCAATGACGCCAACGTTCCCTACAGTTCCTTCAATCCGGAAGTATATAAGAACAACCTGGAATCTATGATGCTCAAAGTGCTCACAGCTAACCCGGAATGCGCCATTTTACTGACGGTTCCTAATGATGCGGGTTATAAGAAGAAATACCTGAACAAAAATGTAGCCCGCCAGCGTGAGGTAATTATCGAATTAGCCAAAAAATACCAATGTCCTGTTTGGGATTTTTATGGGATCATGGGGGAATTGGGTTCCTCACGCATTTGGAAAGCCCACGGATTGATGCGCGCTGATTTAGTACACTTTACAGCGCCCGGTTATCACCTGAAAGCAGACCTGTTCATCGATGCCTTTGAAAAGTGGCTGGAACAAATGGAAAAAAGAAAATACATCAATTAAATATCCTTTAAACCTTATATGGAATCATTGCACCGCATTTTTAGTTTCACACACATGTCAGCAGATGACCTGGCATTTAACCGCCTGGATTTTTGGATTTTCTTCCTGGCGTTCATGGTGCTTTTCAGTTTCCTTCACAAACATCAGCTGGTGCGCAGCATGTTTATTACTGTTGCCAGTTTGTTCCTGTATTTTAAAACTTCCGGCTTCTTTGTAACACTCCTGGCGCTTTCTGTGGTGGTGAATTTTTTCCTGGGGAAATGGATTTTTAAAGTCGAAAGTAAATTGGGCAGGAAATGGATCATTGCATTTTCCGCAATTTTCAATTTATTCTTCCTGGGTTACTTTAAGTACGCGCACTTTTTTACAGATTCCTTCAATAAAATGTTCCATACCAAATACGAGATTTTCAACTCCTTTGCGCAATGGGGAAATGGATTTTTCGGGGAAGGAACTTTTGAGACCATGATCTTAATGCCGGCCGGAGTAAGTTTCTTTACTTTCCAGTCGATCAGTTATGTCGTAGATATTTACCGGAAAGAAATTCAACCTGTAAAGAACTTCTGGGATTATTCCTTCTATGTCACTTACTTCCCACATGTGCTTATGGGACCAATCGTTCGTGCACGTGATTTTATTCCCCAGATCTATCAGAAATTCAAACTCAGCCAAAAAGAATTCAGCGAGGCAGTTTTCCTGATCATGAAAGGGCTTTTCAAAAAGATTGTTTTGGCCGATTTCATTGCTACCCATTTTATCAACCTTGTTGTCGATAATCCGGAAACATACCCGGGATATTGGAGCGTCATTGCCATGTGGGGATATTCTTTGCAGATTTATGGAGATTTTTCCGGTTACACGGACATTGCGATCGGGATTTCCAAACTAATGGGCTTTGAGCTCTTACCGAATTTCAATTCGCCCTATAAAGCAAACAGCGTAGCAGATTTTTGGAGAAGGTGGCACAAATCGTTGGGATCCTGGTTAAGAGATTACCTGTATATTCCTTTGGGTGGAAACAAAAAAGGAACAGTTGGGACCTATGTTGCTATCATCGTCATTTTCATTTTCCTGATCTTCATTACGGGTTGGTTCGAACTGATCTTTGTGTATGTCGGGTTAATGAGTTTATACGCCATTGCGATCCTGATCAGTCCGAAAGTGAAGACATTCATGCACCGCGATTTGAATTTATTGATTACAATGATCCTGGGTGGTTTATGGCACGGAGCTTCTCAAAATTTCGTGATTTGGGGAGCAATGAACGGATTGGCCCTGGTAATCTACAATCACTGGAAAAAGATCTCACCGTATGAGAAAAGTTCCTGGTGGATTGTCCATTTCTGGAAAATCCTGTTGACTTTCAACTTCATTACATTCACACGAATTTGGTTCCGTTTAAAAAAGGAAGGGGCACCTGAAAACATGCTGGACCGCATTTTCAATCATTTCAACTTCAAATGGGAAACTTTCCAGGTAATGATGGATAAATACTATCCGGCACTTTTGATCATGCTATTAGGATTTTTCCTGCACTGGATGCCCCAAAAATGGAAAGATTTTATGGTGGCGAGTTTCGTGAGGACGCATTACATAGCTCAAATGTTAATCATTGCTATTTTCATTGTGATCTTGTACCAGGCAGCTTCCAATTCCTTTCAACCTTTCGTATATTTGGAGTTCTAAAAAACAAAGTTCAAACAGAGTTCGAAAGTTGAAAGGGTTCAAAAAATTTATTCCCTTTTAGTTTGAACTTTTTGAACGATTGAACATTTTAAACTTTTGAGCATGTTACCAACAGTGCGCTTTCAGGATTTGGGTTTGATCGATTACCAGGAGGCCTGGGATTACCAGGAAAAGCTCTTCGGGGAAACCATTGCCTTGAAAATCGAGCGCAGAAATGGCACCAGCTTGGATGAAACAAGAAATCACCTGTTGTTTTGTGAGCATCCACATGTTTTTACCCTGGGAAAAAGCGGTACAGAAGATCACTTACTCCTGAATGAACATGGCTTGGAAGAGCACGAAGCCAAATTCTATAAGATTAATCGCGGGGGAGACATTACCTATCATGGTCCCGGACAATTGGTTGCTTATCCACTTTTGGACCTCGATTATTTCTTTACGGACATTCATAAATACATGCGTTACCTGGAAGAAGCAGTTATCCAGGTTCTGGCTCATTACGGGATCAAAGGTGAGCGCTCACAAGGATTTACCGGTGTATGGATCGACCCGGAAAAACCAAGTGCACGAAAAATCTGCGCAATGGGAGTAAAATCATCCCGCTGGGTTACCATGCATGGGATTGGTTTCAACATAAATTCAAATCTTTCCTATTTTTCTCACATTGTGCCTTGCGGAATTGAAGATAAATCAGTAACTTCCTTGCAACAGGAACTTGGTAGAGCTGTTGATATGCAGGAAGTAAAAGACCTCTTAAAGGAAAAACTAGCCTCCCAATTCGGATTCACTTACGCACAATAGTCATGAAACGCACCCTACTCAAATGGTTAAAACGAACTGGTTGGTTTGTCTTAATCTTATTTTTATCCGTCAACATTTTCATTCTTCTCAGCGGTCGTTTTTATCTCTATAAAGGAATTTATTACACCTACATGCAGGGAGAAACTTCTCCTACCATCTATGATTTGGACAAATTTTACAATGCAACGGTCAAAGCTCCGAAAAAAAGTGAACCCTGGAGTTTCAAACTTCCCAAAGAAGAGGCACTCGGAAAGGAGGATTTGAAATACATGGATACCTGGCAAACTTCTTCTTTCCTGATCGTAAAAAATAACCAGGTAATTTACGAGCACTATTGGGATGAACACCACCCGGAAACAGTTTCGAATTCATTTTCTGCTGCAAAAACGGTCGTTAGTATCCTTATTGGTATCGCACTCGAAAACGGCGATATAAAAAGCCTGGATGAACCCGTTTACAAATACATTCCTGATTTTACAGGGAAAGGAAAAGAAAAGATAACCATTCGTCATTTACTTGCTATGGCTTCCGGGCTGGATTGGACGGAAAGTGGCAAAAATCCGCTGTCTGAGAATGCAGAATCCTATTATGGATGGGATTTGAGGGGACTGGTTACCCGACAGCATGTGGAACGTGCTCCCGGTAAGGAATTCATATACCAAAGCGGGAATTCACAATTGCTTGGATTCATCCTTGAGAAAGCAACCGGTAAAGACCTGGCCCAATATGCCTCCGAAAAACTATGGATGCCAATCGGAGCTGAATCAGATGCATTCTGGAGCCTGGATAAGGAAAACGGGGACGAAAAAGCATTTTGTTGTTTGTATAGTACCACCCGCGATTTTGCCCGAATCGGAAAATTATTAACCAATCATGGTAAATGGAACGATAAGCAGGTTATCCCAGCTTCCTATTTTGAAGAAATGGTTAAAAATCCGGTTATGGGAACAGAGGAAGGTGTTCCGAATACACGCTACGGTTTGCATATTTGGACTTATGTCAGCAACGGACACCCGGTTTACTATTGCCGTGGAATCAAAGGCCAATATATTATAGCAATTCCGGACGAGCAATTAATTATTGTGCGTACCGGACACAAACGCGCACCGGACACTGACCCGCAGATCCTGAAAACAGCAAACACCAAAGCGAATCAAGAGAAAATCGGTCATCCGTCCGATTTATTCGAATACATCCGCATGGGAAGAGAAGCAGCAGCTGCAAACAAATGATTACTTTCATGCTCACAAACAAATGAGCACTAAAGCGATGACGGACCGCAGGAATTATATCATCTATTATCTTCCTATTTTTTTCATTCTCCTGGGCTTTGTGCTGAAAGGGCTTTTTCTTGGATCCAACTCGCTGGGCGGAGACGAACCATTCAGTGTTTATCATTCACAGCAATCATTGAGCAATCTGTTTGCGATCTTTGAAAAAGAGAACAATCCACCATTGCATTTTCTGTTGCTGCACTACTGGATTAAACTTTTCGGGATCTCAGAAATTTCAGTGAGAATCCCTTCACTTATTTTCAGTGCTTTCACAGTACTTTTCATCTACCGGATCGGATTACGTTTCTTCAACCTGCGTGTAGCTATTATTTCATCAACGATCTTCACGTTCTCCACATACCAGGTTCTTTACGCACACGAAGCAAGAGCTTACGCACTTATGGGATTTCTCACTTCCGTTTCTATGTTCTATTACCTGGAGATCATTCATTCGAAGATCCGAAACAAGTGGAAGCTATTTTGGTTTTTCCTCGTGAATACGCTGCTTATATACACCCACTTTTTCGGATTTTTCATTTTGTTTATTCAATTTTTCTTCATTCTTCTTCAACCAAAACTTTTGAAAGAATTCTACCGCTTCCTGGTTCTTTTTGTGCTCATCATGCTGCTTACTTATTCACCATATCTCTGGATGATCCTGAACCGTTTTTCAAGTGCTGCCGGAGGAACCTGGGTAACACCTCCTAGCGGGATCAATGCGCTTTATGAAATGCTCCGGGCTTTCAGCAATGCCCCGGTAACAGCAGTATTCACCTTGACAGGAATGCTTGCTGGCTTAGTCTTTTTGATTATTAAGCGCAAACAAAATCCAAATCGTACAGCAACACGCTTGATTTTTTGCTGGTTTTACATTCCGTTCCTGTTTATGTTCGGTATCTCGTTCTGGATTCCTATGTTCCTGGACCGCTACCTGATGTTTGTTTCGATCGGTTTTCCCCTGCTTGTTGCTGTATCCACTGATTTTATCATTCAAAACCCAAAATTCCGGATGCTGGTCCCGGCATTTATCTGCTTATTGTTTATTGTTACGGTAAAACCCGATAAGACCAATAAACGGGAAGTCAGAGAAACGGTTCAACTGGTCAAACAGCTGGAAAATAACGAGACGTTGGTATTGGTGGCCCCGGTTCATTTTTCACTTAACTTCATCTACTATTACGACCGCAATTTATTCCGGCTTTCCGATACTGAGTTAGTCAGGAGGAAATTGAGTGAGCAACAGCTATACTGTATCAATAGTTTGGAAGGGATCAATTACCAATCCGCAAAACGTATTGTTTTGGTAGACGCAGCCAGTAATTTTTCCGCACCGAATAATAATATTCTGAATACGCTCAACAACGAGTTCACGCAAACAAATAAGCATCACATCGAAGAAATTTTTGATCTCTACGAATTCGAACCCAAATAAACAATTATCAGGAACGTTGAAGGAAGAAAGAAGCTGTAAACAAATCATTACCTTTGCAATTCAAAATTGAATGAAACAATGCGCGAAGAATTGAAAGGCCCGGTTGTTGAAAATGTAAAAGTGGTTGTTGTTCCGGAAATCAATGAAGAAGGAGGAACACAGCATTATGTATATCTTCTGAATTTACGTGATGACATCATGGAAGGAATCATTATCACAAGCCGGGGTTACGGCGAAGATGTAAATACCGGTGAGAAGATTAAAACCTCCACTTTACGTCATTCTCTGGAAGTTCTTTTACCGAATGAGGCTGCGAAAATTGAACCGATTATGGAAGAAGTATTCGGCCTCACGAACGAATATTGGGTTTCTTTCTGGGCTGATGATGTAATGTACGACAAACGCTTTATTTTCCTGCCGGAAACGATCAGTGAAAAGAATATGACCGAAATCCCAAAACTGGGCGGAAAAGGTGTGATGATTGGCTGATTGAACATTAGGATATTAGGATAGTACGACTTTAAAAAAACAGAAAGCCCGGTGAATTTCACCGGGCTTTCTTATATAAATTCAGAATCCTGAAGTCTTAAGATCTTAAAATCTAATATCTCTTAAAGCGTTCCACGCTTCTCCTGTTCTCTCTCGATGGATTCAAACAAAGCCTTGAAGTTTCCTGCTCCAAATCCTTTTGCCCCCATTCGCTGGATAACTTCGAAGAAGACAGTTGGACGATCTTCTACCGGTTTGGTGAAAATCTGCAACAAATAACCTTCGTCGTCTGCGTCGATCATGATTCCCAACTTCTGTAATTCATTGATATCTTCTTTGAATTTCGACATGTGATCTTTCAAACGTTCCGGAATTGCATCGTAATATGCCTTCGGAGGGGTTGACAAGAATTCAACTCCGCGGGAACGCATATCGGCAACTGTTTTGATGATATCATCCGTTGCCACAGCGATGTGTTGCACACCTTCACCTTCATAAAAATCAATGTATTCTTCGATTTGGGATCGCTTCTTACCTTCGGCAGGTTCGTTGATCGGGAATTTAATACGTCCGTTTCCGTTCGACATTACTTTCGACATCAAAGCAGAATATTCGGTTGTAATTTGTTTATCATCGAAGGATAAGAAATTTACAAATCCCATAATATCTTCGAACCATTTGACCGCTTCATTCATTCTGTTCCACCCGGTATTTCCAACCATGTGATCAATGAACTTCAATCCAACCGGAGCTGGGTTGTAATCTGACTTATATTCTACATAACCCGGCATAAAGACACCTTTGTAATTTTTGCGTTCAACGAATACAAAAACCGTCTCACCATAAGCCCCGTAAATTCCGGAACGCACAACTTCTCCGTGCTCATCGGATTCAACCATTGGCTCAAAAAAGGACTTCGCTCCTCTTTTGGTTGTTTCTTCATAAGATTTTCGGGCATCTTCTACCCAAAGAGCAATCACTTTTACACCGTCACCATGCTTTTTCACGTGTTCTCCAATCGGCGAATCACTTTTAAGTGCCGTGGTCAATACAATCCGGATCTTGTCTTGCTTTAGTACGTATGATGCGCGATCTTTCATACCGGTTTCCAAACCTGCGTAAGCTAAATCCTGGAAACCAAACGCTGTTTTATAAAAATGCGCTGCTTGTTTTGCATTACCAACATAAAACTCCACATAATCGGTTCCCAACAAAGGCAAAAAGTCCTGTGCGCCTTCAAAAATTTTCTCTAATCCGTATTCTACGTTCTTAATTTCGTTACTCATACTATTTTTTTAAATGTTTCAACTATTCTCCCCTTGAGGGGAGAGCAAGAGGGGTGGCTGCCATCCCCCTTAGTCCCCCTTCAAAGGGGGAAACAATATTATTTATCCAACCAACTAGTCGCATAGGAATCATCTTCCATATCTATAGCAGCCTGTGTTAATTTTAATGGTTTGAAAGTGTCAACCATAACAGCCAGCTCTTTCGTTTCTTTTTGCCCGATACTTCTCTCATAAGCACCCGGATGCGGTCCATGAGGAATTCCTCCCGGATGCAGGGAAATATATCCTTTCTCCACGTGATTTCTACTCATGAAATCGCCATCCACATAATACAACAACTCATCTGAATCGATATTACTGTGGTTGTACGGTGCCGGAATCGAAAGCGGGTGGTAATCATACAATCTTGGAACAAACGAACAAATTACAAAATTATGTCCTTCGAAAGTCTGATGTATCGGCGGAGGCAAATGAACACGCCCGGTAATCGGCTCGAAATCGTGGATTGAAAATGCATACGGGAAATTATATCCATCCCAACCTACAACATCAAAAGGATGTGATGCATATTCCAATTCATGTAGCATGTTTTCCTTCTTAATCCTGATTGTGAATGTCCCCAATTCATCGTGTGTTTCCAATTCAGTCGGTCCTCTGAAATCCCGTTCACAGAAAGGTGAATGTTCCAGTAACTGTCCGAAATGATTTCGGTAATTTCGCGGAGTTAACACCGGTGAGAAAGACTCAACTATAAATAATCGGTTCTTCTCTGTTTCAAATTCTATCTGGTAAATCATTCCCCTTGGGATAACCAGGTAATCTCCATAGCTGAACGGGATGTTCCCCAACATCGTACGCAACTTTCCACTTCCTTCATGAATGAAAATTACTTCATCTGCATCCGCATTTTTGTAGAAATAAGTTTGCATGGATTTTTTGGGTGCCGCCAGTGCAATGTTCAAATCATTATTAAAAAGAACGATTTCACGGGACTCCAAAAAATCATCTTTTGGAGCAACATTGTAGCCTTTAAGCATACGTGAAGTGATATTCTTATTAACCGCTGGAACCGGAGTCAGGTCTTTCACCTCTTTGATGGATTTCACCATAGTCGGCCGGTGCACATGATATAACAGCGATGAAAAACCATGGAATCCTTCGGTACCGAACAACTGTTCGTAATATAAATCACCGGATTCCTTGCGGAATTGAGTATGTCTTTTAGGAGGAATTTTCCCCAAATTGTAGTAAAATGGCATCTGTATTTATTTAGTTTTTAACAATTCGATAATAAAAGGGACAAAATCTCATTCAGGTTTCCGAATAAGTAGCCACATCAGTTTTATCATCAATTCCAACCACATAGTATCTGAAAGTTACGCAAAATTACCGACAAAAAGACGGATAAAAAATGAGAATTGTCAGTTTTTAACCGAAAGTGAAAACTTTCATTCCGTTGAAAAAAAAGTATATTTGCGCTCAAATCGCGCCCATGAAAAAAATTCTGGTTTTAGGTTCTTGCGGACAAATTGGTACTGAACTGGTACTTGCATTGAGAGAAAAATTCGGTGCTCAAAACGTTGTCGCTGCTGATTTAAAAGATGAATGCCCCGATAACCTTTCGAACGGACCATATATTCAATTGGATGCCTTGAATAAGGATTTGGTTCGTGCTTATATTATAGAGCAAAAATTCTCTGATGTTTACCTGCTGGCAGCTTTGCTTTCAGCTACGGCAGAGAAAAACCCGGATTTTGCATGGAAATTAAACATGGAAAGCCTGTTCATTATTCTGGACCTTGCGAAAGAAGGGCATATTTCAAAAATATTCTGGCCCTCCTCCATTGCTGTTTTCGGGCCTACAACTCCCCGATTCAACACACCGCAATATACGGTAATGGAACCGAGCACGGTTTACGGGATTTCGAAGCAAGCCGGTGAAAGATGGTGTGAATACTACCACACTAAATTTGGAGTAGATGTTCGCAGTATCCGTTACCCGGGATTGATCTCTTATAAAAGCTTACCAGGAGGTGGTACCACAGATTATGCGGTTGATATTTACTATAAGGCAAAGGCAGGAGAGCATTTTACCTGTTTCTTAAAAGAAGATACCGCGCTTCCAATGATGTTTATGGACGACGCGATCCGTGCGACGATCGAATTGATGGAAGCACCTGCTGAAAAAGTAAAAATCCGTTCAAGTTATAACCTTTCGGCCTTGAGTTTTACCCCGAAACAAATTTTTGAAAGTATTCAAAAAATAATTCCTTCATTTACAATTAATTACGAGCCTGACTTCAGACAGGCGATCGCTGATTCCTGGCCTGCCTCTATAGACGACTCAGCTGCACGTGAAAATTGGGGCTGGAAAGAACGTTATGATTTGGATAAAACGACAAACGAAATGTTAAATAATTTATGATTTTCGTTTAAAAAAATCAAACTGTTCATTGTTAATCGAAGAAAAAAAGCACTTCAGCGAAATTTTGTATGGATTTAGGTAACTGTAACAAAATAATTCTATCTTTAGAATGCGCTACAAAACTAATTCAAAACATGTGGAAGTATAAACAAATCGGACTTGTTGTTTTTTTCCTGTCACTACTTATGACTGCCAAAGCATTCCCAATCACGGATCAGGATGGCAAGTTGAATGTTACAGATGAAAAAGGAAGAAAGCAGGGCAAGTGGATTTACTACGGTAAAGATCGCCCTGACTCCGGTGTTCCCGCAAATGGTAAAGTAGAGGAAGGAAAGTACGTTGATGACCGTAAAGAAGGCATTTGGATTAAATACCACACAGATGGAATGACTCCGTCTCTTAAAGGAAATTACGAAAACAACCGCCCGAAAGGACAGTTTACCCGCTATTGGGCAAATGGACAGCCGAAAGAAAGAGGAAATTTTGAAAAGAATATTTACAAAGATTCCCTGATTCGTTATTATGAAAACGGCCAACCTTCTTACCAGGGAAAATACAACGAAATTGGAAAAGAAAACGGTAAAATCCGGTACTATTATCCAAACGGACAATTGGAATATGAATACGATTCCAACAATGGTGTAATTTCAGGGAAAGCTGTACGCTACTATGAAAATGGTGACGTAAAAGAAATCTCTTACTATGATGGTTCAGGTAACCAAACAAAATCCGAGGCAAAAGATCCTGTTCACCCAATGGTGAAAGTAAAAGATCCGGGACAATCCAAGGAAAAGGCCCCTGCTATCAGTGGAACACCTAAAACACAAGGTGTGAAATGGGCTCCGAACGGTTATAACAAAGTTTACAACGGTGACGGAGAAATCTGGCAAGACGGAGAGTTTAAAAACGGTGCGCTTTGGGATGGTAAAGTGTATGTCTATGACAATGACGGAATCCTTCTGAAAGTGAAAGTCTACAAAGGTGGTGTGTACCATTCTGACGGACAATTGTAAGCCAACCAAGAATAAATTAATATAAAGGAAATCCCTTCTGCTGCGGTGGAAGGGATTTTTGTTTTTACACCACGTAGGGACATAGGAAACATAGGTTTTTATCGTCGCTGAATGTAAAAACAGAATTATTTCATAATCAAATATCTAGGGGTCCAGTGTGAGATAGACCTTAATACAATTGAATATTCCAGAAGATGCTTTACTTAAAGATTGATATATGGATTAAATTATGGAGAGTCGATTCTCGCGCACGATTCAACTATGAAAATCCATCTATGTGATCTATGTACCTATGTGGTTAGTATCATTGTTTATCCCAGAAAGTTGGTTCTGAAAACCGAATGATCGAGATGAAATTACTGCTTACTTCTCTTATGATAATGGAATACAACAAACCGGTCAGGCCGCTGTAAATAACCTGGTACTCTGTAACAAAAACCCCATCTTTATAAATCAATTTCGACTGCAGGTTTCCAAATGTGTCATACGTATACCGGGACTCGGAAACCGGGACCGGGTCCGTATTCTTATAGACACACACCTTCTCTATCAATCCTTTATCCGAATAGCTGTATTTGGTCGTAAGTCTGTTACCGGTAATGGTAAACAACTCTTCTTCCCTTGCCAAATATCCCAAACTATCCTTGTATTTGGTTACTTCCAGGTACTGATTCCCGTAACTGTTGAATACCTTTTTCTTATACTGCCCTTCGTATAGCTGGTACTCCATTGTTTCCGTATTCCAGAGCAAGCTCCGTTCAATCGCGGGCTTTAGAATACTATTCATGGTATCGATATCCCGGTAAACCTCTTCTCTCACGATTTGTCCTTCGGAGTTATAAGAATAATACGTTGAAAGAAATCCACGCCTCTGGCTAATTCTTTTTCTTACCATCCTTCCATCTGCCGTATAATCGTAAAAACGTACATTGGTATCGGTCATCTGATCTCCTTTCGAAGTCTGATAATGCCTCACCAGGTTTCCAAGCGTGTCGAAGTTAAATACGTACACATAATTCGATTCACGCATGATATCACCTTGTTTCTTAAAAGTGAACTTGCCGTGAATTTCCTTGATCTTGCTCCCCTTCACAAAATGTGTATTAAAAAAAGGGATATCCGTAAATGCAACACCTTTTGTATTCTCTATAAGTTGTGCGGAAGATTGGAATACGGTAAAAAGAGGAAATAAAAAAAAGCTATACTTCAAAAACATAGCACAAAAATGGCGTGAATTTCGAAGCATAGCTACTATTTTAAGAAAATTTGGAATCTTAGTTAAGCAAAGGAAGGATAAAGCTAAATCCAAGCATACCTACCAATGCAACTGTCAAAACAGCAATTGTTAACGGAGATAATTTGATTTTTTCCTGTTCGTGATCTGCCGGAGAAGCAATCGTAACAAGCACTTTCAAATAATAATAGATACTGATCCCGGAATTGATCAAGGCGATGATCACTAACCAGGAAGCACTTTTCCAGGCTGCCGAAAACAAAATGTATTTTGCGAAGAACCCGGATGTTGGTGGAATTCCTGCAAGTGATAACAAAGCCACAATAGCTACAATTGCCAGGAACGGATTTCGTTTCCCCAATCCTCTCAATCCGTCAATACGATCTTCCGGATCATTTACCGCAATTGCAACTGCAATAATTCCTACGATAGAGAATCCGTATGCAAACATGTAGAACCATAAGAATCCTGCTGAGAAAAAGTAATCTACTTGCGATACGAACAAGATTAGCGTGTAACCCACATGTGTAATAGAAGAATAAGCCAATAAACGCTTAAATTTCACCTGGCGCAAAGCGGATAAATTTCCGACAAAAAGTGTGATAATGATCATGACGATCAGTGCATCTTTCCAGAACATAAACAATTCTCCCTGTCCGAAACAAATAGCGAACATTTTGAGGAAAGCATAAAATGCAGCAATTTTCACAACAGATGCCATGAACCCGGTTACTGCTGGCGGTGCTCCGTCATATACATCCGGGCTCCAGAAATGGAATGGAGCGGCACCTACTTTGAAAATAAAGGATGCCATGATCAATAAAACACCGATCATCAGGATCGGACTTAAGGTATCCATTTCGGTAATCTTCATTTGAATTTCCTGCAACTTAAATGTTCCTGTTGCACCGTACATCCAAGCCAATCCGAATAGGAAAATACCCGTAGCAAATGATCCTGTTAAGAAATACTTTAACGATGCTTCCGAAGAGCGTACATCCGCTTTGTTGCTTCCCGCCATCACATAAATCGGAATGGAAAGAATTTCTAATCCAAGGAAGAACATGAACATGTCTGTATAAGCTGTCATGATCATTGCTCCCGTTGCTGAGAACATCAACAATCCAACATATTCCCCCGTATGAACCGGATTCTCTTTGAAACGTTCGTAGCCAATACCAACAATCAAAAGGGTTAAAACGCAGATAGCTAAGCTAAATAACAATGCGAATTCATCAAAAGCCAGCCCTTCGTACTTCAGGAAGTCGAAAAATGCCTTTCCTGTCTGAAGTTGCCCGATAATTACGATAATAGCAGCCAACAAACCTGCCATAGCAGAGCCAACAACTAACCAAGGTTTCTTTGCAAAAGCAGCAAATAAGGAAATCAATCCACTGGCAAAAACAATTAATAATGCATCCATATTATAAACCTGTAGGTGTTGAAATTGTTTCTAATACTATTTTTAAACTTGGATTCACGAAATCCGTAATTAATGCAGGATAAACTCCTAAGATCACCACTGCAAGAATGATGATAGCCAATACCGCCAATTCCGACCAGTGCAAATCTGCGAATTGATCTCTTGTAACAGGGCCGTACATACTTAACTGATAAGCACGGAAAGTATAAACTGCACCAAGGATCAAAGTAGTTCCCGCAATTATACCGATGATCATATCAAACTGAACCAATCCTTTCAACATTAAGAATTCCCCGATGAAACCACTGGTTAACGGAACTGAAACCGAAGCAAAAGCCAGGGCTGCAAACCAGAATGCGAATTTCGGAGCTTGTTTTGCAAAACCACCCAATTCATTCAGGTTTCTTGTTCCCGTTCTTCTTTCAATGATTTCTACTGCTAAGAACAATCCTACTGCTACCAAACCGTGGTTTATGATCTGAACCATACTTCCTGATAGCGCGTCGAAATCCCAAACCATTATCGCCGCTGCAATTAATCCGACGTGAGACATAGAAGCAAATGCAAATACACGTTTCATATCTTTTTGCTTAATTGCGATAATAGCACCGTAAACAACTCCGATCGTTGCCAAGATGATTACCGGCCATTGAAGACAGGCAACTGCTTCCGGGAATAAGGGAATCATCCAGCGGATCATTCCATACAATGCCATTTTCAGCATAATCCCTGATAATAGCATTGTCCCTGCCATTGGCGACTTCGTATAGGTATCAGGCTGCCACGTATGGAACGGGAAAACCGGGATTTTGATAGCGAAAGCCAGGAAGAACCCGAGTGCTAACCAACAAGCTGTTTTCGACGTGAAAACAACTGCCTTCAAATCTTCAATGTAAAAAGAAGGCGCATTTACTTTCACTCCGATCAATGCAGCCAACATAGCAAGCGATCCTACAAACGTGTAAATGAAGAACTTCATTAACGCTGCTTTTCTTTCCGGAGCTCCGAACCACCAGGAAATCAAGAAGATCGGGATCAACGTGATTTCCCAGAAAATGTAGAACCACAATCCGTCCATTGAAATGAACACACCGATCAACCCCAATTGCATGAAGAAGACCATACTTGTAAACAAACGGTTTTCAGCCAATTCATTTTTGAAATTGGAAATCAACACCAATGGAACCAAAACTGCTGTCAATAACAACATCAATAAGGAAATTCCATCGTATCCAAAGCTCAAAGTAATTCCTGCAAGCCACGATTGATTTGCAAACAAATGCACTGTTCCATCGTTGTTGTACTGCATCATACACGCTATTACAACCCCTAAAACGGCAAGCGAACCGATAATTCCGTAAGCACGAACTCCCTGTTTCGGGATAATCAATACCGATAACGCAAAGAAAACTGGTAGTATAAATAAAAGTAGTTCCACGTATTAGTTTTTATAATAGATAATGTAATAAACGATCAACCCGATGATCCCGAAAACCATCCAAAGAATATAATTATCGGTTCTTCCTGTTTGGATCTTGCGAACCAGGTCACCTGATTTTCCAATCACCTTCCCGATAGTAATTACTCCACGGTGCAGGAATGCACCTTCGAAGTAATGTGCTCCTTTTTCCGACAACCAAAGAACCGGTTTCACGAATAAAAAATCGTAGATCTCGTCGAAGTATAATTTCATTGCAGAAGCTTTCTCCCATCCTTTTACCTCTGAATCTTCTTTCGGAATACTGTTCTTAGTAACATAAACAGTATAGGTAATCCCGGCAATAACGACTGCCATAGCACCTGCAATACACATTAAGATCAATGTCATGGATGTATCACCATGCTCACCAACAGCCACTCCGGATCCTGCTACATTGTGTGCATAGTAATGAGACAACCAGTGTGTTCCGCTGTGAAGGAAAACTCCCGGTAAATTCAACAATCCACCGAAAACGGAAAGAATTGCAAGTATGATCAAAGGCAATGTCATAGACGCAGGCCCTTCGTGCAAATGATGCTCTTGTTCGTGTGTTCCTCTGAATTTTCCATAGAAAGTAACGAAATACAAACGGAACATATAGATTGCCGTTAAAGCTGAACTGAACATCAATGCTCCAAATACAAACTTATTGTCTCCGAATGCGTGACCGATAATCTCATCTTTCGAGTAGAAACCGGAAAGTAATGGAATCCCGGAAATTGCCAATGTTCCTATCAAAAATGTGAAGTGTGTAATTGGAATTTTCTTACGTAACCCACCCATTTTACGGATATCCTGTTCATCAGACATCGCGTGGATCACACTTCCGGATCCTAAGAACAACAATGCCTTGAAGAATGCGTGTGTTGTAACGTGGAACATGGCTGCCGTGTAAGCTCCCATTCCCAATGCTACGAACAACATTCCCAGCTGGGACACTGTTGAATAAGCCAGTACTTTTTTGATGTCGTTTTGACGCATGGCAATGAATGCTGCAACGATTGAAGTTGCTAAACCAACATATAGAATGATTTCTTTTACCACATGCGCACCTTCCAATTCATACAAGAAGTTGGAACGAACCGTTAAGAAAATACCTGCTGTTACCATCGTAGCCGCGTGGATCAATGCTGAAACCGGGGTTGGTCCCGCCATTGCATCAGGCAACCAGGTAAACAACGGAATCTGAGCAGATTTCCCTGTTGCACCAATAAACAAACAGATTGTAATTCCGAAAATCAGCATTTCAGAGATCTCGAATCCTTCTGCCATTACTGCTTTTGCAACTTCGGCGTATTCCAAGGTCCCGAATTTTCCAAGAATTAAAAATAATCCTACCAAAAGGCCTAAATCCCCAATACGGTTCATGATGAATGCTTTTCTTGCAGCCAATGTGTTTTTGAAATCCTGGTACCAGAACCCGATCAATAAATAAGAACAGATTCCAACACCTTCCCATCCGAAGAACAACATGAAGTAATTGCTTCCCAAAACAAGGGTTAGCATGGCAAAAATGAAGAGATTCAGGTAAACAAAGAACTTATAATATCCTGCATCATGTTTCATATACCCCATAGAGAATAAATGGATCAGAGTCCCAACACCTGTTACGATCAGGGTCATCCACATGGATAAGTTATCCGCAAACAAACGCGCATTCAAAGAGAACGAACTTGTTTTGATCATGGTAAATAAATGAACCGTTACCGGCTCACCATGCTGAACACTCATAAAAGCCATAACAGCAAGAACAAACGAAATAGCCATAACACCCGTTCCAATTGTTCCTACCATCACTTTTGAAAGTGATTTTCCGATTGTACCGTTAATAAAAGCTCCGATTAGGGGAAGCAAGAGAATTAGAGGTAGTAATTGTGATACCGACATGTTTTAGTTTTTTAATTTATTAAACAATCGAATATCTGTTGAGCGCGTATTTCGGTAAAGAAGCACCAGGATCGACAGACCCACTGTTGCTTCGGCAGCGGCAACGACCATGATGAAGAACACAAAAAGCTGTCCGTCTGCCTGTCCGAAATAAGTTGAAAACGCTACGAGTAACAAATTCACCGCGTTGAGCATTAATTCAATGCACATCAATAAAATGATCGCATTCTTTCTGTAAAGCACCCCGAATACACCAATCACGAACAATGCCGTAGCAAGGACCATGTAGTGTTCGATCTTTACACCTGATTCAAATAATGTCGCTAATAACATATTACTCTATAGTTTGTTTTTCACGTTTTGCTAAAAGAACTGCTCCGACCATTGCCGCAAGGAACAAGATGGAAGAAACTTCGAAAGGAAGTACGTATTTCGTAAACAACACTTTCCCTAAATTTTCAACCAATCCTACCTGTTCGGAGTTCGTATCGATCATTGGAGCTGCAAGGATTGCTTCGCGCATTGCTGCAACCACTACCAGGAACAATCCTCCTCCGGCAATCGCCGCTCCGATCGTCATTAAAGGCGAATGTTTCGGTTCGTTCTCCTTATTGAGATTCAATAACATCAATACGAAAAGGAATAATACCATGATCGCACCGGCATACACAATGATGTTTACGATGGCAATGAACTGAGCGTTCATCAATACGTAATTCGCAGAAATCAAAAAGAAGGTCAATACCAGGTACAAGACGCTTCTTACCGGGTGTTTGCTTAAAACAACCATCAAAGCTGTTCCAATGGTTAATCCACCAAGAATGTAAAATATAAGGTCTAAACTCATTACGCAGGTCTTTTTCCGGTTAATTGTCTTTTACTGATATCCACACGCTGATCAACCGGTTCTACCAGTTTATCTTTTCCGTAAATGAAATCGTTGCGTTCAAAATAAGTAGGAACGATACGATCTGTCAGGAAAATAGCTTCTTTCGGACATGCTTCTTCACACAAACCACAGAAAATGCAACGCAACATATTAATCTCGTATGTAGAAGCGTATTTCTCTTCTCTGTATAAGTGCTCTTCCCCTTTTTTACGTTCTTCGGAAGTCATGGTAATTGCTTCTGCCGGACATGCCACTGCACATAATCCGCAAGCAGTACAATTCTCTCTTCCCTGTTCGTCACGTTTTAATACGTGCTGTCCGCGATAAACGGGAGCAAACTCGCGTTTCACTTCCGGATACTTAACGGTATTGTGTTTCTTGAATAAATGCTTAAATGTGATCCACATACCTCCCAGAATTGCCGGGAAGTAGAGTTTCTCCATGAAGGTCATCTTCTTGTTCGAAACAACTTTTTTACGATTTGATAAACTTTCCATTCGAATATTTATAAGCTATTTCCGGTTTTTGTCTTTTCAGGGGATGTATTCACACCCAAAGGCCGTTCTACTTTCGCATTGCTTGCAGATTCATTGTCCGTGTTTTTAGAGAACCATCCGGAAGTATACGCGATCACAACGCCGGTAATCAATAGGTTGATCAATGCCAAAGGGATCATTTTTTTCCAACCGATGTGCATCAATTGATCGTAACGGAAACGTGGCAACGTCCAACGGATCCACATGAATACGAAAATGAAAAAGAATGTTTTTGCGAAGAAAACCAAACCTCCCAGGATAGTCAGCGTAATACCGGAGAAATGGTCCATTCCCGGGAAGTTGTATCCTCCGAAGAACAATGCCGAGATCACCGCACAGGAAATGAACATGTTCACATATTCTGCAAATAAGAAGAATCCTAATTTCATGGCACCGTATTCCGTGTGATACCCACCGATCAACTCGGATTCACATTCCGGTAAATCGAACGGAGCGCGGTTACATTCTGCCAAAGCAGTAATTAAGAATACCACGAAACAGATCGGTTGTTTGAATACGTTCCAGGAAAACCACCCGTCTTTCCAAAAGCCATGTTGTTGATCCACAATTTCGTTCAAGCTTAAGGATCCTGTCATCATTACGATCGTAATCACTGAAACTCCCATCGCTAATTCGTAAGAGATCATTTGAGAGCTTGCACGAATGGCTCCGAATAAGGCAAACTTATTGTTGGAAGCCCATCCTCCGATCATGATCCCGTAAACTCCGATGGAAACTGCTCCCATAATAAAGAGGATTCCAATATTCACGTCCGCAACCTGGATTGCAATTGTTTCCGTTGCAGTTTGTATCGCCGGTGCCCATGGAATCACCGCACCTGTAATGAGTGAGGTAAACATGGCAATTCCCGGTCCGATGATAAACAACCACTTATCTGCATTGGTTGGACGGAAATCTTCCTTGAAGAACATTTTTCCACCATCTGCAAGCGGTTGAAGCAAACCGAATGGTCCCGCTCTGTCCGGCCCGATACGATCCTGCATCCAGGCAGCAACTTTTCGTTCCATCAGGGTCAGATAAGCTGCAATCCCCAGTGTAATTGCGAATAAAGCAACAACTATGATTAGTTTTATGATCATCTTACTTTCCTGTTAGTTTTTTGGTTTCGAGACGTTCGTCAACGATATACTTATTTTGAGAGATCACTGAGTGACGGTTAATCACACGTGGCCCTTCAATTTTCCATTTGCTCTTATCTTTTTTGTCGAAACGGCATTCGTTGCAAATCCAAGCAGTTTTTCCATCGATATCTTCGATCTCACCGTATTGGTCCTTGCGTCCCGTTACACGGTAAATTTCGTCTCCGAACATCCAAACCACTGCTTTTCCGGCACATTTTGTACACTCGCAGGATGCTTCCATCGGTTTCAAGAACCACACGCGACTTTTGAAACGGAATGTTTTATCGGTCAACGCTCCTACCGGGCACACGTCGATTACGTTCCCTGAGAAGTCATTATCAATCGCTTTCTCAATATAGGTTGAGATTTCCGCGTGATCACCGCGATGCAATACTCCATGAACACGTTGATCCGTCAATTGATTCGCCGTGTAAACACAACGATAACAAAGGATACAGCGATTCATGTGCAACTTGATCTTATCACCGATATCGATCGGATCAAAAGTTCTGCGTTTCTCTTCGTAACGTGTTCCTTCTTTTCCGTGTTCGAATCCAAGGTCCTGCAAATGGCATTCTCCGGCCTGGTCACAGATCGGACAATCCAGCGGGTGGTTGATCAATAAGAACTCGGTTACTGCAGCACGGTTATCGTAAACACGCTCTGAAGTTTTGTTCTTTACAACCATTCCGTCCATTACCGGAGTTGAACACGATGCAACCAATTTGGGCATCGGGCGCGGATCTGCAGCAGAACCTGCGGCTACTTCCACCAAACACGTTCTACATTTTCCACCGCTTCCCTGCAGTTTGCTATAATAGCACATTGCAGGAGGAACTACATCTCCACCGATCTTACGAGCAGCATTCAGGATGGTTGTTCCCGGTTCTACTTCTACTTCGATATCGTCAATGATAACTTTTACCATAATCGATCTTATTTATACTAAAGGCATGTGATTTGACGCAATTCCGAAGTTGCGTTTTACTGCTTCTTCCGGGTGTGTCACGTGCCATTCAAATTCTTCTCTAAAATGACGAATTGCTGCTGCTACCGGCCATGCTGCTGCATCACCCAACGGACAAATCGTATTTCCTTCTATTTTCTTGTTGATCTCTGCCAATAAATCAATGTCGTGCATGTGACCTTGCCCGTGTTCCAAACGACGAAGTACTTTCTCCATCCATCCGGTTCCTTCACGGCAAGGAGAACATTGTCCGCAAGATTCATGTGCATAGAAACGCGCAAAATTCCAAGTGTTTCGAACGATACACTGATCTTCGTCAAATACAATGAAACCTCCTGAACCCAACATGGATCCGCTTGCAAATCCCCCTTCAGCCAAACTTTCGTAAGTCATCAAGCGATCTGTTCCTTCAGCCGTTTTTGTGATCAGGTTTGCCGGTAAGATCGGAACGGAAGATCCACCCGGCACGCAAGCCTTGATTTTCTTCCCGTTTGCGATTCCGCCACACCACTCATCCGAGTAAATGAACTCTTCTACCGATAATCCCAGTTCGATTTCGTAAACTCCCGGTTTTACCAGGTTTCCACAAGCTGAGATCAATTTTGTTCCGGTACTTTTCCCGATTCCGATTTTTGCATACTCTGCTCCTCCGTCATTGACGATCGGAACAACTGCTGCGATAGATTCTACGTTGTTTACAACTGTCGGACATCCCCACAAACCTTTTACAGCCGGGAATGGTGGTTTGATACGTGGGTTTCCGCGCTTACCTTCCAATGATTCGATCAAGGCAGTTTCTTCACCGCAAATGTAAGCTCCACCACCCGGACAAATTGCCAGGTCCAGGTCGTATCCTGATCCTAAGATATTTTTTCCGAGGAAACCATTTGCGTAAGCTTCAGCGATTGCTTTTTCTACAATTTCCAAAACCCACATGTATTCCCCGCGGATATATATGTACGATTGATTACATCCCAAAGCGTACGAAGAAACGATCATTCCTTCGATCAGCAAATGCGGGATTTTTTCCATTAAGTAACGATCCTTGAAGGTTCCTGGCTCCGATTCGTCGGCGTTACACAATAAATAACGCGGAACTCCTTCCGGTTTCGCCAGGAAAGACCACTTCATTCCTGTTGGGAATCCTGCTCCTCCACGACCTCTCAGTCCGGAAGCCTGAACTTCTTCCACCACATTTTGTGGTGACATCGTTTTCAAAGCCTTTTCAACAGAACGGTAACCTCCGTTTCTGCGGTAAACTTCAAAAGTTTCGATTCCGGGAACGTTTGCATGTTCCAATAATAATTTTCTTCCCATTCCTATTTATCTGAATGTTCTTTACGCAAGGTGTCCAATAACTCGTCTACTTTCGCTGGAGTCAAATGTTCGTGGTAATGTTTCCCGCATTGCAACATCGGCCCATAACCACAAGCTCCCAGACATTCTGCAGTTTTCAATGTAAACATTCCATCTGCTGTAGTCTGACCAACTTTGATATCTAATCTTTGTTCGATGTGCTCGATAATCTGATCCGAACCGACTAACATACACGGTCCTGTTCTGCAGACTTCCAAAACAACTTTCCCCGGTTTTTCAATATTAAACATGGTATAGAAAGTTGCTACTTCATACACTTCGATCGGCTGAATATTCAAAAGGCGTGCAACGTAATTCATCGTCGGAACACTTAACCAGCCTCCGAAATCTTCTTCTGCCATGTGCAAAATACGCATCAACGCACTTTTCTGTTTTCCTTCCGGGAACATGTTGATGATGCGTTGTACCTCAACCATTCTCTCAGCACTGAATTGTGGTTCAGCCTGATCTGTACTATTATGTGTAACTGATATACTCATCTTATGCGTCCAATTCTCCTGCAATCACATTCAAACTACTTAAAGTCAACACTGCATCTGAGATGGTTTGACCCTTAATCATTTCCGGATATGCTTGATAATAAATAAAACAAGGTCTTCTAAACTGAAGTCTGTATGGGGTTCTTCCTCCGTCGGAAATCAAGTGGAACCCTAATTCTCCGTTTCCACCTTCAACCGCGTGGTATACTTCCCCAACCGGAACAGGTGTTTCACCCATTACGATCTTGAAGTGGTAGATCAATGCTTCCATTTTGGTGTACACGTCTGCTTTCGGAGGTAAATAGAACTCCGGAACATCCGGCGAGAAGTGTTTCCCTTCCGGCATGTTGTTATAAGCTTGTTCGATGATTCTCAAACTCTGGCGCACTTCTTCCTGGCGCACACAAAAGCGATCATACGTATCTCCATGAGTTCCAACAGGAATTTCAAAATCGAAATCTTCGTAAGAAGAATAAGGTGTCATGACACGCACATCATAATCGACTCCTGCTGCGCGTAAGTTCGGACCGGTAAATCCGTAATCCAATGCACGCTCTGCGCTGATTGGTCCGGCTTTAATGGTCCGATCCATGAAAATACGGTTACGTATCAACAGGTCGTCAAATTCCTGGAAGTGTTTATTGAATTCTTTTAAGAACTTTTTCAGTTTTACATGGAAGGTCGGGGAGAAATCACGCTCGAATCCTCCGATACGACCGATGTTTGTAGTCAAACGTGCACCACACACTTCTTCGTACAATTCATAGATCGCCTCCCGTTGCTGGAACATGTAGGTAAATCCTGTCAATGCTCCCGTATCCACACCAATTACCGAGTTACAAACCAGGTGGTCTGCAATACGCGCCAATTCCATGATGATTACACGCATGTAATCTACTTTTTTCGGAACCTGCACACCGATCAGTTTTTCCATGGTCATTTCCCAACCCATGTTATTGATTGGAGAAGAACAATAGTTTAACCGGTCTGTGATTGGTGTAATTTGGTTGTAAGGTCTTCTTTCAGCCAGCTTTTCAAAAGCGCGGTGAATGTAACCTACTGTTTGAACCGAATCCAGGATCTTTTCACCGTCTACTGTCAACACGTTCTGGAAAATCCCGTGTGTTGCAGGGTGAGTTGGCCCCAGGTTCAGTGTCGCGATTTGTCCGTCGATGGTTTCATCGGCAAACAGGCTTTTATTAGTTGGAGTATCGCTCATAGTTTCTTAATTATCGACCGAAGAAGCGATCGTCTTTATCTTCTCTTGTTGCATCTTCCAAATGGTACTCTTTTCTCATCGGGAAATAATCCATATCGTCTTCGTTCAGGATACGCGTCAGGTTCGGATGTCCTTCGAAAATGATCCCGAAGAAATCGTATGATTCACGCTCCTGCCAATCGGCACCCACATAGATATCTGTAATAGATTGAATGGAAGGATTTTCGATCGGAAGAAATGCACGAATGCGTAAACGTACATTGTTTACTAAGGAATGCAGGTGATAGTTCACACAAATCTCGCGTCCCTTATCGTTTGGAAAGTGCGCTCCACCGATTAGAGTAAGGAAAGACACTTTCAAGACCTCATCCGTTTTCAGCCATTGGATCAGATCGTGTGCTTTATCTGCCTGAATTTCGATGGTTAGTAATCCGTATGGTTCTTCGTGATTGCGAACGGCTTCACCAAACTTTTCCTGGATGCGGGTTAAAACCGCTTCGTTTGTCAAATTACTCATCGTTCAAATCGTATTTCTTCAACAAATGTTTGTATTCATCCGAATACCGGCGACGAAGTGATTCGTTTTTCACCAGGCGGTGAATGTTCATACACCCTTCAATGATTTGCTCCGGTCTTGGCGGACATCCCGGAACGTAAACGTCTACCGGAATAACGCGGTCAATTCCCTGCAATACAGAGTAGGTATCAAAAATCCCACCCGAACAAGCGCATGCACCAACAGACAAAACCCATTTCGGTTCAGCCATTTGTTCGTAAACCTGTTTCAGGATCGGGGCTAATTTTTTTGAGATGGTGCCGGCAACGATCAATAAATCTGCCTGGCGCGGAGAAAACGACATCCGTTCCATTCCGAAACGTGCAACATCGTAGTTACTTCCCATTGTACCCATGTACTCGATACCGCAACAAGAAGTTGCAAACGGCAAAGGCCAAACGGAATTTGCACGAGCAGCTCCAATCACCTTATCAAGCATGGTTAATTGGAAACCTTCTCCGTTAATGGTTTCTACACCATTGATAATTTCTACTTTTCCCATTCTAAAGCACCTTTTTTAAGTACGTAGAAAAATCCGGTAAGGAAGAATGCTACGAAAATAATTACCGCGATCAATCCGTCAGATTGTAAGAATTTGAAATTCACAGCATACGGGTAGAAGAAGATTACTTCCACATCGAACAACACGAATAAAATTGCGGTCAACAAATAACGAATGGAGATCGGGAAACGCGCATTTCCGACTTCTTCAATACCACACTCCCAGTTGGCATTTTTTTTCTTTCCAAATAGCTTGGGACCCAACATCGGGGCAATCACCAAAACCGTAATAACAAAGCCCAGGGCAACAGCTGCCTGGAGCAATATCGGTAAGTAATCTTCTGCAGAAGACATAATCTCTAATTTTTAAGACAGGCGAATTTAATACTTTTTAACAAGAACAAATCGCGAAAAATCCTATTTAGATTTAATCTAAATTACAGAATAAATGGGTTTAAAACCCAGTAAAACCGTTGGTCGAAGAAAAGGTTTTGTAGAGCGATGATAATAGCTTATTGATGAGATTCACCCGAAATGTTAAGTCAGTGAAATGAAAATGTTAAAAGATTTCCTTTAAAGAAATTTCGAGTCATTTCCGGGAAATTCTATACCAATTTCACATATTTAGAGGTATGGTCAGCGTGAGATTAAGGTAATCTTCATTCAGCCCAAAAGGATTTCTTTCAGAACCAAAGGAATGCAGGTAAGTGATGTCCAAAAAACTAATCAGAGAAAGTCCGATCTCGGTGGAAATACGGTGTTCAAAATCGGATTTAAAATCGGTAAAATAAGTGTAACCCACTCTTGCCAGGAAGAATGTATAACGTCCTTCCACCGTAATTTTTGGTGCGTATATCGTAGATTTGGTAAGCCGGAAGTCCATCCCTGCTGAGAATCCGATGTGTGATTCGGGTATGTACCCGATATTGTGCCACATAAAAGCTGCTGAAGCTCCCAGGAAACCATATTTTCCCTGTAGGTAATTGATCCTCGGTCCAACCCAGAATGTATTAAATACGCCGGTCCTTATTCGAACAGGTGGAATAATACTATCGCCAGGAGTCCTGCCCGGTTTAGATTCTTCTGAAAGGGTATCTGCTTTTGCATACAGGTAATTTTGCTTGAAGCAGCCTAAAGCAATCAGGAAAAACAATACAATAACAGGTAATTTCATTTCGTTCGGTTTCTGCAAACTTGGGAAAATGATTTTGGATTTGCGTTGCGATTTTCCGTACTTGATTACCAACTTTGGTTAATAGTCAATACTCCAAACTTTAGTTTCACCTTCATTCAAGTAAATACTATCTTTTTTTGATGTCACGATTCCATTTTTTGTAACTGTGCCGCTATACTTATACCATCCCATTGGGGCTTTATTCATATTACCAGTTTGATTGACACATCCCGTATAAATTGCAGGATTTGGAACATTATCATAAAATCCAGCAATAGAATGGGTCCGATAAATTTTTAGCTCATCGTTTGAATCAAAGCAAGAGGTGTTATTGACATTGATCTGTAGATTTCCATAAGGTACTACATAAAAATTTGCATGCATCGTTTTTCCCTTTTTAACACTAAGCGTAAACTTATCAAACAGGGAGATTCCGGATTTTTCTTCCCAGCCAACCACGTAATACTCTCCAGGAACATCACACTTAACGTAATATTTGGACAAGCCTAGTTTATTTAATTCAAAAGATCCGTCTGAAGCAGTATTGACCTCCTTTACTATTTTATAATCTGCTGGTAAACTTGTGTTGGTTGCTTTATACATAAACACCCGAATATACGGAATTCCTTCTCCTGTAATTGGGTTCACAACCCGACCTTTGACCGTAACGTTCTTTCCGAATTTGGTACAGGAAAGAATCGTAGTTAGTATGAAAAGTGGTAGAAGAAATTTCATTAGTAGTTAATCGTATAAGTTTTATATTCACCTTCTGCTAAATAAACCGTATCGTAAAAAATGGTAGTTACTGCATTTTTGGTTACCTCCCAACGATAGTATCTTGCTCCCATAGGTAATTTGGAATGACCGGAAGCAGTATATTGATAACAGCCTGATTCATTTATCATAAGACCTGTTTTAGATGGATCAGCTTGAGTACCTTCAGAATACAATTTAAACTCATCTGTTGAACCTTGACAATTCACATTGTGAATATCTAACTTTAAATATGCATAGGGAACAGCATAAAAATCTGCATGCATCGATTTTCCTTTTTTGACACTCAGGGTGTATTTATCAAACAAGGAAATACCATCTTTTTGTTCCCAACCTATCATGTAATAATCACCCGGGACGTCGCATTTGACATAATACTTAGACAAGCCAAGTTTGTTCAGCTCAAATGAGCCTTCAGAGTTCGTATGATCTTCTTTTACTGTTTTATAATCGGCTGGCAGGCTGGTGGAGGTTGTTTTGTACATAAACACCCGAACATCCGGAATTCCTTCTCCTGTGATTGGATTCACAACCCGACCTTTGACCGTAACGTTCTTTCCGAATTTGGTGCAGGAAAGAATCATAGTTAGTATGAAAAGTGGTAGAAAAAATTTCATTAGTAGTTAATCGTATAAGTTTTATATTCACCTTCTGCTAAATAAACCGTATCGTAAAAAATAGTAGTTACTGCATTTTTGGTTACCTCCCAACGATAGTATCTTGCTCCCATAGGCACTTTCGAATGACCGGAAGCGGTAAACTGATAGCATCCCATTTCATCTATCATAAGACCATATTTACTCATATCTACTTGAGTGCCTTCAGCATATAATACAAAGTGATCCATGGAACCCTGACAACTGGTATTATGGATATCAAGTTGTAAATGGGCATATGGAACAGCATAAAAATCTGCATTCGTTATTTTTCCTTTTTTAACTTCCAATTCAAAATTGTCAATAAAAGTCTGGCCTCCATCCTTGGTCCAACCCAATTGGTACAGATCTCCTACTTCACAACGCGCAACCGGTGAAGACCAGGTGTATTTATCCAGTTCAAAATTACCAGAAGCGTCTGTTGTTGTAGATTTAATAGTCTTGTAACTGGAATCATAACCGCCCTTTATTCTTAATAGCTTGACTTCTGCACCTTCAATTCCTTCACCTGTTACGGGATTCATTACACGGCCTTTAACGGTTACGTTCTTCCCGAATTTGGTACAGGTAGATAATGTTAAAATCATTAATACCGCAAATAGTGTTCTCATAATACAACCAATTTATGAATTTCCAACTGATTTCCAATGAGTACCTGTATGATATAAGTACCTATCGGTAATTTTTTCTCTGAATGAAATACTGCTGTAGTATTTTCCAGGATCTCCTCCAGTAGCGTTCCGAAAGTTGTAAAAATACGGATCCCCGAAATAACGGTTTCTTCCCCGGACTGCAAAACAAAGGTCCCGTCGTGAGATGGATTGGGGTATAAAATCGCCCGTTTTTCTTTCGATTGTATTTGATCCGGTTCTTCCTGTCGAATTTCATTTTCCAGGTGTTGACGTTCTCCTGGGCCTGAATTTCCCGTGTACATTTTATTTCGCGGGCATTCCTCGAATTCAATTTTCAAATGCACGGTGGAACCTTCCTGGAAATGCACTCCCGGTTTCAGGTCGATCTCCTGTCCGGCACGCAGGTCTACTTTTGCATTTTCCTGTGTGGCATAATCCCCGGGATCAGTAGACGGAGTCACCAAATGACCGACCGTAATGATATTTTGGGCCCTGCGGCGCACATAATACGAATAATTTAAACGCGCCCTGCTGCCCACCTGTTGGTTTTGCAGGAACAGGTACCAAGGCTCTGCTTCTCCATAGATAAAGTCATTTAATTTGTCCACTTCGTTCCCACCGCCGCTCATATCAATGTGCGGATTGATCTGGTTGTCAATGTAAATGGCTTCAAAAGGGGTGACCTGGAAATGGTCGTTCGGCCGCCCCAGGTTGGGATAACCATAATTATTGTTCTCATCCTGATTTGGAATTGTATGATCCCTATCAACAAACATTAATCCCAAATCCTGCACATTCACCGTCATACTCCCATCTGCTGGCCAGAGGTTGGGGTTAATTCCTAAAGCCGTAACAACGGATTTATGCGAATACCGGTTTCTTCCTGTCCAGATCTGAGTAAGCGGAAAATAGGCGAAATCAGCGACCTCTACAAAATTCCCGATCTTGTTCATGAACGATCCGGAGACATTGTCAATTTCCAGCATTTGAGACACATTCACTTCATGCTGGCAAACCGATTGAAAAGGATTTAAAAATAAAGGAGGAAGTTGTCTCCTGAAAATTTGAAAAGTCTGTCCCGCCGGCATGTATTTCGCTGTTCCGATCCGGAAATGGTAACCTAAAAATGCATAATTCTGCCAATATTCCCCTGCATTGTTGTAACGTTCATCATTGTCACTGTTTTTTCCGCTTATTTTACCAAGAGAAATGGCAATATTTCGGGTTGCAACCGGGATCGGGAAAATATGTTCGTGATTATCCACCGCATTCAAAGCATCCAGGAACCCTTGTCTTCTCCAGTGATAGGTTGGCACCGTATAACCGATATTCTGGTTTGGATACGTAAAAATATTATCATTGTAACTGGCTGCGTGATAAGCAACCAACTCCTTAAATGATTTCTGGTTCACCGTGTTATAAAGGAATCCGCTTAAGAATAGAGGGATGATGCCAAAATAGTTGCTCTTATACCAATGTTCACTATACACCTGGTACTGATAGCCCAATGGAATATTGGCCCCGAAGAAATTGGCATCGTAAGAAATATTCAACCGGGAGTGATGGTGCGGGTAATTCTGACTGTAATCCATGTGCTTTTGTTCCATGCGCAGTAAAGTCAGACGTACAATTTCCTCGCCCATGGAAGAACCCTGGATGACATTCTCAAAATAATCGCCTTTTTTCATGTTTTGGTTCAAATGAATCAGGAATCGTTCAAAAAGTGCCGCAGATTCTTCCATTCCATGTGTCATGGGTTTCCCGGCAATATTGAATTTGACGATGATGATATCGTAATCCTGCTCCTGTAAGTTTTGGAGCAAGCTTGCATGATCAGGACTATATATTTTCCAGCTTTTCTTGAAACTCTGCCCGAACATTGGAGGCCTGTAACCTGTAACGAGAATGTATGGCTTTTCCGGTTGCTCATCATCATACCCTTCACGGGAACAGGAAGGGATAAAACACCACTTGATCTTGTTTCCCTGGCTGTCTTCCATCATCCCGCAATCCTTGCATCCGGGAGACCATGGGATTTCCAAAAGAGAACAGGTACTTTGATACTCGTCGGGATCATCTTCCCAATCTTGCGAATAAGGAAGGCCTTTTTCCTCGGATTTTTCCTCCAGCATTTCAGGTGTATGAAGCAGGAAATTAAATAGAAAAGAAGAGCTGTCCGAATAGGTAACCCGCAATTTGAAATACTGAAGCGAGTCATTATTGGGTTTGAAAAGAACTATTTGATCAAAATCAGTTTTTCGTTCAACTCCATTTCGTACCAATGTCAGATCTATGACATCATTGATGTTTCTGGTATTACTCACAAAAAATTCCCGCTTGATAATTAATCCCATTCGATCGGATGAAAAATAATCAAACAATGGTCCTGCCAGTGATGAATGAGTGGTTGAAACAATCGAACTATCATTTGGGATTTGGTCTTTCCAGAGAGAAACATCCTTTGTTAAGATTCCTTTAGTCAACCCCGCTTGCTCATCAATAGAATTAAAGCTCAAATCAAATATTCCAATTGGAATAATGATTATCTCCTGGTCAAACTCAGTTTCTCCTACATATTCACAGGATCTTGCTAAAACGGAATCCATTATCGGTAATTGGTTCGGGCGGGTAGCAATATGATTCATTTCATAAAGCCAGCGCATCATTCTATCAGCATCCGAATATTCGTTCATAGAATCATTACTATATAAAGACGTTTTTAAGAGCAAGCTATCAGAAGGAAGCAAACTTAGTTTATTCGCCAAAAAACCTGTAGGACATTTTCCATTCAGACCATTATAAATCGTATCTGCCAGTTTTTCACGGCTTAAAAATACTGTATCGATTTGTCCCCACCCATGTAAACCCATGAGCAGAAATATTCCTGTTATGAACATTCTCATCGCTCAAGGTTTTACTTGCTCTTCCAGTTTTTGGATCAACTGCTGTTGTAAGCGAATGGTTTCCTGTTGTTGTTCCAATAGGGCTTGCTGCGCTTTGACCCGCTCATCAATCTGAAGGATGTAAAGGGTCAGTTCTTCGATCTTTTCCATGAAGATGACGCTGCTCTGAGCTACATTCAATCCATTTGCCGTCATTTCTCCGGCACTTGGTACATTGGGCAGGTGGTTGTTTTCTTTGATATATTGTTGTAATTGGTTCAAAGGCATCAAGGAATACTTCTCATCAAAAACATAATCTGACCACGTATCCAAATTGACCTTGACCTCACGGGCATAAAGTAATCCATTACGGTCCAGCTGCAACAATTTATAAGGCTCAACGCCAGGAACATTACTGACCTTCTTATCAATAATCAGCGGGTGCAGTATTTGATCATTCGGGTTCAGATCTAACCGCACATGCAATTTTGCATCCGGTTTTACTCCAACTCCCAATCGCGGATCGGGTGAACACACGGTATTGATCAAAAACATGCGTTGCGGATTCGACGAGGCTTGCCAGAAAGGGGCCGTTTGGATGTATCCACCATTCATGTCGGTGGCACATGGCATATATTGTGGGACTTCTTCATAAACCAAACTCTACAAATCGCCACCTCTTTTCACCTTTCCGGTGGAATCGATCAGGATTACCTCATCGTCGATCAGTGTTGAATCTCGTAGTGAGTTTAAGGTCAAGTCTCCTTCCAGGGTGGTGTTGCCATCTACCTGCAAATTACTTCCGATGTGTGCATCACGGTTTACGATCATGGAATCGTTTATGGTTAAAGTAGAATCAATGCGGGCAGATCCGTTGACCGTCAATCGCTCGGATGGTGACGTAGTCCCAATTCCTACATTCCCTGAAGTGGGAAGTGTATTGGTTTGAGAAAAAGCAGGTGTTGTTATAAACAAAGTGAAGGTTAGGGCATAAAGCGCCTCTTTAAGAGCAGGTTTCATACTTGTGAACAGTTTAAGATTTCAGTTAATGGGATAAATGTAAAAAACTTTTTTGGTTACACATATGCGCAACAAAAATTTAACATTTAAACTTTTAACTTGCTGTTCTTAAAGATCCTCCGAATCGGAAACATCTCCGCGGAGTGCCCGGTAACGTTTACGCGCTTCTACAGTTAGTAAACTGCCTTTGCATTCAAACAGGATCTTTTTATAGTACTCGGTTGCTTTTTCCTTGTCGTGGAGGTTCTTCTCGTAGATCTCTGCCATAGTAAAAATTGCATCGTCCGCTAAAATGTCGTCCATGTGATAAGTAACAATTTTATTGAGGTAGTCCAATGCTTCGGTCCATTTTCCCTGGTACTGCATTGCCTGAGCCTTGCGCAGCAGGATTTCGTCAGCCAGGCCGTGCGCCGGGAATGCCTGGTTGATGGAATCGTACAGTTTAAATGCGCGATCGAACTGGTGTTGTTCCAATAACAGATCTGCCTGTGCAAACTGGTACATTGCCGTGTAATTGCTATCCAAGCCTAAATTATCTGTAATCAGAACGGATAGTTTCATGGCATCGTTTGCAATCAGTTTGCTGGTCGATTCCTTTAGGATATCCAATTGTGACTGCGCAAATTTGAAATCGCCGTCATAATAGAAAATGCGTGCATTCTTGAATTTCGCTTCCGAGCCAATTGCTTCGAACTTGAAATCCTTGTCGATTTGCATGTAGTAAAGGGATGCCTGCCATATATCGTCCTGGAGTACCAATACATCTGCCAAGGCCATTTTCACCTGTGCTTTTTCGAAATCCGAGAGACCGTTTACCGCCAAACAGCTATCCAGCAAATCGACCGCACCTTTCGCATCGTTTCCATAATAAGCTTTGATTTCAGCCAATTCCTTTGCCGTATAAACGGCATTCCGACCCCAACCTAATAATTTCAGACCTTCGCGGTATTCTTTTTCTGCATCGATAATGTCTTGTGCCTGGTACTTCTTTTCAATGGTAATTTCCCGGTAGCGGATATTCAGCAAGGCACTGTAAGCGGAATAATAATTCGGGTTTTGAGCTCCCTGATCGATAATATACCGGTAAGCCGATCGTGCTGTGGCATAATCGCTGTTTTCAACACAGGTTTCTGCCAGATCCATTACGCGATTACCGGTTCCTTTCTCTCTTCGGTCCAAAGCTTGTGTTTGCGTTAGTGCCGATTTGAATTCCTTCTTTTGAATAAAGAGCCAGATGAGCATTTCGGAATACACGAAATCGTTTGGTTTTTTCTGGATCCGGACCAGTAATTTATCTTTCAGTTTTTGATAAACTCCGGTCTTGTCTTCTGAAAAATCGATCTGTTTCGTTAATGCATTCTGAATATTACTACTGTAATTCGGATATTGGTCCAACACATCGAAATACTCATCGATCATTTCATCGGTCCTCCCCAAAAGGGAATAGACTTCCGCAAACTGGATCTGTAACGGATAACTCTTCTTCAATTCCTTTCTTCCGGCTTCCAGGGTTTTCAATCCCCATTCCACCTTTCCTTTTTTGATGAATGAGTTATACAATTCGATAACTTCGTATCCATTTTGGGCCACGTCTTTGATTCTCTCCCCATACAGTTTTTCAGTTTGGGAAGAACGTTCTGTACGCTCGTACAAATCCCCCAGTGCAATGGTATAATCAAAATCGTTGGAATTGGAAGCCACTAATTTTTTCAGGTACTTCTCGGCATCTTTCACCTGGTTCGTTTTTTCCAGGCAATCCACATAACGCAATTGGTCAAACTTGGTGCTTTGCTTGTTGATGATCTTCTCAAAGTAAGGAAGTGCCTTGTCAAATTCGCCATTGTTGTAATACAGGTTCGCCAATTGCTGATCGGTACTGGTCTGTGCCGAAAGAGCAAAGGAAAGAAGAAGACAACAAAAAATCAGCGCTTGTTTCATGATCTGTTAATGTGTGGCTTTAAAACGCTCAAATGTAGGTTTAAATTGCTCGTAAGATTGTTTAAAATCTATAAATTGTTTTTCCAGGACCAAACTATGTGAGCGGATCTGCTCTGCTTCCTTTCGTTCAAATTGTACGTGCTCATAATAAGTCGAGCGATCTCCTGCCCCGTTTTCAATATCCGATTGCAATTTTTGAAGTCTTTGCCGTTGTTCTTTTTGTGCAACTCGCAATTGATTGATTTCGGTAGTGAAAAAATCAGTTGCACGATACGCCTGGATAAAACCATCAATTTCCCTTGCTGTTTCGATATCCAATGTATCATTTCCCAACTCGATATTGAAGTTCAGCAGCATCATTTTAGATTTTCCCCGCAGTTTCAATACCTGGTTAGTATCTAATTGTTGAAGCGAGGCTTGTACGGAATCATTTGTAGCCTTTGCGAACAGGATATCTTCTTCAAACTTGCCGAGCTTGCTCTCGCAGGAGGAAAGGAAAATAAGCAGTATAAGGAAAGATGCAATTCTTAACATGAGGCTAAAAATACGTAAAATGATTGTTTGGAAGTGAAAGGAGTGAATCAAAAAGAAAGTTCTAAAAACTCCATACATTTCCTTTAAAAAAACCAGATACAATAAGGGCTGTTCGCAATATCGCGAACTTGCAACCCAGGTTGAAAAAAAACGGAATCCCTATTGTATCAAGTCCTAATATTTCCTAACTTAATTAGAAAACAGAAAAAAAATGGGACTAATTAAACCAAATAACTACAGCAAAGAAGAAGTTAAATTTTCAAGAATTGCTAATGCTTTAGGGCATCCTGCAAGAATCAGAATTATTAAATTATTCCAAGAGGAAATACTTGTCACACAATCTTCCCTCGTTTCTCACCTTAATTTGAACAAAGCTTCTGTTCATCGGCACATCAATTGTTTAAGGCGTGCCGATTTATTACTAAACAAATATCGGATTCATTATGACAAGCTTCTTTTAAATGAGGACACCTTAAACCAGTTTCAAAATCGGTTGCAAAAACTCACGAATCCTACATAAATAAAGAGTCGTTCGCAATATCGCGAACTTGCAACCAAAATAAAAAAATCCTCGTCTGCCGACGAGGATTCCAATTTCATTTATCATTTCGAATATTCAAACTGATTCAATCCGAACGATTATGAATTTTTACCGCAGCAAACTCAAATGCCCGTTTTTCTCATGCTTGGTATTCGTCAAATCTCTGAAACGTATCACCCAGGTGTATGTTCCATCCTGAACACGTTCCGTCCCGGCTCCATACGAACCATCCCAACCAATTTGCATGTTATGGGATTCAAAGATCAATTCGCCCCAACGATTATAGATTTCCATGGTAAAATCATTCTCTAAAATACCGTACCCTGTTGCCATAAATGTATTGTTGTATTCATCTCCATCCGGTGTGAAGGCATTCGGAACAAACAACTCGAATGATGGTTTTACTGTTACAACCAATCGAGCCTGGTCCGGACAATTGTATTCGTTATTTGCATTTAAAATAACCTCAAATTCACCATAGGTATCATAACTGTGAGTTGGGTTCGTCACATAACTCATATCATCGTCTCCAAAATGCCAGATATATTCAGAAGCATTCTGAGACGTATTTGTGAAATGGAATTCAGGATCGATCGTTGTCACTTCAATTTTATCTGCTGTGAACGAAGCGATCGCACGTGGATTAATGGTTACCGTACCGCTTGCAGCCGCAGCACTTTGACAGCCATATTCATTAACAATGCTCAAAGAAACGTCAAATTGCCCCGGAGAATTGAACACATGCACCGCCACCATATCATGAGAAATACTTCCATCTTCAAAAGTCCAGGTATAAGTCCAGGATTGATCATTGGTTCCGGAGTTCGAAACAGAAAAATATTCTCCCTGGCAATAAGTTCCCAAATCCGGGTTCAAACTCACAACCGGAGGTTCAGACACCATTACAGTGACATCAGCAGTAATTTGCTGGTTACACTGGTTCACTGCCGAAATCGTATACGTAGTCGTTGTCCCAGGTATTATATTCTGAGTAATCGGACAAGAAGTACAATGCGCCCAGGAAAGTACAACGGTTTGATCAGGACCGGTGTAAGCTCCTGTTATCACCACCGCTTCTCCCAAACAAACAACCGAATCTGAAATGGCCGCATAAATATCCGCCGGATTCAATGAAATCATTGAAACAACAGTGGAAGAACCTATTGTACAACCATTCGCATCTGTTGCATTACAGGTATAAGTAGTCTGGACAACTGGTGAAACAATTAATTGATTGGTTGCTCCTGTTTGTGGTGTCCAGTTATAAGAATAAGCTCCGGTACCACCACTTACCTGTACATCAAGCGTTATCGGACTTCCCGGACAAATGATTGTATCCTGTGAAATTGTCATTGCTAAAGGAGCAGGTTGAGGTACAAAAGTATTCTGGTTCAAAATACATCCGTTCGAGTCTGTAATAATTACGGAGTAATTCCCCGAGAGCAACCCGGTGATGGATGCCCCGGTTCCACCGGTATTCCAATTATAAGTGTATGGAGCAGTTCCACCGGAAACAGAAGCCTGGATACTTCCATCATTAAACCCATTGCAACTAGGTTGAACAACCGTGAAATTATTTGCCAATGGTAGCGGTTCGGTAATAACCAGCATCAAATTGCTCGTGCATCCATTCTGGTCTGTAAGTGTTACCGTATAATTTCCGGCACTTAAACCAACTGCCGTTGCCGCTGTCTGAACAGGATTGGTATTCCAGCTATAAGAATAAGTCCCAACTCCTCCCGTTCCCTGTACGCTGAGTGATCCATCGGAACCTCCGAAACAAGAAACATTCGTTCTGTTCAATTCACTTACCTGCAGCAAAGGTGGTTCATTAATGACAAATGAAAGAAGTGTATCACAACCTATGGCATTTAAGATATTCACCGTATGTTGTCCGGGGGCTAAGTTTAAAGTTGAGTTGGAAGCACTGTAAGCCCCACCGTCAAAAGAAAAGGAATATGGTCCGGTTAATCCGGTCATTGTCACCAGGGCCGTTCCGTTGGACATCCCAAAACAGGAAACGTCCTGAGTTTCTATCAAAACCGATTCCAGTACAGGATTAAAAATGATTTGAGTACTGTCTGAAGCTTCAGGACAGCCAGTATTATTTACGGTTTCCACTCCGATCTGAACGATTCCTGTACTAAACTCGCCCGCACCCGGAAAGTAATCTACAACCAATGAGGTATCACTTGGTGCAAAGGTACCGGTTCCACCCGACCACAAAACTCCCTGTGTGTTGGAAGCTGTGGCTGTTAATGTAATCGCCCCGATGTAATTCAAACACACATCTATGTCAGCTCCTGCGTTAACTGTGGGAACAGCTAACTGTGTTACGGTCACAGTAGCTTGACGGATAATACAGTTCGTTGCGTCGGTAATATTTACCGTATGTGTACCCACGGTTAAATTAGCGGCTGCTGTATTAGTACCATCAGACCATAAATAAGCGTACGGAGGTGTTCCGCCTGAGGCTTGAGCCGTTGCAGGAACTGTTAATTCATTTGGACATAATACGATATCAGGTGCCAAAATTGTTGCAGTTAACGGAGGAGCAAACCCAACTGTCATTGTATCACAAATCGGTTCGGTGGTACACCCGTTTGCAGCCATACCGCAAACCAGGTAATCAACAACGGGAGGGGCCAACGAATTATTTGTTGCCAATACCGTATCGCAAGCTGCTGTACAGGAAAGCAATCCGTTTTGTGAGCCCGATGCTCCCGGGTTGATGCTGTTCCAGGTAATGGTAGTTTCATCATAAAATTGTACCCATAATTCATCTGAACAACCGTCTCCCAGTGTCAGGTTCGGGCCAAATATCGGGTTTGGAATGGTTTCAATGGAAAAGGTGTTGATATTATTCCCTGGTTTACAAAATGTCAGGTGAAACGGTCCTGTTCCATATAAGCAGATCGGTGAACCTACCGGTATCGGAGTTCCGCAATCTATTTGGTAGAACAGTGCTCCCGGTGGAACTGCCCCTGAAGCAATATTGAATACTACAGCAGCAGAATTCGGATTCAGTGTAATGACAAATTCAAGGCACTTATCCGGAGCCGAAGCTCCACAGCAAAACCCATCCCTGTCAGTACTTGGACTCACCCAAGTCATATATGGGCTCGCCGACAAGTCGACATCAAATGTTGGGGTTATGGAATCGCAGTATTGCGCGGTGGAAATTAGGGGGACGAAAATACATGCGCCAAACAACCAGTTCAGCACACGATGGAGTGGTACTTTAGTCTTCATAAATACAGTTATTAAACTCAACACCCCAATGACGCAAAAAAAGTTGCATCGTCTAATCCGGAAAAAAATAACCGGTCATTTAATTTAATCTATAAAAAGACGCCACTGGTCTTTATATAATTGGAATTTGACCGTGAAATACGAATAAAACGTCCTTAAAAAGGACAATCAATTGTTGTATCAATTAACCTTTTGTATGAATATTTCACTGGTATAAATGAATATTTAACGTTGTGGCTTCTACTGGAAAGTGCCTAAAAAAATCGCACGGTAAATCTACCGTGCGATTCAATGAAATCGTATTTTTTATTAATCGATTCTAGTAAAACCGGTATACTTATGCAGTACCTCCGGAATTTCAATTCCATCCAGGGTCTGGTAATTTTCCATGATAGATGCCATAATGCGCGGAAGGGCCAAAGCTGAACCATTTAAGGTATGTGCCAGGTAATTCTTTTTATCACTTCCTTTAAAACGCAATTTCAAACGATTTGCCTGGAACGTATCGAAGCGAGAACAAGAACTTACTTCCAGCCACTTTTCCTGTGCAGCAGAGAACACTTCAAAATCGTAGGTCATAGCAGAAGCAAAACCGGTATCTCCACCACACAAACGTAAAATGCGGTAATGCAATCCCAGTTTCTCTAACAATCCTTTTACATGGTCCACCATTTCAGTTAATGCACGGTCCGTATTTCTCGGATGCTCGATCCGAACAATTTCCACTTTATCAAATTGGTGTAAACGGTTCAATCCGCGAACATGAGCCCCGTAACTTCCTGCTTCACGCCGAAAACACGGTGTGTAACCGGTCATTTTGATAGAAAAGTTCTCATCAGGAAGCACCACATCGCGATAAATATTTGTCAACGGAACTTCTGCAGTCGGGATCATGTACAAATCGTCAACCGGCATGTGATACATTTGCCCTTCTTTATCAGGAAGCTGTCCTGTACCGTACGCACTTGCTTCATTCACAACATGCGGAACGATAAACTCTTCGTAACCTGCCTTCTCTGCTTCATCTAAAAAGAATTGGATTAATGCCCGTTGTAACTTCGCACCTTTTCCTTTGTAGACCGGAAATCCGGCCCCTGTAATTTTCACCCCCAATTCGAAATCGATCAAATCAAATTTTTTGGTCAATTCCCAGTGCGGAAGTGCGTTATTGTGCAAAACAGCAGGTTCACCTACTACTTCAACCGTTTCATTATCTTCCTCATTTTTTCCGGCAACAACCAACGCATTCGGAACATTCGGAATTTGATACAGCAACTGGGTGATTTCATTCTCCAGCGCGTCAACCTGAACTTTTAACTGATTTTCCTCTTGTTTTAAGTCTGCTGTTTTGGTTTTTGCAGCTTCAGCTTCCGCAACTTTTCCAGTTTTGAAGAAGTCACCAATTTCTTTTGCAATCTTATTCAATTCGGATGCAATGGATTCCATAGATGTTTTTGCTGCACGCCATTGCTGGTCCTTCGCAATAATTGCATCAATCGTTTCCGTTACGTCCATGTTGCGCTTCTTCAATGCGGTGATGATTTCATCACGTTCAGCGCGGATTTTAGTCATTTCTAACATATGAATTGAATTTGAGTGTTGACCCGCCGAAGCGGATTCGGGTTTAAAATTGGCAAATTAAAATGAAAAAAGGCGAATCCCGAAACTGTCGGAACTCGCCTTTCTCAAAAATTTATATTATTCGATTAAGCTTCCGCAGTTTCAAATGGAACTACCGATACAAACGAACGATTATCTCTTTTTTTACGGAACTCAACTGTTCCGTCAGTCAATGCGTATAATGTGTGGTCTTTTCCAATTCCAACATTTTCGCCAGGGTGGTGTGCAGTTCCGCGTTGACGAACGATAATGTTCCCAGCGATTGCAGCTTGTCCACCAAAAATTTTCACTCCTAAACGTTTGCTTTCTGATTCGCGACCGTTTTTAGAACTACCGACTCCTTTTTTGTGTGCCATGTTTTCTAATTTTTTATTCGTCTAAGTGACGAAGAATTACCCTTTAATATCTGTAATTGTAATTTGTGTGAAAGATTGACGGTGTCCGTTTCTCTTCACATATCCTTTTCTACGTTTTTTACGGAAAACGATAACTGTATCACCTTTAACGTGATCATTCACTTGAGCAGTAACTTTTGCTCCTGCGATAGCCGGGGCGCCAATATTCACTTTTCCTCCGTTGTCAACCAACAAAACACGATCAAATTCTACTTTTGCTCCTGCTTCAGCGTCTAAACGGTGTACAAAGATTTTTTGGTCTTTTTGCACTTTAAATTGCTGCCCTGCTATTTCTACTATTGCGTACATAACAGATGTTTTAAAATTTAATTTGGAGGGCAAAGATAGTAAACTTTTTCAACAATTTACCGATTACAAGTATTTCTTTGGAAAAATAACAGTGTACACAGTCACATTCCATGAATCAGGGCTCAATATTCAAACTTTTGAAAGCTTCCGAAATGGGAATGTAATAACAGAATCCATAAATCCGGTCTCCATTCCGGTCCACAATTCCCCATACCCTAACACCTATTTGTTGTCCGTTCTGATTCACCAAAGGCCCACCACTCATTCCATTGGAACTGACAGAATTCGTTTGAATGTAAGGCTTATTTTGAATGGTTCGAATAGCAGAAACTATCCCCGAAAAAACGGAATTAAAATGCTCTTTATTCAATGGTGTCCCAATATCATACACCGCATCTCCTAAGCGGTAATTTTGATTGAAGCCGATCGGTTTACAGGAATTACAATCGATTTTAATCAAGGCAATATCCAGTGTTTTATCACATCGGACCAGCTTTGCTTTGAACTTTTTGCCTGAATTTAGTTTCACTGAAATCGTCTCCGAGTCATTAATAACATGGTAGTTGGTCAATATATACCCATCTTCTGAAATAATGCTCCCAGAACCAAAACTTCCAGACCCGGAAATCAAAACGGTACTTTCCTGGTTCTCTTCCAACGATGCCTTACCCGACTGGTTATTTTTCAAACGAATAAGTGACTGTTTCTGATTTTCTTTTGCGGTTTCCTTATAAAGCGGATTTTTCTTATCCAAAAAGTATTGTGTTCGTTTTGAATTCAGAAAATCATAGAAACTTGCTCTCAAAGCATCTTTAATCAATGTTGTTACACCTGCACTCTGGAACCATCCCTCATATTTTCCTTGCATCTTTTCCGGGTCAAAATCAAATAATGAAGTATACGTCCGCAGCGGATGTCTGTACAGAATTTCATCATATGTATTCAGCAATTGCCACTCTCCTCTTAGTTGAAGTATTGCATGACCACCTTCAATTCCAATGAAACGGGATCTAGACGTTATTAACTTAAATGAAAGGTCTTCAGAAGAACCAAAAACCGAATCGTTATCCAGATTATACAATCCGGTGTTGGAACCGATAAAATCCGAAACAGTAAATGTAGTAAGACCTTTTATTACTTGAAGATAACGTTGTGTCTCTAGTTTTTCCTGGTAATCTTCCGGCCCAAGGTTCTTAAAATTCTTCCTGTTCCCCAAATAACTGTCTTCATTTTCAAAAACGTACGAATCACTTGGAGGAAGATAAACTGTTGCATTTTCCAATTCCAGGTAACGTTGGTTTTTCTTCCTTTCAACATAGATTTGGTGGCTGGTAAGTGTAATATAAATCTTACTGATCCCGTTCGCATCCTTTATGCAAGAACTATTAGGCAGGATTGTCCCGTCAAAATAGTGTTTTTCTCCAATTATTAGTGTCCTTACGGGCTCTGTAATCTCCAAACGAACCGAATCGGTATTTGTAAAATATTCATCACCTATTTGCAATGATTCCACCTTTCCATTTACAATAATGATATCAACCAGATCTCTTTTATCCGGTTCGGAACAATTGGTCAATAACAGAATGAGAGATAAAAGTGGGAAGATTGTTTTCATTAGTCAAATTTTCGGTGTGAAGATAAGAATTACCGGAAACAAAAAACCCCGACTTGTATGTCAGGGTTTACTATAAATATTGTGTGCAAAATTACTTTGCCTCTGTGTCATCTTTTTCAAATACACGTTTTGGACGCATTTGTTGGTTGATTCCCAATGTAATCCAAAAAGGAACTACAAATCCCAAAAGGAATAATAACATCCAAAATGCCATACCTCCGATCAAAAGAAACAATACGATACCAAAAATGCTCATGATATATTAATTTGTGTTTTGTGGGGTAAAAGTAGTAAAAAAATCAAACGTGAATCTTTTTGAAACAACTTTTCTGTCAAAAAAAGAGCTTAGGAAGGCAATTGATTGAACAACGCTTCAGTATTTGCAAGAATCTCTTTCGTTTCTAAGTGCTCAGCACCAAACCCATAGCGGTATTGATCACACATTTCGATAATTTCCCGCAAGCCCTTTGCAATTTCAGGATTCGTCTCAACTAACCTGTCAAAAGCCTTTTCACGTGATTGGAAATTGCATTTCTCACATTGCTCAATTCGCTGAATGATTGCTTTTGGTAAAAGAATGGCAAATACACTCGGGTCTTCTACATGCTTTTCAGCATCGGCCCAGTAATTAATCGCTTCCGCAGGAACTTCCACTTTTGTTTCGCTTAAGAAGATCGGGTTTTTCGGGAGTTCGTCCGTTTGGGAAATTTCTATTTTTTCAGCCTCTTTCTTCTTGCGCTTTCTGGCTGCCAGGAACACAAATAAAAGCCCCAGCAAACTGGTTGGAGCAACAATCCCTACCCATAATTTAGACCTGGAAGAGGATTCTTTTTTGGTATTTGAGGTCGTTGTCTTCTGAGTTTTTAAATCCACCATGTCGGTATTGGTACCGGCTGCAGGACCGGACAGGACAACAGGATTAAAGCTTTTGTCCGGGATGACATGAATCTTAAACGCATTTCCCCTGATCGCTATGTATTTTTCTTTTTCAGGATCAAAATAACTGATTGACGGAGCATTGAACGCCAAATCATGCCCTTCCAGCACCTGGATATTGAATCGATAGGTGATTGTTCCTTCTGCACCGCTTTCCGTAAATTCGATGTCCTCTATTCTTTCCGGATCCCCATAAACAGAACATCCTCTTGGTAATTTCAATTTCGGAGCATTGGAATTGTGCAGGTTTCCGACACCGGAAATAATTAGTTCAAGAGTAAATACTTCTCCTTCTTTTACTTCTTTTGTCGGGTTATTTTGGGAAAGTCGGTATTCACCTACCGCGCCGATGAAATCTTTCGGTGCATTCCCCGGTAAAGGTTTAATATTGATACACAACCCCGAAGAACGGAAACGCATGGTTTTGGAAAAAAGTGAACCATGACAGCGCAAAGCCATTTCGAATGGTTTGATATGGCATTTTCCGGTTCCAACCGGGATTAATAATTGCTTCCCATATTCAAAAGCAAGTGCATCTTTCCCGTTCACGCGAGTTTGTTCGACTTCCACACGCCCGTTCGGGAAGGTATGTTCTTCCATCGAAAGATCCGCCTTGAAGTCTGAATAACCTTCTAAATATTCGATATTGATGTATGAGAACACCTTCGCCTTCAGCAAAATCGGTTCTCCTTCATACACACTTGTTTTTTTACATTGAATGAAACCGAATACCGGGTCGTTTGAATTGACTTTGTTATCTTCTTCCGAAGCTTCAGTAACCTTAATGGTAATTTTGTTAGACCTGTAAACTTTATTTCGATAAGTCGTGTAAGCGTAAAAGGAATAGGTCCCTTCTTTTTTAAAAGTTCCCGATTGTTGCATGTAATAGTAAGTTTTGATCTTACCATTCGGATCCATTTTTTGCTCCATTCCATGCATGATGTTCAAATCCACTTCAAATTCAACCGGAAAATCAATTTTCATGGAACCTTCTACATTGGCTGTAACCGTAAAACTCAGGTGATCATTCACACCTAATTCTTTTTTATCGGACGTGAGTGCAACTACCGGTTTTTGGGCAATAGAAATCTGGCTCACAAGCGTGAACAAAAACAATAACAATTGCCATTGATTACCAGTCTTTTCTTGCACTCTTACCACCTGTAGTACCTTTTGAACCATCCAATCTTTTCTTCGTATTCATTTCCTGTTTGCTAAACTCATCGAGTTTGCGCTCAGTTTCTTTATCCTGTAGTTTCTTTTGTTCGCTCTTCTGTTGTTGCGACTTTTGATTTTGCTGGTTTTGGTTTTGCTGCTTATCCTTTGAATCATTCTGTTGATTCTGTTGATTCTGTTGATTCTGTTGATTCTGATTATTATTTTGCTGATTTTGATTGTCTTTGTTCTGCTCTTTATTATTCTCTTTGTCTTGCTTGTTTTGTTGTTGCTTTTTCTGCTGTTCCAATAATCTTTTCGCCTCAACTAATCGTTGCCTTGCCTTTTCATTATCAGGATCTAATCTCAGAATCTGCTTATATGTTTCCACAGCGCTTTGAAAATCCTGCTGTTTCATACGGGATTCTCCTAAACTTGTTCTGGCCCGGATTTCTTTTTCTTTCGTTTCAGCATTATTTGCCTGGCGTTCAAAATTTTCCGCGGCAGTGCCAAAATCATTCGCGCGGTAAGCAGTCTGACCAATCTCCTGAGACAAATCTACATCATTTGGAGCTATTTGTTCGGCTCTTTTATAATACTTTAACGCTTCTTTGTAGTTTCCTTTTTTGTATAAAGTCCTGGCTTCATTGAGTGTTTCTTTCCATTCCTGTCCAAACGAGCAGAAAGCCGACACACACAAAATGATCAACAGTGCTGTTTTCATGACTTATTGGGATTAATGAGAATGGGTAAAAAGAAGTAGCAGATCATACACAAAAGCGCCAATATTGTAGGGATGTAAAAATAGTTTTTATCTACATTAAATTCCACTTTCATGACCTGCTTATTTTTCGTGTTCTTGTAATTCGTTGCAATATCGTAGATATTCGGGAAAGGGCTATCAGAAGTTACTAAAATACTTCCGGATTCACTAGCCATCCGTGTCAATCCTTTTTTGTCAATTTTTGAAACCACAGCCTGTCCGTTTTCCCGTTTGTATCCTTCCGACTCATCGTATGGATTATTCGGGATCAGGCCTCCTTTTGTGGAACCAAGTCCCAAGTAAGCCAATTCAACATGTTTCTTTTTCAATTCCCGAAGTTGTTCCTTCCAAAGTGCTTCATGATCTTCGCCGTCTGTGATTACCAGGATCGCTTTGCCGGATTCGGAATCTTTAAATTGCTCTTGAGCCACTTCCAAAGCTCTTCCAATATTTGTTCCCTGATCGGAGATCATGGAGGTCTCAATATCCGGGACAAATAATTTTGCAGCACCGTAATCCATGGTAAGCGGAAGTTGTGTATATGCATCATTGGCAAAAACCACCACTGCGATCCGTTCACCTTTCAATTGGTTCAATAATTCTCCGATTGCCTGTTTAGCAGCTGTCAGCCGACTCGACTTATTCCCACCCATATCTTTGGTGTTCATGGAATTCGAAATATCCAAACAAATAACCAAGTCCAATATGCGCTTTGAACCATTTACTTTTCGGGATCCTGCAACGGGTTGCGCCATTGCCAGAACTACGAAAAAATAGGTGCTTCGCAATAAAAAATAGTGCAAAAAAGCTTTCAGGGGTTCAAATTTCACCCACAACATCCTGGTAGAACCGTAACCGGAATATTCCTGGTAAATCCGCGCTTTCCAATTCCATTGAATCCAGGATAAAACTCCCAGAACAGGGATAACCATCCATAATCCGAGCATATCCGGATGGAGCAGTTTCATTCCCCACTTATCAAAAGGAACAACCACATACCCAATGAGTACAAACGACCACCAGATCGCTTCTGAAACAAGTAACAGTTTCACCAAACGGTTATATGTGTTCTTCTCTTTAATCATCCAGTTTGAATTTCAAACGCTGAACTCCCCAAGCGGTTATGGAAAACAAGATGCTCCAAATAAAAAACGGAAAGAGTGTTAATGGTGGTTCTGCAGCCAGGTGCTGATCTTCCATTTTTCGCTTTTCCAGTTTATCGATTTCAGCATAGATCTTTTCCAGTGATTTCTCATCCTGGGCACGGAAATATTTTCCGTCGGTAAGTTCTGCTATATCTTTCAAGATCCCTTCATCAATTTCTACCGGAACGTTCTGGTAAATAACTCCAAAAGGTGTTTGAACCGGGGTCGGAGCCATGCCGTTTGCCCCCACGCCAATCGTATATACTTTGCATTTCTTTTCTTTTGCCAATTCAGCGGCTTCCATCGGGTCCGGACCGGTATTGCTGCTTCCGTCTGTTAAAAGGATGATGACTTTGGAAGGTAAGCTATCACTTCTCAGTCGGGTTACTGCAACTCCCAAACCACTTCCGATAGCTGTTCCTGGTTCCAAATAGCCCGGTTCAATAGCTGTGATCTGCTCTTTCAACAATTTGTAATCCAGCGTAGCCGGACATGCAGTATATGCTTCTCCTTCATAAACTACCAAACCAACCCGGTCGCCTTTTCTGGAGTCGACAAACTTCTTGGCTACACGCTTGGCTACTTCCAGCCGATTGGGGTCAAAATCCTGTGCCAGCATCGATCCGGAAGCATCGATTGACAAGATTATATCGATCCCGTTCTTATAGTCAATTTTAGGAGGATCAATGGATGTGTTATACGGTTCAGCCAATGTCAGGACCAAACAAGCCATGGAAAGAGCATAGCACGTATTTATTCCCCAACGGATATAACGCACCCAACCAATCGAATAAGAAAACTGTTCCTGCTCTGAATTCGCATATTTTAACTGACCAACGCGGCTTTTCTGCAGGTATTCCCAGAAAAACAATAGTACGGGAATAGCCAACAAAAGCCACAACATGTGTGGATTGTAGAAATCATATTCCCAAAAGCATATGTTGAAATAGCGACTCATTCCGGGATTTCCAAGGGGCTTAGTTCCGTAACAATTTCTTCCAAACGGAATAAACTGGAGCGGATGTGCATATCATTCAATTCGGTTTTGGCAAATTTTACCATATCAGCTTCTCTTAGCAATACTTCAATCCTCCTGATCATATTCGGATCAAGGCCTTTTAACTTCAACAAAGAGATTGTCTCATACGTTGTGCGTTCCATCAGGTTCAATTCGTAGCGTGAACTCAGGTACATTTTCAATACTGCTGAAAAACCGACATAATGGGATTTTGTTTTACCATGCAGCCAGTCTTCTTTTTTCCGGAGTTGTTTAATTGCCAGTAAGGTCCGCTCACGCAAACTCAATTCGTCTGATTTTTGGATCTTTTTTCGTCTGTTCCAAAGAATTCCGATCGCAATGCCTGTAATTACGATCAATAAAACCCACCAGTATTTTTTGATGAGCCTCCAATAATCATTTTCAGGTTCAATCGGGATCTCCTCAATTCCATCCTTTACTTTTTTCTTGACAAAGCCCACATACAGGCTCGGTGCCCGAAAGGAAAAGGTTGAATCATTCCAGGTCATCCACAATTCCGGCAACCGATATTTCGCAGAATCCCAGGCTATCAATGTATAAACACCTTTCCAGTACTTAATTCCTTTTTGTGTATAGCTTGTGTCTTTAAAGGATTCTATTTCCAGTTCTCCGCCTGGTTTCCACAGTGATCCACCTTTGTGATTGACATCACAAATAAACACATCCGAAATGGGGTTGTAGTCAAATTGTTTAGGCTTATGTTTTACTAGGATCGTCAATTTGGCCTTATCGCCGATCCGAACAGAATCCTGCGCCCAATAAACGCGATGTGTTTGTGTGAACCCTGCACTAAAGCACCAACATACCAATATGGATAAAATGAATCTCATTTTTTCCGGCGTTTGAACAATTGAAGTAAAGGTAAGTACACGTGATCTCCGACTTCGAAAAATGCGGCATCAATTCCCAATTGCTGGAAAAACGCTTCATTTTTTTCTTTTCGGAGTACATAATTTTTTTCGTAATCTCTTCGCACCTGTGCAGAAGAACTGTCGATCCAATTCGTAGCACCTGTTTCTGCATTTAACCAGCGAACAAACCCTACATTCGGAAGATTGGCTTCTCCCGGATCTCTTACACCCAAGGCTACCAAATCATGTTTCCTTGCCGTATTCGCAAATCCTTCCTTGCTCAATTCCGGCTGAGAGAAATCGCTGATTACAAAACAGATGCTTCGTTGTTTGAAAATATTGCGTGCATATCTCAATCCCATATCCAGGCTGGTACCAGCAGATTTGGGTTTCAGATTAATCAGTTTACGCAACAGAAAATGAACATGACCGAAACCTTTCTTGGGAGGAACATAGTATTCTACTTCATTCGAAATAAAGATCGCTCCTACTTTATCGTTTTTCTTCGCTGCCGAAAAAGCCAGTGTTGCCGCCAATTCGACCGCCAGGGAAATCTTTGAATCTGTTCCCTGCCCGAAATACATCGAACCGGAAACATCGATGATCAGAAGGACAGTTAATTCCCTTTCCTCTTCAAAAATCTTTACAAAGGGTTCTCTGAACCGTGCAGTTACATTCCAATCGATTGTTCTTACATCATCTCCGACCTGGTAAGACCTTACCTCGCTGAAAGACATACCGCGACCTTTAAACGCAGACTGATACTGTCCTGCGAATACTTGTTCGGTCATACCACGTGTTTGAAGTTCAATGGTACGAATGCGTTTCAGTAAGGCTTCCTTATCCATGCCGATTTATGGAACTTCTACCCGCTGCAATAAACGTTCAATGATTTGTTCCGGCTTAACTCCATCAGCTTCTGCTTCATAGTTCAAGCCAACCCTGTGACGAAGCACATCCATAGCAACTGTTCGCACATCATCCGGAATCACAAAACCACGCTGCTCCAAAAATGCATTTGCTTTTGCTGCCAATGCCAGGTTAATGGTTGCACGCGGCGACGCTCCGTATGATAAGTATTTGGAAATTTCAGAAACTCCGGCTGTCGCAGGATTACGTGTTGCGTCAACAATATCGACGATGTAACGCTCTACCTTTTCATCCAGGTAAATGGAACGGGTTAAATGTTTTCCTTTGATCAGGTCTTCCGGGTGCATCACATGTGAAACCTTTTCCAATCCTTCCGGCCTTACGTTCGATCGCAGGATCAATTGTTCTTCCTGCTTGGACGGATATCCCATAAATACCTTCAGCATGAAGCGGTCCACCTGCGCTTCCGGCAAGGGGTAAGTTCCTTCCTGCTCAATCGGGTTTTGGGTTGCTAAAACTAAAAACGGTTTTGGCAGTTCAAATGTAGAATCACCGATAGTAACCTGACGTTCCTGCATAGCTTCCAATAAAGCTGCCTGCACTTTCGCCGGTGCGCGATTAATTTCATCTGCCAAAACGAAATTGGCGAAAATCGGTCCTTTCTTCACAGCGAAATGTTCTGATTTCTGCTGGTAAATCAAAGTCCCTGTAACGTCAGCAGGAAGTAAGTCAGGAGTGAATTGAATGCGTGAAAACTCAGCTGAAACAGCACTTGAAAGTGTGCGGATCGCCAATGTTTTTGCCAATCCCGGAACTCCTTCCAACAATACATGCCCGTCTGCGAGTAAGGCAATTAACAGGCTTCGGACCATGTTCTCCTGTCCAACAATTACTTTTCCAATTTCGCGACGCAACAAATCGTATTTCAATCCTTCCGTTTTGATTTCCGTTGCAATTACCTGCAACTGTTCGGAAGGAGATAAATTAGGTATATCCATCATAGTTTTAGCCTAAGGTCGCAAATATGTGAAAGAATGTTCTTTGGGCTTTGCAAACGCTGTTAATTTATGTTAAGCCACCTGTTAATAGTGAGCTTCCGTATCATGCTTAGTTTCGCAATTCTACGAGTTTTTGAATTTCCACATTACTCAAAGTCATTGACAGGGAATGTGCGGTTTGCCCGTCCTTATTCCTGAGCTTCAGGTCGGCCCCTGCTTTTGTGAGTGCACTTACCAATTTCAGATTCTGATTTAAAACAGCATACATTAAGGCGGAATTTCCGTCAGGGCCCTGTATGTCCAGCTGTGCCCCTTTATTGATCAGAAGCACAGCAAGCTCCAGGTTATTTTGATAACAGGCAGCCTGCAAAGCGCTTCCTTCGGCAGAAGCACGGTTTACATCTGCCCCGTGCTTAATCAAAAATTCCGCACACTTGGTTTGTCCGCGATAGCAGGCAATCATCAAGGGATCAAAACCCATGTGATTGACTTTCTGAATCGTGTCTTTATTTAGTGCAATCAGCTTTTTAAGCTGTTTGATATTTCCCGTTCGTGTTGCTTCAAAAACATCCTGCGCATGGACCGAAAGTCCCGTAAACAAAAGAATACCGAGAAAAAATGTCTTAATCCACATAAATTCTAAAGAAAGACGGTGTACTATTTTGTTTTACTCTAACGGTATAAATTCCTGCAGGAAGATTATCCAAAACGGTAAGTTTTGAGTCCAGTTTTCGAACGTTTCTTCCTGTAGCATCCATCACTTCGCCGGATGAATACGGAACTTTAATCAGTAATTCCTTTCCATTCCAGGAATACTGATCCATGGCCAATTCCATTAATCCGTCAACGGATGTTGCGGTAAACGACCATGCTGTTGTATCTGAAATTCCTGCAAATGCGTTTCCTGCCTGATCTTCTATCGCATCGTTATCGATTAAAATATGGTAATGAGCCCCCAGTGTCAAACCTGTCTGATTCAACGCCACCGTATTCGCCGTTGCACTGATATTAGCCAATGCATCACTAAACTCAACAGATGTTCCGTTATCTTCATTCACCAAATAATAACTTCCGGTACCAAGAACAATGTTTTCATTGAAAACAATTGTCGGAACAACATCCAACTGTACATTTATACTATTATCAAGAGGTGTTAAGTCTGCTGTCGGTGCCGTATAATCCCCTACACTGAAGTTCCATAGCGTATTGGTTGTGATTCCTGCGAAATCATTTCCGCTTAAGTCTTCAATGAATCCCGGTTCGATATTCACGTAGTAGGCTGTGTTTTCATTCAATGGGTTTACGGTTGAAAAGTTTATGGTTGAACCACTCACTAAAATTTGAGGGGATCCAAAGCCGAAAGATTCCACGAAAGTTCCTGTGGAAGTATAAAGTTCTATTACCCCAACCGCTGAAAGCTGTACATCTTCATTAAAGGAAATACTGAAATTCCCTGCAACCGGGACATTTGTTTCTTCATCTGCCGGAGAGAATGGTGCAACCGCCAATGGAGCTACGGTGTCGTTGGTATTGAAATTCCAGGTAGTGGTGTTCGTAAATCCTGCGTAGTTATTGTTAGACATATCCTTAATCGCTCCGGATTGAACATTTACATAATAACTAGTATTCAGGGTCAAGTCTGTGGGGTTAATTGTTACCACCGACCCTGAAAACGAGATCAAGGGACTTGTTTGTACATCGTATGCTTCCACGAGTGTTCCGCCGGCAGTATACAACTGAATTTCACCTGTTCCAGCCTGTATCGCCTCATTAAAGGTCAGTGAAAGCGGTGTTGTAAGTGCAACTCCAACAGAGTTATCTGCCGGAACAAATGGTGAAGCAATCAGAGCAGGAGCCGTTACATCGTTGGTATTGAAATTCAGGGTCGTATTATCTGAAATTCCGGCAAAGAAATTATTCGCTGCATCTTTAAAAGCTGTAGCATCAATCTGGATGTAATAAGGTGTATTGATCACCAGGTTCGTTGGCGGGTTGTAAAAAAAGTTTGAACCGGTAATCGTCACATTCGGGTTACCGCTGGAAACTGTTTGAATGACATTATTGCTCCCATCATAAAGTGTTAATGAACCGGTTCCCCAGGAAATATTTTCCGAAAAGTTGATCGAAATATTGGAAGTAACACTTACACCCACTGCGTTGTCTGCAGGAGTCGAACTTGTGATCGTCGGTGGTGTAACGTCAGGAGTTACCCAATTACGGACAATTCCACTTGCCCGGTTACTCGCTCCGTGATATTGCAGTTGATTTGTTGCACTGGGTCCTTTCGCCCAAAATAAATTCTGGCTGGTTGCTGCAAAATTGAATGTTACGTCATTTGCATCCCCTGTACTCAAAGCTCTTGATGCCACGATAGTCCTGTTTCCACCGGAAACATTATTCGATATAACGGTCCAGTCTTGCTGGGCGTCGACAGACGGTTCAACACCCTGCCCGATCATCCGGTGATCTCGCAACTGAAGTGGTGCTGCTCCTGTTCCTAATGTTGACCAGATAATTGCATCGTTCCCGTTAGCCATACCGGTTCCGAATCCGAAAGCAATAAAACGATCTGAAGGCCCCTGAACGGTTACGGTGATATCCGTTGTGGTCATAACCGCACCAAAGTACATTCCACTACCAACAGTCAATTCGGAGAATGTAATTTCTTTTGTTTGACCGAAGGTCAGGAAGGGACAAATTGCAAACAGCAAAAGGTAAATTTTCTTCATATCAGGAGTGTTTAAGGGACAAACTTATTGTATTAAGCATTAGTAATCAATTATTTTTGAAATTATTATTCTCATTTTGTTTAAATCGAGTATTTTTCTGCTTCAATACACGAAATCACTGAATAGAATGTTAGAACGAAAATGCCAGGAATGCGGACAGAAATTGAGTGGTCGGAAAGACCAGAAGTTTTGTTCAGATTACTGCAGGAATACCCACAACAATCGGTTGAATGAAGATGCTACGAAGTATGTCCGGCGAATCAACAATATACTGCGCAAAAACCGGCGTATTTTAGCGACTTTGAATCCAACCGGGAAAAGAACAGTGGATGCCATTACGCTGGCGGAAGAAGGATTTAATTTCCATTATTACACCAATACTTATCAGACCCAAAAAGGGAATATGTACTTTTTTTGCTATGAGCAGGGATATTCGAAATTGGATGGTGATCAGTATGTGTTGGTTTTGAAACAGGATTATGTTAAATGAATGCAAAATGCAAAATGCAAAATGCAAAATGCAAAATTTTAAATCAAATTCTTGTAATAAGTGTTGTTTTTGATTAGCTTAAATAGGAAACATAAAAAATGACTGAAAAGAAACCATTTGATATTAAGGATCGATCTTTCCTATTTGCCTTGGACTGTCTCAAATTTTGCAAAAGTATTTCTATAGAAAACAAAGAATACATTTTGACCAGACAATTATCAAGATCTGCCACATCAGTTGGGGCAAATATCCGAGAGGCTCAAAATTCCAGTACGAAGAAAGATTTTGTCCATAAACTTTCTATTGCTCAAAAAGAATGCAATGAAAGTATTTATTGGATAGAATTACTGAAAGCTTTTCTTGAATTAAATTCCAAAGAAGTTATGGATTTGAAAAATGAAGCTGATGAATTGTTACGTATACTCAGTTCAATTGTTCTCAACACAAAGCACAAAATGCAACTAGATTAATTTTTTGAATTTTGAATTCATCATTTTGAATTCATCATTTTGAATTCCCTACAAATTCCACTTTTCCTTAAAGAGCTCCATTTTCGGATGGTCTTTTACTCCTTCACTTCCGATAAATAAAACATCTTTACATTTCGTGCGGTCGAAGAACAAAGACAAATGAGATAGGGCCACGTTCATTGTTCCGCTTAGGTCGATCTTATGGATAGGTGCCTGGTGAACTTCAAACAGATCGCGTAATTCAGCAGTGCGTTTATCAAAATTGTGATTGTCGTGAAAAATAACGACAGCATCAATCTTTTCTGTTAATTCATCATTCTCTTGAAACGGCAAAACATGGAAGCCCAGTCCTTCAAGCCATGAGTTTACGGTATCAGCAAACGGTGTTTTGTCTTCGGTGTAAATGGTCTGAATATGTGTCGTCATTCTTCCCTGATTTGTTATTTTTCGTTTACGTTTCTTAAAAGAGAGTGCAAAAATACTGTAAACTTTCAGTAAACCCTGTTTAAAATTGAATTAATTCCTCTTTTTTATTCGAATTAGCAATGCAATAATCCGGAAAAGGGTTGATCCTGAAAGAATTAAATGCACAGCCTGTTCAGTTTGAAAAATACAACAATTTCAACTAAAAACCTAGAATTAACTAACTAATTCGATTTAGCAAACTTTATGGCTGATACCCAAGGATGCGCATGAAATCGTCTGCGGTCTGTTCTTTGGAAAACAGCTCCGACACAATCTTTCCGTGCTCATCACGCTGGATCAGTACATGTTTCGGTTCGGGGATCAGGCAGTGTTTCAGGCCTCCGTAACCACCAATTGTTTCCTGGTAAGCTCCGGTGTTAAAGAATCCAATATAGAGTGGTTTATTTTTATCGAATTTGGGAAGGTAAATTGCATTGGAGTGCTGTTCCGAATTGTAATAATCATCCGAATCACAAGTCAGTCCTCCCAAAAGTACGCGTTCGTAATCGTCATTCCAGCGATTGATCGCCAGCATGATGAAACGCTGGTTAATTGCCCAGGTATCCGGAAGATTGGTCATGAATGAACTATCGATCATGTTCCACTTTTCCCGGTCGTTTTGTTGTTTCTGGTGCAGTACATTGAAAATTGCACCACCACTTTCTCCAACTGTAAATGATCCGAATTCCGTGAAGATATTCGGTTCAGGAATGTCATTGTCCGAACATACACGTTTCACCTGCATCAGGATCTCACGCACCATGTATGCATAATCGAAGTCGAACTGTAGTGATTTCTTGATCGGGAAGCCTCCGCCGATGTTCAGTGAATCCAAAGTCGGGCACACTTTTTTCAAATCGGAATAGATCCGCAAACACTTGGTTAATTCGTTCCAGTAGTATGACGTATCATTAATTCCGGTATTGATAAAAAAGTGAAGCATTTTGATCTGCACACGCGGATTATCCTGGATAAATGCCTTGTAAAAAGGAACTATCTCACGGTAACGGATTCCCAGGCGTGAGGTATAAAACTCGAACTTCGGTTCTTCTTCCGATGCGATCCGGATCCCGATCTTCAATTCGTTTTCACCGGTTGCAGCAATCAAATCGTGAATTTCAGCAGTATTATCAACCACCGGGATCACGTTCAATCGTTTATCGTCAATCAGATCTGCAATGTTCTGAATGTATTGCGGAGGTTTGAACCCATTGCAAATAACGTAGCTTCCTTCTTTCAGTTTCCCTGCATTCAAGACGTTTTTCACGATATCGATATCAAAAGCCGAGGACGTTTCAATGTGGACATCGTTCTTCAAGACCTCATCGAGGACAAAAGAAAAATGGGAGCTTTTTGTACAGTAAGAATAATAATAGTTTCCCGAATAACCCAAGTTGTTCATTGCTTCGCGAAACCAGCCTTTGGCTCGTTGAATGTTGTGAGAAATCTGAGGTAAATAATTGAATTTCAATGGCGTGCCATATTCTTCAATTAATCGCATCAAATCAATCCCATGAAACATTAAACGATCTTCTCTCAAGTGAAATTCATCTTGCGGGAAATCAAATGTCTGATCGATAAGGTCAATGTACTTTGTTCTCATTCGCTACACGTTGCACTCCTCTGCGTCTTTGCTGAGTCCTACTCCACCAAAGCGGTTATTGCACAGGTGAAGAGTTCCAGCGTAAGCATTACGGAAATCTTTCTTAAAAGTTTACAAACCAACTAAATTATTCCAGGAATAATCCGGTGCAAATTTAGAGTAAAGATTGGGATGTAGCCGGTAAAAAATTAAAAATTGGTTTGCTTTTTCGACCAGTCCTGTTGACTGGTATCCGAAAGGTGCTTTTTTCAGTGATTTATTCGTCACGAAACCATGCTGAAAATTCGTCCTGACAGAAACCAGATGAATTGGTTTCGGGGTTACATTATTGAGCAATTCCTTTTCAGGTTTTAGGACATTCAGATTTTAGGATTTTAGGATTTTAGGATTTCAGGAACCAAAACCTTCTAAAAACTCCTGAATTGCCCTGGATTCAAGTGTTAATTCTATAACATTTTCATACTATATCTATGCTTAACCTATGCTATATCCATACTTGACCCTGGGAGAAGATAAATTTGATCGTTTCGGAGTTTTGTTCCGGGTTACATTTTTGTGCAAGAATCGGCGACGGCTACATTACATTTTCAAATCGATCCAAGGGTTCAAAAGGTTTAAACTGTTCAATCTAAACATTTGAACGCTAATGATGTTTCGTCAGGTGTTCTACCAACCTGGATGCCCGGTAGCTCGAGTAAATTCCGAAGGCATTCACTACTATTCCTTTTATATCCTTATTCACGGATGAAATGGCATAAACGATCATTTCATCTCCGGGATCTGTCATTCCTTCAAAGCGGTATACTTCGTCAATTACAAAATCTTCCGGCGACAGTTCGGTCGCAGAACCCTGACAAATCAAGCATTCACGTTCTGCCTCCATGGACAAGTCTGCGGTATATCCCCGTTTTTTCAGATCGTTTACTGCTTCACTAACCGTCTCGTAATTGTGTGTCATAATCGTTCCATTTTGATGCTTTTAAAGGTAATTAAAAAAGCTTTCGATACTTTCATATTTCAATTACACGAAACGGGTTACGGATTTTCCGTAGGTTCCTTTTTGGTTAAGCACTTTCTACCCGAAGCAACTGATCTGAATCCAATGGCGTCTTGCATACAACAAATGAATTAATGATGAAAAAACTACTACTTGGTGTTTCCCTGACTTTGGGATTCATGGCTTCTTCACATGCGCAATGCAGTGTAGAAGTAAACGACAGCTTAATGAGTAATTACGATTACATCCTGAATGCGACTAACGAAACCGGAACTGCTCCTTTTGTTTACAACTGGACGGTAACTGACGGAAACGGGGTGGCTATTCCGTTCACAACCAGCTCAGGCGGAGACAGTATTACAATTGACGCGATGACCTTACAGAATAATTACGGTTGTGTGATCTATCAATTGTGCATGACGGATATTAATAACTGTACAACCTGTGCTTCCGATACCGCTGCTTTGCAGGTGCCATTTAATTGTTACTCCGCATTTACCTCTTCTATTGTTGGACAAAACCAGGTTTCAATTACGTTGAACTCGAGCATGCCTCCGTATTTGATCGTAAACCAAATGGTGATGTGGACGGATGGAAACGGACAAGGTCAGGGAACGCCGTATATGGGCCCGGGAACTATTGTAACTTATACACCGGGACCTTCCAATCCTTCCAATAAGTTTTTCTGTTGTATCCTGACCAATATGACCAATGGAGGCTGTATTTCCTGTGATTCTATTCAGTACACCAATTCAGGTTTGGGCTTGAACGAGTTAAAAAACAACTTGTTAAACCTTGCTCCAAACCCGGCTTCGTCTGTTGTTAAAATTGAGAGTTCTTCGGCAATTGAGGCTGTGAGCTTGTATAATGTCCAGGGGCAAAAACTTCCGGTAAGCTATGTGTTGAACGGGATTACAGCACTGCTAAACATTGCTGATCTTCCAAAAGGAATTTATACGGTTGAGATAACAAACGGATCCGGCAGATTTAAAGAACGGTTGATCCGGGAATAAAAAACAAAGGTTTTCTTTTTAACCATATAGGAACAACGCTTACGCTGAAGCTTTAGCGAAGGCGCATAAAACTCATAGTGGTAAGTTACCACGAAGGACACGAGGAGCACAAAGGTTATTTTAAGTATCTCGTTGATTGAATATAGGGATGGTTAGCCTATCTCAGGGAGGCGATTGAGTTAATAGAGTTTCAAAGCAGTGATAATCTGCTATAGCAGATATTTATCGAAAGCAATGCTTTCTCTTGTTTCGCTCCGCTCTCATTATTTTATTAACCGCAAGGATGCAAAGGGCGCAAAAGAGATAAAGGGTCTGTCTCTGCGTTCTTTGCGGTTTTGCGGTTTATTTTTTAAGTAAATCTATGATGAGAGAAGGAGGCCGGCCTACTATCGCCTGATCTCCCCGTACCACGATGGGACGTTCAATCAGGATCGGATATTTCATCATTGCGTGGATCCACTGCTTTCGTGTGCGCTTCTTTCCTTCATATTTCTCCAGGAATACTTCTTCTTTCTGACGGATGATATCCAACGGTTTTGCTTTCAGGAGTTTCAGCAGGTTATCGAGTTCTTCGAATGTCGGAGGGACTAATAAGTAATCCCTGATTTCCACATCAGCACCCAAATCTTCCAGGATACAAAGTCCCTCTCTGCTTTTCGAACAACGGTTGTTGTGATATATGATTGTTTTCATTTAGAGGATTTTAAGAGATTAAGACATCAGGATATTAGGACTTTCATTTTTTTTACGAAGAGAAGAATCCAAGTCCTAATGTCAAAATATCCTATAGTCTTGAAGTCTAGTTACCATACATCATCAGGTAGGACTTCAGGAATGGCTGTAATTCGCCGTCCAATACTTTATCCGGGTCATTGACTGTATAATCTGTCCGGTGGTCTTTCACCCTGCGGTCGTCTAAAACGTAACTTCTGATTTGGGAGCCCCACTCAATTTTCTTCTTACCTGCTTCAATTTGTTCCCGTGATTCCGCACGTTTGCGCAATTCGATTTCGTATAACTGTGAACGCAATAATTGCATGGCTTTTTCCTTATTGGCCAACTGGGAGCGCGATTCGGAGTTTTCGATAATAATCCCGGAAGGAGCATGTCGTAAACGAACTGCGGTTTCTACCTTGTTTACGTTCTGTCCACCGGCACCACCCGAACGGAAGGTTTCAAAGGTGATATCTGCGGGATTTACATAAATCTCGATCGTATCATCAACCGACGGATACACGTATACGGAAGCAAAAGAGGTCATTCGTTTTCCCTGGGAGTTGTAGGGGCTTACACGTACCAGACGATGAATTCCATTTTCACCTTTTAAGTAGCCAAAGGCAAATTCCCCTTCAATTTCCAATGTTACTGTTTTAATTCCGGCTACATCACCTTCCTGGAAATTGAGTTCTTTCACTTTGTACCCACTCTTCTCAGCCCACATCAAATACATACGCATCAACATTCCGGCCCAGTCACATGCTTCAGTTCCACCTGCTCCGGCTGTGATCTGCAATACGGCACTCAAGGCATCCTCCTCGCCGGAAAGCATGTTTTTCAATTCCACTTCCTCAATGGTAACGAGCAAAGACTCGTATGCTTCATCGCATTCGGATTCTTCCGCTGCTCCTTCTTTTACAAAATCCATCAGGACTTCCAGGTCTTCAGCCTGGGATTTCAAGCGGGTATAGGATTCAATCCAGAATTTCAATCCCCGGATCTCCTTCATTTGTGCTTCCGCCTTTTTTGGGTCATCCCAAAAACCCGGATCTTGTGTTTTCAATTCGCTTTCACGCAGTTGCATTTGCTTTTCGGGAATTTTCAAATAGCTTGCAATCGCATCGATGCGCTGATTTATTTCTTTGAGTTGGTCACTGTTTACCATAATGCAAAGTTAATTGAAAAGTGAAAAGGTAAAAATGAGAAGTAAAAAATTGAGGTGAATGGTCTTTAATTTGAAGCATAAAAATTGTTCTAGGGTTTACAACCCTAGAAGGGTGGTTAATTATTTTTTACTTATATTATAGTACGTGCGAAGTTTAAAGCAAAACGGTTGAAATGTGAAAAGTCGGTCCTGAAAACTGATAAAGAACATCTGTTTCTTTTTTAGAAGGTAAAAAAAATTACATTTGCACCGAGAAAAAGACTTTAAACGAATAACAAAATGAATATTCCAGCAAATTTAAAATACACAAAAGACCACGAGTGGGTAAGTGTTGAAGGTGATGTTGCAACAATCGGTATTACTGATTTCGCTCAAGGTGAGTTAGGTGATATCGTATATGTTGAAATTGAAACGGTAGGTGAAACAATGGACCAGGAGGAAGTTTTCGGTTCTGTTGAAGCAGTTAAAACGGTTTCTGATTTGTTCATGCCGGTTTCTGGAGAAATCATCGAGTTTAATACTCATTTGGAATCAAATCCTGAAGCAGTAAACAAAGATGCTTACGGAGATGGTTGGATGATCAAAGTAAAAATGTCTAATCCGAGCGAAATTGACGGTTTGCTGGATGCCGCAGGATACCAGGCTTTGGTAGGTTAATAAACTCATCAAAAAAATATAGAAGCTCTGATTCGTTAGGATCAGGGCTTTTTATTTTAACCACATAGGTCACATAGATTGGTGTGATGCACTGATTGACAGCTTCGCTGCTTTTTTACCACAAAGTACACGAAGAACACGAAGTTTTTTATTGTTACTCAGAAATAGATTGAGGTTATCGGTATTTCAAGCTTGTGATGAGCTGCTATAGCAAGCTATGCTTTCCTTTGTTTCGCTCTACTCTCGTTTTTTTAACCACATAGAACACATAGAGAATAGGCATCTTGTTATTTTGAAAATCTTTGGATTAATATACCGGTTAAAGTTAGGCTAGGAACGAAAAACTACGTGTACCTATGTGGTTCAACAAATTTATTTCTCAGGGGCATGATTTTTGAATTGCACCTTCCAACGGATTTTTAATAGTACCTTTCACAAAATTATTAGCTGATGAAATTTGCATGTTACATTGCCGGAATTTTGTTTTTTCTGAATTCCTGCACCATTATCACTTCAACGAACAGTCCCGGAAAGGCAGAAAATGCGTTTCCGAAATTCATGATCGGGAAATACGAATTGATTTACCCGGAAAGTTTCCAGGGAATGATGGAAGGTGCGGATATGAAAACGATGGTCGAGATTAAATCCCATGAGTTGATCATGAACAGCGGTGAAGGTGATTCACATATGCTATTGAATGATTCTATTTCGGTTACCAAACTGGGAAAACAATATTACCTGTGTATGGGCAAAGCGCCTGTTTTGAATGTTTTTAAGGTGATTAAAAAGGGAAAGGACCTGGAGCTTCATTCCATGAATGCAAAAGCAGAAGTTACTGCCGAACAATTGAAACCGTTCTTTTCAGAAGTAACGACTACAACAAGCACGGACGAAGAAACGGGGGAAATCACCGAGTCCTATACAGTTACTATTGATGACAGCAAAATTGACAGTTATTACAACAGCGATATCATTCATGTGGAACCATTTACTTTGAAACGAAAGAAGAAGTAGAAGAAGTTCAATTGGGTTCAAAAGGTTTAAACAATTCAATTTGAACATTTAAACAACTCATTATAAACGAAAAAGGGGCTGTCCCTATCTTACAGCCCCGATTTATGTGTTTAACCTGCTACGAATTAAACAACTTCATCAATTTCGTCATCGAGGTACATGGAAAATGCATATACATCATCTTTCAGGGCCTCGGCTTGTTTAGCTTTTAGTTCTTTTTTCAATTCCAAAGTTTCAATCAAAGCAACGTCGCCTCTCAGATCGGCTGTGTTTCCCTGACGGTTATCCTTACGCAATTCTCTTTTTGCTTCACGCAATTCTTTTTTGACTGCTTTTGTTTCCATATTAGCCTGGTGAATTGCAGTATACTGATCGGCCTGTAAATCACATTTGTCAATTCGCAAGTATTTCTTATCCCTTTTTAAATCGGCTTTTGCTTTTCGAAGCTCTTTTTTACTCATATGTGACTCAATTACCAAACCGGCTTCTTTGTTATTCTTGAATGCAGTTTTATGAAAAGCAATACGCTCCTTATCTCTTTCAATACGTGACATTGTAGCTTTCATGTCCCGATATTCTTTACGATTCAAGAATCTATTTCCTTTGATTGAACCCTCTTCATTCGCAGCAAAAGAAGGCGTTGTCGCTAATAGTCCCGCTATCATCATCCCAATAACAAACAGGTTTTTTAATTTCAACTTTTCCATGACTATTCATTTTTCTGGTTCGCTTAATTCAAGGCAATGGATGTGCCACGAATAGATGTTCGTTCGCAAATGCAGACATGACAAGCGTTTGCAGTGTTTTATTCAAAATGAAAAAAAATGTGAATTTTTTTCAAAATGAAAAAATCAGAATCGAAATGACAGAGTCACCGATTCTATTTGCCATAAATTCGCAAAATAATAAGTCGCTACAGAAGTTCAACATAGGTGCGCGCCAGTCGACTCTGAAACACGTAATGAGCCACTTGGTGGAAATATTTTATGTATTTACTTTCCCAACCCGCATTAAGACCGGAAAAGTGATTTTTACCTCATCAAAAGCGGGAAGTTCAGGAAGAATTAAATCAATCGGGTTTATTTCGTGCTTATCAAAATAATGCTTCACTCCCGACCAGGTGTTGAGGTATCCCAAAAGCTGTTCACGGCTCCAGGTGTCACGGATCTGGAATTCGGGGTGTGGAATTTCTTCAAACGGGAAAGGAATTGTCTGATAATTCCTATCAATAAAATGGCGTTCGGAATCCCAATAGCCGTCTAATATTTCGGAATACAATTTCCGGATGACTTTTTGGACTTCCTCCTTTTCAACCCGAATATTTCCATAACCTAAAACAACGAGTGTTCCATTCGGTTTTAATACCCGCATGGCTTCCCAATAAAATTTTTCAAAATCAAACCAATGAATGGCCTGACCCACGGTAATGCAATCAAAATGCTGATCAGGAAAATTCGTTTCCTCCGCTACTTGTTTCGAATAGGTGATTTTAGGATGAGAAACCGCATTTTTTAATTGATTTTCACTCAAATCGGTTGCCTCGACCTGATCAAAGAGGTTGACCAACTTTACTGCGACTTGTCCGGTCCCGGTTGCACAATCCCAGACACGCTCTTTTTCTCCGGGAAGTGTTCCCAGGAAAGCAAATACTTCATCCGGATAAACAGGACGATATTGAGCGTATGCACCTGAATTATGTGAGAAGTTGTCTTTCATCTTACCTAATTTAAGGTATTTGATAAAATAAAAGTGCGTTTTCTATTTTTTTGACAAATCCTTAATAACTACTCGTCGCGCCACCCACATTCTCGATCGGATGCCAGGTTGTTTTTAATTCCTGCAGATCGGTAATGTAATACGGACTTTCATCCGTTGCTTTAGCGAAATCATTTTCATACACAAATACGCGTTTCACGTTGCATTCAGCGCCCGTTTCAATTGCCAGAGCGTGTTCTTTGTTTCCACCGGCATAAACCACTGCATTCACATCCATGTGACCGTGAAACTGGTCGACCAGTTCTTTTTCGGTTCCTGTCAGGATGTTCACTACTCCACCCGTCAGATCCGAAGTTGCCAATACTTCAGCAAAAGTGATTGCGCAAAGCGGTAAATTTTCAGAAGCCAACACGACACAGGAATTTCCACCTGCAATTACCGGTAAAATGGTTGAGACCAAACCTATCAATCCGTTGGTCTGCGGAGCGATAATTCCCACAACTCCCATTGGCTCCAGAGCCGAAAAATTGAAATGGCTGCTTGCCACCGGGTTCACAGAAGAGAAAACCTGCTGGTACTTATCGCACCAACCCGCGTAGTATACACAACGATCAATGGCTAATTCCACTTCCTGCTTTGCCTTTGCTTCGGAACTTCCCTGTTTTACCAATTCTTCTACAAATTGTGCCTTACGTCCTTCCAGCATTTCCGCAATGCGATACAGGATTTGCCCGCGATTAAATGCCGTTTTCTCAGACCAGGATGCAACTGCTTTTCGTGCAGCTACCACTGCATTCCTGAAATCTTTCCGCGAGGACAAGCACATATTTGCCAAGGGATTTCCCTTCTTGTCAAGTGGTGTATAGTACCTCCCGGATTCCGTTCTCGGGAATTGCCCACCTATGAAGATTTTGTATGTTTTTAGTATTTCCAATCGTTCCATTTGAAATTATCAATGTTATAATTATCAATTATTAAGTGGGTTAACGTTTCTTCCAATTCGAATTCTCTTTAGTTCGGACATTAATCGTTTTAATAATTCGGAGAAGTTGAATGGCTTCATCATGAATTGGAAGAAGCAGCTCTTTTTCTTCATTCAACAAGGCCATTAATAACTCCAACCAGTATATACTTTCATCACATTCTTTTTGACAAATACTTAATTTGTGAATGAAATCCGCTTTACTTTCAGCATTTCTTGCTTCTCTCATGTTTGCACCTACCGATGTAGATGATCTCACCAATTGGCCAGTCAAAATGAATTCTTTGTGTTTTTCTTTTATTCGTTTACAATTCTTTACTGTATTCAATGCGAAATCAAAACTTCTTTCTCTAATGTCTTTGTTTTTAATGATCATTTTGGCCTTGTTTTCCATTTAAGTTAACCAAAAATGTCATTTCAAAAAACACATTTTCCAATTAAATTCGACTTCTTCACCTTGATAATTAATCAATTAATAATTGATAATTATCTTTCTATTTTCAAATAAGCTCCCAATCCCTGTAAGCCGCCTTCTCTTCCGAATCCGCTTTCTTTGTAACCCCCAAAAGGTGACGTCGGGTCGAATTTATTATAGGTATTTGCCCAGATTACTCCTGCGCGCAATTTCGATGTCATATTAAAAATGCGCGATCCTTTGTCTGTCCAAACGCCTGCAGCCAGACCGTACGGTGAATTATTTGCTTTCTGAATAACCTCATCAATTGTGCGGAAGGTTTGAATCGTTAGTACCGGTCCGAAAATTTCTTCCTGTGCAATTCTGCTTGACTGTGCTACATCGGTAAATAAAGTCGGACGTACAAAATATCCTGTTTTCGGGATCTCACAAGTGCTTTCATACATGCTCGCTCCCTCATTTTTCCCGATTTTAATGTATTTCCGGATTGTTTCCAACTGTTCTTTCGAGTTAATCGCACCGATATCGGTGTTCTTATCCAATGGATCACCCACGTACAACGTGTCTAATCGATCTTTCAATTTCCGGATGACTTCTTCAGCCACCGATTCCTGGACAAATAAGCGTGAACCGGCGCAGCAAACATGTCCCTGATTGAAGAAAATCCCGTTTACAATTCCTTCTACAGCCTGGTCGATCGGAGCATCTTCGAAAATGATATTTGCTGATTTCCCACCCAATTCCAGGGTTAGTTTCTTTCCTGTTCCGGCGACTGCTTTTTGGATAATTTTCCCCACATTCGTAGAACCGGTAAAAGCAATTTTATTGATGTCCGGATGATTCACAATCGCTGCTCCGGTATCACCATAACCAGTCAGAATATTCACAACACCCGCCGGCAGACTTGATTCATGGATAATTTCAGCCAATAACATCGCGGTAAGCGGGGTGGTTTCTGCCGGTTTCAAAACAACTGTATTCCCCGCAGCCAAAGCCGGAGCGATTTTCCAGGCCGCCATCAACAACGGGAAGTTCCAAGGAATAATCTGGCCTGCGACGCCTAAAGGATTAACTGTTCTATTTGGAAAAGCATATTCCAATTTATCTGCCCAACCGGCATAATAAAAGAAATGATTACAAGCCAGCGGGACATCCACATCACGGGATTCACGAATAGTCTTTCCGGCGTCGAGTGTTTCTACAACAGCCAATTCCCTTGCTTTTTCCTGCATCAATCGGGCAATGCGGTAAATATATTTTCCACGTTCCTTCGAAGATAATTTCGACCAAACGTTCTCGTAAGCTTTACGTGCAGCTTTAACAGCTTTATCTACGTCGCTTTCATCGGCATATGCTACTTCCGCAAGGACTTTCTCTGTTGCCGGGTTCGTAGTTTGGAAGTACTTTCCCGAATTCGGCGCAACAAACTTTCCGTCAATGTACAACTCGTACCGCTCTTTGAGTTTCACATGACCGGTACTTTCCTGACTCGGGCTGTAATCCCATTCGCCGTTGAAGCTGAACGTTGTTTTTTCTTTATTTTTTTTTGACATATTTAATATATTTTGCCATCCCCCTTAGTCCCCCTTCAAAGGGGGAAACAACTTCCTCCCTTGAGGGAGGAATGAGGAGGGTGGCTAATCTATTGAAAAATAATCTGCACTTTGATAATGGCCTGTTTCCTGTTTTACCAATTGCATTAATACATCATTTGCAAGCGAACTTGCCCCGAAGCGGAACCATTCGTTGTTCAACCATTCGTTCCCTAAGGTTTCTTTTACCATCACCAGATTATGTAATGCCAGTTTCGAAGAAGAAATCCCACCGGCCGGTTTCATCCCTACTTTTACTCCTGTTTTTCGATAAAAATCCTTGATTGCACACAGCATGGTATAGGTTACCTGCATGGTTGCAGCAGGTTGAATTTTCCCCGTCGATGTTTTAATAAAATCAGCACCGGCATACATGGCAATATCGCTTGCTCTGCGCACCTGGTCCAACGAAGCCAACTCACCTGTTTCAAAGATTACCTTCAATCGGGCTTTTCCACAAGCTTCTTTGATTGCCGCAATCTCATCGAAGACAAAATCATATTCTCCGGCCAAAAATTTTCCCCTGGAAATAACCATGTCAATTTCATCAGCACCGTTATCGACAGCAAATTGTGTATCCAATAATTTGATCTCTCGAGTAGATTGACCACTTGGAAAGGCAGTTGAAACAGAAGCCACTTTAATCCCTGAATCACCCAAAGCTTTCTTTGCCTCTGCAACCATAGTCGGATAGACGCAAACTGCAGCGACTGTTGGCAATCCTTCCTGCAAGTCGTGTAAATGCTGTGCTTTGTAACACAATTGACGCACTTTTCCCGGAGTATCTTTTCCTTCCAAAGTGGTTAAATCAATCATATTCAATACCAGTTTCAGGCCTTGTATTTTCGATTCGTTCTTGATACTTCGGGTCTGAAACCGTGCTACACGTTCTTCCACACCCACTTTGTCGACTGTTGGTGAGAGTTTAAAATCAGGTATATTCTTGAATGTTTTGTTTCTATTCATGTATTATGAATGGGATTTACTCAAAGATACAGATAGGAAATTAACTGGCGATTAAATTTGAAGAAGAAATGGTGCTAAAAGGAATTAGTAATTAGTTACCATGGTAACAGGTGGATAATCTTACACTTATCCCCTGGAAGTGAAATTATAAGGGATTTAGGTTTTTTGTTGTGTTATTTTCATTCAAAAACCTGATTTTGAGTACTAGTTAGAAGTAATCATTTTTAAATAGAAGATTCACATCATCTGTTTTTTTGGATTAAACTAGCTGCAAATTTCACCTAAATAATCCATCTTGAAATCGTACATTATGAATCACACTTTAAAATTGTTGACTGCGGTACTAATCCTGTTTTGCTCAGGCGTTATCCATGCTCAAAAGGGTAAAAAATCTGATTACACACCTATTTTTGAAATCCCTAATACCACCAGCGCTCCTTTCAAAATCCCGATGCACGCTGCCAATACAGGGAAGATTGTATTTTCCGATCAAAAACTCACTTTGGAAAACACAAATGAAAGCCTATTGAAAACCAGCTTTAACCTGGGAGATAAAATCTACAGCCGGGTCTTTCTAAGCAATTCCGTTGGAAATTATATGCTATACCGCGCCGACAGTGGACAAACGCAAGAAGGGGAAACCAAAAATATCCGGTATGGATACTTTACAATTTATTATCTCGATGACGCGGAACTTACCACCTTACGCGGGGACAATAATGTCCAGGGAAGTTATGATAAAAATACCTGGCAGATTTTCCTTAGTGGAGAAGCCGGGGATTCCGATCTCGAAAGCAGTGATGTAAGGGAAAAATTGAATCATCTTACTCCGGGCTCACATAAAATCAGAGTGGAAGTATGGGCAGGCCAAACTAGTTCGTATCCTGAAAATGACCTCCGTTCAATAAAACCCATAGCATCCGGTGAGTTTACACTGAATGTAGGTGGAAACAGCAAATTGAAAATCGGGAAATCGTGGACAGATTATAAGGAAGCAACATCGATGGATGCTAAAATCACTTCAGAAGCAAAAAAAATGTTCACGGATCATTTAAAATCACGTCAGCCGGATTTGGTTATCAAAGCGACAAAGAATACAAGTAAGGATTGGTCAATCCATCGTGATAAGTACAACCAGATCGAATACCGTTCTTTAAGCATTGCTGCTTGCGTGCAGGATTCCCAGGGAAAATGCTGGGTTTATTGGGGATTATACACACAGGATTACGCCGGAGGAGGTAACTACTCCACGATATTAAAGAAATGGGGAGATACCCCGACAGAAGAAATTGATTGTGAATAGCATTTTACACCTATGAACCGTTGATTGATAAAAGGGGATCTGGATTTTCAGATCCCCTTTTAGTTGCTGTGCATTTCATAGAAGCAACTCCCTAAAAAAATGCTTCTTCAACTAATTTTTCAACTCATTCCTCTTTTCTCCTTACTTTTAACCTATGATTACCTCAGAGATCCAGTCTTTTATCCCAATTGTTTTAAAAGCTTGTGTAGAAGCTTCCGAAGCAATCATGGGAGTTTACGAAACAGATTTTGATCTTTCTATGAAGAATGACGGAAGCCCGGTTACCAAAGCGGACTTGCTTTCCAATTCGATTATCAAACTGGCGTTGGAAAAAACTGGAATTCCGGCAATCATGGAAGAGAGCATCAATTCTCCTTTTGAGATACGAAAAACCTGGGAATACGTCTGGATTGTCGATCCATTGGACGGAACAAAAGAATTCATCAAAAAGAATGGAGAATTTGCCGTTTGCATTGCATTGGTCTATCAAAATCAACCGATCCTGGGATTCATTGTTTCTCCTGCAAGCGAGGAAATTATCTTCGGGGGAAAAGAAATCGGTGTGTCTTTATTGAGTTTCGACCAAATTGAACAAAGAGAGAACTGGAAGATTATTCAACCCAAAAAGGAGATCACAACTCCGCTTAAAATTGCCGGAAGCAGATCTCATCATTCCGGGAATGATTTGAAGTTTAACGAATCCATGCGGGCAATTTTTGGAGAGGTAGAATTCATTAAAATGGGAAGCGCTTTAAAATTTTTCGACCTGGCCTTGGGAAAAGCGGATGTTTACCCGAGATTTGCACCTACAATGGAGTGGGATATCGCAGCCGGGCAAGCAATTATTGAAGCATTGGGAGGTGCCGTAGTCCATGCTGAGACGAATCAACCGCTTAAATACAACAAAGAAAACCTGTACAATCCCTATTTCATTGTAAAAACCAAGCCCATTCTTGAGCGATTGAATACATGAGAATCCTACTAAATATCCTTTTTTCGCTGCTGCTGAGTTCTACCATTTTTGGACAGGAATACCGCGTTCTGCCAATTGAATCTTATTTCAGGGACGTTTCTTTTTTTACCGATTCATCTTTCGCGCCTGTTTTTCCAGTTACAACTAACCAGGTAAATTACTATCAAGCTACAAAGGAACAAAAGGTGCGGTATTCGAACATCGGATATTACATTTATCAACGTGAGTTGATCCAGCTTATCAAAAATAACGGTGCGATTTGGGTCAGTCCGATCCTGGACATTCAAATGGGGGCCGAACGCGGAGACACCAACATGCGTCAATACTTAAACGTGCGTGGACTTCGCATCGAGGGAAGTATGAAGAACAAGGTCTTTTTCTCCGGTTCCTTTTATGAAAACCAGGCTATTCTACCTTATTATGTTCAACAATACGTAACTAACCGGGGAGAATTTTACCCAAATCTTTCAGATTCAAGTTATACCCAGGTGAACGCCGTAATTCCGGGGAGTGCCAGGACAAAACCATTTAAAACCAATGGATTTGATTATGCATATGCGACCGGAATGCTCCAATGGCAAGTACTGAAGAATTTAGCTGTTTCAGTAGGGAATAACCCGATTTTTATTGGAAGCGGGTATCGTTCCGTGCTTTATTCAGACAACTCATTGCCAACGATGAACTTCCGTATCAATTATTCATTGGGCAAAAAATGGAACTTTCAGCTGATCCGAATGCAAGGACTGAATATGCTTCGTATTCCTTATTCTACGAATGGAGAAGCATTGTATGAACGAAAGGCCCTGAGTCTCGGGACCATTTATTTTCAGCCTACCAAACACCTTCGGATCGGATTGGTTGAGGGCGGTACCTGGACCCGTGGAGATTCTATTCAGAAACAAGCTGTTGAAGGAGGATTTTATATTCCGATCCCTGGTGCTGCAACGATTCAGGAAGGAATCAATGGGAAAAGTTATGCTTATTTGGGCCTGGATTTTAACTGGCGGATCTGGAAAATCCTGTTATATGGCCAATTCGGAATGAATCCCTACTCCAAATCCAGTGATGTCGGTCAGATCGGAATTCGTTACTGGCCTTTCAAATCGCATAATTACCTGGTTCACGTGGAATACAACCACACTGCCGTGAACGCTTACCAAGCTTCCAATCCGAGGATCAATTACAGCAATTTCAATCTCCCGATCGGACATCCAATGGGGGCTGGAGTGGACGAGGTTGTTTTGAGACTTCGCGCAGAATGGAATCATTTGTTTATCAGCTCTTCTACCAACTATTATTTCAATCAATCCACCAATTACCGGCAACTATTACCGGTTTATGAGTTGAATTCAGGTTTGAGCCAGCAGGTTTTTTATGAAAACCTGGAATTGGGTTACAATTTTAATCACATCTATGGTTTGGAGATTTTTGGCTCAGCTAAACTGCGTATGGTTAATAACTCCTTGCAAAACGGGCAATCGTACTGGTTCAATATCGGGATCAGGACTGCACTTAACAATCATTATTTCGACTTCTGATGCGGGTTCAATTACTCATAACACTTCTCTTTTTTGCTTCTGCCGGTTATCCGCAGGGAAGTATCGACCGGATCCGTCATCTGAACCTGAAACCGGATGTTGCATCTTCCAGAACGATCCATCATTCGGTGCAGCCAATGATTAGATATAATCCCTTAAAACAGGCGGCTTACAAAACAGATACGCTCATTTTTGATGGTGACACCAGTATCTTCAATACACGTTTCAGTCCAAAAGGTACTCACCGAAGCTTTGCTATTCTACCGGCAACTGACAGCTATTTTCAATACGACACTGCGCTTAGTTATCGTGCGGCCATTGGTTTCAACTTTGAAAAAACATGGGGAAAATGGTATAATCGTACCTTGCTGACTTCCGGGTGGAGTTTACGGGAAGATTATACTCAAACACACGTTGCTTTTTCTCCATTACATAATAGGGACGCTTTTTGGTTTACGGATATTCGAACACGGTTGGGGTACACACCAAACGAAATGCTTCACATCAGTGCGGGAATCGACAACCAGTTTTTTGGCGAAGGATATCGCTCACTGATACAGGGTGACCAGGTTGCACCCAATCCATTTGTTCAGTTCCGGGTTAATTTTTGGAACCTTGAATACGGTTTACTTTACCAGTTTTTACACGAAAATAATTACACGGACAAAACGCGCGACTGGAAGTACAACACCACTCATTACTTAAGTATGAACATCGGTTCGAATTTCAATATCATGTTATTGGAATCGGTTTTTTTCCAGTCAAAAGACAGTACCTACAAGCGCGGTTATGAGGTAGAGTATTTAAATCCCTTTGTCTTTTTCCGACCACAGGAATACAGTTTAGGTTCTACTGACAATGTGTTGCTTGCTTTGCAGTCATCCTATTATTTCTCCGGGAAAAAACACTGCGTATACTTTCAATTGCCATTGGATGAATTTGTATTGGGAGAAATCAAAAAGCGTTCTAAATGGTGGGCAAATAAATATGGAGTACAATTGGGAATAAAAGGTCAGTTCAAACGCTGGTCTTACCTATTGGAAGGAAATTTGGTGCGACCGTATACTTTTTCACACATTTCTTCCGGACAAAACAACGGTTCCATGGGCTTACCGCTTGGTCATTATTTGGGAAGTAATTTCGCTGAACTGATTGCAACGGCTCAAGTTCCCTTCAAGCATTTTCAATTAACTCTTTTCTCTTCTTTTTACCTGAAGGGATATGACGATTCTGCTATCAGTTATGGGGGGGATATTTACAAAAGCTATGTTTCTCATCCGAAGGAATACGGAAATACGATCGGACAGGGAATTACACAACGTGCCGTTTCGTTTCAGGCAAATGCTTCTACGACCTTAAATCAATTACAGTTGGATTTGTATGTTCAGGCAGGACTGCAATACAGTTGGGGTGAAAGCGGAAGAAGCACAAATCCGCTTGTTTGTATCGGGATGCGCAGTAACTTATTCAATGAACGCAAAATCCGTTAATTAAATAAAAAAGGACTCCGTAATGGAATCCCTTTTTCTGTGTTAATTTATTTTTGGTCTTCACAAATCGCTAGATCTGAATGGAACCCAGGCTTTTTATCTGGCCTTTCGTAATCGTCACGTTTTGTATGCTCTTTTGAGATGCCAGCACCTCTCCCAATCCTTTCGCCTCGATCTTCAACAGATAAGTTCCGTCCGGAACACCTTTAATCATAAAGTATCCGTCCTGGTTTATGTAAGTGCTTGAACTATAAGAGGCGTTGCTTAAACTGATCGCTGCCTGTGAAGCCCCACTTACCTGACCCTGTACCCCGGTATTTGGATCGGAAATTTCCGCGATGGTCGGGTTTAGTGTGTAACCTCCGCCTGCTTGTGCAATGGAAGATCCCACGTTGAAATCAAGTAAAATACTGGATGTCACCCCACCACTTACCTGGCAATGGATCGGTACTTCGACCTGACCGGAGAAACCTGATCCGAAGGACAAGTTCACCGTATTTGAACCAGTTGATCCATTAAACGTCAAACTGTTTTCACCGCTAAAAGTTAATTTCAGTTTGGTATAAGTTCCCGGCTGAACACTTGTAGCACTTACAAGCGTAACTTCTGCTCCATTTGTCAGATCCAGGATATTAATTTCTTTTGAAGTTTCATTGATGGTGACCCATCCGGAATTCTCAAGATATGCCTCGATTTTCAGGATTTCCACGTTCAGTGCCAAAAAATCACCCGGTGAATCGGTCATTCTCACTTCCATTTGTCCTTGAGAGACTTTATTGTCTTTCTTACATGATTGAATCGTGAACCCTGCACAAACAATCAACAACGCAAATACCAGTACCCTTTTCATAATCGTGTATTTTAATCCGGAAATGAATAAACGAAGTTTGTGCCAAGGAAGAGCCCGTAACACTTGTTTTGGATTATTTCCAAGTAAAATCAAGTATTAAAAAGGAAGATTAAGCTTGAGGCGGGTTTAGTAATGATGTTGTATTCCGTTCAATATGAAAGAGCAATTTTCATATTGAAACCATTTTTGGGGTAAAAAAAAGAGGGAGGCTTACCACTTCCTCCCTCAAACTAACACACCTATGACCCGATTTTTGAGTATCCTAGAACGGAACTCATAACCTGATACAGAACAAAGATATCCTTAAAGTTAAATGAAACCCATAGGAATTAATAAGAGGTAAGAACTAAGTAACATTTGGTTCATTTTAAAGAATACTTGAATTAATTATTATCTAAAATCAATCTAATTTAAAGCCGAATTGAAATTTTGGATTGGAGTTGAGTACAACTTCGCAAGTTGATGTGTACATTTGCACAATCTTTAAAAAGAGTAATTATGGGTATCGGCAAAAAAGTGAAGATGTACATGAATTTCACCAAATTCAGACTCTCAGCCCTTGTTATTCTATCGGCACTTTCCGGATATTTATTTGTTGGCGGTCATGACGGACTGGAAATGGTCTACTTAATGCTTGGTGGTTTATTGGTCACTGCAGCTTCCAACGGATCCAATCAAATTTGGGAACGTGAGCTGGACGTTCTAATGAACCGTACAGGAAAAAGACCGCTTCCAATGGGAGAAATGTCTGTAAACGAAGGAGTGATCGTCATTGCAGTTTGTTTACTTCCGGGATTGTGGATGCTTTACCAGTTGAACTTAGGTTCCATGCTTCTTGGTTTAGCGGCGTTCGTATCTTATGTTTTTATTTATACTCCGATGAAACGCATTTCTACATGGGCAGTTTTTGTCGGGGCATTTCCAGGAGCTCTTCCACCGATGATCGGGGCGGTTGCCGGATCTGACAGTTTCGGTTTGGTGCCGGGAGTATTGTTCTTCGTACAATTTGTTTGGCAGTTCCCGCATTTCTGGGCAATTGCGTGGGTTGTTTACGATGATTACCAACAGGCAGGTTTTTCATTATTGCCTTCCAAACAGGGAAGAACCAAAGGATCTGCCTTCCAAATCATGATCTATTCACTGGCCTTGATCCCGTTTTCCCTATTGCCCTGGTTAATGGGCTGGACAAGTGATCTGACCCTGATTATTGCCGGAGCTTGTTCGATCTTGTTCTTCCTTCAATCCTATAAATTATTCCTGAGTCTCACTATCGCCGATGCCAAGAAATTAATGTTCGCATCTTTTATCTGGTTACCGGTTGTTCAATTTTTATATGTGTTTGACAGAAAGCTCCCTGAAATTATGGACGCTTTGTGGCAACACGGCACCCTTTTTTAAAAACGTATGTCTCAAATTGATTACGAAAAAGAATTAACTCCCGAGGTTCGGGAGAAAATGAAGAAAAACCTGATTTACGTAGGGATTTTCGGTATCGTCATGTTGTTTGCCGGATTATCTTCCGGGTACATTGTAAGTTCAGGAGATACCTTTTGGGTAAAGTACAACTTCCCGCCGGCATTCTACGTTTCAACTGCTTTGATCGTTTTGAGCAGTATTATCCTTTTCATAGGGATCAAACTGGCCCAAAAAGGAAACGCCGGGATCCTGAAGACAATTGTTCCTTTAACGTTTATCCTGGGTGTTGCCTTCGCGTATTTCCAATTTAAAGGATACAAAGAACTGTATCAAAATGGTGCGTTCTTATCTTCCAAAATAACTGTTTCCGAAGGACGTTACGGATCCTATTATGAGCTCCAGGTGGATGGAAAATACATGGAGGTTGACGGTAATGACTATTTAATTGCCGGTAAAGTGGTCTCTGAGGAACAGAAAGAAAAAATCAGCACTTTTGCGAAACAATTTGAGCGAATTACCAAAGAGAAAAATCCGAAGATTGCTGATTTAAACAAATACACCATTCTTTATAAAAACAAACCCATCAGTATAAAGGACGGTAAATTCTATGTAGATGATACTGTTGAATTACAGCATGTCGATTTAATCCGTTTGGAGCAGTTTTCCTGGCATTTACGTGACGGACGTGGTGATTTCTTCCATAAAGGGAAATACGGGAAAGACTTTAAGATTTACTATAAAAAACAAGAACTGGATTACAAAGACAGAACGCTTTATTATAAGGGAATTCCTTTAAGTGCACCACTCCAGCTAAAAATGGATTCCTCTTCAGACACAGCGACTTCCTACCTCTACATCCTGACTTTTTTACACTTATTGCATATTCTGGTTACACTGATTTTTGTATTAAGAGCTTCAATTCGTTCATTTTCAGGTAAATTAGCAGTTGATAATTTCCTTCCTGTTCGCATCCTTGCTATTTTCTGGCATTTTTTAGGTGCATTATGGATTTATTTATTGCTTTTTTTGCTTTTTATTCATTAAACTTGCACAAAAAATTATAAAATGGCTGGACACGCTACAACACACGTCGACGCGGCAAGCGCATGGGGAGGTAAAACTTCTCCGTTTAATGCTAGTTACGGAAAGTTAATGATGTGGTTTTTCTTGGTATCGGATGCGTTGACATTCGGTGGATTGTTAGTTGCTTATGGTTACACACGCCACACAACACAGAGCGCATGGCCGATCGGTGAAGAGACTTTTGACTCTTTGCCTTTCTTAGGTCACGGTTATCCATTGATGTACGTTGCATTGATGACCTTCATCCTGATCGTATCGTCTGTAACGATGGTATTGGCAGTTGAAGCAGGTCACCGAATGGACAAAAAAGGTGTAATGAAGTGGATGATCGCTACGATCATCGGTGGTTTCTTCTTCCTGGGTTCCCAGGCTTGGGAATGGTCCCACTTTATTCACGGTTCTCATTTCGGAAGTGTTGAAATCCTTTCCGGAGAACACACGGGATCCCGTGCAATCGTTAAAGGTCATTTTGGAGAATTGGAAAGCTTTACTGTTGTTCAGGCAGGAAAACACCACAAAGTTGGGGACGTAATTAAAGAAACTCCGGACGAATTGTTCCACCATTTCCGTACAGCAGTTATGAACGGACAAGTGAAAGATGGAAAAATTACGCTTCATGACGGTTCTGTTGCAACCTGGAAAAAACACCACGATGAGCATATGGAGTTGATCATCAAAACGGATGGAACCGGTCATTCTTTAGCGAAAGTGACTAAGATCCATGGAAAAGATGCTGAAGTGAAATATTGGGAGTCTGTTAACTCCGGAAAAAAAGGAGCGATCATTTACGGTGCTGACTTACAAAGCAACGAATACGGTCCTTCCCAATACGGACAATTCTTCTTCTTCATTACCGGTTTCCACGGATTCCACGTATTCTCAGGAGTTATTATCAATATCTTAATCTTCTTAGGAGTTGCACGTGGTACTTACCATAAGCGCGGACACTACGAAATGGTTGAGAAAACAGGATTGTACTGGCACTTTGTCGATTTGGTATGGGTGTTCGTATTTACATTCTTCTACTTAGTTTAATTTTTTTGAAAGATATAGATCATGGAAAGAGACGATATTATTGAATACTCATTAGATGCTCACCATAGCGAAGAACAAGGAAAGAAGATTCGTCGCAAGATTTGGTTGGTAACAGCGATCCTTACTGTAATTACAGCATTTGAAGTTGCTGTAGGAGCGATGGTTCACCAGGATAACCCAATGTGGTGGGTGGTGAAACTATTGTTCATCGGTTTGACTTTATTAAAAGCAGGTTACATTGTATTGGTATTCATGCACTTGGGCGATGAGCGAAAAGTATTGAAGTACTGTATTCTGGTTCCGTATTTTATTTTTATCATTTACCTTATTTTCATTGCGCTGACTGAAGCTAATGCAGTTCACTCAGCTTGGGAAACATACGGAGGATAGTTCATTTAAACGATTTATAGCCAATGGCTAAGTCAAATTCTAAGGCCGGTTCGTTAAGATCAGTGTTCGCACTACTGCTTCTATTCGGACCGGCTCTTATTTTAATATTCATTTCCACTCGGGGTTGTGAACACAAATTCAAAGAGTTGGATGATTACGGAGCAATTCCAACATTCTCCTTTACTGATTCGAAAGGAAAAGTTTATACCAATCATTCCTTTAAGAATCAGATCGTCATTTATACGACCATTCAACCTTCGTGTCCTGATTCCTGTGGTATTACAATCTGGCATCTGGACCAATTAATTTACCAGCGGCTTCGCGAAAATAAGAAGAGACTGGGCCATGTGAAATTGGTTTCTGTTTTAACCGACGGTGCAGGTAATCCTGACAAACGTATCAAAGAAGTTGAGTTCATGCTGAATGACCGCGTGGAAGGATTCGATCCTTCGATCTGGATCGTTGTTTCAGGAGACGCAAAATCGCTTTATAACATCAAACACAACGGGCAAACCCTGCTCCAGGAAGACAAAAAATACTTCGGCGGATTTGGGTTCCAGGAATTGATGCTTCTATCCGACAAAAGCAATCATTTGCGCATGGTCCTTCCCGGAAAAACGGAAGGTACTATACGGACGATGCGCGATCATATGGCACTCCTTGAGAAAGAATACGACATCAAAGCATACAAACTCAAGCAAGCGAAGGAAAAATGAAACCAATCCTGTATGTAGCGCTGATTGTGATCCTGGTTACGGCTTGTAAAACGGAACCGGAAAAAAAACCAAAAGCACTTCCTTATTTCGGGAACTACGACATTGTTTTTTCTGAAACAGACGGCATTCAATCAGCAGATACTGTTTATCCCAAAATTCCGGCTTTCTCCTATTTGAACCAGGATTCTGTTGTGATTACTTCCGAATCCATGAAAGGAAAAGTATGGATTGCCAATTTTTTCTTTACCAGCTGTCCGAGTATCTGTCCACCGATGATCTCTCAAATGAAACGGTTGAATATTCTCACCAAAGACCTTGCTTCGGAAGTTCAATTCATGTCGTTCAGTATTGATCCGAAAACAGACCAACCTCACGTTTTAAGAGCATACATTAAAAACAACGGGATCCAGGCGAAGAACTGGTATTTTTTTACCGGCGACGAAGCAAAAACACATCGTTTGGGTGTTATGCACTTTATGGTACATGCGGATAAAGATCCAATGGCAGCAGGTGGTTTTGCACATAGTGACGGATTGGTCCTGGTTGACAGGGAAGGATACGTCAGAGGGGTTTACAGAGGCACACAAACTCAGGATGTAGACCAATTGAACAAAGATTTACGCAAATTATTAGACATTGAATATGGAATCAACTCAAACCACTAAACCCGGACTTCGGAAACTGATTATTGTACTTTCCATTGTTATACCTGCGGTTGTTGCAGTATTGTTCAAGGTTAAAATCGAAGTTGACTACGACCTGCATTTTCTGCCATCAATTTATGCGTGCATCAATGGTCTGACCGCAATTCTTCTTGTTGCGGCACTAGTCGCTATCAAACAAAAGAAAATCAGTCTCCACGAAGGTATTATCAAAGTATGTATGGCGCTTTCGGTTTTATTCCTATTGCTTTATATTGCTTATCACATGACTTCCGATCCTACCAAATATGGGGATTTGAACGGAAATGGTGAATTGGACCCCTATGAGCTGGCAACTTTGTCTTCAGCGGGTAAAATCGCTTATTTCTTTATCCTGATCACCCATATTGTTTTAAGTGTGGCAGTTATCCCGATGGTGCTTTTCTCTTATTTATATGCCTGGGAAGGAAAGTATGACAAACACCGCAAGTGGACCAAGATCACCTGGCCGTTGTGGTTTTATGTTGCTGCAAGCGGAGTCGTAGTGTATCTCATGATCTCTCCTTACTATCCGCATTGATTATTCTTTCTCCCTACTTTTTGCCGAGGCAGAAAAAGTAGGCAAAACTGCTTTTCAATTACCCAATCCGAGCAGCCTTCCCTTTTGGTCTAAGAATTTTCTAGAAATCAGAAGGGCAAGATCCTTTTCCGCCCATACGGATCATCAAACCGATCCCGAAGAATGTGTACCAATCCCTGGAAGCGCGATTCCCTCTTTGACCGAACCGGTTGCCGTCTAAACTTCTATTGCTCAATGCGGCTGCCGTGGGGCCGTTCTCGGCTGCCAAAAGCACCGGATCAGCATAGCGGTATCCACCCACGTCGTCCAAATAATCCGTGAACATAAAGCGAATACCATATTCCAGGTTCAATCCGATATTTTCGGTAATAGAAATGCGCGCACCAACAGCAATCGGAATCCCCATTTGGATCCGCGAGTATTTTCCCCTATCTGCCAATTCCGTTCCCTGGCCTTCCGTTCCCAAAGGTTGCAACTCGACCAGTGATCCATTGTAATCAGTCATCGGGTTAATACGCGTCAGGGATAATTCAGCCAACAAGTAAGCCGTTCCTTTATATCTTTTATTCCCGATCTCAAAAGGGAAATAAGTCACTTCGATCCCTGAGCCGAATTCAAATAAGTCTGATTGGAAAGAGAGATTCCTGTTCTTGTAAAATTCACCGCTTTGTTCCCTGTCGTAACCTTCAATTTTCCCATAAGTGAAATTCAAACGATAAGCCAAACGGGCATTGATGTTATAGCGATAGAGTAATTGTCCTGCCAGGTTCGTATGCCTGAAATGCGTCTGGTTCAAATCACCGATGTAATAACTTCCGCCTACCATGAAGCCCAATTCAGAACGCGACAAACCATTGTGTCTGTGCGCCTTTTGGCCCCAGGAATAAGAAGCAAAAATACAAAGCAATAAGATCAGAATTCTGTTCTGCATATCGGTATAACGAACTGGAATGTGATTAATTGTGCGTTCCAGCAGTCATCGGAACTAAAATTCCCTTCTTAATCAGCAATTCAGCAATTTGGATTGCATTGGTAGCAGCTCCTTTTCTTAAATTATCGGCGACCACCCACATGTTCAATGTTTTCTCCTGGCTTTCGTCTCTTCGGATTCTTCCTACGAACACATCGTCTTTTGCTTCTGCAAAACGAGGCATCGGATAGGTATTTGTCGTTGGATCATCTTTCAAAGTAACTCCCGGAGTTTCGTGCAATAATTTTCGAACGTCTGCCAAGTCAAATTCTTTCTCGAATTCCACATTCACAGCTTCCGAATGGCCACCTACAACTGGTACACGTACTGCAGTAGCAGTTACCGAAATTGACGGATCCAATATTTTCTTCGTCTCATTTGTTAATTTCATTTCCTCTTTGGTATATCCATTGTCAAGAAATGAATCACAATGTGGGATACAATTTTTATCGATCGGGTAGTTATAAGCCATTTCACCGGAAATTCCTGCACGTTCGTTTTCCAACTGCTGTACCGCTTTTACTCCCGTACCGGTGATGGATTGGTATGTCGAGACAACCACGCGTTTTACACCATATGCCTTATGTAAAGGCGCAAGTGCCATCAATAACTGGATTGTACTACAATTCGGATTCGCGATAATTTTATCCGACGCAGTTAAACTATCCCCGTTAATTTCCGGAACGATCAATTTCTTATCCGGATGCATTCTCCAGGCCGAACTGTTGTCGATCACTGTTGTTCCAACCGCTTCAAACTTCGGTGCCCATTCCAAAGAAGTTTCACCACCCGCAGAGAAAATAGCCACATCTGGTTTCATGGTGACAGCTGTTGCCAAATCCACAACGGGAAATTCCAATCCTCCGAATTCGATCATCTTACCAACCGATTTCTCAGAAGCCACTGGGATTAATTCTGTAATAGGAAACGAACGTTCTTTTAATACTTCTAGCATCACATTTCCAACCATTCCTGTTGCTCCGACAACTGCTACTCTCATAACTAAAAAATTTTACACAAAAATAACGGATTGTTTAATTGAAAATGAAAAATGGAGAAGATGATTATTGAAAAGCTACTTTTAGTTTGTTTCAGAGGAATTCAAACGAAATAATATCCAAATTGTACTAACATTTGTTCATATCGAGAGGGATACTCTCTCCTTTTCAATCTTCAATTATCCATTCTCAATTCAATATTGTACCTTTGTACCGGAAAAAACTAAATTCCACCGATTTGAAGTGAGGAAAAGTTCACCACATGTGACAGTCATTTCGGAGCATTTTACAAAAAATTTCATGCAATTTGATGAATTAAACCTGTATCCGCATTTATTGGATGCATTAAAAGAATTAGACTACACTACTCCAACACCTATCCAGGAACAATCGATCCCCAGTTTATTAGAAGGAAAAGATTTGTTTGGTTGTGCACAAACCGGTACAGGGAAAACAGCCGCTTTCGCCTTACCTATTTTACAGCATTTGGAACCGGATGGTCCGATTAAAGGGAAGAGACCTATTCGCTGTTTGGTATTGGCACCAACACGGGAATTGGCTAACCAAATTTGCGACAGCTTTAAAGCTTACGGAAAACACTCCAAGCTGCGCACGATGGTCATTTTTGGCGGTGTAAACCAAAACAAACAAGTCAACCAGCTGAATGCCGGGGTAGACATTCTGGTTGCAACTCCGGGCCGTTTACTGGATTTGATGAACCAGGGACACATTCATTTGTCCAAAATCACGCATTTTGTATTGGATGAAGCAGACCGGATGCTGGATATGGGATTCATTCACGATATCAAAAAGATCCTTCCACGTTTGCCTAAGAACAAACAGAATATCTTTTTCTCTGCAACGATTTCTCCAACAATTATGGAACTTGCTGGAACTATTTTGTTCGACCCGGTAAATGTGCGGGTTACACCGGTTTCTTCAACCGCTGAGATCGTTGAGCAATTTGTTTATTACGTTGAAAAAGCCGATAAACGTGCATTCCTAAAGCAACTGATCAAGAGCGAGAATATTTCTCATGCCATTGTTTTTACACGAACAAAACATGGGGCAGACCGTGTAGCAAGAGAGTTAACCAAATCCGGGCACAAAGCGGAGGCAATTCACGGAGATAAATCCCAAAATGCACGTGAGCGGGCTTTGGAAGGATTTAAAAACCGAACCGTGAGTTTTCTGGTTGCAACGGATATTGCATCCCGTGGTATTGATATCGATCAATTGGAATATGTGATCAATTTTGAAATTCCGGAAGTAGCGGAAACATATGTTCACCGGATCGGTAGAACGGGGCGCGCGGGATCAAGTGGGATCGCGTATACTATGTGCTCAAGTGAGGAAAAGAACTATTTGAAAGCAATTCAGAAGTTGATCAATCAGCAAATTCCGGAGCGAACATTGAAATAAACCTGGCAAAGTTCCAATATCGCAACATTCCAACATTGCCATATTGCCATATTGCAATATTGGAATATTGGAATGTTTGTTATTCGAATTATTTCTTTTCAATCTCTGAAAATTACTTCTTTAGAAAGTCGGACTTTTGTATATTAGTCCGACTTATGAAAACACTTTTCACACTTCTAATACTACTTTTTCCCCTTTTTGGATGGAGTCAGATACAGGATGATTTTTCCGACGGTGATTTTACCGCAAATCCTGCCTGGAATGGTACAAATACCACTTACATTGTAAATGCCAGCCAGGAATTGCAATTAAGTAATACAGTTGCAGCAAGTTCCTATTTATCAACTCCGCACAATTTAGCTTCTTTGGACAATAAACAATGGGAATTGCTGGTACGGCAGACCTTTGCACCCAGTTCCAGTAATTTCGGACGGGTTTATTTAACTTCCAATTCAGCGGATTTAAGCACGAATCCGGATGGATTTTACCTTCAATTCGGGGAGGCAGGTTCAACAGATGCCATTCGATTATTTAAAATTGTTTCGGGCGTCTCTACTCAAATCTGTGCTTCACCTGACGGACAAATTGCTGCTTCATTTACTACAAGGGTAAAAGTTGTGAGGGACAATACGGGACTTTGGAAACTTCACGTAGACCCCAGTGGCGGAACAAATTATGGAAGCCCTTACACGGGAACAGATGCAACAGCTTTGCTCGGAACTCATTTTGGTGTGTTTCAAACATATACAGCTTCTAATGCTACAAAGTTTTACTACGACGATGTGTATGTAGGAGATGAAATTGTTGACACACAAGCCCCAAGCCTTGTCAGTACAAGTGTCATTACGAGTTCCCAGATCGATTTGTTATTTAGCGAACCGGTCGGAGGAACTACACTGCTTCAAACAAGCAATTATGGGATCAATCCGGCAGTTCCTGTTTCCAATGTGTCTGTTGACGGGACAAATGCTTCCTTGCTTCACCTAATTCTTGGAACAGCGCTCACTAACGGACAGAGCTACACCATTACCATTTCAACGATTGAAGATGTATTTGGGAATGCAGCTACCAATCTGACAGGAAATTTTACCTACCTTGTTGGCGAAGTTGCCGTTAAGGGAGACGTGATTATTTCTGAGATCATGATAGATCCGTCACCTGTTATTGGACTGCCGGAATTGGAATTTATTGAAATTTACAACAAGAGTAATAAATACATTGACCTTTCCAACTGGAAACTGGGGGACCAAAGTGGCGACGGAACCATTTTATCCGGGTTCATTAATCCGGGGCAGTATAAAATTCTCTGTGCTACCGCGAATACACCCGAATTCCCGGGATCAACCAGTGTGAGCAGCTTTCCCAGTTATAATAATTCAAGTGACGATGTTGTTCTGAAAGACAATTCAGGGCTCCAGATCGATAAAATCTCCTATACTGATTCGTGGTACCGGGACCCGATAAAAAAGGCGGGGGGTTATACATTGGAGTTGATCAACCCGAATGACCCGTGTTCAGATGCCTCGAACTGGATCGCTTCTGCGAATTCCAATGGAGGAACTCCCGGAGTTCAGAATTCAGTATACGATATCACTCCGGATACCCAGATCCCACACATCAGCAGCTTGGTTGCAATCGCTCCGAATTACCTGGAAGTGCATTTTTCGGAAGGAATGGATTCGGTGAGTTTGGTAAATGCTGCATTCAGTTCAAATCCAAATCTGACCGTGCAGTCTATTGCGGTTTCATCAGCTTTCGCCAACCAGGCTACCATTGCTTTTAATGAGAATTTGGTGTTGAGCCAACATTATAATTTCTCTTATGGTTCTGTAAGTGATTGTTGGCTGAACGCAACGACCTTAACCGGTAATTTCGCGTTGGCGGATATTCCACAGGCTGGAGATTTGGTCATCAATGAGATCTTATTTGATCCGGCAAGTGGTGGATCTGATTTCGTAGAGATTTACAATCGCTCTTCCAAGGTCATTAACCTGAAGGATTTATTTCTTGTAAACTTAGATGAAGACACCGTTCAATTGACCCAAAATTATTTCCTGGACCCTGCATCTTACGTCGTTCTAACTCCCGATAGTAATTATCAGAAAAACACTTTCCCTCAAGCAGTTTCCGGACGGTTTTACACCACTTCGCTTCCTTCTTTGAATAATGATTCTTCAACAATTCAATTACTCTACAATACTTTGGTGATTGATAAAGTAAGTTACACCGAAGACTGGCATTTATCTTTGATTGATGATACTGAGAACAAAACGCTGGAGCGTATTAATCCCAATGGAGTTTCTTCGAGTGCTTCTAACTGGCATACTGCCGCAGAGACCATTGGCTTCGGAACACCCGGGAAAATCAATTCCCAATACCTATCAGGAAGCGTGTCTTCTACCTTCGGAACTACCGAACCGATCTTTTCTCCGGACAATGACGGTTTCCAGGATGTACTCTTATTCCAATACAACTTTGAAGTGGGCATGATTGGCACCCTGAAGATTTTCGACAACCAGGGCCGTGAAGTTCACACCTTGTTTTCAAGTGAGTTATTGGGACAACAGGGAAGTTTTACCTGGGACGGAGTGATGTCGAACGACCAAAAAGCACCGATCGGGATCTACATTGCCGTGATTGAAGCTTTTTCTGTTGATGGCGGAGGAAAACAGTTTGCGAAACGAGTAGGGTTTACGCTTGCAGGCAAACTGGATTAACTGAAAAAATTATGAATTATCAAGCAGTTCTCAACTTGATAATTCATAATTAATCATTGATAATTACTCTACGTAGCTTAATTTCAACATGTTCGACTTCCCGTTCTCTTCGATCGGAATGGAAGCGATGTTAATTACCAGGTCTCCCTGTTTCAACAAGCCATCTTTTGTAAGTAAATACTTAATATCAGCAATGGTATGGTCCGTACTTACCGTTTTGTCATAATAGAACGCACGCACGCCCCAAACCAAACTCAATTGTGTAATGATTTCTTTGTTTCCGGTAAAAACAAAAATCGGCGCATTCGGTCTCTGAGAGGCAATCTTATAAGCCGTATATCCGGAATATGACATCGTGATAATCGCATCTGCTTCTACACGCTGAGCCAATCGGCAAGCGTTAAAACAGATCGAATCCGTAATGAAACGCGACTGTGATTTATCCGGAAGCTGGTCTTTGTGATAGATTCCTTCAAACTTCTCCATTTCATCTACAATATTGACCATGGTTCGGATTACTTCGATCGGGAATTTTCCTACAGATGTTTCTCCGGAAAGCATCACTGCATCCGCTCCATCCAACACAGCATTTGCAACATCGTTTACTTCTGCGCGGGTCGGAGTTACATTGGTAATCATACTTTCCATCATCTGGGTTGCCACAATCACCGGTTTTGCAAATTGATGTCCTTTACGGATCAGCATTTTCTGGATCAACGGTACATTCTGGTACGGAATTTCCACTCCCAAATCACCACGAGCTACCATCAGCGCGTCCGTAACTTTGATAATTTCATCGATATCCTCAATCGCCTCCGGTTTTTCAATCTTAGCAACCACGCGCGCCTTTGCCTGACGGTTGGAGATAATGTGCTTCAATTCGATAATGTCTCTTGCAGAACGCACGAAAGAGAGCCCGATCCAATCCACACCGTTAGCCAATGCAAACTCCAGGTCTTCGCGGTCTTTTTCCGTCAATGAAGGCAAGGAAATCTTCGTGTTCGGTAAGTTTACTCCTTTTTTGGAAGACAAAATTCCTCCATGGATTACTTTGGCTTTGATTTCCGTCTCACCATTGGTTTCCACAATCTCCATTTGCAATTTCCCGTCATCCAACAAAATGCGTTCTCCCGGTTGTACGTCACGTGGCATCAGGGAATAACTGATCCCGAATTTCTCTGCGGTCCCGGTAATGCGTTCCGTCACAATGGTTACAATGGCACCTTCCTTCATCATGACACCATTGTTTTCCATTTCGTACGTTCTGATTTTCGGTCCCTGTAAATCGGCAAGGATCGAAACATTTAACCCCGTTTCCTTGTTGATCTCGCGGATCATGTCAATGCTTTTTTTATGGTCTTCATGCGACCCGTGTGAACAGTTCAAACGACATACGTTCAAACCATCCAATATCATTTGTTTTAATACTTCTTTATCAGCAGTAGCAGGACCTAAGGTTGCTACGATTTTTGTTTTTTTCATTCAAAAATTATTAGTTCTGCGGAAGGGATTGCTTCGGCTTCAAAAACGTAAGCCGCCATGACGCTGTTCGATTCCCGGATTCGCTCTACCAGTTCATCCAGATCGTGAAGCACATTCTCCCTGAGAATCAGAAAATAATCAATTTGGTTCTTTTCAGGGATCAGGAATTTTCCTTCCGATTTATTCTTAATTAAATACCATTCCATGTGATCTACCTCATCGATAAATACATGAAAACTGTGTTGTGAGACGACTGTTCCTTTTTTGGATTGAATCACAAAAGGTTCTTCACTTTTTGTAAGTTCCAGTTCCAGAATTTTGTTGATTCCCCAAGCCAAACGGTAATCACTGTGGTGCGAACAGATCCCGATCAGTTCAAAGTCTACAGAAGTTTCCAATGAAAGTACATGACGCTTTTGTTTGCTCATCCACTTTAAATTTATACCGTGAAGATACGCATTATCTCAGACATGGCAATTTGTTTGGAGGTTAGGATTTGGTTAAGAAATACAACTCTCAACTCACCTTACAGAAAACCTACACTACCAGTCAGGAGGAGTATGGCATATACAATTGCAAAAAGTACTGCTCCAATTCCTACCGTGCTTAATCCGAAAAGCGTCCAGCTTAGTCCTTTGCCTTTATAGCTCTCCGGATTTCTATGTATGTGGACAACAGAAATGATTGAAGACACAATAACGCCAATACCTATAAATAGTGCAATACTCAAAATCATTTCAGGTGAGCTTGCCAAAAAACTGACCAAAACGAGCAAAAATCCTACAATGATTCCTGTTAATGCCGCCCAGGTAAAAGGTTCTACCCTCCGTTTTGGTTCATCTACCGGAACTTCCTCATCAGAAATCTGATCTGATTCTATCAACGGTTTTATTCCTGATTGGACTGGAGCTTCAGAAAAATCTGCTGGTTCTTCGATTGAAATTTCCAATTGATCCGGAGAAATTAATTCAACACGATGCATTGTATCTGTCGAAATCACCTCTTCAATAATCACCTCATTTTCATCCGGCATCATGGAAGATTCTCTCACCGAATCAGTTATATTCCACTGATCAACTTCATTTTTTGTTTTCGAATACGATTTCTTCCATTCCACATGATAACCCGGTCCAAAATGGCGTTTTGTAATAGTACACCCGACTAATACTAAAATTGATAAGCTTGTAAATAGTAGTTTCATAATGGTTTGTTTTTCACAAAAGTGAGCAAAATGTTTCAGAAGCGTGTTGCGATTTTCCGTACTTGATTTTTATTACCAATCATCTAAAAAAGTCAACTATCTTATAAACCGTAAAACCGATAGTCGCGACAATTGTTGCCAAACTTAACCCAAAAAGCGTCCAGGTTAAACCTTTTCCTTTGTAATTAGATGGGTTTTTGCGTACCTGAACGACAGATATCATTGAAAAAATAACAAAACCGAAGTAATGAACTGCTGCAAAAATCCATGGAATCTCAACAGCAAATATTGTCAAACTGAGTATCACAAAAATGACAGCTAAAATTAGACTTCCTAGTGAGATCCAGGTAAAGAGTTCTACTCTTCGTTTTGGTTCATCTACCGGAACTTCCTCATCAGAAAACTGATTTGATTCTATCAACGGTTTTATTCCTGATTGGACTGGAGCTTCAGAAAAATCTGCTGGTTCTTCGATCGAAATCTCCAATTGATCCGGAGAAATTAATTCAGCACGATGCATGGTATCTGTCGAAATCATCTCAATAATCACCTCATTTTCATCCGGCATCATGGAAGATTCTCTTCCCGAATCAGTTATATTCAACCGATCTACTTCATTTTCTGTTTTCGAATACGATTTCTTCCATTCAACATGGTAACCCGGCCCGAAATAGCGTTTGGTAATGGTGCATCCAACTAAAAGTAAAATGAATGATAATATAAATAGTAGTCTCATAACAAATGATTTTTACAAAAGTGAGAAACTACTCTCACTTTTGTGTTGCGATTTTCCGTACTTGATTTTGTGACCCGTACAACGTTAATGCTGTGGTTCCTAAGAAGGAAAAAGTATCGCCTGCGTTAATACTCTATGAACACTTCATTGGTTATGCCAGGTTGCAGAAAGAAAGTATCTATATAAGTTGTCACCTGTGCATTTCTTGTCACTTCGATTTGGTAAACTTGGTGGCCAGATAAAGCGCTGTTATTAATATATTCACCAAATAACCCACATCCTTCAAAGTAACTACTCCATGTATATATTGTTTCGAATGTTTCATTAGGAGATTCTTCTAAATGATAAACTTTGTATCTCATTTTATCATTTACATCAAAACAATTCACATTTTCTATCTTGTAGTGAGCTTCGCAGTGAGGTAAAGCTCTAATTTCGTAATCCTCTTGGTAATCCTGACGGGTAATAAGATCATAGCTGGGCGCATTAATCAAGGAATAACTCCCCGAATAGTTTTGAAATTGAATATTTGAATAATCAAAATCAATTCGATACATATAATCTTTATTTTTCTTAGGAAAAAAAGATATTTCCGCAATACCCATTGTATTCGTAACACCCTCTAGTTTAAAATCAGTGTATTCTATTTCACCGATTTTTCCCCATTTTTTGGCTCGGTACTCCGTAATCGTATACTTTACCCCTGAAATAGGCTCTCCACTATAGGGAATATGTGCCTGGATAGTAAATTCAATAGGGTGTTTCTTATCCAGCTTTTTGCATGATAAGACTGAAACCAGTATACCAAAGACAATTAGTATTCTATGAATAGATTTCTGGTAATGCATACTCCGTCTTTAATTAATTTGACCAAATAAAAGCCCGGTTTCACCTCGTGGAATATTGGTTCTTCCAAAGATACGCGCTTTTTAAATACTTCTTTTCCTGAAAGATCCAAAATGCGGATTTCAATTTGCTCATCTTTGGCAGTTTCTCTCCAGCGGACAAAAAAACTGTGTTTGGAAGGATTGGGAAAAAGAGAAACTTGCTCCTTGTTTTCAGTCCGGACACCTCTAAATGGCTTCTCTTCTGGAGCATTTACGGAGTCTTCATTCGAATTTGCAGTAAAAAGTGCTTTTTCGCAGGTGATATCCCCGATATAGACATGTAAATCAGCACCGCTTTTGATATGGACTCCGGGCGTAAAATGAATTTCAGTTACTGCCTGTGCATCCACAATGGCGTTCGGTTCCACCACCAAATCGAGGAAATCCGTCTTTTGAGTCACGTGATTTCCCAACAGGATGGTATTCCCGGCTTCGTAATCTACCCGGTAAGTGTAATTTGGCCGCGCAAAGAAACCGATCCTTAAATTCTGCAAGAAAATAAAATCAGGCTCGGCTTCTTCTACAAGGAAATTTTTGACCACCGCTTTAATGGGCGAATCCATTCCGGCATAGGCATTCGGATCTTTCCTGTTTCCGGTCAAGTGTTCGGTGTTCTCATTCCAGCAAAACAGAGCATCAAAAACCGTATAATCGTAATGATTTCCGGGGTAGCCCAAATGAGGGTATCCAAAGTAATTAGATGCATTATTAGGATTACCAATATTCGCTGCCAACTCGTTATTATACATTAATTTCCGCTCCTTGAATTTATAATCCGGATAGCCATTATTTAGATATGCACTCAAATCTTTTACATCATGCGTTAGTACTGTTGGCGTAAAGGCATATAACAGATCTTCTTTAATATTCGGACTTTGCGGCAGTTGGATATCAAACTGATTATTAATCTCAATTATTGGATTTTGTTCAATGAAAATGATTCCTCCGGGAGCATTGTCCAGTACCAACGGATCTTTTGTCACCGCCTCATATTTGGATTTCCAGGGCTTAAACCAGGGTTTGTGTTCACAGTAAAACACCCTGTGAATTCCATATGTGAGAAAAGATGCTTCATATCTCCGGTCTACAAAAGGTACTGGAGCCGAGTTTTGTTTGAAAAAGATGGCTCCTGCCTCATTCGGGTAGGGAAAGTGATCACAGGAAAAATCTGAAAAATTATACTTTGGAGTAGATGAACCGTTTGAAATGGAAATGATTCGCTGAAAAGAAGGATAACCCAATCTGGCTCCATTCTTTAAGTGATTGTAATACGTATGTTTTTCCAGATAGGAACTGCGCAAACTACTTTGCCCTTGACCTGGGGCTGATCCCGAGCCGGTTTCAGTATGAAAATAATGCAACAATTGCTCCGATAAAGGCGCATTGAGAATGTAATGCAAAGCATATGTCTTAAAAAAATTCTCAAATGCTGGGCCAACAAAGGGTAGATTTGTCGTGAGTTGATTATAGTCATAAACCCAAAGATATTCGACGGCATGTTGCATTCCCAAAGGAACATTGGCTCCTCCGTGTTCTCCGTCATTGGAAATATACAATCGGGTGTGCGGATGCGATCCATTCTGATTCAAATGCTTGTATTCCATTTTTTGTAATGCCAAACGTGTTGCCAAAGATCCGGCACTGAATCCCATTATGATGTTTTCCTGGTAGGAATCGTTTTGCATTTTCCGGGTGTTTACCAGGTTGATCAATTTTTCCAATAGCTCCGCATTCTTTTCCACGTAAGCATTGGGCGGAAAAAACTGGCATAAAATGACATCAAATCCTTCATCGTGCAGGTGTTCAATCAAACCGGCCTGGTTGAACTGATTAGACAGCTGGCCCAAAGATGCTGGCCAGTTTTGGTCATTATTTATCACTCCCTTATCTGTATGCGGTCCCCAACCGGCAACCATGATAAATGGTTTCCGCAGTTTATTATCGGAACAAGCATAATAGGTAGAGTACTTCAAATCCGGAGAGTATATGGTTGAAGAAGTATAATTATCCGGGTAAAGGGTTTCATAGGATGCGAAATGATGACTGATTGAAGATTTTGGAGTATTTCTTTCATTCATTTCCACCTCTTGCTGCACCTGGATTTCTTCCTCGTCTGAAAAATGAATGACAAAAGTGAGTTTTTGCTTTCCTTCCAGCCAGTCACTCAAATCGATGCTTGAGTTATAATACAAAAGTTTCGTTTCTGAACCTTTTTTTATCTCCACAAAATCAATGGTCCGATTCGTATTGGTGAAAAAAGTGTTGTCGTTCAGTTCAAGGATCACATTATTGTATGCAAAGGAATCCAGGAACATGGCAGCATATAAAACCTCGTTTTCAACCAGGTCGCTTTGTAAAATTTCACGGTAAGGGCTGATACCCGAACTAGTCCTGAACTCATCCGCTGTGGCAGGTATTAGCGAGTTAACAGTTAAATCCACCACATAGAACGGAATGTGAAGCTCGCTGTATTCGTCCAGGGAGTAAAAATGATCATATACCGGGAAAAGTATAGAATCCCGATGAAAATTCTGCGACATGTCCCACCAGTTCATTAATGAGAACAAGCCGATGATCCCTTTTCCGGTGCAATGGATCGGCTGATCTTTATAAACCAGGTAATTGAAAACCGAATCTTCCAATTCAAGTGTTGCGTTTCGGAACCAGGAATTGGAGAAATTACTGAAGTTCGTATTGGAATATGCATACTCCATCATTTCTCTCGGATTCTTAAATTCCAGCGTATCTGTTTGCCCTCGCCCATGTAAACTCATAAGCAGGAACATTCCATAAATGAACTTTCTCATGACTCAAGGTTTTACTTGTTGCTGCAATTGAAGTATTAAGTCCTGCTGCTCCTTTAACAATTGTTTCTGGGCATCCAACTGTTCTTTCACCTGGATCAAGTATAGCGTCAGTTCCTCTACTTTTTCCATCAGCATCACATTGCTTTCTGCAATATTAATTCCCTGCTCCTCCATTTCACAGGCAGTTGGAACATTCGGCAAATGATTATTCAGCTCAATAAATGCCTGCAATTCGTTCAAAGGCATTAATCGATAGTTGGCATCAAATACATAATCCGGCCAGGAATCCAGGTTCACTTTGATCTCGCGGGCATACAGCAATCCGTTGTTATCGAGTTCCAGTAACTTATAAGGGGTTGTCATTCCCTGCATGCGTTTGTCTATAATCAGCGGATGCGTATTTTTATCTAAAGCTGTTGTAATATGGAGTTTTGAATCCGGATCATTCTGTCCGATTCCAACTTTGACATCCGGTGAACAATGACTGCTGGTGTACAATTTATTCGGACCATTTAGCCAAACTGGTGATGCCGGTGCTGTATTTCCACCATTCTCGTCTTTACATGGAATGAATTCGGAATCCGAATAAACCAAACTTCTTAACGAGCTACCGGTACTTTTGACTGTTCCGTTCGCATCGATCAACAGGACTGCATCCTCTTCGAGTGTAGAATCGCGGAATGCGTTCAGTGTCAAGCTTCCTTCGAGCGTGGTGTTCCCATCTACCCGGAGATCACTCCCGATATGCGCTCCACGGTCCACGACCATGGAATCCTTTACGATTAAGGTTGAATCGATACGTGCCGAGCCACTAACTGTGAGCCGTTCTGTTGGAGATGTTGTCCCGATCCCCACATTCCCGGTAGTAGGAAGTGTATTTGTTTGGGAAAAATAATGCGTAGTTACGCCCGCAAAAAGTAGAATGAATAGTGTCGTTTTCATAGTATGTGCTTTTAAGTGTGCTCAAACCTAGAGATAATAACACTGAAAATCAACCGTATAAATACTGAAAATGAAAATAAATTGCAGATGTGGTTTTCCGCAAAAAACGGGAAATAGTTGCTACAACTCCCCCATCAGAGTCAGCGTTTCTTTCGCTGCAGCCTGCTCGGCCAGTTTCTTGGAATTACCGGTTCCTTTACCGTAGTTGGTGCCGTTTACCTGAACGATGACCTCGTAGAACCAGGTACCGTGGTTGTTTTCTTCGCGTAAGACTACGAATTCCAGGTTCAACCTGCGCTTCTGGCTCCAGATAAATAACTTGGATTTGAAATCGATCTCTTCTTCCAGGATCTTGTTTAGGTCCACGTATTTGCGGAAGATGTGGTTGTAAATGATCTTCTTGGTTACTTCGTACGAACTATCAAGGTAGATTGCCCCGATAATGGCTTCGAAGGCGTTTCCTTCCAATGAGGATAAATTGATGGAACGACCCTTGTTATAACGAAGGATCGAACGCAATTCCAGTTCCTCACCGATTTCGGAGAGCGTTTTACGTGAAACTACTTTTGATTTTACTTTTGTCAGGTATCCTTCATCTTCGTCCGGAAAGCGCTGGAACAGGAATTCTGCAATAATGGAATCCAAAATGGCGTCTCCAAGAAACTCTAAACGTTCGTTTGAAAAATCTTTTTGTCCGTGATAGGCAATGGAACGATGTGTTACTGCCTGGTAAAACAAATTGATGTTCTTTGGTCTGTATCCAAAGCGATTCATGAAAAATCGAATGAATGCAACGTCTTCCTGAGACCGGTTTTGCTTAAAAAATGGTAGTCGTAGCCGCACCTAACTTTTTACCCTTTATACTTCCGCACGATCACAGAAGTGTTGTGACCACCGAAACCGAAGGTGTTTGATAAGGCAACATCCACGGTACGGTGCTGAGCTTTATTAAAAGTGAAATTCAATCGATTGTCAATTTCAGGATCATCTGTAAAATGATTGATTGTTGGTGGAACAATATCATTTTTAACTGCCAGGATACATGCAATTGCTTCAATAGCACCTGCTGCACCCAATAAGTGACCTGTCATTGATTTTGTGGAGCTGATGTTCAGTTTGTAAGCATGTTCTCCGAATACCTGCAGGATTGCTTTTGTTTCAGCAATATCTCCAAGCGGAGTAGATGTACCGTGAACGTTTACATAATCAATTGCAGATGGGTCCAACTGAGCGTCCTCCAATGCAGCGATCATGGTATTTCTCGCACCAATCCCTTCCGGATGAGGAGCAGTCATGTGATAAGCATCACCGGACATACCACCTCCAAGAACTTCGGCATAAATTTTAGCTCCACGCTTCTTTGCATGCTCGTATTCTTCCAGGATCAATGCACCACCTCCTTCACCCAAGACAAAACCATCGCGGTCTAAGTCAAACGGACGGGAAGCAGTTTCCGGAGAATCATTACGGGTTGAAAGGGCTTTCAACGCGTTAAATCCTCCCATTCCCATTTCATTTACAGCAGCTTCGGACCCACCGGTAACAATGGCATCTGCTTTCCCCAAACGAATCAAATTGAACGCGTCAATGATTGCGTTGGTAGATGACGCACAAGCCGAAACTGTTACATAGTTCGGTCCTCTTAAACCGTATTCAATGGAAATATGACCTGCGGCAATATCCGCGATCATTTTAGGGATAAAGAACGGATTGAATCTCGGTGTCCCGTCGCCTCCAAAGAAGTTTTGTGCTTCATCCTGGAAGGTTTTTAGTCCACCGATCCCCGAACCCCAGATAACACCAATACGGTCTACATTCGGGTTCGATTCCATCAATTTAGAATCAGCCATGGCTTCTTTAGCAGAAACCATGGCGTATTGTGAAAATTGATCTAATTTCCGTGCTTCTTTTCTGTCGATATGATCCTCGACATTGAAATTTTTGATTTCGCAGGCAAATTGCGTCTTGAATTTTGAAGCGTCATATTGCTGAATCGGTGCGGCCCCGCTTTTTCCATTGATTAATCCTTCCCAGTACTCTGAAACAGTATTTCCAATGGGCGTAATAGCTCCCAAGCCGGTTACAACAACTCGTTTTAACTCCATAAAATCAGATTAAATAAATGCCTGTGAAAACGTTTTTTTAGTTAGCGTTTTGTTCGATATAAGAAACCGCGTCACCAACTGTTTGAATGTTTTCAGCCTGATCATCCGGAATAGCGATATTGAATTCTTTTTCGAATTCCATGATCAATTCTACTGTGTCTAGTGAATCTGCACCTAGATCATTTGTGAAGCTTGCTTCGTTTGTTACTTCGCTTTCTTCAACTCCTAACTTATCTACGATAATAGATATTACTCTTGATTTGATATCAGACATCTCAATTCTTTTATAAGGTTTTTCAGCTTGCAAAGAAAATAGGAAATGCGATAAAAACAAAATATAAAGTGACTTAATTACATTTTAAGTCTTCGCAAAATCTCGTTTTCAGCTTGAAATCCGCTTGTGCTGTGTCATTTGGATTATGTAACTTTGTGCCATGAATAAGAAATCAATAGCGCTATTCGCCTCCGGTAATGGCTCAAATGCCGTGAATTTGATTCGTTTTTTTCAGAATCATCCTCTAATTGAAGTGAAAACTTTAGTTTGTAACCGAGCCGATGCACCCGTTGTGGAAAAAGCAAGAACTTTAGGAATTGAAGTACTCGTTTTTAGCAATGAGGAGTTTGAAAGCGGGCTCACTGTTTTACAGGAATTGGATTACCGCGCTATCGATTGGATCGTTTTAGCCGGGTTTTTGCGTAAAATCCCAATTAATATTATTCATGGTTATCAAAATCGCATTATCAACATTCACCCCTCCCTTCTGCCTAAATATGGCGGAAAAGGAATGTATGGCAAATTTGTTCACGAAGCGGTAATCGGTGCAAAAGAATTGAAAAGCGGAATTTCGATCCATTTGGTGAATGAAGAATTTGACCAGGGAGAAATCCTGGCCCAATTTGAAACGGAATTGTCTTCCGATGACACCTTTGAATCACTTGCAGAGAAAATTCAGCAACTGGAACACAAACATTTTCCTATCATTGTAGAACAAACGGTTTTAAATCACTAAGATATGATGAAGTATTTTTTGGCTTTTAACTGGGCCGAGCTTTTTAAAGCCTCCATGGTATTGTTTGCAGTGATCGATGTGATCGGGTCTGTTCCTTTAATTATAAAAATCAAAGAGCAAAGCGGGGATATTCATCCTACCAGGACGAGTTTCGTTTCGCTTGGAATTATGATCGGTTTCCTGATTTTGGGAGAATCCATCCTGAAATTATTCGGAGTGGATGTCGGATCTTTTGCCGTTGCGGGATCGTTGATCTTATTCGCTATGAGTTTGGAAATGATCCTGGGCGTGCGCTTGTTCCGCGATTCCGTATCGGGAAAAACTGCAAGTGTGGTTCCTTTGGCTTTCCCGATCATTGCCGGTGCAGGAACAATGACTACCTTGGTTTCATTGAGAGCGGAATTCCAAAACATCAATATTGTATTGGCGATTTTGATTAATGTCCTGATCGTTTATATCGTATTACGTCTCACAAAAGCCATCGAAAATTTACTCGGTCCCGGAGGAATTGCCATTATGAAAAAAGTTTTCGGGATTATTTTGCTTGCAATTGCAGTGAAACTGTTCACTACGAATATTGCTAAAATTATTCTGGATGTTGAGGCAGAAAAGAATGTTCAAAAGATAGAACATAGCCATTGAATCAGTTTTCAATCTTAAAGAGCAACTCATACCCCAGCCCATTTTTCCGCAAGATCTTCAGTTCTGCCGAGAGCTGATCTGAAAGTGCATTGATTAACTGGATCCCCAGGCTTTCAAAATCGGCTGTTTTGATTTTTGCCGGTAATCCGATCCCGTTGTCTGAAATTTTCAGGCAGAAATGTGTTTTTGAACAGTTAAAACCAATGTGAATCTTTCCTTTCCTGTCAGGAAACGCATATTTAAAACTGTTGCTTACCGCTTCATTGATGATCAGCCCGATCGGGATCATGCGTTCCGCTTCCAGGTAAATTTTCTCATCAATGTCATATTCAAATACCACATCTGAACTGCTTCCCGAAAAGGAGCTGTTGATGCTCAAAGTGAGTGTTTTGATATAATCCAGTACCTGGATACGGCTCAAATCTTTCGTTCGATAAAGCATTTCGTGGATCATCGACATGGAAATAATCCGGTTCCTGCATTCACGGATCAGGGCCAGGAATTTTTCATCTTTGGTGTAAGAAGCCTGGAGATTCATCAAACTGGAAATAATTTGCAGGTTGTTCTTTACCCGGTGATGAACTTCCTGTAACAGCGCTTCGCGTTCCTGGAGTGTGATCACGGAGTTTTCCAGTTCTTCTCCCAGCATATTGACTCCGGAAGCAATTGCATCAAATACGTCGTCTTTATCTGTAATTGGAGTTTTTTGGGTGAAATCTAAATTTGCATATGCCATAATAACATCCAATATCGCATTGGTGCGCTCCTGAATGTATTTGACTTCGTTCGGGTTCATTTTTCCTTAAATTGTTTCAGCCATTCGATTGCATTGCCTTCATTCAAAAACAATTTTGTCGGCATGATCGGTTTATTAATTCCCAGAAAAAAATTCCCGACTACTTTACTCACCGAAGAGTCGATAATAATCGCAAAGGCAAGTGTGTTTGTTTTTCTTCCGTTAGCTGTGAAAAAGGCACGGGCCTCCCGTTCCATGGATTTAATTCCCCGTGCATCGATCAACAGCGGAAATTTCTTGTCTCTATAAAAACTGTTGACTACCACCGAATTCTCCTTTGCATGCTCCAATTTCACTTCTGAACCTTTCTTTACTTTCGTTCTTGCAATTCCATCTTCCCCCATCCAGGTGAAATAACAAGTTAAATGATGTGCACTCTCGGGAATTTGCATTGTGGTCGCTTTCAAACAAATATAAACAAAGTAGGGACGCGATGTGTCGCGTCCCTACTGATATTTCTTCTATATATATTCTTAATCTTTGATCAGGAACTGGAAACGGTCCAGGTTCTTCAATGCGATACTGGTACCACGTGCTACTGCCCTAAGCGGGTCTTCCGCAATGTGTACCGGTAATTTGGTTTTCTCATTGATACGACGGTCCAAACCGCGTAACATGGAACCACCACCAGCAAGATAAATACCCGTTTTATAAATATCTGCGGAAAGTTCAGGTGGAGTTTGTTCCAAAGCGCTTAAAATTGCTTCTTCAATTTTAGAGATTGTTTTATCCAAAGCGTGTGCAACCTCAGAATATGTAATGATAATTTCCTTCGGAATACCGGTCATTAAGTCGCGGCCGCGAACAGCAAAATCTGCCGGCGGGTTTTCCAATTCAGGTAATGCCGCACCTACTTCGATCTTGATTTGTTCTGCTGTACGCTCACCAACAAGGATATTGTGCTGACGACGCATGTACTCTTCGATATCGGAAGTGAAATCATCTCCCGCAATACGAATAGATTTATCACACACAATTCCTCCCAATGCAATAACTGCAATTTCCGAGGTACCACCACCTATATCAATGATCATATTCCCCATTGGCTCTTCCACATCGATACCAATACCGATCGCGGCAGCCATAGGTTCATGGATCAAATATACTTCTTTAGCTCCTGCATGTTCTGCAGAGTCGCGTACGGCACGTTTCTCTACTTCTGTAATTCCGGAAGGAATACAAATCACCATACGCAAAGTCGGATTGAACATCTTTCTTCCCGGATTGATCATTTTGATAAATCCACGAATCATTTGTTCAGCACTTTGAAAGTCTGCAATTACACCATCTTTCAATGGTCTAACTGTTTCTATTAATTTGTGTGTTTTTCCGTGCATTTGTTGTGCCTTCTTACCAATGGCAACAACTTTACCCGTTTGAATATCTTTAGCTACAATTGAAGGCTCATCCACCACTACTTTATCATTCATGATAATCAGTGTGTTTGCAGTCCCTAAGTCAATAGCAATTTCTTGTGTCAGAAAATTAAACAATCCCATCTAGCGCGCTCCTTTTTGCGTTTTTGCTCCCTTTATTCGTAAATTCCGGGAAATGGTTACAAAATTAGATTAAATAATCGAAATATCTCCAAAAGTATATTCGAATTTGCAGAAAGAAAGAATGATTTCAACAGATCAGACCTGAAATCACATTAACTTTTTGAAAAACAGCATAAAAAACGAGTAAGGGCTAAAAATTTTAGTCCTTACATTATATTGATTAGTTTACTCGCTTTTCTGTTGTTCCGTCATCGTAGACATAAATAACCAATCCTTTTTCAGATTCCGAAATCTCCTGGCCCATCAGGTTCACAATTTTGACCAATTTCTGATCTTTCATCCTGTTGTCAATCGCAATGATATCGGGGTAAGAACGTGTTTGACCATTATAATCTACTTGTTTGATGCGATAATAATTGATCGTGTTGCGGGTATATGTGTAATGATTCATCGAATAATCTGTTTTAGACTGGCTCTCTCCGGCACCATCAATCAAATCCAGTTTATTCCAGGAACTGACGTTTGAAGGAGTGGTGGTCCACTCGATTTCGAAATAGTCATTATTCAATTCCGTTTCTGTTGACCAACTCAGGATATTAGAACCAGATAAGTGGGTTCCTGAAAAATGGCTCATCTCAACCGGAAGAATAACCGGCGTACATCCGATAACTGCAGTAGTATTATTTCCACCCCAGTTAAAATCAAAAGTATAGCCCACACCTGAAGCGCTGTAGTTGTCGATTAGTAAGATGTAGATTTGACCTGCACTAACATTCAGTGCATTCACCCATCTGTCTCCATATTGGTTCTCACTATTGTCGGATTCACCCTGACGTATCCCGGTATTTCCATTTCCTTGTGCATATGAACATCGGGTAGGATCTGCAACCGGAGGGCAATTTGCTGCCGCATTTGCGGACGTAAAGGGTCCCCAAAGGGCAAAATCATAGTCCGAGTTGCTGCTCGGATTGATTCTGAATGAAAGTGATCCACTGGTTTCAACATTGATGTAATACCAGGAAGATTGGTGCTCCACCCCCAAACACCCACTGTTTGCATTGTTCAATTCCTGAACTCCATACCCGGAACTGTTTCCCGGAAGGGATGTATTGCTGCAAATTTGTTCTGCTGTTCCGCAATTGGTTCCTCCTACCTTTTCTCTTATTTCAACAGGTCCTTTTGATTTGATAATATTTTCAAACGGAATTCCGGAATTTCTGCAAATTGAATCAACGTAACTCACGGAATAATGGGTTGCCGAACTGAACTGAATGAGGTTATCCTCCGTCAAACGAGCATACGTATCAGGAATATGATTCTCAATTATTGAAAGGTATGCTTTGTTCTCCGCGCTTGTTGCAGTTAAACTGATTTTGTACTGTGATTGTGAAAATAAAGAATGGGTGGATAAGGCTAATATAATTAGCAGAATTGGCTTCATCGCAAGAATCAATTAAGTTGTTGTAAATTTCAGAATGCAAAGGTAATGCTTGGTTTCCCAACAAACTTAAAATTTAAGTTAAAAAGGGTAAATGGTGGTTTTAATCGATTGATTTGTAGTTTTCAATAAACAATTAACCAACAAACATTGGATTGAGACTTTAACAAATTCACATCATGTTAGGTTTACTGTGAAAATCCTTTATTGCAAACAAAAAGGAACCAAAAAGTTCCTTTTTACACATTTTATATTTCTCTTTGATTTAGTGTTTGAAATGTCTATTTCCGGTAAACACCATAGCAACTCCATTCGCATTGCAGTAATCAATTGATAATTCATCTTTAATGGATCCCCCCGGCTGAACAACAGCAGTGATTCCTGCATGATGAGCTATTTCAACACAATCAGGGAATGGGAAAAATGCAACAGAACCCATAACGGCACCTTTCAGGTCAAAACAAAATGATCTCGCCTTTTCAATTGCTTGCCGCAATGCATCAACCCGGGATGTCTGACCGGTACCACTTGCTAACAACTGACCATTCTTAGCCAGAATAATCGTATTCGATTTGGTATGCTTCACTAATTTATTTGCAAAAACCAGGTCTTCCACTTCCTGTGCAGTAGGTACTGTATTTGTTTTTGATTCGAAATTAGCAGCAGTTTCGGACAACATGTCCTTATCCTGTTCCAAAACACCATTTAATAGTGTTCTAAACTGACGTTTTGGTAATTCTACTTTCTTTTGGACCAATAAAATACGGTTCTTTTTACTTTTCAATACTTCCTCTGCGTCTGCATCAAATCCGGGAGCAATAACAACTTCACAAAACAGGTCATTGATCAGGTTTGCTGTAGCAAGGTCAATTTTCCGATTCGCAATTAAAATCCCTCCGAATGCAGAGGTTGGATCTCCGGCAAGTGCATCTGCATATGCTTGCGCCAAAGTCGGGCGCGTAGCCAAACCACATGCATTATTGTGTTTCAGAATAGCGAATGTCGGATCATTGTTTTCAAATTCAGCCATTAACTGAACTGCTGCATCCACATCTAATAAGTTGTTGTATGACAATTCCTTTCCATGTAGCTGGTCAAACATTGCTGAAAAATCACCGTGGAACCACCCTTTTTGATGTGGGTTTTCACCATAGCGAAGGGATTGGCTTTCCAAAATGCTTTGCTTAAACACCGGTGTTTCTTCCCCCTCATTAAAATAATTGAAAATGTGCGTATCGTAATGTGAGGAAACCATGAATGCTTTTTTGGCAAACTGTTTTCTTTGTTCCAATGTAGAAGCAGCTCCCTGTGTATTCAAAATAGATAGGAACTCGGCATATTGATTCACCGAAGGAATAATCACTACATCGTTGTAATTTTTTGCCGCAGCACGAATCAATGAAATCCCACCGATGTCGATTTTTTCAATGATAGATTGATGGTCTGCATCAGAAGCAACTGTTTCTTCAAATGGATATAGATCCACGATTACCAGGTCAATCACAGGAATATTGAATTGTTTTGCCTGGTCCAAATCAGCCTGCAGGTTTCTCCTGTGCAAAATTCCTCCGAAAATTGCCGGATGCAATGTTTTTACACGCCCACCAAAAATTTCAGGATAAGAAGTCATTGACTCAACCGGTGTAACCGGAATCCCCAATCCTTCAATAAACGTTTGAGTTCCACCGGTAGAATAGATAGTTACGTTTTCTTCATGCAATTTACGTACAATTGGCTCCAAACCATCTTTGTAATAAACTGAAATTAAAGCTCCTGTAATTTTTTTCGTGTTTTCCATATCTCAACTTTGTTCCTTCCAATCAACCTGATTCGAGGGCGCAAAAGTACAGTTTTTAAATGGAAAACCGTTGTAGTTTATTGATAATAAATTACCAACAGTTTTAAGAATTAGTTACCCGGGTAATCGGTGGATAAGTGTACACTTATCCACCGTTAAGAGAAACCAGTTGAAACACAGGATTACTATTGTCTATCGAAACCCTTTTCTTCTCGTCTTGAATAGCGCGTTATTCAAATTCGTATAACTGATCGAAAACTCCAAACTTCCTCCTTTATAACCATATCTCAGAGCCGATAGTGTGATATCATAGGAAACTCCAAAATGGAATCCTCTCCAATCGATCTGCATAGTCGGTGAAATTGCATCTCTTAAACGTGTATAAACGCCCAGTCCAATAAAAGCATCCTGGTTCAAACCGGTAATTTTACCTCCATCCTGGAAACGTCTTCTCAGAATTAATCCTAAAATAGATTCATAATGCCCGCCCTGAACGAACTGAGCAAATTGCGCATCAAAGGCCATCTTTGTTCCTGGAATATCCATTGAATATTTCACCATTCCTACATACTTTCTGGCCAATTTTTCTTCAGATCCGGAACGAAAACGCATCGCTGGCGCATTCAAATGATATCCTGCAAACCCAACCTGGAATTTCATATCATTGTTTCTGGCAAAGGAGCTTTGACCTCCATCGAACTGATAAAAAAGACCTGCCGAAGCATCCAGATAAATAAACGAGCTCAAACTTTGGGTTTCTCCGCTTACAATTGTCGGATCGTAGCCACTATTTCCATTCCACTGAGAATCGTAAAGCAATCGTGACATATTTCCGGATCGGTTTCCGATTCCTCCCTGGATTCCCAGGGAAAGTTGACTTCCATTTCCTACCGGAAGAATTCCCGACACAGTTACAGAACCGGTTTGCAAACCATATCCCGAACTTCCTGCGATATCATTATAAAACTGGATCCCGACACCCAAATGTGCTTTGGGTTTCCGGTCGTTCTTAAAAAAGTTGGCATCCGCAGCCAAACCGGTAGTCATATAAGTTGTTGCCCCTCCCAACCACTGATTTCTTTGTTGAACCGCAATTCTTTCCCAACCATCATATACTCCTACCGCACCCGGGTTGAGCAAATTCGGAGATTGAAGAATCTGCGTCACATGAAAATCCTGGGCACTTGCTGACAAACCAGTCAAAAATGCAAGTGCCGTTAAAATTCCTCCTCTCATGACTATCTTGTTACAGTAACATTACCTGTATATCTTTCCGTTCTGCCATCCGTGAAAGTCACATCAGCCTGGTAAGCATATACCCCTGTATTAATTCTCACACCATTAAAGATTCCATCCCATTTGAATACAGGATCTGAACTCATAATCATTCGGTTACCCCAACGATCATACACATACCAGGTAAAAGATGCAACGTCTCTTCCAACTCTTGGGCCCAGGTAATCATTCAGTCCATCTCCATTCGGAGAGAATGCTGTAGGCATATAGAATCCAAGGAAACAATTTTCTCCTACCGGGTTCGGATCGCAGGAATCAAGAGGGTTAGTTCCGTTTGCAACCTCATCCCCATCATTGATCCCATCACCATCCGTATCCGGGTTATTCGGATCCGTTCCATACTGAGCTTCCGAACCATCCAGGATTCCATCACCATCCGTATCTATATTACATTGTGGAGTTGCATTCGGTGGATCGCACGGATCCAGTGGATTTGTTCCGTTCGTTAATTCATCTCCATCATTGATCCCATCACCATCCGTATCCGGATTGGTAGGATTGGTTCCTGCAGTTCCTTCCTGGGAATTTGTCAACCCATCTCCATCCTGGTCACACGGACCGGCATTTGGATTTGGAATACATGGATCGGTATTTGCAGGATCGGTTTCATTATTTACGCCATCACCGTCCGAATCAACCGTACTGGATTCCAAACCATCAATAATTCCATCTCCATCCGTATCTGTCGGATTATTAGGATCGGCACCTATTTCAATACAATCGTTTTCACCGTCTCCATCTGTATCCGGGTTATTCGGGTCCGTTCCGGCCGTAATTTCATCTGTGTTTGTACATCCGTCACCGTCAAGATCCGGGTTATCAGGAATAAACACAGCTGTAATAGTAACAGGGGCAACAATATCCATCGAGTTCGTATCTTCAGTCGCTGCTGCGGTTAAGGAATTTGCTGTGTATTCCCAATGAGAGAACACGAATCCGGTAAGTGGCCTTGCGATCAGGTTTGTCTGAATTCCTCCGAAATAGTTCGCGGTCCATGGATAAGTCGGAGCCCAGATTGAATTCACTTTTACCTCTCCGGAATTAGCAGGACTTACAGTTACTACAATCGCATTCGGACCGGTAACCTGGTAACAATCTATCATTCCCTGGTTTAACGCGGTACATCTCAAGTTCATAAAATCCCTCATGGCCTGAACGTTAGCTTGCCAACCGGCAACCGAACCTCCCCATTTGGCACAATGTGCAGCCATTTCAGGTGAGATCTGATTGATCATACTGTCCAGTAAATTATTCATGTATGGACAAGAGAAATGTGTGTTGACCAAGTCAATATAACGGGTAATATAATATTGTTCAACCACCGGATTTTCATTGATCAGCTTTTCCAAAATATCCGTATGGCCCTGCCCTCCGGGATTCGGTAAATTTTCCACATTACATGGGTCCGCATTTGCAGTAGGATCAGGGATTCCGGTGTAATTAATATAATGTCCGAAACAAGCATCCATATCCCACAGGGTATATCGCCATTTTTTCTTATCCCCATTCGGGTCCATTCCACGCCACCAGGCAGTATTCCAGTTCAACCAATCCTGATTTACAATATAGGAGTTGATCACAAAATAATCCACCAATGACTCCCAATTCAATAAGCTGTCCACATAATTGAAGTTTGCAGACACACCCATGTTATTGGTATTGATGTAATTTCTTAGCGTATTCCAATCAGGTTGGGCGTTTGGTGCACCGTATTCTTCCCAGGTACCTCCCCAGGTTTTCAAATACTGTAAGTTATACTTATCCTGTTGGTAATAATATTTTGTAAAGTCATGATCATCTGCTTTTTCACGGATTTCATACACTCCCCAATATTGTCCGTTTACATATACCACACACGGTCTCCATGTACGTTCATCTAATTTTAAACCTGCTTTTTGTGATAGGGTGTGTACAAAAGCATCTCTGATGTGCGCTCCTCCAGTTTCGAACGGGTAGTTATCACTTGCACCCGGTTTTAAGATTACTCTTTGGAAATTATCTCTTGTTTTATTCGGGAAAATCTGGTGATCAATCTCATGATCATACCCGAACTGATCTTTCATTATGAAGTCAAACCCTCTTTGATCGTATGCCCAGGAATCATTCCCATGTTTGTTAAATTCTCCTTCTCCTTTATCTACGAACGATTCATCCGCTTCCCATATTTCAAAGAAACCCTGTGGAGTAATTCCCCCATTCCCATTTAACAGGGTAGCTACTGAATTACTTCCGGCACCTGCAACTGAAACTACAGGAACCGTATGGTTTACATTGATGAAGTAAGTTCCCGACATGGTAAAACTTGGCTCATCCGTTGAGAAAGCTTTTGCTCTTAGAACTGTTGTTGATGTAATGGAAACAGAACCTGAATAAAGTGTAGATGCGGTTGTCGGGACAGAACCATCGGTGGTATAGCGAATTGTTGCAGCTCCATTGGGGCATGTAATGGTTACGTTTTGAGTTCCCGCATAAAATCCAGGGGCTACACTGAAAACCGGGGTAGGTGTATAAAAGTTGACACCTCCGCTATTTGCAGCACCCGGAGTTGGTGTTAGAAACAATTTCCACGTTGCCGCACCGTTTGTTTGGCGACCAACCGAATGGTTTTGTTTGGTCATTTGAGTGATTTCGATGAAATCTACCGTTACGTTCGCTGGACTTGTAAGGATAAACCACTCATTTTTGGTTTGTGCCAAATTGAAGTTTGGATGGTACTGAGTTCCTGAAACAAGGTTCCGGCCACTGCAGAATACCATTTTGTATCCTCCTGCAGCAATCGACCCTGACGGGATTTGCCACTTTTGCGGATTACCGTCGTCATCCGATAAATAATATCCGGTTAAGTCAACTGCAGCAGCACCGGCATTGTACAATTCAACCCAATCTTCATATTCACCGAAAGCATCAGTAGGACCACTAATATTGGAACATGAATATTCATTGATAATGACCTGAGAATTTGCTGTATTTGCCAGCAAAATAAGGAACAGGAAACAGGCCATTTTAAAAGGAGGTAGCAATTTCATGTGTAGTTTTATTTAAAGAGTGCCATAATTTTACGAATCTTTTCTGTTATAATCCAAACAGTAGACGTAAAATTTTACAAAAAGTAACCGGAAAGTTCATTTTTATTTTGTAATTCCTTAGTACAGAGGTCTAATTTGATTAAAAATCTCTTAATATTGTGGCTCTATAAAACCAGACGAATGAAAAAACTAATTTTTGGGATTGCTCTTCTCTCCGCAGTTTCAGCATGTAAAAAAGTAGAAGGAGATGGTGGTCGTGCATCCATTTCCGGAAATGTTGTAATCAACGAACGACTTTATGTCAACGGTCTAGTTACTGATACTGTAACTTATAATGGAGCCGCTGAAGATTTATACATCATTTACGGAGACGGAGATGTAATGTACGACGATAAAATCGAGGCTTCCTATGACGGAACGTTCAAATTTGAATTTTTGCAACCGGGCACTTATACGATTTTCGGCTATAGCAAAATCTTCCATCCAGGAAACAATATTCCGAATAACGACGACGATTACACCACGATGGAAGTTGTTAGTAAAACGGTAACGATCGGCAAAAAGGAAAATGCAGACATCGGTACCATTACGTTAATCAAGAACTAAATGAAGTCCTTATTGATTGTTGTTCTCTTCCTGGCACCTTCTTTCCTGGCCTGGAATCAGAGCACGAGAGGACAATATTGGTTTAGCGCAGGTGTGAAGCGTGAGCTCAAGTATAACCTGGAAGCAAATCTGAATACCAACGTACGTTTGAACAATTACGGCCAGTTGGCTACCCTGTACCAGGAAGCGAGTTTGAAATATAATAAGCTGGATTGGTTCAGACCTTCTATCGAATACCGGATTATAACCGATTACGACGAGCGCCGGAACTACGATAACAGTCATCGGTTGAATTTCAATGCAGATTTCCGTCACAAAGTGAAACAGATCAAATTCGGAGCTCGTTTGCGTTATCAAATGTATATCGGAGGGTTTTCTACTACAGGAGGCGATTTGGATCCGGCCTTTCGTGTAAAACCACATGTGGAATGGGACAAGCCGAAATCCAAGATAACACCGGAAGCTTCTGTCGAATTTTTCTATAATCCGAACAACGGACCTTATGGTCATACCTGGAACCGGGTGCGTTACGGTTTGACCTTGAACTTTAATTTGCCAGGTTCAAATGATATCGGCCTGACTTATTATTACGGACAAAAATTCAATACCAAGAATAACTACAACGAACACATTCTTTCTTTGGAATATACCTTTGAATGGAAAAAAACAAAGAAGAAGAAAAAGAAAAACGACGACGAATTGGAAGAGGATATTGAATACCCGAAATAAATTGAAAAGATGGCTGAGCTTGCCGAAGCCGCTTTTCAATTACTTGTCAATTATCCAATTTTCAATTAAAAAAGTACATCTCTGCGTTGGCTATCCAGCTTCAGAAGGATAAACAAGAGCATGGAGAACGACATCAGGGAAGATCCTCCATAACTAAAAAATGGCAGTGGGATTCCGATTACCGGAGCCAATCCGATATTCATCCCGATATTGACCGCAAAGTGATAGAATACAATCATGGCCACACAATAAGCGTACACCCTGTTAAACGTAGAACGCTGACGTTCGGCAATGACTATGATCCGGAATAACATTCCCATAAAAAGAATAACAATCACAAGGCTTCCCATAAAACCCCATTCTTCTGCGAGCGGGCAAAAGATAAAATCAGTCTCACTTTCAGGTACGTGGTTTGAACGCACACTGGCAACACTTGCTTTTTTGTATCCTTTGCCGAACAATCCTCCCGAACCCACAGCGGCCATAGCGCGGTTACGGTTGTAATCTTTCCCATCATCATCTTTTCGCAAACCCAAAACCAGTTCAATGCGGTCTTTTTGGTGTTGCGCTAAACTTGAAAAGGAAAAGTTAACAGTTGTTGAAACCGCAACAGATAAAAGCCAACCGGTAATAATAACCAAAAGCACCCTTCTCTGCTCACGTCTGGAAGAAACCCAGCGTAAGATCAAATACGCCACCAGTGCAATTACGGTAATTACAGTAATCACCCCATAAAAACCAGGAATTAAGACTCCTCGCATGAAAGTGAACTCGTACTTATTGCCACTCATCAAAAGTGTTACAATGGAAAGGAATACCACGTAGAACAAGATCGGGATAAAGTGACTTCCCACCCACGTATCTTTGAATCGAACCCCAGGAATCAAATTTACCACTTTCAATACCAGGGGATCGAACGTAATTCCTTCACGATACAACACAAAGAAAAAGGAAGTAAATACCACAAATGTCCCTGCATCAGGCTGAAGTAAGATCAACACCATCGGGACCATAACGATCGCTAATGCCACCAGGACAGTTTGCACATTTTGGTTCTTAACGTTTACCGTTGAAATGTATCGCGAGAGCGCAATCGCGGTCCCGATCTTCATAAACTCAGCAGGTTGGATTCCCATGGTACCAATCCCCAACCAGGCACGGGCACCATTGATCGGCGGTGTGAACAGAACGACAATGAGCAGGGAAAAACAAAACAGGTAAATCGGAATAGCAAACTTCCGGTAAATGTCCGAATCGATCAAAAACACCAGGAATCCCAGGAAAATAGAGATTCCCACCCACATAATCTGCTTTCCGTATTTCTGGGAAAAGTCAAAAATATTGGGATGGTCCGGATCATAAGCCGCTGAATAAACGTTTGCAATTCCCATACCCAACATAATGATTACAATTGAAAGTAACCACCAGTCTACGTGTTGTGTCAAGGAATCTTCTCTTCTCATTTACTTTTATTAACCAATTCTACTTTGTTGATCTCCATCCCGCTAGGACTGATTCAGTTATCAAAAGCCCTATCGCTGCTCCCTCATCACTTCCGCACTGACGTTAGTCGTGATTCAGTCTTCGCCAGCTATCGCTGCTCCCTCATCACTTCCGCACTGACGTTAGTCGTGATTCAGTCTTCG
>CBIHOM010000012.1:0-135199 GCA_966212075.1 uncultured Fluviicola sp.
AATCCTCATCCCTATTTATTTCTATCAGCCAAAGCATATTGGGCTTCCGAGAAACCAATGGTTAGCCGTTCCAGTGTTATTACTTACGGTTTTTGCTGTCAGTGCAACTTCCAAAGCACGGGATCTCGATTCTTACAATGGTACTAAAAGATATGTGATCCATGAATCATTCAAGATCAAAAAGGTCTCTCATGCAGCGTTTTTACAGCATCTTTCGCTAAGTAACATGACTGTGGAGAAGAATGCGGATGCAAGTCCTCCATCCAAACCAGGTGATTATCATTATTATATCCTGCGAAATTTCGAAATAATAGATAGTATAACAGTTGAATCAATGCATATTGGTGTAAAGGAAAAGAATGAAAATCTCAAAGTACTGATCCAGGATGTGAACTTGTTGGATCCACCGGCAAAATCCAATAAAGAAATGAAAGAAATGCTGATGGAATTATTTGAAAACTTTTTTGCTATCGGGAAATAAGCTCTTATTTTGTAACAATGACAGCTATTGAAAAACTGACTTTTGCTATTACTTCATTTGCCAAAATGAACCCGGAAGAATTTAAAACATCGCTCCCGTTCTGGCAGGAACGAACCTTCAGGAAAGGAGAGTTTTATAATGAAAGAAGTCATATTTGCAAAAACCTCGGATTCATTATCGACGGAACATTTCGCTCCTATATTATCGAAGAAAAAACAGGTGAAGAGAAGAATGTATTTCTTTATTCCTCCGATCAGTTTGTTGTTTCCTTCAAAAGCTTCATCAATCAAAGCCCTTGTGATTATCATACACAAGCCATGACCGATTCCACCATTCTTTATATTAACATCGTTGATTTACTGTCCCTGTACCAGCAATCCCATCAGTGGGAACGTTTCGGCAGATTACTTGCACAGGAAGCCTTCAATGTCGCGATGGAACGAAGCGAAAGCTTTCTTTTTAAAACTCCTGAAGAACGTTATTTGGACCTGATCAAACATCATCCGAATATTTTTAATACTGTTCCACTTTACCATATTTCCTCGTACCTGGGTATCCAGGGACCTTCTTTAAGCCGGATCCGAAAGAGACTTTCAAAGAAATAATACGATTTTAACCTGGGTTAAAATGTTTCTGATTCAATCGCTGCAACTTTGCCTTAACAAACATACCCGGAAGATCAATAAGTGTCCGGGAACTAAACGAAAGAGTCATGAAAAAGTCAAAAACAATTGTATTAATCCACGGATTATTTGTAAACAACTCTAGCTGGGCAGCTTGGAAAACTTATTTTGAAAACCGGGGATATACGGTATATACTCCTGCAAATCCGGGGCATGAAGGCTTTCCTGCCGATCTAAGAAAAAACATCCACCCGGAGCTTACAAAAGTGGGATTCGAAGATGTAGTAAACAACGTAATAAAACTCATCGACACGCTTCCTGAAAAACCAATTGTAATCGGACATTCATTAGCAGGGCTGGTCGTTCAAAAACTCATTGAACTGGATAAAGCCGTTGCCGGAGTAAGTATCGACGGAGCTCCTCCAAAAAATGTATTGGCTCCCTGGCAAACGATTAAAATGGTCTTACCGGTAGTGAATCCGTTTAAATCAGGGACACCGTATATGGGAACGAGAGAATGGTATCACAAAGCTTTCTTCAATAATTATTCAAAAAGTGAGAGCGATGCATTCTTTGATGAAATCGCTGTTCCGGAAAGCCGGAAAATTGCCTGGGATTCTTTGCTTAAATCCTTTGCGAAAGTAGACTTTAAGAAGGCACACAATCCGTTGTTATTCATCGGTGGAGAAAATGACACCATCTTCCCGGCTACTTTCACCAAAAAGATCGCCGGATCTTATAAGGACAAGAACAGCATCGTAGACTTCAAATCGTTTGCCGGAAGAAGCCACTTTATTGCTGGAGAAAAAGGCTGGGAAGAAGTTGCGGAATATGTGTTGAATTGGATCCAAAATATTTAACCGACAAAAACATGTAGGGGAAGAAAATTTTCTGCCCCTACATGTTTCAAATATTAATTTATTTCTTCGTAATCCACATCCTGGACATCGCCCTTGGGAGCCGATTTCGAAACAGAAACTTTCCCAAAGTTCTTCAATTTCTCATTGCGTTCACGGACAAATTCCTTTTCACGAGCAAGATCTGCCCGTTCTTCATCCAAGTTCCGCTTAGCAATCATAACACGACCCAAAAACCGGAGCAAAACCAAAGCTCCCAGGATCATCAATGCTGTTTTGAACAAACCTGGTATGCTCGCTTCAACTATTTCAGCATATAATAATATGTACATTCAACTTATTATTATTCATATTTAACAACCGCGTTAACTATCATTTACCTTCTGCTAAGTCTATTTGACGACTGCGCTAACTAATCTTTGTCCTTTTACTAACCTATTTGACGACTGCGCTAACTAGTCTTTGTCCTTTTACTAACCTATTTGACGACTGCGCTAACTAGTCTTTTGTCCTTTACTAAACCTATTTGACGACTGCGCTAACTAATCTTTTGTCCTTTTACTAACCTATTTGACGACTGCGCTAACAATCTTTGTCCTTTTACTAACCTATTTGACGACTGCGCTAACTAATCTTTTGTCCTTTTACTAATCCTATTTGACGACTGCGCTGACTAATCTTTTGTCCTTTTACTAACCTATTTGACGACTGCGCTAACTAATCTTTGTCCTTTTACTAAACCTATTTGACGACTGCGCTAACGCTTGTCTGTAACGAATCGGAAGCAGTGCTTCCTCTTACTTAGATAAATGCATGTTTCTTTCTGAATAGATCTTTGTAAAGAACGGATCTTTCAGGTTCTTGATGAAACGGATCGCTTCTCCTGTTGATTTCATTTCAGGGCCCAGCTCCTTCTTCACATCCGGGAATTTCTCATAGGAGAATACCGGGATCTTGATCGCATATCCTTCTTTCTTCGGATTGAAATTAAAATCCTTCACCTTCTTCTCGCCCAACATCACTTTCGTTGCATAATTCACATACGGTTCGTCGTATGCTTTCGCAATGAACGGTACGGTACGGGAAGCGCGCGGGTTCGCTTCAATTACATATACTTTATCGTCTTTGATCGCAAACTGGATATTGATCAATCCAACCGTCTTCAACGCAACCGCAATTTTCTTCGTGATATCTTCGATCTGTTGCATCACGAAATCTCCCAGGTTGTACGGAGGAAGAACTGCATAAGAATCTCCGGAGTGAATTCCGGCAGGTTCAATGTGCTGCATGACACCGATAATATATACATCTTTTCCGTCGCAAATTGCATCCGCTTCTGCTTCAATCGCTCCACCAAGGAAGTGGTCAAGCAAAATCTGGTTGCTTCCCATTTCGTTGATGATGTCCACTACATGGTGCTCCAACTCTTCTTTGTTGATGACAATTTTCATTTTTTGACCACCCAATACATAAGAAGGCCGAACCAACAACGGGAAGCCAAGCTCATTGGATAATTCCAAAGCTTGTTCTGCACTTTCTACCACTCCGTATTTCGGGAAAGGAATGTTGTGCTCTTCCAATACTTTTGAAAAACGTCCGCGGTCTTCAGCCAGATCCAGTGCTTCAAAACTCGTCCCCAGGATCCTGATCCCGTAACGCTCCAGTTTTTCAGCCAGTTTCAAGGCAGTTTGTCCACCCAACTGAACGATCACCCCTTCCGGTTTTTCATGCTGGATAATATCGTAAATGTGTTCCCAGAAAACCGGTTCGAAGTACAACTTATCCGCTGTATCGAAATCCGTAGAAACCGTTTCCGGGTTACAGTTGATCATGATCGTTTCGTAGCCGCATTCTTTTGCAGCCAATACTCCGTGTACACACGAATAATCGAATTCAATTCCCTGACCGATACGGTTTGGACCTGAACCCAACACGACTACTTTTTTCCGGTCGCTTACAACACTTTCATTCTCGTATTCGAATGTTGAATAGTAATAAGGTGTTTGCGCATCAAATTCTGCCGCACAGGTATCAACCAGTTTGAACACGCGTTTGATTCCCATTTCAGAACGCTTATTGTGCACTTCCGATTCCAGGCAGCGCAATAAGTGTGCAACCTGACGGTCGGCATATCCTTTTTGTTTCGCCTCGAACATCAATTCTTTCGGAATATTCCCCAAATGATATTTCTCAATGCGGCGCTCCAGTTTGATCAGGTCCTCAATTTGTTTCAGGAACCAGGTATCGATACGTGTTTTTTCAAAAATCGTTTTGAACGGGATTCCCAATTTAATTGCGTCATATACATGGAACAGGCGGTTCCAGCTCGGATTCTCCAAAGAATGAAGGATCGCATCCTGGTTTGTCAATTCTTTCCCGTCAGCACCCAAACCGTTCCGGTTAATCTCTAAGGACTGACAAGCTTTTTGCAATGCTTCCTGGAATGAGCGTCCGATTCCCATTACCTCACCTACTGATTTCATCTGAAGTCCAATTCGGCGGTCTGTTCCCGGGAATTTATTGAAATTCCAGCGTGGTATTTTCACGATCACATAATCCAATGTGGGTTCAAATAATGCTGAAGTCGTTTTTGTAATCTGGTTGCTCAATTCATCCAAATGATAACCGATTGCCAATTTCGCAGCAATCTTTGCGATCGGATAACCGGTTGCTTTTGATGCCAGTGCAGATGAACGGGACACACGCGGGTTGATCTCAATGGCAATTATATCTTCATGCTCATCCGGTGAAACAGCAAACTGTACGTTACATCCTCCGGCAAAATTTCCGATTGAACGCATCATTTTGATCGCCATATCGCGCATGCGCTGGAACGTCGTGTCCGATAAGGTCATTGCCGGCGCAACAGTGATCGAATCCCCTGTGTGAATTCCGATCGGGTCAAAGTTCTCAATAGAACAGATGATCACCACGTTATCGTTTGCATCACGCAATAACTCCAATTCATATTCTTTCCAGCCGATCAGGGCTTTGTCGATCATTACTTCATGGATCGGGGATAATTGCAATCCTCTTTCCAATAAACCGTCAAATTCCTTCGGATCGTAAACAATCGATGCTCCCGAACCTCCCAAGGTATAAGAAGGTCGGATACAAAGCGGGAACCCGAAGTCCTGGGCAATTTCTTTTCCTTCCAGGAATGATTTCGCTGTAGCTTGGGGGGCCATCCCCACACCAATTTCACCCATCAACTCACGGAATGCCTCACGGTTTTCCGTAATTTCAATCGCTGCGATATCCACACCGATGATTTTCACACCGTATTCTTCCCAAATCCCCATTTCATCGCATTTGATAGCGAGATTCAGACCTGTTTGACCTCCCATAGTAGGTAGTACGGCATCGATTTGATGATTTTTCAAAATTTCGATGATACTTTCAGGTTCAAGAGGTTGCAGGTAAACATTATCAGCAACAACCTTATCGGTCATGATCGTAGCCGGATTCGAATTGATCAATGTTACTTCAATACCTTCTTCGCGAAGCGAACGAGCGGCTTGAGAACCTGAGTAGTCGAATTCACATGCTTGACCAATAACGATGGGACCTGAACCGATGATTAGTACGGACTTAATGGAATTGTTTTTCGGCATTTATGCGCTTTTTAAGAGTTCAATTTGTAATTTTTGGATTCAAATCTTTGCAACACGGTAAATGGCTCTACCTATACTACAAATTGAGCGCAAATTTACAGAAATAAATCCGGATTTCTACAAAACCGTTTTTGTTTTTTACGGAGTTATTAACAGCGAATTCCGAATTACAACTGGCAAATTTCGAATTTGGGTCCGTAGTAAGTTGAACTAATCAGGTTAGTCCCGGAACACTAAATCGTCTTGGATTGCTGCTTTTTTTTGATGACTTTTGACTTACAAAATATTCAATTATGACCGTACGCAGTTTTTGGCACTTAATCATTAAATCCATGGGAATCTGGATCGTAATTCATGGAATCATGTCACTTCCGGAACTGGTCATGGATTTTCTGACGATCTACAATGCTCCATATGGCACTTCCGAAGTGATTGCTTTTCAAATACTGTTCTTAGTCGTTCCTATCATCTTTTACCTGTTTGTTTTGCAGTTCCTGGTTTTGAAATCCCAAAGCGTAATTGATTTATTGAAGCTTGAAAAGGGGTTTGAAGAAACCAGAATCGATATTTCGTTGCCCTACAATAAGATTTTAAGAATCATCATTATTTTGATCGGAGGAATTCTGCTCGTTACAGCAATCCCAAACCTATTCGAGAATCTTTATACTTTTCTTACAGAGAACCTGCCATTGAATGCGAGTCCGAGAGCTACAAGTTTAATTGTAGGAATCTTTCAATCGATCACGGGCTTCCTGATCATGACCAACAGTGATATTGTTCAACGATATATTAACAAAAAAAGCGGAGAATCAGAAAGTAAACAGTTAGATAATGAGGACTTTTAGCTAATTATGAATAAAAAATAACAGTTAACCAATTATTAGTGAAGACATTTGGATTATTCATGTTTTTTGATGAATTTCACATTAACTACAAAAATGCTTAACTAATGTCTTCTCGCGCTTTTTGGCTTTTAAGCCTCAAAACACTCGGTATGTGGCTATTTATTAACTTACTTGTTTCCTTGCCGGGTATGATTTTCAATCTGATTAATCTCTTTACAACTCCCACTTCCGGAGCAGATGTAACAATTGAGATTGCATATTCTGTTTTTGTCTTCGTGATTTATACCCTCGTTTTTCAGTTCTTGATTTTGAGATCGCATCGAACAATTAATTTCTTTAAATTGGAGAAAGCTTTCGAAGGAATCCGGGTCAATCTGAAAATAACTTACAACAAATTATTGAAAATCGTTATCGTGCTGATCGGTGGAGCGCTTCTTATCAGAGTAATTCCCAACCTCGTGGAAAACATCTACTTATTCGTTAAGGGGGACTTGGTATCCAACCAAAATCCAACTATGATCAGTATCATTATCTATTCCACACTTGCTCTTATCAGTCTGCTGATAATGACCAACAGTAATATTGTACGGCACTACATTAATAAAAAACAGGTGCGTGGAAAGCGGGCAATCGGATAAAGAGGGTTTTAGTTGTTAAATGAACGTTAGGGTTCATTATTGCAAATCACACAACCGGCACAATGCTTATAAATAAGGTGTTTCTCACAGGTATCATATTTTCCCGTATCGAAGTCAAATAATCGAATCTGATTAACTGATTTTAAGTGCTTCACTTCAAAACTTGTTATCATGTTCCGAAAAACCTCTAATCTTTCGAAGAGGAAGTCCTCATTGGGTTCATAAGCCAATAATTCCCAATTGTATCTTTCAAATACCGCATTGATTGTATCCAAAACGAATTGTTTTTGCCTTTCAAAATATCCTTCATCCCAATTAATTTCAGAAATATCAAAACCTTCCGATCCCATTCCGGTCAGTACCCAATCCCGCTGGGCAAACCAGATAAGCAGATCCTTTTCAAATAATTCACTGACATGTTTGGTTCCAGCCAGACAGAATGTTTCGATGAAAACAGAAGTTAATCCATTGCTCATGTGAATCACGGTATCATTTACCTGGGAATTTGTAAAGATATTTGCCATCGGGTGTTAGTTCTGAATAATTTTTGTCTTATCGAAATATTTCTTTTCCTTCATTTCTTTCAGCAAAGAATCCAGGTTGGACTTATCCGCAGCATACAAAATAATGACCGGTCGTTTCTTCGAATCAAAGAAACTGTAAATCTTATTTGGTAACAGCTTCACTTTTGAAAGTTCGGGAAAGTATTTTTTCAGTTCTTTGATCGTTTCTTCCTGGTTACGGTCCAGCAATACCAATTGCGTTTGCGGATCATTCTTTAAATAGTCTACCGCGGTCGGGTCCAGGATCGGTGAAGAAAGGTTCCGGTTTGTCATCTGGAAATAGGTCCCGATTGAATTCATCAGCTGATCTAATTCTGTATTTGTTTCTGCATCACAGTAAATCGAGACCCGATTAATCAAAATCCCGTAATCTGTCAGTGAATTCGGGAATTTCTCTCCAAACAGATCAATTGCCTTATTTACAAATTCCCTGTCAATTTCCTTGTCCGCGGCAATATATTCCCTGATGATCGGGTATAAAGCCTTTCCGAACCCGTTAATGTATTCATTGTCGTACCAGGGTTTTGGGTCCAATTCCCCGCTCAGGTATTTATAAGCCCATCCATTTCCCAGGGCCGTTGCCAATCCTTCGTCAAAGAAGTTGTATGCAAACTGACTGTACGGTGATTTGTTCTCCGAAAAATATCCTTCCAGTTTATGTTGGAATTCACTGGGTTGCTCGTCATACAAAACGTGACACATTTCGTGTAAAACCACCCCAATTCTCCCTACATGGTCTGTTTCATCTGTCAGCACGCCGATACACAAACTGTTCGCATGTGGTGTAGCTGTACTGCTTCCGCTTGACCCAGGAATCGGGTAAAGAGCCACAACAAAAGGCATTTCCGCAATCCAGCAGGAATTGTAAAAGTGGTTGATTTTGGTAAACGATTCGGAACACTGCGCAGCATGCTTCTCCAAAGCAACCCGTTGATTCTCCAGTTTCAATGCAGAATCTTTCCAGATCAGGCGATCGTAATATCCTTCTGCAGCCTGCATAACTGTGATCAGTTTCTGCAATTCACTGTTGGGCAAAATCCCTATGATTCTATCCCTGAACTCCGCAATGGTAGTTGAATTCACTAACGCGATAGCAATGAAATCATACGTGGTGCGTGTTTGACGACGATTTGCCGGAAACTCTCCTCTCCGGAATTGGTAATCCAATTGGATGTGGCTGAAATCCGTTGCCAGTTTCGCAAACTCTTTGTCTCCTTTCGTTTTCTCATCAATAAACTGTTGAAGCGTCCGCGATGTGGTATGACTGTAAATCGAAGCCTCCAGGAAGTTGAAAATGCAATACGGTTTGCTGATCTTGAATTGAAAACCGATTGTGTTTTGCGAAAATGCAGTTTGGACCAGAAAGCATAATGAGGTAAGAACAAGGATCTTTTTCATGAATCTGTTTTTTACTAAAGTTAGTGTTTGTAAGCTCAGAAAAGTGACACTAAATCGATGATTTCCTTACCAGACACACTATTGTAACCGAATTTTGTAGCTGATAAAAGTCCTATTGTATATCTTTTTGTTGACACGATCATACCCATTCTATTTCCTTTTTCTGTTCGCAAAGAAATGGGATAATTAAATATTATCATCTTTGAAGTATCTCGCTTCAGTACTTTCACAATTGCATTGCAACTTTCAGCTTGAAGTAATTGACCTTTTACAAAACCTGGGGAATATATGATATCCCCATTCTCATCTTTGATATCTCCAAATAGATTATTTGCCTGGACATATCCATTTTGTTGAATCAAGGAAGCAATTTTCGTGAGGTCAAAAAGAGATGTACTGAAATAATAGCGAGGATAAGGATACCCTTCTTTACAATCGGCTCCTTTCGTTGAAATAGCAAGTTTTTCAAGAAATTCTTTCCACTCATTACATGAATAATAATCATAGGGGTACTGATAATCAATTGAGGGGGGAGTTATGCTATAAAGACTTTGTATACCTCGTTCATATCTTTGTTTACCTTGCCTCCCTATCCATGAAAAAGTATCAGTCAATTTCACTCCTTTTTCGAAAGACATCAGCATCCCGTACATCTTTGTATTTTTAAATCGACGACTATAAGCAAACAACTGATCTGAATTTAACAAATAAACCACATCTCCCGTTTGATTCTCTATAATTACCATTGCACTTACCCTTCTCAATGAATCTTCTTCAAAATAGTGCTTCAATTTTTGGGTAATTTTCGAATCAAAAAAAGTTTGAATATTATAGCTTTCCGTATTATCATATTCCAGCACACATATCGGTAATTGTTTTTTTAAGAATTGAATAACAGTAGAATCTTTGATCTCAGTTCCATCTGAATAATGAAAATGAAACTCAGGTTTTCTATTACAAGAATAGAAAATCCCCATCATTATTATAATCAAACACCACTTTAATTGGCTGGATTTACTCATCTTACAACACAATATTATTCACCGGTGTCAATGCTTCCGGCAGATTGGTTTCTCCCAGCATTTCACGCAAATCAATTTCAATCGTTCGGCTGATCTGTGAGATTGGAACGTCATTCGCACTTCCCTCAAAGGGATTTTCAGTACTCTCTCCTACCTGCTCCAGTGAAGTATAAACCCAGGAAACCAATACACTGAACGGCAATACCAGCCAAACCATGTGGCCTTTCATCGGACCTTCCACATAATCGTTCAGTTTTTGGAATTCCAATAACATCCCGAACGGAAGCAGGAAGCAGAACAAGCGAATGAAAAACGTATTGATTGATGCAAACTGGCGTGGATAAGGGAAATTTTTGATTCGCTCGCTTTTCCCCTGGTGTTCGAAGAATTCGTTCAACGTTTTCTGCATTTCAATGTATTGGTGGGAATCCATTTGACCCGCATCATACAATTCACGAAGTAATTTGGATTGTCGGGCAAGCAATTGGGTAGCACGGTTCTTTGTTTTCAACAGTGCATCGATTTCTTCCTGGGGTAAATACTTGATTAATTCCGACTCCAGGGAAGTTTCACGTTCCGGAATTTGATAGTATTGCTGATACTCCTTGTTATAGGATTTCGAAGAAGTTTCCCAGGCCCTGCTGTCGCGCATTTGATACCGAAGTGCAGTCAGCCAGGCAAAATGCCGGTAGATCAATTCCTTGCTCTTTGTTTTGTCTGAAATCACATCGCGGCTCATAGCTCCCCAGGACCGACTGCTGTTGACAATCGCTCCCCAAATCTGGCGTGCTTCCCAGGTACGGTTATAGGTTTGCGTATTCTTGAAACCGACAATGAAGGCCGTTGCCGTACCTAAAAGTGCCACAACCGTCCAGGGAATGGCGATCCAATGGATTTTAAACACATCAAAAAGTACCACCGGAATAATCCCGATAATCAATAACCAATAGATATTTCTTCTTGTCCAGATAAGGAATTCCTGTAAGCGATATGATTTTCCTGAGTGCATGTGTACTTATTTTCGTGAAGTGAATTTGCTGATGATGATACCTACCAAAACAACGGTATAAAAATGTCCCAAAATCCCCAAAATGGAAGAAACCAGTTTGGTGCTGTGAGCGGTGGGTACAATATCCCCAAATCCGATACTGGTCATTGAAATCGAACTGAAATAAACCAGGTCCATATAAACGGAGGCATTGTCCTTCATGTCAATTCCACGAAAAGAGTCCGGGTTGTTGTAAATCAGGAACTGAAGCAGGAACACGCTGATCTCGATCAACAAAAAGTATCCGCAAGCCGCAGCCGAGATCACATCCGTATCAATGTAACTGGGCTTTACCAGGAATTTAACCACTTCATAAAAGATGAAGCAAAAGAAAATGACGTAAATGATATTCAGGATATCAAAATAGAATTTGACGTCCTTTACAAAGGAAATCCCAATAGGAAGTAATACCACCAAAATGAACAAAAGGTTCTTGATCCAGCCTTTCCATTTGTCCTTTCCTATAAAAAGGCCTGTACATGCCAATCCAAGTAAAAACATATTGATCGGCCAGATAACATCCCGGTAATTTGCATGATCAGTGATAAATATCCCGATGAACAAATGCTGAAGCAAAGCAACAAGCAGCACCTCATATTTCCGGCGATTAAAAAAATCAAGCAGTTTGCCCATTTGAGTTCCTATTTGACTCAAAGATAATTTTTCCGGTTAAATGGTATACAAAATCCAGTATTCAAAAGCCTCCTTCCCTTTGTAAACAGTGGGCCGTTCGCAATATCGCGAACATAGAACAAGGATACCCTAAAATCGACATCTCATCAGTACACCTAAAATGCACCCTCCACCGCATTATTTCCAAAACAACATCCTTTTTTGAAGGGAAAAAAGTACCTTTACAGGAAAAATCAGCAGTTCCATGAAATTGGTTTTAAATCAGCATCAGATTGAGCAAAAGATCATGCGTTTGGCGCACGAAATTTTAGAGAATACCTACGGAATTCCGGAGTTATTCATTGGAGGAATTACCGGGAACGGGGAAACCTTTGCTCAACAAATCACTGAGATTATTCGCAAAAACAGCTCACAGGAAGTGACTTACTTCAAAATCGAACTGGACAAAGACCATCCTCTGGACTCAACAATTCAGTGTTCCATAGATCCGACCTTATTCCATGGTAAATTGGTCATTCTTGTGGATGACGTGATCAATTCGGGAACAACCATGCAATATGGGGTGATGAAAATCCTGGAACAACCTGTGCGCAGTGTAAAAACAGTGGCTTTGGTCGACCGGATGCACCGCAGATATCCTATCAAATGTGATTTTGTAGGAATGACTTTAACAACAACATTGGGCGAACGTGTGGAAGTAATGCCTTCGAACGGAGCTCTTGAAGCGTTTCTTGTATAGTTCAATAGTTAAAAATGTTCAAAAGAGTTTCAATCTCAATTTGAACTTTTGAACCTATTTGAACTCTTTGAACTTTCAATTATGAAAAGAATTACAGAATCAGAAAGCAATCATCATGACCTGGACAAAATGTCCACAAGAGATCTGTTGATCGGGATCAATGAGGAAGATCATACTGTTCCATTGGCGGTTGAAAAAGAAATCCCGCAAATCGAAAAATTGGTCGACGGGTGTGTTGAACGCATGCGCGACGGCGGCCGTTTGTTTTATATGGGAGCCGGCACCAGCGGTCGTTTGGGAATCGTTGACGCAAGCGAATGTCCGCCTACATTCGGTGTTCCTCACGGAATGGTGATCGGGATTATTGCCGGTGGAGACCAGGCTATCCGTAAAGCCGTTGAATTTGCAGAAGATAACCGGGAACAAGGCTGGAAAGATCTCGAAGCTTTTAACGTCACTGAAAAAGACATTGTGGTCGGAATTGCAGCCTCAGGAACAACTCCTTATGTACTGGGGGCTTTGGAAACGGCCAAAAGAAAAGGAATTTTAACCGGTGGTATTTCCTGCAACCCGGGATCGCCCTTGAGCCAATTGGCAGATATTGCCATTACTCCTGTTGTAGGACCGGAATTTGTTACGGGAAGTACACGTATGAAAAGCGGAACCGCTCAGAAACTGGTTCTGAACATGCTTTCCACTGCAATTATGATCCGTTTGGGAAGAGTGAAAGGAAACCGCATGGTAGACATGCAGTTGTCCAACGAAAAACTGGTGGATCGTGGTACCAAAATGGTGATGGATGCAACCGGACTCGATGAACAACAAGCCAATGAATTGTTATTGAAATACGGCTCGGTAAGGGCTGCTGTGGACGCACAAACAAAAGAATAACAACCTTAAAACCTAATCTAATGTCACTTATGTTTGCAGTAATTCCTTTATTACTTCTACTCTTATTTCTGCTTTCAATGGGAATAACAAACCTATTGAACTCCGGTCTTTCAAAACCAGAAAAACGAATTGATTCGAGTATTCTTTTCCTCTTGATTATTGGTCACTTAAGCATTCTTTTTAGTCAATTACTCCATCGTTATGTGGATTATTATAACCAGATAGATCCCTTCGATTTTCAATACACCCCATTGTCATTTAAACACATTTTAAGCTTTATTTTCTTCTATGTTTTAAATGCCGTATCCAGCTTTTATATCTGGAAAAAAGGCAAACAGCTTCCACCACTAGCTTTTACACTGGCTATTTGTTCTATGATCTATTGGGTAATTATTTGCATTCCCTGGAGCATTCAATTCCTGAAACATTCGGATAATCATGGAAATTCAGATTCTGCTTCAGATTGGATCTTCATGTTAACTCCATTAAGTTTTATTTTGTTCAATCTGCTTCTTTTTGTCCGGATCATTAAAAGCACTGATTCTAACCGCATTCGCGGTCAATACAAAAACAAATTCCTGAATTATCTGAATAATAAATTAATTGATTCTCAAAAAACGAGTACCTGGATTTTAATTTTCTTCGTTCCTTTTTTATTACTGATTCTTTGTATTCTAATGCTTTTCGGCCAATATCCGGATTCCATGATCAAAGTATTTACGGATACCACAACCTGGACTTTATCTCAAAAAGATCATCCACCATTCTTAGATCACCAGGGACATTACTTATGTACCGTTGCTGCTTGCGGATCCCCAAAAATTGTAAAGCCGCAAAAAATAGGTATCAGGCATGGAAAACCCATAATCGTCAATCGGCAATTATCAATTGCCAACGCATTTGAAAACATAATCGAAACCAGATTCCCAAAAACACATCGAATAATTCGTGAAAATTATGACAAATACGGCTATCCTCTTTCGAAGAAGATTACAAGTCGGTTTGGAGCGAATCTCACTTACTTCCTGATGAAACCAATGGAATGGTTTTTCCTTGGATTTATTTATCTCTTTAGCATAAATCCAGAGGAGCTAATCAATAAACAATACAGGAATCATTTGTAATTTTGGTCATTTATGGCTCAAGCAAAACCCATTCGTCATTCTACAGACTTAAAACTCAATCGTCCAGAGCCATTAGTGGAAAATATCCCTGTTTTGGAATATTCGAAGCACATTGATCCGAAAGATGCTGTTGAAGCATTGCTTGAAGGAAATTATGTTTTGATCGCAGATCAGTTCAGCAGTGGAATTGCCGTACTGGAAGCACTGAAAAAGCACCTGTCTAAAAAGTCAACTACCGATTCGTTTCAATCCCAGCGAGCCTATCGCGACAGTTTCAGAAAAGCAACACAATTATTACTTATCGAAATTGCAGATCACAAGCTGCATGTACGAAAAGCACCCGAAATCGGTTGGCTCCGTATACTTTACCCGGAACTTCCTGATTTTTTCCTTCCTTTCACTGACGTACAAGGATTAAACAGTTCCTGGCAATGGTACGAAAAAGGAATTCGTATTCCGGGATTAAAGCAAACACTTCATCCCTTTTACGGAACCTACTTCCCTACGCGTTTTGAGCACATCGAATTATTTGTCAGTTATCTAAAATCTTATAATGGTACAAAAGACCGCGCATTTGATGTCGGGATCGGAAGTGGCATTTTAAGTAAACTGTTCAATCAATTTGATTTTAAAGAAGTTAATGCTTCAGATATCAATCCGAATGCACTAATAGGTATTTTACAGGAAAACAATTCTCATTCTCATTCTCATTCTCATTCTGTCAACCTTTATTTCGGGGATCTGTTTGCCGGATCAGACATTAAATCCGATGTGATTGCTTTCAATCCGCCGTGGATTCCATTGCCAAAAGAAGTATCCGGGATTGACCTGGCGATTTACTATGATTCCGAATTATTCCCACGTTTCTTCGAAGAAGCCCACAAACATTTAAATCCGGAAGGACAGCTTGTCATCCTATTCTCCAATCTGGCCGGATTGATGGACCCGCATTTCGTTCACCCGGTAGAACTGGAATTGAAACAGCAAAACCGTTTTGACCTAGTTAAAAAAACCACTAAAAAAGTAGCTGCAGCATCTGTCAAAACAAAGCGAAATGCCATTTGGCGCGACAAGGAATTTGTGGAATGCTGGGTATTGAAATTAAAAATGTAAAATGGGCTCCCGTTGGTTTTAAAACCTTAATCAGCACAAATGGCTATCGGGGCAAAAAGAAGTAATCCTTGATCTTCCTTCAACTTTGACGTAATTCGGTAATATTACGTCAAACTATTCTCGAAAGCGTAACCTGAAATTAGTTCGAAATGCATCATCCCATCGTCAAGTATGGATATAGCATGGATATAGCATAGGTCTCGTATAGGTATAGTATGAAAAGGTTAAGGAATTAACATCCAATTCCTGGACTTTTCAAAGGTTTTTAGAAGATTTTAGTCCTAATATCCTAAATCTGAATGCCTTGATATCTGGAAAAAACTTCTCACAAGCGTAAACCCATTAAATAATTCATATTTCGCATCCCGATAACTATCGGGACATAATTAGGAATTCGTAATTTTGAAGAATGCAGATCAAAACAACACTCGCCCAGTCCGAATTCGCAAAACTGACCGGTATTTTATTGCTCAAACGACTCCAGGTACTTTTCTTACTCCTTGCTGTTATCGGCTTAATCATCGGTGCACTGATTGCCATCCTGTTTTTTCGTAATAAAGACGCTTACATGCTTGTTTTTGTAGCTATTGTGTTCCTGGGCCTGTTTGCGTTCAGTATTTTCAACAATGCGAAAAGGCATTACCAAAACAATCCCCGCATTCAACAGGAAACCACCTATGATTTTTCAGACAAAGGAATTGCCATATCAAAAGAAGGCTATTCTTCCACCATTAAATGGAATGAGATCATCCGAATCCGGAAAAGAGCCGGTTTGATCTTGATCTGGCAAAATAAACTGGTTGCAAATGTCATTTCCGCAAAGGATGTTAACCCGGAACAACTAAACGGAATAAGGGATTACATTCAGAAGAAAAATATCCCCTCAAACCTTTGATTAATTACGATCGATAATTTCCAATGAGTTTGTATTAACCACCACCGGTATTCACCCTTCCTTTCAGGTCATCTGCACCCGTTCCTCTTCTTCGGCTTCCTGCAACACTTGTTTTCCCAAACTTATAGGTGAAACTTAAAGTCGCTACACGTGTATCCCGTTTCACATCAAAGTATTCCTTGTAGTTTGTAAAAGCAACATTTGCCCGGATGTAATTCGTGTAGAAAATATCCGTCCATGCAAATTTGATCACCCCACGGCTTTGCAGGATTTTCTTTTGAACACCGATTCCTGTATGCCAGATCTCCTTGATGTGGTCGAAAGCATAGATTTCCGGTGTGTGATAGGAAGCATTCCATTCGATCGACCAGTCTTTCTTCAACGTAAAAGTATTTACCGTACTCAAGATCAACACACCCGAACCTCTGTTTTGAAGGTTCGTTTGCGCCACATTCCCTGAATAAAGTGCTACATACGCATTAATATTATTGACGCTGTTCCACCATTTGGTCACCTGGACAGGTGCGGAAATGTTTGCGTAGATCAAATCCGCCCGGCTCAAATTAATGTTCGTCTGCACCGTCACATTCTGGTTTTGCGTCAACGGTGCAATGACTTCCGTGATGTTGTCTTTGGTTGTTGCGATCCCTGCATTTATAAACAACACATTTTTAAAGGAATACCCTAATTCGAATGTATACGTTGTCTGCGGACGCAAGTGCGGGTTTCCTTCCCTGTAAGTCGACGGATCCAGGTAAAATTTGAACGGGTTCAGCTGATCGTAGCTCGGACGGTCAATTCTTCGATTCATCGATAACTCAAAATGGTGCTTTTCTGTCGGATTAAATCCTAAATAAGCCGTTGGGAAAAGTTGAAAATAACCGGTATCCGAAATTGAATTGGTTGTCCGTTGTGTTCCCTTCACATGTGTGTATTCTCCGCGTGTGCCCAACTGAAAAGACCACTTTTTTCCTTCGTAATTCCAGGTCAGATAGCCCGCCCCAATGGTTTCCTGGTAGATATAATGATTGCTTTTGGTTGTATCATAAACGGGTGTCTCATTGCTTCGATCAAAAAATTCCAGGTCATTATCTGCAATCACATAACTCGATTTAAACCCGGCATCCAAAAAGTTCTTTTGATTTAATACCTTGTGCAGATCTGCTTTCGCAGCATGGATAGCCAGTTTCCCTTTCAAATCGCCGGTAAGAATATAGGAATCCTGGAAAGGAACTCCGTTCACATCATAATAACTCGTATTGAATCGTTGGTTATTTTGGTTTTGGTAAATGGCATAATCCAGGTCGGCGGTAATTTCAGAACCACTTGAATCCAAAACATGTTTGTAATTCACATTGGCAGAACCGTTGAACCACTTTTCTTTCCGGTCATTGGTTGTTACAAACCGGGACGAATTTACATCTTCCTGTATTTGAACGTCCGAACGGTTAATCCCATCGATCGTATAGCCGTTATTCATCCCGTTCACCACAAAACTCAACGCATTTTTCTTATTTAACTGGAAATCCATCCCGAAACGGGCACTGTGGTTGGAAACCGGAAATTTCAGGTAATTATCCTGTATATAAGCTCCTGTAAACGTATCCTGTTGATAAAAACGCCGCTCCAGTACCAGGTGATTGAACCCCTTCCGGTAAGCATAATTATATGACCCGAATATGTTCACTTTTTTGTTCCGATGATTTAAAGAGATTCCTGCCCCGGCCTTCGGATAAATTCCCTGCCCGTAATTGACTGTTGCCGTTCCGTTCGTTCCCAAACGCGTATCCTTCTTCAAACGAATGTTGATGATGGCCGAACCCACTGCGTCGTATTTTGCAGAAGGATTGCTGATCAATTCAATTTTATCAATCGCTGATGAAGGAATCCCTCTTAAATAATTTGCCAGGTCTGTTCCCGACATCGGCTGTGCCTTTCCGTCAATTTGAACGATAATCCCACCCTTTCCGTTTAAGCTGATGTTATCGGTAGAACTGACACTCACTCCCGGGGATTTCTCCAGGATCTCAAATGCAGAAGATCCGGTAGCACTTAACGATTGTTCGACATTCAGTACCATCATTCCCGGCTTGCGTTCAATCATCGGTTTGACAGCAGAAACGGTTACTTCTTCCACTTCTTTGGTTTTGTTTTGAAATGCCAGGTTCAAATCAGATGTCTCCGAAAAAGGCAGAACGGAAGTAGTAAATTCTGTAAAATCTTCGTGGATCACACGAATGAAAACAGCATCCACAGGAATCACATCTGCTTCAAACCGCCCGTCTTTTTCCGAAACAGCCATCGATAAAAGCGTCGAATCTGTGGAATAGATAAACAATACGGCATCTGCCACGCCTTCATTTTTTGCATCGGAAATATGTCCTTTTACCCACACTTTCTCCTGGGCAAAAGATTGAATGGAAATGAGCAAACATACAAGTAGTCCTGTCTTCATCAGAATTGATTTTAAAACAAAGATCAATTTAATTGACTCATCAATTAATATATTATGATCAGTTGTTTTTAGTGACTGTTGAGCGGTTTCTTGTTCGGATGAACGAGAAACCTGGATCAAGACTTCCGGAGTTAGAAGCCGTAACGATACACATCCGAAAATTCCAAATTTTGCACTTTGAATTTTGCATTTTTAATTTTATTCACCGACTACAACGCTTTAGCAATTTTCATCGGTTCGATAGGTCGGAAAAAGAAGTATTTTTAGGCTTCAAACAGGATTATGAGCAAGCTAAAAGGTGCGTTATTGGTGGGATTCGGAGCAGCGAGTTATGGAATTCTTGCCACAATCGTGAAATATGCCAATAACCAGGATGCGCACACCAGTATCCTCACATTCTTTCAATCCCTGGTCGGAGTGATTGTGCTTTTTATCCTGATGCAAATTGCGAAGACAAAGAAAAACCCGGTAAAAGCGAGTTTGAAATCAAAGTCGAAACTAGTCCTTTTCGGGATTTCCATGGGCTTGACTAGCTGTTTCTATTACATCTCCATCCAAACGATCTCAGTCTCTGTCGGGATTATTTTATTGATGCAATCTATTTGGATGAGTGTCGTTTGGGAAATGATCCAAAAAAGAAAAGTGGCGCATTGGCTCAAGATCGTGGGAAGTTTTTGCGTTTTGGGAGGAACTATCCTGGCCACAAACCTGATCGAAGAGGACGTTCATCTTTCCATTGAGGGAATTATTTACGGGTTACTCGCAGCATTGTCTTACACGGTAAGCATGCACGCTTCAAATCATGTTGAGACACACTTGTCCAGCGTTGTCCGCAGCTTTTGGCTGATCGTTGGAAGTTTGCTCACCGTCATTGTTTACTGGAATATCCAGATCTGGGAGCATTGGGATTGGATGGTCTTCCTTCAATTCGGGATTATCCTGGGACTCTTTGGAACGGTGATCCCTCCTATTCTATTCAATATCGGGATCCCGCAAACCGGTTTGGGATTGGCCGGGATCCTGGCTGCTATCGAAATTCCCGTTTCCATTTGCTCCGCACAGCTGATCCTTCATGAAACTGTTACAGGTTTGCAATGGTTGGGAGTCGGGATTATTATTGCAACTGTGGTGGTTATTAATGCGAGGAAAACTAATTGACTTTCCTACAGATAGCGCTGATTACGCAGATTTGTTCCAAAATTATTACCGCAAATGCACAAATGATTGACGGCGCCTACCGGTCGCCGGTTTATTTAATTTGCAATTAATCATAGAAATAAAAACTCCTTTTGAAAAGAATAAATACATTAGAACCCTAAAACACTATTCTTGGATCATGGAAAAAAAAGGAAAAGGCTTCTTGTACGAAATCACCATTGAAATAATTGCCATATTTATCGGAATTACATTAGCATTGTTTATTGATAATTTTAAAGATGAAAGGCAGTCAATCGCTGAAGTAAAAAAACATTTCAATCTTATACTAACTGAGTTTTCTAAGGATTCAGTCGAGTTACAAGAAATAGATAGTTTATTGAATCTTCAAATAGAAAAAACCAATCTTCTACTTATTCATTTGAATAATAACGATAGTAAGTCCTTCAATCAATACTTAGATCATTTTGGAGAAGCTAGGATTTATAATCCTAGAATTGATGAAATCAATTTAGTACTAAACTCAAGTTCCTATTCTCAAATTTATAACGATTCAATTTTTAGTAGATTAAATGATTTGAAATCTGACTGTAAAACATTAATATTCATACAAGAAAATGAATGTCAGATAATAACAAAACTTCGGGATAATTTTATTTTTCCTTATTGGAGCCCTAAGTCACAATCTATAGATTTGACCCAAATTGGCAACAAAAATCATTTTTTCAATCAACTAAATGAATACAAAAACATTTTGGAAGCAAAAAAAGATTTTATCGGATCCATTTTATTTGGTTCCCAACAAAGTGTTGAGAACATTAAAGAAATTATGAATTAAATTTGCACTCCTCTGCGCACTCTGCGGGAGAATTCAAAAATACTAATCTTCAAGGCCACACAATCTCAGGCCCAATTTTTCGGCTTCCGAAACAGATGTTTTTTTAACCTCGTGTTTACAGTTATTGAGTCCGCGACAATCTCGTTTGTAGTGAAAAGCAACGGAATTCGGTGAGTCGCAAATGTAGACGGTTCCATCTCCCGAAGAGAAACAACACGCAAGAGCAAGGGCAAAAATGAATTTCATGTGAACAGTTTTGGTTTCGTTGTACAGTTTAATTAATTATCGACGAATATACTCAATTCACTTATTTTCAATACTTTTTTTCGTAATTTTCAAGGAAACCAAACTGGAATATCGTGCGTGTAACCATTACTTTTCTGATCCTGCTTTGCTCTACCGCGGGTTTTGCATGCTATAACGAATATTATGCCCTGGACTCTAAAGGACATTTTCACCAGGTGGAAGTCAGCATGATCAATTTCCAGAAAAATTTCGACCTGCAAAAGATTGAACGAAAATTGGTCCAGCTTGAGAAGGAGCTTCAAACAAAAGCTGATTTCAAGTTACTGTCTGATTATGGTTTGTACCTGGTAAAAGGCGGAAAGGTAAAAGAAGCCCGGATCATTTTTGAAGCACTGGCAAAAGCATACCCCAATGAATACAGCATCATTGCAAATCTTGGAACAACTTATGAATTACTTGGAGAAAATGAAAAAGCATTGGAATACATCCGGAAAGGTTTAAAACTGAATCCGAATTCACACGGTGGAAGTGAATGGATCCATGTAAAGATCCTCCTGACAAAAATCGGGTTCGATAAAGATCCGAATTACATGAAAGAGCACGACGTTTTGGCATTAACTCCAAAGCAGGAAGCTTCTAATGCAGTTCGCAAGCAGTTGTATACTCAGCTGAAGGAACGCTTTCCCTTCTGCAAAGGCCCGGATCCCATTATGGCCGATCTTTTTATCGAGCTAGGAGATTGTTATGCCGAGACGCTTTCTTTCGAACATGCCAAAGGTTTGTACCAAATTGCGAAGAAGTATTACATGACTGACAGAAGGGATGTCGACGAAAAAATAGAACAGGTCAGAAAACTCCGTGCAAAATACGCACATCTTAGTCCCAGTGAACATTACACAGAAGAAGAACAAAAAATGGGAATGGTTTCCAAAATAGACGGAGTTCCTTACGAATCATACCTGGAGGATCCGAATTCCGATAATTATACAATCAATTGGTCCAAAATTGAAACAGACCCGGATAAATTATTGGCTTTGGTCGGACTGGAAAGAATTGAAGAAGAAGACGAACAAAAACCAACCGAAAAAGACACGGCGGTAAAACCAAAATTAATAGCAGAATCTATAACTACTGTAAAAACATTCAATTATTCCACACTGGTAATCGGACTGACTCTCATGGTATTTGTGATCGCCATTTTCACCTATTTTAAAACAAAAAGGAACAAAAAGCGATAGCTTTTGATTTTTGTCCGCCGCGGCGAATTAGTGCAGCAAAGCAATACCTTGAGATTTGTAAATCAGCAATTGGGTTCTCTTTTCAATTTGACTAACTTTGCGCCATGCGATTCGATATTCTTACCATTCTTCCGGAACTATTAGAAGGCCCGTTCCATGTTTCCATGATGAAACGCGCACAGGAACGCGGGCTATTGGAAATTCACATTCACAATATCCGTGACTATTCAACTGATAAGCACAAGAATGTGGATGATTACCAATATGGTGGAGGTGCCGGAATGGTAATGGCAATTGAACCGATCGCCACATTGATCGAGAAACTGAAATCGGAACGCAACTACGATGAGATCATTTACATGACTCCCGATGGAGAATTACTGGAACAGCGGCACAGTAATGCCTGGAGTCTGAAAGAGAATATCATGATCTTGTGCGGTCATTACAAAGGAGTTGACGAACGCATTCGCGAACATTACATCACAAAGGAAATTTCGATCGGATCATACGTTTTGACGGGTGGAGAATTGGCTGCAGCTGTAGTGGTGGATAGTATCGGAAGATTGATTCCCGGGGTCATGAACGATGAGACTTCTGCGTTGACGGACAGTTTCCAGGACGATCTGCTTTCACCTCCTGTTTATACGCGCCCACCGGAGTTTAACGGATGGAAAGTCCCCGATGTTCTTTTATCCGGGGACTTTGGAAAAATTGAGCAGTGGAGAGAGCAACAGGCCATTGAACGTACCCGTATCCGTCGCCCTGATCTATATAAAAAGTTTAGCGGAGAAGAATAATTATTTGCTTTCCAACACACTGTTTTTCTTTGCAGAATTATTGATCGTATTCTGAAGTCTCTCCAATTTAACTTTCAAGGTGTCATCGTGTTTTCTTTTATTCATAAAGAACGGAACATACGTTTTTACAAAATCATAAGCAAGGACACCCAACATCGCTATAGAAATGAAATAAAATACCTGGAATTGAACATAATGAATGATCATGCCGGAAAAAACACCTCCAAGCACATAAGATCCCATAATTGCGGCCATCAACTTAGTTTTTTCCACAACCTGTACATTCATTCGGTATTCCTTCTTGGTAAGCATTGATAAATGAATCGCCAAATCAGTCGTTAACCCGGTTAAATGGGTTGTCTTTATCTGGAAATTCGAAATACTTGCTGTCAGGCCGTTTTGAAGTCCCATTGAAAACAAAAGCACGGAAACCAGGATTTCTGTCTGCGTCAATGTTTCCGAATAAAAAAACTGGCCGTAAATTCCAACAAAAACAAAACAACCGATTTCAAGTATCATCGGAATACTGTGAGATATAAAGGCATTCTTCTTCGTGCTGTTAATAATCAGGTTATTCGACAGGAAACTTCCTGAAAAGAATAGCATTATCCAAAACAACACGACCAGTATCTGGAACCATTTTCCACTCGCAATTTCCTGGGCTAAGATGGCAAAATGTCCAGTCAGATTGGAAGTAAAGGAGTAAAATAAAACCAATGAGGCAACATTCACCATTCCTGCAATGAGCGCAGTAAAGACTCCCAATCTCAGATTATCCCGAAACGTTCTGCTATTACTGAATCTGCGTAACATATTAATCCATTTTTTTAAGGGTAATCTTCACAATTCCACGTGCATGCACATCCGTATCAAAGTGAAGTACCAATTCGTTTTTCTTTAAAGATTCAACCGAATAGACTTCAGTTGTTCCATCGTTATTGTGTAAAGTCAGGATTCTTCCCCGGTCTTTTAAACGCCATGTCGCCAGATGCTCTTTCCCGCTTCGCTCATGAAGTTTGATAGTGTAGTCCTTTCTGAACGTCCAGTTTTCAAATTCATGTATCACCAGGTGATTGGCGATATCGATTCGTTCATCTGCCCCGATTTCCTGCTTTACTTTTTCATCTACATTATTCCTGTCATACACCCATGAAACTTCTTTCCACTCTCCTAGTATAGCCGTTTCAGGATAAGCCGAATGACTAAAAACATAGTAACCGAAAGAGCTCAAAGTAAGTACTGCAATACATGCCGATATGGTTAATTTCCGTTTCATGCTAATGCTGTAACATAAGTTTGATTGGACTTATTGGAATATTGATTCGTATCCCATGCGATCAATTGTTTCTGAATCTTCGATTTATGCAAAAACGGAATAACATCCATGCTTTTTTTATGCGACCAATCGAAGTTTAATTCATAAGGGATGATAATCCTGTCAATCCGGTTTGTTTCTGTGAATTGATCAAATGAGCTTTGAGTAAAACCACTAAAAAAGATAACCTGGATCGACGTTATTTTTGGACTCAACTCTTTTTCCAAATCGTACAAGTTTTTCAGAAATTCCTTTCCCGCCATTTCAATTTTCAAATCGCTCTGGTCAAAAAAGAGAAGATCTGAAATCGAGTTGGACAGGTAAATCCCATGCACCAAAAATACATTGAGTGAATCTTCGGGTTGAAACTGAAGCAATGCTTTAAGTGGTTCCAATGATGAAACTTTAAAGTCTGTCGGTATTAAAATTGTTGTTCCCATCTCTATTTGTTTTGAGCAAAATTAGCGTGTGGGTATAAGGACAGAATAAGAAGAAGATTAAAACGGGATTAGAATTTCAGTTTTAACTTTTCTTAGGATTTATAAGGGATTACAAGACTTACCAATGTGCCTTTCCCTTCTTCCGAATGGACAATAATCTTGCCTTTATGCTGACGCATGATGTTTCGTGTAAGTGGCAAACCGATTCCATAACCTTCGAAAGAAGTGGTATTCGAAGCCCTGAAAAAAGGATCATAAATATGGCTCAAATCCTGAGGAGGAATCCCGATCCCGTTGTCCTGAACATGGATTGAAATGGTTTCCTTATTGTGGCTCAGGTAAATTCGTACTTCCTGATTTTCCGAATACTTAGTCGCATTGAGCAATACATTTGACAAAGCCAACTGAAGCAGTTGTGAATTCCCTTTTATTTCCAGAGCATCCAAATTCTCTGGAAGGCTTCCAAAGTCAAATCTGATTTTATTCCCTGGAATAATACGGTTCACCGTTTCCATTGTTTCAAAGATCAATTCATCCACTCGCAAGCTTTCGATGATCACTTTTTTACCGTCAAAGCCGGTTTGCGCCAGGAATAACAATGCTTTTGTTTTCTTATTGAGTTTCTCTGCCTGTTCCAAGATCTGATTTAAAGCCGTTTTATACTCTTCCACACTTCGATCTTTGCTCAACATTAAATCCGCCTGCCCGATAATGCTTGTCAGCGGTGTATTTAATTCGTGTGAGGCATTACTGATAAAATTATTCTGAGTTTCAAAACTGGTCTCCAGGCGATCCAGCATATTGTTCATTGTCCGGATCAATTCTCCCAATTCATCACCTTCCTGTTTATTCTCAATTCTAAAATGCAGGTTTTCCGTTCCGATTGTATGAACACTCGTACTTAAATCACTGATCGGTTTTATCAATCGTTTGGAAAGCCACAAGGAAACCATAATGATTAGAAAAACAGCCGAGAAAAACATTGAAATGAGCAATCCTCCAAGGTAATTTTTATACTTTGTATAATACCTGTTCCGTGCGGAAGTATATACCACGTATCTTTTTTTCTGCTTCGAAATATAGGTTTTTCCGTATCTCAGAAGATTTCTCTTTCTTTCCTGTGCATATTGATGCTGAATTACTTTATGAATGAATCTTGCATCCGCCTTTTTTTGTCTTGTATTCAAAACAGGTTTCCCGTATTCATCCAAGTCTACAATTATACTTTTTTCTTCAGGTAATTTTTCCAGGTATTCCTGTTTGAATTCCTTTACAAACTCTTTATCGCCTCTATGGTCCAATTCTATTCGAATAGTGGTATTTGTACGAGTTTTGAGCCGGTCGTAAAAATCATTGAACAGGTAATTGGAAGACAATACATATACCACCGTACTGAAAAGCAATACCAAAACGGCAAATGTGCTACTTAACAACCATATGATCCGAACACGAATTTTCACTCTTCTTCCCGCATTACATATCCCATTCCAATTACTGTATGGATCAGTTTTGAACCTCCGAACTGCGTCAGTTTTTTGCGCAGATAATTAACATAAACATCCACAACATTTGTCCCGGACTCAAAATCGACACCCCAGACATCCTCAAGAATATCCATCCGGGAAAAGACTTTACGCGGATTCATGATAAAGAGTAACAATAAGCGGTATTCAGTAGATGTCAGATTAATAGGATTTCCATTTCGCATAACGGTCTTCCTGTCATCATCTATCACCAAATCATCAAAATGAAAAAGTGTCGCATTTGAAGCCTGATTTTCAATTCTTCTGAGTAAAGATCGGACACGTGCATTTAGTTCGATAAATTTGAAAGGTTTCGGCAAATAGTCATCTGCCCCTGAATCTAAACCAAGCGCCACATTTTCAGGAGTCCCGAGAGCAGTTAGCATTAAGATCGGTACCTGGCTTGTCTCACGAATTTTTGAACAAACCTGAATTCCGTTCAAACCCGGAAGCATGATGTCCAAGATGATCAGGTCGGGATTCCAGAAATGAAATTCATCGAGCCCCTTCAAGCCGTTGTTGGCAACTTTGGTATCAAAATTTTCTTCACTCAGACCTTTTTGGACTAATGAGCTAATTTGCGGATCATCTTCAATAATCAATATTTTCTTCACAGGAATTTTGATTGAGCGATAAAATTAATAAAAAAATAAAGATGTTTTTGGGGTATTTGAAAGGTGTAATTAACTGATTTACAACACGGTCCCAATATTGGGTTTTTGGGTTTTCCCAATTTCATAAAATCCCAAAATTCCCTTTAATAAATTTGGAACAAACGACCTTTTCCATTAACTTAAAAGTAAAACAAACATTTTTTAACCCTTTAAACATCAATTCTCTATGGGAGCTATTAAACACTTTGATTATTCACCTCAAGTCATTTCTGTTTCTCTTGTCGGAAGAGGACTTTCACATCCGTGCCGCGTAAAAATGATCGAATTGCTAATCGAAAAGAAAAAACTAAACAATCTGGATTTTGTCGAATATTTTGGAATGACGAAATCAACCATACATGAGCATCTTATTAAACTCTGGCAGGCAGATATTATCAACATTAAATCAAGACAGGAAGGAACAATGGTTTCTATGACCAAATCCCAAATCGAAAAATACAGGCTCTTAATATCACTTTTCAGTTTCGAAACGAAGGATGCTTATCATCTCGGAGTATTAGACTAACTTTGCTTTCAATCAAAAAACATGCAATTAGATCAAACAATCATCGAAAGACTCAAAACAGGCTCAACAATACTTTATCCTACCGATACCATTTGGGGAATCGGATGTGATGCTACCAACGAGGAGGCTTGCCAACGAATCCTGGAGATTAAAGAGCGACCGGAAAATAAAAGCTTTATTCTTTTAGCCGATAGTTTTCAAATGATTGAAAAATACATTCCGGAGTTCCCGGATGTGTGTTACGATTTGGTCGATTTATCCGATAAGCCCCTGACGATTATTTATCCAAATGCCCAAGGATTAGCACCAAGTGTCTTAGCGGCAGATGGTTCCGTTGGGATTCGCCTAACAAAGGATCCAATCTGTCTTTCTTTGATTCGGAGCATTCGTAAACCACTCGTTTCGACCTCCGCAAATATTTCAGGTAAGCCTTTTCCGACCAATTTTAACAACATCGACCCCAAAATTAAGGAGCGTGTCGATGTAATCCTTGAACTAAGGACAACAGAACAACTTTCCACTCCTTCGCAAATCATTAAAATCGGATTGGACAGTTCCATACAAGTTATCAGAAGTTGATTGCTCTAAAATCAGTAACTTTGCACCCGCATGCAAACAGAAAATTTCGCACACAAACTCAAACATCCTGTTTTTAAGGTTGTTTCTCAAATTATTTCCGAAAAAGGTCTCGAAGCTTACGTGATCGGTGGATTTGTGCGTGATTTGTTGTTGGATCGGCCCTCAAAAGATATTGATATTGTCGTTGTTGGGAATGGAATGGAATTAGCCCAGGCCGCCGGAGAAAAGTTACGTGTTAAAAAAGTCAATCTCTTTAAAAATTTTGGCACAGCTCAGTTCAACTACAAAGACCTGGATGTAGAATTTGTGGGTGCACGAAAAGAATCTTATCAACGGGATTCCAGGAAACCGATTGTAGAAGATGGAACCCTGAGCGATGACCAAAAAAGACGGGATTTTACCATTAATGCACTTGCATTGGATCTGAGAGAAGCAACATTCGGGAATCTGATTGATCCCTTCAACGGATTGGCTGACCTGGAAAAAGGAATCCTTCGAACACCACTTGATCCGGATACGACTTATTCTGATGATCCCTTGCGTATGATGCGTGCAATTCGATTTGCGACTCAACTTGATTTTCAGATCGAAGTCAGTAGTTTGAAATCGATCCTGGACAATGCATCCCGATTGGAAATCATTTCCAAAGAACGCATTATGGACGAACTGAATAAAATTATACTTGCAAAAAAACCATCCCGCGGATTTGAACTGTTGAATTCCACCAAACTACTGCACCAATTCTTCCCCGAAATGATTGCATTGCACGGAGTGGAAACCCGGGACGGAAAAAGCCACAAGGACAATTTTTATCATACACTGGAAGTATTGGATAACGTGGCACTTCATTCCGATAATTTGTGGTTGAGATGGAGTGCTATTCTGCATGATATTGCAAAACCTCCAACCAAACGATTTGATACACAAGTTGGTTGGACATTTCATGGACATGAAGAATTAGGTGCACGAATGGTACCGAAGATATTTGCACGGCTGAGACTTCCTTTGGATCTAAAAATGAAATACGTCCAAAAATTAGTCCGGCTTCATTTAAGGCCAATTGCCCTTGTAAAGAGCAATGTTACAGATTCAGCAGTAAGACGCTTGCTCTTCGAAGCCGGTGATGATATTGACGATCTGATGACCTTATGCAATGCGGACATCACCTCCAAAAATGAATTCAAAGTCAAGAAATACAAGAGGAATTTTGAATTGGTTGTCGAGAAATTGAAAGCAGTGGAAGAAAAGGATCATGTACGTAATTTTCAACCTCCAATTTCGGGGGAATTAATCATGTCAACTTTCAATATTGGCCCTTCAGGTGAAATCGGTGTTATTAAAAACCGGATAAAGGAAGCCATTTTAGAAGGAGAAATACCGAACGACTTTGAAACGGCAAAAAATTTGATGCTCAAAATCGGTGAAGAACTCGGATTGAAAGTCCAATAAGGATCAAAAAGTTCAACGGTTCAAACTTTTAGAACATTTCTTTAATCCCTTTTGAATTTTGCCTTTTGAATTTGAAGTATCTTTGTAAAAAAACAACTGCATGGGTGCGCTAAAATTTCGCGTGTTATTAGATTCTGAAAAAGATCAGGAAATATTTAGAGATATTCTCATTAATGAAAATGACAACTTTGAATCTTTCTACCGGACTATATTGAATTCTTTCAATTTTGAAGGAAAAGAAATCGGTTCATTCTTTATGTCAAACGACGAGTGGGACAAAGGTCATGAGATCAGTTTGATGGACATGAGCTATTCCGATGAAGATCAGGAACTCACAAGCGTCATGTCTGAAGCAAAACTCAGCGATTTCATGGAAGCACCCGATCAAAAGATCATTCTTGTTTACGACTTTCTTAGAATGTGGATCTTTTTAATTGAATTACAGGAACGCACAGAAGAAACCTTAGACAAACCTAAAATTGCATTGGCAGTTGGAACTGCTCCTCCCGAAGATTCGAAAATGGTCCAGGATGATGCGTTTTTCGGTGAAGAAGACGACGAAGATTTTAATGACTTTGATGAAGATTTCGGAGACGGTTATGACGAAGATGATTTATCAGGTTACGAAGAATACGAATATTAATTATCAATTATGAATGATTTAATTATCAGTATTTCTTGATAATTGATAACTAACTCATTGATAATTACCTTAAATTATGAGCAACGAAAAAAAATACGGCGATCCGATCGGAACAGCCATCAAAGAATACGCAGACAAAAGACGGCCGGAAGACATCATTGTTTCCTCCGATATTTGTGAAGATGATATCATTCCTTTGGAAGTACTTTTCAGAAAATATGACGAAATGCCTCCGATTGAACAAAAAGCATTGTCCCTGGCAAGGGGTAAAGTCCTTGACGTGGGTGCCGGAGCAGGAATTCATGCAACTTATCTGCAGGATCTCGGGTTCAAGGTCGACTGTATCGATATTTCAGAGGGAGCGGTTGAGTATTTGAAAAGCAATGATCTGAATGCCGAACGAATCAATTTCTTCTCGCTGAAAGATCGAAAATACGATACCATTCTCATGCTCATGAACGGAATCGGGATTGCAGGAAAATTGTCCAACCTGGAAAAAACACTTGAACACGCCAAGTCTTTACTAAACCCAGGAGGAAAAATCTTGTGTGACTCTTCGGATATTCATTCGTTGTATGAAGATGAAGACGGTGCACTGTGGGTAGACCTGAACACAGAATACTATGGAAATTTCCGTTTTCAGATGAAATATAAAAAGCAGAAAGGTCCATGGTTTGATTGGTTGTATGTAGATTTTGACAACCTGTTTAAGGCTTCCAAAAAAGTAGGTTTAAAAGCTATCCGGGTATTGGAAGAAAACGATCATTACCTGGCTGAATTAACATTGGAGAAATAAAATGCGTTTTCTAACCTGGGTCTTTTTATTCATTTCGGGACTTGTTTTCGGACAAAACAATTCGCTTTTATACCAGGTGAAAGGCAAGGACAAAAAAGTTTCTTACCTGTTCGGAACGATCCATATGATCCCGGATTCACTTTACTATTTCCCCGGTAAGCTGGAAAAAATCATTTCCAAATCAGATGAAATAATACTCGAAATCGCGAATCTTTCGGACCAACGTTCAGCCATGAAGTTAATGACTCTTGATTCAGGGTCCTGTTTCGATATTTTCACTCCACAACAAAAAGACTCGGTTCTGAATTGGGGAGCAAACCTATTGGGAATGAAACCCGCACAATTTGAAAAAAGCTTTGAAAAAAGAAAGCCGTTCACCTTGTTGCAACTTAGTCTTCAAAAAATGATTACCGGAAAGATTCGTATGGTCGACATGGAAATCGAATCCAGGGCTCAGCAAGACAACATTCCGGTTAGCGGCCTCGAAACTGTAGAATATCAAATTGCAATTTTCGATAAAATCCCTGCTGAGGAAATGGCAGACTTCATCATGGAAACGGTAAGAAATCCCCTGGATGGCGAGGAAAACTTTCAAAAAATGATAGTATATTATCACAAACAAGATCTTGAAAGCCTGGCCAAATTAATTCTTGAAAGTGATGAATTGGGAAGTTCTGCCGAAGAACTCCTGGATAAACGAAATCAAAACTGGATTCCCAAAATGGAAGAATTGATGAGAACCAAATCCTGTTTTTTTGCAGTTGGTGCCGGACACCTGGGCGGACCTAATGGTGTCATTGAATTGCTCCGTAAAAAAGGATATGAAGTAACTCCTGTTAAATATTAATATGCGCAATTTATTCTTTATTTTACTAACCGGACTCCTCGTTTTAAGCTGTAATACTTATTCGGACGAAGAGAAAAACAACTTCATTTCAGAAGCAGAAGAATACGCGAAAAAACATCATTGGAATTACGAAGTCCTGGATGGAGGCCTGATTGTCGAAGTGCTGGAAAAAGGTACCGGAACGGAAAAAATCCAGTCAGGAAGTGAGTTGGAACTGGAATATACGGGAAAGCTTACCAATGGATATCGATTTGATCAAACAGAACCGAAAAAACCGCTCCAATCCGATTTGAAAGGATTGATCGGTGGATTTCAATTAGGCCTTTTGAATCATGTTGCAGGGACAAAATTGCGCATGGTAGTTCCGCCTCAATTGGGTTACGGAGATGATGCTTTAGACAAAATTCCTGCCAACTCAATCCTTATTTTCGAGATTTCTATCGAAAAAGTCTATTGATTCTATCATTCGTTAAAACGCAAAACGGAAATTCATTCCTCCGGTGATATTGAAATTTGTGGTGATCAATCCTCCGGTGAAAACCGTAGCTAATCCCGGGTTCAGCTCTGCTCCTATCCGCATGCGGCTTGCCACCGGACTTTTTCGGGACAGCTTAAAGCTCATTTCCAAAGGTACACGCATAATTAAACCTGCCTTTGTATTTCCTGAAAATGATTCTGCCCGGGGTTCATCCAAAATGGGTTGCTGATAAGCATATCCACTTCCATCTGATGGCGCTCCTTCCACAAAATAACTATCCAAATATGACGCTCTGACTTCGCTTATGAGACTAATCATGCACAACACATCCACTCCGGTTTCAAACTGGAATAAACGATCAGGATTTGTGGCAATATGCTCGCCTATCCCAAAAACAATACTTCGGGAATAGTATGATTTTTCTATCGTCTGATTTCGGTTCCCGTAGATATAAAATTCCTGTCCAGTTTGGTTAGAAGTTAGGGTATCTATCACTTGTCTGTCTTCATGATACCAACGCTTTCTTGCAGACATTTCGGGACCGTACCCCAAATGAAAAGTCGTCGTGGCAAGGAATTTACGACCGGTTTGTTTAGCAGCTCCGTTTATCAGTGAAAAAGAGAATAGGTAATATTGATTGCTCGAAGTAGTATGAACATCCTCATTGATATCAACGCCATTAAAACCAGTTGTCAAAGAATCCGGTATATCGAACCCGGGAGTCATTTTATCCCATTGCGTCCTGGTGAAATCAAACTCGATGCTGTTTGCCATTCCATGTGTCATCTTAACAATATAACGCGGATATTTAGTATTCAAAGAATCGGTTCGTTGGGAAAAACCAATTCCCGTAACCAATAAAAACGATAAAGCTATGCAGGTTCTCATAAATGGTATTTTAATCACTGATTAACAATGTAATTGCTCTTTTATTGTGTTTAGATATTAAAAGAACGATCCTTCCCGGGATTTAAATTCGCTGTTAATCCGCAGCTTGCAAGCAAAAAAAGCGCTCGCCCCAAAGCCCTAAAAAGCTCATTTTCACGTAATTTCAAAAATCCATAAAAAAAGCTGTTATTCGAAACATAAAATCACTCAAAACATTGTTAAAACGAAAAGAAACCGCTACTTTTGAATCGTATTTTAAAAACGAAATCTAAATTCTCAAACATGAGTGTTCTAGTTAATAAAAACTCTAAAGTAATTGTACAGGGATTCACAGGAAGTGAAGGTACTTTCCATGCAGGTCAGATGATTGATTATGGAACAAACGTTGTTGGTGGTGTTACTCCGGGAAAAGGAGGCGCGTTTCACCTGGATCGTCCGGTTTTCAATACAGTTGCTGATGCAGTAGCTAAAACTGGTGCTGATGTTTCTATTATTTTCGTTCCACCGGCATTCGCAGCTGATGCAATTATGGAAGCAGCAAACGCTGGAATTAAAGTAATCGTTTGTATTACGGAAGGAATTCCTGTAAACGATATGGTGAAAGCAAAAGAATACCTGAAAGGTACAGGTGCTCGTCTGATCGGACCAAACTGTCCGGGAGTAATTACTGCAGACGAAGCGAAAGTAGGTATCATGCCAGGGTTCGTTTTCAAAAAAGGAAAAATCGGTATTGTTTCCAAATCAGGAACATTAACATACGAAGCAGCAGATCAGGTTGCTAAAGCAGGACTAGGAATTACAACTGCAATCGGTATCGGTGGAGACCCGATTATCGGAACAACAACAAAAGAAGCAGTTGAATTATTAATGAATGACCCCGAAACAGAAGGAATTATCATGATCGGTGAGATCGGTGGTAGCTTGGAGGCAATTGCTGCTCGCTGGATCAAAGAAAACGGTACAAAACCGGTAGTTGGATTTATCGCTGGTGAAACAGCACCGAAAGGACGCACAATGGGTCATGCAGGTGCAATTGTTGGTGGTGATGACGACACAGCAGAAGCTAAAAAACGTATCATGCGCGAGTGCGGAATCCACGTAGTTGATTCTCCTGCTCACATTGGTTCGAAAATGGCGGAAATTTTAGGAGTTACAGCGTAATCGCTCTAATTAATACTACAAAAGTCCTCTCGGCTCAGCCGAGGGGATTTTTTTTGTTTCAAAGTTTAGCATCTTTAATTTGTTTAAACTTTTTTTGTATTTTAAATGTTAATTAACTGTCTGACAATGAGAAACAAAATACCTACCCTTACTTTTTATCTATTTCTCTGTTTAAAAATTTGTGCTCAAACAACATTAACAGGAGAAGATTTGAACCCTTTACAGGGACAAATGAGTGTTGTTTACCAATGCCCTATAGTGAGCCCGGGAACCTCCGGTGCTAACCAAACATGGGATCTTTCCGGGTTAACACCAACTGCAACAATAACACGTTCTTATACATCAAGCACTCTTCCGGGGGCAACTATTCGTCAGAACAAAAACACAAATGGTGCTGCTACTTCTATAGATTTGAAATGTGACAGTAGCGGACAGGAAATTATCGCCCAGAGCAATGAAACAACAATAGTTATGGGTTACTATGATCCAAAAAAAACACTGGCCTTACCTGCTGTTTACACTATTTCACATCAAGATTCTTATCACGCTTCTGCGTCAGGCACACCTGTTTACGGAGAATTGGTTGAGGTTGTTGATGGGTATGGAACATTGATTACTCCTGAGGGAACATTCTCAAATGTCGTTCGGGTTTACTTACATGATAACTTTTATGTTGAGACAAACCTTGGAACAAGGTATTATATCGAAGATACATACACATGGTACAAAGCAGGAATAAAAGAAGAATTGGCCAGCATGACCTCCATTGCAGAAGTTGGACAGTCCCCATACTACGAATCTGCCCTCTACCTTGAAACAACTACCTATGGTCTGACAGAAGAAGAAATGAGAAAGCTAACTGTTTATCCTACTCTTGTCGCTTCTAACTTCAGTATTCAGCCTTCGGAGGCAGGAGTCAAATCCATAACCATTACTAATGTGGAGGGCAAACTGTTTACATGCAATTACAAAGAACTGGCGAATAGTATCGTTGTAGATAGTGAGCAGTTAATTAGTGGAGTCTACTTTGTACGCTTAACTTATGCTTCAGGAAAAGCAGAGCAAACTAAAATTGTTAAAGAGTAATTATTTATTTTCAACTGCTTTATTCAAACCTCATCAGTTCAATTCCAAGCTTAGCCGGATTTTTTTGTCTCTAAATCAATTTTCAATCACTTGGATTCATTACCTTCAAATTATCATTCGAATGGAGCCAAATGGACAAACAACGCAAATTCAAACAATACGAATCACAGGACCCGGGTTTAGGAACAGCTTATCAGAAATCCGTCAAACGTATTCTGAACGAAGACGGTTCTTACAATATCAAGCGTATCGGAACAATCCGCATGATCAAAGATTTTTACAAGTATTTAGTTGACCTGAATGCATGGAAATTCGGTTTTTTTCTAATCGGCAGTTTCCTTGTAGCCAACCTTTTCTTTGCTGGAATTTATTGTTTGATCGGAACAGAATACCTCCAAGGAGTCAATCCAAAACAAAATGAATTTGTAGCCGCTTATTATTTCAGCGCTCAAACCTTTACCACCGTGGGTTACGGTGCAATTGCCCCTAAAGGAAATTTAACTTCGTTCGTTGCTGCAATGGAAGCCTTTGTAGGTTTAATTGCCTTTGCCATTGCAACCGGTTTGATTTACGGCCGTTTCTCCAGACCTTCTACCAAGATCGCGTTTTCACACAATGTCATCATCACTCCTCATAAGGACAAAATGGCTTTGATGTTTAAGATCGTGAATCAACGTAACAGCGTGCTCTTGAATACCAAAGTACATGTCAATCTTTCTTTGGTGGATGAAGATTCCGAATCCGGCACGCTGAAGCGCCAGTATTATGACCTTCCATTGGAAGTAAACTTTGTGCGTTATTTTCCGCTTACCTGGACATTGGTCCATGTGATCGACGAAGAGTCTCCTCTATATGATCTCACCTTGTCCGAAATCAGGGGGAAACTGGCAGAATTGCTTATCCTTATCGAAGCATTTGATGAAACTTATTCTCAAATGGTAATCCGAAAACATTCTTATGCAGAACATCAGTGGGCAACCGGTGTAAAATTCAAAAAGAACTTTAGCGCAGATGACACCGGTATCATCATCCTGAATATTGACGAGATAAGTGATTTGGAGGTCCTTTCCTAATAATTAATTAGCAATGATTAAATTATCAGGCGCTTACTACATATCACGCTTGATAATAGCTAATTCATAATTCAAATTAGTACTTTTGAAAAATGGCACAATATAGTTCTACATTGTACCCGGTTATGGAACACTTCTACACCTTACAAGGAGAAGGAAAATACACGGGAACTTCTGCATATTTCATTCGATTGGGTGGATGCGATGTCGGTTGTGTTTGGTGCGATGTGAAAGAATCTTGGGATGCCGACATTCACCCTAAAATGAGTGTCGAAGAATTAAAGAATATTGTTTCCCAATATCCCGGAGAATTGGTCGTTATTACAGGTGGAGAACCTGCAATGTACGATCTGACTGTTTTGATAGACGCACTTCACTCCATTGGTAAATACGTTGCTATCGAAACATCCGGGACAAATGAATTGATCGGAAAAGTTGATTGGTATACTTTCTCCCCGAAAAAGTTTAAAGCACCGGTAAAAGAAGCTTATATGAAGGCTTCAGAATTAAAAATTGTTATCTTTCATAAATCAGATTTGGCCTGGGCGGAAGACCATTCAAAGCAAGTGAATGAAAACTGTGTGCTTTACCTGCAACCGGAATGGTCAAAAAGGGAACAATTATTGCCAACAATTATTGAGTATGTGAAAAATCATCCGAAATGGAAGATCTCATTACAAACTCACAAATACTTAGAAATACCATAAGCATGAAAAACCTTTTAATGGCTTTATTTATTTTAGTTGCGGCTTCTTGCTCCACAGCTCAGATGACCTACTCTTCCAAAAATAAAAAAGCAATTGCTTTATATGAGCAAGGCAGAGACGAGCCTAGTAAATCCATTGACCCGAAAACACATGGTCCAAATTTTGCCGGCGGGATCGCATTATTGGAAAAAGCCCTGGAAAAAGACCCTAATTTTTGGGAAGCTCATATGGTGGAAGCTGAAATGTATGAAGAATTGAATCAGCCCTATAAAGCAATCGAACATTATCGGAAAGCACTGGCAATTAATCCGAACCCAACTTCAGGAGGTGCTACTTATTTTTATCTTGGAACACTGGAATACACAGTCGGTGAATACGAAAGTGCAATTAAAAACCTGACAACATTCACGCAGGCTAAAGGAGCGCATCCTGAAAATGTTTTACGCGCAAAACAACTCATCAACGATTGCAATTATGCGATCGAAGCAATGAAAAACCCAACACAATTCAAACCGGTGAATCTAGGACCTGGCGTCAATACAAAAGATCCGGAATATTTCCCAACGATTACAGTTGACGGTAAAACCTTGCTATTCACTCGTTTAATTGACGACAAACGGGTAAATGGCTCATATCAGAAACAAGAGGATTTTTATGTCTCAAACTTAAGTACGTTCAATACCTGGGAACAAGCTGTTCCCATGCCGAAAAACATCAATACGGTAAATAACGAGGGAGCTCCTACTATCAGTGCAGATGGCAGGAACCTGATTTTCGTGGCTTGTTCGGATGAAAGCGGAACGAACTATGGAGAGAACAGAAAAGGAAAAGGAAGTTGTGACTTATTCTACACCAAACGTTTGGGAAATCAATGGGTTGATCCGGTGAACCTTCCAGGTGCTATCAATACCGGAAATTGGGAATCTCAGCCTTCTTTATCTGCTGATGGAAAAACAGTGTATTTCGTACGAAAAGTCATGTCCCGAAACGGAAGACCGGATTCGGATATCTATTATTCGATCCTGAAAGATGATGGTTCCTGGGATACACCGGTTCGTTTGCCGAATACCATCAATACTCCTTACATGGAAGAATCCGTTTTAATTCATCCGGATGGGAAAACCTTGTATTTCTCTTCGCAGGGACATCCCGGAATGGGTGGTTTGGATATTTTCGTATCCCGCATGAATGATAAAGGTGAATGGAGCAAACCGGAAAACCTGGGCTATCCGATCAACACAAGCGCTGATGAAAATTCCCTGCTTGTAAGTGCTGACGGTGAAATTGCATTTTTTGCGTCTGATCGTGAAGGCGGATTCGGTGACCTGGATATTTATTACTTTATTATGCCTGAGAAATTCCGTCCGGTGAAAACCTTGTATTTCGATGGACTGGTATTTGATGCAATTACTAAAAAACCGCTTCCAGGAAAATTCTCTTTGATCAATATCAAAACGGGTGTTGAAGTCATTAAATCAGAAGCTGACCAGGTAAACGGGACATTCACCGTCTCGCTTCCTTTAAACGAAGAATACGCTTTGTCAGTAAGTTATCCGGGATACACATTCTTCTCACAGAACTTTAACATGACCATTGCAGACAACCAGGAATCGTTCCACATGGATGTTCCAATGGTCCCATTAACCGCATCAGGTACTCCTACAGCTTTGAAAAATGTCTTTTTTGATTTGAACAAGGCAACATTGCGACCTGAATCATTTGTTGAATTGAATAAATTACGGGATTTGTTAAAGTCAAATCCGGCTACAAAAATTGAAATCGGAGGACATACCGATACCCGTGGTGATGCTGCAGAAAACCTGAAATTATCCGATGCACGTGCGAAATCAGTGAAAGATTACCTGGTTCAGCAAGGAATTGATCCTTCCCGCTTGTCTTCAAAAGGTTATGGTGAAACTATGCCGATCTTCACAGATGAAGTCATTGCAAAAATGAGTAAGGAAAGTGAGAAAGAGAAAGCACACCAGGAAAACCGTAGAACTGAATACAAGCTTGTGAAGTAATGCATTTTTTTCGACTCATACGACCGATCAACCTGCTTGTCATTATCCTGACAATGTATGGAATTCGTGTGTTTTTTATTCCTTATTTTTCGGAAGATGTCTTATTGAAAAGATCGCACCCGAATGAGCCGCTCGATTATTTTCTATTGGTATTCTCAACCGTGCTGATCGCAGCAGCAGGAAACATTATCAACGATTATTTTGACGTAAAAGCAGATCGTATCAATAAACCACACAGACTCATTATCGGGAAATATATTAAACCGAGATGGGCCATTGTTTCCCATTGGACACTAAACTTCATTGCTTTTTCCATTGCCTGCTATTTAACCTGGGCATATGAAACATTTTGGTACGTTTTTATTCATTTACTGAGCATCAACATTTTGTGGTTTTATTCCATGTACTTTAAACGAAGATTCCTGATCGGGAACATATTTATTGCAGCCTTAACCGGTTTGGTCCCCCTATTATGCGGAATTCACTTTCTGGGATTGACCACTCCATTTCACAGTGCGAATTTCATGAGTGATTTTACAGAAGGTGCAAATTGGATTTCACAGTTGAATCTGAAAATCTTCTTTATTGTCGCACTCGCTTTTTTTGCTTCCTGTTTGAACCTGGTACGCGAAATCGTGAAAGATATGGAAGATGTGGAAGGAGATCAGTTATTGAAAGCTAAAACGATTCCCATTGTTTTGGGTATCAACAGAGCACGTTGGATCTCATTGGTTTGTTTAGTAGCAATTATTGGGATTTCTCTTCCCTTTTTAATAGAAGGGTATGTTGTTTTCAAAGATGCATTTATTCGTGTAATGGGACCAACTTTTGTCATTTACGGTTTACTACTTGTTTGCTGTATTCTATTGCTGAACAAGCCCGAGCGAAACCGATTGAAACAAATCGACCTGATTTTAAAAATAACCATGCTGATTGGCTGCTGCATGCCTTTTTACTGGTATTTCCTATGAAAAAAATAAAATGGGTCCTTGGATCACAATCGCCCCGGAGAAAAGAACTTCTGGCTGGAATCGGTGTTGAATTTGAAGTCCGCGTGAAGGACACGGAAGAAATTTATCCGGATTCTCTATCCGCTGAAGAAGTTCCGGAATACCTGGCAAAGCTGAAAGCAGAAGCCCTTCTCCCCGACCTGACAAATGATGAAGCTGTGATTTGTGCGGATACCGTTGTGATACTCGATGGCAAGATCTTAGGAAAACCATTCGATTATGAAGATGCACGACAAATGCTTTCTAAGCTATCGGGTAAAAAACATACAGTGATTACCGGAGTCTTTATCGGTTCAAAAAACAAATCCTGTTCTTTTTCAGAGCGGACAGAAGTCGAATTTGAAACATTAACTGAGAACGAAATAAAGTATTACATTGAAAAACACATGCCTTTCGACAAAGCCGGTTCTTATGGTGTCCAGGAATGGATCGGATATGTTGCCGTGAAACGGATCGAAGGAACCTATACGAATGTCATGGGATTACCCACCAATCGTTTATACAAGGAAATTACCAAATTTTCCCGGGGAATATTCCCGTTAAATTAAGGGTAAAAAAAACAATCCGGGCAAACCCGCCTTTTATCAAGGCTTTCGAATAATTAAGGGGTTCAAGCAGATGTACTTCGTATACTGATTCGTTTTAAATTGTACATTTGACGAAAATCACTATTTATGAAAAAATACATCTTTTACACGCTCCTGGCATTTATGTCAGCTACCAACTTCAGTTCAGCTCAAACAACCAATCCCCCGGACATGGCTGCAATTGTGAAAGAAGGGAACAAACCCGTTATAGAAGCGATCAATAGCCAAACAAAGTTCTTTAAAGACAGCATAGCTCCTGCTATTACGAAATCGAAAACTACTGCGGTCAATTCGGGAAATAAAACTACCCAGAACATCATCTCGTTTTTACCTGTAGCTTTCTTTATCTTCATCGTTTTAGCCGTTTTCATCAAATTAAGAAAAGACGGAGTAAAACTCCGTGATATTCTTATCGATAAGGAAACCATACAGGAAAGAAGAAAAACCAATGCCGCAATTGCAGAATCACATGCCAAAGTTGCTGCAGCAGCAGCGAATGCAGTCAACGCAAACCCAAATATCGATTTAACTTCTACAACCTTTACTCCGAAAACTTCTGATAGTGAAACACCTGTTCAGGAACCAACAGCCCCGGAACAAAGCACCAGCAGATTGATCGTATTCATTTGCGGTATCACATCTATTGCTTTGGCCTGTTGTATTGCCAGTTTCTATTTCTACAAATCATTCACGGAACCCGGTCCTGTAGATCTTGGGAGCCTTGCAAATGTCCTTTATGGTTTAGGTCTTGGAGTTTTACCTTATGGGTTCAACAAAATTGCCGCCGCTTTGAAATAGCGGAAAACGAATGCAACAAAAAACGCGGTTCCTGAATGAGAAACCGCGTTTTTTTTATGCTTAATGAACCTTATTGTTTGATAAACGGTGTTGTTTCCGAACCGTTATCTCCACTTACCTTTACAAGGTAATACCCGTTTTGTAAATCAGTGACTGAGAAATCCGTCGCGTATGTTTGGTTCACATTTGCAACCGATTGATATTTTACCACGCGACCGTTCATATCAATCACTTCTATTTTTGCATTGGTCCCAACATTACCAACCAATTCCACCCTGATTTTATCAGCAGAAGGATTAGGAAAAACAAGTAATTCATTATCCTTTATTTCCTCTTCCAGGCCTAAAGCAAATCCAACTGAGAAATCATAACGGTGATAAGATCCGAAATCTGCAGGGAAAATTTCCTGCATGGCCCCACCCACTTTTCGTACGCGGAACCCTCCTGTTGTTTCTCCTTCTACTTGCGCCGAATACCAGAAACCAATTCCATCGTCATCACTGTCTTCCAAAATCAGGGAATAACATCCGGAAGCCAAATTAAAGGTATCCTTGTAATCTGTTGTATTTGTTAAAGTCGTTCTCTGGAAAATGATGTTCCCATTTTGGTCAATTAATCGCCATTTGTTTTCACTGGCTTTGTTGTTAGTTGTCATCCAGACATAAAATGGCCCATTAATTATTTCCGGAGCAGTGTATTTTGTTTTAAACTCATCATTGTTATGGTATTCATCCAAAGTATTTGACCCTGAAATTTCAATGACACGCGCATAGAATCCATTTGCAGGATTTGCACCGAACCAGAAGTTTTGGTTCGTAATCGGAATCTCAACAATTTCTTTCTGAAGGAATCCTAAGTTCCCGGTCCAAACGTAATCGATAAAATTGCCGTAAGTAACCCACACCCGAATTTTACATGATGTCAATGGTAATGCCCCATTGTTTTGAAGGATCACACGCGGATTCGAACACGTCGGGTTCCATTTGCTGTAATATTCGTAGCTATTCGGGTTCAACACATCCAAAATCGCTGCATCGTGCTGGAAGTTAGGAGCAGAATAAGAAACCAGATCTATTGCAGTTACATAATTTCCACCGCCCTGTGCCTGATCATTTACAGGAACATCTTCAATGTCATAATCAATCAAAACGGTATCTCCCGGTGTTACATAGGAAGTCAATTCATGATCGAAATCTGTTACCATATCCCCCGGACACCAGCCTTCACGTGCGTATGGCCATGTACCTCCCTGAGCAATATTCGGATTCTCACCACACTCATTCTCTCTCCAGATATTCCAGGCAAAACGCTCAACTCCATCAATCAAAATCCGATGCTGATTGTTTTTCCACTCACAACAATTTACACTTCCGTAATGTCCGTGTCCTGTCATTCGGCTTCTCAATTTAAAGTTTTGCGATGTATCAGAAAGAACAATTGCCTTTTCCTGAAGTACCACATCATTTGCCATATCTGCATAACTGTATGAAGTCCAGTTATTCCAAACAGGTTCCACATTGTGAACGTCTCTTGGAGGGATCCCTTCAATAAATGCAAATTTCAAATCGATCAACTCTTGTGTATTGTGAGCTGCCAGATCAACCGTTCCATGCAGGTATTTCTGATAATCCGTCACATCGTAGATCCATGTAAATCCTTGTGGCCCCAAATCAAATCCAATTCCATAAGGTGTAATATAACGCCCGATTTCTACATCATTTATAAGCTCAAATGGAACTTTGTAATATGAAATTGTATCATTCGTCAATGTTTGGTCGATGGTGCTTGGCCCGGAAGAAATAATTCCTCCGGCAGAATTCAGTGTATCGATCGTACCGGATGCATATGTTAACATGTTATTGACGAGGTGAAAAGTATGAGGAGCTGTTTGATACTCAAACACCACGCCTGGTGTCGGAGCAATTGCTACCAAAACAGAATCAGCGACAGCCGGGGCCATTACTCCCTGGATCATTGCTGCATAGGGCATTCCATTCACAGATTCTACACCTGCTATAATTGGTTGATTTGTTTGGATCATGGTAAGATCAGAACACATTCCCAAACGGTTATGACCTGAACGATCTACCATTGCCAATTGTCCGTCAAAATCATAATAAACTTCCAAATCACTGTAATTCGGATGCGTATTGTTTATTTTTTTATCCTTCCATGCCAAAACAGTTGCTGCATCCAAAGCGGTTGACCAAACTGTGAATTCATCAATTGAACCTTTCCAGTTGGCATTATATGTTTGGCTTGCTCCTAAAACAAAACGGGAAATTACTCCAACCGGAAGGTTTTTGTTTGTTCCTGTATGCCATTGAATACCATCACGGAAAATAAACATTTGGCCGGTACTCGCTTTCTTCACAAAAGCCCAGTGATGCCAAACATTGTCAATATCCGTTGCAGATGCCGCTTTTGAAATTCGGTCATAAGTTGATCCCGTACCTGCATCCCAATAGAACGTATTATCTGACCAAGGCATATGAAGATTCAACACCCGGTTATTTACAGAATCTGCTGCTTCAAAAACGGAAGTTGCAATTCCACTATTTCCGTTTCCTTTTGCCCAAAAAGCAATAGTAACGTCTCCACCAAGATTTACGTTATTCAAGTTGATTTCAGCATAATTTGTCCCGTTTGCTGTAAAAACACCGTTTGAATTGTCAAAAGACAAGGTATTCGTTGCAGTTGCAGCAGTGATCATATCCATATTTACCTGAGTAAGACCTTGTCTTGCATCTGCAAAAGAAACCTCAATTATTAAACTGGAAGTTCCATCGTAGGTAAACGGAACAGAAAAATCAATCGTATTTGCTCCATTGGTCAGTCCGTTCCAATTATTGTCATAAACAGTTGTAAAACCGGTTGTCTCCAGTACGGATAGCAAAGAAGCAGAAGTGGATTTAATCCGGATTTTTACTCCTTGTAAAGAACTTAAAGCATTCAACAGATTCAACTGCATTCCTTGAATATCTCCTGCAACAACTCCACTGGTTGCCAATTCTGCGGCGGGAATGATCCATTGAAGGGTTTTTCCGTTCCCGTTTGCATTCACCAATGTTAAGGGAGCAATTCCTGATCCTGAAATCGGATAAACTGTTGGTGTAATGGCTGTGCGCTTCTGAATTTGTTTCCAGCGCTGATCATAATAGGGCGCATTTGCGTATGCATACGATGCCGGACTTAAGGTATTTACGCGGTAGCGAGGTCCATCCACACGAACGGAATCAAAAACGCCGGTATGATCAAAAATCCGGGTGTAAGTCAGGTAATCCCACTCACCACAATTGTATTGATCCCAGGTAGTCAAGGGAGAACATTTCAATTTATAGTACATCAGTACTTTTTCAAAACGTTTTGTATCGAGACTTGCCGGAAACTGAAAGTTAGCCCTTCTGGTTTCAATCGTATCAAAAGTATAAGTCTGAACCCAGGTTGTATCTTGTGCAAATGAACTCAGGCCCAAAAGTCCAAACACCGTGGAAAGAAGTCTTTTTTTCATAGTTTATATTCAGATAAGTAACAAACTTACTAAAACCATGTAGGACAAACTTGTAAAAAGGGAGGACATTCTTGGGACGATAACGCTTTTTAACGGGGTTCAAAATTTCAACGTATTGATTTTAAAAACTTTAATAAACTTTAAAGATTGGTAATTTATTGAACGTCCTTTTCTCAAAATAAGGTGAATTCTGATAAACAAAAAACAATTGAGCCTCCCCATTCTTTGCAAATTCCGGATCATTTTTCTTTTTATCTGAAAACCGTTGTGCTAATTCCGGGTCATTTTTCAGGATTTCCTTTGCTTCATCTTCAAAAACATACGCAGAGAAATATTCCTTTTCCTGGATATAACTGTCCAGCAAATTCCAGGCAAAATAGGAGTCTTCGCAACGTGGTTCCAAAACGCTCATAATGAAATTCAACCTGTCCTGGTCACACGGAATCCAAATACTTCCTTCCGGAATCCTCACTGTTTCTTCCAACTCCATGCTTTTGACTTTCCTGTGAAGGTGATGTCCTTCATATGGTTTGCTTCCCGATTCAAAATCCAAAATCCGGATGGTATGGACTTTCCGGAATGAACTGCTATCTATTTCTGTGAATGGAACGCTGTTTGCTTTTAATCGGTCAATTATTGCTGATGCTTCTTTTGAAACAATATAACCTTTGGGAATTCGGACGGAATCATGAGACTGATAGGTTTTGTAATACGGAATGTACTTTGTATAAGGTTTCGAACGATCATAGAATAAGCGGTTTTTTCCCGATATTTCGCTTGGTTTATATCCAAAATCGTATCCTTTAAATAAAATAGAATCTTTTTTTTCCGTCAATTGGTAATTGAATTTGAACACACCTGATGTATGGTATTTGTCTGAAAGAAAAGCCTGTTGCCTTGCTTCCTCGATTCCCAGGGTATATGACTGACTCCAATAAAACAAAAAATCCAAATAGTCTTTTGTTGCCTGAACGCGTTGCGGAAAAGGTTTCAGCATATGCGTTTCTACCGTAATACTTAATGCATTAAACAATGTAGCGTAACCTTGTGCATAGCGCGGTAAATCATTGAAGGCCTGGATTCCGGATTCGGGGGTCTCTCCCATTGTTTCAACATATGGCGACCAGTCCCAGCCTTTCTTTTTCAACATTTCAGTCAGGTATGGAATGTATTTTTGGGAAAAGAGATGATACATTCCCCGAGCCATGCGTTCTTTCATGGAATGGATCAATGTAAGTGTATACTGATAATCCGCGCCATTGGAAACATGCGTATCAACGAACACATCGGGGTCCAATCCATGATAGATCTTCGCAAAGGTGTGCATGTTCTTCGAATCCATTTTAATGAAATCACGATTCAGGTCCAGGTTCTGTGCATTCCCCCTGAAACCATATTCCTCCGGACCATCCTGGTTCGCCCTGCTGGAAGAAGAACGGTTCATCATTCCACCGATATTATAGGCGGGAATAATTGCAATAAGCGGTAAATCTTTGGTCTTTTTTCCTTTATTGATCCATTCTTCGATCCACAACAAGCAAGCATTTACACCATCCGGCTCACCTGCATGGATTGCATTGTTAACCAGAACAGTCGTTTTTGCTTTTGCTTTCTGAAATGTCTGTAAAGAATCACCTGCCCCATTGATTATTACCAGGTAAATTGGAAGTTCCGTGTCGGATTCTCCCATTTGGTACAGTTCAATTTCTTTGTGATCTGCATCCCACTTTTTATAAATCCGGATCAACTCGGGATAAGTCGGCGTTTTATTACCGTCCCATTGAGCTAAACCAAACAGCGGGAAAATCAGTGCGAAAAATGTGAGTTTCATGGTTTAAAAATAGTTCAAAGAACATTCAAAAAGTTCAACCGAACCAAAAGAATTTAAACTATTACCCGATTGAATTATTGAACCTGTATATTGGTTTGAACGAACTTTAAGCATCGTTGTATGAAAGAAAAACGAATTATGAAACTTTCACTCATTTCCTTTTTTCTTTTAATTGGTTTTAGTAGTTCAGCCGATTGTGTTGATCACGGATTGTTTGTCCTTCCTGCTAACGGAAAAATAAAACCAACCACTATTTTTGTTTTGGAAGGATATTCACTTAGTCGGGAAGTGATTAAAGGATTGAATAGTAAATTTCCTGTTTACCTGCAGTCGGAAAATGAACGGATTCCACTTTTTATACTGGAGACACATGTTGGACAGTATGGTGTAACACAAGCGCTTCTGAAACCGGAAAAACCCTTATCACCAGGTAAAAACTACCAACTGATAATTGATAGTCTGCCCAAAGGAGAAGTTTTCGGTTCATACAATACCGCTACACGTCGACTCGACCCTGTTTTTTACCTTATGACCGATGAGGGTGATACAGAAGCCCCTCAATGGATCCTTAAACCAAAAGAAAAAGACAAGACAGAGGAACATTTCGGTTGCGGCTATTCCGTTTACATAAATTTTGCGTTCAAAGCCGAAGATCGATCTGAATTAATGATCAAAACAACTGTGAAATCAGTTGAAACAGAAAAGGAAACCGTTTACGTTCTTCTTGCTGGAGCCGATCTTATTAATGTAGGTCATGGTAAATGTGCCGGGGCTTTTGATTTTAATGATTCTATGAATTACCAGGCAAAGTTTATGCTTATGGATACTTCGGGGAATGTTTCGGAGGAAACAAATTGGATTTCATTTACAAGACCAATGGATTAGGATTTCCCAAATTCCCAAAAACCCAATATTGGGACCGAGTTGAAAATCAATGTGTTAAATTGAAAAAACATTCATATCACCACCTATTTTTGTACTCACTCAAACTGCTACATTTTCGGTCCCAGTTTCCTCAAATATTCCTCTCCGGTGATTAATCCCCCACTTGATCATACTATTCATCACATCACTCAACTGCTTGGCAGATTCCGTTAATTCGTATTCAATCGTAACCGGAATGGAATCATAGACCGTTCGTTTAACAATTCCGTTTAACTCCAATTCCTTCAATTCTTTCGACAACATTCTGGGAGTAATCTTCGGAATATTCCGTTGGATTTCTGTGAAACGCTGCTTCCCGAAAGTCATTGTTGCAATGATCGGGATCTTCCACTTCCCGGAAATAACATTGAGCGTGTCATTGACAGCCAAAACGAACTGGATTGGACAGGCTTTTGCTTCTTCAAAACTGATTTTATATTCCATAATTGCAAAGTTAAATCCCTGAGCTATACCAAAGTATATCGCTATACAAAAGTATACAACTTCTTTTTATATAGCAAGTATCAATAGCTTTGCCATACAAACCCTGGTAAAGGATATCGGGATACATTAAACAATTAAAAAAACAGACAAATGATTTTAATAACTGGCGCAACAGGAAATTTAGGAAAAGCAACCGTTGAATTCCTGGTAAAAAAAATTCCTGCAAATACGATTGCAGTTTTAGTACGGGATGAAAATAAAGCATCAGAACTGAAGGCTCTTGGGGTCGATGTAAGAACAGGTGATTACAACGACAAAGACTCGTTGGTCAAAGCATTTCAGGGAATTGAAAAAGTGTTATTGATCTCTTCAAACGATTTCAACGATCGCCAAGGTCAACAAAAACGGGCAGTCGACGCAGCAAAAGAAGCCGGAGTAAAACACATTCTCTACACCGGAATCTCTATGCAAAACAGTGATCGATCTGCTTTGAAATCACTTATGGGAGATCATTTTGAAACAGAAAAACACATTTTGGAATCCGGGTTAACCTATACGTTCCTGAGAGACAGTCTTTATGCAGATGTGATCCCGGTATTTGTTGGTGAGCATGTACTGGAAACAGGGATCAATTTACCTGCCGGAGACGGACGTGTTCCTTATACCTTGCGAAAAGAAATGGCAGAAGCTTTCGCAAATGTATTGAGTACAACGGGTCACGAAAACAAGACTTACGAAATTTCAAACGTGGAAAGTTATTCCTTCCGGGATGTTGCAGACGCACTTTCTGCCCATTCAGGAAAATCGGTTACTTACAATCCCCTTTCCGCTGAAGACTTCACCAAAGCCTTAACTGAAGCCGGAGTACCGGAAACGATGATCGGGGTTTCCGTTGGATTCGCAACCGCAACGAAAGACGGGGATTTTGATATTCCGAACACGCATTTGGAACAACTCTTAGGAAGAAAGCCAAGCTCTTTGAACGAATTTATTAAAGAGCTCTACTAATAATCAATCGGTGAATTAAAAGCGATCCTTGCTCCTACGTTAAAACTACGTAGCAGAAGCACGGGTCGCTTTTTTTATTTGTAATTTCAGGCTTTCTTCTGTTATGATTGTATTTCTGGATTTTATTACCGGCTTTTTGCTCATGAACTCACTGCCCCACTTTGTATTGGGAATTACCAAAACACGTTTTTTAGGCCTGTTCGGTTACAAACCGATTGCTAACATTTGGTATGCTGTGACACAATTTGCACTTGCATTGATTTTGTTCCATTTCAACCATGGAATTGAAACCATTTTAACGAATGGTATTTTCCTCGGAGCAGCATGCACTTGTTTCCTGTTCCTGGTATTCGGGAAAACGATCATGAAATTCTATCAGAAAAAGTAAACTTTTTCAATTATCAGTGAACCATTATCCATGTTCCAAGAGGGTTCTTTTTGATCATTAAGCCACTGATAATTCATAATTTTAAAGAATGGATTTATTCTCCTCACCGGCAGACGAAACAAGCAACCTTCTTCCCTACGACGGAACGGTAAATTATTATGGTGTTGTTTTTTCAAAAGCGGAAGCAGATCGTTTCCTGGATTACCTGCTGAAGCGGATCGAATGGAAAAATGACGAAGCCATTATTTTCGGGAAGCGCATTGTAACCAAGCGAAAAGTTGCCTGGTACGGCGATAAACCATTTGAATATACATATTCTAATACAACGAAAAGAGCTTTGCCATGGACAGAAGAATTGCTGCAACTCAAATCTGTTGTCGAGGCAAAAACCGGGGAAACTTATAACTCCTGTTTGCTTAATCTTTACCACGATGGCAGCGAAGGAATGGCCTGGCACAGCGATGCAGAAAAAGACCTGAAGAAAAACGGGGCGATCGGATCATTGAGTTTTGGAAGTGAACGTAAATTTGCTTTCAAACACAAAAAAAGTGGAGAAACGGTGTCAATCATCCTGCAACACGGAAGTTTACTGGTTATGAAGAATGAAACGCAAACGCATTGGCTGCACCGGCTTCCCCCTACCAAACTTTCCAAAAAACCGCGGGTCAATTTGACTTTCAGGACAATTGTTGACTAGAGTACGATGAATTGACAAATCAAACAAGAGTACAAATATGAGAAGAGTTTGCAGGTAGGTTTTTACCAAGTGTTTTCGGGAAGAAAAAGTCAAAAAACGAACTTTTCCAGTAAAACCGGGTGTTGAGAATATAACATTTTAATACTATACCTATACGAGACCTATGCTATATCCATACTTGATCCATACACTATCCCCGAAGTATCGAAAATTGATCTAAAAAGCGAAGTTCATATTTGACATAGTTTCTCATAAGTGAGAATGTTTGATTCTTTTTCATTCTGCAATTTGAAATTAATTCATTCCTCTGTCGCTACTGGTGGAATAAACTGAATTATTTCTTCTAATTCTGGTATTCTCATTCGGGAAATATCTCCACTAAATTTAAATTTCAGATCAGTATTACTTTTAATCAGTTTAAGATTTTCATAATTTGAAAAAATATATTCAAATACGGCCCTTAATTCTGAAGGTTCCCTATCAGCTCCATAAACACTTGTCTTATACACTTTATCTTTTGTTTCTACCACGAATCCAATTGTTTGATCATCCGTCCAGTTGGCCTCGTATGATTTCCTTAGTTTTCTAAAATCTATATACATCAATTTATCTTTCAAAACAGCATAGAATTCCGCATCTTTTTTTGCTACGTACTGCCCTTCCTTCTTCACAAAATGATATCCGCTATACAGTACTTCTCCTGATTTATTTAGCTCTAAGTCAAAACTGGGACAAGTTCCAAAACAACCTGAACTCCCGAAAGAGACCGTACGATAAACAAATTGATTCTTCCGTTTTACTTTGTGAAATTTCAGGGTGTCAACTCCCTGGTTTTTGCAATACTCTCTCAAATTTGGACTAAGAGGATAAAGATCCATTCTTTTATTATCCCTGCTTATTATTCTGAACTTTACCCGGTTTCCAATGATGGAGCTGGCAGTAGTGGTCTTCAATTCCAAAATAGAATCCACTATTTTATACCTGTTTAAATTACTTTGATTATAAAAAATGTGACAAATACTATCATTAAAATAAAGTGTAAAATGCTTCAATTCATTACTGACAGAATCATTCAATAACCACATTCCTTGTAAATCCTGTCTGATCTGTAAATTGTTTTTTTCCTGACTTTTACAAGATGCTATTAAAAGAACTACAATAATATGTATCGAATAAAATCTCATTGAACAACGGATTTAAGTTTCTTGAATTTAAGCACTTTTTTGCAAACTATTAAGGCCGTTCATTACACCAATACAACCAGTCACAGCACAAAAGATTTAGTTCACAGTTCGTAAATTCGCGAACTCTGAATTCTCGAATTCCTTTATCCCTCACATTTAAGCTACTCCAATTTCATTTTAACTTACCATTTTATAAATCACAATTTGCTTTAACTCTTCTATTTTCAATATTTTTGATCAAATCATTTATATCAACAATACCATCTTACATCAATCTTATGAAAGGAGCCATTTACCTCTTGTTTTTTGTGTTCATTGCAGGTTCTGCACTTACCGGTTGCAAGAACGTGTTTTTGGGACTTTACGGAATGAAAATGCCGAAAGAAGTGAATGAAAAAAAGATCCTGAGATCCGGAAAAAAATACCATATACCGAAAGAGGACAGTTATCAGCTGGACACTTCCGCTTATAATATATACCTTCATTCACTGGATACTTCAAAGTTTAAAGCCCAAATAAAAAATCATTATCAACCGCTTCAAGCGCTGTATTATGATAGAACCGGAACCCTTAAATCCTTTCAAATCAATTGCTATGCCGGAGGTTTTCCGAATCTGCATTGGAACAGGAACCAAATCTTTGATACATTTCTTCCGAAACAGCAGGCGCCGGTCGATAGTATTCTTCCACTCCATGAACACTTAAGATTCCTGGTTCCGCTTTCCGCAACAACTGAAAAAAATCCTTCCGACACGGAATATTTTGCCATTATCTATTGGAACCGGTTCATGGGAAGGCAAACCAAAAGGCTCATTCGCTGTGTACAGAAAAACGCCAATCTTGCAAGGGATAAACAACTGAAAATTATTTATGTCAATAACGACAACCAGTTTTTGAACGATTTCTAACAAATTGTTTTTTCTACGGTAAAATTCCTTTTCAATTGAGGATAATGCGTTTCTTTGAATATGAATTCAGCTCAAGCGTTTTTAATCGACTTCAAATCTTCACGCAATTTCGCAGAAGCAGTCCCTCTTTTGGCAAAAGACAACGAATTAAGAACTGCTATTTTTAAAGAAATCGAAAACGAGGAATATCCTTTCCCCGAGTATGCCTCCTGGATTGCGGTTCATTTCTTTGAAAAACATCCGGAGTTAATGAGCCGGCAGCAATTCGACTCCATGGTTTCGGTTTTGATGAGTACATCCAATCATTCTGTACAAAGGAACCTTACAAATGCCCTGGTCAATGCACCTTTCGATTGCTCTGAAAATGGTGAATTACTGGATCTGCTGATCGACTTTTTACATCAATCAGAAGCACTTCCTGCTTTGAAGCATCATGCACTTCGTATGATTGAACAACATTTTCTGCCCGCATATCCTGAATTGCTAAGAGAACTCAGGACTCTTTTTGAGGTCATTTCCGTTCACCCGAGACCATCTATGCAGGCCATGGCCAGAAACTTTGAGAAAAAATACCGCAAACACCCGTTTTATGAGCATTAAACTCTTTTTAGCAGCGCTTCCGATACTTGTTTTTACAGGTCAATTATTTTCCCAATCCATTCAATTGGAAGAGATTATGAAAGGCGAAGAATTTATTGGATTCTCTCCACAAAATATTCGTTGGGCGATGGATAACGAATCTGTTGTATTTGATTGGAACCCGAACGGAGAATTGGGAAGAAGTTTATATGCATACCAGTTAAAACAAAAAAGTACCCGTAAAGTACCTGTGGTTGATAACCGTTTTTTCTGGACCCCGATCCTGGATAACCACCTGCCGCTGGCAGCAAATCATTATTTCAATGACAATGGGGATCTGGCCCGATACCATTCAAAAACCAAATCCAGAACAACTATTTATTCGGGAAAAGAAGCGATCGGGGCGGTTTTTAGAAGTATCAATTCACCGTGCGTTTATTTTTTGATTGAAAACAACGTGTTCTGCTACAATGAAACAGTTGGAAGCATCATACAGGTAAGCAATTTCATACAAGGAAATCAGGCAGCACAAAAAAACGACACCAGTTTTCTTTACAAACAGCAACGCGAATTGTTTTCATACATTAAACTCCAGGATGAAAAGAAATCGTGGAGTGAAAAGCAACCGAAACGCACAACTCCGGTTGGAATTTATTATGCAAAAAACGAATATGTCAGCAGGATCAATGTAAGTAACGACGGGAACTATATTTCTTTTGTATTCGTAATGGATGCAGACGAACCGACAACCAATTATGAATCCTATATAACAGGTGACGGTTTTACAAACCGTAAACAAGCACGGCCAAAAGTAAATGACAAGGAACCCAATACCCGCATGGGAATTTTTGATACCCGAAAGGACACGGTTTATTTTGTAGATGCTTCTTCCTTAAAAGATATCCGCAAAATACCAGCCTATCTTGCCGAATACGGAGTAACGGGATCTTATCCTAAAGACCGTGAAATCTGTTTCCATCAGGCAATTATGAACCCATCCGAAAATACTGCCCTGGTGGATATTCGTTCCTATGACAACAAAGATCGCTGGATTTGCCTGGTTGATCTGGCTTCAGGAAAGTTGAGTGAATTGGAACATCAACATGATGAAGCGTGGATCGGTGGTCCGGGAATTTCGGAATGGAACGAGGAAGAGGGAACGCTCTTTTGGCTGAACTCAACTGATTTCGTCTTCCAAAGCGAAGAAAGTGGCTATTCGCATCTGTATGCCATGAATTCCAAAACAAAAGCAAAAAAAGCTTTGACCGACGGAAACTGGGAAGTCCGCGATCCGTTTCTTTCCAATAACAAAAAAACAATCTATTTCATCGGGAATAAAATTCATCCGGGAGTCCGGAACGGGTATAAACTCGACCTGGCTTCAGGAAAAATCATTCCGCTTTTTGAAGGAAATTTCGGGATTGAATGGACCTTGTCACCGGATGAAAAAACCTGGGCTATTCGCTATTCAACAGCAACTCAGCCCTGGGAATTGTGTATAGCCCCGAACACGACGGGACAAAAACTGGTCCCAGTAACGAAAAGTACCCTTCCCGGTTTTGAAAAACTAACACTTCAAACTCCCGAAATCATTCAAATCCCTTCTTCCGACGGTAAACAGATCTATTCCCGCAAATACACCCCGGAAAAACCGAACGGAGCCGCAGTATTATTTGTTCATGGCGCCGGATACCTGCAAAACGCACATTATTACTGGAGCCATTATCAACGTGAAATGCTGTTCCATCAATTGCTGATCTCAAAAGGATATACTGTCCTGGATTTGGATTATCGTGCAAGCGAAGGCTATGGAAGAAACTGGAGAACCGATATTTACCGGGACATGGGAAACCGTGATTTGCATGATTATGTCGACGTTAAGAATTATTTGGTCAACAACCTTTTGATTGATTCCAATCGCGTTGGGATCTATGGCGGAAGTTACGGTGGTTTCATTACACTGATGGCACTTTTGAAGACACCGAACACTTTTGCTTGCGGAGCAGCATTGCGTTCTGTAACCGACTGGGCACATTACAACCACGAATACACCAGTAATATTCTGAATTATCCGGCTACCGATCCGAAAGCTTACAAAAGAAGCAGCCCGATCTACTTTGCCGAAAACCTGAATAAACCTTTACTCATGCTTCACGGAATGGTTGACGACAATGTGCAATTCCAGGATATTGTTCGTTTGAATCAGCGGTTTATCGAATTGGGAAAAACCAATTTTCAATTGAGTATCTTTCCTACCGAAGCACATGGATTTACTTTTACTCCTGCGTGGGTTGATGAATACAGACGTATTTTGGAATTGTTTGAAAGCAATTTGAGGTAATTTCTCCCACGGACGAGCACGGACGAACACGGAGGCGCGGAAGTTTAATGGACACGTTATTAATTGCATCCAGGTTTATAGATTTTATGTAGATTGTAACTTAGACAAAAAATTCGCAATTCGTATCCCAATAGCTATCGGGACGCAATTCGCAATTCATAAAAATTATGGAAATTAGAGAATTAAAGATTTTGGAGGAAATGCTACCACATCTGGATGTACTCAGAGAATTGTATCCGAATCTTGACCAGGAGAGTTACGGTCATCTGCTTGAGAAGATGCTCCCAAACAATTATGCGCAGGTGGGCGTTTTTCTTGACGATAAATGTATCGCCATCAGCGGTTACTGGTTAGGAACGAAGTTATGGTGCGGTGCCTACCTGGAACTGGACAATGTGATCGTTTGTGAGGCCGCAAGAGGGACCGGAGCTGGAAAACTAATCCAGGAATACCTTGAAGAAAAAGCAAATTCGTTGAATTGCAGCATCATGGCATTGGATGCTTATTCCAACAACTTCAAAGCCCATCGTTTTTATTACAACCAGGGCTACGCTCCCAGGGGATTTCATTTTATCAAGATCCTGGATGAAAACGGACTAACTTGAATTATCAATTATTAATTATCAATGGATTAAGCCCAATCTTGATAATTAAACCATTTTATAATTGATCATTTAAGATTAACTGCTTGCTTTGATCCGCTTAATCTGGTCGCGGATCAGCTTTCCGCAGGTTTGGATCTGATCCACAATTTTAGAAACCAATGCTTTCATTTCTTCTTTGGTGAGCTGAGTTTCTTTTTCCAGTTTCAACAAGAGGTTTGCCGTGATATTCATTCCGAACAGTCTGGCCGGGCTTAAGATCTGGTGAGCTTGTTTTCGCAGTCCGGTCCAATCTTCATCTTCAAAAAAATGAATTAACTCAATGGAATATTGGGGCATCATTTCCAGATAAGCTCCGTACATTTCCAACAAATATTCTTCACTTCCTTCCGCCCGTTCTTCCAAAATGGAAAGATCCAGTAAATTTGGTTCCTCTTCTTTTTCCGGGCTCTTTGGTTCCGAAAACAAGACGTTATTCTGATATCCCCATTTTACCAATAACTGATACAGTTTTTCGGGATTGAAGGGTTTCGAGATATAGTCATTCATCCCGGCTTCAATAAACTTATTCTGGTCACCAACCATGGCTGAAGCGGTGATTGCTATAATCGGTACCGAACAGGTTGGTTCCGGAAATTTTGAGCGAATAAAACGGGTTGCTTCCATTCCATCCATCCGTGGCATGTAGTAATCCATCAGGACCACATCAAATTGCCGGTCCTTCAAAACAGTAATGGCATCGATGGCATTATTTACGGTATGGACCTCTACGTTCCATTTATTCAAATCATACAAAATCACACGTTGATTGATTGTATTATCTTCTACCAGAAGGACACGTAAACCGGCGAGATTCTTCACCAACACGATGTCTTCTTTATTATTGATGTCTTTGGTTTCTACATGTTTATTGTGAAGCTCAAAATCCAGTTCAAATGAAAGCGTAGTTCCCTGGCCTTCCTTACTGAACAGGTTGATTTCTCCTCCCATTGCTTCAACCAACGATTTTGCAATCCCCAGTCCCAACCCGGTCCCGGAAGTTGTTCTTGTACGATGATCTTCCAATTGAGTGAAATTCTCAAATACAAAATCCTGTTTTTGCAAGGGGATTCCGATCCCTGTATCTTTCACCTCAAAATAAATGCGTTCCATTCCATGTTTTTGATGAACAGAATTCACTTTTAAAGTAATGCTGCCCTCAATGGTGAATTTGATCGCATTTCCTACGATATTCAATAGGATTTGATTCAGACGAACCGGGTCTCCAATAACATAATCCGGTAATTTATCATCAAAATCAAGGTGAAAGTCCAATCCTTTTTCTTCTATGCGGTATGAAATGGAATTAATAAAGGTCGACAAGAAATCCTGTAGAGAAAAGCGAACATATTCAAAGGACATTTTTCCCGCACGGATTTTGGAAACATCCAACAGATCGTTTACCACATGTAATAATCCATTAGCCGAAACTCCCAGTGTATGAGCAATTTCCTGTTGTGTTTTGGAAAGTTCTTCATCATTCAATTGTCTTGTAAGACCAATGATCCCGTTCATCGGAGTACGGATTTCGTGGCTCACGTTTGCCAGGAATAATTCCTGAGTTTTCAATGCATTTTCTGCCTTTCTTTTTTCCCGGATTGCCAATTCCCTTGCCTCCAATAGATCTGTAATGTCTGTATCCACAAAGACCAGGAACTTTAACTCTCCATGTTCGTCAAAAACCGGGGTCAGGGATGTTTGAATGTATTTCTGCTCCTGATTTTTCAATTCTTTAAACGCCTGGAAAACGACCGATTCTTTTGCCTCAGCAGCATGATCGATAAATGCAGCGATCTCTACACGTGTAAGGCCGCTTGTATCGTAGATACTGTTTCCCTTTTTCTCAAAAAACTCTTCCGATGAATCCCATCCGTACAAGCGTACAAATCCTTCATTTACCCACGAAATAGTTCCATATGGATCCGTGATCGTAATTCCATTATTCGTATTACTGGCAACAATGGATAGACGTTCCAGTTCTTTATTCTTGGACAGAATGAGTTTGCTGGAAGAAACCCGGTCTTTGTAACGCACATATATAAAGATCAGTAAAGCAATTAAGAGCGCGACGCTCCCGATCAACAAATTTAAAATCACCACTTGATTCTCGCTATTGTCATTTTGAAGCTTTCTATTCTTGTTCAGGATGGCGATTTCTTCATTTTTTTTATTCAGATCATACAAAAACTGCAGCCGGACAATTTCTTTTTCATTTTCCTGGTCCGTGTATTTTTCGTTCTCCCTGTTATGCTTGATCCGGTAATCGTAGGCAGCTTTGTAATTTCCTTTCAAACGTTCCAAAGTAGCCTGATAATCGTAATAATTTTTATACTCTGCCAAATATTGAAACTGATCAATATAGCCCTTATATTTTTTCAGCAATTGCTCTGCTTCGTTCAACCTGTTATGTTCCAGATATGCCCTTATCAAAAGACTGCAATTGGTCAATATGTAGTATGGCATTTTTTTCTTCACATAGAATTTCCGGGCAAAGTCGAGGTATTTTTTTAAACTGTCTACTTGTCCTTCCAATCCGTATGCTTCACCATAATTGGCGTAACCGACCATATAGCTCATCGTATCTTTCAATCGTTTTGATTCCCTGACACAATCCAAAGCATATTTCCTGCTTGTTTCGAGGTCTTTCTGCTCTTTCCTGACCTGGTAATACATCAGGTACAAATTGGACAGGTTATTATAACCGGATAAAAGGTAGCGCTCGACATTCTTTGTCTTGGCTTCAAATAAAGTCGATTTATAAATAATTTCCGCCTGATCCAGGTACCAGGTGCTTTTTTTCTCGAGCCCATAGTCCGTTAAGCAATGTCCTATATAACTTTTACAGCTAAAGTACTGATCTGTATTTTTAATCAGTTTGAATTCCTTCATCCCACGTTCGAAATGATTCCGTGCCTTTAAAAAAACTTTCAGGTCTTTGAAAATCAAACCAATGTTTTTTTCGCTTTGGCCGATCAGCTGATGATCTTTCATTTGTTCTGCTACCGAAAGAGCCTCGTACGCAAAATTAATTGCCGATCTGAAATTTCCGGTTTGTTGCTCATAACCGCACAAACGGATCAGGACCCTGTGTTTCAGGGCTTTGTTTCTATTGGTTTCCTCCAATTCATTTACAGTCGTCAGGATCCGGATACTGGAGTGAATATCAGAATCTTCTATTTCCTCTGCACGACGAAGCATTCTGGCAACAGAAATCCCCTTGTCCGTAATGGAATCGGCAAACGCAAATGAATTATTCAGGAGAATAAGTAAACCAAGTAACCCGGATTTGAAATTTTTCCTAACCATCCTCCAGGTTTGAAACCCATAAGTTTGAATGACAAACATTTAACGCGAAATTAGGGAATATTTCCCAACTATAATTTAAATCGAGTCCGAAAAGAAGCGAAAATGAACGGATTGTGTCCTACACTAAATGGATCAGGCATTTGAATACTTGTTTTTCATTCATTTCGGTCATTTATGCCAAGTATTCCTTAAATTCGAGGACAATAAAACTATACTATGAAAAACAAAATTCTCCTCTCTCTCCTTTTCCTTCCTCTTGTTCACTTTGCACAAGACACAAAAGGTTCGTGTTCTTCCTTAAAAAGACACTCCCACTCAATGATGAAAAGCAATACGTTCACTGTTGCTCAAATTGCACAAACAGAATTGTACGATGTACATTATTACTTTTTAAACCTGAACATGACCAACACCACGACAAGCTTGTCGGGTTCGGGTGAAATTCATGCAACAGCACGTGAAGATCTGGATACAGCTTTGGTTGAGTTTTTTCAAACATTTGTAATTTCTTCGATTGAAGTGGATGGAAATCCTGTTACCTATACCCGCCAGAACAGTGCATTAAAAATTCCTGTAAACAAACTTCAGGGAGAAAATTTTGTCATTCATGTCAATTACAGCGGAACTCCTCCCAATGCAACTACTAACCCGCTTGGTGGTGGCGGTATGACTAACGCAAGTTCTCCTTCGTGGGGAAACCAGGTTACCTGGTCTTTATCCGAACCGTTTGCAGCTTACGAATGGTTTCCTGTAAAGCAATCTTTGAAAGACAAGGCGGATAGTTGTGCCGTTTGGATCACAGTTCCTACCAATTGTAAAGCAGGTTCGAATGGTCTTCTTCAACAAGTTGTTGATTTAGGGAACGGGACACATCGTTTTGAATGGAAACACAAACATCCGATCGATTATTACCTGATTTCAGTGGCCGTGGCAAAATATGTCGAATACAATGTAACAGCCAATCCTGCAGGTTCCGGACCGGTATTGATCCAAAATTACATTTATGATAACCCGGCTACACTTCCTAATTTCCAGGACGACATTGACGAAACTGCTGATTTCCTTGAATTATTGGCCGATCTATTCGGTCCTTATCCATTCGCAGATGAAAAATACGGTCACTGCATGGCACCTATTTCCGGGGGAATGGAACACCAAACAATGACCACTCAGGGATTTTTCAATCCTACTTTAACGTGCCATGAATTGGCTCACCAATGGTTCGGTGACCATGCTACCTGTTCTTCCTGGGCAGATATCTGGGTAAATGAAGGTTTTGCTTCTTATGCGGAATACATCATGCTGGAAAACCTGTATCCCGGAGATCAATTGCAGGATATGCTTGACAGACACGATAATATTATGTCTGAGTCAGGTGGTTCTGTTTGGGTAGAAGATTCTCTAAACGACGGAAGCATTTTCTCGGGCAGACTGGTTTACGATAAAGGAGCTGCAATTGTGCATACCATGCGTTTTCTACTAAATAATGACCAAACATTTTACAATGCTTTAAAAGCATACCAGGCATTGTATGCAGATTCAGTTGCATCCGGAATTGAATTGGTAGATGTTGTGGAAAATGAAAGCGGTTTGGATTTGTCTGCATTCCTGGAAGAATGGTATTTTGGAGAAGGTTATCCGACTTATTCTGTCAGATGGAACAATGTGGGAAGTGATTTATTGCTCGAAATAAATCAAACGACTTCAATGCCAAGTGTGACGCCTTTATTTACAAATGACCTGGAATTGCGTTTTGACAGAAGCGGCGCAGCAGATACAACCATTCGTTTTGAAATTACCGGTACACAAAACCAGTTTATTATTCCGAATGCTTCAAACTATGTGAATATTACGAAAATTGACCCGAATAACTGGATTTGCAACAAGTCAAACGGAATTGTAAAAGACCTCAACTTCACGGCAGGACTTGAAGACAATCCGAATAAACCGCGGATTACCGTATTCCCAAATCCTTCAAACGGACCGGTGACTGTTCAAATGGGTGAATTCGGTGATTACAACCTGCTTTTAATGGATCCTAAGGGAAGAGAGATTACTTCGTATGAGTTCAATAGCTGGACCACAATCGACCTGAAAAATCAGGCTCAGGGAACCTATATTCTTCAGGTAGTTTCAAAATCTACAGGCGAAAAGTTCACGCGCCTGGTTAAGCATTGATCCGTTCTTAATACGAATTCTATTTGGTCGCTATCTCATTGGTAGCGACTTTTTTATTTTCTATTTATTTAGACTGACTTCATTTAGTTACTTTCTCAGCTATTCAACCTTAATTTATTGTTATTTATCTTTTCAGTCCGAAAATCCTCCCTAATTTTACAGCACTAAAAAAACAAAAATGAAAAAAATAGCTTTATTACTATTAGTTGGTTTCGGAATTGCTGCATTGGCGAACCAGGCAACTGCACAAAGCAAATTACAGGACTGGGCCGAGTTGAAAGAGTTCCATAAAGTAATGGCACAAACCTTTCACCCAAGTGAAGAAGGAAATTTGGAACCGATCAAAACACGTATCGGTGAAATGGTCCAAAAAGCAAAAACGCTTCAGGCTTCAACTTTCCCTGCTGATTTCAATAACGATAAAGTAAAAAAAGCAGTTAATCAATTGGTGACTGACAGCCAGAAATTAGAAGCTGCGATCAAAAAAGGGGCAAGTGATAAAAAGATCACGAAATCGCTTTCAGGTTTGCATGATGTATTCCATCAGATCGTAGGGCTTTGCTCCGCAAATGAAGACCATGACCACGAGCACAAAGAAGGTGACGGTCACAGTCACGAAGGGCATTCACACTAAAACAATAAAAATCCCCGGTCCCGTATGTACGGAAGCCGGGGATTTTCTTTTATAGTTATTACAAAATCTAAAACCCGTTCACTCCATTTACAGTCGTATACTTTAGAATATTCTTTTTATCCGGGTGAATGCGTGCAAATGCCGATTGGACCGCCAGCGTTCCCTCATGGAAACCACATAAGATCAGTTTCAATTTATTCTCGTAGGTATTTACATCACCGATAGCGTAAATCCCCGGAATGTTTGTTGAATAATCCAGCGTATTTACCTTGATCGCACTTTTCTCGATTTCCAATCCCCAATCTGCGATCGGTCCCAAAGATGGCTTCAACCCGAACAATGGAATAAAGTGATCTGCTTGGGTAATAATCTCGCCGTTTTTGGAATGACTGATTACGACTTCTTCCAACGAGCTTCCACCTTTCAAGTCGGTTACTTCGGCTTCAGTGATCAGGGAAATCTTCCCGGAACCTGCCATGTCAATGACTTTTTGGACCGAATCCAAGTGTCCGCGGAACGAAGCGCTTCTATGTACCAAAGTTACTTCTGAAGCTATGTTGTTTTCTGCCAGGTAAATAGACCAATCCAATGCAGAATCTCCCCCACCTGCAATGACACATTTCTTCCCCCGGAAAACTTCCGGATCTTTAATAATGTAATCAACCCCTTTTTCTTCAAAAAGCCCGATACTTTCAATCGGTGGTTTCCGCGGTTCGAACACTCCCAATCCACCGGCAATCATTACCACCGGGGCTTTGTGTTTTGTTCCTTTTACGGTTGTAACGATAAATGATTCATCATCCTGTTTCTCAATAGTCGAAGCGGCTTCTCCAAGTGTAAAACCAGGTTTAAACGGCGCAGCCTGTTCCATGAGATTATCAATCAGGTCACCAGCCAAAACGGATGGGAATCCCGGAATATCATAAATCGGTTTTTTAGGATAGATCTCCGAACATTGTCCGCCCGGTTGCGGAAGCGAGTCAATCAAATGACAACGCAATTTTAACAATCCGGCTTCAAAAACTGTAAAGAGACCAACCGGCCCTGCTCCAATAATAATGATGTCTGTTTCGATCATGATTTTGTTTTTAAATAATTTGCTTCAAAGGTTCAAATACAAAACATTTGGGTTCTTTAAGCTTTTAAATTTTGTTTGAACCTTTTAAACTTTCTATATGACGCCCGCGGCCACTGTCTGATTTGTATTTTCGTTGATTAAGATGAAGGCCCCGGTTTTCGCCAATTGAGAGAACGGATCATAGCTCACCGCTTCTGCTGTTTTAAGGGAAATCTTTGCCAATTCGTTCAATAAAAGTGTTCCATCGCTTTCCAGGTCTTGAAAACTGTGAATATCGATTTTGGAATAAATCTCCCTGATTACTGCTTTCGTTCGGAAACTGTTTTGCTGCAAGATGAATTTTTGTCCCGGGTTAAAGGCTTTGCTATCCATCCAACAAATTGTTGCATCCAAAGATTTTCCGGATACCGGTAACGAATTTGAAGGAACAATGGTATTTCCGCGGCTGATGTCCAAATCATCCTCCAAATGAAGTATCACCGGCTGACTTTTTTCTGCACTGTTTACCTCCTTCAGGTTGCTTTCGATTTTTGAAATGCTGCTTGTTAATCCGGAAGGTAAAATCGTTACCTCATCTCCGACCCGGAACGTTCCGTTCAGGACACTCCCCGCATAACCACGATAATCATGTAATTCCTCTGTTTGAGGACGGATCACATACTGGACCTGGAAGCGAGCCTCAGTAGAATCTTCGGAAGCAGCTATTTCAATATGTTCAAGGTATTGAAGCAGAGATGGACCCGGATACCAGCTCATTATGTTGCTCTTATGTACTACATTTTCTCCCACCAACGCAGAAGCTGGAATGTAATCCACTTTCTTCAATCCGATCTTGTTGGAAAATTCAGTGTATTCGGAAACAATTTCATCGAATCGCTGTTCACTGTAATCCACCAGGTCCATTTTATTGATACAAAGCAAAACCTGCGGTATCCCAAGAACAGCAGAAATAATACTGTGCCGTTTGGTCTGGTCCGTAATCCCGTTTCGTGCATCCACCAAAATAATGGCCAATTGTGCCGTTGATGCACCGGTGAACATGTTCCGTGTGTACTGCGCATGTCCGGGAGTATCTGCGATAATAAACTTTCGTTTGCCTGTCGAGAAATATTTGTACGCTACATCGATCGTGATTCCCTGCTCCCGTTCTGCACGTAAACCATCGGTTAATAAAGCCAGGTCAATTTCCGTATTCTCACCGGTTGTTTTACTCTGACGTGTCAATGTTTCTATTATATCGGTGGAAATTGACTCACTGTCATACAATAAGCGCCCGATCAAGGTACTCTTACCATCGTCTACATTTCCTGCCGTAAAAAATCTTAGTAAATCCATTTTTTTGAATTATGAATTATCAATGTTGAAATTATCAAGTGAATCCACCTTAAAACATTGATAATTACTCATTGATAATTAAAAATAACCTCCTTTTTTCCTGTCTTCCATTGCAGCTTCAGAGATCCTGTCGTCCATGCGTGTAGCACCGCGTTCGGAGATCTTCGCTTCTTTCAGTTCTGCAATGATATCCTCTACTGTATACGCTTCACTTTCAACAGCAGCCGTACACGTCATATCACCAACCGTCCGGTAGCGCACTTTTTTAGTCACAATTTGATCACTCTCATCCAGGTTCAGGAATTCATTATTGGCCATTAATTGTCCATGCTCTGTCAGCACACATTCCCGTTCATGGGTGAAATAAATTTCTGGCAAGCGGATATTTTCCCGTTTGATGTAATTCCACACATCCAATTCCGTCCAGTTACTGATTGGGAATACCCGTACATTTTCTCCTTTATCTATCTTTCCGTTGTAAATACTCCACAATTCCGGTCGTTGTAACTTCGGGTCCCATTGGCCAAACTCATCCCGAACGGAAAAAACGCGTTCTTTCGCTCTTGCTTTTTCTTCATCCCTTCTGGCACCGCCAATACAGGCGTCAAATTCAAATTCTTCGATCACATCCAACAAAGTATAGGTTTGCAAAGCATTTCTGCTGGGGAATTTTCCTTTTGCATCCTGCAATTTCCTTTGGGCAATCGTATCACCTACATTCCGAACGATTAACTGTTCTCCCAATTCAGCTGCCAGCGCATCTCTAAAATCCAGTGCTTCCCTGAAATTATGTCCTGTATCTACGTGAACCAGTGGAAACGGGAACTTACCCGGTCTAAAAGCCTTCAAGGCTAAATGCACCAGGCAAATACTATCCTTCCCTCCGGAAAACAATAACGCAGGACGCTCAAACTGCCCGGCAACTTCCCTTAGGATATAAATGGCTTCTGCCTCTAATTCGTCTAAGTAATCTTTCATTTTCTTAAATTATGAATTATCAATTCCTTAATTATCAAGAGGAATCCTCTTAAAACATTGATAATTACTCATTGATAATTAACTATGTAATCCGCATTCTTTTTTGGAACTGTCTTCCCACCACCATCTTCCAGCGCGGAAGGGTTCTCCTTCTTTAATGGCACGAGTGCAAGGCTGACATCCTAAACTCACAAATCCACGATCCTGCAACACATTATATGGCACGTTGTATTGTTTAATATATTCTTTCACTTCTTCCAAACTCCAGTTTGCCAGGGGATTCACTTTTACTATCCGGCGTTGCTCATCCCATTCGACTAATCCCAGGTTTGCCCTATTCTCCGAATGATCTGCCCGAAGTCCGGTGATCCAGACATCTACTCCTTCCAAAGCGCGATTCAATGGTTCCACTTTCCGGATAAAACAACATTCTTTCCTGTTTTCAAGCGATTCATAGAAGCTGATCGGGCCTTTTTGAGTAACCAATTCCTGTACTGCCTGGTATTCCGGAAAATAAACTTCCAGGTTCTTACCGTAACGCTGGCGTGTAGATTCAATAACACTGTATGTTTCCGGAAATAAGCGACCTGTATCCAAAGTAAAAACACGTATCGGCAAATCCCTGGAAAAGATTGCATGTGTCAACACCTGGTCTTCCCAACTCAAACTGGATGAAAAGGCAATCCTCACTCCTTCCAAAGAAGCAAGTTGGGTCAAATAGTCCTCCAAACCGGTGTAGCTTATTTCTTTTATTTTCTCAATCATTTCTTCTTAAAATAATACTGTTAAAAAATTGCGTAAACTCACAATCACTACAACAATTCCGACAAATAGCATCATCGCTTTGATATTCAACTTGGATGTTAAATAAGCAGCAATCGGTGCAGCACAAACTCCTCCTAAAATCAACCCTAAAATAGGTTGCCACACATTGTTTGCTCCAATTAGGGTGAAGAACGTAAAAGAACTCGCCAGAGAGACGAAAAACTCCGCCAAATTAACAGATCCGACTATCATTCTTGGGTGTTTTCCGCGGGCAATCAGTGTCGATGATACCACCGGTCCCCAGCCACCACCACCAATTGAATCCAGGAATCCGCCCAGTAGTCCCAACCAACCCACTTTGGTCACTTTTTTCCGTGCTTGTTTCTTTCGTACTACTTTGTAAACGATTAAAGCCCCCAGGATCAGTGTGTATAAGCTCACTGTCGGCCTTATAATGTAGTTGAATGCTTCAAACTCCGACAAAATATATGCACCGATGATTGCACCCAACACACCCGGTAATAGAATGGATTTGAACAAACGATTATTGACATTGCCAAAACGCAGGTGCATGATTCCGGAAACTCCACTGGTAAAAATCTCGGACGCATGGACAGACATACTGGAAATTGCCGGTGAAATTCCATACGATAGTAAAAAGGTTGTCGCACTTACTCCGTATGCCATTCCCAATGCGCCATCGATCATTTGTGCAACAAATCCCGCCAACATGAAATAAGCAAAATCAATCGTCAAAGAATCCATTAATTCAGCCGTGGAGTCCCAGATACTTTCCGGTGGAATTAATGTAAATATCAAATGACCGGTCACCATAATTCCTAATATTCCCAATAAATAAGCGCTGACTTTCCAGGGCGAAATGAAATACCAGGGCCTTTCGGCTTTCAGGATCAATCCTTCTGTAGCGCGGTTCATTTTTTTCACCTTCCGGTTCAAATCTCCTTTCAGAAAATTCCGGAATTTGTTGAGATGGATAGCAGAATCGTTTAGTTCATCCGGCAAATTCTCTTCGAGTATCTCTTTCAGACGCCTGGCCAAAGTCGGTGATTTTCCATTCGTTGAAATACCGATCTTCAGATGGCCCTTTTTCACAACCGATCCCAAATAAAATGTACACAATTCCGGCTTGTCCGCGGCATTGTACAAAATTCCGGCATCGTTGGCCAGGTTCATAATCTGCTCTGAAAGTTCCAAATCATTAACTGCCGTTATGATCAGTTGCTTACCTTCAACATCTGTTTTTTCAAAATCACGTACCTCCAGGTATACGGTTTCATGCCGCTCGGCAAAATCAATAAACGCATCCGAATATTCACGCGCCACAACTGTTACTTGCGTTTCGGGCGAGTTGAGAAGCAAAGCCCTTAATTTTTCCAGGCCCACTTTTCCGCCACCGACCAACAAAACCTGCAGTTCATGTGTTTTCAAAAACACTGGAAACAATTCATTGCTAATAGCTTCTCTCATGAAAGACAGATTGAATCGGACACCATACTGCTGAACTCATTTGCAAATGAAACTACTTCACCGATTACGATCACACCGGGACCTTTTACCTGTGCTTTCCTGTATTGTTCAGAAATCGTTTCAACCGTTCCGGCAATGATTTCCTGTTCCGGTAAAGAGCCGTTACAAATAACTGCTGCGGGAACGGATGATTTTGCATGTTCGGAGAACAGGGTTGCTATCTTCTCTATCTGACTCAAACCCATTAAAATAACGATTGTTGCATTCAGTGAAGCTGCCTTTTTTAGTTCCGGATTCAAAGTCCCATCCGCCAAAGTCGCCGATAAAACGTAAAAAGAATTGCTTACTCCACGGTGTGTAACCGGGATATTTGCCAGGGCCGGAACTGAAATCGAACTGGAAATTCCCGGGATCACTTCCGTAGGAATAGCATGCTGTTGTGCAAACTGAATCTCTTCCATCCCTCTGCCAAAAACAAAGGAATCACCTCCTTTCAAACGAACTACGTGACCAAATTCGTTTGCCGTATCTACCAAAAGCTGATTGATCTGATCCTGTTCATAAGCTTTAAACCCTTTTCGCTTACCGACAAAGATCTTTTTTGCTGTTGGGGCATAGGTCAGCAGTTCTTCATTTACCAGGGCATCGTAGAGGACCACGTCTGCTTTTTTCAAACGATTGAGCCCTTTTACCGAGATCAGTTCAATATCTCCCGGGCCTGCTCCAACGAGCGAAATCCGTGGAATGTGTATAACCTGTTTCATTTTTCTTGTAATTAATTCCCTTTGTTGAACCGCGCTTACGCAGTAGCTTGTGCCGCCGCTAAAGCTTTGGCGACATGCGGTCAGCGAAGGCGCAACGCTTGTTCAGTTTTCAATCAGCTATGGCTGATTTCTTTTCAATTTCGTTAGTATTTCAGATACTTCATCCAGGTATTGTCTGGCGAAAACCGCTGAAGCTTTCTCCTTATTTATTTTCAGTATCGATTCACTAAAAAGATGTCTTTCAGAGAATCCATAATCCGCTCCAAGATGTGTGTCAAAATCAGTGAGTATTCCCTGCTGCGTGTTGCAGCGAATACCTTTCTCTATTAGTTTCGCTTTCGCAGCGTGAACTCCGGCTGAATAGGCGTAATAAACCGCATCGGCGAAACGGGATTGTGTGAAAGCTTCTGTTGCTGCTTCCCACTTTTCTTCCGCATCGGCGAATAGTGTTGCCACCAAATCAATGATTACGCCGGCACATTCGCCCACTCCGATCGCTGTTGCAAAGCGTTCATTTTGCCCCCAATCCAGGTATTCTTCCGGAAGAATTTCTTCCAGGTCTGTTAATGGTTTAAGCAAATTGTAGAAATATGTATTTCCCTGCCGATCGAAATAATCATTGAAGGTTTCTTCATTCTCATGAAATTCCAGGAAATTATCCAATAGCAGCTGAACTACTTTTAAAATCCGCTTGCTGGGCACTTTGATCACTTTTTCTGCAATCCTTCCGGCCCCTGCACCTGTTTTTCCTCCACCCAGCAGTACCTGCAGAGCCGGCAGTGTTCCTTCTTTCGTTTTGATTGAACTTCCGTGAAAACCGATTTGCGCCAAGCCATGTTGCCCGCAGGAATTCATACAGCCGCTGATCTTAATTGAGATACCGGTTTCTTCTATCAGTTTCGGATAATTGATCCGGATAAATGATTCCAGTTCCAAAGCCACATTCGTACTGTTCGAAATTCCAAGGTTACAGGTATCAGTCCCTGGACAGGCAGTTATATCCGTTAAGCCATTATACCCGGATTCGACCAGGTTCAACTGAGCAAGTTGTGAATAAATAGTATTTAACTGTTCCGGTTTTACTCCGCGCAGCTGGATATTCTGATTGATCGTAAAACGCAATTCCGGAAGTTCCATGCTATCCAGTAAATAGGCCAATGAACGGGCCTGGTCCGTATAAAAATCTCCCAGGGGAACTTTGATATAAACAGCCAAATAACCTGGTTGTTTTTGAGGGAATACATTGGTTTTTATCCACTGATTATAAACCTGATCATTTGTAAACAATCCATTGAAATCAATCGAATCAAATTCCTCGTAATCAAATTCATTCAACTCAATCAAACGGTCTTTCTCCGGGTCAAACTGAACTGCCGTTTTCTCCTGATCCACCAACTCCAGAAACGCTTCCAGCCCGATTTTCGAGATCAAATACTTCATGCGCGCTTTGTTACGGCTGTTTCGCTCTCCATACCGGTCAAATATGCGAATGGAAGCTTCGATGAATGGGATGATTTCTGTTGCCGGAAGAAACTCATAAGCTGTGTGAGCAAGAAACGGTTGTGCGCCAAGTCCTCCACCAACCAGCACTTTAAATCCTTTCACCTCTTGTTCCGTGCGCGGAATAAACCCGAAATCATGGATAAAGGTAAAGGCATCATCGTTGTCATCCGAACTGAACGCAATTTTGATCTTCCGTCCCAACTCCTGCCCGAAGGGTTTTCGCAGGAAATACTGGAATACCTGTTCTGCATAGGGAGTTACATCAAAGAGTTCCTTCGGATTGATCCCTGCATTATCACTTGCGGTCACATTTCGTACGGTATTTCCACATGCTTCACGAAGTGTCACATCGTCTTTTTCCAGATCAGCCCATAATTGGGGCGTTCTGTCCAGGGAAACATGATGGATCTGGATATCCTGTCGCGTAGTTATGTGTAAACGTCCGGTACTGTATTCATCACTGACTTGTGCAATTCTGCGCAATTGGTTTGAAGTTACTTTTCCGTAAGGTAATTTGATCCTGATCATCTGAACTCCCAACTGACGCTGGCCGTAAACTCCACGAGCCAAACGCAGGGAACGGAATTTATCATCCGGGATTTTACCGTCTTTGAATGCAGCAATTTTCTCTCCAAGTTCCAGGATATCCTTTTCAACCCGGATTTTTTTCTCGTCGACCTGATGTTCGTATACTGTTCTGAAACTTTCCATGCCTATTTTGTCGCGTTATAGAGGTAATACCATTCTTCCCGTGAAAGTTCGAACGAATGCGCTGTGGCTGCATTTTGAATGCGGCGTTTTTCTTTACTTCCGATAATCGGAAGAGCACCCAGTTTATTGAGCCAGGCAACAGCTACCTGTTCCACATTTGCTTCGTATTTCTTGCCGATTTCAATCAAAGCCAAACGCAATTTCACCGCCTGGGCATCTTCGCCAAGCAAAATACGTCCATCGGCTAACGGGGAAAACGCCATTGCCCGGCTGTGCTGTTCACGAATAAAATCGAAACGGCCGTCGTGAAGTGCCTCTGTTTGCAATAAATTCAACTCCAAATGGTTCGTAATGATCGGTTGTGAAAGTGACGAAGACAAAAGCCGTTGTTGAAACACATTGAAATTCGACACACCGATATAGGAGATCTTCCCGCTTCGTTGCAATTTCAATAACGCAGAGGCTGTTTCTTCAAAGTTTGAAAGAAAATCAAAGTTCTCAAGGATGAGAATATCGATCTTCTCTCTTTTCAAACGGGTTAAGGACTGCTCTACACTTTTGGTCAAATATTGCGGGCTCAAATCGTAATAAATCCCGCTTCCATGCGAACCGGAATATTCACGTAAACCTACCTTTTTCGATAAAACCAATTCCGACTGGTTGATCGCTTTTGACTCGATCAGTTTTCCGAACTGTGTTTCCAATTCACTTGCTCCATGACTCGGGCTCAGATCATAGGTATCGATTCCCAATTCCCTTGTAAACAAGACCACATCTTCAAATTTCCGGCTGTCCTGGAGATCTTCTTCCGTCCAGCGCCAAAAGCCGTAAATCGCGGCTGAAACCCTTGGACCATATTCATTGATATATACTTTTTTCATTTTTTTAAATTTTTTGATTCAATAAAAAACCCTTCTTTATCCGCCGTGACGGACTGAGAAGGGTTATAACTCGTTGTTAATTTATATTATACCTTCCGCAGCCCCTTACGGGACATACAACACAGCTGCATGTGCATTTTACGCATGAAGTTTCTTTGAATCATTGTTCGTTTTTTGATGATGCAAAGTAAATGGCTCTGTTTTAAAGGAGCAAGGAAAAGCGCAATTATTTTCCATTATTCCTATCGGATAAGTAGGATATTATTTTCAAAAAAATCATTGTTTGCGCTTACTTTCAGCCTTTCTTAACAATTTCTTTTCTCTTAAAATTAAATCAGCCAAACTTGTTTTGGAGAGGATATGAATGCTTGCTTCACGTACTTCGAGCATTACATCATGTAAGCCACACAGTTCTTCATGCGGACATTCGATGCATTCTTCGTAGAAATTCAGGCTCACGCAAGGCAACAGTGCAATTGGTCCGCCGGTAGCACGAATAATGCTGCTCAACACGATTTCGTCCGGGTGTTTTACCAGGAAATAACCGCCATTCGCCCCCATTTTGCTTCCTACCATTCCACCATTTCGAAGCTGTAATAAGATAGCTTCCAGGAATTTTCTGGGAATATTTTCTTCTTCTGCAATGGTTGCAATCGACAAATGTTTCTTCTCGCGATAGACCTTCGCTAAACACTTTAATGCCTGAATGGCATACTTGGATCTCTTTGGTATCATAAAAAAATATACTACTAATTTAATAGGAATTCATAAAGAACACTTAACTGAATAACATGAATATTTCTGATCATGCCATTCTCATTATTTTGATAAATATATCCCAGGCCTCCTCTCCAACTTCCATAAAGATTCTGTTGAATAACAACTCCTGCTCTCCACTCCCAGGGTTTCAGGCCGGCGCAACTGTAAAGTAATTCATTAAAGCATTGCAGTTTTGTTTTGGTTCCCCGAACCAGGAGTCGTGAAAACTGGACTTGCAATCGTAAACGGTCCTGATCCCTGGTTGCAGCATTAAAGAATCGAAACTCATTCCTGAATCTCAGCTGGAGTTGTTGGTCCTTAAACAAAAAAGTTCGTGTTATTTGCAGGAAAGGTCTTATTTCTGTTTCACGATCCGGAGCTCCATTTCTCTCATGAATAAAATATGCTATTCCTCCGCCAACTCCTGTTTGCTTTGAATGAACCTGATAACTGAATGCATACCGGAATAAACTTTGCCTGTGCCTTGCCAGGAAATCTTCCTGTCGCCTGTGCCCCATTTCCACTGTATGAAGCTGTGCTTTATATTCAAGCCGTGAAGTTATTAAAAACCAAGAATTTGTGGTGTATTTATCCTGAGCTACACACATCAAACACCCCAAGATCAAATACCCTAAAAGAATCATTTTCATGATTCAAAATTAGTAGAGTTTTTATGATAATCTATTTATTCTATAGTTTTAATAGATTTTTATTTTATTCTATCAATTCACTAACAACGAGTTGGTACTTTGATTTCACAACAGGTCTTGGAAAAGCATTGAAGTGCCACCATTCTGTTGGAATATTGGAAAATCCCTGGCTTTTCAAAGCTCTCCGAAGCAATTTCCGGTTATCAATTTGCTGCAGTGTAATTTCTCCGCTTGCCAGGAATTCAGATTCCAGGGAAGGATAAGCCACTTTCCGCATATCATCGTATCCTGCTCCCATGTCCAGAGGTTTTCTTTTCGAATTGCAAATGGTTAAATCAACAGCAGCCCCGTAATTGTGAACACTGCCGTTTTTGGGATTACTTACAAATTTCACCCGTTCCAAAAAAGGAACCGTATCCAATGCATTCCACATTTCCCATTGCACGCTCAATGGCCGAAGCCCGTCATAAACCAATAAATGGTATTCCTGATTTCTTCCCGTTAAGTATTCCTGCGATCTGGCCAACCTTCGTGCAATATCGATCTGAACGTATGGTTTTTTCAGGGTATCATATAAAACGCGGTGCATAAAATTATCGGTTGAAGCATACTTCAACTCCCACCAAATATTTTTATTGAAATGATCCACACTTACAAGCGTGTCGCCTTTATGAAGGATTATTTCCCCTTTCAAGGCTCCCTCCTGTTTTGTTTCTTTTTTATTCTCCGATTCAATTTCTTCCAAGGGTTTGCTTTCATCCACCGATTTTTCAGATTTCAGTGATTCCGAGCAAGCACCCGTCAATAATCCGCTTAGAAGTACAATTCCCAGTTTTTTCATGGTGTAAAAATTAGGATTTTTATGCATATGTCAACATTTCCTGTACTTTTGTTGTCCTCAAAATAAAGAAAAGAAATGCCAAAAATTGCCCAAAAAGCCATTGACATGCCGGCTTCGCCAATTCGTAAATTGGTTCCATATGCTGAAAAAGCAAAAAAAGCAGGAAAAACTGTTTATCATTTGAATATCGGCCAGCCGGATATTGAAACACCTCAAGTAGCTTTAGATGCTATTCGTAATTTTGATCATAAAGTAATTGAATACAGCCACTCTGCGGGTTTTGAGTCTTACAGAACGAAACTGGCTGAAACATATAGAAAAGGAGGCCTTCCGGTAAATACGGAAGATATTATCATCACAACGGGTGGATCTGAAGCATTGATTTTCGGATTCATGACGACTTGTAATCCGGGCGACGAAGTCATTATTCCCGAGCCTTTTTATGCAAATTACAATGGGTTTGCTGTCACTGCCGGATTAACTGTTGTGCCTGTTACCTCAACTATCGAAACAGGATTTGCTTTACCTCCGGTTTCCGAGATCGAAGCGAAGATCACTCCAAAAACAAAAGCAATCGTCATTTGTAACCCGGGCAACCCGACAGGTTATTTATACAGCAAAGAAGAATTGGAACAATTGCGTGACATTGTAAAGAAGCACGATCTGTTCTTATTTGCGGACGAAGTTTACCGTGAATTCTGTTACGACGGAGCTCAGCCTTTTTCGGTTTTGAACCTGGAAGGAATTGAGAACAATGTAATCATGATCGATTCTGTTTCGAAACGTTATTCTATGTGTGGAGCACGTATCGGGGCTATGGTTTCCAAGAACCAGGAAGTCATGTCAGCTGCCCTGAAGTTCGGGCAGGCGCGACTTTCTCCTCCGACAGTGGACCAGGTTGCTTCCGAAGCGGCTTTAAACACGCCTCAATCTTATTTCGATGATGTTGTTTCAGAATACGTACAACGCAGAAACATCATGGTTGACGGATTGAACAGTATCCCGGGAGTATTTTGCCCGAAACCAAGCGGAGCATTTTACTGTGTAGCGAAATTTCCCGTGGACAATGCAGAAAAATTCTGTCAATGGTTATTGGAGGAATTCGAATTTGAAGGACAAACAGTAATGATGGCTCCGGCAAACGGATTCTACTCAACTCCGGGGGCCGGATTGCAGGAAGCACGTATTGCTTATGTGTTAAATCAGGATTCTTTGAAAAAAGCAGTTGTTTGTTTGGAAAAAGCGTTGGAAATTTATCCCGGAACAATCAGGTAAATGGAACTACTCATAATCCTCTTTTTAATAATCCTGAACGGGATTTTCTCAATGGCTGAGATCGCTACGGTCTCTGCCAGGAAATCCAAATTGGATGTCGCTGCAAAAAGAGGTGATAAAAGTGCCAAATTGGTCCTGGAGACCATGAACTCGCCGAATAAATTCCTTTCGACGGTACAAATCGGGATTACCCTGATCGGAATTTTGACCGGTATCTTCTCAGGAGAAAAAATGACCTCAGATATTGAAGGCTTTTACCTGAAATTTGCAGCGGTTAAACCTTATGCTCATTTTTTAGCAGTAACATCGGTTGTTGTCATTATTACTTTTTTTTCTTTGGTATTGGGTGAATTGGTCCCTAAACGCATTGGTCTGACCAACCCGGAAGCTATAGCAAAGGCAATGGCACGACCGATGCTGATCATTTCCAAAATTACTGCGCCATTCGTTTGGTTATTAACCGTTACTTCCGACTTATTGCTGAAAGTTCTGCGTATCAAACAATCTTCCGAAGGAAAAGTAACCGAAGAAGAAATCAAAGCGATTATCCAGGAAGGTACCGAAGGTGGTGAAGTTCAGGAAATCGAGCAGGACATTGTGGAGCGCGTTTTTCATTTGGGTGACCGCAACATCAGTTCTTTGATGACCCATCGCAATGATGTGATCTTTATCGATATTAATGATACGAAAGATGAAGTGCGAGAGCAGGTGGAAAAGGAAATGCATTCTGTTTATCCTATTTTCGATGACGAGCGCGAGCATGTGCTTGGGGTTGTCTTGTTAAAGGACCTGTTCCGAACAATTAACCATACAGATTTCAATTTGAAAGATCTGATGCTGAAACCGCAATTCCTGCTGGAAAACATCTCGGCATATGAAGCATTGGTGCACTTTAAAGAAACGCGGACCCATTACGGGATCATTACAGATGAATTCGGGCAGGTCCAGGGAATTGTAACCCTGAATGACCTGCTTCAGGCCCTTGTGGGTGATTTCCATGAATTTTATGCGGAGGAGTTTGAATTCATTCAGCGCGAAGACGGTTCGTGGCTAATTGACGGTCAATACCCGATTGCGGAGTTCTTCCGTCAATTCGGACTGGAGGACAATTCTTCCGAATTGAATTTTACTACGATCGGCGGTTTGGTTTTGAATGAACTAAGAAGTGTTCCTTCCACCGGGCAAAAATTCCACTGGTTGAATTTTGAGATCGAGGTGGTGGATATGGATGGTGCACGGATTGACAAGTTGATTATCCGGGAGGTTGAAGCAGAGGATTAATCCTGTGTGAGTGAATCGAGACGGGAATTATTTGTGAACGAATTAACTAAAAGGTTTACAATTTATAACTGGCATCTTGCGTGTAAAGTATCGCTTAGGAAGATTAGATTTATATCAGGTTAACGAATTAACTAAAAGGTTAACAACCTTTCCTCTTAAAAAAAACTCCCCTGTTACTTTTTACAAATCCCGCATTTCGTGTACGTGTAAAAGGGAAATATACACAAAACAATGTTGTAGGAATACAGCAGGCTCCCGGCGGCAACCGGGAGCTTTTTTGTTTTACACTTTTGGGTATTTTTTTGGAGACTGCTGAATACGGGGTATTAAGAAATCAAGACCTGTAATTTGCTCAAAACCGGTGACTAATTTGTCTGAAACGGCCTAAAATCGCTTGTTAATTCTTTAACAAAAGACGCTCTATAGTCGCTTAATAGTCGGGTAATACTCCTAGTATCTACGCTTCATTCATTCACCAAATTTAAATGTGGGGTATTTTGATCTTTTAACTGCCTGATTTCGGTTACATATTTGAGCATTCCAATGACAAGTGTATGCTAAGTATTTCGTATCCACTTACCCGCATTGGGTATAATTATCATTTGAACGAATTTGAATACCGATTGTATCACTCCCCAAACAACAACTCATGAACCAAATTCTTACACTTGCCTTTGCCGGATTTTTGCTTTCGGCAAATGCTCAAACTCCCCTGATCGCGCATAAAAGCCATGCAGGTAATTCTGCCAGTTTTTTCATCGATCCGTCCAGTAATTTTGGAAGACGGGAAGATATCGACATCCATTTTGAACAACCTAAGATTTTTATCAATCAAAAATTCACCTCATTAAATGATTCAACGATTTTGCTGGAGTTGCTTAATCTTGAACAAAAAGTTCTTTTGACGGATACGCTTCCGAACAAGAAAAAGTATTCCACTGCTTTGTTCGAATATTATTACCAGGATTCTATAATGAAAGTAGAACAAATGAGAATCCATGAATTAGGAATGAAGCAACAACAGGAACAACTGATGCATGAGGAACAGCAAAAGAAACAATTGGAACTGCAACAACAGCAACTCAATGAGCCTGCTCCCAAAAAGAAAGAAAAGAAATCCTACCTGCTTTTCCTCTTCGGAATCACCGGCGGAGGAATGCTGCTGATGCGTTTATTTCAACAATCCAAATCACAACGATCAATTGCTTAGGTCATGAAATCTATTCTATTTATTTGTCTTTGTCTGTCAGCTTCGTTTATCAAGGCACAAACTGCCATTATTGCACACAAAAGTCATTCGGGAACGGTAGTTGATTTCTTTACTGATCCTTCAAGCAATTTCGGAGAGCCGGGCCCTCAGTTGATTCAAGTAGTTCGTTTAAATGATTCTACATATATCGAAGTCTACTCTGAATTCTCAGGAGTGATCTATCACGACACAATCCGTAAGCACAGGAAGATCAGGACGTACCACGAGGATGTTGACTCTATTTATCAACAGGAATACTATAAAAACCATGTCGAGTATATCAACCTTATGAATACAGCAGACACCGGACGTGTCAAAACTCCCAGTCTGCAGCTTCAAAAGATGATCGAAGTCAAAGAGGTACAAAAACCTAATTACAACAGACCTGCCCAGGAACCTAATCCAAAAAAGAAGAAAAGATCTTACTTATTATTCCTTTTCGGAATTACCGGCGGTGGCTTACTTATAGTTAGAGCTCTGAATCGCATGTTCACACCCCAAATTATTTCATGAAGGAGCACTTGAAACTGAGCTTCATTGGAATCGCTTCCTGGTGGATCTTATTACTTCCGTTCGATTATACGTTGTTCGATTGGATCTTTAAAACGGTCCAGAAACCTTTCATCGTTCTGCTCAAAACCATGGATCGCGATCTGATCTTCGAAACAGATACGTATGGAACTTATGTGCTAATTGCACTGAGTGTTTTATTAGGTGTTTTATGTTCCCCGCTGATCAATTGGATCTGTTCAAAATGGAAACTGGGTCCGACGGCACTTTTAAAAACTGTTCTTGCAGGAATCCTGTTTTTATTCCTGTTTAAATATGGCTGGGATAAAATCAACAAAACACAGTTTTACATGCCCGAGCCCAATACGCTGTTCACTCCTTTCGGAAAATTATCCAAAGACATTGCTTACTGGTCGCTGGTCGGGAGTTCCTATCCTTACACAGTTTCCCTGGGAATCATCGAAGTGCTTACCGCATTCCTGTTGTTATTTAAACGCACCCAGTTTCTTGCATCACTGCTTTCCATTGCCATTTTCGGGCAAGTTGTACTGATTAATTTCTCCTTCGATATTTCAGTCAAATTATTGTCCGGATCATTGTTCCTGTTCAGCATCATTTACAGTTCGTGTTTTAGACAAAACTGGAAAGGTATTTTCGGATATTCAACAGAGAAATTTCACTATCGTACTTCCCGGAATCACCGGATTATCACTTTCACATTTGCATTACTGGTCATTATCGAAAGCATCTTCCCCACAATCGCGACCAAAAACATGAATGATGATCATTACCCGCGACTTGCTCATCATGGAGCTTACCGGGTTTATGGAAGCCCGTTGGTGAAAAACCTGTTTATTCACCGGCAACACTATGTTATTCTTCAATCATGGGATGATGCGTTCAAGGATTACAAGATTGATACACACCTTTCCGACCACTATACTTCGCTCCATGGTGAAATACGTTGCATGTGGAATGAAAATCAAGTTGTTATTCACGGGGACACATTCGGGATAAAAAAGATTCCCTTCAAAAATCTCCCGGTTCTACAGGAAAGTTTTCACACATTTTCAGACGAATTTCATTGAGAATTACACATCCACTGCGTTAAGAGAACCAATACAAAAGTTTTATCCCAATAAATAGGTTTAGCGTATTATTTTTTCCTTACTTTTGTCTTGTTTAAAATTAATCTAAATAATGAAGCTCATTTTAGCCGACAGTAATGAAATCATACGCATTGGACTGCGTACGCTGTTGTCTACAGAGCGAAACATCCAAATTGTAGGAGAAGCGCGAAACAATGAAGAGCTGATCGCCCTCAATAAAGCATTTGATGCGAACATTATTTTGGTTGATTATACTGCCAAAGGATTTTCGATCGATGTCATTCCTCAAATTCTTCAGAAAAAACCGGATTTGAACGTGGTGGCAATCACACCCGAACAATCTGCACAAACACTGGTAAATGCCCTTCGATCGGGTGTAAAAAGCTATATTAAAAAGGATTGTGACAGTTCAGAGATCATCGACTCGATCCGAGAAACCTGGAGAGGAAACAAGTTCTTTTGCGGACAAATCCTTGAAACGATCCGCGATGCTTCTATTGATGTCAATGATATTGATTTTGATTCCTTCAGCTGTGAACCAATTACATTGAGTGAGCGTGAAACGGAAATCATCACCATGATTGCAGAAGGGCTTACAAATGTGATGATCGCAGATTCTCTTTGTTTAAGTAATCACACGATCAATACGCACCGTAAAAATATTATGGCGAAACTGGGTGTGAAGAACACTGCAGGAATTGTCATCTACGCTGTAAAGACCAACCTGGTTTCCCCGAATAAATTCCTGTTTGCAGCAGATTCCAATTCCTAGAAAATTTTTTTCTTTCATTTTTTGAACCTAATTTTAATCTGAATGTACTACAGATAAAAATTGCTATATGCGCCAATTCATACTTCTTGTTTCATTGCTTTTTTGCACTGTGTTCAGTAAAGCTCAGACACAGGAAAATCTATATAATAATAACAACACACTTAACTCCAATAAAATTGAGAGTAAACAGGATACTGTAAAAGCTGAAACTCCGCGTTTGGAAGAGATCCAGGTTACAACGAAAAAAAGTAAAACGTATCGAACCATTACCAATCCGAAATTCGGGGAAGCGGACGAAAAATCAGATAAAGATTCCAATGCAAGCATTCAACAGCTCAAAAGTGCCAAATATCAGTTCGAATCAAATTACACCAGCTCCAAACGCCAATTAACCCGAAGAAGTGCAAGTCCGGAAGAAATCCTGAACATGAAACAAAGTGTGCAGTTGTATGCCAACTTGTTACCGGGAAGTTTTGAAAAACACTTTTACACGTATTTGCTGAATAAATACGATCCGAAACAGTTTCCCGAATTACAACAAGCAGCAAAACTGGAGCCGACAAAAACAGAAGTTCAGCAGGAATTAGCTGTATACGGAGTTGCTGTGAACGACCAGGAACTGGCGGACAGTGTCGCACTTCAAATGATCGCTCAGAACAAGATTTCCGAAGGCTTATTAACTTACGCAACAGATATGGTCAATTCGATTCCGGATAACGGAACCTTGTTATTACACGGTTACACCGAACTGATCCCTGTAAATTATGAACGGAATAATCTTGGAAGAAGCGATTTGGAATTGATCTCAGTAGATTTGATGCAGAGTCCGGAATACCAGGCAGCATTGACCGCAAAAGGTTTCGTGATGCCAAATTCAACCTTTGTTGATACCACCTTTGTTCAGACATTCTGTGCCTTGAACACTTCCAAAAACCTGTATTTGTCCATGTCTTTCCCGAAAGAGTATTTTGCAGGAATTTCTTCGTCCCTGAATCCGGTCGGACTCACTTTTGCATACGATCAATCAGCAACGTTGGACTACAATGCCTGGAACATTTCATTGGTTGAAACAAAGTGGAAAAAATACGAGCTTGGGATCGGGAAAGATCAGCAATCAGATGCACTTTCTGCCAATTATTTGCCTACACTCCTGAGTGTTGCAAGACTCTATGAAGAATACAATAAAAACGAAGACGTCAAGGATATTAATCACATTATCATGAGTGTAGCCACGAGGGCTCGCAAAACAGGTCAACTTTCAAAAATTAAGCGCTGATGCGAATGATTAAAAAGGAATACGACCAAATGACCGATGAGCAATTGGTCATTGCCATGGCAGGAGGCGATCAACGGGCTTTTGATAAGCTTTACGGTCGTTATTCGTCTGCCCTGCTCTCGTATTTCATGCGGATGCTTTGGCGTGATCGTGAGAAATCGGAAGATTTTGTTCATGATTTTTTCACGAAGTTGATTCACCGTCCTGAATTGTTCGATACGACCCGTTCTTTTAAGACCTGGATGTATTCTGTAGCGAATAATATGTGTAAGAACGAATACAAAAAACAGGAAATAAGAAAGAATACCAGTAACGGGTTAGACCACACCTATTCCGTTAGTGATGTGAATAAAAATACCGAAAACCAGGTACATCATACTCTTTTTAAGGAGGCATATGATTACCAGGTAACACAATTGGAAGATAAACATCGGGAAGTATTTGAAATGCGTCATTTCGATGGATTATCGATTAAAGAAATAGCCGAAGCTTTGGAGATCAGTGAAGGGACCATTAAATCCCGTCTTTTCTACGCTACCAAATATTTGGCGCAAGGATTAAAAGAATACCAACCGGAACATACAAAATTACCATGAATACATTTGACGAAATCATTCAAACAAAGGCTTACAGCGATTTAAGCTCCAGCGAACTGGAAGTTATCCGGGAATTGATTTCTTCCGAAGAAGAATACAATGAAATGAAGTCGTTCTATGCGGAGATTGATCAGCTGGCACTTTCAAACAGGGAAGAAGTATCTGCTTCCGTAAAAACAAGCCTGAACAGTGTTTTCCAGGCAAAACATCCTGGAATCAGCCAAAACTGGAGCGCTCCAGCTGAAACAACCGAAAAGAAAATCATTCCTTTATACAATCGTAATTTATTCCGTGTAGCTGCCCTACTGGTATTGTCTGCAGGAGTAACAACGCTTTGGTTTTCGATGTCCGATGAGCAATTAACAAATGGCAACCAGTCGAAAGTAACGGCAAGCACTGATTCTGTTTCTCATGAAGAAACCCCGAAGGTTCAGGAAAAAAAGAAATTCCCTTTGAATGAGGGCAATGAAAAAGAGTTTACAGCAGCTTCGTCCATCCCGTCAGATAAAAACGTAGAACAGAAAATGACCGTTTACAGTAATGCGGTCCCTGGTGACGCAGTTCCCCGTGACCAAAATGTTCCTGCGGCTGTTTCACCTGGAACCTATAAGCTAAGTTCTGTGGTAAACGGATCAACTTATTCTGATTTTTCCAGTGGGAAAAAGCAAAATAATTCGAGCGAAGCAGAAAAGAGAGACGATAAAAAGGGAGAACTGGTCAATGCAGGTTTAGCTGCTGATCTGAATCCGGGTGGGTTTTACAATGAGTCGGTAAAGGATTATAAACCCAGTATTAAAACAAGCGATTATTTAACTTTGATCGAGCCTAGTTTTTAAGAAGGTTTAAAAAGAGTTCAAAGGGTTCAAAAATGAACCTTGGAACCTTTGAACCTTTAAACTTGCTGATTCTGCAATTCTACTAATGCTGTCTTTAATTCTCCCAGGCGATTCATCTTTCCTTTTTGGCGGATATTCAATGCGGTGATCGTATAGAACTGATGGGTTTCTCCTAAAAAACGGATCTGCATTTGAATCCATTCTTCTTCTGAAAGGTCCATTCCAAAAGCGATCATTTCATCTTTTAATTTAGAGGCGACCACGTAATAATCTGCTCTTCCAAGATAATCATGATCTGCATCGCACAGGATTTCCTGGAGCAATCCCACCGGTTCAATCTCCAACGAGGTTGCCAGGATCATTTCACGGATTTGCTGTATTTGCGCCTGGTTGAATCCGTATTTCGGAAGCATTTGCTCCATTAATCTAACGGCATGCAACTCATTGTTCTGATAGGTATAGATAAATCCGGTGTCATGAAATAAAGCGGCTGTTCTCAGTAAGAGCATTTCGGCATCATCCAGTCCTTCCAATTTGCCTAACCGGACAGCTGCCTTTTCTACATTTAATGTATGACTCAGGTCGTGATAAATGACCTCATCGGGTAGCATGGACTTTAATTTATTCAGGATATCGCTTCTCATATGCTCAAAATCCACCGTAGCGATTTCACATAAGATCCGCAATTCCACGGAAGGAACTTTTCCGTTGGTATAAAGGCTATGCTCCGATTTCAAGGATTCCAGTTCATAGGTTTCCATTGTACCACCTCGTTTTTTGATCGGTACATTTCCCAAATCCTTGGTATCAAAATAAGCATGACACTCATCATAAATTGCCTTTGTGATGGTAATTTGATCGATCCCGGAAAACTGCTGTGCCCTTGCAGCAATATTTACGGTATCCCCCCAAACATCGAAGGAATACCTTTTGGATCCGATAATCCCCGCAACAAGTGGCCCGGCATGAACACCAATGCGGATTTCCCAGTAGTCTTTCTTCATTGCTTTCGCCAACTCCTTTTCGTTACGGATGAAATTGCGCATTTCCAAAGCCGCCATACACGCCCTTAAAATCGGTTCGGCATTGTCTTCATTCACACCGGCAATTGCCATATAGGCATCCCCGATTGTTTTAATTTTTTCCAGTTTGTAGCGTTCAACGATCTCATCAAAGGCGGTGAAATAATATTCCAGGCGCTTAACGAGTTTGATCGGTTTAATGGATTTGGATTTCATCGAGAAATCAACGAAATCAGTAAACAGCACGACTCCTTTGTCTACTCTTTTAGGCGAAAACTTCCCAAACTGGTTCAAATCGTCCAATACATTCTCCGGAAGGATGTTTCCTAATAATTGCGCGATACGCTGATCTTTATAATACAACGATTTGTAGACATCCAATTTTGCCTGGATCAATAAAGGATTAAAAGGTTTGGTAATAAAATCAACTGCCCCCGAATTAAATCCTTTCAACAATTTCGATCCGGTGCGGGTATTTTCCGTAATAATGATCGAATAGTGTGTATGGGAAGCATGGGTCTGTAACAATTCTTTAAAACCTTCCATGGATGAAAAATTAGGACTGTCGACATCTATTAAAATGATCCCAACTTCTCTTCTTTTCAGAATTTCATGCGCATCTTCAATCGAATCGCAAAAGAGCAAAATATTACCTCCTCCACCAAGAATTTCCTTTAAAGCCAGTTGATCCGAATCTTTTTCATCAATAATTAAAATGTTAATCAGGCGTTCCATTGATGATTTATTCCTTTACAAATTGTTTTATAGACTGAAAGTAAACATAATCTTTAAGAAAATACAATTATCGGTCTGAAAGAAAATTTCCAACCTTCCAAGATTTAAACAATCTGTGGTTTAAGAATAAAATTGATTCTTCTATTAAGAATTAATTAAATAAATTATATTTGTTCAAACTTTTTTAAGATTAACTATGAAAAAACTTTTACTTTCTGCGACACTTTTAGTTGCTTCTTTTACGTCTGTTAACGCACAAGTATTCTCTGAGGACTGGACAGCTCCTCAAGCTGGATGGCAAAGCACTCAAGTAGCTCCGGATGCGGATACAAACTTCTGGGGAGTTGCTTCTGTTTCTTCAGGTGCATTGGCTAGCCAAGGTAACTTCGCAATTTCTGAGTCTTGGATCGGTACTCCGGCTCCAAACGGAACTGCTTTAACACCAAATAACTTTTTGATTTCTCCAGTAATCAACACTACGGCTTTGACAGGTTCATTGAGCTTGTCTTTCAAAGTTGGTTCTCCTGAAACAACTGCTAGTGGTTTCTACGAAGAGTATATTTCAGTTTATGTTACTGACGGATACAATGGTTTAGCTGCAGCACTTGCTTCTCCTGTTCACTCTGCAGTTTTGGCTGGTGGTGAGCAAATGTACCAATTCACTTATGACATTTCTCCTATGTTAGGAGTAGATTCATTGATGTTGATTTTCCGTCACCACAACTGTACTGACGAGAACTTCATCGCTTTGGATGATATCATGGTATCTAACACTGCAGGTGTTGCTGAAAATACAATTTCATCAGCTGTTTTCCCTAACCCAACAAACTCTATGTTGAACATTGAGGTTGCTGAAGAAGTTGCTTCTGTTGAAGTACTTTCTACAGAAGGAAAAGTTGTTGCGAAATCTGCTACTAAAAACATCGACGTTGCAGATTTGAGAAATGGAATGTACATCTACCGTGTAACAACTGTTTCAGGTAACATCGGTACAGGAAACTTCGTTAAGAACTAATTGAATATTCAATGATAGAAATCCCCGTCTTGGCTAAGCCAAGACGGGGATTTTTTTGTTGTTATGGTTGTAAAAAATAAAAACTCAGCTAGCTATTCGGCGAATCATTTATGTTATCCCAACCGAGTTATCACTTCATCGATTGACTTCTGACTGTTCATTAGTGTCAATACTTTGGCGATCACGCTGTCCATAATAGAATCCGGACATGAGGCACCGGAAGTAATTCCGATCTTTCCACCTTTGATCCAGTTTTCAATCGTTTCCACTTTATGTGTATGGATATTGAAACTGCGAATCGTTTCCAAACCGAGGATTTCCGTTTCGTCTTTTATAAAATACACCGGACAACGCTGCTCTAACAATTCTACCAGATGAGACGTGTTTGAACTATTGTACCCACCTACAACAAGTGCAAAATCCAGCTGTTCGCTCATCAGGGCTTCCGTAGCGCTTTGATTGTCATTAGTCGCATAACAAAGCGTATCGCGGGTATCCGCAAACGTTTTATTCACCTTCGAGCGCGCAGCAAATTCTTCTGTAACGTTTTTCAAAAACTCGGCAATCTCTTGCGTTTCACTCGCAAGCATGGTTGTCTGATTAATTACACCAATTTTATTTAAGTGCAGTTCCGGATCAAAGTTCGGGGTATGTTTTCCTTTAAAGAAGCTGTAAAACTCTTCTTTTGAAGCTTCTCGGGTAATACATTTCGCCAGGAACATGGCTTCTTTCATATTCTTAACGATCACCGCTTCCGAATTGGAAGCTGTGTGGGAGAATGTAGCACGTGTTTCTTCGTGGTTGTACTTTCCGTGAATAACCAATGTATGATTGTCTGATCCTAATTTTTCAGCCCGGTTCCAAACCTTCTCCACAAACGGACAAGTCGTATTGTATTTTTCGGCAGCAACTCCGCGGTCTTTTAAGATTTGTTCGATTTCAAGAGTTGTTCCGAATGCGGGAATAATTACCACGTCATCGGGTTGGAGTTCTTCCCAGGGAATCAATTGGTTCCCGGAAGTGTCCTGGATGAATTCAATACCGTGTTGCAGGAGGTCCTCATTTACCGCCGGATTGTGAATCATCTGACTTAGAAGAAAAATCCGTTTTCCTTTATTCTCTTCTACCGCACGGTATGCGATTTCAATGGCATTCTCTACCCCATAACAAAATCCAAAATGCCGTGCAATGTATAACTGAACATTCCCAAAATCAAGCATCGTAGGCGAGAAATCCTTTTTACGCGGATCCTGGCTTTTACGGAACGCTTTCACTTTTGAAATGATCGGCGAGCGAAATATGGATGGAATATCGAATTGTTTCATCTTCCATGCAAAGGTAGGAGAAATGAACCACATAGATCACATAGCATTTTTTTGGTTGGCAACTGATTGTTTAGCTCTGCTCTCGTTTTTTAACCAAAAAGAACGCAAAGCACAGAGGGAATAGTTATGTTCGCTCTGCTCATGTACTTTTTACCGCATAAGTTTCAAAAGAACTATTCGTATCCTATGTGTGTTGTTATAAATCCTGATGAAACTGCTCACGTATGTAAAACACCCGAAAACTATGTGATCTATGTTTCTATATGGTTAAACAAAAACCCTGACGTTCCTTTCGGAAGTCAGGGTTGAATTTACTTTCACTGAATTTTATCGAGTAAATAACATTTCTCTGAATTTTGGTAATGGCCACAATTCATCGTCTACCAATAACTCTAATTTATCAGCGTGGTAACGGATTTCATCAAAATAAATTTTCACTTTATCGCAATACGCTACTGCTTTCTCTTCAGCGTGCTCAATTTTATTGGCATCTTTTCTTGCCTGAAGCATTGTATCACACGTTGCTTTCATCTTATTCAAATGCATGGAAATCTTAGTCACCAATTCAATTTGAGCTGAAGCAGCTTCTTTCCCGGCTTTATCACCCAAAGCAGACATAATCCCCTGGATATTGGATAATAACCTGTTTTGATATTCTACCACAGCAGGAATAATATGTGTCTGAACCAAATCACCCATCAAACGGGCTTCAATCTGGATCTTTAAAATATAGCTTTCAAATTCGATTTCCTGGCGTGCTTCCAACTCACGTGGAGTCAGTACATTCATTTCATCAAACAACTTCACGAATTTTTTATCTCCCCAAGCCTTTAATGCACGTGGAGTATCTTTGAAGTTATTCAAGCCTCTTTTCTCAGCTTCCTTCACCCACTCTTCTCCATATCCGTTTCCTTCAAAACGAATCTTCTTGGATTCTTTGATCAGGGACTGAAGTTCTTTCAAAATAGCTTCATCTTTAGATTCACCTTTTTCGATACGTGCATCCACACTCACTTTGAACAATTGCAATTGTTTCGCCATGATGGTATTCAACACGATCATTGCAGATGCACAGTTTGCAGAAGAACCAACTGCACGGAATTCAAACTTGTTTCCTGTGAATGCGAACGGTGAAGTTCTGTTTCTGTCTGTATTATCCAGCATGATCTGAGGAATCTTACCGATATTCAGTTTCAATTCTGTTTTATCCTGCGGAGACATTTTACCAGCTTTCACATTCTTTTCCAATTCATCCAACGCCTCGGATAATTGCGAACCGATGAATGTGGAGATAATTGCCGGAGGAGCTTCATTTGCACCTAAACGATGGTCATTACTTGCAGATGCGATACATGCACGTAACAAATCTGCATTGTCGTGAATTGCTTTAATCGTATTCACGAAGAATGTCAGGAATTGCAGGTTCGTTTTCGGGTTTTTCCCCGGCTGAAGCAGGTTCACACCTGTATTTGTTCCTAAAGACCAGTTGTTATGCTTTCCTGAACCGTTTACTCCTGCGAATGGTTTCTCATGTAATAGCACACGGAAATCATGCTTACGTGCCACTTTCTCCAACAAGTCCATCAACAACAGGTTGTGGTCATTTGCCAGGTTACATTCTTCGAAGATCGGAGCACACTCAAATTGGTTCGGAGCAACTTCATTATGCCGTGTAGTTACCGGAATTCCCAATAAGATCGCTTCATTTTCGAATTCACGCATGAAAGCAGTCACACGCTCAGGAATAGACCCGAAATAATGGTCGTCCAATTGCTGTCCTTTTGCCGGAGCATGTCCAAACAGAGCGCGACCTGTCATCATCAAATCCGGGCGACAATTGAACAATGCCTGGTCTACCAGGAAGTATTCCTGTTCCCAACCAAGTGTTGCATTTACTTTTGTTACGTTTTTATCAAAATACTGGCAAACTTCTGTAGCAATACTGTCAACAGCGTGCAAGGCTTTCAACAAAGGCATTTTGTAATCCAGTGACTCCCCTGTATAAGAGATGAAGATCGTCGGAATACACAATGTTTTACCGATTACGAATGCCGGAGAAGACGGGTCCCATGCAGTATATCCTCTTGCTTCGAAAGTATTTCTGATCCCACCGTTCGGAAAAGAAGATGCATCCGGCTCTTGCTGAACCAATAGTTCTCCGTCAAAACGTTCAATTGCACGACCTGGTCCTACCGGTTTGAAAAAGGCATCATGTTTCTCAGCAGTAGCACCTGTTAAAGGCTGAAACCAGTGTGTATAGTGTGTTGCACCTTTCGTAATGGCCCAATCTTTCATTGCTGATGCAACCTGATCTGCCATTTTACGATCCAGGCGGGTCCCGTTCTGAATGGACTCCATCATAGACTTATATGCATCAGACGGAAGGTATTCACGCATTACTTCTGCATGAAATACATTTTTCCCGAATAATTCGGAAACTTTCCCGTCATAATCAATGTGTTTTGGTGTACGATTGAGTACATCCCGATACGCCTGTAACCGCTTTGTTGCCATAAATTCAAAATTTTTGACAAAAATACGTTTTTCAGAGGGGGTATTCCAAAAAAAAGTAAAAAATTTTATAAACACCCCCTGTTAATTTATATATCAACTCAAAAAAATAAGTAAAAATTAAACATCTTCACATTTTTACTAAATTCCATCCATTCGGTTAAAACCGATTTAGTTGGGTTGGATACTCCCTATTTTCTAATTTTTCAAGCCCACACACGGAATCAGCCTGTTTAACCGATTAACACTTTGTTAAATAAATCGTTAGCTGCTGAATTTTCATTTTTTTTGGCTAACTTACTTTTACAATTGAAAGACACGTAAAATGAAATTGTTTGGTTTTTTTCAACGGAAGAAAGGGAAAGCAATTAAAGAAAATATCACGCATATGGACGAAAATCATTTGGTTGTTATTCAGTTCTTCTATGGAATTGAGGATTTGAACGAATTACATGAGCTGGAAAAGCAATTGGATTCAAACATCACAAGTCACGCTCTCGGAAAATACGAAGGCCACGACATTTCAATGGATTTCGGAGATGGGTACCTTTATTTTAACGGTAAAAATGCAGACCAGATTTTTGAGTCTATCAAACCGATCCTGGAACAACATTACTTCATGGACAAATCGATTGCCACTCTACGCTCCGGTTCATTTGAAAACCCTGCAGCAGAAGAACGTGATTTTACAATCCGCTTTTCAAAATTAGCTGAGAATTAAATCTTAAAGCCATTTTTTGTTTTTCGGATTAAAGCGTATTCAGTATTATTGCTGTTCTGAATAATTTACTTCGACCGAAATGAAACTACTTTTTTGTGGCTTACTGTTTCTGCTTGTTTCCTTTCCATCCGCTGCTTCCAGGGAATGGGATTTCATTAATCATATTGAAAGTTTATCCAACGAAGAACTGTACCGCCAGGAAAAGGAATATCTCCACAAAAAGCCTGTTCCATTCTCAGAAGAAGAGATCCGTCTGAAAATTATCCAGGCAAATATTTATCATCGGGAAGGGAAAAAGATTCAGGGTACTGAGATTTTGATCTGGATGACCAATAACCCGGAAATCAAAAACGAAGAATACCTTACCTGGGGGCATTATCACTTGTCCAGTTTATTATCTTACTATGAAATCATAAGCCCCGCTATTGAACAAAGTAACTTATGTATTCAATTCGCCCGAAAGACCTATAATAATCATATTCTAAATCTTGCCTATACGAATTTAGGAATACTCTATTACAGGGAAAAAAAATACGCTCAGGCCATTCCCTATTTAAAACTTGCCAATAACATCCCTCTTGAACGGGCTGATGTAATAAAGGCATCGGAATACAACAACCTGGGGCTTTGTTATCAGAACCTGAAACAATATCCAAATGCAATTGCTGATTATAAAAAAGGCTTGTCTTTTTTGAAAAAACCTGTACCCCCTAACAATGCAGGTATTTATTATTTGATCCTCGGAAACCTTGGAAGTACCTATGTTTCAAGTGGTAGTCCGGATAAAGGGATTCTACTCCTGAGACAGGAACTTGCTTATTATAAGCAACATCACATTGAAAGTGCTGATAAAGCAAGCTGTTTAATCGACATCATGCGTTACTACGAATTAAAGAAACAAAATCAGCATTTACCTGTTCTGATTAACAATGTGCTGGATATAATCAATCAACTTGGAACAATGGAAGAAAAAGTCCGTTCGATGGAAAAGCTAATCCGGTTCATTACTGAAAAACACATTACCACCAATGAGTTGAAGCTGAATAAAGTCTACAATGGTTTGCTGATTGAATCCAACAGAGAAATCAAAGAAGTCAGGTCCTCCATCAGTCAGCTGCTTTATGAAGAAAAAATTTCCGCTTTGGTTGATCGGTCCGAATTGGAAAAACACAATTATGCGATGCAGCAAAAGAATAATAAGCTCATCCTCTATTCTTCGCTAATCGTTGCCGGTATTTTGATCCTGTTATTGATCAGTATGATTCGCACCAACAAACAACGTTTAATCCGCTCACAGCAAGCATTAACCATTCAGCAACAACAGGAAGAAATCGTGAAAAGCGAACAAATCATCCTGCAACAACAACTTCAGAACCAAAAATTGGAACTGAATTCATTGCTCACCAATCTTTCGATCAAACAACAAACGGAAACCGGTTTCCTGGAAAAGATTAAGGAACTCAAGCGCAAAAAGAACATTAGCCCGGAACAAATTATCCAGGAACTTCAATTAAGCATCAATAATCTCATTGAGATCGACCGGAAGTTCATCAATGAAAACGTTGCACATTTTGAACTCAATCCTGAGTTCTCCACACGAATCCTGGAAAAACATCCCGAACTCACAGAGCTTGAAATCCGTTACTGTAATTATTTTATCACGGGCCTTTCATCCAAAGAAATCGGATTGCTTCACAATTTAAGTGATGTATCCGTACGCGTATTAAAAAATAAAATCAAGAACAAGCTGGGACTTGGGAAAGATGATTCCATGAGCGATTATTTGAAACAGTTTGTTTTTTAGATCGCTTCAAGCATAGCTGCTATCCTTTTTATTTTGAACTGTTTAACTTTTTCAAAAAGAGAAAAACACACTTTTTTTCACTTAAAACCTTCCATCAGGGACTAAAACATCCTCGTTTACGCTGTTTCGTCAATTTAACACTTAATTAATGATCAAGCTATTAATTATCAATTGATTAACAGTTTGAAATTAACGTTTAATTAATTCGTGTAACCTATTCGTTAACGCCAATTAACACATTAAATAGTTTATCCAAAAACGTTTTAGTTGAAATTTGTTAGAGCCACAACTTACTTGTAACTAATTTATTATGAATTACTCAAACTACTCGTTGAGAAGCGTTAATCTCGTTTTAATTTTAACCTTTTCATTTTTACTATCTAACCAGGCAATATCGCAATGTACTTTTGGGAATAATCAATATCCGAGCACAGCTGTTGCAACTCCAACAACAAATGGAACAACCACAACCGTCAATACGTGTAATTACTACGGTGAATATTCCAGTTTAACCGGATTTACTGCAGGAAACCTGTATACGTTAAGTGCAACTGCTTCGGGAACCGGCTATGTAACTGTATTCAACGCTTCAAATGTTGCTGTGGCATGGGGAAACTCTCCACTTAATTTTACACCTGCATCATCGGGAACATATAAAGTACAATGGAATTCAATCGGGTGCGGAACCGATGCTACGTGCCACACAACGTCGGTTACCCTAGTAGGACCCAGCACGCCAATGGTTTATACAAGTTCAACTGTTACACAGACATCGACAGCTTCAACTATAAACTGTGCTTCTAATGTTCAAATTGTCAGATTAGAAATTACGACAACGGGAGCAACTTCCCCACTCACTCTGACAAATATTCAAACCAATTTTACCGGAACTGCACCTATTGCCGGAGTTTCGGCTTCACGTGTTTATTATACCGGAACATCCACAAGCTTTGCTACAACCACCTTATTTGGAAGCGGCACTCCTTCCACTTCTGCATACAATATCAGTGGCTCGCAGGCTCTTACTACCGGAACGAATTATTTCTGGCTGGTTTACGATCTGAATACAGCCGCTACCGTTGGAACAACAATCGATGCAGCTATTACGCAATTTACTTTGACAGCAACAAATTACACTCCTGCAACGACCGCTCCTGCCGGAACAAGAACAACAACAACTTGCCTGGGGCCCGGTGGAATAGCATCCGGTTTATCACATTGGGTAAAAAGTAATGTTGGAGTTACGGGAAATCCTGTCAGCAGCTGGGCGGATAACTCAACTCTTCAATTACTTGGAAACATGGTAAGCTTGTCTGCCGGAGCCAGTCCAAGCGTAATAACATCAGCTATCAATTACGAAAATTACATCCGTTTTGATGGAACAGATGATGGAATGAGCAGTACCAATGCCGTAACTGCTGTTACATCAGGGCTTTTCAGCAATAGTGAGAATTCTATTTTCATGGTGAAAAACAATCGTCAGGCCGGAAATACAGGATTTGGCGCACAAGTAGATTTCAAATGGGAGAGCTCTTCTTCAGGGCCATATCGTGTTGGTTTTGAAGTTGTAACTACGAATCAGCGCTTTGACTTTGTGGATGATGGTTCCGGTCAGAACAGTGTGAGTACCACAAACATGATCGGTCAGAACAGAATTGTTTCTGCTTTGATACAAGCGACTTCCAGCAGTATTTCCGTAAACGGTTTACCTGATGCGGTCAAAAATTTCGGAACTACACTTTCCATGGCAGGTGCAGGTTCAACCACAAAAAAATTATTCCTGGGTTGTAATGACAACAGCGCATTCCCAATCTTCGCGGATGTGGATATTGCAGAAGAGATTATCTTCAATCACCTGCTTACAGCGTCAGAACAACTTCGTGTAGAATCTTATTTGGCAGTAAAATATGCCATCACGTTGGGGAATTCAACTTCTCCGTCAAATTATCTTGCATCCAACGGTACAATTACCTGGTCAGGATTGGCCGCTTACCAGAATAACATCATTGGTTTGGGGAGAGATGACAACAGTTCGCTTTATACCAAACAATCCAAACAACCGAACGATTCCGTGAGGATTTATATGGGAACTCTTCAGGCTACAAACGCAGCAAATACAAGTACTTTTACTAATGACGTTTCTCTTGTAATTCAGGGTGACAACGCGGGTAAATTGTGCGCAACAACTGCTTCAGTTTCAGAAATGCCGACAGGATTAACCAATTGTGCACTGTATTCCCGTTTGGAACGTGAATGGAGAGTTACCCGTACGAATATGACGCAAAACTACAACATGGATGTAAAGCTGAATGCATGTGGTGCTCCCGGCTCTGTAACTGTTGCTGATCTTCGTTTGTTGGTAGATGATGACGGGAATTTCGCCAATGGCGGAACACAATGTTATTATAACGGGGATGGAACCGGAATAGTAATCAGTTATGCAAATCCTACTATTACAATCAGTAACATCGGAACAACTCATATCCCGAATAACAGTACAAAATACATCACCATTGCTTCCGTCAACGTAGTAACCCCACTCCCGGTTGAATTACTCGATTTCAATGCGAAGTTGAATGACAACGAACGCCTGGTTGATTTAACATGGTCAACTGAGACAGAACACAACAGTGATTATTTCGAGGTTCAAAAATTGCTTGACAACGAATGGACCTTCCTGGATCAGGTGAAAGCAATGGGTGAATCCGATATTATTCAATACTATCATACAGTGGATCCTAATCCTGTATTTGGCATTAACTATTACCGCTTGAAACAAGTGGATAAAGACGGTGCATTTGTTTATTCCGATGTCCGTGTAGTGGCACTGAATCCGGGGAAAGAACTCATGGTGTTCCCGAACCCGGCACAAAACTTCGTTCAACTGATTCAAAAAAACATCTCAAAGGAAAACATTTCATTGATTGATGAGGCCGGAAGAATGGTCATTTTCCAACCCGAAATCGTATCAGAAGATACCGTCCTGATAAATACACAAAATATTGCGAATGGGGTTTATCTCGTTCGTATAGGCGCTGAACCTAAAATGCTAAAGTTAATCGTTCAGCATTAAATTAATAGGTTAGAAAAGGAAAAAGGAGAGGTTTTCATAACCCTCCTTTTTTTATATCAACCAAACTGATCCTGTTAAACTTCGAAGTGTAATTTATCTTCCGTATCCCATCAAATTAAATACCTTTGTGTTCAAATCCCTGAACATGAAAAATACCTTATGCCTTATCATTCTGGCTCTTTCCTTTACTTCATTTACCCAGCAAAAGCTGGATTTAAAAAACGTAGATCAGAACCGGCTTCTGAAAGACATTGTTTATACCAATTCTTCGAATGAGGATATCACCATTCTTTATTGGTTCCCGGAAATCTATTGGGAAGTCCTTTCGGCAAAAGATCCAAAGGCGTTTGGCCCGGAGGTAATTGTCCAGTTAAAACAAATGCTTGGAAACAAATCGATTTTCATTGCAATCTCAGGAAAAGTAAAGACTTCATCCCAAACATTCGAATCCAAAGAAGAGTCTTATCTCCGCAATAATATATCCGTGGTATTGAACGGGAAAACTTATAAACCGATTGCCGAGTCCAAACTATCTGAAGAATTACTGATGCTGAACAGTTACCTGAAACCGATGTTTGCTCAAATGCTGGGCGATATGGGAGCCGGAATGGCGGTTTTCTATTTTGAAATAACGGATAATGCCGGACAAAATTTATTGAACCCATACGGCAATTCGGATTTTAATCTGAACCTGGCTTCATCAAAGGCTACTTTTCACTTACCGTTACCCAGCCTTTTCCCGGATTCCAAATGCACCAACGACGGAGAATTGTTCCCTGCAAATTACGAGTTTTGTCCCTACCATGGTTCCAAACTAATTACACAGTAATCTTTGAGGATTTCCCCTAAAATTGAACGAAATAATTACTTTTACAGTCTAAAATTTAGAATAAATGAAAAACACAGCTCTTACCCAGGTTCATGAGGCTTTGGGTGCCAAAATGGTTCCATTTGCAGGATTCAATATGCCGGTACAATACGAAGGCGTAAATGCAGAACATGAAACAGTTCGCAATGCGGTTGGTGTATTTGACGTTTCTCACATGGGAGAGTTTTTGTTATCTGGTCCGGATGCTTTGGATCTGATCCAACGCGTTACCACAAATGATGCTTCTACTTTAACGATCGGTCGTGCACAATACTCTTGCCTTCCGAACGGAAAAGGCGGAATTGTAGACGATTTGATTATTTATCGTATCAAGGAAGAAGAATACCTGTTGGTTGTTAACGCTTCCAACATCGAAAAAGACTGGAACTGGATCTCTTCTCACAATACCAAAAACGTATCAATGAGAAACCTTTCCGACGATTATTCCTTATTGGCGATCCAGGGACCGAAAGCGGTTGAGGCAATGCAATCGTTGACTTCCGTTGACCTTTCAGCTATCAAATACTATCATTTTGAAGTGGGCCCGTTTGCCGGGATCGATCACGTAATCATTTCCGCAACCGGATACACCGGTTCAGGAGGTTTCGAGATCTACTGCAAGAATTCGGAAGTGAAACACGTTTGGGACAAGGTTTTTGAAGCTGGAGCTGCTTTCGGAATCAAACCGATCGGTTTGGCTGCACGTGATACCTTGCGTCTGGAAATGGGATTCTGCCTGTATGGTAACGATATCGACGATACCACTTCCCCATTGGAAGCAGGATTGGGCTGGATCACGAAATTCACGAAAGATTTCGTTGACTCAGACCGTTTGAAAGCTGAGAAAGAAGCAGGTGTTTCCCGGAAACTGGTTGGCTTTGAACTAATCGACCGTGGAATTCCACGTCACGATTACCGCATTTTGGACGCAAACGGAAATGTGATCGGGAAAGTAACATCCGGAACACAAGGCCCAAGTGTGAAGAAAGCAATCGGAATGGGTTATGTAGCTACTGAATTTGCTACTCCTGACAGCGAGATCTTTATTGAGATCCGTGACAAAGGAGTGTTGGCGAAAGTGGTGAAGATGCCTTTTTATCAGAAGTAAACTCCCAGCTGTCGTTCCCGATACATTACTCGAACTGACAGAGAAAGATAAAACACACTCAAGTGGAATCGTTATTCGGTTCCACTTCCAACCAATTACCTGTAAGTTATGACCATTGAGTTTATATCCCATGCCGGCTTCATTGTAGAAGCAGCCTCAAAAAAAATATTTATTGATCCTTGGACCAGAAGTAAAACATTTAACGATGGCTGGGCTCTTCTGGCAGGAAATATTGAAGTGGATTATGCGGAAATTGATTACATTTTCGTGACACATGAGCATCCTGACCATTTTAACTTTCCTACTTTAAAAGGCATTCCTGAAAACGACCGGAAAAGAATCAAAATACTTTACCAGAAACACGCATCGCTTCGGTTAAAAGAGGCTTTCGAAAAGCTAGGATTTTCAGAGGTGATCGAATTACCGATCTATCGATGGACAACGATTGATGGAATTCAGCTTTATTGCGGTTCTGCCGGATCAATGGATTCGTTTCTCGCTATCAAATCGGACAATAAAACCATCCTGAATTTAAACGATTGCGTTTTCGGCGAAAAACAATACCGCTATATCGCACGTCAAGTTGGCCAGGTAGATTTTCTATTTACCCAATTCTCTTTTGCCAATTGGGTTGGAAATGAAAGCGATGAAATGGGTGAATCCGAAAAGAAGATCCGTACAATCAATTTACAAAAGGACATTTTCTCTCCGACCTACATTGTTCCGTTTGCCAGTTTCGTTTACTTCTGCAATGAAGAAAATGCACGAATGAATGCCTGGGCAAATACACCTGCTGACATCCTCCGATTAAACATTCCGGGGGTTCAATTCATGTATCCGCATGATAAGATCGATACCGCTAACCCAGCGTTTGATTCAGAAGGAGCAGTAAAAAAATACATGGATGATTACCAAAACATCGTCGTTGATCCCACTCCAACTCCGAAAAGCTGGGAAGAAATTGTATCTGCTGTGGAATCGAACCTGAAGATTTTCAGAAAGAAAATCAAGTATCCTTTCCGACGCATGGTGAAACCTTTCGGGATCTACATCCACGATTTGGATGCTTCTATCTGGATTGATCCAAAAAATGGAAAATGGGAAGCAACAACGAAAGAAAATACCCGGTATACTATGTGCAGCCAGGTTTGCTGGTACACTTTCCAATTCGAATGGGGAACGGGAACGTTGCAGGTATCAGGAATGTTCCTGGACCATCATCATCCTGCCGCTACATCCAAGTATTTTTTCTTTCAGAACATGTTGTCTACCGGATTCTTATCCACCAAATCGTTTCGTCAGACCTTTCGTACCATTCATTTCCTGTGGAGGAAGAAATGGGAGATCTTTTACCGGTTCGTTTAATCAACATACATTCAAGTGGAATTGTGCAAGCGGTTCCACTTTTTTTGTGTCCCCCCCAACTTGTCCATTCTTTCCTTTTCCCATCTTCTTAACATCGCTTAACATCTTGGATTTCTTTCCATTGGAATAAGCACGTATTTTGGCTTCCTAAACTTATTTATATGAAAAAAATTGTTTTACTTGGATTAGTCCTGATCGGAAGTGGAGCTGCTATGGCCCAAACGGAAAAAAGCGAGAAGAAAGAGGTTCGCAAGGAAGTGAAAATGGAAGTGGTCGACGGCGAAAAAACATTGACCATTAACACGACGAAAGGAAATGAAACGACCAGCGAAGTTTACAAAGGCGCGGAAGCCGACAAGAAGCTCGAAGAAATGGAAGGATCGGTAAAATCCAACCGGATCACAGAAGATGTACGGGTGATCGATGAGAAGGGTGAGAAAGTGGTCAAAATCAAGCGCGATGAAAACGGGAAAGTGACAGAGGAAGTTTACAAAGGTGCCGAAGCAGATAAGAAATTAAAAGAATTGGAAATGAACGATTCCAAATCCATGCACAAAGAAGAACGGCGCATGGAGATCAGAAAGGAAGTTCACGAGAAATAATTCCAGCCATCAAAGTGTCAGTAAACAAAAACCCCGACGATAAATGTCGGGGTTTTTCTATTTCTAGTTAGCTAAGCTTACTTCACCAATTTCATTTCATTGATCAGATTCGTTGCTCCATAGCACTTGTCGATCAACCACAATGTGTAACGCACGTCCAAAGAGATCGTACGCTGAATATTCGGCTCGAAGTAAATGTCACCGGACATTGCTTCCCAGTTTCCGTCAAATGCTGTTCCGATCAACTCTCCGTTTGCATTGATTACCGGGGAACCAGAGTTACCACCCGTGATATCGTTGTTGGAAAGGAAGTTTACAGGCAATTTCCCGTTCACTCCATACTGACCGTAATCTTTTTTCATCCACAATTCCTTGATGCGCGGATCCACCACGAATTCCGGGTTTGTAGGATCTTCTTTCTGCATTACTCCATCCAATGTTGTGAAGAAGTCATAGTGAACTCCATCACGCGGATCGTAATTCAATACATTTCCGTAAGTCAAACGCATGGTTGAGTTTGCATTCGGGTAGAATTTCTTGTTTGGCTGCATTTCACGAACTCCTTTTACGAATGCGCGGTTTGCAACTGTCAATTTCGCAGTGGCAGCTTTCACCGCATCCTGCGCCATTGCAGCCTGGTATGCGTTATCCAAGTCCTTGATCAAAATAAACAATGGGTCCTGGCTCATTTTATCCATGTCGAAGTTCTTCATGAACTCTTCGTAACGCTCTTTTGAAGCGAAAATGGAATTTGTTCTCACACGGCTCATAAAAGCAGCAACTCCGTCTGTACTGATCGAACGTGTAATTCCCATTTGCTGTTCCATCGGAACATCGCGGATGTACATTTTCAATACTTCTTCCAAAGTCTCCAATTCAATGTCCATTGAACGCTCTGCATAAATCTCTTCAGCAGTTCCTTTCGCTACATCCAAAACTGTGTTGTAACGATCCGTATTTCCTGCATTTTTAGCATCCCAAGCCATTTTATAGTACGCAACAACCGAGTTGATGTCAACCTGGCGAACGAATTCACTTTGGTACACTTTGATGTAGATAATATCGTTTGTTGCCTTAAACGCAGATTCGATATCAGAAAGCACGTTGTTGTATTCTGCTTTACCAGCCGAGTACTTGGTAAACTCTTCTTCTATTTTTCTTTTCTTGTCAGCAACATGATTTCCTTTCAACTGTTTTGTCTGACCGATAAAGTATTTCCAGTAATTCGCTACCTGTGCATACTTGGATGAATAATGCAAACGAACTTCCACATCTTTATCCATGTATTTTTTCATGATCTCCAATTTCTTCGCGCGGATGTCTACAATTTTAGGCTGCTCCAAAGAAATTGCCTGTTCCACTCCGTAAGAAGTCAAATAACGGTTAGTTCTTCCCGGGAATCCCATGATCATTGCGTAATCACCTTGCTTCACTCCTTTCAATGAGATCGGTAAAGAATGCTTTGGCTTCAACGGAACGTTTGCGTCGCTGAAATCAGCAGGTTTGTTGTCTGCACCGGCATACACACGGAACATAGAGAAATCTGCAGTATGGCGCGGCCACTCCCAGTTGTCCGTGTCCCCACCGAATTTTCCGGCAGATTGCGGAGGAGTTCCTACTAAACGTACATCTTTGAATGTTTCTTTCACGAACAAATAGAATTCGTTCCCATCGTAAAAATCGCGAACAAATGCTTCGTAATGAGTCCCTGCTGTTGCATCTTTTACTAAGATATCAGTAACCTCTTTGATTTTCTTAGCACGTTCTTCCGCCGTCATTTTGGAATTCAATTCCTTTGCAACTTGCGCAGTCACATCCTCCATACGGATCATGAAGGTCGCTGTTAATCCTTTTACCGCGATCTCTTCTTTCAGGTTTTTAGCCCAAAAACCGTTATCCAGGTAGTTGTGTTCTTTTGTTGAAGCTCCTGCGATCGCATCGTAACCACAGTGGTGGTTTGTCAAAATCAATCCCTGGTTGGAGATGATCTCACCTGTACAAAACCCTCCGAAAGAGATTACTGCATCTTTCAGGGAAGATTTGTTGATGGAATAAATTTGCTCCTGAGTCAATTTCAACCCGTGTTTTTTCATGTCCTCATAGTTTCTTCCGATCAAGAACGGAAGCCACATTCCTTCGTCTGCACGAGCAATGTTACCCAATGAGTAGGTCAATAAGACCAAAGCCAATACTATTTTTTTCATTCTTTAGTTTAATTTAAAAGAGCGCTAAAGTTAACAACTTTTAAGAGGATTGGTTGACCGTTTGTGTATTATTAGTTGAAAATGATAAATTCAAAATGCAAAAAAGAGGACCACATTAGCCCTCTTTTGAATTTTACATTTTGAATTTTGAATTATTTCACTGTGATTTCATCCAGGAACAACCAGGTTGGATTTCCTTTCCCCAAATGCCAATCGGGGCACGGGCCGTAATTTTCAACACTGAAACGGATAAACTTACAGGAAGTGGGAGCTATTTCGTAATTCACTTCCCCTACTTTCATTTTTTCACCTTCTTTTACGGAACCTCCCGGAACTTTACCCAACTTACGGTAATTAACTCCGTCAGCAGAAACTTCAATGCTCACACTTTTCGGAGGGAAGATCCACGATTTTTGATCTTGAAGATAAGAGAAGTGAATTGATGATATTTCTTTCAATTCGTTTAGTTCAATTACACCCTGGACATTCTTACCGAATGAACCCTGCCATTCTGTTCCCCGGTATTCTTCCGTACCTTTTTGTCCGTCAACCAAAGCCTGCGGACCACCACCCGAATATTGATTAGCGTATTCGGTTGTAAGGGTGATTTTCTTATCTCTGACGTATTTCGTAAACAGGGTCTTGATCACTTTACTTTCCGAACCATCTTCACGAACTACTTTTGCGTACACCGTGGTTGTTTCGTTTAAACGGATATTTTTCCCTCCCTGCTTATAGAAAGGTTGATATTTCTCTCCGTCAAAACTATAATACACTTTTCCTTTTTCGAAGAACAATACATCGATTCCCAATTCCATGGTTGTTTCAAACATCGTTTGAGAAGTAGTGAAAAACGGAACCGGAACAAATGCCGGGCTGATCTCATGTCTCAGGTCCAATTCGTAATTGGCTACCTGCTTATTCGGCTTCGCTCCCATTGAAATCTCCAGGATTCCCCCTTCTTTGATCATTTGGTGAGTAATGAATAATTTTTGGTAAGCCTTCCCATTCCAGGAAATAGATTGCACATATTTATTCCCGGTTGAATTATTCAACACATTGATTTCAAAAACACTGCTTTCTCCCTGGATCTTCACATGGTCCATCAGCGGTCGACCGATCGTATATGTCGGACTTCCCGGAGAAACCGGGTAAAAGCCCAAGGAGCTTAGTACGTACCATGCCGACATTTGTCCGCAATCCTCATTTCCCGAAAGGCCATCCGGCTGATTGGTATAAAACGTTTTCAGGATTGTATCGATAAAGTACTGTGTCTTTTCAGGAGCACCACAATAATTATAGGTATATGCCATGTGATGCGAAGGTTCATTTCCATGCGCATATTGGCCGATCAAACCGGTAATATCCGCCTGCTCACGTCCCGACATGGATGAAGATCCCAGGAATAAGGTGTCGAGGAAATTGATCATTCCGTCGTTCCCGCCGTGCATATCGATCAATGCCTGGATATGCTGTGGGGCTGCCAGGGAATATTGCCATCCATTGGCTTCCGTAAAGTGGTGATTCACTTCATTCGGTTTAAAGTAAGGCAGGAAAATCCCATCTTTCCGTGGTTGGAAAAAGCGCGTTTCCGGATGCATTAAATTCATCCAGTTTGCAGAACGGATTTGGTATTTCTTTGCAATGTCCGTTTTACCCAATTTTTCTGCAAATTTTGAGATGCACCAATCGTCGTAAGCATATTCCAATGTTTTGGAAACAGATTCCGCTTGAGTATTAGCTGAGATGAATCCGGTTTCTTCGTATTGCTTTTTTCCCCATTGATCTGCCATACTGGAAGCAATCATTGCCTCTAGTAAGCCTTCCGGATCTTCCAACGGAATTCCTTTCAGATACGCATCCGTAATCACAGAAACCGAATGGTACCCGATCATACAGTCGGTTTCATTATTGGACAAAGTCCAGACAGGTAACAAGCCGGTGTTTTTATATTGCTGGTAGAACGAAGCAACAAAATCAGATACTTTCTGCGGCTGAATGATGGTATAAAGCGGGTTTGCACCACGGTAGGTATCCCACAAGGAAAAAACGGAGTACAATGACTTGTCGGAGGTCTGGATCTGATCATTGTAATCGCGGTATCTCCCGTCTACATCTGTCCAAAGTGATGGATGAACAAAGGTGTGGTAAAGTGCTGTGTAAAAGTTGTTTAAAACATCTTTTTGAGACGAACTGACCTGGATTTTCCCCAGTTCAAGATCCCAGGCTGCTGTTGCTCTGGAGCGAATAAGATCAAAATCAAAAGTTGTCAATTCCGCTTTCAGGTTAGCTGTAGCCCCGGCTTCATCTGTTCCTGAAATTCCAACGCGAACGGAAATTTCTTTCACTCCCTGCGGAAATTCCAATACGAATAAGTAATTTCCTTCTTCCTTGTTTTGGATCCATTTCGTTTTGGTGAACGGAATGGAAGTTTCCAGGCTAAAAGCAAGGTGCTGATGTGCTGCCCAGGCTTCAGAAACACGTCGTCCAACAACAGTAGTCGAAGAAGTTTTCATTGCTTCTACTTCCAATACGCGATCCCTGTAACCTAAATCGATGATGATGTACCGTTTTCCCTTTGCACTTGAAAATTGGTAACGATGCAGGGCACAACGTAAAGTAGTTGTTAAATCAGCTGTGATGCCGTTTTCCAGTTCCACATGATAATATCCCGGAAGTGCTTTTTCCTTTGAATGCTTAAATATGGAACCAAAACCTCCTGCTTTCTTATAACCGGGAACGGTATTCAATTTTCCTTGCTGCGGAACCAGCAGTACATCCGCATAATCCGGGATCCCTGTTCCGCTTAAATGTGTGTGACTGAATCCGTAGATAACTGAATCGGAATAATGATAACCACCACAACCATCCCAGCCTTCATAGCGTGTATCGGGCCCAGCCTGAACCATTCCGAAAGGAAGAACGGGGCCGGGAAAAGTGTGTCCGTGTCCACCGGTTCCAACAAACGTATTAACGTATTGAGAAGGACTGCCGATTACTCTGTCTGCTTTACTGATTTGCGAAATCTTATTTCTTGCAGCATCCGAGTTGGTTTTTAATTCCTGGATCTGTGAAAAACTCACGGAAGAATAAATAAGCGCAAACGCTATGAAACAATTTTTCATATGGTTTAAATTTTAGTCAATCTATGCTGGCAGACTCTCACTTTTTGATCGCTTTCCAGAACATGGAAGCAGCCGTACCCAATACAGCAGCATTCATATCGTGAAGAGCCGAATTTCGAATTTCGATGTGTCCCTGGTAAATTTGGAGCAGGTTTTCCTCCATGTACTTTTTTACTTTTTCAGAGAAATAAGAGCCGCTTTGGGCCAATCCTCCGAACAAAATGTACGCTTTCGGATTAGAAAATGCTGCAAAATCCGCTAAGGCCATCCCCAGCATTTCTGCCGTATAATCTACAATTTCGCATGCAAACTCATCGCCGGAAGTCGCAGCCTGAAAAACCTCTTTTGCGGTAACTTTAGAAAGTCCGTTCAACCGGGAATCGGCTTTATGGACACTATCCAATTCTTCAACACTGCGAACAACACCTGTACTTGAAACGTAGGTTTCAAGACAGCCTTTCCTTCCGCATCCGCAGGAACGTCCGTTATGAACTACCCGGATATGTCCGTATTCACCGGCAAATCCCTGTGAACCGACAACCAATTCACCATTGATGAAAATTCCTGATCCAAGTCCGGTACCCAACGTAATTAATACAAAATCATCCAGGTCTTTTGCATTCCCGAATAAATGTTCACCGATTGCCGCAGCATTTGCATCATTGGCCAATAAAGTAGGCCTGTGAAATTTTTGCTCGAATAATTCTGCAATCGGGATCACTCCTTTCCATTTCAGGTTGGGAGCAAATTCTATATTTCCTGTAAAAGCATTCCCATTTGGAGCACCAACGCCCAAACCAAGTAAATTGTCTAAAAATCCATTTCCTTTCACGTCCTGGTAAATCTTTTCCACCAAGTCCTCCGGATCTGAATAGTCAGTTGTAGTAATGGATTCCTCGAATAACACCTCTCCATTTCGATTCACCAAACCGTAAGCAGTATTGGTCCCACCGATATCAATGCCTAAAGCAACATGTTCAATCATGCTGTAAAAATGGGATTTTTTTTCGAGAATTAACTTTTAGTAAATTGTTTTAGTACCACACTTCATCCTAATTTAACATTCCATTCATTCAGGAAATCAGCTACAAAAGCAGCCATAATCTGATGTCTTTCAGTTCCGATCTCCTGAGCAGTTTTGGTTCTTAGCCGGTCTTTTATCAATAATAATTTCTCGTAAAAATGATTCAGTGTGTGTGACTTATCAGAAGAATAGGCATCAAAATCGGAATGCAATGAGGGTCCCAGATTTGGTTCATAAAAAGACCGGTTATTTTTTCCTCCGTAATGAAATGCGCGTGCTATGCCAATTGCACCGATCGCATCCAACCGATCTGCATCTCTTACAATATCCAATTCAATACTGTCTACTTCATCTTCGACTCCCGCACCTTTAAAGGAAACTCTGTCTACAATAGCACAAACCCTATCAATTAAGACTTCCTCTGCATTTAGCCTATTCAGTATTTCTCTTGAAACTCTTCCGCAGTCATTTTTTACTCCGCCATTCAATTTGTGGTCCGAAATGTCGTGAAGCAAAGCCGCTAATTGAACCACCAACAAGTTTCCCCCTTCCCTATCCTGAATGTATTCGGCAAGTTTTAAAACCCGTTCGATATGGTACCAGTCATGATCCGCGCTTTCCCTCTTAAATTTTTCCTCAACGATAGATTTAACTTCTTCAAACAAATCCGTATTATTTTTCATGATATTATGCTTGCATAAGTACTTAAAACAATTTAAATTGCAAATAAAATATTTAAAATCTCTCTTATGAAAAAAATAATTCTACCTGTATTGGCAGTAATGACTTTAGGAGTTGCATCTGCACAGTTTAACCTGGGAGTTTCAGTTGGTTATGGCCTCGGATCACCAGGACATGTTTTGGGAACTGAAGATCAGTATAGCGCCAGCGGTCTTACGAATTCAAAAGCTATTTATGGTACATTGGGGAATGGGCTTCAGGCAAACCTAATACCTGGGTATATGTTCGGGGAGCATTTCGGGATTGAGTTGGGACTAAACGGCTTCTTTGGTTCTGAAACTACCATTTCAAAGGAAAACCATCCTGCGGGTACAGCAACTGAGACTATGAAATCCAGTCAGTTCCGTATTACCCCGGCTTTTTATATCAAATCAGGTGGGGAAAAGATCTCTGTTTATGCGCGTACAGGATTACTTATTCCTATTTTGGGTTCGGTTAAATATGAATCAAACGACAATTCTACTCCCGGCTTAAGTGTTATGCGTGCATCTACCACAACCGGAACAGTTGCTTTGGGTTATACCGGAGCATTTGGTTTAAATGTTCACTTCGGAAAGAAATTCGGTTTTTTTGCAGAACTGGGGGCCAACAGTTTACGTGTAAAATCAAAAGCAACAGAAGTTACAGAATACAGTGTAAACGGAACTGATGCTCTTGGAAGCGTTCCCACTTACAGTAAGGAAATCGAGTATGTGGATGAACTGAACTCTTCTTCCAACAATTTCGCTACCAATCCCAATGCGAGTATGACTTCTGCAAGAGAAGAACTCAGAGAAATTGCAAACTTCAGCAGTTTTTTTATCCAGGTTGGTGTCAAGTTAACTTTTGGAGAATAGTCTGAAAGATTGTTTAAGAATTATTGGTTAAGGGAACGGTAGAAATATCGTTCCTTTTTATTTGCAGATTCTGAAGCTTTTACTATCTTTGCACCCTGTTTATTCGCTAAGCAGAAGTTAATATTCACTTTAACCGAGGTTTCGTACCTCAAACAATTAACATTATGGCAACACGTATTCGTTTGCAAAGACACGGTAAAAAAGGAAAAGCAATTTTCCACGTAGTAGTAGCTGATTCTCGCGCTAAACGTGATGGTAAATTCATCGAGAAATTGGGAGTTTACAATCCGAACACGAACCCGGCAACAATTGACATCAATTTTGAATCAACTTTGAAATGGGTTGGTACAGGAGCTGAAATGTCTGATACTGCACGTGCAATCCTTTCTTATAAAGGAGTATTGTACAAAAATCACCTTTTGAAAGGTGTAACAAAAGGAGCTTTAACTGCTGAGCAGGTAGAAACTAAGTTTGCTGCTTGGGAAGCTGAGAAAGCTGCTAAAATCCAAGGTAAAATTGATGGTCTTGGAAAAGACGCTGTTGCTGACAAAGCTGCACGTTTGAAAGCTGAAGCTGAAGCAAATGAGGCTAAAGCAAAAGCTATTGAAGCTAAAAACACGCCGGCTGTTGAAGAAGTAGCTCCTGCAGAGGAAGTTGAAGCTGCAACAGATGAGGCTGCTGCTGAAGAGACAACAGAAGCTCCTGCAGAGGACGCTCCTGCTGCTGAAGAAGGAGAAGCTGAGGCTTAATTCATTTAAAGTTGATTCATGCAACATTCTGATTGCTTTCAACTTGGTTATATTGCGAAACTTCACGGATACAAAGGTGAAGTTTCGCTTTTTTTAGACGTAACCAATCCGGAAGATTACAAAACGCTGGATGCTTTCTTCATCGACATTAACGGTCAGTTGACTCCTTTCTTTGTTCAATCATTCCAATTGAAACACAAAGGTTTTGCAGCTGTAAAGCTGGAAGGTGTCGATTCTGAAAATGATGCGAAAGTCATTCTGCGCAAAAACTGCTATCTCCCCTTATCTATTCTCCCGGAATTAGACGATAAACATTTCTACGATCACGAGATCATTGGCTTCAAACTAATCGATACCCGTTACGGAGAAACCGGGATCATTGAAGAAGTTGTCGATAACAGCGTCAATCCATTAATTGTGGTAATGAACGGTGAAAAAGAAATTTTGATCCCATTCATTGAAGGATTGGTTCAAAAGGTGGATCGGAAATCAAAAACACTCCTTGTAACTTCTCCTGAAGGACTGATCGAAATGTACATGGGAGAATAATGAGCATTTTTAGGTTCAGACACTTCCAGGTTCATCAACATCATGCAGCACTAAAAGTCGGGACCGATTCCATGGTACTTGGATCTATTTGCTATTGGAACAACCCTAAACGCTTATTGGATATAGGGACCGGAACAGGTGTCTTGGCACTGATGAGCGCTCAACGTTTCGATTTTAAGGAAATCATCGGGTTGGAAATTTCAAAACAAGCATTCATTGACGCAGAAATCAACGCAACGGCAAATCCGTTTCCTTCCAAAATAACAATTGTAAATCAGGCAGTCCAGGAATACCAGCCGCAAGAAACTTTCGATGCGATTATCAGCAATCCCCCTTTTTTCGAAAACAGCCAGAAAAACCCGAATGAGCATAAGTCGCTTGCAAGGCATACGGAAAGCCTTTCCTTTCCGGAACTCATCCAATCTATTGCACGATTGCTGACACCCGAAGGAAAAGCATGGATCATTGTTCCGTTTGAAAGCATGGAAAACATTATTCAATTAGCAAAGACTGCTGACTTATTCCCCAGTGACCTAGTAACTGTTTTCGGCAAACCAAACAAGCCCACACGAATCATTCTTTCATTCGGTAAACAAACCAATGAAATTCGGTCTTCCTCTATCTGTATTCGAACAGAAAATGGGAGCTATACCGACGAATACAAGGTTTTAACGAAGGAGTTTCACGATCGGGCTTTATAACAAACCTGCTATTTCCTCCTGGATCTCCACTCCCTGATGCTCATTATACCAGTTTTGCAAGCGGATCTTCACTTCTTCAAACGGAACTTTATCATCGTGCATTTCTTTATATAACAACTGGCACTCCGCAGGACGTGGCCCCCAGTCTGCCAGGTCTTCTCCCTTATCGTTCTTAATGATCAACTTCGGAATAGCTTTTCCACCATTAGTCAAATAATCGTTGATCCGGAAAGGTTCGGAATCGCGCAACTCATAATCTACATGGATCAAAGGGTTCAATTCGGCCATCATATGAATAAAGGGCACGATGTGTGACGCGTCACCACACCAGGGTTCCGTGATAACAATCCATTTCCGCACTTCTTTGATCGATTGGATTTTTTCTTTTACCTGCGGGAGAATTTCTCCTTTTTTCAACCAGCGGTTCATACGTGACCAGTTTAACTTGGTGTAGTTGAAATAGTCTTCGTTATCGTAAGGAGCCTGGCGATTTGATGTGTTTAGAATTTGTTCAAATTGTTGGGTGTAAGTTTGAAAGTTCATGACTGTAAATTTGATGGTTCAAAGTTAGTGGCAATTCAGGTCAAACAGGTACAAAAAATGATAAATTAATCTACTGCTTAACAAATAGGATTTCAAGAATAAAAAAAGGCCTTCGTTATATAACGAAATCATTATAACATGTTTTCATGATATCATGTTTTCAAAAAATCAGCCGACAGAATCCTGTTTCACATCATAGATCAGTTCCGAAATACTCTCCTCTTTAAAATAAGTCCGAGCAATCTCCTGCAACTCCTCACTTGTCAACTTATCAATACTCGCATACATCTCCTGGATCGTATCAATCTGGTTGAATAACAACAACGATTTACCCAAACCTTGCATCAAACCCAGATTCGAATCCAGTGACAGGGCAATATGCCCCTTTAATTGTTCTTTTGCCTGCAGCAATTGTTTTGCTGTCAAGGGAACCTCTCGCAACTTCTTCAATTCCGCATAAATGATCTTAATAGTCTTTGCGAGGTATTTGGGGTCGGTTCCAAAGTAAATAGACCAATATCCCAAATCCGGATAAGGAGAATATTGTGCTTCGATATTATAGGTGTATCCGTATTTCTCACGAACAGAAAGAATCAGGCGTGAGTTCATTGCGGGTCCACCGAGAACATTTGTCAGCAAAGTCATTCCCCGCCGATATTCACTGTTATATCCGGGAGCTATTCCACCGATGATGGCATGTGCCTGGTAATTTCCTTCTTCTACCCGTTTCTTTACCGGAGTGTATGTATCAAAGGTTCTGGGAACTGCTTTTGTCTTTCCGGAAGGCATAGAATGAAAATGCTTTTCCAAACATTTCACCAGTGTATTCAATGGGATATCTCCAACAAACGAAATCACTGCATTTTCCGTAAAAAAGAATTTATCTACGTAATTTTTGAGCGAATCCCGACCAAAAGACTGCACGGATTCCGGTGTCCCTAAAATGTTATTTCCCAAAGGGTGATTCGGAAAAATGAGTGCTTCATAATCATCAAAAATCTTATCACTCGGATTATCCAGGTACGAATTCAATTCATCCAGGACAATTTCCTTTTCCTTTTGAATTTCCTTTTCCGGAAAGTTACTGTTGATCGCAATATCCGAAAGCAATTCTGCTGCCCGGTTCAGGTGTGTTTTAACAAAGGATGCATACAAACAGATCTCTTCCTTGGTAGTATATGCATTCAGTTCTCCACCCACAGAATCCAGGCGGGATAAAATATGGAAAGCTTTGCGTTTTTGGGTTCCTTTGAAAATGCTGTGCTCCAGGAAATGTGCGAGACCTACTTCATGATCTTCTTCAAAGCGGGAACCTGCAAGAACTGTAACCCCTAAATGAGCAACCGGAGAACCGGCATGCAGATAAACCAATCTCAACCCATTTGAAAGGGTGTAAATATGCGGTAATAATTCAATCATTCATTTAAGGATTCTTGCGGTATAATTCCCAAGAGTTGTCCGGTTTCAAATTAAAAACAATACGGTCGTGTAAGCGGGAAGGTCTTCCCTGCCAAAATTCCACGTTGATGGGTCTGATCAAATAACCTCCCCAATGCTCCGGTCTTGGAACAAAATCGGGAAATTTCTCGGCGTATTCAGCTACCCGTTTTTCCAATTCTTCTCTTGAATCAAGCAATTCACTTTGATGGGACGCCCAAGCCCCCAATTTACTTCCCCGTGGCCGCGATTCAAAATAGGCGTCACTCATTTCAGAAGGGACCTTTTCTGCAAATCCGGTAATACTGATCTGACGTTCTAATTCCGGCCAATACAGTAATGCATTTACCTGCGGATTTGCTTCGATCGCTTTTCCTTTATCACTGGAGTAATTGGTATAAAACACGATCCCTTCTTCCAGTAATTCCCTCCAATAAACCACCCGGGTCCTTGGGAATCCATTCAGCCCCAAAGTTGAAAGCATCATAGCATTGGGCTCCATTGCCGGTTTTTCAATTGCTTCTCTCAGCCAACGAGACAAAAGCGCAAAAGGTTCATCGCCAAAATGATCTTCCAGTTTCCCTTTATCAAATTGGTGATGGTCGTTTCGAATTACATCGAGGAAATTGTCCATTTCTTATTCTTCTTCTCCGAATTGGTCATCGATGACCGAATCTTCGTCATCCTCAAACTCATCTACATCCGATCCAGGTGCTGAAAATACCGTTTTAGTACCCATTGCGTGTTCAGCAACATCCGCTTTCACCTGTTTTTCAAAATCAACCGCCACGCGATCTTCACCTTCATCCCCAAAAGGGAATACGTCTACGATCGGGGAAATGGTAATGGAAGGAATCACATAATCGATCATCATTCCTCCCAAACTTTCTTTTAAACGCTCGTAAGCATCTTTTACAGAATGAGCCGTAACAATGAAATTTTGGGATACCTTTTTTGCTTTCGTTCCTTCTTCTCCGCCATCACCTCCGGCTTCGTAAGTGATTTTACATTTGTACCAAACATCTGCATCTTCATAATGGAAGATGTCGTGGAAATCAGTGCGGGAAATTCCTGTAACAATGAACTCACCTCGAATCAGGCTTCCCAATTCCTCGTAAATGCGAGCTTCCGCATCTGTGAAAGTCATTGCCGCTACCAAATACGGCTCAGAAACGCGCTTGAAAGTACCATCTTCCAATTGCTTTGTATATTTAACCTTAACGGTAAACCAACTGTTCATTCAATCAAAATTTTAGAGAAACAAAAATACGACTAATTCAAAATGAAAAATGCAAAATTCAAAAGTTATATCGTTAAAAAATGAGTTGAAAATTTAGAATGTAAAATTGATAAGAAGAGTTACTCTTTCAGTTGATTGAAATGAAATAAATCTTTTCAATTTTTACATTTTGAATTTTGCATTTTGAATTCACTTAGTCCCGGTAGATTTGCCCGTTATACAAAACGATCACCGCCCGGTTCTTCATTTGCACCATCACACCGTGACCGTTTATGATGAAATCCGTATCATTGATCGAGGTCACTTCTTTGTAAACTCCTCCAATGGAAGCTCCTACCCCACCCATCAATGTTCTGAAAGCAACGACATCGTTTTTCATCTGCCATTCTTTTACCACGAAATTTGCCAGGTTTTTCTTTTCTCCTTTGAAGAATTGGTATGTGGTGTTTGCATCTCCCCAAACAACCAAATCGTCTTTGGCATCCCAAAACTGGGCAAAGGAGCTCAGCGTTTCGTATTTTCCTTTTCCGTAATACTTTAGATTTCCCTGCAGATCTTCATAAGCTACAAAACCCCTCCCGGCCTTTACTTTCGGAGATCTGAATTCTTCCACATCGAAAAACTCACCGTCTTGGAAAACAGCAAAAGTCCGTGTTTGGGGATCATTAAACCCAAGAATATCTGTTCCGGCAAAAAACTCAAAATCCGTTCCATTGTAAGTCCCGATATCGTAAATCTGACCTCTGTAGAAAACTTTGTAAATATCGCCGTTATCCTTAAACACGACCAGGTTGTCCCCCTGCACAACAGGAGCCGGAAGCCCCATTGTACTTTGAACCAGGGTAGAGATCTTACCTTTATAAACAACATTTAAAGCATTGTAACGTGTGTCCTGGAATGTGATCAACGAATCGGTAACCCAATAATCCGCACCGAAAGAAGTCAGGTTGTGCGGTTTTCCGTTTTCATAATAATAAACCAACTGACCTATATTCCATGCTGCCATGTGATCCGAAATCTTGAATGTTGCGGGCTGATTGGTCATTACCCTGGAAAAAGTTCCGTCGTAAATCTTGAAATCGCGCTGGTTGTTGTAATACGCAATTACTTCATCGCCGTATGCAATCCCGGTTACTGCCTGGTGGTCGACCTGGTTAAAATACCCATCCTTAAACGAGTGAAAAAAATTGTTGTAGTCCATGTAGGCAAAAACCGTCTGTTTTTGAGCAAAAAGACTGCTTGAAAGAAGCAAAAAGCCAAAAGTCCATAATTTCATAGTCCCGAAGTTAGCAAAAACCATGCTAGTTTCCACGCATGTGGAAAAGTTCAAAATGTTCAAGAGTTCAAACTTTTAAACTATTTGAACTCATGGAACTTTTGAACTTTCTAAACCAGTTGAACTTCCAATTCGGCATTCGTATCCCGATAATTTTAAAACCTTGATCGAAGCATCAATGGCTATCGGAACATAATTCGTAATTGACAAATGCCGTTCGTCCAGTTTTCTGTCCGAAATTCACCTAAATCGTTGTAAAGCAATTTTTGTTGTTATTTTCGTGGCAAAACAAGTCGAAAAATTCAACATGAAAAAAAGTCTTTTTACAGCATTGTTGCTTTCTTCTTCGATTACCGGCTTTTCACAGGAAAAAGTAAAGTACATCGAATATGATCTGGCAAACGGAATGCATGTTATTTTACATGAAGAACACGCTACTCCGATTGTAGCCGTTTCAGTAATGTACCACGTAGGTTCTAAAAACGAAAATCCTTCAAGAACAGGATTCGCGCACTTTTTTGAACATTTATTGTTTGAAGGTTCCACAAACATCAAACGAGGAGAATACTCCGAATTAGTTGAGAAAAACGGTGGAGCATTGAATGCAAACACCAGTCAGGACAGAACGTATTATTACGAGATCCTTCCTTCCAATCAATTGGAATTGGGATTGTGGCTGGAAAGTGAGCGTTTATTGCATGCAAAAGTCGATCAAACAGGCGTGGAAACACAACGTGAGGTTGTAAAAGAAGAAAAAAGACAGCGTGTAGATAATCAACCTTACGCTACGTTCATGGAGAACCTCTTCAAAATGGCATACAAGAATCATCCTTACCGTTGGGTACCGATCGGAAGTATGGAAGATTTGAATGCTGCACAGGAAATCGATTACGTGAATTTCTACCACACGTTCTATGTTCCTTCGAATGCAATTCTTTCTATTGCAGGAGATATCAATATCGAGCAAACGAAAAAATGGATCGATAAGTACTTTGCTTCTGTTCCAAAAGGACAAGCAATCAACCTGTTCCGCGATTTCGAGAATCTTGGTGAAGGCGAGTTCAAAACAAAATACGGTGTTGAAAAAATGGCTTTCGATGCAAAAAACTTCAATAATCCAACAGACGCAAAAGCAAAAGAATTGTTGAAGAAATATGCTGCGATGCCATGCGATATTCCAAAACCAAATCCTGCATTTGAACCGATTACCGGTGTTCAAAGAGAGACTATTTACGATAATATCCAATTACCTGCAGTATTTATGGGATACAAATTCCCGAAAGAGACCGATAAGGATTTCGCTGCGATCGAAATGCTAAATGCCGTTCTATCCGGAAGCAATTCTTCCCGTATGAATAAGGACATCGTTGAGAAAAAACAACAGGCTGTTGCAGCTTTCTCTTTCGCATTCAACATGGAAGATCCGGGATTAGGGATCGTTGCTGCTATTGCTGCGAACGGAACAAAAGTGGAAGATTTGGAAAAATCATTGGATGAAGAGATCAAATCGATCCAGGACAACTTAATTTCTGAAGAAGAGTTCCAGGCGGTTCGCAATCAATTTGAAAACCAGATTGTAAGCTCCAACTCAACAGTAGCCGGAATTGCTGAGAATTTGGCTCAAAACAAAATGTATTTCGGAAGTACTGAGTTGATCAACAAGCAAATGGAAATCTACATGAGCATTACACGTGAAGATATTCAGCGTGTTGCTAAAAAATACCTGACTCAGGACAACCGAATCATTTTACATTATTTACCAAAGGCAAACTAACAGAATAATCATGAAAAAGTTAATTACACTTGTTGCCTTAACGGCATTTACAGGGGTTTACGGACAGCAAATTGATCGTTCTGTAAGACCTGCTGCCGCTGCAGCACCAACTATTAATATTAAAAATTCAGAAGTTTTCAAATTGAGTAACGGGATCACCGTAATTCTTTCTGAAAACCACAAATTACCGCGCGTTTCTTTCTCGCTTACTATGGGAGCTTCACCGATGATTGAAGGTTCAAAAGCAGGAACAAACAAAATGATGGGACAATTATTGACTTCCGGAACTGCAAAGCGTTCAAAAGACGTATTGGATAAAGAAGTAGACAATATGGGAGCAGACCTGAGCGCTGACGGCCACTCGATATATTTCTCCTGTTTGACAAAACACATGGAAACAGGATTGGATATCATGCAGGATGTAACCATGAATGCTGCTTTCCCGCAAAGTGAGTTCGATCGTATCAAGAAGCAGAACGAGTCCGGGTTGTTATCTGCCAAGTCAGATCCGGACGCGATGGCTACGAACGCAGAATCAAAGATCGACTTCCCGAACCACCCGCTTGGTGAAGTGATGGATGAAGCATCTTTGGCTGCAATCACTTTGGATGATGTGAAGAACAACTACAAACAAGTTTTTACTCCAAACGGAGCATACCTTGTAATTGTAGGTGACATCACGAAAGACAATGCAATGAAAATGGCTGAAAAATATTTCGGTGCATGGAAAGGTGGTCAGGCATACAAGGAAGATTTCGGAACAGGATTAAAGGCAAAAGGGAATCGCGTGATCTTCGTGAACAAACCAGGTGCCGTACAATCTGTAATCTCGATCACTTTCCCGATCGAAATGAAACCGGGAGCTTCTGACCAGATTGCTTTGAACGTAATGAACAGCATTTTAGGCGGCGGTTCTTTCGGAGCTCGTATTATGCAAAATTTACGTGAAGATAAAGCGTATACTTACGGTGCTTACTCTTCCTTTGAAGTAACAAGAGACGGAAGCTGGTTCGGGACATCCGGAAGCTTCAGAAATGAAGTAACCGATTCTGCAATTACTCAATTATTGGCGGAGATTACAAAGATCAGTGACAGCTATGTTACGGATGCTGAATTAAACCTGGCGAAGTCCGCTATGGCTGGAAGTTTTGCACGTTCATTGGAAAGGCCACAAACAATTGCACGCTTTGCTTTGAACATTATCCGTGATAACCTTCCGGCTGATTACTACCAAACATACCTGAAGCGTTTGGATGCGATTTCAAAAGACGATGTATTGATGGTTGCTCAGAAGTATTTCAAGAACGGGTTCAATATCGTGGTAGTAGGAAACGAAGATATTTTACCGAAATTGAAAGCGTTCGACAGTGATGGTGTAATCGAAAAATTAGATCCGTTCGGAAATCCTGTAAAGGAAATGAAGAAAGCAGATATCACCGCTGACCAGTTGGTGGAAAGATACATCAACACGGTTACTAAAACTGCTTCTGCCAAAGATTTGGCGAAGAAAATGAAGAAAGTAAAGTCGGTAGTTAAGAAAATTGAACTTTCTTCTCCTCAAATCCCGGTTGTGATTACCATGACAGATGCGTTCGTTGCTCCGAACAAAGAAGCAATGAAAATTGAAGCACAGGGAATGGTTTTCCAAAGCTCTTATTATGACGGAACAAAAGGTTCTGAAATGAATATGCAGACGGGTAAAAAACCAATGACTGCTGAAGAAGTTGCTGCTAAAAAGAAAGGCGAAGGTTTATTCCCTGAAGCAAATTACAAAACTTCCGGAATGAAATACGAGATCAAAGGAATTGAAACCATCGCAGGAAAAGACTATTATGTCCTGACAACCAACGATGGAGAGAAAGAATCTTTTGACTACTTCGATGCGGCTACAAACCTGAAATTCAAAACGGTTTCCATCACGAAACAAGGTGAAGAAACAATGGAATCTACCATCTTGTATGATGATTACAAAGAAGTAAATGGATTCTTGTTTGCACACAAATTAACTCAGGTAATGGGTGAAATGACACTTTCAGGAGTTGTAAAAACTATCGAATTCAACGGAGAAGTTGATAAAGCATTGTTTGAGTAAGAGAAAGCGTAGCTTTCGATTTAAAACAAGCGTTAACGCAACTTTCGATTTGAAATTAAATCCCCGAAACATCAGTTGCGATTGATTGTTTCGGGGATTTTTTATTTATCCTGTTGATTATCAGCTATCAACCAATTCAACACAGTTTTCGTTCTTAGTTCTCACAACACAAAATCCTGATTATGAGAACCATTATTACTCCTATCGTATTTTTTATCGGATTATCTGCTTCTGCTCAAAACATTGTTCTGAATCCTACCTTTGGTTATGACGGTTTTACCTATGTGGAAAACACCTCGGAAATCAATAAAATCGCCCTCAACCCCGATGGTAGCATCATCAGTGCCGGACGTAAATTTGTCTCAGGTGGATCTCACATCGTTCTGACAAAACACGATGCGATCGGAACACAGGACCTTACATTCGGAACAGGCGGAATTTCACTTGCCAGCTTTTTTAATTCGTCTACATTACAGGATCTAAAATTACAGGCTGACGGGAAAATACTGCTTGCCGGATCAAACTACACCGGGTTGGATACAGGACCGGGAGGCTCACCTATTATCCACGCATTCGTTATCCGGTTTCATCCGAACGGGGCTATCGACTCTAGTTTTGCCACGAATGGAGTTTTCGAAGTAACTGATTACAACCAAAGTGAATTTAATGCTGTTCTGGTACAAAGTGACCAGTCCCTCCGTTTGATAGGATATTCGGATGGAATTACTTACATTACCAAACTAACTTCTGCCGGAATAGTGGATAATTCGTTCGGGACGAATGGCAGCAGGGCAATCAGTGATTTGAGCACCTTCTATTTCTTCAATCGGGGAGCGATCACCTTAAATGACGGTTCCATTTTGTCTTACGGAATGGGGAATCCAGGATTTTCCAATCCCACATTTACCTGTACAAAAACAAATGCTTCAGGAGATATAATCACTTCTTTCGGACAGAGCGGGATTTCCTCTTTTGACCTGGACACAGACCCAAACACCCTTGAGGTAATTACAAAAGCGCAGGAATTATCCGACGGAAAAATCGTTCTGGCAGGACGTTCGGGTACCGGCTATATCCTCATGCGCCTGAATGCTGACGGAATACCCGATAGTACATTCGCAACAAATGGAATATTGGTTAACACCCTTCCTTATACAGACATGGTAGTCCAACCAACAGGTAAGATCCTGATCGGCGGAAGTAAAGAAGTCGCTCCATTCGATTGGGGACTCACGGTTTCAAGATTCAATGCTGATGGGAGCACAGACAACAGCTTTAACACAACCGGAAGTTTTGAATTCGATTTTTCAAGCGGTTTTGAAGCACTGCAATGCATGGTTCTGACAGGCCCGGATCACCTTCTTATAGGCGGAAAAACCAATTACATAGAACAATTTTCCGATTTTCTGCTGGCAGAGATTAACATGAGTGAGTCTTTGGGATTAAGCACAAATCATTCAGCCGAACTTTCCATTTACCCGAATCCTTTCTCGGATAAAATAACTGTTTCAATGGAAAATGAATCTGTGACAACTGTTCAATTAACGGATGCAACGGGAAGACTGATCGGGACCTACCCGGCTGGTAAAAACACAGTTTTGTCTTTGGAACACCTGGAATCAGGGATCTATCATGTTGTTTTTACCAATGGACAACAGGAACTGGTTAGCAAGAAATTGGTCAAACAATAATGTTCAATCAGGTGAGTCCGGTGATCGGACTTACTTGAAATTTGCGCTTGTCTGACAACCTTCGTATTTTTCATTTGTATTAGGGACAACAAAAACTTATTACAATGAAAAAGTTCTTTATTCCACTCGTTTGTTTGTTTTCCTTACCGGTTTTCGGACAAAACGTGCATCTGAATCCGGGTTTTGGTTCTGCAGGTTTTGTCATTACACCGAATACTTCTGAAATCAACCGGATTGCCATACAGTCTGATGGAACGATCTTCGGTGCCGGGTACAGCATGCAAGGCGGTGGGTCTGGAATTTATCATCTTACACTTACCAGGAATAACAGCAATGGAACACCCGTTTCCAATTTCGGTATGAATGGAATGGTTACCACTCCGATTGATCATTCTGAATTTCCCCTGGATATTCAGCTGCAAACGGATGAAAAGATCCTGGTTTCCGGTTCTTCCTATTTAGGACCAACCCAAAGCGGACCGGGAGATTACCGCTCATTTGTCGTTCGTTACTTACCGGACGGTACCCTGGATAACAACTTCGCCGACAGCGGGATCTTTAAACTAACACATCCAGATAGTCACATTGCAAAAATGATCGTGTTAGCTGACGGATCAGTTCTTCTGGCAGGAAACAGTTATGGCGCCGGGACAGTAAGTAAAATTGATCAGAACGGTGATTTGGATCCGGCATTTGGAAGCAACGGTTCAACATTCCTGTCAGAGGTCAATTTCGCCTTTATCCTCTGGGATGCAATTCTACTTACGGATAATACAATTCTTTGTGTGGGCTACGACATGAGCGAAGCGAATAACATGAAACTGGCTTATTGCAAAGTAGACCTGGACGGCAATTTCGTTTCCGGGTTCGGCCAAAATGGAAAAATGATTATGGACCTGTTCAGTGGAGGTTTCCCTGAAGTTGGCGAGTATTTGCAAAAGGCGATTGAACTTCCCAACGGACAGATCATCATCGGCGGGCAAACAATGGGAGGAATGCTCATGAAAATCAATCCGGATGGAAGTGTGGTCAGCAACTTTGGAACGAACGGTATCCTGAATCATCCGTATCCATTTGCCGATTTCCAGGTACAGGCCGATGGAAAGTTCCTGATCGGTGGAAGTCACCAGATCAGTCAATACAATGCCGGCTTTTCCATTACCCGTTTGAACAGTAACGGAAGTCTGGACAACAGCTTTAACGGGACCGGCACATTCACAGTGGATATTTCGTCCGAAAACGATTACTTACAAGACATGAAGCTGACCGGGAACGGGCACATTTTTGTTGGCGGGTCCTCTAGCTTACTGAGTAACGATTCGGACTTCATGCTGGCAGATATTGACATCCATCAAAGTTTGGGATTGGAAGAAGAAAACCTGGATGGAATAACGGTTTACCCGAACCCTTTCTCTGATAAACTCCACGTTTTGATCGAAAGTGATGAAATTACGGAGATCCGATTAATGGATGAAACTGGAAGAATCGTTACTCAATTCATCCCGGAATCAATAAATACCCTGTATTTGGATTCTCTGGCAAATGGCTTTTACGAACTGATATTAACGTATCGATCCGGAAATGTATCCTTCAAAAAGTTGCTAAAAGCATCAATTTCTATGAAATGAAGATGTAACTTTGTTTCATGCAATTGAAATCATTTCTGGCACATTTTAACCTGTTTAGCGAAGCAGAAATAAATAAAGCTGTTCGTTTGTTTTCAAAACGCACTTTAAAAAAAGGTTCTTACTTTGTGCAGGAAGGGCAAAAATGCTCAGAAGTTGCGTTTATTGAAAAAGGCGTTTTCCGTTCCTTTTATATGGCTCCGAACGGCAATGAAATGACCTATTGTTTTCGTTTTCCGGGAGAACTCATGGCTGCGTATTCAGCGTTCATTACAGGAAAAGGAAGTGTGGAATATATGCAGGCCCTTTCCGATGCAGAAATATGGGTTATTCCGAAAGATCAAATCGATTACCTGGTAACGAAAAGCCCGGCTTGGACCCACTTTCTAAAGATCATCGCAGAACAGCAATATTTAGAACTGGAAGGACGCGTGTTCCAATTGCAGCGGGATTCGGCCCATGAGCGTTATCAAAACCTCATCGAAGAGCAGCCGGAATACGTTCGACAGATTTCAGTTCAACACCTGGCTTCCTACCTGGGAATTACACAACGTCATTTAAGCCGGATCCGAAAAGCGGTCGTTTAATGACAAATGTCCTTTTTTAAGGAAACAAGTGGCAGTAGCTTTGCTCAAAAAACAATCATGAGCAAAAAAATCTTACTGATAAATGGGCACCCGAATAAAGATTCCTTCAACTTCGGTATTGCAGCAGCATACAAAAAAGGTGCTGCTCAATCCGGTGCGGAGATCCGGGAAATCGTCATTGCCGAATTGAACTTCAATCCGAACCTGCAATTTGGTTACCAAAAAAGAACAGAGTTGGAACCCGACCTGCTGGAAGCATGGAAAAAAATCCAATGGGCAGATCATTTGGTTTGGGTCCATCCCGTTTGGTGGGGAGGACTTCCTGCAATCACCAAAGGATTTATCGATCGTTTGTTCCTTCCGGGATTTGCTTTTCAATACCGCGAAAACTCGCACTTTTGGGACAAACTTTTAAAAGGAAAAACAGCCCATATTATTACCACTCTGGATCAACCCGCACTCTTTTACCGACTGGTATTCAGACGCCCAAGTGTAAATCAATTGAAACGCTCTGTTCTAAAGTTCTGCGGAGTTACACCGGTAATGGTTAGTTACATCGGGATTATCAGGGGCTCCAAACCTGAAATGCGGGAAAAATGGCTTCAAAAAGTAGAGAACTGGGGAAAGAAGTTAAGATAGCATGTCCTCCCCCTTTTATCCCCCTCCGAAGGGGGAAATACATGATTCACTTAAAGATCGATTCGTCTTCATAAATTTAAAACTCAAATAAATAATTCTTTTTTAGGAGGATTCTAAAAACTCCCCCTTTGGAGGGGGACTAAGGGGGAGGATAATCAAACGCCTCCATTCATCAAACCACCTGTGTGCAGAAATACAATAGTCTGTAGTTCTTCAAAATCCTGTTTTTCCAGCCACGTCATCAGGGCATAAAATGCTTTCCCGGTATAAATCTTATCCAGCGGAAGATCGTATTCCGTATTGCATCTCGATACGAAATCAAACAGCTCCGGTGTCCACTTTCCATACCCTCCGAAATGTGCTTCCGGGTGGACCTCTACCCTTTTCATATATTCATCAATCGTTTCCTGATCGATCAGGAAAGGGAACAACAGTTTTCGCATTTCAGCAAGCGAATCAAATCCTTTCAAAGCAGGGACAACGTGGATAGTCGTATTTTCATCGGAACCCAGCAATAAACCGCAACTGGTCGTAGTAGTTCCCTGCGCAACAAACACATGATCAATCCCTGCAGGAAGTTCCTTCCAAATCTCCTGGCAGCCAACCATTCCGTAATAATTGGAACCGCCTTCAGGTACCAGCAGGAAGTGAGGATATGCTTCCTTCCAACCTTCCTGGCAACTTTTCTCATTGCGTTCATCATATGATTCACGGGAAACGAAAAGCAATTCCATCCCCAATTCCGAACAGCGTTTCAAATTCTCATTGCTTTCAACTGTTAATTCATCTCCGCGAACTATTCCAATTGATTTTAAGCAGGCAGAATTGCAGGCTGCAGCAACGGCAAGCAAATGATTTGAATACGCCCCGCCGAAAGTCAAAACACCATCCTTTTTTTGATAATCAACCAATTCCAGGTTGTATTTCAGCTTGCGCCACTTATTCCCTGACACTTCCGGATGGATCAAATCGTCCCGTTTTACAAGTAAACGAGTATTCCTGAATTTGTGAGGATCCAATGTGATTTCCTGTAAAATGGACCGGGATGTATCGAAGAGCTCCATGAAATGCGTAATTTTGTATTATGAATGATGATTTTCGTCCACTTCCCAAAAATAATGGTTTAGAACCGGATGACTTTTATTATACCCCGGAAGGTTACATCGTTTTTACGGAAAAGTACCATTTAAAGCGCGGTTATTGCTGCAAAAGCGGTTGCAGGCATTGCCCGTACGGATACGATAAGAAAACAGATTCGTTCAAAAAGTAATTATCAATTATGAATGATTTAATTATCAAGACTGGAATTTCTACTTGATAATTACTGAATTGATAACTGATAATTAACCCACGTATTCCAAAAACAACCGTTCAACTTCCTTCTCCAAATCATTCGTCTTTCCCGGGTGCGGGCGCGAAGTCTGGATAATGGAACTCCTCACTGCCGTTAACCAGCGAAAACGTTCCGGTAATTCTTCACAAGCAATCGGTCCGCCTTCTTTCGATCCGGCACTGATCCATTCAAAAGCCTTCAGGTTTGCTTTGATCTGTTCCAGGTCCATTTCACACTTAAAAAGTTTCAAGCGTTCTTCAGGGAGCACGATCTTCGTTCGAATGAATTTTTGCTTTTTTGAAAACAAAATAATCCCCACGTTGATGAACTCTTCGCGTTCAACCTGCGGTACCAGGCGAATTACAGCATATTCATATAAGAACATTTCGGGCATTTTTAGCTTCGTTTACAAAATTCATCGAATGACTCACGCGGATGCTTAAAAACTGCTTGTACACCGCTCTTATTTCATCCGGTGTTGCTTCCAGGTCTTCCCACATCAACCAGGATTCGGGAAGTGCATCTACCAATGCATGCAGCTTTTCTTCAGTTAGCCTGGAATGTGCAAATGCATCCGCCTCATCCATTTTGGTAGCTTGCGGAAGCAATACGTGATCTTTCACATATGCGAAATTGCTCTGTGCTGTTTTTTCCCAGTTCTCCCAGGTATGATGGAAATAAAATGATGCACCGTGATCGATCAGCCACAATTCCTTTTTCCAGATCAGCATGTTGGTATTCCTGAATGTACGGTCGATATTGGTAATAAATCCGTCCAGCCCAACAATGCGCGAAGCCGTTTCTTCATCTGCTTTGGTTACTACCGGATCGAAGGTAATTGCCCCGGAAAGAAAATGCAGGCCCAAATTCAAACCATGACTGGCGCGTAAAAGATCCTGGATCTCTTCATCAGCTTCCGATCGCCCGAAATCTTCATCCAAATTCACGAAAACCAGTTCAGGAACTTTAAACCCCAGCATGCGGGCAATTTCTCCACCCAGGAATTCCGAGATCAAAGCTTTCACTCCGTGACCGGCCCCTCTGAATTTCAATACATACTTGAAATCATCATCTGCATCCACCAATGCCGGAAGCGAACCTCCTTCTCTTAAAGGCGAGATATAGCGTGTAACGTTTACTGTTCTTAAAAACTCTGACATATTTTTTATCTCTCTACTATTGTCCGCACAACACCAAGGTGCCCGATAACTATGCGATCTCTTCTTTCCGGATCCCGTTTTCAGGAACCTTACCGGTGAAATCCGCTAATATATTCTTAATGTATTTGATATCCGCATCCACATTTCCCGTAGGAATGAACAGGGAATGAAAACCACCGATTTTACGCTTATAGTCAATATACGCAATGTAAATCGGGACTCCTGCATTCTGAGCAATATAGTAAAACCCTTTTTTCCAGTGCGGCTGGTACCCTCTTGTTCCCTCAGGGGTAAAAACCAAAAAACACTTTTCATTGTTTTTGAAAATATTGACCGCCTGCTCCGTGATGTTATTGTTTTTCTTGCGATCCACCGGAATTCCGCCCATGGCTTTCAAAATAGGTCCCAACGGAAAGAAGAACAGGTCTTTTTTGATCAGGAACTTTGCGTTCACTTTATAATGTGCAAAAGCCATTTTACCGATTACAAAATCCCAATTGGATGTATGCGGGCCAACAACTACCACCGCTTTATCAACACCTGCAGGACTATGATTATCTATTTTCCAACCGAATAGCTTAAGTATCCAGAAAAAGAATTTTCCCATGAAACAAAGTTACAATTTCAATAAAAAATTACCTTTATGCCATGCAAATAAAAAAACGCTTTTATGCCGCTTTCCTTGTAGTGCTGCTTACAGCATCCAGTTTACTGATTTTTATTTGCCTGAACTTTCTTTCAACCAACCAAAATAATCCCCTGGTCCCGATCCCGGATGATACTCAATGGATTTTGCGCCTGGATGCAGAATCGTTCGTTAAGAAAGAAGTTTACAATACCTTGTTTGCTGAAAAAGACGACGCTTTTATTCTGAAAGTCCGCGAACTGATCGATAAGAATTTCAATGGCGATTCCAATAAAAAATCACTTCGTATTGATCCCCAGGAAGACATTGTAATCTACGGAATAGAGCGCAACAACAGAGGTTTTATCCTGATTGCAGTTCAAACCAAGGACCCGGCAGCTTTCAGCGATCATATTACTGCCTATTGCAAATCCAACCAAACAGGAAGCGCAAGAGGAAATTGTGGCCTGTTTATGCAGCAAATCAAAGGAAAGAAATTAAGCAAACCTGATTTGGATAAAATGCTCTTGAAGATCCTGGCTGAACCTTTTCAGGAACTCAAAAAAGCGGCTTCTGAAAAGAATGAATTCATTGCATTGGATGTGAAAAAACTTCCGGCAAGAACCGGGTTTTCTTCTATGAAACTATCTATCCAGCACCGGGATAAATCCATTAACCTGGAAGGAAGTATTGTTTATCCGAAGGAACTTCATCCCAGTTTGAAATTCGGATTGAAATCCGAAGGAGTTTATGTCTATTCACGGTTCATTCCTGAAGCATTGCCGGATACCTTATTGAATTTCTTACCTGACGGACTTCCGCATTTTAAAGACATCGAAGCATATGCGGTAGATTTCAAGGGAACTTATCTCGAAGATCCGAAAGACAGCCTTCCGAGCATTATTGGATTTTTACCGACCCCAGTCATGAACCTGATCATTCAAACCAAACGCGAATGTAAAGTGGAAGACCTGTGGAAAGCCTTTCCTGAGTCGGTTCGCCAGGCAAACCTGACCCTAAACTTCGGGAATACCGTTTTTCACTTAAAACAACTTGCTTCAAACTGCTATTTCATCGGGGTTGATCCGGATGCAGTAATCCCTTATTCCGGTAATGACGTATTTTTCATCAAAGGACATTTGGAAAAATCCACTAAAATCTACGGCAGTACGTTCGTAACCGCTTTCATTGAGAACATGGGACCCGTTAAAGCATTCAATGAGTTCCTGAACAGTTCCGAATCGATTCAAATCGAGATCAAACATAAAAGCGGAACAACTTACGTAATAAAGGGACAGGTCAATTTTAAGAAAGACAAGTATCCACTTCATGAAATGACCAAAATGGTCTTCGGAATGCCCTTGTTCGAGCAGTAATCAGACGTAACGTATTTTTATAGTCACCGTCTTATCGTCTTTAAACTGGAACTTGAAATTTTCGTATTTCGGTTTACTCCAGGCTGTGTGGTAATAATCAGAAAAACCAAACCCTTCATCCGGAACGAACATCGTATAATCCATTTCCTTGTTGGCATTTTCATCGTCCAGAAGCGCCACCCCGTATTCTCCTTCTTCAATTCCGGTGAATGTGCAGGTCAGACAATTATTCTTTACAGCGTCCTTGTCGAACCGTTTTACTTTCCAGGGAAGTTGTTTTTGATAATTCTCCGAGTTCCGGTAAATCTGGATTTGAAGCTGACCGGAGTTGTTGCGAATATTAGTTACTTTGATCGTCAGGGTATGATAACTTGTAGTTGGTTCCTTAAACGAAACGGAAATCAAATAAACAAAAGCAAATAAAACAAAGGTGAAGAATGATCTTTTCATGGTATTAAACAGATGTGTCAGCATAAATTTAATACTTCCTGCTTTAATCTTTTCAGGTTTCAATCTGATTTAACAATTCCTTGAAGTATGCTGGTGCACCGATCAATCGGGAGCCGTACCAGGAAAAGTATTCCCCGTCGACCAGAACGACTCTGCTTTCCGGAAACTGGTTTTGCAGTTCTTCTATGTGCTTTTCCTTGAAAGGATAAGGTTCCGAGCTCAGGAAAATCAGGTCCGGATTCAAAGCTTCCGGTTCCACTTCCGGGTAGCGCTCCTCACTCATCGCATTTTTTAATCCTAAAGTATGGAGCATGGAATCAATAAAGGTATTCGGTCCGACTGCGATATACGGATTTTTCCAAATCAGGTAAAGAACGGTTTTATTCGTCTTTTTAAGCGTATCCAGGTGTGAAAAATTCGTTCGGATATTGGAAATAATTTCTTCTGCCTTTGCTTTTGTTCCGGTGATCTCTCCTACTTGCCGGATCATCTCCAGTGCATCTTCCAGGTTAAAAATATCACTCATCCAGGTCGGAAGGATCTTTTCCAGTGCTTCGATATCCGGCTGATTGTTTTCTTCCTTGTTCCCGATCACCAGATCAGGAGCCAATGACTTTACCAGATCGATTTTTACATTCTTGGTACCGCCAATCAACTGCACTTCTTTTTTCAATCCGACCGGGTGTATACAAAACTTCGTAATCCCGACCAGTTTTTCGCGCAAACCCAGATCCACCAGCAACTCTGTTTGAGAAGGAACCAATGACACAATACGCGAAACGGTGGAAGAAATTTCCACCGTTCGCTGCATTTGATCTATGTATTTCTTTTTACTCATTCCTCTTAACCGCACGTCGGGTCACACAATCAAACTTCTGTGTTCTTCCGTGTTCATCCGTGGGAAACTTAAGCCAAAGATGCAATCACATCCTGGCGAGTCAGGATCTTTTTATCTCCATTCGCCCGTTCAACAATCACTGCCGGAGTTTGCTCATTGATCAATTTCGCTACCTCTTCCAGTTTTGCTGTTCCCATAACAACCGGGAAAGGTTTCTGCATGATCTTCGAAATCGGTGTATCTCTCAATGCCGGATTGTCAATCAATAACTGGTAAACCTGGGAATCATTCAAAGAACCAACCAATTCACCGTCTCTCAAAACCGGAATTTGAGAAATGTTGTACTTACGCATTTTCATGATCGCATGTGAAACCAATTCTTCCGAATACAAGGTTACCAACGGTAAATCTGCATGACGAGCAATAACGTCTTCCGCTGTTTTGAATTCCTCTTCCAGGAACCCGCGCTCACGCATCCAATCATCGTTGAAGATTTTACCCACATAACGACTTCCATGATCATGGAACAAAACCACCACTACATCATTTTCCGTTAACTGGTCTTTCAATTGCAATAACCCGGCGATTGCAGCTCCTGCAGAGTTTCCTACGAAAATTCCTTCTTCACGAGCCAGGCGACGCGTATAAACCGCAGCATCCTTATCTGTTACTTTTTCAAACAGATCGATCACATCAAAATCTACGTTTGCAGGAAGAATGTCTTCACCGATCCCTTCCGTGATATACGGATAGATTTCATTCTCATCAAAAACTCCTGTTTCCTTGTACTTTTTGAAAACAGAACCGTAGGTATCAATTCCCCAAATCTTGATGTTCGGGTTTTGCTCTTTCAAATATTTTCCAACTCCAGAAATAGTTCCTCCTGTTCCTACTCCAACAACAAAGTGTGTCACTTTCCCGTCTGTCTGTTCCCAAATCTCCGGACCTGTTTGCTCATAATGAGCCACTCTGTTGGATAAGTTATCGTATTGGTTTACATACCAGGAATTTGGAATTTCTTTTGCCAATCTTTTGGAAACAGAATAATACGAACGTGGATCGGAAGGTTCAACAGCAGTGGGGCAAACCACAACTTCTGCACCTACCGCACGCAGAATATCCATTTTCTCTTTTGATTGCTTATCGTTCAATACACAAATCAGCTTATAACCTTTAACGATCGCAGCCAGCGCCAATCCCATCCCGGTATTTCCGGAAGTTCCTTCAATGATTGTTCCGCCCGGTTTCAAAAGCCCGTTTTTCTCTGCGTCTTCAATCATTTTAACCGCCATACGGTCTTTTACCGAGTTTCCCGGATTGGTCGTTTCAACTTTCGCCAAAACGGTTGCTTTACAGTTTTTGGTAAGCTTGTTTAATCTGACCAAAGGCGTATTTCCGATAGTCTCTAATATGTTGTTATAAACTTTCATGTACTGAATTTTACACAAAGATAGAAGACTAATCTTAATTCAAAATGTAAATTCAAAATTCAAAACCGGGACGTAAGTTAAATTTTAAAAGTTTAAACGGATTAATGGTTGAAAAAATAAGCAGTCTAAATTTCGGCACGGTTTTTATAGAATCGCATCTGAACTTTAAACTCACATACTATTTGGTTCAGAGAATCAAATATATTTGTACCGAACTAAAAAAATATGAAAAAACTACTCGCACTCAGCACTATTAGCTTATTGGTTTTCAGCTCTTGCAGAACAACGCAGGGCATGCAAATCGAAGTACAAAGACCCGCAACCATCTCCGTTGACCAACGGGTCAAATCATTGGCTTTATTAAACCATTCCATTCCGGGAAAGGCCGGATTGATTGAAGGAACATTAACACTGGAAACCCCGAAACAGGATAAAGAATTATCCAATGAGTGTATTCGCGGAATTGATCAGTTACTTCGAACAAGCAATCGTTTCCAGATCAAACAATGCGACAGTTCGATGCTGGCATCCAAACCCACAAGTGTTGATTTCGGATCACCGATGAATTGGGAACAGGTAGACAGTATCTGTAAAAAATATGAGACCGATGCAGTCCTGAGCCTGGAATTCTTCGACACCGATTTCAGTGTGATCAATCCTGCTGCAACAGCCGTTAATACAGTACAAAATGTACTGAGCGGGAACGGTGCTGAAGTTGAGATAACTGGAAAAGCAACTGCCAGAGCCGGTTTCATCTTGTATTACCCCGCAATGAAAACAATTATTTACCAGGATATGTACAAAAGAGATCAAACCTGGGTCCAGCGTTCAACCAATCCGGCAGAAGCAATTGCCCGGCTGATCAAACGAAATGAAGCATTGATACAAGTCAGTTATACCACCGGCGAATCCTTTGCCCATGACCTGGTACCACTTTATTTCTGGGAACAGCGCATGATGTACATCGGGAAAAAAGGCCGTATGAGCGTAGGTGCCAGACAAGCATTGACAAGAGACTGGGAAGGAGCATTGAATACCTGGAAAGAAGAATACGATTCCAATCCGAAAGCGAAAATAAGAGCGCGTGCAGCCTACAATATTGCATTGGCATACGAAGTATTATACGACTTGCAAAGTGCAAAAGCGTGGGTACAAAAAGCATACGTTGAAGGCGGTATGGATGAAGCACTGCAGTATTCGAACATTCTTGAAAAACGGATCCGGGATTTGGGAATATTGGAAAGCCAAACCAATTGAAAATTAAAAATGCTGAAACGCTTGCACTAAAGCTCTTCACCTATGCCTAACCGCTTCGGTGGAGCAAGGTCAGCGTAGGCGCATGCAGAATTCAAAAGTTTGGTTTCCGATTCATGTTTTTTGCATTTTGCCTTTTGAATTTTGAATTCTTTACGAAAGTTTAGCTAATTTTGTGTTCATGTCGGATTTCGTTGTTTCTGCCAGAAAATACAGGCCCCAGACCTTTGATACGGTTGTTGGGCAAAAGGCAATTACCAACACGCTTAAGAACGCTATCAAGAACCAGCATTTGGCGCAGGCTTTCTTGTTTTGTGGTTCACGTGGAGTTGGTAAGACAACAACTGCCCGTATCTTAGCAAAAACCATCAATTGTTTTAACAGGACCGAATCTGTTGAAGCATGCGATCAGTGCGAAAGCTGTCTTTCGTTTAATGAAGGCGCTTCCCTGAACGTATACGAACTGGATGCGGCATCCAATAACTCTGTTGATGATATTCGGGGGTTGATCGACCAGGTGCGCATTGCACCACAGTTGGGAACTCATAAAGTCTATATCATCGACGAGGTCCATATGTTGTCAACTGCAGCTTTTAATGCCTTTTTGAAGACCTTGGAAGAACCACCGGCACATGCCATCTTCATTTTGGCAACGACCGAAAAACATAAGATCTTACCAACGATTTTGTCACGGTGCCAGATTTTTGATTTTCAACGCATCAAGGTAAAGGACATTGCAGATCACTTAGCTCATGTTGCCACACAGGAAGCTATTTCTGCTGACCCGGATGCCCTGCACCTGATTGCTCAAAAAGCAGACGGAGCTTTGCGTGATGCCTTATCTATTTTCGATCAGATCGTCAGTTTTTGCGGAACGACCATTACGCATAAAGCTGTTTTAGAGAATTTGAATGTCCTGGACCACGATTATTATTTCAAAGTCGTGGAAAATGCATTGAATGAAGATATTCCGGCTTGTTTGTTATTGTTCAATGATGTCATGGAAAAAGGATTTGACGGACATCATTTCTTAGTGGGACTTGCGGAACATTTCAGAAACCTGTTGATTTGCAAAGATCCGCGGACAGCAAACTTACTGGAAGTCGGTGAAACAACTGAAAAGTTATTTGTAGACCAGGCTAAAAAGATAGATAGTGCTTTTGCATTGCGTTGTTTGGGAGTTCTCAGCAAGGCAGATGTAGATTACAAGTCGGCGAAAAACCAGCGCTTACTGGTCGAATTGACCTTGATGCAAATTTGTTCGGTTAAATCTGAGCTCGAAAAAAAAAATCCTTAACTGATCCGGTACAGATCATCCCGTTTGCTGGGCAAAGTCTCCGAAACGAGAGCAAGCCTGTAAACAAACCTTCTGTAACGCCTGAAAGAGCTGCTTTTTCAGTTAAACCGGAAGCAAAAGTACTTTCTGCCCCGACTGGAAATTTAAACTCCAACAATTTATCGATCAATCATTTAATTGAGCAACAAAAGGCAAAAGCACAAGTTCCTCAAAGTGATCTTCCAAGGAAAGAATTCCATAAGGATGACGTGGTTCGTTTGTGGAAAACCATGGCGCATACACAAAAATTGAATGGCCAGGACCAGGTGTATCACGTGATGATCAAGCGCGAGCCAGTCCAACTGGATGAAACAACTTTCCAGTTCGAAGTGGACAATACGATCCAGCTTACCCGCCTGGAAGGAGCAATCGGAGAAGTGATGGCTTATATCCGTAAAGAAATTCAGAATTACGACTTAGTAATTCAATTGGAAATAGTGAAAGACGCACCGGAAGAAGTCAAATACCTGAACGGTCCGGACCGTTTTGAAAAATTAGCGAAGAAAAATTCAAACCTTTTCGACCTGAAGAATCGTTTTAACTTAGACATCGATTATTAAGCATATGAAATTAGTTAACATCAGTACACTTTGTTTGCTGCTTATTACCAGTTCTTGTGGTGAGGAAACTACAACAGATTCAAATACAACGACAGAAGGAACAACCGAAAAAAGCAATGAAAGCTTTGATGCCCGTGCAAAAAGAGAGATCATGGCATCTTTGGCAATCCCGGTGAATGAAAAATTCTCTATGAAGATTTACAAAGAGTACATCAATGCAGATACGATCCAGGATGCAATTATCACCATCAACCGATTGGAATATGCAATGGATGAAGCAATCAAGAATGATCGTGAGGCTAAAGCCGCGGAAATAGGATTTACCGGAAATTACAACTACCTGTTCTATTACGATGGAGCATTGGACCGTATCTCCAACCCGATCTTTGCACCGTCAAGCCCGGGAAGAGAACTGGATATCGAATTCAAGCCACTTGTTGCACCCACCAGGAATGACGTAATTGTCGGTTACCGTATCCGTAATTCAGGATGGAAAAGTTACTTCTCCGTATTTAATGAGCACGACATGATGATGGTATTTCAATGGAAATCGTTTGATTTTGCCGGAGAAGATCACCCCGAAGCATTTGTTCATGAGTTTGTTGAGAACCCCAACCAGGTTCCGATGGATATTGCGATTTATTCCAGCGAAATAGATTCCTACACCAAGAATATCGGGGATATATACAAATACATTCCGTCTATCACCAGGAAAAAAGAACTGAGATTCAAATTTTTCCTGGATCCGGTAGCAAAGAAATACCGGCTTTACCCGGAATTCGCAAAAAATTTACCGAAGAAAGTATGATCTCCGTTGAAGGGAAAATAGATGTCCCCTCTTCATTAAGATACCGGACGCTCGGGGCAGGTGAGAACACCAAACATTTGGTATATGTGCTTCACGGGTACGGACAATTGGTTGAATATTTCAGTCAAAAATTTGCTGACATTTCTTTTAACGATCTGTTGTTTGTTTTCCCGGAGGGAAGGCACCGCTTTTATTTGAGAGGAACTTCCGGCAGGGTCGGTGCATCCTGGATGACAAAAGAATGGCGGGAAGAAGACATTCGGTTGAATATTCTGAGCCTCGATCTGCTGCATGAAACGATGCTAAAAAGTATTTCTCCTGAAAAGATAACCGTAATCGGTTTTTCACAAGGTGGAGCTACGGCCGCACGCTGGTTGGCACATAGCAAGATCAGTTGCGATCATTTTATTTCCTGGGCAAGTGTTTACCCTCCCGATCTGGCGGTTGAAGAACACACAGAACTGGCGAAAAAGAGCACCTTTGTTTTGGGAACCGAAGATGAATTCTTTCCGAAAACAGACCAGGAACTCTTAATCGCGGACTACCAATCCAAAGGAATTCATATTGCCCGTTTTGAGGGAACACACGATATTGATAAAGAAACACTTATAAGCATCTTATGAAACAGTTTTTTCTGCTCCTTATTCTAATTACAAGTAACTTCGGTTTTTCCCAGGAAGATACGGAACTCTATATTCACGATGAAGAAGAAACCAGTGAGCAAGAATTCACTCCCTACAATGAGATCGGTGCCGACTTGCATTTCTCTGCCAGTACGTTTGGTGGAACCGGCGGAATCGGTTTGAAATTTGGGATTGTTAGAAACAAATACCTTTCTTTCGGTCCATCGGCGCGTTATCACTATTCTTTTTACAAGCAATACGGGTTAACAGGATCTTATTCCGTTTATGGTGGTGGTGCATTCATCCACGGACGTTTTTTTAATTACTTATTCGTAGGATTCGAATTCGAGCTGTTATCCAATCCTTATAATTATACCAATGGAATTGTTTCTACCAAACGGACCTGGGCACCTACCGGGTTGTTGGGATTCGGATTTTCCCATGCTTTCGGAGAAGAACAGAATTTCAGGTTGAATGCAGGAATCATGTATGATATTATCAATAACGTGAACAGCCCATTCAGACCCGGATATTTCATGAAAAAGGAAAACGGAACGCTGATCCCGCTTATTTACAGGATTGCCTTCTTTTTTAAGCTTTAAGAAGTTCAAAGTTTCGATAGCCATTGGATGCTGCGATCAAGGTTTAAAAACTATCGGAATCAAAGAGTTTTAAATGATTTTTTGAACTTTTAAACCTTTTGAACTATTGAACATTCTGGTGAAAAATAGTATACACTGCCATATCGGAATAAACTCCATTGAAATAGACCCGTTCCTTAAAATGAGCCTCTTTTTCAAATCCAAGTGATTCAAGCAGGTAAATAGCTCCCCTGTTTGCCGGCGATACAAATGCTTCAATAGCATGCAGGTTCATTTTCTCGAAACCAAAGGAAACTATTGCCTGAACCGCTTCCAAAGCAATGTTTTTTCCCCAGTAATCAACAGAGAGTTCTCCACCGATCTCCGCCCGATTATTCAGGTAATCAATCCGGTTAAATCCACAAGTGCCGATAATCTCCAAACCGTCTCTTAAGATCCCGGCCCACGCTATCCCAGCCTTCGAGTCAAAAGTATCCGTTGTTTTCTTAACTAACTCTTCCGCGGCATCGATTCCGGTCATGCTGTTCCGGGCTATGAACTGGTTTACCCGGTTATTTTGACGCATCTGCATGATCTGACGGGCATCCTTTAGTTGGATTTGCCTCAAGAGTAATCTTTCCGTTTGGATTGTCGGAAACTGATCAAAAACTGTTTGGTTTATTTCCATGGCTAAAAGAGTTCAAGGGTTCAAATCTTCTTCGCTCTACGAGCTTCGAAGGTTCAAAGAGTTTAAAGGGATCAAATTTGAACATTTGAACATTTGAACATTTGAACATTTGAACATTTGAACATTTG
>CBIHOM010000013.1:0-121426 GCA_966212075.1 uncultured Fluviicola sp.
TCCGGGTGATTTTCCCATTCGGACCATCTAGTGCAATCCAAACTGTACCGACAGTTTTTTCATCGCTTCCTCCAAGCGGACCTGCAATCCCTTAAACTGAAATACACCAATCGACTCCCAACTCTTTCTTCCCTCCTGCTGCCATTTCAAGAACTGTTTCTTCGGATACAGCCCCAAAATCTTCCAGTGTTTCAGGACTTACTCCTGCCAATTTGATCTTCAAATCATTGCTGTAAGTAACCAAGCCCCCCAGTACATATGCTGATGAACCAGAAACACTTGTCAGACTAGCCATGATACCACCACCCGTACAACTTTCAACCGTTCCGATTGTTTCTCCTTTTTCCTGTAATAACTTCCCAACTACTTCAGGCAAGGTATCTTCCTCCTCTCCATATAAATAAACCGGGACCATTCTTTTCAATTCCTCTCCGAAATAGGCAACCCTGGCTTGGTCTCCGCTTGCTGAACTGATTCTCAACTTCACCATTCCCGGAGAAGGAAGGTATGCCAAATCCAATCCTTCGCCGCGTAATTGATTCTCCCAGTCACTTATTTTCTCTGCTAAAAACGATTCTCCGATGCCTTGGGTCAAGTATGTTTTCTGAACCAGTTTTTTTAAGGGAAATTTATTGGTTAAGCGCGGAATTACATGCGATTCCATCAGGTATTTCATCTCATAAGGAACACCGGGCATAGATACAAAAACAGTCCCTTCCCTTTCAAACCACATTCCCGGTGCTGTTCCCTGTTCGTTAAACAACACTTCACAGGTTTCCGGAACCATTGCCTGCATTTTATTCACTTCAAGCATCGGTCTGTTCCGTTTAATAAAGAACGATTCCACATGATTCAGAACCTGCTCATCCAGCACCAATTCCGTATCAAAATAAGCACAAAGCACCTGTTTGGTAATATCATCCTTTGTTGGTCCCAATCCTCCGGTGATCAAAACCACCCGACTTCTTCTTTGAGCCTCTTCCAACGCACCCGTAATGGCTTCCCAGGTATCCGAAATAGTTACCACGTGGGAAACCTTGATTCCGTTTGCCGCCAACTGAGCACCAATCCATGAAGCATTTGTGTTAATTGTCTGTCCTATTAAAAGTTCGTCTCCGATAGAAATTATTTCGACATTAATCATGGTACTGTTTTTGAGCTTAGACAAAATTATTCTTAAGTTTGAACATAAAAAATTATCCCATGAGAAAATTCACACGAATCTTAGCTTTAGGTACTATTATGATTGGTTTACAGGCATGTGAAACAGTAAAAGAAGTTGCCGGCACGCTAAATACAGGAACCAATACAACTCCGGTTTTAACCAACTCTGAAGTTATTTCAGGATTGAAAGAAGCATTAACCGTAGGAATCCAAAACTCTGTGAATTTAACCTCTGTAACGGATGGTTTCCTGAAAAATGAATCAATCCGCCTGCCGTTTCCTCCTGACGCTTTAAAAGTAAGGCAAAAAGCAATGGATTGGGGCTTGGGATCGCAGGTTGAAAAATTTGAAACAACACTAAACAGAGCTGCGGAGGAAGCTACAAAAGAAGCACTGCCGATTTTCAAGGATGCCATTTTGAACATGAGCATCTCTGACGGATTCAGCATTTTAAATGGTGGTGATGGGGCAGCGACCCGCTTCCTGAAAGACAATACGACCTCAAAACTGGTAGCGGCATTTTCTCCAAAAGTAAAGGATGCTATTTCAAAGGTAAAATTAACCGAATACTGGAACCCGATCATTACGAAATACAACAGTGCAATGAATTTGACAGGTGGAGAAAAAATAAATCCTGATCTGAACCAATACGTAACTGAAAGAGCTATTTCAGGATTGTTCCAAATGGTAGAAAAGGAAGAGAACAAGATTCGCAAAGATCCTGCTGCACGTGTAACTGATTTACTTAGCAAAGTATTCGGAAGCGTTAAATAATAATTGACAATTGAAAAGGAACTGCGCTAACACTCGTTTTTTATCAAAAGCTTCGCTTTCTCTTCTTTTGCATTTTACATTTTGAATTCTGAATTAATATGAAGTATCCTGCATCGGAATTGGTATTGGACTCGAGGGGAAATGTCTATCATTTGGGAATTTCTCCTGATGACATTGCCCCAACTGTTTTGTTGGTTGGTGATCAGGATCGTGTTACAGCAATTTCGGCTTTTTTTGATGAAATTACCCATCAATCCCAACACCGGGAATTTGTATGTCACAGCGGGACCTATAAAGGAAAACGCGTAACAGCACTTTCTACAGGAATCGGAACAGATAATATTGATATTGTAATCAATGAACTGGATGCACTGGTGAACATTGATCTGAAAAATCGTGAGGATCGCGCTGAACTTACTTCACTGAATTTGATCCGAATCGGAACTTGCGGGATCCTCCAGGCAGATATTGATGTTCACAGCTATATTTTATCGAGTCATGCAGTTGGGATTGACAATGTAGCTCATTTTTACCCAATCACATTCAATGCGGAAGAACAAGCTATTGCAAGCTCTTTGGATGCATTCGTCGGGTTCCCGGAAGAAATTACACCTTATTGTTCAGAGGGCTCGGAAATGTTGACAAAAAAACTGGCTGGAGACAAGGTTCATGCGGGCATCACAGTAACCAGTTCAGGGTTCTATGCTCCTCAGGGAAGGTCCCTGCGTTTGGGAACAAGAACTTCCGATGTGAACGAAAAACTGGAACAATTTGCCTTCAATAATCACCGGGTTGTCAACTTCGAAATGGAAAGTTCTGCCCTTTTTGCACTGGGAAAAGCTATGGGACATGAATGCATTACCATTTGCCTGGGAATTGCGAACAGGCCACGAATGGAATTCAGTAAAGGTTACGAACAGGAAATGAACGGATTGATTACTTATGTTTTAGAGCGAATCTAAACTTATTTAAACGGAAATTTCTTTTGATATTCTTCCGGTGTCAAATCGAAACCGGTATCCTCATCCATCACTGCTACTTTAAAACTATCCTCACGGACTTTGATATTCATTTTCACAATGCTGGAATTCCCAACATGCTGAATTACCTGGAACCAGTAAAAACCATTTTTTCCATTCAGCCTTTCCTTACTTAATTTCAAAGAAATTGATTGGTTCTTTGATTCGACATACTCTTTATACTCTTTGACAAGATCTAAATTCTGCACCAGATTATATGCTTTGTATTCCGGGCTTGTTTGGTCCAAACCGACAGGCGCTGCTTTTTCCTCTTCTTTTGCACCACAAGAAAACATACTGAAAATCAGTGACAAACCGACAACTATTCCAATCAGATTTTTCATCTTTTATTAATTTGATTACAAAATAGGGAATATATTCCTTGAAACTAATAGGGGCGGAAAAATTTCCGCCCCTATTAGAGATATTAAAAACCGTTTACCGTTTTATCAAAGAATACACTTTCGATCCGTTCTTAATTATATAAACACCTGATCGCAGTGAAGAAATATCCAGCACCAGGGAACCATCACCCTGTTTGTATGATGAAACATTCATGCGAATGTCCTGCCCCATTGCGTTCAGCAATTTAAACGTACTCAACGAAACAATATCTCCTTTCAAAGTTACCAGGTCTGTTGCCGGATTCGGGTAAATAACCAAATCACTCATTCCCGCTATATCAATATACACCGACTCCATCTCATGGATACGTTCCTGGCCATTGAAATCAATTTGTTTCAAGCGGTAATAAGAAACCCCATTTAGCGGCATATCATCCACATCCGTGTAGTATTTCGGTGTTTCAGAGTTTCCTGCACCATCAACCACAGCAATTTCCTTCCAACCATCAGCACCACTAACAGATCTTTCCACTACAAAATAGTCGTTATCCTGTTCAGAACTCGTTTCCCAATTTAATCTCACGGAATTATTGTTCACTGCCATCGCATCAAAACTTACCAAACCGATTGGCAAGGAAGTACCGCAGTTCACTGTAATACATTGCGGAGCTGTATACGTACATCCGAAATTATCCGTCACACTATATGTAAAACAAGGTGTACCCTGGTTTGTAGGAGTAACATTCGCTGTTGTTGCTCCGGTACTTGAAAGTGTTGTTGCAGCAACCCATCCTTGGGAAACGATTGTTGGTGTATATGAAGGAACCGAAACAATCCCCGCACTGAAATTCACATCCCAGTTAAAGATATATCCGTTATCAGAACCTAAGTGGTCGGTTACATGGATCGTCCAGCTACCATTCAGCGGACATCCGATTAACCCAGAAAAACCTTCTGCCGGCAAATAAGTTCCTGCGGGAATATAGCTATCCGTATATGTACCAGGTCCGTTTCCACTTGGGAAAGTTCCTCCGGTTGCGATTGAATTTACCATCGTAGCTGATCCGGACATAGAGAAACAATAATTGGCTCCTGTACCCGGAGTGGTCGTTGTTGAACTTCCGTCTACCGTACCTGTTGCCCATGGAGTTCCCAAATTCGCTGAACCACCCCCTGATCCGTAATTCTGCAAACTGATAGTTTGTCCGTTCGGACATTCGATTTCCAATGATAAATCTCCCAAATAAGAGTGCTCCATGTTGAGACAAATATTGGTAATGTCAGACGCTGCTGTAATGGTAGCCGCCGGATTATAACAATTCGTTGTAATGGAAGTCGAATACGAAACACCTGATCCATCCGGAAGGAATGTTGTTCCCGAAACCGGTGGTGTACAGTTTACAGTATATGGAGTCATGGTAACATTCGCACTCAATGCAGATGTTTGACTCGTGCATAAGGTAGCAGGAGCTGCTGATGTGGTAATTGTTGGAGTAGTAGAAACCTGGATAATTTGGTTATTGTAGTTTGTATTCGTACAGCCATTCGCATCTGTTGCTACCAAATTCAAATAATAACTTCCTACTGCCGGGTAGGTATAGGTAGTTGAAGATCCTGCTGCCGTTACCCCATTTCCAAAATTCCAGGAATAAGTTGCTCCTGTTCCGCTGTTAGAAAACGTACCTGAACCGGTAGCCGTAATACTCTGACCCTGACAAATACGGATAATTCCACCAGCTCCCGGAGCAGGGCTTATGGAAGTAATATTAGTAGTAATTGTTTGACAAGGTACTACACATGAAAGGTCAGCCACCCATCCCGGATAAACAACCGAACCGTCAGTGGTAAATCTAAATGTCAAGCACCCGCTTGCATTTGCATTCGTTGCCTGAACCGTACCAGGACCGGTCGTTCCGGAATATGTTCCCAAAGATGGAGCCGCCACAGAGTTTCCGTCAAAAATCTCCAAAAAGTCCAAACTGCTTTCCGTTTGAAAGGCACTAAATACCAATTTCAATTTAGCTCCTGCTGTAGACGGGCAAATAGTGAACACACGCACTTCCGAGTTGTTATAGTCAGACAACCCTCCTCCGTCGTAAAATGTTCCGCTACATGCAGAAGTACTTCCGGAAGAAGGCATAAAAATGGAACCTGCTGGTGGCGGTGCCGGTGAAGTCACACAAATCGTAAAAGTAGGTGTTGCCGGAGTAGTAGAAGCACTCCACGTATATACTCTGACATAGTAATTCATTCCTACAGTCAACCCGTTTACGGTATAATTGGTTTCCGCATCCTGGCATCCCAATGAGGCACCGATACACGAACCCGGAGCTGCTCCGGTACTTGCGAAAATTTCCACACCCGAATCCCACGAAGTTGTTCGTGTAATAATAGCTGTTGTATTAGTTGCTGTAAATGAATACCACACATCATCATCCGGTGTCCCTGTACAAGACGCAATCCCTGAATTGGTTGCACCTGCAACCGTTCCTGATGTGGTTGAACAACTGGCTGCCTGAGTCAGGACCGTAGCCCCTGCACAGTTATCGTTTGATGGCGGAGGTGCTACCGATGTCACACAGATATTTCCGGACATATTATTATTGGTACCCCCACTTGTACGAATGATTTGAATATAATAAGTTGTTGACAAAACAGAACTGAAGGTCATCGATCCCGAAGCTCCTGAAGCCACATTCATACAACTAACTTGTGTAGTTGCCGGACAATTGCTCCAGACAGCAACTGTTGCAGATTGGTCAGCTCCGGAAACAGTAACCTGTAAAGTTCCTCCTGTACCGGTAACCCGATACCATACATCAGAAGACTCTGTTCCCGATAAGCAACTTGGGTTTGGAGTCCCAACTTCCGGCTGACCGTTCTCATCATTTGAAAAGGCAGTAGTTGTACAGGAAGTATTTACTGTTAAGGCTGGGGCGCCGGAACAATCATCACTTTGTGCCTGTGCATTGAAAGTAAAAAATGATAAAAGCAAAGTCATTTGGACCAACCCTTTAACAAAAGATTGGAATCCGTTCATATGATTATTCTTCATGGTTTAGTTTCGTGTAATAGGTTTAACAACCATGATATAATTCGTATTATCAATATGATAAACAACTGTTTTATCTGAGAAGAAATCCAGGTTATAAACCAAAGGATTAAATGCTTCCAAATTAAAATTAGCAAAGTCCGCTCCCTGAATTGTCGGGTTTACTTTGGATAGCAATGGCATAGATGACAGCATTGGATATTTTTCAGTCTGATCCTGTTCCAAAGTTCTGTACTCAATCCGATCTGTCATGACCTTCCCAAGTGCAGTGACCAAAGTTGGATTGTTTAACACAAAATCATTTCCGTGCACATAGGCAACGCGGTTCGCAATTTCTTCAGCAGTGAGTTGCTGAGTAGCAGTTTGGCCCTGAGAAAAGGACGAAACCTGCATTAGGATAAGGGCGAGAGCTCCCTTAATTAGTTGTAGTTTCATAAAAGCGCAAGTTCTTAACGCCCTAAAATTAAAGCAAATAAATCATTAAAAAACTATCACAAAAACGTTAAAAATTAAATAACAATTTGTTTGTTCTTTAACATTTTAAATTTTCAATAGAACTAATAAAATAATCGATTAAAGAGTATTAATAAAAAAAACCAACAACCATGTTCCAAAAATTAACGCAAAAAATAGTTTAATCTTTTTTTCAACATTTGTTCATAAATTGGTAAAGCAGATGAATTTAAATCAGGTTTCACTTAAAAGACAAAAAAAATCCCTCTTCTACTTTCGTAAAAGAGGGAATAAATTATTCAGTCTAAATTAATTACATGTTTCGTCTGTATTGCCCGCCTACTTCGAACAAGGATTTGGTGATCTGTCCTAAAGATGCATACTTACAAACTTCCATTAATTGTTCAAAGATGTTCTTGTTTTGAATTGCCGTACGTTGAAGTTCACTCAATAGCTGATCCAATTTGTCTTTGTGGCTTGCATGCAGGTTTTCCAGCATGGTGATCTGGTATTGTTTTTCTTCTTCAGAAGCACGAATAACTTCTTTCGGTTCAACTGTAGGTGAACCTTTTGAACTTAGGAAGGTATTCACACCGATGATCGGGAAATCACCATTGTGCTTCAATGTTTCATAATACAAGGATTCTTCCTGGATCTTAGAACGCTGGTACATGGTTTCCATTGCTCCCAATACTCCGCCACGCTCCGTAATACGGTCAAATTCGGATAATACGGCTTCTTCAACCAAATCCGTCAATTCTTCAATAATGAATGAACCTTGCAATGGATTCTCGTTTTTCGCCAATCCCAATTCCCGGTTGATAATCAACTGAATTGCCATCGCCCGGCGAACAGATTCTTCTGTAGGAGTAGTAATGGCTTCATCATAGGCATTGGTGTGCAATGAATTACAGTTATCATAAATCGCATACAACGCTTGTAATGTTGTACGGATATCGTTAAAATCGATTTCTTGCGCATGTAAAGAGCGTCCGGAAGTCTGGATGTGGTACTTCAGCATTTGAGCACGCGCATTCGCCCCGTACTTTTTAGCCAGTGCTTTTGCCCAAATCCTTCTTGCCACACGACCAATCACAGCGTATTCCGGATCAATCCCGTTAGAGAAAAAGAAAGATAAGTTCGGACCGAATGCATTGATATCCATTCCGCGGCTCAGGTAATATTCCACGTATGTAAATCCGTTTGCCAAAGTAAATGCCAACTGCGTAATCGGGTTTGCTCCCGCTTCAGCAATGTGGTATCCCGAAATAGAAACGGAATAGAAATTACGTACTTGCTTTTCAATAAAATATTGCTGAACGTCCCCCATTAAACGCAAGGCAAATTCCGTAGAGAAAATGCAGGTATTTTGCGCCTGATCTTCTTTCAAAATATCCGCCTGAACGGTACCGCGAACTTGCTTTAATGTTTCTGTTTTAATTTCTGCATAAATGTCAGCAGGCAGAACCTGATCTCCTGTTACACCCAAAAGCATCAAACCCAATCCGTCATTACCTTCAGGAAGTGGTCCCTGGTAGCTTGGCCGTTCAACTCCTTTTGCTTTATAGATTGCAGCAATTTTCGCTTCCACCTCTTTCTGCAGGTTATTTGCTTTGATGTATTTCTCACAATTCTGGTCAATCGCAGCATTCATGAAAAATCCAAGCAACATGGGAGCAGGTCCGTTGATGGTCATGGAAACAGATGTTGCCGGGTGTGATAGATCAAATCCTGAATACAATTTTTTCGCATCGTCCAAACAGCAAATCGAAACTCCGGAATTTCCAACCTTTCCATAAATATCCGGTCTCAGATCCGGATCATTTCCATATAAAGTAACCGAGTCAAAAGCTGTAGACAAACGTTTTGCAGGCATTCCCAAACTCACATAATGGAAACGGCGGTTGGTTCTTTCAGGACCACCTTCTCCGGCAAACATACGTGTCGGATCTTCTCCTTCTCTCTTGAAGGGGAACAATCCGGATGTATACGGAAATTCTCCCGGAACATTTTCCTGTAATGACCAACGTAAAATATCACCCCACGATTTGAACTTCGGAAGCGCAACTTTCGGGACCTGTGTATGAGACAAAGACTCGGTATGTGTTGCCATACGCAATTCCTTATCGCGAACCTTGAAAATAAATTCCGGCGCAGCATAAGCCGCTTTTTTCGCTTCCCATGCCTCCAGGATCTGCCAGTTATGCGGGTCTAAGTCACGTTTTACTGTTTCAAATGCTTCCTGAACACCTTTCACCAAACGATCTTTGTCGTCCATTGAACTTGCCTGAAGCGTTTCGATGGAACGTTGCAAACCGTACAATTTATCGGCAACATCCACTTGTTTGTTCACCCATTTATCAAAATTGCGGTTATTCTCAGAAATTTCAGATAAATAACGGGTTCTGTCCGGTGGAATAACAAAGATCTTTTCAGACATTTCTTTGGTGATCTCGAATTTGGAGTCCAACGGAGCATTCGTTTTCTCCTTCACTTTATCCATGATTACCTTATACAAGGTATTCATTCCCGGATCATTAAACTGGGAAGCGATTGTTCCGAAAACAGGCATTTCATCCACCGGTTTTTCCCACAAATTGTGGTTTCGCTGGAATTGCTTGCGCACATCTCTCAATGCATCCAAAGCTCCTCTTTTATCGAACTTATTCAAAGCGATCACATCCGCAAAATCCAACATGTCGATCTTCTCTAACTGTGTCGCTGCTCCGTATTCAGGAGTCATCACATATAAAGAAACATCCGAATGATCTAAAATCTCTGTATCTGATTGCCCGATCCCGGAAGTTTCCAAAATGATCAGGTCGTAATTTGCCGCTTTCAATATTTGAATCGCTTCAGCAACATGTTTGGACAAAGCCAGGTTCGACTGACGCGTTGCCAGGGAGCGCATATACACACGACTGTTCTTGATTGCGTTCATGCGGATCCGGTCACCCAATAAAGCTCCTCCTGTTTTTCTTTTCGAAGGATCCACCGAAACTACAGCAATCTGTTTGTCGGTAAAATCCATTAAAAAACGTCGTACCAGTTCATCAACCAAAGAAGATTTCCCTGCACCACCTGTACCGGTGATTCCCAAAACGGGAACTTCATTCTTGGCCGCCATCTGGTGAACCTGTTCCATTACAGGAGCAGCCAGTTCAGGATAATTCTCCGCAGCAGAAATCAAACGTGCAATAGAGGGAACATGTTTTTCAGCCAAATGATTGATCTCGCCGTTCAACACATCTCCTACCGGATAATCCGAACGTTCAACCAAATCATTGATCATTCCCTGCAATCCTAATGCACGGCCATCATCCGGGTGGTACAAACGCGTGATCCCGTAATTTTGTAATTCTTCAATTTCTGAAAGGAGAATGGTTCCTCCTCCTCCACCAAAGATCTTGATATGCGGAGCACCCTTTTCCTTCAACAGGTCATACATATATTTAAAGTATTCCGTATGTCCACCCTGGTAAGACGTCATCGCGATCGCCTGCGCATCTTCCTGGATCGCGGTATCTACGACTTCTTCTACAGAACGGTCATGTCCTAAGTGAATCACCTCACACCCTGTCGATTGAATGATACGACGCATGATATTGATTGCTGCGTCATGTCCGTCAAATAACGAAGCTGCTGTAACAATTCGGATGTTGTTTTTGGATTTGTAGGGTGCCTGTTGCTCCATGTAATCTTTTTTTGTTTTTATGACGCCTCAAAGATAAGTCAAAATCGAAATTCTATCGTATGTCAGCTGTCCGAATGATCAAAAAAAAACAAACAACCTCATCAAATGGTCATTTCTTTCATTTTTTGGTCGGAAAGAAACAAGAGAAAGCATTCTATTTGTACTCGTTATCACATTGGTTGAACTGGAAACTTCATTCACTCTCAACACATCACTTTCTAAATCAATAGTCAGTCAGAGACGATAAAATGATTATCGTCTCTTTTTATGTAATCTTGCAATGTGAAGTTAATTTATTCCATACTCTTAATTTTTATCCTCAGCCAATCAGTGAAGGGGCAGGAACTGTATGGAGAATACCTGGACCACGAACAGGGATTATTATCCAGGGAATGTTACGACATCATTTGCGATAAAAAGGGGTATTTACTCATCAGCACGCAATACGGCCCCGTAAAGTACGACGGAGAAAAATGTACCCCCATTTGCATGAATCTCCCGATTGAGGAACGAATTATTTATGATTTCGAAAAAGATCCGGATGGAACTATTTACCTTCTCAACGCCAAATTCCAAATACTGAAACTGGAAGGCAATAAGGCCATCAGAATAAGCCCGAAAGAACTACCTCCCGATTGCAAAGATTTTGGTTTCAGTTTCCTTAAACTGCATTGGGTAAAAAGCGGGTTATATATTATTACTGACAATATTTATTTGAAGTATGATTTCCAGTCAAAAAGAATTCATCCCTTTTATAAGAATATCAGCCCGGGCGATCTGAGTTTAATGTACACTTATAATTCAGAACAGGAATTTCCATTTATAAAGTTTACCAATCACCGGAATATCTCTATTAAAAATTTTAAAAACGGGGAGTTCGCAATTCAAATAACAGGATCCGATCAAAAGTTCAAATCGGTAAATAAAACACTCTATGGAAGCCGGGAAGACCAGGTTAAAGTCGGGAAAACTACCTACATGACCATTAATTCGATGTTATTCAGGAAAAAAGGGAATCACATCTACCCAATGAACTTAAACGGCATCCTTTTCATTGAATATTTCTATGACAGGATTTGGCTTTGCACCCATGACGGGCTTCTTGAACTGGATTTAAACGGGAATATTTTACAGCATCATTTTAAAGGTGAACTTATTGCCGGAGCAACACCGCTAAAATCAGGAGGAATTGCCGTCTCGTTTAATCGAAAAGGTGTTTTCATCTGTTCCAATATCAATAACCGGATTTACAAAAACCTCTCTGTTACATCGGCGGTACGGATTCCTCCATTTAATCTCATTGGTACTTCAGCAGGTGAGATTTACCGGTATGATCATCACCGTTTATCAAAAATGGCCCGCATTGACTCATTGGGTTATTCTGAAAAAATAAGCATACCGAATGCAATATGGGAAATGAGTACGTTTGGCAAGCACCTTTTATTCACTTCCACCAATGGCATCTATTGTTATAAAAGGAATTTCCGGCTGGTCAGGAAGGTAATAGATCCAAGATGTTTCTATTTTGGTTTAATGATTGACAAAAACAATCTATACTGTGTTCAACGCCAAATACTTGGAAAAATAACCTGGAAAGAATGGAATTCAAAATCATATCAGCAATACTATTTTACATCAAAAAAAATCGAAATAAGTAACTTACGATGTCATACCCGTTTAAATGATTCCATTTTCCTCCTGGGAAATGATGATGGATTATTCTATTTCAATGTAAAAACAGACAAATATATCCGTTCTCCGTTCTTTAAAAAAGAATGTGCCGTCAGGGACATAAAAAAGACTCCATCCGGCGAATTAGTTGTTTTTTCAAGGTATCATGGAATCTATATTTTTAAAGGAAACACCCTCATACGAAAGATAACAGCACCGAGTGTCTCCGTTATAAGAGGCTGGGTTCATAAAAACAATCTCATTATTCAGGGAAATGACGGGGTTTTCATCCATCCCCTGAACCAAAGGAAGCAAAATGAATGGATCAAAGTTTTCGACGGTGAAACACAAAGTGTTTTTGTCCTTCAAAACAACCTGTTCATATCTTACAACAAAGACTTGATTATCACTAAGTTAGAAGGTTACAAAAAAGAACAAATAACCGTTATTCTTAGTACTATCCGATTGGGTAAAACCAAAAAAACATTTTTACCTGCTAAAATTGATCCTGGTAATTCCATCTCACTCGACTTTGACATTCTTAAATTCGGGGCAAACAGATTAGATATTTATTACAAATTAATGTCAAAGGGAGAAAACACCCTCGATCAGCTTGTCAAAGGAACACAAATCAATTTTGATGCATTGAAAAGTGGTACCTATTCTCTGGAAATATACCCGGTGATTGATGGAAAGATTCAATTCAGCAATTCAAAAACCTATCAATTTACGATAGAAAAGACTTTTTGGGAAAGCACCGTTTTTTATATGATCACCATCATTTTGGTTATTTCTGTCATCTTTTCAATTTTTCTGACTTTTAACCTGAGACGAAGAAAAAGAAGTACAGAACGCGCAGAATTGGAAAGTAAACTCAATGAATATAAATTACTTGCGGTTAAGGCCCAGGTAAATCCGCACTTTTTAAGTAACGGTCTTGCTGCAATCCAGGCATTGATCTTAAAAGGTGATAATGACCGTGCGGCACAATACCTTGCAAAATTCAGTTTCCTGATGCGAAAAATACTCTATTACAGTGAAACTCAATTTATCTCTGTAAAACAGGAATTGGAATTGGTAGATGCCTATTTGGAACTGGAATTGTTACGCTTCAGGAACCGGTTTAAGATTCAAAAAGAGATCCGTTTATCAGACAATCAAGTGAACGACTTCCGGTTTCCGTCCTTACTCCTTCAACCCATATTGGAGAATGCCATATGGCATGGTTTGAAGTTCCAGGAAAAAAAACCGACGCTTCTCATCTCGTTTAGCTTGAATGAGAAACGGGAATTGGTTGTTCAAATAAGTGACAATGGTCCGGGATTCAATACCTCCAATCAAAGTGAAGAGCATTTATCCAAAGGCAATCGGCTTATCAGTGAACGAATCGATACCTTAAACCAACTGTTTCAAAACTCAGTGGCATCCATCGAAATTACCAGTTCCTCCTCCGGAACAAATGTAATTTTCATTTTCAATCCCCAACTTTATCAAACCAACCCACAATGAGAGCCTTTATTATTGATGACGAACAGGCAAACCGGGAAATCCTTCACATCCTGATCGAAAAGTATCACCCGGAAATCACCATCATTGGTGAATCCGACAACCCGACAACTTTTTTGGAAAACAAGAAAATCCAGGAAAATACTACCTTGTTGTTTTTGGATATTTTGATGCCTGACAGTACCGGTTTTGACCTGTTGAGCCAATTAAAAAACCGGACTTTTGAAGTCATCCTCGTTACCGGGTTCGAACAATTCGCATTACAGGCATTTGAACATTCTGTGATTGACTACGTTTTAAAACCAATCGACAAGGATCGCTTCTCCGCAGCAATTGAAAAAGCAAAAAAACGGATTTCCGAAAAGAGATTACTTGAAAATGTTAAAACTCAATCAGACGAACACAACAAAATTGCAGTTATCAAGAACAAAAAAACGCATTATGTGAAGTGTTCAAGCGTTGCATACATTCTTGGACAATCCGGAGGTTATTCCACTATTTTTTGCAAGAACGGAGAATCATTCCTTTTATCCAGATCGCTCAATAATATTGAAAGTGAATTCGCTGATATCCCCTACTTCATTCGGGCAAGCCAATCCGTAATTATCAACCTGGATGATATTGTGACCTGTGACCAGGGTGGCTCAGGATATATCGGATTAAAAACAAATGATTTCGAAGTATTCCTTCCACGAAGAAAAAAAAGAGAAGTGCTGCATCAGGTAGAACTTTACCTGAAATCAAAAAAGTAACTATTCTGCCGAAAAACCTTCTTCCGTAGGTAACAGAAGTGCTTTGCCGTATTTATCGATTCGATGTGCGTGACGTTTTTTAATATAATCTGCAATCGGTAACGATTTTCCCTCCTCGTCAATCCGGACAAAGGTCATATTGGTATGTGTCACCAAATCCTGGTTGCCGGTATACACATTGTGCTTCCGGATCTCCATGTACAATTCAATAGAAGAATTCCCAAAGCGTACCACTTTTCCATATACTTTCAGGATGGCTCCGGATTTAACTGCCTTTTTAAAGACCAATTCATCCACTTTGATGGTCACCATATTCGGTGAATCACAGATCTGAGAAGCAAACGAACCTGCCGCGTCGTCAATTAATGACATTAATTTCCCGCCAAACATGTTGTTATGAATGCCGATATCAAAATCCTTACAAATATATGTGGTGATTAATTCCATTTCCATCGCGATAAAAGTGCTGCAACGCTTACACCTAAGCTCTTTTGCAAAGCTTCAGGATAGCGGACAACGAAGGCACAAAAGTAATAAGAGATCGTTTACCAAGAATTAAAAACACACGAAATGTTTTATTGTCTTTAACAAAGCTTATGAGTAAAATAACCCGGAGTCGGAATTAGAACGCTATCAGAATCCTCAAAGAATAGCACAAAGTAAATTTTTGAAGAAGATATTCTGATTTGCCGAAAGATTAATTCAAAACTCAAGTTATATCCGTATAATTGTAATGTGAAAAATTCCTTGCTCACTATTGCTTTCTTACTGTTTCTTGTTTCTTCCCATGGACAAACAAGTAGCAATGACTCTATTTACAAGCTTGGAAAGTCTGAAAAAAACATCCGGAAAAAATTGCTTTTGTTCAATGAAGCTATTGCTAACAGCTGGTATTACGGTGATTATGACAAAGCAATCCGCTATGGAAAGGAATCACTGAAACTCGCTCACAAATACAAGCAGGATTCCATAGCAAGCCTGATGGATAACAATATGGGAATTGCATATGATTATAAGGGCAATTATCCGCTGGCATTGGCACATTTCTTCAAAGCGTTGCGCGTTGCAGAACGAATTAAAGACCGGAATAACGAAGCTTATATCTTGAGTAACATCGGTTTGATCTACAACAACCAGGGGCAATACGACAAAGCACTTCAATACCATAAAAAATCACTCCGGATAAGACGTGAACTGAAATTCCGAAAAGGTATTTCCGCATCCGTCAATAATATGGCCATTGTTTTTATGAACCAGGAAAAATATGAAAAAGCGATTCGTTATTATCACGAAGCCCTGGCGATTGACACGGAATTGAAGGACAGCATAGGAATTGCGGATGATTACAACAACCTGGGAGTTTGTTATCAGCAACAAAAAGATTTCAAAAAGTCCGAATATTACCAGCTAAAATCACTGGAAATCCGTCAAAAACTCCATCAACATTTAGGTGTTGCAACTTCCAAATTAAATTTAGGAGTTTTAGCCTTAAAAAGCGGGAGACTTGCAGAAGGTGAAAAATACCTCAATGAATCAAAGGTCCTTGCAAAAAAGCTGGGTGCCAAAGAAACGTTGAAATCCGTTTATCAAAGTCTTTCCGATTTAGGCGAGCGAAAAGGTGATTTCGAAATGGCATATGAGTACTTGTACCTGTTTAACGACATTGTAAAAGAATTGGCCAACGAAGACAATATCCGCAAACAGACCCAGGAAGAAATGAATTACAAGTTTGATAAGGAACGTGAGACACAGCGTCTGAATCAGCTGGCAACTGCCCTGGAAAATAAAAAGAAACAAGAACAGGCTTTGATTATTAATTGGGCAATTGCTATTGTAGGGATCCTGATTCTTGGCTTCTCTTTTGTTTTGTACCGCCGCTGGAATGAAGTGAGAAAACAAAAAGTCATTATTGAAGAAAAAAACCGGCAGGTCGAAGAGAAAAACCATGAAATCCTGGATTCCATCAATTATGCAAAACGGATTCAAACGGCTATTCTTCCCTCCAATCAATTGCGGGAACGGGTGCTACCGGAACACTTTGTTCTGTACGAACCGAAAGACATTGTTGCCGGAGATTTTTATTGGCTGGAGGAAACAAAAGACTCGATCATTTTCGCTGTTGCAGATTGTACCGGGCATGGTGTTCCGGGAGCAATGATGAGCGTAGTTTGCCACAATGCATTGAACAGGTCCGTAAAAGAATTCGGTTTACGTCAACCCGGAACGATCCTGGATAAAACCCGTGAGATCATCGTGGAAGAATTATCGAAGAACCACCAGGATGTATCTGATGGAATGGACATTTCCCTGTGTAGCTGGAATAAGACCAATCAGGAAATCAGTTGGGCGGGAGCCAATAATCCGTTGTGGATCTGGAAAAAGGAAAGCAAGGAAATTGTTGAAATCAAGCCGAACAAACAACCGATCGGGAAGCATTTCGATATGCAACCCTTCACAACCCATCCGGTTCCATTGGAAAAGGGCGACCGTATCTATTTGATTACAGATGGGTATGCGGATCAATTTGGCGGACCGGAATCAAAGAAATTCAAAGCGAAAAACCTGAAAAACCTCCTGGTCCAGATTTCGAATGAGAAGATCAGTCAGCAAATCGATATTTTGAGAGCCACTTTCTTCAAATGGAAAGGCGATTTGGAACAGATCGATGATGTGTGTATTATGGGGATCGAGATTGAATAATTACTAATTGCGAATGCCTAATTACGAATTAGAATTTGGTTAACATGAAAATCCTTGAAACACCCCGCCTCTACCTTCGTGAAATGACTCCGGAAGATGCAGAGAATGCATACGTACTCAATTCTGATCCGGACGTACTTCGATACACAGGTGATGATCCTTTCGAAAGCATTGAGGAAGCCCGTGAATTTCTAAGGAAATACGAATCCTATAAAAAATACGGATTTGGCCGCTGGGCAATGATCCTGAAAGAAACGGATGAATATTTGGGCTGGTGTGGATTGAAATACACTCCGGAACTGGACGAATTTGATATCGGTTATCGGCTTATGAAAAAATTCTGGGGTTTCGGTTATGCTACAGAAGCCGCAGAATCTTGCCTGGAATTGGGATTCAATCAATTCGGGATGAAAACGATTGTCGGCAGAGCAATGCCCGAAAATGGAGCATCCGTTCGTGTACTTGAAAAAATTGGCTTAACTTACCTGGAAAATCGAATGACTGACGGAACAGAAGAAGTCATTTATATCAAACACAAAGCGTAGACTTATGACAGATCCGAAAGTCGATGAATACATTTCCACATTAAGCCCTCTTGAACTGGAGTTCGTGAGTTATGCAAGAGATTTCGTTCCTGGTATCGATCCCGAAATCCGCGAACAGATCAAATGGAATTCATTGGCGTTCTCTTATTCGGGCGAAATGAAGGAATTTGATGCAAAAGAATACAAGCGCGACCTGTTGGTGGTTAATTTACACCGTGGAAAGTTCCTGTTGGTCTTCCCAACCGGCACCAAAATTCCCGATCAGATCTTAAAAGGCAAAAATTACCCGGATGGACGAAAAATTCTAACGATGGATTCATTGGATGATTTCAAAAAAAACGAACCAAACCTGGAAGCCGGAATTTTGAATTGGATCAGTCAAATTGAAAAGTGAAACAGCTATGAAAAAGATAAATAGCTCCTTTTATATAACGGTCATTGGAGTAACACTATTGTTCGCTTCCTGTGGAGAATCTACGCGCGAAAAAGCGCTAAAATCTGCCGAATCCGCTGCCCCAAAAACAGAAGAAGAAGTGAAGGCTGAATCTTCCCCCGAAAAATCCCTGATTGAGAATAAAGTGCTTCATAGCTTTTCAGATCCGGCAAAGAAAGATGAATTTCGCATTGTGATTACCGGAAAAAGCCTCTTGAAGGGAAAAGTCCTTTTTACGATTACCAACCCGGAAGGGAAAAACCTGATGAAAGAAGAATTTGAAGCAAATTTCCTCCTGGGTTATGATTTTACCGGAAATATCAACTCCAAAAAAGAAACAGATGTTTTCATCACCAAGCGCATCAACGAATTCTTCTCTGAAGATCGATTCAGTGTTCCGGCCATAAGGGAAGATGAAATTTTTGAGGATCAAAGCTATTATATCGACAAAGAAACCTGGGACGAAATAAAAGCAAACAAACAGGCTATCGGGTTTTATTACTTGTTAGGAGCAGAAGACGGAAGGCACATTGCGTTTTCGAAGAAGAAAGGAAAGGTGGTGATGGTTTATAATTGTTGTTAGTTCAGTATCTGTTAACCTTTTAGTTAATTGGTTAACCAGATCAAAATTCGGTTGTAAACCATTTAGTTAATTGGTTAAATCATGAAATCCAGATATTAAGAATCAGCTTTTTGCCTCTACCTGGTAAACCTTTTAGTTAATTCGTTTACAGACTAAAAATCTCAAAAAAATGTTGATTCCCTATTGCGTCAAATGAACTTTTCCACTAACTTAAATAGAAAACAATCATTTATGCGTGCATTTAAACCGAACAACTACACACTGGAAGATTTTGAAGTAACAGTAATTGGTGAAGCGATTTGCCATCCGGCAAGAAAAAGAATTATTCATTTGCTAAAAGCGAATAAAAATCTCACAAACACCAGATTATCCAAAGTTTTGAATCTTAGTAAACCTGCTATAACAAAGCACCTTCTAAAACTTAGCGATGCGAATATTGTGAGCTACAAATACAATGTCCATGAATTCAAAATCAAATTGAATAAAAATGGTTTTAATAAGATGGAGCAGTTTATTACTGAAATAAAGTCGTGAAGGATTTATTAAAATGAAGAACCCACAGTTTAGCATCCCTTGTAAACCTTTTAGTTAATTCGTTCACACAAAACACTTTTCCACCATTTAACCTCTGATCTATCCTTCCAAACCCACTTTTTAGTTAACAATTCTTAATCCTGCATGCGAACAAAAATTAGTGCTATATTCGCTTAACATTTTAAACTTAAAAAACATGATCGCTGGACTTATTATTGGAGGTGTTGTATTGATTTTAATCTTCTGGTTAATCGCTATCAACAACCGACTTGTTTCATTGAAAAACAATCGCGAAAGCGCTTTTGCCGACATTGATGTCCAATTAAAACAACGTTACGACCTGATCCCACAATTACTTGGTGCTGTTAAAGGATACATGAACCACGAAAGTGAAGTACTGACACGCGTTACCGAAGCACGTTCCGGATATCTTCGTGCAGGAACAATTGCTGAAAAGATTGAAGCAGAGAACAAAATGACTTCTGCAATGAACGGATTGAATATTCAGCTGGAAGCTTACCCGGATCTAAAAGCAAACACGAATTTCATGCATTTGCAGCAGGAAATCGGTGATTTGGAGAATAAACTGGCTGCAGTTCGCCGTTATTTCAACTCTTCTACCAAAGAGTACAACAACGGGATCGAACAATTCCCAAGCAACCTGATAGCAGGTTTCAAAGGATACAAAACTGAGCCGATGTTCGATCTTGGAGTTGAACAACGTCAAACATTGGATAAAGCACCGGAAGTTAAATTCTAATCCGTTTTAATGGCAGCTTATATTGGTCTTCACGAACAGATTCGAAGCAACAATCTAAAGTCATCGTTGATATTGGCAGGATTCCCGTTACTGATTTTAGCGGGAGTCTATGCTTTTTTCTTCTTTATGATGGGAGGAAAAGAGCATATGGATCAGGTTAATCAACGTTTTATCGTAACGATTCCATTTGTCATTGCCGGAGTCCTGATTTGGTTCATTATTGCTTACTTCTTCAACGCTTCCCTTATCCAGATGGCCTCGAACTCGCGCCCCCTGGAGCGAAGAGAAAACATGCGGGTTTATAACCTCACGGAAAACCTGTGCATGTCCGTCGGGATGAAAATGCCACAATTATTCGTGATCGATTCTCCTGCATTGAATGCTTTTGCAAGCGGGATCAATGAAAAAAGTTATGCTGTTACCCTGACAACAGGAATCATTGACCATTTGAATGATGAAGAACTGGAAGGTGTCATCGCACATGAATTAACGCATATCCGGAACAAAGATGTTCGTTTGTTGATCGTTTCGATCATTTTCGTAGGGATTCTTTCTTTCGCTGTAGATATCTTATTACGGAACTTACTTTGGGGAGGCGGACGAAGAGACAAAGATGACAACAAAGGCGTTCTGATCGCTTTGGTCATTTCTGCCGTTGCACTTTTATTATCCATACTCTTTAAATTTGCCTTATCCCGCAAAAGAGAATACCTGGCCGATGCAGGCGCTGTTCAAATGACCCGCAACTCACGGGCAATGGCTTCCGCCCTTCGCAAAATTTCCGGTCGTTCGGAAGTTAGCAATGTAAGAAGCGAAGACGTAAAACAAATGTTCATAGAACACAAGGCCTTAGACGGAGCCGGATTTGCAGGCTTATTTGCAACCCACCCTCCGATCGAAAAACGCATCGCTGTTTTGGAGCAGATGTGATACCTTATTGACCACGAAGCACACAAAGAGCACCAAGTTATTTTTTTGTCTTATAAAGTATTCTGGTAAGAGTTAAAGCATCACCTACACTTTCATATGGTCACTTATATAAAGTATAAAGCCTTTGTGTACTTCGTGCTCTTAGTGGTTTAATAATTAAACGGAACCGACAGAAGAATCGGTAAATTTGCTAAATCCTGACTATCAGCTTCACATTAAACCTCCGTTGTGTCAAATAATTCGGGATCGAATAATACTTCCCCGAAACATCCTGCACCCATTGCTTTGAAAGCACATTATTCACTCCCAGCAAGTTAAATACTTCAAAAGAAATAATAGCACTTTCCATTTTCTTCAGGAAATTACGGGTCTTACCCGGCTTACGGTATAAAATATCATACGACATTCCCATATCAACCCGGAAATACGATTTCATCGTCAAAGTATCCTTGTAGCGCGAATGGTCCGGTGGCCCATACGGTAACCTGGATCCATAAGTAATTCCCACCTGGCACGTCAATTGCTTCAATCCCGGCATATGGTCCTGGAACAATACACCAACCGTTACATGCTGATCCGTTGGTCTGCGAATATACCCTGGGCTCACCCGGTTCGAATCTACTGCAACCTGGTCCTCACTAAATCCATAAATGATTTTCTCACCTGCAGCATTGTAATAATCGTAATAATAATCGTCTTTGATATTTTCTCTTGTAGAAAGTAACCCTAGCTTAAAGAATGACATCAACCCCGGAACAAACTCCCCGTTCAAATTCAGATCTAATCCCGTAGCATAGGCTACTGCGTTATTCTCTGCGAAATAGCGTGTGCGTACATTATCTACTTCGTAAGGATTTACGTCCCACAAATATTTGTAATATGCTTCTGCCGAAAACTTAAACGGGGATTCGCGCTTCAACATAAAGAAACTGTAATCCATTCCCAAAACGAAATGTGCTGATTTTTGGGATTTCACATTCCGGTTAATTTGCCCTGTAAATGTTCTGAATTCTCTGTAAAACGGTGGTTGATAATACAAACCGGTTGATAAACGGTAACGAACTCCTCTGCGGACAAATCGACCGTTATGGTAAACATATTTTACAGGGAAATAGGTCAACGATAAACGTGGAGTAATGAAACCATCGCTATTGAAAGTTGTATAGGTACCACGCAATCCATAATCCAAACTCAATCCGGCACGTGATTCTTCGATCGTGTCACGAATCATACGCTCCCGAAGTGTGCCGGTAGAATCCTTGTACGTTTGTTTCTTTTCAACCGGGATATTTGTACGGACCTTCTTCCACTCCCAATGATCTTGAGCATATGCATTATAACGCTGATTATCTAGCTGCAATTTACTTTTGATCACTTCATACAAGTCTACTTCATCTGTTGGTTGATCAACTTGTGAATAACCGGCTGAATCCACAAATTTCCATTCACTCAGGACGTCATCAAAATGATCGATTTGGATTCCTGCCCCGACTTTCAATTCGTGTCTGGCATTTTTATTCTTTGGCTTGAAAATTACCGAGCCATCGTGATAAACACTAACGATGCCTGCTTTCAATTGATTTCGGGCATGGTTTAAAAAACCACCGATACCCACAACCGCAATGGAATCACCAAACTCCTCTTTGGAAGGGTCCATTTCGAGTTCATTGATGAAATATTCGCCCAGGATATCAAAGGTTTCACGTTCGTCGCTTCTGAAATAAGTGAAGAACGTTTTCCCTTCGTATTTTTTAGAGGTGTAATTCAAAGAAGTGCCAACAGTGGATGTAAGGAATTTGGTTTTCTCCTGTCCTTCAAAGTAAATATTGAACGAATAGGCCTGGTTCGCTGTTCCGAAATCAGTCTTACTGGTTTGCGGAGCAAATTGGTAAGTATTGGATGAAACGTGCCCTAGCATTGTCCACGACCAATGCTCATTGATGGTATAATTTGTTACTGCCTGCGCATCCCAAAATACCGGGTTGTAATTTCCTTTTGTAGGAAGTGAATTCAACAAATACCCGTTTGCTCTGTATCGTGCCCCGAACAAGTATTGAAAACGATCGTGTTTTCCCAATTTATCTTCCACATGAGCTTCCACTCCAAGTAGTGAAGCCATCGCCGAAACCCGCAGTGAATCTGGCTTCCTGTAATGAATATCCAAAACAGAGCTCAATTTATCTCCATACATGGATTGAAAACCTCCCGATGAGAAATAGATATCGTTTACCAAAGCAGTATTGATAAAACTTAATCCTTCCTGCTGTCCTGAGCGGGTCAGGAACGGCCTGTTGATCAGGAACCCGTCAACATAAACTAAGTTCTCATCATAATTTCCTCCGCGAACATTGTAGTTGGAAGTCAACTCATTGTTCGAATTTACACCGGCCTGGGTCAGTACCAGCATCCGTTCAACACCTCCCAATACCTGCTTCTGCAAATCAATCGGGGGAATTTTATCCAAACCGTTCAGATCATCTTTGGATTTTTTGATGTCCACTTCAATGAAACCAAAATCAAAAATGATCGGATCAAGTATAAAGGAATTCACATCCGGGATCTGGACATTTCTGCGGTATTCATTTTCAGTATCGAATTGAGCGATCATTCCGTATTTTCCCGGTACAAGCTGAACCTGGAAACGACCTGCTGTATCAGATGTAGCTGAAGTAGTATCAGAACCGAGAACGAAGAAAATTGTGACATTCGGCACCGCCGTTTTTCGATTATCCAGTACATTTCCATTTACCTGAACCTGTGACCAAAGGGCGGTCAAAGGCATGAAAACAAGAAGGAATAATACTAGAAATTGGTTTCGCATCTTCGATTAAACGTTGAATTGCCGAAATTAGTGTAAAGTTTTTTATTTCATTCGAAGAACCAGCGTTTTTATTTCCCGCGGAATGACCACGAAGTTCACGAAGAGCACGATGATTATTTATATAAAAGCTCTTTAAAACTATCCTTGTGTGCCTTGTGCCCTTTGTGGTTAACCTTTTGTCAGGTCTACCACGATCAATCCCGCCTCAAACGGATCAATCTCCGCATGGATTTGCTTCAAAAGCTCTTTATAATCTCCGCTCGGAGCAAATTGCAGCCAATGGAAATATCGTTCCTGCAAAGAGTTCTCAGGGATTATACGTTCCGAAATAAAATCAATGGATTGAAGTACCTGCTCGTGACGCTGCTTCAATTGCTTTACCAGGCGTTGTTCAAAGGATTCCAGTTGTTTTTTCATTCGAACGGCTTCTGCTTCAGCAAAAGACTCCAAAGTAGCTTCAATGGATTTTGCTTTTTCAATCATAGTCGAACGCAAGGCATTGAATTCTGAATAAAGTACGGAAAGATCCAGGTCATCCCCCTCATTTTCTCTTAAGAACAACTTTTTCAATTCTTCTTTCGATTCAAAAAAGCGCTCTACCGGCCAGTTCAGTTTATCCATTCTTTTTTTCAAAGCACCATCCGTCAATTGAAGGGAAACACGCTGCTGAATCAGTGGAAATAAGGTTTGATGTACTTCAAATACTCCTTTCAACTGGATCCAGTAAGCCATCTCACCTCCCCCTCCGACATACACCAGATTCGGTAAAATGGTCTCCTGGTAAACCGGGCGTAAAATAACGTTCGGGGAAAAATTCTCGGGTTCTTTCTGAACCAGCTTTTTCAATTCATCTTCACTATAAACTCTCCCATCAATAGCTAATCCGCTTGCCATCGGCTCAATACGCAAACGCTCTCCCGCTTTCAGGTAAAACAAATTACACGCTCTTGAATTTGCCTGTGGTTTGTACCCGGAAGCTTCAACCAGTTTATTCGTACTTAAAACAGCTTCATGTGCTTCGGGACTTGAGATCTCACGTAAGATTACCGGAACAAAAGCTTGCTTTAGTTCACGGCTATCCGGTTGAAGGACCAACACCCCGAATTCGGCAAATAACTTACTGATGAACTCCTGCAGATAAGAAGCATAATCCGGTTTTTCAGAAATGGCAAGCAATTCCTTAATGGCAGTTTCCTTTCCTTCGAAGAAAGCACTGAAAGACGAAAGAACTTCCTTAAAATCGCTCATACCAAAACGACCTACTGGGCCGGTCTGATTTGATTCCCAGGTCAGTTTTTGATTGAACAAGTGAGCAGATTTCACTTCATCGAAATCGTGATCTTCCGAAGCCATCCAGAATACCGGAACAGCTTTGTACTCATTTTGACTGCGATTGAATTCCTCCGATAAGCGGACCACGTGCAATACTTTATAGACCAGGTAAAGCGGCCCGGCAAAAAGTGTTAACTGGTGTCCCGTCGTGATGGTAAATGTGCGTTCGTTCTCCAGCAATTTCAGATTTTCCAGTTGACCCGGTGATGCATAGGAAGCGATTTGTTCCTTCCATACCTGGACCAGTTTTTTCCGCATTTCAGAAGAATAGACCGCTTGTTTTCGCTTTGCTTGCACCTGCAGGTCTGAAATGGAACTCAGCGGTGTTGTTAGAAATTGCCCGAATGTTGATTGATTCCCAAAAGCCTGGGAAAATGATGAAAATTGTTTGATTTTATCTCGGACGATCGTTGTATGACTCATGGGGCAAATGTACACATCATTTTCACTTGTAGAAATTACCATGGAAGCCATTTTGTTAAAATCCCTAAAAGGAATCGCGAATTACAAATTCCCGGTTACGAATTGAGAATCCAAGAATCCGTACTTTCATTAAATAGGAGGAATCTAAAGCAATGGGCTTTACGAACCAGGCTGAACCCCAATTGGGAATTCGTAATCAGGAATTCCCAATTATCCTGGTTACTGTCGCACTAACGTTTGTTGTAACCAGTCTTCAAAAGCTGTCGCTTTTTCTTATTTTTGCAAAAAATAATTTATCAATATGGAAGCTATCATTCGTACCGAAAAGGGAGATATGCGTGTAACCTTCTTCCAGGAAGATGCACCAAATACAGTTGCTAACTTTGTAAAGCTGTCTAAAGAAGGATTCTACGACGGATTGACATTTCACCGTGTTTTGCCGGATTTCGTGATCCAGGGAGGATGTCCGAATTCACGTGAAGGGGCAACTGGAATGCCTGGAACAGGTGGACCGGGTTACAAAATCGACTGTGAGTTAACCGGCGGAAATCAATTCCACGACCGTGGAGTACTTTCGATGGCGCATGCCGGCAGAAATACCGGTGGATCTCAATTCTTTATTTGCCACAGCAGAAACAATACAGCGCATTTGGATCGCAATCACACATGTTTTGGAAAAGTGGTTGATGGTTTGGATATCATTGACGATATCAGACAAGGTGACCGCATTCTTGCAATTGAAATTCAAGACTAATTAAACGTCGACAAATAAAAAAAATCCCCGGCAATAATGCCGGGGATTTTTTATTTCTAATTGCTATAAATCTTAGTTTGATTTTGGAGTATCAGCTGCTTCCTGAGGCAATACTTTACCGGTAATCGTTAAAATGATCGGCTCAGTAGAAGCATTTGTTGTAACAGTAATTGTTTTAGTGAACTGTCCAACACGCTTTGTATCGTAATTTACGACGATTTTAGAAGACTTTCCTTTTGCAATCGGTTCAGTTGGTTTCTCAGCAGCAGTACAACCACAAGAAGTCTGAACGTTTGTAATAATCAAAGGAGTTTTCCCGTTGTTTTTGAATTCAAAAATGAATGGTTCCTTAGAATCATAAGGGATTTCTGCTCTTTCAATTTTTAACGTTTTAAAAGCTACAGGAGATTTTGCTTCTGTCTTTGTCTCTTTTTTCGCTTTATCTTTTGTTGTTGTTTGTGCAAATGTTCCGAATGAGATCATTGAAACTGCCAAAATTGCTATTACTTTCATCTGTTTTTCTTTAGATACCGATTAAGCGTCGGTGAGTTATTAACTATACAAGAATACGAACTCTTTTTAGAATGGTTGTTTAATTAACAAAAATTTAAATGCAAAAACTTTCGGGATATAAAATGCTCCCGAAAAACTCCTTTTCACCAATTGGTCAATTTGCATGTTTGCCAAATCGCAAACCGTAAACCAATCTCTCAAAATCTCAAAACAATCAAACTTTTTGAATTTTTCATTTTGAATTTTGAATTAAGCTAACTTCGTAATCCATTCAAAACTGGTTCCATGAAATTCACTTTCAGTTGTATCCTATTACTTATCAGCAACGCTTTGTACGCACAAACACAGCAGCAACTGGACTCACTCGAACGATTAATTCCCAAAAAAGAAGGAAAAGAAAAGGTACAATTGCTAAACGATTTGACCTTCTATTACTTTCGTTCGGATGCAAAAAAAGCCATCGCATTCGGTTCAAAGTCATTGAAACTGGCCAAAACACTCAACGACGAAATACTACTGGCCAATACCTATAATGATTATTCCATGCCTTTCCTGACAACCGGCGATTTCCAAAAATCGGTTGAATTGAATACCAAAGCACTGGAGATCCGGACCCGTCTAAAAGATACGGCCGGGTTAATCTCTTCCTATGCCAAACTGGGAAACGGTTATTTTGAACTGACCCAATACAAAAAAGCACAACAAGCCTACAACAAAGCCATTTTCTTTGCAAAAGTACGGGGAGATGAGAACACCTTACTCCAAATCTACCAGAACACTGCAAATGTGCTTGAAGTAAGCGGTTTTATTAAAGAAGCACTAAAAATGCAACTGGACGTGCATGATATTGCTGTTCGGACCGATAACAAACCGGTCCAGCTCTCAAACTATGGGAACCTTGGCTCTTGTTACCAAAAATTAAAACAGTTCGGGAAGGCAAGAGAAATGTACCTGAAAGCCATCCCGCTTGCCAAAGAAACAAACCAACCGGAACAACTTGCTATGGTCTACCAAGGTTTGGGAGTGGTAGAAAGAGCTGCCGGAAACACTGATCTTGGATTGAAATATTATCAGCAGGCATTCAGATTATATAAACAGTTGCATTCAAAAACAGGTGAAGGAATTATTGCAGTAAATATCGGGAATGCCTTTGCTGACCTGAAACAAATGGATTCAGCCTCCTTCTACCTGCATCATGGCCTTCGGTTGGTGAAAGACACCAAATCATACAAACAAATCATGAATGCTTATCGCGGTTTATCTGAAATGGAACTGAGCCGGAAAAATTACGAAAAGGCAACTGAATATTTGATTCTTCAGAATAAATACCAGGACAGTGTAGCTATTTTCCAGGGAGATGAAATTATTGCAGATGTTTTTGGAAAGTACGAATTGGAAAAAAACGAACGTGCACTGGCCGAAAGCGAAGCAAAAAATGCCAAAAATCAATTGTATCAGGCCATATGGCTCGGAGTTTCTGTTGCCTTATTATTGCTGTTCGTAGTCGTGTTCCTGTTTTTCAGGCACAAACGAAAACTCGCCAAAGAGGAATTGATCCGCACCAAACAGGAGGAACATTATTTGCGGGAAAAACAGCTGAACGAACAAAAATTGAGTATTTCAAGAGAATTGCATGACAATGTGGGTTCACAGATCACATACCTGATTTCCTCCATTGATAACCTTTCCTATCTCGATGAAGAAAATAGCCCACTGAATTCCAAATTGCAGGATTTGAGCGATTTCGGGAGGAATACAATGCAGGAATTACGCAGCACGATTTGGGCAATGAATTCGGAAGATGGAAGTGTTGGAACCTTATTAACCCGTGTCGAAAGTATCCGGAATAAAATTCCGGTCTCCATTGAAATTCACAACAATCTGAAACAAAACCATCCCTTAAGATCCACAGAACTTCTGAACCTGTACCGCATCATACAGGAATCCATTCAAAACACCCTGAAACATGCCGGGGCAACACGGATAACAATTTCATTCGAAGAAAAACAAGGTAGGATAATTGTCGCCATAACCGATAATGGTAAAGGGATCAAAGCCGGAAACACCAACGGAAACGGATTACAGAACATGCGCTATCGTTGCGAGCAGATTGGAGGTGCATTTCTTTTGAAGACTTCTGAAAATGACGGAACAACCATTTCCTGTACATTCGGCATCTGACGTATTGATTCATTTCTCCGAAGATCGCATCTTTGCAAAAGACACATTCAAAAGGTTCAAAATGTATCAGGAGAAAACCATTGAACTTTTAAACCTTTGAAACTTTTAAACCTTACTCACAAAGTATGATTCGAATTGCAGTAGCCGAAGACAACGCTTTCTTAGCGAAGTCCATCCAGGAAAAATTAGCTCTTTTCCCAGGGGAATTGAAGTTTAAGTTCCATGCATTCAACGGAAAATTGTTCCTGGAGAAACTTGCGGAAGATACAAATGTCGATGTCGTTTTGATGGACATTCAAATGCCCGAAATGAATGGTATTGAAACTACACGCATCATTTTCGAACGTTACCCGCAAATCAAGGTCATTATGCTCACGGTACTCGACGACGAAGAATCCATCTTCCAGGCAATTTTAGCCGGAGCAAACGGGTATCTGTTAAAAGACGAAAATCCGCGCATGCTGCTTCAAAGTATTTTATCCATTGTAGAGGGCGGAGCACCCATGTCATCCGGGATCGCTTTAAAAGCATTGCGTCTGTTACGAAACCCGATCAAACCCGAAGAAGAAAAATTCGACACAAACAAACCCGAACTCTCACCAAGGGAAATCGACGTACTCAATCAACTGAGTAAAGGTATGGATTACAAACAAATTGCTGAAAACCTGATCATATCACCATCAACCGTTCGCAAGCACATTGAAAATATTTACAGCAAATTACAGGCCCACAACAAAATGGAAGCAGTAAAAATCGCACAAAAACACCGGATCATAGATTAATTATCAATTATAAATGGGTTAAGTTATCAAGAAAGGAATCCTCTTGATAATTACTCAATTGATAATTAAAAGTTTTGCGCCATATCCAACACCTCCTGGATCGACTCATACGTATTCTCACGGATCATTTTCCATTCATCCTTCTCAATCCAGATTGCTTGCGTAATCGACTCTTCCTCTTGCGGGGTCACTTCCATCGAACCGGAATAATGAAGTGCATACCACCAGTTCTTTTTAATCGTCAACCTTCCCATGTAACAATACGTGTGGAATGTTATTCCAAGCAAATGATCGATCGTCGGTCCTTTGATACCACATTCCTCTTCAATTTCACGCACGGCAGCCTCCCAGGGTTGTTCATTTGCATCCAGTTTCCCCTTGGGGATATCCCACATTCCATGTCGTTCAATAAATAAATACCGCCGATCACACTTTACTATCCCACCGGCTGCATCCATAAATTCATAGGCATGAAAGACCTGATTGAATGCCAAATCAAAATCCTCGTAAATAATTAATATACAGCTGTTTGAACCTGAAAAATCAAACTGATCCAAAAGGGTTGACAAATCATTTTCCGGGGAATTCTGGATCAAATCGTACCTTTTCGAAGGTATTTTTTCCGATGAATCCAAAAATTCAATAACCGAATTATCAATAAAAACTTTGTACATTTGCACTATGATTTTAAATAAAGATCGAGCACTAAAAGTAGCTGAATTTTTGCTACAAATTAAAGCAGTAAAATTACAACCAAATTCTCCATTTACATGGGCTTCAGGTTGGAAATCGCCTATATATTGTGATAACAGGATCACACTTTCTTTCCCCGCAATCAGAACCTATATTCGCCAGGGATATGCAGATGCTATTTTGGAACATTTCGGAAAACCGGATATCATTGCAGGTGTTGCAACCGGGGGGATCGCACAAGGAGCATTGGTTGCACAGGAATTGGGAATTCCTTTCATCTACGTCCGCAGCTCCGCGAAAGCTCACGGAATGGGAAATATGGTCGAAGGTCATTTTGAAAAAGGACAGCGCGTTGTAGTAATTGAAGACTTAATTTCTACAGGTGGAAGCAGCTTGCAGGCTGTTCATGCATTAAGAGATGCAGGATTGGAAGTAAAAGGATTGGTCGCGATCTTCACCTATGGTTTTGATGTCTCCATGAAAAATTTTGCGAATGCGGAATGCCCGTTTGTAACACTTACTGATTACGACCACCTGATCGATCAGGCATTGAAATCAGATTACGTGACTTCTGCTGATGTTGACTCTTTACGAGAGTGGAAAATCAGTCCCGAAAACTGGAAAAACTAAAGCCATGTTACTAAAAACTGATTCTTCACCGGTTAACGCTTCAGCACAAAAAGTGTTTGAGTTTCTTTCAGACGCGAAGAATATCGAACATTTGCTCCCGCAAGATAAGATTTCCGATTTCCAGTCGGATGAAAAAGGATGTTCTTTCAAAGCGCAGGGAGGAATCGTCATTCCGTTGATCTACGTCTCCAAAGAACCGAATACCAGGATCGTAATGGAATCCGGTGAAAAAGCACCGTTCAGCTATACTTTATCAATTATCCTGAAAGAAACAGGTGCTACCTGTGAAGGTCATCTCGAATTTGAGGCAAACATCAACATGTTTATGAAAATGATGGTTGAAAAACCGTTAACCAGCTTGTTTGTCGTAATGACCAAAAATCTCCAGAAACAATTCGAATAAGAGAAAGCGTAGCTTTCGATAAAATCTGCCACAGCAGATTAACGCATTCGAAATGAATACTTCGTGTCTCTACAACTGTTTGATTAGGAATTAGGCATTCGTAATTCTTTCCCATAGTTCGCTTCAAAGTTCAACTCCTGGTTGTGATAAACCGTAATCACCCCTTCCCGTTCAACCAGCAAATTCCCGATTTGGTCAACCCCACGAATAATTCCGGTGAACGGAATGGAAACCTGGCGCTCCTCCAGGATAATTTCCTCGTCTTTCTTCCACAAAAAAGATTCATAGGTACTTTTCAAATAATCAAAATTTCCCTGTTGAATATACTGGTAGAATTCATTCAGATTATTACTAAGTATGTCCAATACACTGAATACTTCAGGAGTCCTTCCCGAAAGCTCTTCCAGGGAAGTAGCATATCCGACACTCTGTACGGGTGAGATATTCACACCGATCCCCACAATGGCTCCTTCTACCCGACCGTTCTTCCAGTTGGTTTCGATCAGGATCCCGGCTATCTTATAGGCATCGATAAAAATATCGTTCGGCCACTTGATGGAAACTTTCTTCCGCGTAAATGACTGGATCACCTCCCGGACCGCGAGTGCAATCCCCATATTAAGATAACATAAATGGTCAACTGACAAAAAATCAGTTTTCAAAAAATAAGTCCCGGTAAACTGTCTTGAGCCTACAGACTGCCAATTCCTCCCTCTTTGCCCCCTTCCTGCCGTTTGGTGTTCTGCCAAAATTACAGTTCCATGCGTCAATTTTCCTTCCGAAAGCAGCTTGGCAGCATAATTGTTAGTAGAGTCTACCTCATGCAATTGGATAATTTGTTGACCAATCATGTTTTATTAACAAGTATTTGCATTTAACAATCACACAAATCAAGCTAATAAATGCTTAGATTTGTACTTACAAATTTACGAATGTATAAATTAAAAAACGACATAGATTCTAAAGTACTTTGCGACACGATCGTTGAAGGTATGCAAGAAAACAAAGCGAAAGACATCGTTGTATTAGACCTACGAAACATTTCAAGTGCAGTTACAGACTTTTTCGTCATTTGCTCCGGTGAATCCAGTGTGCAAGTGGATGGTATTGCCTCTACTGTGGCAAGACATACACGAAAAGAACTCCAGGAGAAACCATGGCACCAGGAAGGAAAAACAACTTCCGAGTGGGTTCTGTTGGATTATGTAAGCGTTGTAGCACACATTTTCTACAAAGATGCACGACATTTTTATGAATTGGAAGATCTTTGGTCCGATGCACTCAGAACAGATATTCCAAACTTGAATTAATTCTATTATGGCTGAAAATAACAATTCAAACAAACCCAAAAGAAGTCCTTATGCGATCTACTGGATCTACGCAGTAATCGTATTGGGAATCATTATTGCAGCTTATTACAACGGTTCTTCGGATGCCAAATTACGTAATATCAACACCTTTTATTCCCTGGCGGATTCCAGCATGATCGGCAATGCTTACATTGTCAACTACAAGCGTGTCGATTTCAAATTGAATGAAGCAGGTGAAAAAGCGATCAAAGCAAATCCGAATCCGAAGGGTGAATTAAAATACATTAAACAAGCCCTGGAAAAGAAAGGCAATAGCTTTACTCAAAAAGGCAGTCCTGTTTTCTCTATTGATATCGTTGATGCTGGGAATTTCGAAACGAAACTGGACGAGATCAATGAGCGCCTGGTAGCAAAAGGAAAGGCTACCATATCAGCACCTCCTGTTGAAGAGCGCGACTATTTCGGGTCAATCATCGGGTTCCTTTTGCCGATCCTGATCATTATTTTGATCTGGGTATTCGTGATGCGTCGTATGTCAGGTGGCGGTGGTGGTGCCGGAGGCCAGATCTTCAACATCGGTAAATCCCGCGCACAGGTATACGAGAAAGGAAAATCCACCAACGTTACATTTAAGGATGTGGCCGGTTTGGAAGGAGCAAAAGAAGAGATCCAGGAAATTGTGGAATTCTTAAGAAGCCCGCAACGCTATACGGAGTTAGGTGCTAAAATTCCGAAAGGAGCTTTATTGGTAGGCCCTCCGGGAACCGGTAAAACATTACTTGCAAAAGCAGTTGCAGGCGAGGCAAAAGTTCCTTTCTTCTCGCTTTCAGGATCTGATTTCGTAGAAATGTTCGTGGGTGTCGGAGCGTCTCGTGTGCGTGATTTGTTCCGCCAGGCAAAAGAAAAAGCACCGGCAATCATCTTTATTGACGAGATCGACGCTATCGGTCGTGCAAGAGGTAAAAACAACGGTTTCAACTCAAACGATGAACGTGAAAATACCCTGAACCAGTTATTGACTGAAATGGATGGTTTCGGAACAAACTCCGGAGTGATTATTTTAGCAGCAACAAACCGTGCAGATGTATTGGATGCAGCTTTGATGCGTGCCGGTCGTTTTGACCGTCAGATCTACGTTGACATGCCGGATTTGAATGAACGTAAGGAGATCTTCCAGGTTCACTTGAGACCTTTGAAACTGGATAAAAACCTGGATATCGAATTCCTGAGCAAGCAAACTCCGGGATTCTCGGGAGCGGATATCGCAAACTTGTGTAACGAAGCAGCCCTGATTGCTGCACGTAAAAACAAGAAGTTTGTTGAACGACAAGATTTCCTCGATGCGGTTGACCGTATCATCGGTGGATTGGAGAAGAAAAATAAGATTATCACCAAAGAAGAAAAACGTGCAATTGCTTTCCACGAAGCAGGTCACGCAACAACTTCCTGGTTATTGGAGCACGCACATCCGTTGGTCAAAGTAACTATTGTACCACGTGGCCGCTCATTGGGAGCAGCATGGTATTTACCGGAAGAACGACAAATTACCACTACAGAACAAATCCTGGATGATATGTGTTCTGCTTTGGGAGGTCGTGCCGCAGAACAACTGATCTTTGGAAAAATCTCTACAGGAGCTTTAAGCGATTTGGAGAAGGTAACCAAACAGGCATATGCCATGGTTTCAATCTACGGATTGAATGAACGTGTCGGGAATATCTCTTTCTACGATTCCCAGGGCCGCGATGCATTTACAAAACCTTATTCCGATGATACCGCACGTATTATCGACGAAGAGGTAAGTAAACTGATCGAAACACAATACCAGCGGGCATTGAAAATTCTTTCTGAAAACAAGGATAAACTGACCGCACTGGCTGATAAGCTTTTGGACAAGGAAGTTATCTTCAAAGAAGATCTGGAAGAAATTTTCGGGAAGCGTTTGTGGAGTTCTGATGAAGAAATTAATACTGCGGTAAATAATCCGCCGAAAGAAGATTCAACACTGGATTTCAGTTCGGAAAACCCAGTAAATGAAGACACTGCAACAAATTCAGACTCGAATGTGATCAATCCGACTATTGAACCGTTGGACAACACAAACAAATCAGAAGAATAATAAACTTTAATATTATCCCGGAGTCAATTCGTGTACTCCGGGATATTTTTTTGGAATGAAAGATGTATTGATACGCTCCGTTTTCGGGGCTTTATTTTTGATGGTGGTTTTCACTCCATTCGTCTACGATGTAAGAAACAATGCCAACCTGCTGAACCTGGTGTTCTATGTATTCACGATGTTGGGAACACATGAATTGTCTGAAATGAGCAAGAAAAGTCCTTTCAAACATACCATGAAACTACCGGCTCTTTTGTTGGTAACCGCTTTGTTTATGCCTCTTTTAATTCAAACAGCAAAAGGTTTTTATCCACTGCTTTTCAACCCGGTTTGGGATTATTTTGTTCAAACTCCGGCATTGCTGGTTCTTTGGGGAATTGTAATCGTTACCGTTAGCATCCTCTCCTACTGGATCTTCAAAAAAGAAAACATCAATTTCGTGTTTAAAAGTCCATTCGTGTTTAATTTCTTCTACCCGGTTTTACCCATGTGGACCCTGGCAATTGCTTACACACTGACAAACAATATGGATAAGCAGATGCTACTGATCGTACTCCTGCCGATATATTTGAATGATACTTTAGCATACGTTTTCGGTCGTTTGTTCGGAAAGACTCCATTGATCCCAAGTGTTTCTCCCAAGAAAACCCGCGAAGGATTTATCGGTGGGATGATCGGTGCGGCCCTGGTGATGCTTGCAATTCTTTATTTCGTAGGTTCATTCAATGCGAAGAATGCAATTGCTATTGCCGGAGTATCCATTCTGGCAAGTATCCTGGCAACTCTTGGAGATCTTTTTGAAAGCAAATTAAAACGCTCCATCAACATCAAGGATTCGGGAAATATCCTTCCCGGCCATGGAGGAATTCTGGACAGAATTGACGCGATGCTATTCGTAGCTCCCGTTTTATACGTACTTTTGGCACTCATTAGCTAACATCAAAACATGACACTTCACAGAGAAGGAACAACTACCATTATTATTGCAGTGATTATCCTGGGCTTGATCCAATGGGGAAATTACTGGCTTTACACAGTTACAGGATGGCTTTGGCTGTTCTTATTGTTATCTGCAGGAGCATTGGTAATGCTTTACCTGGTGGTTCAATTTTTCAGAATTCCCAAGCGCACGTTTACTTTCACGGATTCAGACATTTTATGTCCTGCTGATGGAAAAGTAGTGGTCATTGAAGAAGTAGAAGAAACAGAATATTTCAAAGACCGCCGCATCCAGGTTTCTATTTTCATGTCGCCGCTAAATGTACATGCGAATTATTTCCCTGTCAGCGGAATTGTAAAGTATGTGAAATACCACAAAGGACTCTTTTTGGTTGCGTGGCACCCGAAAAGCTCAACGGATAACGAACGAAGCACTGTTGTTGTTCAACACTCATCAGGCCAGGAAGTTCTGTTCCGACAAATTGCAGGGGCCGTGGCACGCAGAATTTGCTATTACGCAAAAGAAGGTCAAACTGCTGAAGCGGGACAGGAATTCGGGTTTATTAAATTCGGATCACGTGTAGATGTGTTCTTACCGCTTGGCACGAAATTAGATGTTAAAATCGACCAGGATGTTAAAGCTAAGTTAACGAAGCTTGGCTCATTCTAATATTAATTGTACTTTTAAGCAAATTAAAATAGTGAAATCATGAAAAAAGCATTTGTTGCACTAACTTTATTGATGTTTGTAGGTTCTGTGAGCGCTACCGTTTACGCTGCTTCTAACAACACAACTGTTTCTATCGTTAAACACGACGATAAAAAAGGTAAAAAGAAGAAAAGCAAAAAAGGTTCTTGCGCTGGTGAAAAATCAGGAGGAACTTGCTGCCAAAAGAAAGCTGCTTAATACATTAAACGAAATAAAAAACCCCGACATTAATCGTCGGGGTTTTTTGTATCTGATAATTTCTGTTTTAATCTGCTTTGACCCAGGTTTGTGTTCTGTAAAACGGGCCCACATATCCTCTCACATGCAATTTGGTAAAATCATCGCGATCAATCCAAATAGCACAGGTATATACCTTTCCATTCTCCGGGTCCACAATTGTTCCGTCTTCCCATTCACCACCATCCCATTTCAATCCACGTACAATTTGCAAACCAACCAGCGGTTGATCCTTACGGTCGTCTGTACATTTCTTGCATTTCGGATTATCTTCTCTTCCCTCACGCGGGTACAAGTAAATGATTTTGCCGTAAAGCTTTTCATCTTTCTTGTACAATTCCACTTTAGACTTTTTCTTGCCTGTTTTATCGTCAATTGTAACCCAAACACCGATGCAGGATTGTGCTTTGGCAACTACAAAAAACAACAGAAATAACGATGTGGTTATCCATTTCATACTTTCAAAATTTTACCCAATATACAATTTTTTATTATGATTGCATAGGAATAGATTCTAATGTTCACGATGCGCTCGTCCGTTCGGGTTTCCGTATTCTCGATTCGCTTCGCTATTCGAATTGACCCGGCAGGAAATATCAGGAATGACTTGCGGAACACATGACAGGATATTAGTAGTTCCCCCTCACGATTTCCACGAAATTCCGGATCATCTTCAAACCTTCAGGAGTTAAAATACTTTCCGGGTGGAATTGTACCGCATAGATCTTCTTTTCGGGTATTTCCATCGACATTAGTACGTTGCTTTCTGAAAAAGCAGTTGGAGTATACGGTGAACTTTCATTCAAACGAACGGCCCAGGAATGATACAGGCCAACTTCAGTTACTTCCGGAATTCCCCGGTAAAAAAGTGAATCTCTTTTTACCAGTCGAATCGCTTCAGCCAAGCCGTGTTTTACAATTTCCTGGTTGTAGAGGGAATCACCTGCATGAATTGCCAAAGCCTGCATTCCCAGGCAAACACCCAAAACAGGAATATTTCTGTGGAATGCTTCAGCAACTGCTTCCATCAATTTTCCGGCTTGTGAGGGAAGTCCGGGACCGGGTGAAAGAACAAGTGCCTGGTAATTCGCAAAAGAAGAACTATCTACCTCCAGGTTAGTAAAGACATCCACCGTCACATCGCATTGTTCCAGGTAATGGACAATATTGTAAGTGAACGAATCGAAGTTATCTACTAATAAAAACCGCATGTGCCCCAAATTTACTAAACTTGCAAAAAAGAATCGATGAAAAAGGCAATTCAAATTCCCGGGGCACCGGCTCCGATAGGTCCGTATAGTCAGGCAATCATCAGCGGTGATACGGTTTATGTAAGTGGTCAGATTCCATTAAATCCCTTTACTGGTGAATTGGAAATCGGATCGATTGAAGACGCTACACACCGTATTCTGAAAAATATCGAATCTTTGCTGAAAGAAGCCGGTTTGACCTTGAACAATATTGTGAAATGCAGTATTTTCATGACGGACCTGGGGCAATTTTCCGAGATGAATGCCGTTTATGGATCATACTTTCAGGACGTACCTCCGGCAAGAGAAACCGTACAGGTTTCCAAACTGCCCATGAACGTACCGATCGAGATTTCTTGTATTGCTGTAAAATAATTTAATCCACAACCGGTATTGTGACCCATTCTGCTCCAAAAATTGCTGTTATCATAGTCAACTACAACGTTGTCTTTTTCCTGGAGCAATGCCTGAACTCTGTTTCCGAAGCAATGAAACAGGAACCCGCAGAAGTATGGGTCGTTGATAATAATTCCGTGGATGGCTCCGTAGAAATGGTACGCGAGAAATTTCCATGGGTGAAAGTCATTGCCAATAAAGACAATAAAGGATTTTCCAAAGCAAATAACCAGGCAATGGAACTTTCCGAATGTAAATACCAACTGCTTTTAAACCCGGATACCGTGATTGAGGAAGACACCTTGTTCAAGGTTGTCAGATACATGGACGAACACCCGGAAGTTGGCGGACTGGGAGTTCGGATGGTAGACGGGAAAGGAATCTTTTTACCCGAATCCAAAAGAGGTTTGCCAACACCCGCCGTTGCTTTTTACAAGATCTTCGGTATTTCACGTATTTTCCCCAAGTCGAAAATATTTGGAAAATACCATTTGGGTTATTTATCCGAGTTTGAAACAAATGAGATCGAAATCCTTTCCGGGGCCTTTATGCTGATGCGTAAGGAAGCTTTGGACAAAGTAGGCTTATTGGACGAGGAATTTTTCATGTACGGTGAAGACATTGATCTTTCCTACCGGATTATCAAAGGCGGATACAAAAACGTCTACTTCCCTGAGACACGGATCATCCACTACAAAGGAGAAAGCACCAAGAAAAGTTCGGTAAACTATGTTTTTGTCTTCTATCGTGCGATGGTCATCTTTGCCCGGAAACACTTTTCCCAGAAGAACGCACGCTTGTTTTCCTTCCTGATCAACTCCGCCATTTACTTCAGGGCCGGACTGGCAATCGGGATGCGCTTCATACGAAAGATCACCCTTCCGCTTTTCGATACAATTTATTTGTTGCTTGGTTTGTTTGCCTTAACGAATTACTGGCAACAGGCACAAATTGATTTTCCCGAACAGATTACCAATATCCTGATCCTGTTCTATACATTTATCTGGATGACATCCGTGGCCCTGCAAGGTGGTTACGATCAACCGGTTACGTTTAAAAAATTCATTTTCGGAGGAGCGATCGGAACAGCATTCATTTTGATCCTGTATGCGCTTTTCCCTAAAGAATGGCAGTTTTCACGGCTGTTTATTTTATTGGGTGCCGGCTGGACCATTACTTATTACATTCTTTCGCGCAGCATTCTTCACTTAACAATCGGGAAACGATTCACCATCAACGGACGCAAACATGCCAATTTTGCTATTGTGGGTTCACCGGAAGAATTCGAACGCGTTTCACACCTGTTGCATCAAACCCAACCCAAGATCTCACAGATTGTTTCGGTTTCCCTGGATGAAGATCACGGGAGGGACTCACTTGGATCGATCAGTCAATTGGAACAAATTGTACGGGTACACAACATTGATGAGATTATCTTTTGCGCGAAAGACCTGAGTGCTGCAGATATTATCCATTGGATGACTGCAATTCCGGACGTTTCGGTAGATTATAAAATTGCCCAACCCGACAGTCAGTACCTGATCGGGTCCAATTCCATTGAAACTGCGGGAGATTTGTACATCCTGGAAATTAATGCGATCAGTCAGCCCGCAAAAAAAAGACAGAAACGCTTGTTTGATTTCCTGGTGGGAATCGGTTTACTGCTGACCTCTCCTCTCCTGGTATGGGCTTACAAAAATAAAATCCAGTTCCTGGGGAATATTTTCAAATTGATCAGCGGGCGAAAAACAGTGGTTTCATACAACGATCAAAGCAATTTATCCAACAAACAACTGCCGAAGATCAAGAAGGGAATCCTTACTCCAACCGACCATTTAAGCGGTTTGGACGAGAATCTGAAATCCAAACTGGATTTGTTGTACGCCCGTGAATATTCGGTCTTGCGCGACATCCAGATTTTATGGAAAACGTGGAAAAAATTAGATCAATAAAAAGCATTGGTGAAAATCCTATTTTTTACGTTACTTTTGTACGAAAATTAATCGAGAATTCTTAGTCGTTATATGGCACAAATTGAAATTCGTCTTCCAAAAATGGGAGAAAGCGTTACTGAAGCTACCATTACCAACTGGTTAAAAGAAGTGGGTGACACTGTAGCAATGGATGAACCTTTGGTAGAGGTTGCAACGGATAAAGTTGACAACGAATTACCATCAGAAGCTGCTGGGGTTTTGGTTCAAAAATTATTTGAAAAAGACCAGGTGGCACAAGTTGGTGATGTCATTGCGATTATTTCTACGGACGGAGATGCTGCACCGGCTGCGCCAAAAGCTGAACCTGCTGCTGTAGCGGCGGTTGCTGAAACAGTTTCTGCGGCACAGGCAGTGGTTTCAAACGGAGGAGTTACTCTTGAAAAAAGCAGTGGAAATGGAAAATTCATTTCTCCGCTAGTAAGAAGCATTGCACAAAAAGAAAATATTTCCATGTCAGAAATTGATGCAATCAATGGAACAGGCATGGGTGGAAGAGTGACTAAAAAAGACATTCTTTCTTACATCGATACACGCGGAACCGGCACACCAGCTCCTGCTGTGGCAGCTACTGCAACTGCTCAGCCAACACCGGCAGTTTCTGCACCGGCTGCATCCAGCAATGGTGCTGCTCCGGTTGTTTCAGGTGGTTCTTCCTTCCTGAGCAACATCAAGGAACCGGTTGTTATTGCAAATCCGGGAGATGAGATCATGGAAATGGACCGCATGCGTAAGCTGATCGCTGAGCACATGGTGATGTCCAAGCACGTTTCCCCACACGTGACTTCATTCGTTGAGGCGGATGTAACGAACATCGTGAACTGGAGAAACAAAATGAAAAAGGAATTCGAAAAGCGTGAAGGTGAAAACTTAACGTTCACTCCTATTTTCATGGAAGCAATCGTGAAAGCGATCAAAGATTTCCCAATGATCAACGTTTCGTTATCCGGAAACCAGATCATCAAGCGCAAGGATATCAATATCGGGATGGCAACTGCACTGCCTTCAGGAAACTTAATTGTTCCTGTAATCAAGCAGGCTGACCGCATGAACTTGACAGGAATTGCAAAATCCGTAAACGAACTTGCACGAAACGCACGCGACAATAAATTGAAGCCGGAAGATATTCAGGGCGGAACATATACAGTTACAAACGTAGGAACATTCGGGAACGTGATGGGAACTCCGATCATTAATCAACCGCAGGTTGCAATCCTTGCTTTGGGAGCGATTCGCAAAATGCCTGCAGTGATTGAAACACCGGAAGGAGACTTTATCGGGATCCGCCACAAGATGTTCTTATCACATTCATACGATCACCGTGTGGTTGACGGTTCTCTCGGAGGACAATTTGTACGACGGGTTGCTGATTACTTAGAGCAGTTCGATGTCAACAGAGAAATCTAATATTTATATATTTGTAACTAAAAATTAAAATGAACGTAAGACCCACAAACTTAAACTGAAAGAGGTGGGTCTTTCTTAATTTATAGAACAATGAAATTACTGAAATCTACTATTTTACTAACGCTCTTGTGTCCCTTCATTTCCTTTGGTCAATACGATACCAAAAAGGTCATGGAAATGATCAATAACGGTTCGGAATCCGAGCTTGTAATGGAGAGTGCGATCATGATCCAGGAAGGGTATTTTTACCAGGCAGGGTTAATTGTAGACAAACTGCTCGAAATTCAACCAAACAGTGCGAACTACAACTACCGTCGCGGGTTTATTTACCTGGAGATGTCGACAGATTTCGTTAAAGCGACTCCTCATTTGGAAAAGGCAGTGTTGAAAACGGACAAAAAGTACGATCCTTTCAACCCGAAAGAAACTGCTGCTCCGATTGATTCCTACTTTGAAATGGGAAAATGCTACCACGCAGCAGGAAATATCGATAAAGCGGAAGAGTTTTACAATAAGTTCCTGACAAACTCCATTACGAAATCCAACAATGTGTTCTTCGCAAAATTATATTTGGAGCAATGTAAAGTAGCACGTGCTGAGATGATGAGCCCGAAAAACGTGTATTTGAAAAACATGGGAAGCTCGATCAACACTGCAAACCCGGAGTTTTCTCCTGTTATTTCACTGGATGGCTCCGCGTTGTACTATACGTCCCGCAGAAGATGGCCAACAGGAGCTTCAGATAAGGGATTAGATCCAAGAAACAATCAATACCCGGAAGATATTTATGTGTCATACCGTGATTTTGATTCTACCTGGATGGACCCGATCAAACTGGAATTCTGTGATTCCTTGCAAAACGAAGCAACCCTGGCTGTAAGCCCGGATGAGCGCCGGGTATATGTTTACCAGGATACGAAAGGAAACGGGGATATTTTCTATTCCGATTTCTCCACAAACAGATTCCAGGAGGTAACCCATTTGGACAACAAGAAAATCAATACGAGTGATTGGGAAACACACGTTACTGTAACTCCTGACGGACAACGCATGTATTTCGTTTCTAACCGCAAAGGTGGATTAGGAGGGCGTGATATTTACTACTGTATCAAACAAAAAGACGGTTCATGGGGAGATCCGGTCAATGCCGGACCGAACATCAACGGACCGATGGACGACGAATCTCCGTTTGTTTCTATCGACAACAGCACACTTTATTTCTCAAGTAACGGGAACAAAAGTATGGGTGGGTTCGATATTTTCATGTCAAAAGCGGATGGAAAAGGAAACTGGGGACCTGCTATGAACTTAGGTTCACCGATCAACTCCACATGTGACGATATTTTCTACACTACAACAGTTGACGGTTTAACAGGATACATGACTTCCCTTCGTGCAGATGGAAGAGGTGAAAAGGACATCTACGAGATCAAGAACAACTATTTAGGAGTTAAAAACATCGCTGTTTTGAACGGAAAGATCAACGTAATCGGGAACAGACCGCTTCCGGAAGATGTTTCTGTAACCTTGAGATGTTTGAACTGTGAAAACCCGTATGACCGTAAATTGTTCCCACGTTTGCGTGACGGTGTATTCATGAACTCATTGGAACCCTGTAAGGAATACGACCTGACTTTCTCTTATGAAAAAGACGGGAAGAAAAACTTCTACAACGAGAAATTCAAAACCGAGTGTAACAAAGAATATTCGGAAGTTTACCGTGAATTCTGGTTAGACCTGGACGAGCAAATGATGGTAAAACCTTACTATGTTGTAGGAACAATTACAGACAGCAAAACCATGGAGAAACTGAACGGTGTTACGGTTACTTTGATGAACAAGAAAACAGGAGAAAAGCTGTCTCAATCTTTAACCAAAACAGCCGGAGCATATAAAACAGATACACTTGGCGGTATGAAGAAAGGTGACAATGTAGAGTTCGCTTTAACATTGGAGAAACCAGGATACGTGACTATGACGTATGATGCACCGGTAACTTTGGACGACAATTCCGAGATCCGCATTGACCGCTCATTAGCTAAAAATGAAGTTGGAACAGACATCGGTTTGGATGTAAACCCTATCTACTTCGACTACAACAAATGGGACATTCGTCCGGATGCAGCTGCTGAATTGGATAAGATCGTGAAAATCATGAAAGCAAATCCGGGGATCAAGATCGAATTGGGTTCTCATACGGATAGTCGCGGTACAAGTGAGTACAACATGAAATTATCCGATCAACGTGCCAAAGCTTCTGCGCGCTACATCGTTTCAAAAGGAATTCCTGCAAGCAGAATTACCGGAAAAGGATACGGTGAAAGCAAATTGAAAGTATCTGATGCACAAATTGAAAGCATGCCGAACTGGGATGAAAAAGAAAAAGGACATCAGTTGAACCGTAGAACCGAGTTCATCATTGTGAAGTAGGAATTCGCATAGCGGATGAAGACTGAGTGTAGCAATTACAAATTGCGTAACACGAAGGAAAATATTCAGAACGCCGATTTAGTAACCAAAACTAGTCGGCGTTTTTTGTTTCCCGCAGATAGCGCTGATTGCGCAGATATAGAATTTACCGGATATTTTTTATAATTCTATCATCGCATTAAAATCAGCGAGATCTGCGGAATCTGCGGGAGAAAATTTTGTTTTATCGTAACGTCGGAGTTCCCCACATTTTCCCCATCTTTGAAGTATAACTTGTGCACTATGAATTTATCACTCACCCGGAATTTTGTCATGTTGGACCTGGAAACCACCGGATTGGATGTCGCAAAAGACCGGATCATTGAGATCGCTTTGATTAAAATTGCTCCGAACGGAGAACAGAGTGAGTATTACAAACGCATCAACCCTACTATTCCCATCACCAAAGAGTCGGCAGAAATTACCGGTATCACGGATGACATGGTTGCCAATGAACCGACTTTTGCTCAATTGGCTGATGAAATTGCTGCATTTATCGGAGATGCGGACCTGGGCGGATACAATTCCAATAAGTTCGATATCCCTGTCCTGGCGGAGGAATTTCTTCGGATCAATCATTCATTCAAAGTGAATGAGCGCCGATTCATTGACGTTCAGAATATCTTCCACAAAATGGAGCAACGAACTTTGGCGGCCGCATACCAGTTTTACTGCAAGGAATCCATGGAGAATGCACACAATGCCCTGTACGATACCAAAGTGACGCTGGATGTCTTTAAAGCGCAATTGGAGCGTTACCCGGATTTAGCCAAAACCATCCCGGAGCTGTCGGAGTTTTCACGCCAGGGAAACCAGGAGTGGCACGACTTTGCCGGAAGACTCGCAAAAACGAAGGACGGACAGGTTTGCTACAACTTCGGGAAACACAAAGGAAAAACGGTGGAAGAAGTTTCCGAGTCCGAACCGGGTTATTTCGGCTGGATGATGGACGCGGACTTTCCCCTATTTACCAAACAATTACTGCGCGAGGAAATGGAACGCATCAAGCAGAAACGCCGTGAAAAACGTGACGGAGAAAACGCGCAGATGAGTATGGAGGACAAATTGGCAGCGCTTCAGAATAAGTTCAAGAAGTAATTACGAATACCGAATGAACTTTGAACTTTTGGAACATTTGATCCCGATAACTATCGGGACTTTCAACTTTAAAATAAAATGAAAATCATCTGCATAGGGCGAAATTACGCCGACCACGCAAAAGAATTGAATAACCCGCTTCCCTCGGAGCCTGTTTTCTTTATGAAACCGGATACGGCCTATTTGCCGGCAGGAAATGACTTTTACATTCCCGATTTTACCAAAGACCTGCATTACGAATGCGAGATCGTGGTGAAGATCAAAAAAGTGGGAAAAAACATCCAGGAAAAATTCGCAGCGACCTATTACGATGAAATCTCGTTGGGGATTGACTTTACGGCCCGCGACCTGCAGGAACAATGCAAAGCAAAAAGCCTTCCATGGGAAAAGGCGAAGGGATTCGACAACAGTGCACCAATGGGAACACATTTCATCCCGGTAAGTTCGCTCGATCTGAAGGATCTGCATTTCACATTGAAAAAAAACGGAACGGCTGTCCAAAAAGGACATTCAGCTGACATGATCTTTTCCATTGACCAAATCATTGCCTTCGTTTCGCAATACGTAACACTAAAAACCGGCGACCTGATTTTCACCGGAACACCTGCAGGGGTTGGACCGGTTGCGATCGGTGATCATTTAGAAGGATACATCGGGGAAGAAAAGATTCTTGATTTGAAGATCAAGTAGTTTTTCTTCTAATTACCAATTACAAATTTCTAATGACTAATTGGGTTTTGGTTAAATCTGGTTCGATTTATCATTTGTGTGAAATAAAGTCAAGCTCTTAGGAGGCAAGACCCAGACGAAAATACTTCTTTTTAAAGCTGAATTTCGCTTGAAACGCTCTAAACCAAGGTGTTAAATATATAACGTTTTAATACTATATCTATACGCGACCTATGCTATATCCATACGATATCCGTACTTGAGGTGAGGAATGCTTTGAGTGAGGATTGTTTGAGGTTACACTTATGTAATTGATTGACGTAATATTGCGTTATCACGTCAGAAAATTCTCCCACTGCCCAAAAAGCAGTTCGGTTTATTTCAAATCATTGGAATCTTTGTTGCCGGATCTGTCGAGACGAACGGTTTGATGACGCAAAACACGATCATCTCTTTTGAACGTAGCTTCCAGTTCCTTTACAAGGCTCGCTTCGGATTCGTATTCATACAGGAAGTTGTATCCGTTCCAATGCTCCTGGTGAAGGATCTGAGCACCGGAATCCCGGAGTATTTTCCCGTACTTTTTATTGACTTCTTTTGCTTGGTCCTCAGACAATTGAGGACTTATAACGAAAACGGTTTCATAGCGGTTCATGTGTGTGAAATTATTTGGTTTGAGGGGTGAAAGATAGTTTTTCCGGGGAGATTAGCATTGAACGAATGAAATTTGTTCTGTAGTCAAGTCATTTGTCAAGTTGAAAAATGCTATATTCGCAAGCGTTTAGAACGTAACTGCGCATGTGGTGAAATTGGTAGACACGCCATCTTGAGGGGGTGGTTTCCTACGGATGTGCTGGTTCGAGTCCAGTCATGCGCACAAAAAGAAAAAGCGAATTGCGGTAGTAATTCGCTTTTTCTTTTTCCCTCAATACTCACACTCTCCCTCACACTGAACTCCAACTTTTTCTTTTTGCAGGGTTGAGTGTGAGTTTTGAGTGTGAGGGAAATCTGGCTTCGGATTGTTTCGTTTTTAATTTCAAAATGCGTATATTAAGTTGAAACTAATAATCTACTATTCATGTTCGATTTCGAAAAATTGGAGGTCTACAAAAAAGCGAAAGCATTTAATAAAGACGTCTTAGTGTTGATGAAAAACACCAAATCCATTGACGTAGTTACAAAGAATCAATTACGCAGAGCCTCATTAAGCATTGTCTTAAACATTGCAGAAGGAACCGGTCGTTTTAGTAAAGCCGACAAACGTCACTTTTACATTATGTCAAGAGGATCAGCCTTTGAATGCGTTGCTATTTTCGATGTAATGAAAAACGAAACCATCCTGACCGAAGAAGAATTCACCCAATTTTACGGAAAGGCAGATGAATTATCCCGGATGCTGTTTCGGATGATTGGGAATTTGTCAAATAATTAAAGGATAATTTAAGCTACAGCCCAACTTGGACCGGAAGTTTATTGAAAGCAATTACTTAATTTTAATTCAACAATGATTCAACCTTATGAACAAGTTGCTTCTTTATCTTTCATTGTGCCTGCTGGTCGGTTGCACACAAAAATTCGGAACGTTCAAAAAAAGTCCCAAAGGTTCGTTCTGTTCCGGAAAACACCAAGGTGTTCGAAAAAATGAAATCGGAATACGACACCCTCATCCCGCTTTTTGATGGACTGTTCCTCACGTTCGATTACGCAGATACAACTGCCGGTTTTTGGCAGATCCTTAGTGAAGACAAGAAATGGGGTGTAATAGACAGTACCGGTCAGATCATTGTTCCATTCATCTGCGACGGCGTATCTGTTACAGGAGAACATACAGGAATTGCTTCTGTATTCGGAGGTGCCTCATCGCTCAATACCGGGGTTCCCAGATACCGTTATTCAGGAATGTACTTCACATTTACTAAAGACGGAAACGACCATAAGCACGTTAAATCCTGGACGCGTATCATTACCGCGGTCGCAGACAGGCACAAAAATGAGTTTATTTTTACTCTTGGCCCCGATTTTTTCGTTCCGGAAGAAACAAATTAAGTTCCCTTCAAAAGATAAGCTCTCGGTCATAAATGGTGGATTCGCAAGTAAGAAGAACTACGATCGTTAATACATTGGTTCTACTTTCAGACCGAATTGCGCACAAAAAGAAAAAGCGAATTGCGGCAGTAATTCGCTTTTTCTTTTTCCCTCTATACTCACACTCTCCCTCACATTGAACTCCAACTTTTTCTTTTTGCAGGGTTGAGCGTGAGTATTGAGTGTGAGGGAAATCTGGCTTCGGATTGTTTCGTTTTTAGATTCAAAATGCTTATATTCAAGTAACAAATAACTTAAACCATTATTCATGTTCGATTTTGAGAAATTGAAGGTTTACAATATACCAACCATCTCAGCTTTCTATACGTTTTTCAAAAGAAAGCATATGTTATTATGAAACTAGCTGCCTTGATTTCATTTTTAATCACTTTTGTTCTCTCTGGATTAGTACAAGCGCAAGCAATTTATGGAATTACGGATGATAAGAATGTGGTCAAAATTTCGGAAGAAGGATGTTCCTCTGAAGTCATCATAAACGCGGAAGAACTGAATCCGGACCTTGGTGCATTAATTACCGATATTGCCTATGAGCAAGGAGTACTATACGGTTCATTTAGCTCGAGTATTACTACCATTAATCCTGAAAACGGTTCTTTGGAAGTGATAATCGGCGGACTTGATTTGAATGGTCTTACAGGTGATCAAAATGGTCATCTTTATTTAGCAGGTTCACAACTATCAAAGTATACTATTTCTACGGGCACAGTTGAAGTGATAGGCTCCTTATATCCATACTATACCTCAGGCGATGTAGAATGTGTAAACGGGATTCTTTATATTACAGCGCATGATAATGTAGGGAATTATTTATTAAAGGTGCAGACGAACCCATTCTCAGTTTCAGTGTTCACCAGTATTCCTACTGATTGTTACGGCTTGGTAAAATCGCCTCAAAATCCCCAAGAACTCTATGTTACAGATTTAGGCAACTTGTATTCTATTAATCTCAGCAACGGATTCGTCCTTCCTGTTTGTGAGGCAATTTTTGGGATATACGGCCTTACTTCCGGTCCGGAACACTTGGTACCGGCTGAAACCGTCGCTCAATTCCCCAACATATTCTCGCCAAACAGTGACCAAAAAAATGACTTTTTTACCTACGATACCGGAACTAAAGAAGGATCGATAAGGATTGTGAACCGATGGGGAAACACTGTTTTCTATTCGGATCTTCCCTTTTCCTGGGACGGTAAAACTTCTGATGGAGCTGAATGTACAGAAGGAGTCTACTATTATCTTTTTGAAAGCGAGTCTGAATCCAAAACAGGAATGGTTCATTTACTCCGATAAATTAAACGTTGGTTCTATTTTTGGACTGAATTGCGCACAAAAAGAAAAAGCGAATTACTGCCGCAATTCGCTTTTTCTTTTTCCCTCAATACTCACACTCTCCCTCACACTGAACTCCAACTTTTTCTTTTTGCAGGGTTGAGTGTGAGTTTTGAGTGTGAGGGAAATCTGGCTTCGGATTGTTTCGTTTTTAGTTTCAAAATGCTTATATTCAGTAAACAAATTACTTAAACCATTATTCATGTTCGATTTTGAGAAACTGGAAGTCTACAAAAAGCCAAAGCATTTAACAAAGACGTTTTAGTATTGATGAAAACACCAAATCCATTGATGTTGTTACGAAGAATCAATTACGCAGAGCCTCATTAAGCATTGTTTTAAATATTGCAGAAGGCACCGGTCGTTTTAGTAAAGCCGATAAACGTCACTTTTATATCATGTCAAGAGGATCAGCCTTCGAATGCGTTGCAATCTTTGATGTGATGAAAGACGAAACGATCCTCAACGAAGAAGAATTCACCCAATTTTATGGAAAGGCCGATGAATTGTCGCGAATGTTGTTTCGAATGATTGGGAATTTGACGGGGAATTAATTTAGTTGGTAAATGCCTCCCCACTAAGGGTGATAACTGCAGTTATCTCCTTTTTTCATTCTATGAGACTGGACGAGAAGTATATGCAGTACCGAACGTGCGTTGTGTATGAAGAATTCTTTCAGAAGACTGCAATGAATTAGTAATTCGGTTCGAAAAACGATTATTTTTGTGATACGAAAATGCCCAAGTGGTGAAATGGTAGACACGCCGTCTTCAGGTGGCGGTGCCGTAAGGTGTGCTGGTTCGAGTCCAGTCTTGGGTACCAAAAAAGAAAAAGAGCATTTGACGCAAGTTGAATGCTCTTTTTCTTTCCTCTTCTCTCACACTCAAACTCGCTCTGAACTCTTTTTCTTTTAGAGTGAGTGTGAGAACTGAGTGTGAAAAGATCAACTTGAATATTACTCTGATTTAATTACCATTTTTCAAATCTTGCCTGGCGGGTTTGTTCATTGTCAGCGATTCTTAGGAAATAAATTCCCTTTTTGAGTTCACTGATATCTAAAGAGCTAATGCTTCCCGAGGTTGTTTCGAAAACCTGCTTTCCTGTCAGGTCGAAGATCGCAACTTGACCGCTAACCGTCTCAAAACAGATGATATCCTGTGCCGGATCAGGGAAAATGTTCAGGGTATTTTTTGATGGAATATCTTTCAAACCTGCAGTGTTTTCACCCACCAGCGAGAGATTGTCGACTGTGAAAAATGAGGTAAGGCCGTTATCCGGGAAAGAATAAGACCGGTTGGGGTATCTTCTGCAAAGCGACGGATCCAGGATGACTGTAATGCTATCCGGCATTTCGGGACGCGTATAGGTTATATTCACTGTAAATTCCGTGTATGCACTTACACTGTCGCCGATGGGTAACAAGCCAACGCCAACAGTATCGGTACTTTGAGTGGTCGGATTGAATTTGGTAAGATAAACACTTACCAGGGCCGTATCTCTCAATACATCGTTGGTTTCTCCGTAAATAAAGTTGTCTTCATATTTGTAAAAACCTATAAGAGAAGTCGGTCTGTGGTCAATCGGGGCAAACTGAACAGCACCGTCTTTCGTATAGTTGTACCAAACACTCAGCTTTATAGCGTAATTGTTGGATTGAGCTTCCTCAACAGGAGGATGATAAAAAGCGAATGACGCTTCCGTAATCGTGGAGTTGGTCCAGATCCATTCGGCAGGTTTATTTCCGGATTCAGTATCCCAGTTTTCAAAATCCATATTCTGTAATTGTGCGGATGCAAACAACGGGAGCATTGGTATTGCAATCAGAGAGATCAATTTTTTCATGGCAATTATTTTTAATGTTTAGTCAAAGCTATGGAGACCACTATTGATTCTTATTATGAAATTGACGGGATAAATTATGAATTCCCGGAATGCTTAACTGAAAGGCGGTTAACAACCTGCCAAAACTCATGAACAAGATTGGATTTTTAGATCGGGTAAGAAAGGTTTTGCATAGGAAGTGCTACCGTATTCGTATATGAGAAATTTAAAAAATTAAACCAATAGTTATACCTAACACTATAGTTATAATTGTTGCCAAAAGTGAAATTGTTATATTTAATGTTAAAATATAAATAATTGTGAATATTTCTGTTTTACTTGGAACGACGTTATCACCTGGGTAATTTACAGCAAATTTAAAACCATTATTCATGAAAAAATTAGGACAACTAACAGTCGCTGCACTGTTCGTCGGAATGACGTTTGTAGCCTGTGAGAAGGAAACGAGACTTCCTTCATCATCCAAAAAACCGGTACCCGCTTCCGGAACTGAAAAAGCGGATGATCCAATCAGTAAACTTTTCAGAAGTTACACTGCCCAAAACACGGTAACCAGTCAGTTCAATGCGTTGGACGGTGGAGAGCTCTCCAGTGGGAATGTAACAGTCACAATTAATGGGTCGGCACTGACACGCCTGGATGGAACCCTTGAAACGGGACAGGTTACCATTAGTATGTTTGTTGCAGATGAGCTGGCGGACAATGGGCTTGGTGGCTTGCCGACACAGAGTGCTTTTGGCACACAACAAGGCCTTGGTGGCGGAATCGTAACAGCCGGTTCAATGCGCATTGAGATGTTCAATTCACAGGGACAACCACTGCAATCGTTAAACGGCGGTGTTGTGGTGAATGTTGCTACAGCGGAGTTTAATCCGGACATGACACTCTGGATTGGTACACCTTCTGTCAACCAGCCGCGTGATAACGTTTGGGTTAGAGTGCCTAATCCTGTTACACCGGGACCGAACAATCAATCCTATAACTTTAACTGGGACAGGAATGCCACTTACAACATCGATATGGATAACCTGTGCCCGGGATTACAGTTAACCGATCACAAGGTTACTATTTCGGCATCTGCTGCTTTCAATCAATCGAACACGCAAGTTTATGTCGTATTGGAACCATGTACTCCACAGGGACAGAAAATCATTTTCAGCCTTGACATGTACAATGCTTCGCCAAGATGGTGGTTTGCCAATCCGAATGCGAAGCTTCCAATCGGATACCAGGTGACTTACGTGGCTATTACAAGCTACAACAACCAGCTTTATTACGGAAACGCTACAACCATTGTTACTCCAAGCATGACGACTAACATACCTGTCATGATGCCGACAACTTTGGCTGCATTAACAGCGTACCTGAATAGCCTGTAACAGTTAAAGAAAAAAACGAAGTACCTATTCGTTCATATTTTGAACTGGTTTGCGTACTGAGAAAGGAGATAACTTCTGTTATCTCCTTTTTTATGCTTCACGGTTTAATTCATCCGGATTCTTTTTTCACACATTGCTATTTGCAGTACTTCCCTATCTTTGCGCTTCCAAATATGTTACCATGAAGCGTATATTACTTCTGCTGGCAATCGTGTGCCCGGCTTTATTTTCCTCCGCACAGCAACAAAACTGCCTTTCTTTTGACGGTAGTAATGATTACGTAACCGGTACATTACCAACTGTCTTTACGGATCTGGCCAACAACGATTTTACCTTCGAGGCATGGGTCAATATCCAGAGTACTTCACTCGGCCGTGTGTTCTTTGCCCAGAAGGATAACAGTAATTTCGCAACCTTGCTCCTTTCCAGCGGATTACTTTTCTATGTAAAGATCTCAAACATCACGTATACCAGCAGTGTTGCGCTGCCGCCAACAGGACAATGGGTGCACCTAGCGGCAACCTGGGACGCTTCTATTCAGCTTCCCATTATTTACGTGAACGGTGTGCGGCAATACGGTACTTCCGGTGGTGCATCAAGTTCAGGCGTCAATAATAACATCATGACACTTGGAAGCCGCACCGACGGAGCTCAATTATTTAACGGGTCAATGGATGAAGTGCGTATTTGGAATACCACCCGGAAAGAATGTGAAATCAGAAGTATGATGTACAGCGTACCTGCCGGAAACGAGACAGACCTGATCCATTACTACAATTTTAACCGCGGGACAGCCGGGGGAAATAATCCGACATTTACCTTATTACCGGACCTGGTTGGTATCAATCCGGGTACGCTTATGAACTTCGATTTGAACGGTGCTACATCCAATTGGGTGGCATCAGGTGCACCACTCACTGCATCAGGCCCGCAAAATGCTTATGAAACAACCGACACAGCCGCTATCTGTGAAGGAAATACTTATTCGTTCGGTACTCAAAATCTCACTGCGACAGGAGTATACCAGGAAACGTTTACCAGCGTGGAAGGCTGCGACAGTCTTGTGACCCTACAACTGACGGTGCATTCCTTGCATGCACCACCGGTAATTGAGTCGGTTTGTGCTCCCTACTTCTGGACGCAAACGGGGGAAACTTATTTCACCAGCGGGATCTATACGGATACCCTGATAAGCAGTTACGGGTGTGATTCCATACTTACCCTCGACCTTACGATCAACCAGCATACCGCTTCTTCTGTACAGATCAGCAACTGCGGACCTTACACCTGGCCACAGACCGGAGAAATTTACATCGCCACCGGACTTTATAACGATACTGTTCCGAATGCAGCAGGTTGTGATTCGGTAATTACACTTGATCTGACAATCCTGGAACCAAGCGCATCGACTTTTCCTGTAGCTGCCTGTGCACCTTATGAGTGGACGCAAAACGGTGGAATCTATACAGTCAGCGGACTTTACTACGATACTATTCCGAATGCTGTGGGTTGTGACTCCGTAATTACACTTGATTTGACCATCCTGGAGTCAACGGGATCCACTTTGTCTATGACCGCTTGCGGATCTTACTATTGGGAACAAAACGGGTTAACGTACTTTTCAAGTGGCACCTACCAGGATACCATTCCGAATGCTGCCGGCTGTGACTCTATACTAACGCTCTTGCTAACGGTTCACGAATATCCGCAGGGCATCACTGTTCACGATGGACAAGGAACGCTTTCAGTCAATACGCTTGACAGTGTGGCTGACTGGTTGGATTGTTCCACCGGTATGTCAATCCCAGGACAGCAAGGACAGGCTACTTTCACTCCAACCGTGAATGGCAGTTATGTCGCCGTTGTAGAGAACACAACAACCCATTGCACGGCCTTATCAAACTGCTTTACCGTTGATTTTGTCGGTATAGATGAGCACGACCTTATCGATCTTCGCATTGCCCCTAACCCTGCACATGACCAGGTGACAATACAATTTGCAGGAGAAACTGCACTTCTGACCGTCCTGGACGCACAAGGTAAACGGGTATTGACACAAACGATAGAGAATGGTGTACAGATTTCACTCGTTACACTTGAATCCGGCATTTATTTGTTCCAATTGCAGACTTTGTATGGTAGCGAGATTCAACGCATTGTAAAGAAATAATAAAGATTACCCACAAGGAGATGTCTGCCGCGGAAGATGTCTCCTTTTTAATTAATTTTAATTCCAGCAAACACTATTCACATGAAAAGAAACCCACTATCCGGCTTGTTATTGCTTACAAGCTTCCTGGTAATGCTAAACGTAAGCGCCCAGGACCTTCGAACACTTTACCGCAATGCCATGAGCACAGCAGCTTATCCCGACTCATCGAAAATAGATACCAACCTGGTGGCAATCACTCCACAGAACCCGAACCTAAAATGGAAGACCTTTAACGGTGAGCCGCATGTGCTCGTCGTAACCTGGAAAATCAGCGCCTCCTTTTACCCACAGGGTGGAGATTCGCTCTACAACACAGGTCCTTATCTGATCTGGGTGACTACATCGCCACAACTGAAAAACTGGTTCCATCAACAGCATGTGGCAGATACGAATTTACGTCTCAAACAATTATTGGGCCTCCCACCGACCGGTACCAATTACGCTTATTTCGTGGAATTCTGGGTAAAACCTTCAGACCTGTACCGCCCGTGTCCCGATAATGAAATTACTGACAGGGCCTGTTCCACATGTTTCCCGGCTAACACTCCACAGGATTATATCAACTGGATCAATGAAAGCCGGATCAGCCGGTATTATGCTTGTCAGCTTTACGACCAGTACCCCTGGACACAACTCGGTTATACTTACGATTGGAATCCGGGCAATCCGACTCATGTGGGTATGAGTGAATTCGTGATTCAGAAAAATGCGACTGTTTATGTGAAAAATGTTTCAACTACCAAGCAGTACCTGACGCAGGTTCCATCATCAAGAAAGTGATTAGTTGTTTCGCTTTGCTCTCACTTTTTAACCACATAGATACATAGAGCACATAGTTTGATTGTGACCTAAAAAGTATTTGTTCCAACTTTAGGTTACAGCGCGAGAAGGTTGATTAAATTGTTTAATTTGAGCCTGAAAATTTATTCCGAACAAGCATGCCTGCATTTGAAAACCTGGGAGTATTACTGAAGATGTTCGCTGATTTTGACGAGCAGGAAATTCAATTGATCACCACTTGTTTTAAGGAACATTCAGTTAAAAAAAATAGCATCCTGCTTCATGAGGGCCGGATTTGCAAAGAGTTCTATTTCGTGGTCTCGGGCTGTTTGCGCATTTATTTCATCGATGGGAACGGACACGAAAAGACACGGTATATTATGTCTTCCAATCATATTGGTACTGCCCTGACAAGCTTTTGTTCGCAAACTCCGTCAACGGAATTTGTAGAAGCTGTTACAGACACGTCTCTTTTAAGCATCAGTAACTTGGATTTTTACCGTTTGAACCGGGAAATGGATCATTGGAAATTCTTTTACCAGCGCATCCTGGAAATGGCTTATTCCTTTCAAAACAGGCGTATTGAACAATTTGTGACATGCAACGCAACACAACGCTACGAACAATTCATGTCAGAAAATCCGGGTTTAAGTCAGGTCCTTTCCAACAGGATACTGGCATCTTATCTCGATATCCGCGAAGAAACGCTTAGCCGGCTTAAATCCAGGTAAGTCTTTTTTGATCTAGGTCAAAGTTTGGGACTTGGTATTGTTCCACTTTTGCAGGATCAAAAAAATGAAAGTATGAAAGAGTTTGTTTTAATTTTTCGCCTGGATATCACTACACCAAGTGCGCAGCCGACAGCAGAAGAGATGGAAAAGTATATGGTCAGCTGGATGAACTGGCTCGACAAAATGGCATCCAAAGATCAATTGGTCAGTGGAGGAAACCATTTATCCTATTCATCAGCCAAAGTGGTCCGGGCAGATAAACAGATCACTGATGGTCCCTACGTCTCTGAAAAAGAATCCGTGGCGGGTTATATCATTATCCGTGCAGCAGAAATGGACGAAGCCGTTCGCTTTGCGGAAGAATGCCCGATCTTATCTGCGAAAATTGCAAGTGTGGAAGTGCGTGAAACTGCAACACCCGGGAATTGAGTTAAACAGTAAGTCAAGGGGGTGGATTACATCAGCGATCCACCTTTTCTTTTAGTTTCACTTGCCATTTTGAGAATTAAATAATATATTGGCTTAAGCGTGTTAAACCTTTATAGAAACCATAATTTACAAAATATATGGAATCTACACTATTTACAGAGTCTCTGGTTGTCAATCCCAATTTTGGGGAAGCCGACATTGTGTACCTCAAGGAATTTTACGAATTCAGCAGGAAATACCAGGAAGCAGCCACAGCAGAAATTTTGGACCTATTTAAAGACCATCCTTTTTGGGGCGAATTCTTAAAATTACAGACCCCCGAAGACCAGGAAAGGAATAGGCAAAGATCACAGAAACTTCAGTATGAAGCTATCTTCCATGGCCAATGGGAAGCATTAACCAATGACATCGTCATGCAAGGCCGCATGTATGCCCAGCTAAACGTAAACTATTCCGATTGGTATGAATTCATGAAGATCTATAAAGATCTACTGAATGGGTATATTCTTAAGGAATATAAAAACGATACCGAGGGGGCAGTTAACATTTGCAGAGGTTTACGCATCCTGACGGATTATATGATGTATGTTATTGCCGAGGCTTATTTCCAGGAAAAAAATGCGATCATTACACAGGTGAATGCAGAATTGGAACAGCGTGTAACTGAGCGGACGACCAAACTCACAGAGATCAACGAAGAACTGGAACGATTCAGTTATTCGGTTTCACATGACTTACGGGCCCCTTTGCGTGCTGTGGACGGATTCGCCAAAATACTGGAAAAAACACAAGGGCCGAACCTGGATGATACCGGAAGAAAGTACCTGGGGATCATAACCGGGAGTATAGCCCGAATGGGAAACCTGATCGATGATCTCTTATCCTTTTCCCGTTTAGGCCGATTGAACAAAAACCTGAACCTGTTCAGCATGAGAGGTTTGTTTACGGAAGTTTTTCAAATCCTGAAGCTCAATGAACCGGAACGGAATGTGGAACTGATTATGGGCGATTTGCCTGATGTGATGGCTGACCGGGAAATGATGAAGCATGTTGTGAATAACTTATTGGGGAATGCGATCAAATTCTCTTCGAAAAAACCGCTTGCCAAAATAGAAGTTACCGCACAGGAAACCGAGGATGAGATTATTTTTGCCGTGAAAGATAACGGCGCAGGGTTCGATATGCGTTACATGTCCAATTTATTTGGCGTGTTCCAGCGTTTACATTCCGATTCGGAGTTCCCGGGAACGGGTGTCGGGCTGGCGATCGTTCAGCGCGTCATACAAAAACACGATGGCCGGGTTTGGGCCGAATCTGTTCTTGGAGAAGGAGCCACTTTTTATTTCACCCTACCAAAACCGGGAATACACCCTAAAACTGAAAACGTATGAAAACTTCTGAATTCATTGACATTTTATTCGTAGAAGACAGTCCGATCGATGCTGAATTGACCCTGATTGCTTTGAAAGAGGAAAATCTTGCAAACAACGTGATCTGGCTTCAGGACGGAGCACAGGCTTTGGATTTCATTTTTGCAGAAGGTGAATATGCTCACCGGAACATTGAAAGCCAACCCAAGCTGATCTTGCTGGACCTGAAAATGCCAAAGGTCGGTGGTATTGAAGTCGTACAACGGATCCGCAGTGATGAACGCACGAAACGGATCCCGATCGTGATCATGACCTCATCAAAAGAGGAAAAAGATGTCGTAGACAGTTACCAGCTCGGTATCAACTCATACATTGTGAAACCGGTTGATTTTGATAAATTTTCAAAAAGTGTAAAAGAAATAGGCTTTTACTGGTTACTCATGAACCATTCGCCAATACAGGGATAACATGCAATTGAAACCATTAAAGATTCTTATTCTGGAAGATGAAGACAGCGATGCTGAATTAGTAAAGTACCATGCATCTACCCTGGATTACGACTGTGAATTCAGACGTGCATTTTCAGAAGAGACTTTTTTACAGGCATTGAACCAATTTGTACCGGATATCGTTCTTTCCGATTATAAGCTCAGCGGTTATGACGGATTGCGTGCACTTGAATATTGTTCATCCCGGTTTCCGTTTGTTCCTTTTGTTATCATTACAGGAACACTTGGTCCGGAGCTCGCTGTACAAATTATCAAACAAGGCGCAAGTGATTTTTTACTGAAGGGACATCTTCTCAATCTTCCGATGACCATGACCCGGGTATTGCGTGAAGCAGAAAAGAAAAGAGAAGCGGCCAAATTCCAGGAAGAACGTGATCTGCTCTTCACCCACTCGATTGATCTGATTGGAATAGCAGGTAAAGACGGTTATTTTAAAATGATTAACCCGGCATTCGAACGCACACTCGGGTACTCAATAGACGAGATCCTGACCACGCCCTTTATTGAATTCATCCACCCGGATGACCGGGAAAGGACCTTCCTTGAGGTGGAACACCTTGGAAATTCTTCACAACCTATCACCCTGGTGAACCGCAGCAAATGCAAGAACGGGGAATACATCTGGCTGGAATGGCATGTGGTGATGCACGGAGATACGGTTTTTGCCAATGCACGGGATATGACCGAACGCATGCGCGCAGAACAGGAAATCCGGCAATTGAACCAGGAACTGGAAGAAAAAGTAGAACAACGGACCCAGGAACTTTCTGTTGCAAATACCTCGCTCATAGCTGAAATCGGAGAACGGATCCTCATCAGTGAAAAGTTGGAGGAAAAAAACCGGGAGATCACAGACAGTATCAATTACGCCAAACGGATCCAGCATGCCAAAATCCCAAGTATCGAATACCTTCATAACCGACTTTCGGAATACTTTGTTTTCTTCCAACCAAAAGATATTGTAAGTGGGGATTTTTATTACTTCCACCAAAACGGTGAGACGCTTTTTTTAGCTGCTGCTGATTGCACAGGACATGGTGTGCCGGGTGCACTGGTGAGTATGATCGCCATGGAAAAACTGGAAGACGCTTTTCAAAAAAGTACCAGTCCGGCAGAAGTGCTTCACATCCTGAATAAAAGTGTCAAATCGGCCTTTCAGCATACAAAAGATGACAATTCACTTCGTGACGGATTAGATATTGCACTTTGCGCATTGAATACATCAACCGGGACGATTCAATTTGCCGGAGCGAACCGGCCGCTATGGATCATTCGTAATGGAGCCAATGACATAGAAGAATTCAAAGGTACCCGAACCGCTATCGGAGGGTTTACCAATGCGGATGAGCAATTCGAATTACATGAAACTCAATTGAGCAAGGGCGACACCTGCTATTTGTTCTCCGACGGCTATGCCGATACGTTCGGGGGAGAAAACGACAAAAAGATGATGACCAAACGTTTCAAGGACATTCTGCTGAGCATCCAGACCCATCATCTGAACGAACACGAGCAATTATTGGAAAAACACCTGGATGCCTGGAAACAGGAAAACGGTCAGACAGATGATATATTGGTCCTTGGATTCAGGTATTGAATGTCAAAAAAGAACTTATCAATATTGTTCATCACATTCCCGGAAGCACTAAATTAGCACATGACTTCGGAAATCAAAAAATACGAATTCAAGCCCGGTCTTCCGATGGAGTTTGAGCTTACGAAACTTCGTGATCTATACAAAAATCACAAAGAATTGATGACAAGTCCGCACCGTACGAATTTTTATCATGTACTCTGGTTTCAGAAAGGAATTACCACCCATTTGGTCGATTTTAAGCAAGTCGATGTCAAACCGGGCACCATTCTTTTCCTCAAAAAAACATTGTACATCATTTCAGCACTTCGGGGAACGCTGATGGCAAAGCCATTATGTTCACGGACAGCTTTTTCTGCAAATCGGAACGGGACACTTCCTATTTACGAAACAACCCACTCTTCAACGACCTGTTTTCCGTATCGAAAATAGAAGTGGAACAAACCGAAATCTTCGAAGATCTGTTTGCACTGATGAATCATGAATTCAAGCAGGAAAATGATGCCTTACAATCAGACATCCTAAGGAATCATTTGCACAACCTGCTGCTGCTTTCAGAGCGAATTCACCGGAAGCAGGATTTTACGGAAATCAGTAAAGATGCGAACCTGGAATATGTGATGCGGTTCAAAGAGTTACTTGAGAAAAAATTCCGGACGATAAAACAAGTCAGCCACTATACCGATGAACTCATTGTGAATCCCAAACGCCTGAACACCGCTACCAGTAAAGTATTGGGGAAATCTCCCAAAGAATTGATCGACGAACGGGTGATGCTTGAAGCTAAAAGATTATTGGTTTATACGAATGAAAGCGTGAAAGAAATTGGTTTTGATTTGGGATTCGATGAGCCCACCAATTTTATCAAGTATTTCCGCAAGCATAGCGAAACTACTCCAAGCGAATTCAGGGACCAATTCCGAACGGCCTAAAAGTATCATCTTAAACCCCATTTCTACCTTTTTTGCACCGCTCCATCATGTCAATTTTGTAACATCAAAACACCAGATGATATGAATAAGATTACAATGTACGCAGCGATAATTTTCGGAGTTGGATTATCCACTGTAACTCAGGCACAAAACAACTCAAAGTCGAATACGAAAAGCAAAAAGAAAATGGAAATCTCAAACAAACAAAAAGTAAGTGATCTTTTAAAAAGTATCGAAACGGGAGCATCCGAACCAGTCGGATACATTAATCCGGAAAAATATATCCAGCACAATTTAGGTGTTGCTGACGGCCTTGCCGGTTTTGGGGCCTTGCTTGCACAGCTGCCTGCGAATTCAGCCAAGGTAAACACCGTTCGTGTATTTCAGGACGGAGCGTACGTATTTGCGCATACCGATTACAATTTCTTTGGCCCGAAAATCGGTTTCGATATTTTCCGCTTTGAAAACGGCAAAATCGTGGAGCATTGGGATAATCTCCAGGTGAAACCGGAAAAAGCGAATCCAAGCGGCCACACCATGACTGATGGTTCAACTGAGATCACCGATCCGGATAAAACGGAAGCGAATAAAGCCCTCGTTCGAAATTTCGTAGATGATATTCTTGTAAACGGGAAGATGGAAAAACTCAGCGGGTATTTCAACGGTGACAACTACCTTCAGCATAATCCGCTTATTCCCGATCAGCTTTCAGGTTTAGGTGCTGTTTTGGGAGAGTGGGCCAAACAAGGAATTACAATGAAATATGATCAAATTCACCACGTTTTCGGTGAAGGGAATTTCGTACTCGTTGTAAGCGAAGGACACCTCGGTGGGAAGCACAATTCATTCTATGATCTTTTCCGTGTTGAAAATGGAAAAATTGCAGAACACTGGGATGTAATCGAAGAAATTCCTGCTAAAGAAGACTGGAAGAACGATAACGGGAAGTTTGGTTTCTGAAACATTAGATCCGAAAACAAATTGCACATTGCGAAAGGAGATATCTGTCGCGACGGATGTCTCCTTTTGATTAACAACCAAAAAAATCGTGAGAATTTCGGTAAACTGAGCAGTAAAGGAAGCTTCAGTTTAATGATAAGCCATGGGTCATTTTCTGGAGATTAACACATTACCTAAAAATATGCTTCTTGTTTCCCTCAACTTTTTTCATACTTATCCAAAAAGAAAAAAATTTGTTCTTTTTTGTCACAAAACAACCTCTCCCCGGTCTTTGGTATAAAAAACGATTATGGATACTCCTTTTTTATTACCGATCGAGAAGCCGAAAAGTCTTCTTTGGAAACTGATTTATTTTATGACCCGCAAAAAAATGGGCAAGGTTATTACTCCATTGAAGGTCTCTGCCGTGCGGCTTCCGGTTGCTTTCGGAACATTTTCCGCAAAGATTTCGCAATTGGACAAAAAACTGAAACTCCCGGCTGAAACCGTCATGCTGATCCGCGAACAGGTGGCTCATCTCAATGTTTGCGAGTTTTGTATGGATATCGGGCGTGCTATGACGATTGTATCCTCCATGAACCAAAGAAAATTCGATGCGCTTCAGGATTATCAGACCAGTTTGTTGTTTTCAGAAAAAGAACGGACACTTTTGGATTATGTGACTGTATTGACACGTGACCGAAAAATGGACCGGGAGCAGTTTGACAAACTGGCAAAACATTATGACGAACGTGAGATTTGTGAGATCGTTTGGATCGTGGCTTCCGAATTTTATTACAACATCGGAAACATCGGACTGAACATTCATTCGGATATGCTGTGTGATATCGCAAAAAAACGTGTTAACTCTTAAGTTTACAAAATGAAGGTTAACTAAAGTTGTTAGCAAGTTAGTAAACTTGCTAACAACCGGTCACATATGATAATGTCGGTAAACGAATTAATTAAACGGTTACAAAAGAACCATATCACTCATTTTTAGTAGTTTTAATTATATGGAATTAACACCCGAAATACTCGCACTTCGCCCCTACCTCTTCAGTATTTCCTATAACATGCTGGGAATGGTCGAAGAAGCGGAAGATATTGTACAGGACGTTTTTGAAAAATGGATGTCTGCAGGAGAAATCCGCGAACCAAAGGCATACCTGGCACGCATCGCTGTGAACCAAAGTATCAACCGGCTGAATGATCTTCGGAAAACCCGGGAAAATTATGTCGGAATGTGGCTACCGGAACCTTATATTACGCTGGAACCCGAACCCGTTCCCACATTGGAATACGGCATGCTCTTTTTACTGGAACGCCTCAATCCAAACGAACGCGCAGTCTTTATCTTACGTGAAAGCTTTTCGGAAGAATACCAATCCATTGCTGACATAACCGGGCTTTCTGCTGAGAATTGCCGACAACTTCTGCACCGGGCACACGAGAAATTGGGCCGAAGCAAACCCTTGCAGGTAAACCCGGAAAAACAGCGGTCATTAACCATTGCTTTCCTGGCAGCATTGCATGGACAGGACCGATCGGAACTGGATACCTTGTTGCGAAGGGACATCGAATTGTATAGCGATGGCGGAGGTAAGCGGGCCGCAGCACTCAAACCGCTTTTCGGACTGGAGAAAGTATTGAAGTTCTTAATGGGAGTTACACAGCTTCCCGAAGCACAGGAAAGCCAGTACGAATACCGGCCAGTTTATGTGAACGGGCGTCCTGCAGCTATTATTTTTAATAAGACTGCCAATCAAATGGATTCGATGCAGTATATTGAAATAGAAGATGAAAAAATCACCTGCCTGCTGAACATGAGGAATCCGGACAAGTTGCAAATACGTGGGAAATTGAAATAAACAAAGAGGAGATATCCGCCGTGGCGGACTCCTCTTTTAGTTATAAACTGTAACTTTTTATCACACAAAATTGAGTTATCTAACTTGCTACATTTCTTCTGTGCTATATTCTACAGGAAAACCACATTTAACGTTTTCGAATTTGACTTGCGTTCAGGAATGATTTAACTTGCCTCTATTAACTATTATTCACATCTATATGAAAACAACACTAGTTACAGTGGCGCTGTTGTTTGCGTCACATTTCAGCAACTCTCAGCGAATCCTGGAAACCACGAACGGAAGCTGGTTCAATCAAAACCTGTCTGTTGAAACCTTTCAAGACTTTGTCATTAGCGGGTACACGGAAACCAATCCCGGAACAGGCTTGTTTACACCCACATTTAAAGTATCCAATGCCATGGGTGTTGGTATGAATACCTATTATGTCGATTATCCCGATGCCGTTTACTTAATGGATTTTACGATCAGGGAAGCCACGAACACGATTATCCTTACCGGAATGACGGCTGTTACGACTGGCGGAACTCCCTATAAAATGATCGTGGCGGAAGTAGATTTCATGACTGGAGCACCTGTACAGAGCTCGCTCGAATATACATTCAGCGGGAACTCAATTGTCCCTCACCAGGTGATTTGTTCCGAACCATTCGGACAGGTAACGATAGTTGGGACAGAAATTGTCGGAACGGTTACCTCAAGCAATTATGCAACGATCCCGAAATACGGCTTTGTACTTGGTTTGGATATCAACAACTTCAATAATATCCTGTACAACCCGATCGAAATGGATCTTCCCGCTGCCAGTATCTGGGATTATGACATGCTGGAAAACATTACCGAAGTACCGGGATCAGGTTATTTTATTTCCGGATCGTGTAACGCTCCCGGGTCAGGTGAACAAAACCTCATCACGATGGGAACAGATTATGCAGGGAACGTAACATTCTCCAATATTATCGATAATACCAATTCCCGTTTTGCAGGATCTTCCGTGATGTACAATCCACCGCTGAATGTGGTGTACCTGTTGGCAAATAACAGTGTGATCCACCAATTCCAGATTGCTATGTGTGATCCGCTTACCGGAGCATTCTTAACGCCGTGGACGCGCCACCAACTCGTAGGATACCCTATCGGAGGCGGTGTAGACCAAAACGGTTTCCGTTTGCAACAATCCAGCAGTAATATGATCGTTGTGGGTGGATATTTGAGCGCACCGTTCGGAGCATTGCCACAACAACTCACTCCTTTCCAAATAACAATGAAGGACAATCTGACTTTCCTTGCAGGAAAAGTGTACCAGTCAGGTAACAACTCAAACTTGTCCCCAAGCTATTTCGAAGAAAGCGGAAATTCCGTTTTCATCAATACCCCGGATATGATCACGTATAACACTTCCGTAAACCGTACCTACCTGGTGAATCAAAATACGGTGAACGGAGGTTTTGACCTAAATGTTTCTTCCCTTTTGAAACCATCGAAGTGTGAAAAGCAAGTGTCCGTGTCCACAGTTACAACCAATCCGTTTTTGGTAGGAACCGGAAACTTCAACCCGCTTCCAATGTACACGGCACCATATCCGTCGAATCCGATTCCTCGTCCGCTGATGGAAAGTATCTTATGTCAAAGTATCGCTCCTGCCCTGGCAGTACACGATCCCGGTACGACCTTGTCTCCGAACCCGGCAAACGATCTGCTGAACGTAACCATGGATGACGAAACGATTCTAAATATATTAGTTTACGATCTGAAAGGGAACCTGGTACTTACACAAAAAGCAAATGAACGCACATCCTCTGTTATGACGCTTGAAATTGGCAAACTCGATCAGGGAGCTTATATCATTGAGGTAACTACGAAAGAAGGTACTGTTCGCCGCGATAGATTCGTGAAGAATTAAACATTGAAATAGTTACTTATTGAAAGGAGATGTCCGCACTGCGGACACCTCCTTTTTTCTTTACTTTACACCATGACAGAACAGGCAGCATTCATCATCTCATTTATTCCATTTTTCATAGGCCTTGCCATTATGAGAATCAGTATGAATCCTCGCTACCTGGTTCCCGCTGCCTTCCTGACCGGAATCTCAGGAATATTGCTCTTGATTTTATCACATGATTATAAGTACCTCAGTTTGCTGTTTTTCGGACTGGTTGTTTTTATCCTTTTGGTTAAGTGGTATCGTGATTGGTGGTATCGAAAAAAACATCGTTGATATTATAAGATAGCCACTTCAAGCTGAGAGGTCATAAAGAAGACTGAAAATTAAAAATCATCATTCTGTGAAAACTACCAGCCTTGCTTCCATTTCTGTGCTATCCGCAGTGCAGTTTCCAGCATATAAGGCGACCAGTTTTCGGTTTGCCAGGCAGAATTTGCCAAAGTGGATTGATCCAATAAATGAAGTGCTTCCGCATGGTCTGCAGCGCGTTCCAATATGGAAGACAATTCGAGTTGTTGTTCGTATAGTTTCACCGACTCAGGAACAGGCTCATTTAAATGAATCCGTTCTGCGGGTAGAAAATCGTTACTCGCCAGCGACATATTGTTCGCATTGAACTGATTCACAATTTCCTGCATACGATCAAAATCCTTTTGGAAGAGTACCTGGCTTTCAGTTGTATGTAATGCGATTCCTAATTGTTCCAGGACAACAAATTTCAGGTTCCTGCATAATGGCAAGGTTTGTTTCAGCAAATCAAATACTGCTTCCGGAACGGCATCGTCGTGCGTATCTCTGCGGATTGTTTTCTCAGGCTGAATTCCCGAAACATCCCAGCTTCCGCCAGAAATATGGATCTCACGTACGCGATCAAGCGGATACGCCTGAATCAGTGTTTTGAAATCCAACTCAAAATTTTGCAATTGACAATACAGATTGTGAAGGTCGAGAATAATAAATCCGTTCACCGGTTCGATCAGGTGGGATAAAAACTCTCCGTGTCGCTGCACTTCTGCCAGTGAATAGGAAAATGCCAGGTTTTCCAGCCCGACAGGACAGGAACAAGCTTCCTGGATACGTTGCAGGCGATCAATCCCAATGCGAAGTGTTTCCGGATTGTAAGGAACTGAGATCGGTGCCCCCTTATGAAAATCTTCACCTGTCATGAAACCGAAATGTTCGGTAATGTGGTCGAATTTGAAATTGGATGAAACTTTGCGCAGGTGATCGAGCCAGCGTTGTTGTTCATCAGTCCATTTTCCTGAAAACAGGGAGAAATATACTCCGTGACCAATAAGCCCGCCCTCATTTCCAAAGGCATGAAGCAATTCGATAAACCAAGAAGGAATCTCGCGTACTTTGTAGAGCGTATCAAAGGACCATTCGATCGCTTCTACTTTTTCGGCAGCAAATAAAGGCAGGGTTGCCTGTAACAATTGATTGTCCAGGTTACAGGAAACCGCTGATTGAATTTTAAAAGGTAGTTGATCCATTACCCCATTCCGCAAGCCGGACATGGATCGCAATGAGTTGTAGTTGAGTTTGTTTCACCTGATCGACTCTCATTCACCTGCTCTTTGTTTTTTCTGATCTCTTGTTTTTCACAGGAAGTAGTTACTGCTGATACAGTTGCAACAGAAACACCTAGAGTAATGGCTTGTAATAAAGTTGATGATAGTTTCATAGCTTCAATTTTTTCAAAAGGTAAACCTTTAACTGAAAAAGGGCAAATTTATTATTTGAAATGTATGTTTCTTTGATTGAAAGATATAACACCTAAATAATTGCAGTTTCAATTTGAGTTGGAGTGTGAGTGTGAAGAATTAATCAAAAGGTTTTTAAGCGTTGAAAATCGCCTTACATTTGGTCTATGAAAATTGCATTTACAGGTACACACCATGTTGGAAAAACAACGCTTGCTGAGAAGCTACACACATCCTTACCTGGATCCGTTTTTGTTCCTGAACCCTATACAGAACTGGAAGAAAAAGGACACCATTTTTCTGAAACACCAAACCTGGAAGACATTTCGCTGCAATTGGATCATGCCATCAAACAGCTTGAAATGGATGAATCGGACGTGCTGTATGACCGTTGTCCGCTTGATCTGCTGGCGTACATACACGAGATCGGAGGAGCTGAAGCATCCCGGAAATACTACCTGCACGTCAAAGAAGCAATGGACGAAATTGACCTGTTGGTGTTTGTTCCCATTGAAACTCCGGATATCATTGATTGTCCGGATTCTGAATTTCCCAAGTTGCGCGAAAAAGTAAATGCACTCCTGGAAGAATGGATCGATGCCTTCGACCTTGAAACGATCACTGTCAGCGGAACTTTGGCTGAACGGGAAAGACAAGTCATTGAAGCGATCCTTCGTTTCGATTAAACTTTTTTACCGGTGGACAACTCCAAGGATCATGAATAAAAACGAAAAACCGGAATTCTGGGAATCCAGCTTCAGCGACAAACAGGAAATGTGGGGCTTAAATCCTGCCAAATCTGCAATCATTGCCACAGATCTCTTTATCGAACGGTCGGTTAAACACGTTTTAGTGCCAGGAATTGGCTACGGACGTAATGCACAGATTTTCCGGGACAACGGAATGGAGGTAACCGGAATCGAGATTTCCCAAACGGCAATCGATTTGCTGCGAAAACATTACGGAAACGAAATGACCGTTTACCATGGTTCTGTTACAGAAATGCCTTTCGACCAAAAGCGCTACGACGGGATTTTCTGTTATGCTTTGATCCATTTACTGGATGAAAACGAACGAAAGAAACTCATTGAGGATTGTTACCGGCAACTTTCGGAAAACGGTTGTATGGTTTTTACTATGATCTCCAAGGAAGCTCCGACCTATGGAACCGGGAAAAGAATTGGTAAGGACCGCTTTGAGCAATTCGGCGGAGTGAACATGTTCTTTTACGACAAAGATTCCATCCGGGAAGAATTCGGCCCGTTCGGTTTAATGGAAATCCGGGAAGTGGAGGAAAATTTTCCGTTTTACTTGATAGTTTGTGAAAAAAGATGGGAATAATCTATTTTAGCAACTATGAACGGGCATGAATTCGCACAGATTTTGAAGTACCGGAAACAGATGAGTTAATGCGTGCACTGATTGAGGAAACAGGGAACTTGCTGGAGTAAATTGTTGTTCAGTTTAGGAGTTCATTCATTATACTGAAAAGAATTATGTAATCAGTTGTTAGCAAGTTTACTAACTTGCTAACAAACAAAAATCAAGACATTGCTTTTCAATACCTTAAACCGATTTGTAAGTAAGTTTACTTATTTGCTAATTTACAAACCCAGATCCGGATCACCGATTCTCAATATTAAACCCTCATTTTTGTAAACTTAAAAGTTCGTTCGTATGCAGAAAAAACAATAATGCTTTTATGGAATCCTCTACATTCCGTTATCTCTAAGCAAATACAATTCGCATGAAATCTCTGTTATACCCTTTCATTTGCCTGTTATCAGCTAACGTATCTTCTGCACAAGCTCCTGGTCCAGACAGCTCCAACCATCTGATCGTCCGCAGTAATTCTTATTACTACATCGATGGGATCAAAGTGCACGGTAAGGTCACTCATACTAAAACCAGTTTACAGGAAGTTAGCATTATTACCGGAGGTATTCCTGTAAATTACGGTGATCTAAGAGGAAGCATTATCAGTATAGGTCCGACTCCGGCACCCGTAATTTCTCGAAAAACAGCTGATAAAGAACAAAAGATGGCGACGGAATGAGAATAAGTAACCTTCTCATTTTGAACGCCTCCCTTTCTTAATTAAAAAATCATGTTTTCTTCATGCAACCTCGCGCGCGGGAATGCTATCTTGATTTCAAAGAGTCTTAAAACGAATTCAAAACATGCTGCCAAACATTGGAATTGACGCCCAGGAACAAAAAGCCATCCACCAGAAACTTAAATCATTTTTCCAGAATGATAAACTCGATTGGTCTGATCGGTTAAAAGGTTATTACGATTACCAGATCGAACTGGTAAAAAAATACGGCCGCAATGGGCTGATGGTATTTTTGGATACGGAAACGCAAGTGTATGTAGACGGAGTAAATAACCGGAGTTTGGAGATCATGCACTATTCTGAAGTACCGGAGGGCTGCCCATGGTACAACCTGCATTTATTGCCCCTGGATAAAGCCATTCGCACTGCATGGAAAGAGTTCGAGATCAGTTTTGTAGATTCCCTGGAAAAATATACCCTGGATCTCTTTGCTATTTTCGAGGGGGGAAAGTGGTACCTGGCATACGCTTACCAGACAAGGGATTATGAAGACAATGTGTACTACGAATTCTTAGGTGGTCGGGAACCGAACCCGAATGCAAAACTCCCGAAAGAACTGGTAGAAGCCGGTTGGAAAATGCCCGGAGATCTGAAAGAATTGTATGCAGTCCATGCCAACTTCGGGAATTTGAAAAGTGCCTTAAGAGACGACAATACCCACTGTATCTGTGCGGCAGAAAAACTGGGAACATCGCTTACTTCCCTTGAAAAATACGTGGAAGAATGGGAAGCAGATTACAGCTTCTTTGATTTACTTCCTTTCTGGCAAGATGGCGCCGGAAACTATCAGAATTTTCTGAAAACCGAAATAATCGGTGATTCATACGCTACTGTCGACTGGGACCATGAAACAAAGGAAATTTCAGGTCAGTGCACCCTGGAAGAATTCATAGATTACCACGACGGGCAGAAATTACGGGGAGAATGGTAAAATTGAAGATTCAGATTTTTTACTTGGAAGCGTATTCCAAATCAAAAGCAATTATCCTCTTTTTAATTCTCCTTCCGATCTGCCACAGTTGATCGGATTACCTTTTCAATTACAGATACTTCGCTTCAACCCCAACTGCTTCAAAAGCTTCCTTCATCTTCGGTTCGCGTTCATAAAACAGGATCACTTGTTTGAGATTCGGGAGTAGTTTTACGTCCTCTGTTGAAGTAATATTGAACTCATCTCCTTCCCCGTCCCAATATGGTGTGACCTGGTGATAGGCTTTGTGATAATTCTGGTCCAGGATTTCGACTTGATCCAATAATTCCTGAGGAATATCCAGATCCTTGAAAAATTGTTTCACACCCGGAACTGCTTTGGAAGGATGCTTTGCCTGGTCAATTTTTTGCCATTTTTCTGCACCGACAAAGGTTTTGACATCAAAAGCAGGTTGCAGGAGATTTTTGTTGTACATCAATTCCTGGATCACGGCCAGTTTGAAGTTCAGGTCTTTGAATTTTTTCGGCATCTGTTTAAAATTAATTGCTAAAGATCGAAAATTCAGTGCAATTATTATTCTTAAATGATAACTTAGTTCCTATGATTATTGTCTCAACACTTATCCTTTTGGTATCTGTTTGCTGCCCGTTCCTGGTCTTCCTGGATTATCATAAACGCGGGAATATACACAAGGCAATAATCTATGTATTGACATTTTTTATAGTTGGCTTTTTTGCTTCTAAAGTGATTTATAATTATGGAATGATAGTGGCCGGAATGGCTCCGTTCTTATTGTTGACTCTTTGCTTAATTAAAAAGAATCGGTGAAGAATCAATCACTTATAAACCATTAGGGGAAACCCCCAATTTTTCTTTTTCATTTAAAATAGGATCGAAATCAATTTAAAAGCCCTAGATTTGCAACGAATTTTAAATTACTATTCATGAAAAGGGTACTACACTTACCAATTCTTGCGTTTACATTTTTTGTTGGTTTTAAAGCTTACGCACAGCCTTGTGCTACTGTTATCACCGCCTCAGATTCACTGATTTGCTCCGGGGACAACATCACTCTGAATGCTTTTGCAAACGGACCGGATATTCAAATGATGGCTTCGAATACAGCCGGGAACAATCACCGTGGTAACATGTTCGATATCGTTGCAACCAATGCCGTAACTATCTTATCATTCGATGCTTCCCCGATGGGAAATACAACCATCGAAATCTATTACAAACCAGGCACCTGGAATGGGTTTGCCAACACTCCTTCCGCATGGACCTTAATCGGTTCAGGATATACCCCATACACAGGTGGGTTCTCAGCCGTACCGGTAGATGTCAACATCACCATTCCGGCAGGACAAACCTATGCATTCTATATAACTTCGAATACATCATCGGTAAGCTTAAACTATTCGAATGGTACGAGTGTCGGAAACGTTTACAGTGCTGATGCAAACATTACGTTCCTCGAAGGAGGTGGAATGGAATATCCGTTTACAGCTAATACAGGTGCTGTTTACCAGCCACGTGTATGGAACGGGAACATTCATTATGCAGTGGCTAACCAACCGGGATCTACTCTTACATGGGGTACAGGAGAAACGACAGCGTCTATTCCTGCAGCACCTACAGCTACAACGTCTTACACAGTGGCTGCAACAGTTCCGGGATGTCCTCCTGCATTCGACACACTTGACGTAGTTGTATCCATTCCTGTGGTAACAGCGAACGCTCCTTCTGTAGTTTGTGCAGAAGATGAAGTAGTACTTTACGGTCTTGGTGCGGAAAGCTACAGCTGGACTGACGGTGTAACTGACAGTGTTGCATTTGAAGCAATGACAACAACAACTTATGTCATGACTGGTACTGATTCAATCGGGTGTATGGACACAGACACGGTAACGATGACCGTGAATCAGCTTCCTATGGTAAGTGCAGGTGCAGATTTCGCTATTTGTGACGGAGGCAATATTACATTAACCGGGCAAGGTGCAGATACCTATACCTGGAATAACGGAGTAACAGATAATGCTCCGTTCGAACCTGCAACGACATCTTCCTATATTGTAACAGGAACAGATACCAATGGTTGTGTTAAAAGCGATACTATCACAGTAACCGTTAACCCTTTACCGGTCGTTTCTGCAGGACCTGATTTGGACCTTTGCCAGGGAGTACCACACATTTTATCAGGATCCGGTGCTCAGGATTATGATTGGGATAACGGAGTAACTAACAGCATTCCATTTATTCCGATAAACGGAATTTACACGGTAACAGGAACTGATGCTAATGGGTGTGTAGGAACAGACGACATGCGAATTACACTTCACAATGTAATGGCTTCTGTTTTTGCAAACGGAGGGACACTAACTGCTGGTACAATGGTAGATATGACCGCTCAATGGATAAATTGTGCAGATATGTCCATCATTCCGGGAGAAACAGATGTCTTTTTTGAACCTACGAATGGTGGAAGCTACGCCATTATCATCCAGGACAATGTTTACGGATGTATCGATACTTCAAATTGTGTAGATGTTCAATTTGCAGGAATCAAGGAAATGTCTGCTGCTGAGTTGAATGTTTACCCGGTTCCAACAAACGGAAAAGTAACTATTGCTTCTTCAGGAACAATGATCGAGCGTGTAGAATTAATCGACCTTCTTGGTAAGCTATTGGAAACTTCCGAGCCGAATTCACTTCAAACAGGACTTGATCTTTCTGGCTATGAATCCAACACATTCTTTCTTCGCATTTATCGTGCTGGTCAGATGAGTTTATTGAAAGTAGTGAAGAATTAAAATAACTTCCTGATTGACATTCATAAGTTGTCAATTTACGTTTAAAAACCCTCAGTGAATTTTTGTTGCTGAGGGTTTTTATTTAATCCGTGCGGTCTTCCTTATTTTTTAGCTTCCAGATTGACTGTTATCTTTTTTGAATATGTTTGTCCATCCGTGGAGTTGAAATGTGAACTTTCCGATTTCAATTCCAGGTCTTTTTTAGTGGACTTTGTAACGGTATAGATCATTACTTTTTCTCCTGTAAGATATGTTTGGGATGTAGTCACAGTTGTATCAGGGAACATCGGACTACCGCTTGTTTGTGATTTAACCGTCGATTCAGACAAAATAGTGAACATCAAACGTTCGTTTTTTTCAAAATCATCCCCTTTTGTTTTTCCAATGAAACTCCAGGTACCATTTTGCGTCGTGGTGGTTGTATTCGTAATATATACGGAACCTCCAAAAATATATCCACTGGCCGTATATCCACTCTTCCAGGTCCAGGTACCGTCTTTGTCAATTGTTAAATTGTTGGGAGTTGCAGGAGCATCCGCTGCAGATATGGTATAAGAAGTATCGCCGTCAACCGTTTCTTCAGTGTAACTAACAACTCTCCATTCGTTCGTTATTTTTCCTTTGGTTGTTTTTCCACATGAAGCGATTGAGATTGCTATAAAAGCAATACCGGCATAATAAATGATTTTTTTCATGATTATTAAGATTTGATTAATATTCTGTTACTCTTTACTCCTTCTTCATTAATGTGAATTGGATGTTTTTTTGTTCCCAGGAAGCATTGGGTTGTATGTTTTCTGATTCGAATTCCAATTCTTTACTCAATGCAGTAAACTTATAAATGATCCTTTGCTCTCCTTCCTGGTAAGTCTTTGAATCGGTTGTGGTTGTATCCGGAAAAACGTTACCACCTCCGGTCTGCTGCGTAGTGGTTGTCTCAGACAAAGTATTAAATAATACATGCTCATGCTGTGTGCTTTCTCCTGTTTTTTTGACACGACTCCAGGTTCCATTCTGAGTCTTGGTTGTTCTGATAGTTAGTATCAAAGAACCTCCGAAAACAGCTGTTGTATAGGTTGATTTCTTATTCCAGGTCCAGGTACCATCCGGATTGATTATTAACTCATTCGGATTGTTGGGGGAATCGGCGCTGGAAGTGGTAGTGGTAGAACCATCATCATAAGTTGTTACTTCGGAATAACTGGAAACTCTCCAGGTATTTGCCAGTTCTTCTTTTTTGGATTTTGAACAGGAAGTGATCATTGCTACCACGAAACCGACGGATAAGGTGTAAGAAAAGATGCTTTTCATATTGTCAGATTTGATTGATGGATTAAAGTTACGAATACATAATTGATTTTCAATTCATTTTCACTGGTTTCTTTTTCGCTGGTCGGAAATAATTCAGGGACCTAATAAGAAAAAGATCCATTGATCTGCAATCTGAAGTTTAAACGACATAAAAACAAAAAAGGGAACCCAAATGGATTCCCTTTCTGTCAGTATGACCGACTATTACTTTCCAGCCAATGTAATGGTTGTTTTTCCTTTAACTGAACTTATATTACTTCCTGAAGTGTAAGTATTACTCATTTCAGCCTCTAACTGCAATTCATCTTTTTTAGACTCTTTCACAGTGTACACCATCACGTTTTCACCCGTCAGGTATGTATCTGTGCTTGTAGATGTTGTAGATGATCCTCCGTTAGGAGTAACAACTGAAGTATTTGTTGCAGACAAGGTATTGAACAATACGCGCTCATTCTTTTTGAAATCGTCACCTTTTGTTTTTCCAACAAATGCCCATGTCCCACTTGCTGTCATTGTCATTTTTGTTGTTACAGTCACACCAAAAATATCATCTGTATAAGTGATATCTCTTGTTGAAGTCCAGGTACCATCTTTTTCGATAGTCATCTCGTTTGTATTCACAGTACCCGTCTGAGTTGTTGTTGTTGTTGAACCACCACTCGGAGTGTCTTCTGTTGTCATTGTAGCAGTAGATTCCGTCATTGTAGTAGTTGTAACGGTTTTATCACCATTTGACTGAGTATCAGTCGATGTTTGGCTGTACTCAGTTACCTTCCACTCATTCGCCATCTTACCTTTGCTTGATTTACCACAAGAAGATAATCCAGCTGTCAAAAACGCAACACTTAAGGTGCAATAAAAAATCTTTTTCATTATTGTAAGTTATAAATTAGTGAAGCAAATGTATCACTATTCTAATAACAGTCAAACTTTTAACAAAAAGATAACTGTAAAATCATTGACATGTCCATTAAATTATGGTTGCATTAACTGAAAAAAGGAAACACGATAATTCCCTTTTCTCTTTCAATAAATTAATTTCCTATTTCGCTTCCTGCTTCATTTTCCGGGAAATTGAAGCAGAAGCGGAATTGACATCTGATGTAAGATGATGTTTCCCGGATTCCGGTTCCGGCCAGGGCCTGCTTTTTTTGATTCTTTAACAGTATTAGATGCTCCGAAGAACCCTTTCAACACAATAAACGAAGTTCTTTTTGTACTTACCGGACCAAATTCACATGGCCCTTAAAGACCGTCGGTAAACCGAAACAATCTTCGTAGATTACGTGAACCGAATAAATTCCATCGGGACAAATTTGTCCCTGGTAGGTCCCGTCCCAACCGGTGAATTTTCCCACTTCAGTAAAGATCTCTTCTCCCCAGCGATTAAAGATCCTGATTTCCCGAACAACTATATTATCTCCTTTAAATTCGAAGTATTCGTTATTAAGATCACCATTTGGAGTAAAGGAGTTCGGTAAGTAGAAGTACTGCTCGTTTTGCAAATTCACATAAATTGAATCCCACTTTTCATTACACGCATTAAAAGCATGAATCCGGTACCAGCCTGATTCGGATAAATGTGTTCCCACCAAACCTCCATCCGGCGCAAAAATTTCCAAGTTGTAATTCGTTTCCACATGAAGCAGTGAAACAGAAAGTTGCTTTTCACAGGCTTTGATCGAATCCTCCGGGAAATACAAATCTATATCCGTTAAACGGCGTACCTGCATTGAATCGGTAATACTGCCACATTGATTGGTGAGAGTACAGGAATAAACTCCTTCCTGGGAAATCCATTCCATTGCGTTCTGCGATCCCGAGCTCCATTGGTATGAACCGGAAGAACCCTGAGCTGTATAAGAAAATCCGACCCCAATGTCAAAACAAGTATCCAGGTAAGTTGGAAGATTCAACTCCGGAAAATGATTGATCGTAACCGAACAACTCGCAGAATCAATTCCACAGGTGTTCGATCCATAAACCGTGTATGATCCGGAATTGAAAACCAGTAATTGATTTCCGGTACTTCCATCCGACCAAAGAATGGTGTTGACATCACTGAAAGCCGGAACAAGGACCACATTTCCACCGCTATACAAACAAGTATCGACCAAAGAGATCAATTGTACATCCGGTAAATCCAATTGGGTAACTGAAATTGAAGCATTCACGGTTCCACATGAATTCGTTGCAGAGATTGAATATAAACCCGGACCGTTGACCGATCTATTCACAGTTGTTGTACCGTCGTCCCAAAGTACATTTGCACCAGCAGAAACCGTGGGACTGATTATCGCAGGAAAACTCCCTTCACAAACCGATACACCGGCTGTGTTCCCGATAATGGGCAAGTGCTTCAAAGTAACCAATACAGTCGCTGAATCGATCCCGCATCCATTGGAAGCATAAACAGTATAAGTTCCAGAAGAAGAAACGAGCAATTGATTACCCGTACTTCCGTTCGACCACAAAATATTGCCTGTATTGGCAAAAACTGGATTCAATGTCACAATCCCGCCATTTGGAATGCAGGTATCAATAAGTGATACAAGTGATACAACAGGTAAATCTGTTTGGAAGACAGTAATGGAAGCGTTCGTTGTTCCACAGAAATTACTTGCTGTAAGTGTATATATTCCCGGACCTGAAACACTTCTTGGAATCGCTGTGCTTCCATCTTCCCATATGATGGAAGCTCCTGCCGAAACACTTGGATTCAAAGATACCGGAAAGCTATTTTCACAAGCCGTCACATTCGCTGTGCTTCCAATTACAGGCAATGAATAGACGTTTACCACGATCGAATCACGCAGGGTAACACAACTATCTGCAACATCCACCCAATAGGTCCCGGATTGAGTAATATTCAAAGAAGGACCTGTGGAGTTGTTACTCCAGGAATATGTAACCGGGCCATTTGCTCCCGAAAAAACCGGAGTAATGATAAACGAATTCCCGGTCTGTATACAAACGGAAGTATCAGCCGGAAGATTCATAACAAAAGAAGAAGGAGCCAAAACAGGAACAATTGTATCAATCAATTCACAACATTTGGTATCCAATACACGAACAATAACGGTATCTGACGTATTCACTGCTAGTGAGTTTGAAGTCCCGCTTGTTCCGTTTGACCAATAAAAAGTCGGATCGGTAAATCCAAGTGTATTTGCCGTAACAATTGTTTGACAGCCTGGATTTTGTACCAGGTTCAGGAATACATTCGCACACGGATCATCAAACGGTTGGTCTTGTATGGTTACTCCATTGGAATAAGTAAGTGGAACAGGAATTAAATTGATTCCCAAAGGGGTCATTGTAACAGGAAGATCAGTTGCAACAAAAGGTAACTCAACAATTTCGGAACAACCTTCTGCCATGTTCAGGTCTTCATCCAGGATAACCGGGCTAATATCCATATCGAAGACCGAAGTTGCAGATTCTGCAGCCGCAAAGTAGTGCAGTCCGTTCAGAAATGTGCTGTTTCCCATTACAAAATCCAAGCCGATCGAAACAATATAACTCGCGTTTGGTTTTGAGATCGAAACACACTTATCAAAAGTGCCATTTTTAAACACTTTCGCAACATATAAACTCTGGCCGCCCCAATCACATCCATAAAGCACATAATGCGTTGCTGTTTCATTGACTGCTGCCAGGAATTTATAAGAAACAACAGGTAATCCATACCGTTTCGCAAAAATCAGGTTTCCCAATGTGTCACACTTGACAAAAAAAGGATCCAATGTAATATTCAGAACATTATCCGAAACGATGAATACCAGGTTCTGATCCTGGTCATACTCGATCCGTTGTCCCACATAATCGTCCACATACCAAACAGCACTTGGAACATCCACATATTTCTGGAGAAAGATCGTTCCGTTCTCATCCATGCCTATCAGAATCGGCCGCTGTAACGGTACATTGTAATTGGTTACAGAACCTGTAATAAACATCTTGCCATTGACCATTTCGGTAGCACTCAAAAACAGGGTACGGGAATTCGGAGCAGGCACAGTAAAAACACCCTGAATTCCAGAATTTTGCCAGATAACCAGCCCGGTTTGGGATGAAACGGCCAGCACCCTTCCTCCAAAATTGCTGTTAGCGTAATAGCCTCCTCCTACCAGGAAAAACTTGCCATTCGAGTACCGCATGCAGGATAAATAATTTGCTCCGCTTATTTCAACTTTAGACCAATACAAAGCTCCAGTCTGTGCATTCATTTTGAAATAAAATGAGCCCTTCCCTACACTGGCCGGATCATCATAGATCTTCCCACAACCAAAAACAGTGTCTCCTACGATGTCTAAAAATGTGATGTTCACCTGATCATTGGGACTGGAAGTAAATGCCAATGTTTTACTCCATTGAATCACATTGAGTGCGTTTTGCTTGACCACCAGACCTTTTTTGTCTGATTCACCCCCAATGTATTTATTCCCTGCCTGGTCTGCGCAAATACTCATTGCGAACTCCTGGCTTCCCACATTCCCTATCAGGGTACTTTTCTCATCATTCTGAGAAAATGCCGGCTTCAATGTAATGATTGACAAAAAAGTCAGTGACAAAAAAAGTAGTATTTTTCCCATATTTCCAGCAGTTAAAGTCTTGATTAAAGCTAGGGCTATTTTACCGGATTTCCATACTAACAGCAGGTTATCAGGCAGAACGTTTTTGATGTGGAAAACATGAATTAAACAAAATTAAAATGCTGAATTACAACCGCTTACATTTGAATATTTTTATTATACATATCAATAATTGCTAAAATCAAGGGATTTCTTCTGTCCGTCTTATTTAGTTTGCGTCACAATCTGTTGATTCAGTGCTTCACATCCGAAAAATGATTGTTTAATCAATGAACAGAAAATAATGGGGCCTTTTTTGTGCTCACTGGTTTAAAATGCTGACCTTTGTTTTAGAAAATATATTCAGAATGATCCGATTCATCTTTTTGGTTCCACTAATCGCTGTTGCTTTTGGCTTTATGAAAAAGCAGGAAAGGAAACTCACTTTTGACAGTCCCCTTGTTTCCAATCACGAATTGGACGACACCCTCAAAATTAACGATTTGATCTTTGCCGATTTCTTTTCTCCGAACGGGGACGGATACAACGATAAATACATCATTCTAAATGTGCTGAATTATCCCGGCAATTACCTGAAAGTGTTCAATCGCTGGGGAGAAACAGTTTATTATGCTTCACCTTATATGAATGATTGGGACGGAAAAACGAATCAGGCCAACGCATTATTGGGAGAAGAATGTACACCCGGAGTTTATTACTTTGAATTTTGGGACGGTTACGGGAACAGAGCATCCGGAAAAATAACATTGAAACGATGAGAAAAAGCTACTGTCTGTTTGTATTGCTGGCCTTGGCGACCGTTTCCAATGCTCAATTAAGAAGTGTTTACAATCAATACATGTTGAACCAGGGTATTTTTAACCCCGGATACATGGATATCTCTACCCGTTACAGTGCAACTGTACATATGAAAAAGGAATGGATGACGGTTCCCGAAACCCCACTGACTTTTAGTGCAAATGGACATTATCACATTACTCAAAACCACGGTGTCGGAGCAATTGCGATCAGTGATTTTGCTTCTGGAGTAAATTCCCTGGAAATCGGTGCACTTTATAATTACCATGTTTGGCTGGGAGAAAAAACAGCACTTGGTTTTGGGGTGAAAGTGGGTTACCAGCAACGTTCCCTGCAAACAGATTACGTTTATTTCAGCGAAAAGGAACCTACTTTGGATCACCGGGTAACAAGAGGTGTCAACCTGGGTGTAGGTTTATCGATTCAGTCGCAAAACTTTGATTTTGGAATTTCCATGCCAAGTATTTTTGACAATTCACTGGCAAATCCATCGACCATTTACGCCACAACCAACAATCATTTTTACTCACACATCGGCTACAAGATTCGCTTCAACGACAACTTCATCTTGTATCCTACCGTAATGGCAAGAGCAGTCTCCGGGTCCCCGATAAACATGTCATTTGACGGGCATTTCCTGTTCGGACAACTCGTTTGGGTAGGTGGAGGATACCAGTCGGATAATTCCGTTAATGCGAGTTTAGGCTTCTTTTTGGAAAAAGGACTGCGGATCGTATACACTTATCAAACAAGCACATTCAGTTCGCATCGCTTATTGGAGCATTCCCATGAAATCACATTGAACTTTGCACGTACTATTGATGAGCTGCCTTTTGCGAAACGCAAATTCATTACCCGTAAAGGAGGAGAATTCCGGAAGAAGCAAAAGTGGTAGGGTTTTAACCACAAAGGTACATAGGACACATAGTTCTACGATTGTTGCCTGCAAGCAGACAACTCTTTGTTTACGACAAAGATGTTATACCTTATATGGGAGAACAATTTTCCTTAATGCGATTTCGATGCACGGACAACATTAGTTCTTTTCCACTTCAAAGAGTGAAAAGCCTTAATTCTTTAAGAAGAAATACAAAACGACAGTATTTTGCTGTAACATTGGCAAAACATTCCATCCAAAATGTTCTATGTGCTCTATGTAGCTATGTGGTTATTTCTTTTTTCTGGCGCGGAAAATCAGGATCGGAACAACAAAGATCGCCAATGTCAACCCCGAAATAAACAGGTCAAACTGCTCCGATTCAATCCATTTCGCGGATGGAACAAAATGCACCAATAAAGCCAAACACAATTTGATTCCCAGAATTCCGATCACCAGGAAAGCTGAATTTTCCAGGAAAGGATATTTATCCATCAGTACCACAAAGTACTTGGCAACGTAACGCATAGCCAGGATCCCGATGAATACACCGATACAGATCAGAATAACATTATCTGAATAGGCTACTACCGCAAAAATATTGTCGATCGAAAAGACGATATCCATAAATTCTACCGCCAATACAGTCGACCAGAAAATCCCGATTACACCAACCGTTCCACGATAAATGAAACTTTTCTTGGTTTCCTCCACTTCCGCTTCGATTTCTTCCTGCACACTTTTAGCAGAAAAATGCTTGATCGCCATGTAGATCAGATAAGCGCCACCGATCGGTTTAAACCACCAGATACTCAGGATTGATTCCACCAATACCAATGCGAGTCCCCGGAAAATATATGCTCCCAGTATCCCGTATTTCAATGCTTTTGCCTGTTGTTCTTTAGGTAAATCCTTCACCATGGTTGCAAGCACAGCTGCATTGTCGAATGACAAAATAATTTCAAGCAGTAAAATTCCAAGAATCAGTAAAACGGCATTTAGCGGATGTTCTGTCATTAGCGCTGTAAACTCATGGAATTGATTCATCATAGGACGTGCGTATTCTTTGATCTGTTTTTTTATCGAGCTGTAAAGATAGCAAACCTTATTCTATTTCTCCCACAGACGGACACATATGTACACAGATGAATGACTTAAAAATAGCTCTCACAACCTTCCGTGTTCCGCGATCTTCCGTGGGAGAAAGAAAAAAAACAAAATTCTTCATTTGGCATTTCGTAATATAGTCTTCAAAAGCTATCGCTTCCCTCGTTGCTGTCGCGCTGATCCCGGATGTCCGGGATTGCAACTTGGTCTTCAAAAGCTATCGCTTCCCTCGTTGCTGTCGCGCTGACGCTTGTTGCAACTTGGTCTTCAAAAGCTATCGCTTTTTCTTATATTTGTTATATGGATTTCCAACTCACTTCTGAATTTAAACCGACAGGTGATCAACCTGTTGCCATTGAACAACTGGTCAGCGGGATCCGCGACGGACATTTTGCTCAAACTTTGCTTGGTGTTACCGGAAGCGGGAAAACCTTTACGATGGCCAATGTGATCCAGCAGGTGGAAAAACCTACTCTAATCCTTTCCCACAACAAAACGCTGGCAGCACAGCTTTATGGTGAGTTCAAACAATTCTTTCCGAATAATGCGGTCGAATACTTTGTGAGCTATTATGACTATTATCAGCCGGAAGCCTATTTGCCGGTAACGGATACATACATCGAGAAAGATTTGCAGATCAATGATGAAATTGAAAAACTCCGACTTTCTGCTACTTCTGCCCTGCTTTCGGGGAGAAGGGATGTGATTGTGATTGCTTCCGTGAGTTGTATTTATGGTATTGGGAATCCGAATGAATTTGCCAACTCAATTATTCCCATCCGGCTTGGGCAATCCTTTCCTCGAAACAAATTCCTGCTTCGACTGGTCGAAAATTTATATTCCAGGACAGAAGGCGAATTTAAACGCGGGACTTTCCGTGTGAAAGGAGATACAGTTGATATTTACCTCGCTTATGCTGATTACGCACTGCGTGTAGAATTTTGGGGTGATGAAATTGAACGCATCCGCACCATTGATCCGGAAAACAATTCCGAAATCGAAGTCTTTTCCGAAATAAATATCTATCCGGCAAATATCTTCGTTTCCAGCCCGGAGACTACCCGAAGAGCAATTGATCAGATTGGTGAAGACATGGTCATCCAGGTTGAAAACTTCAAACGCGAAGGCAAGTTGCTGGAAGCAAAACGCCTGGAAGAACGCACTTCTTACGACATGGAAATGATGCGCGAATTGGGCTATTGTTCCGGAATTGAGAACTACTCGCGTTATTTCGACCAACGTGCACCCGGGACACGGCCTTTCTGTTTATTGGATTACTTCCCGGACGATTATTTAATGATCGTGGACGAAAGCCACGTGACGATGCCACAGATCCGCGCCATGTATGGTGGTGACCGCGCACGTAAGATCAACCTGGTCGACTACGGTTTCCGGATCCAGGCAGCGATGGACAATCGTCCGCTGATGTTTGAGGAATTCCAGTCATTGGTAAACCAGATCGTATATGTGTCCGCTACTCCAGCAGACTTCGAATTGGAGCAATCCGAAGGTATCGTAGTTGAACAGCTGATCCGTCCTACAGGTCTATTGGACCCGGTAATTGAAGTACGCCCAAGCTTGAACCAAATCGATGACCTGATCGAAGAAATTCAGTTGCGTATTGAGAAAGAAGAACGTACACTGGTAACCACGCTGACCAAACGGATGGCGGAAGAATTGCAGAAATACTTAGATAAACTGGGCATTGCCTGTCGTTATATCCACTCTGACATTGACACCATTGAACGTGTGGAAATCCTGCGCCAGTTGCGCCTGGGCGAATTTGACGTACTGATCGGAGTGAACTTACTTCGTGAAGGACTCGATTTGCCGGAAGTAAGTTTGGTTGCCATTATCGACGCCGACAAAGAAGGATTTTTGAGAAACGAACGCTCGCTGGTGCAAACAGTCGGTCGTGCAGCGCGTAACGTAAACGGCCGCGTGATCATGTATGCCGATAAAATGACAGATTCCATGCAGCGCACTATTTCCGAAACAGAACGACGAAGAGCAATGCAGATGGCATATAATGAAGCAAATGGCATTGTTCCGACCGCATTGAACAAATCCAAGGAAGTCATCCTGAAATCCACAAAAGTGGCAGATGGTGATCCGGAAACCCGTTCGCAAAAGGCATACTACGCTCCTGCCGAATCCGGGTTGATAGCAGCTGAGCCGAAGGTCAATTACACCGATCCGGAAGAACTGGAAAAAGCGATCGTTGCGAAACGTAAGCAAATGGAAAAAGCCGCAAAAGACCTGGACTTCATCGAAGCTGCGCGCCTGCGGGATGAATTATTTGAATTGCAAGCACGAAAAAAATAAGCATGACAATTTCAGTCTAAAATCTATCCAATGAAAAAAATACTCTTCTTTACCACGGCATGTCTCCTGCTTCTTGCCTGCAACAAACCACTTTTAAAATACAATGCTGACTTTGAAGGGACCTGGTACAGTGAACCACAATACAATTCGGTTTTAGGGGCCTTTGTCAACGATGAACTGGTTTTTTCCGGGAAAGAAGGCAGTTACCAGGTCGATTGCCGGGACACCTGCTCTACCAACCTGTGTGAATGTACGGGCAAGCTTACCGGAACAGCGGAAATCAATAAGCAGCGCACGATCATTCGTTTAAATTCCCAAACACCCCGCACTTTTAACCTGGATGCTGAGCCATATGAACAAGGCGGTTCGTGGTACATGGAAATTGACGGGAAGAAATATAAAAAACAATAACCCAAATAGACCAGTGATTAATCACTGGTCTATAGTTATCGCACATTTTTCGGTGAACGGTACCTCTCATTTTCGGCTCAGTGAGTAATTTCGCAAACAAAAATTATGAACTTCAAGTCTGCTTTGGGTGCATTGCGCATCGTCGGGATGTTGGAAGGAATTTCCTTTCTTTCGTTTTTGGTTACTATGCCTTTGAAATATATGTACGGAATCAAAGAACCAAACATGATCGTGGGAATGGCTCACGGAATTTTGTTCATTGCATACGTGTTTTTGGTGTTTTGGGCTTCTACGGAAACCAAGTGGAACGCGAAAACCAAAATCTGGGCCTATGTGGCATCCCTGCTTCCGTTCGGTACTTTCGTTGCAGATGCTAAAATCTTCAAACCAACACAGGAATCCCTGAAATCCATCTGATTTTAGTACCTTCGTTTTTAATATGGATACAAGAAAGCTGATTGAGGTTTGCTATACTCCAGGTGAGTACGCTTATTTTAAGGATGAATTTGAGATTGTGGTGGTGATTGATGTATTGCGTGCAACCTCAGCCATTTGTGCTGCATTCGACAATGGAATTGCATCTATTATCCCGGTTCCTACTGTGGAAGAAGCATGGGAATACAAGCAAAAAGGGTTTCTTGCAGGTGCTGAACGCAAAGGCCAGATCGTGGATGGTTTCGACTTCGGGAACTCTCCTTTTTCGTATATGAGAGAGGAATTCAAAGGTCAGGAAGTGGTTTTGACCACAACAAACGGTACCAAATCACTGGACGTTGCAAAAGACGCCGAGATCGTGGTGGTGGGTTCTTTTTTGAACCTGGACCATTTAAACCAATGGCTGGCAAAGCAGGATAAAAACATTTTGTGTTTGTGTTCCGGTTGGCAGGACAAGTTCAACCTGGAAGATACGATCTGTGCAGGAGCAATCTGTGAGCACCTGATCAATACCGGGAATTTTACTTCCGTGGAAGACTCCTCCATCGCAGCGAAATACCTGTATCTTTCGGCAAAAGACAATTATCTTGGATTTTTGAAGTCCAGTTCGCACCGAAGACGATTAAAAAACCTAAATTTGAATGAAGACATCAAGTATTGTTTGACTCCAAACCAAACAAACGTGATTCCAATTTTGAAAAATGGTAAACTGGTCAATATTTCAGAAAACCAGCATCATACTGCTGCTAACCCTGCTCACATCTGATTTCGTAAAAGCAGGACCTCTTCCCTATTACCGCATTCCGAATCCGAATCTTTGGGGATTTTTCGGGCACAAACGCATTAACCGTGTGGCTACTTTTACACTTCCACCGGAACTGTTCGGTTTTTTCAAGGAAAACATTGAATTCATTACGGAACATGCTGTGGATCCTGACAAGCGTCGCTATGGTGTAGACGGCGAAGCACAGCGACACTATATCGATATTGATCACTATGCAGCCAACGGACAAAATCCTTTCGAAGTCGTTCCCAAAAGATGGAGCGACGCGGTTGCCAAGTTCACAGAAGACACACTACAAGCCTACGGAATTGTTCCCTGGCATATCCATGTGATGAAAATGCGTCTTCAAAAAGCCTTTGAATCGAAGAATATTGACCTAATCCTGAAAAATGCGACCGAGATCGGGCATTATATCGGCGACGCACATGTTCCTTTGCACACAACTGAAAACTACAACGGACAGTTGACCGGTCAGCGTGGAATTCACGGTTTGTGGGAAAGCCGGATCGTGGAACTGAATGCCGAAGACTATGATTATTTTGTTGGAAAAGGAAAATACATCCCGGATGTACTGGAATTTGCCTGGGATGCAGTAAAAGCCTCCAATGCAGCGGTCGATTCGGTATTGAGCATCGAAAAAGAACTGACTGCAGAATTCCCGAGTGATCAAAAATACACCTATGAAACACGTGGAAACATGGTCATCCAAACCTATTCCAAAGCATTTTGCGACGAATACCAGAAACGCATGAATGGCATGGTGGAACGACGCATGCGCCAGGCAATTATTGCTGTCGGTTCCATTTGGTATACCGCCTGGGTAGACGCCGGGCAACCCGATTTAGCAAAATTAACAAACAACCCGCCATCTGCAGAACTCTTGAAAGAACTGGAAGAATTGGATAATTTGTACCGGCATTCGGACCATAAAGGAACGATTTGTGACTAGTTGCGCGAATTTTCTTTTACTTTTATAGTAGTAAACAAATTTATATGACAGTAGACACAAACATGGTGGTTTCCTTGAGTTACAAGTTGACCAATCACAAAACGGGTGAACTGATTGAGGAAACATCGGAAAGTCAGCCAATGGAATTTTTATATGGAGTTGAGCGTATCATTCCTACTTTTGAAGTAAATATTCACGGTTTGAAGCCTGGTGATACATTTGAATTCGATATTCCATCTGCAGAGGCATATGGTGACAAAAACGACGACCATGTTGCATTAATTCCGATTTCTGTATTCCACGATGAATCAGGAAAAATTGACGAAACACAAATCAAGGTAGGTGCAGTTTTACCGATGACAGATAATGAAGGAAACCATTTGAGAGGAACAATCCTTGAAATTACAGATGAAACGGTAACAATGGATTTCAATCACCCGCTTGCAGGAACGGACCTGTTTTTCTCAGGTACTATTTTGACTGTAAGACCGGCAACAAATGAAGAATTGGATCACGGGCACTCACACGGTGCACACGGACATCATCATTAAAATAAGTTTAAATAGGTTCAAAGGGTTCAAAAGTTAAAATAATTGAACCCTTTGTACGTTTAAGTTGTCAAACCATCAATAACACATATGAAAAGCATTTTAATCACCCTGTCATTCATTTCCATCGGGATCACATCCATTCAAGCACAATCAAACCGTTACGACTGGGGAATTGAAGGCGGACCAAACCTGAGTACCGTTCGTACAGTAAACAATCCATACCTGGATGCAAAACCAAGAGTCCTTGGTTCCGGAGGATTTATCTTTCAATACAACACAAAAAAAATCCTTTCGTTCAAAACAGGATTCTCCTACCAGCGCAAAGGATTCCAATCGCAGGATTTTCTTTACGTAGACAATAATGGAAATTACATAGGGGAAGGGAAAGACCTTTTTAGCCTTGATTACATTACTTTGCCGATTCTGGTGAAAGCTTCCTTCGGGAAGAAAGTTCAATTCTTTGTGAATGCAGGCCCTTATGCAGGATTTCTTCTAGCCAAAAACGCGAGAACAGTCCTTGATAATAAAGAAACTTTTGAAGACAAAAGCATGGCCGGTTTAAATCGCTGGGATTTTGGTGTAACCGGAGGAATCGGTATTGCTGTTCCGATCAAAGAATTTTGGATGGTTCATGCTGAAATACGCAATTATTCCGGACTTCAAAATATCAATGAGTCAGGTAACAGCAAACTTTATACAAATACGACCGATCTTCGTCTTGGAATTGTTTACCGCTTAGGATTCCGTGACTCGGAATAATGAATCACCCAACCATCATGAATCAACCGTTAAAAACACTAATAGCTCTTTTGCTATTCTTGCCACAATTAACGCAGGCGCAAAAAGCAAAAATAGTGCTTGGAATAGAATGCGGTATGAACTACTCCTATTTTTTAGGAAAGCTTCGTTCCGGCAATTCAACTTATAAAAGACATCCGCATTCGGGAGGGTCTCTGGGAATTATGATACAATTGAATTCACAGAAGCATTTTTCATTGCGAACAGGTATTTCATTTGAGCAGATATCCTTTACTTCCACAAAAAGCTATTCAGATTATTTGCTTGGAAGCACTTCAAACAGTCGTGGAACACATACGTTTGATTACATCACTGTTCCGATATTAGCTCGTTTTACCTATGGAGAAAAAGTCAATTTCTTTTTCAATGCGGGAATCTTTGTGGGATATTTAAATAAGCAAATAACTCGTATAGAAGGAAGTTCCAGCTACGTGGTTGGTGGTGAAAGTCATTACTCAACGTTTTCGGAAAGTACCAATGATACAGATACTTATAAACGGATTAATCTTGGATTGATTGGGGGAATCGGAATTGGCGTACCAGTCAAAAAAAACTGGCACTTTTCCTTAGAAGCAAGGGAAAATGTGGGAGTACTTGATATTCGGGCGGAATCAAACATTTCAAAGACCCCCACTATCACTAATCACTTAAGCTTATTATTGGGAGTAGCTTATACCCTAGGTTTTCATCACGAAGAGGGTTCTTCAATGAAAGTTCACTAAACAAATTCTCTGAGGCTTATTGTCAGCATATACTCCAAACTCGGCTTTCGCAAAGCGGAAAAGTGAAAAAATACTTTTCAATTTTCACTTTCCCTTTTAACTTTCCCTTATGGAAAAAACCACATGCTATATCCTATCAGGCCTGGGTGCAGATGAACGTGTTTTTGATCGAATCGATTTCGGTCCTTTCTCTCCTGTTTTTATTCCCTGGGAAACACTTGGACACGACCAATCGTTTGAATCGTATGTAAAACAATTGAGCCGGAATGTGCAATCTGCAAATCCGATCTTAATCGGCATTTCTTTCGGTGGAATCATTGCGCAGGAAATGAGTGCTTTATTCAATCACTGTCCGGTACTCATCATTTCAAGCGTAAAAACCAGGTCGGAACTTTCCTGGTTTATGCGTTTTAGCGGAAAGATCGGGCTGCACAAACTCATACCGATGAAACGGGTACTTAAAAAGAAAGGGCTCAATCATTGGTTGTTCGGTACCGAAACAGAAGACGAAAAGGAAAAACTGGACCAGATCCTGGCAGATTCAGACCCGGTTTTCACCAAATGGGCGATCGGACAGGTCAGTAACTGGAAACGAACGGAACCCATCCCGGCAAAATTACTGCACATTCACGGCGACGCCGACCGCATCTTTCGAATCGGGAATGTCCATCCGGATTATATCATTCCCGGAGGAACGCATTTTATGACAGTTTCGAAACACCGGGAAGTGAGTGACGTGATACAGGAGGCTTTGCAGAGACTTTCGAAATAACTGCTTATGTTTTGAAGACTGCTTGTTCTCGATACATCCCACCATGTCAATTCGAGTTTCATCAGCCGTGGCTGATGAATTATCGAGAGCGGCATGGTGGGATACTCGAACTGACACAGTCGGATTTGAATTAAAACAATTCGTAATTAATAAAAGCCTTTCATCCTCAAAAATTACTTTCGTCCTGTATTTACTGGCTATCCTGCGAACATCTTATTAATTTAGTAGAAATATCTCTCATCTATGATTCAAATTTCGCATCTCAGTAAGTCATTTACTCTAAGCAGGCAGCAGAAGAAAGAATTGGGAACCAATCAAAACTCCGTCCTCGCCGTTGATGATATTAGTTTCGAATGCCTGCCGGGCCGCGTTCATGCGTTACTTGGACCGAACGGTGCCGGAAAAACGACCACACTCCGCATGTTATCTACGATTTTCAAGCCTACAACAGGAAGCATTATCATAGATAATATCGACGCAGTAAAAGATCCTCAGGAAGCACGAAAACATATCGGGTTCCTGACGGGTTCCGCCGGTTTATATGCACGTCTGACCCCCAATGAGCTCATCGCTTACTTTGGTGAATTGTACGGTGTTTCGAAGAACGACATTGAAATGCGCAAAAAGAAACTATATGATTTGTTGGATATGCACGATTTCCAGAACAAACGTATCGGGAAACTGAGCACCGGGATGAAACAAAAGGTTTCCATTTGCAGAACCATGATCCATGATCCGCAAGTCGTAATTTTCGATGAGCCAACAAGTGGTTTGGATGTCATTACCGCGGAGAATATCATCCAACTGATCCGGGATTGTAAGAATCAGGGGAAAACGGTCATCTTTTCAAGCCATATCATGGGAGAAGTGGATTTATTGTGTGATGACATAACGATCATTCACAAAGGAAAAGTGTTATTCAACGACACCATGGAAGCATTCCGTGCACAGCAACAGGCACCGAACCTTACTGCAGAATTTATTCGAATTGTTCATGACCAAAAAACGGCAACACTATGATCTTTACAGTATTTAAGAAGGAAATGCGCGACACATTGCGTGATCGCAGAACAGTAATGATGATGATTGTCATTCCTACTTTGGTATTCCCCATGATCATGAGTGTTTTCATGTCAGTTTCTGAAAGTTTTCAGAAAAAAGCGGCAGAGAAAAAAGTGAAGATCGGTTTAGTAAGTAACCAGGTCGGAAGTCTGGAAGCGGACTTACTGAAAGTTCCCGAAAGCCTTGGAAAGAAACAATTTATTCCATTTACAGATACAGCTTCCCTGATCAAGGCGATTCGCACGGATTCTATCCAGGTAGGAATCTACATTCCGAATAATGCCGAGCAATTGAAAAGTGCCATGAAACCCATTTCGGTTACTGTTTTTCATGACGGAACAGACCTGGGAATGAAAGAACGTGCAGATGCTTACCTGACATTCGTTCAGGAAAACTGGAAAAGACAGCGTTATGCCCAATTGAAGATCGACGAAGCTAAAATTACCCCGTTTATCCTGGAGCATTCAAACGTAGCATCCAGCAAAGAAATGATCGGGAAACTGGCCGGAGGGTTCCTTCCGTATTTATTCATCGCTTTCGGATTTATGGGATGTATGTTCCCTGCCATCGATTTATTTACAGGAGAAAAAGAACGTTCCACGATCGAAACCTTGCTGACAACTCCTGTGCCCCGCTGGAAGATCCTTTTCGGGAAAATGGGGGTTGTTGTTGTATCCGGTTTATTGGCGGCAACTTTCAACTTATTTGGAATTTACCTGGCAATTGAAGTATTGGATTTGGTAAAAGACCCGATTGTGCTGCAAGCTATCAGAGATATTCTTTCACCCACATTTATCATCATGCTGTATGCCTTGCTTTGTCCGTTAATTATTTTCTTCGCGGGAATTATGATCCCGATTGCTGTCCGGGCAAAAAGCTTTAAAGAAGCACAAAGTATTATTTCCCCGCTCAATTTACTCATCATTTTACCGGCTATGGTAGGATTTTTCCCGGGAGTCGAACTGAATGAAGTAACGGCTTTGATCCCGGTGGTGAATATTGTACTGGCAACGAAGGAATTGATCGCTGGAACCCTCGAATGGCACTTGGTTGCAATGGCTTTCGGTGTGATGGTGTTATTGGCCGTAATTGCTATTATGCTTTCTTACCGCAAATTCGAGAACGAGAATAATGTGATCTCATAACTTACTTCCGCCTTGAGTTCTCGATACATCCCACAATGTCATTTCGAGTTCATCCGCCCTTGCGGATGAGTATCGAGAAAGGCATGTGGGATACTCGAACTGACAATGCGGCAAGCTGATATGAAATTTATGGGAAACTTTTAAGTAGTGCTTATCTTCATGGATTAAAAACAAATCATGCAATCAATTCACCCTCATTTGGAACAAGCCGTAAAGGAAGAAATCGCTTATTCTCGGTTCCTTGCGGCAGAGAACCTGAAAGCTTCTCCCAATGAATTGCGTAAACAGGGCTTGAGTTTGTTTCCATGTGAGGTTACAGAAGTTCGAAGCGGTATTGACGGGGATTTCTATCAACTGGAAACTTCTTTCGTTATCAATAATGCCTTTTTCAAACGGGGCGCGACTGTTTTGCTGCATATTGAAAACAAAACTTACAAAGCCCGGATCGTAGAACTGAATGCTTACTCCTTGCTCCTTTTCTGCAAAGAAGAGATTGAAGGGAACATCCGGGAAAACCCGGTACGTATTGATTTCACACCCGATGACCGAACTTTGGAATGTATGCAGCTTGGGCTTCGTTTTTTGAAAGAGCACAAACACCTGCAGGATTTTGAAAACAGTTTTCAAACAGAAAAAGCTCCATACCTTTTCGAACACCCGGCACTCAATCCTTCGCAACAAGAAGCAGTTGGCGCTATTCTAAGCAGTGACCTGACTACCGTTATCCAGGGGCCTCCGGGAACAGGAAAAACCCATACACTTTCTGTTGCAATAGAAGAATTGGTGAAGCGTGGAAAGAAGATCCTTATTACAGCTCCGAGTAATACGGCAGTAGACAATCTCTGTAAAAAGGTCATTGCTTCCAAAATTTCGCTGCTCCGCGTTGGAAATGAAGAAAAAGTGGCTCCCGAAGTCATCCCTTACACAATCGATGCTTATCTGGATTCAGGAAAAGCAGCACAATACGGGCAAAGCTTAAAGAAGCAAATCCAAAAAGCAGAACAAGTTGCTAACCGATACATACGCAATTACACGAAAGAAGCTGCAGACGAACGACGAAGCGCCCGAAAAGAATTGCGGGAATTACAAAAAGAATTGCGCAAACTGGCACATGATTCAGAAGAACAACTGATCGAATCCAGTTCCGTCATTGCAGGAACACCCGTCGGTTTATTCAACGAACTTTCCAAAAATCAGTCGTTTGATGTGATCATTATGGACGAAGCCGGACAAGCTTTGGCTCCCTTAACCTGGCTGGTTGCAAGCTTTGGGAAGAAATTGGTGTTATGTGGTGATCCGCAGCAATTACCACCGGTTGTTTTAAGTACAAAAGCGATTCAATTGGGTTTGAATAAGAGTTTATTGGAAACCGTTAGCGAGTTCCAGGAACCGGTCTTGTTGAATGAGCAATACCGCATGTCACCGGAAATTGTATCGGTGATCAATCCGTATTTCTACCAGGGACGTCTGGAAACCGCTGCTGGAATCCCTTCAGGACAAATCCAGTTTATTGACATGGCCGGATTCGGAGAAGGAGAAACCCAGAATGAAACCACCGGAAGTTTTGAAAACCGGGATGAACTGGCTATCATCCGGAAATTATTGGAGACTGAAACGCTCGACCCGAAACGCACCGTGATCCTTGCACCCTATTCTGCGCAGATCGCTCTGTTACAAAAAGAATTGGGCAGCGAATGGAAAGTTTTTACCATTGACTCCATCCAGGGCCAGGAAGAAGAAAACATTGTGGTGAGTTTCACCCGTTCCAATCCGGATGGAATCATTGGATTTTTAACTGATTACCGCAGGACGAATGTGGCGATTTCACGCACCAAGAGATCATGTTACCTGATTGGTGACAGCGCTACTTTGGGAAGTGATGTGTTTTACTCGGAATTATTGAGTGAAATTGAACAGCACGGAACTTACCGAAGTGCGTGGGAATTTGAATAATGTAAGTGCGGGAAAATTGAACTTCCAAACTAAACTCTTCTTGCATGCAAGGGTTGATTCAGGCCAACTCAGGCTTAATTTGTTGCTTATCACACGTTTCAGTTTGGGCGATTATACCAACATTTTTTAAAAAAAATGCCGGATATTCGGATAAGCTATATACATTTGGGGCAAATTTTATAGACTCGATCCATTCCTATGCAGAAGACGTTATACCATTCAGTCTTACTTGTAATTTTTTTGCTTGCCACGAACTTCGTTGATGCTCAGCCCTATGTCCTGGGAAATCGCAAACCATATTCCTGGATGATCGGTGTAAGCTGGACTGCAGTAGAAGATGACGGACGTGGTCTATGTCAGCCTTTTGATGTTGCACAATCCTGGAATTACGAGTATTTCCCTACGCGCATTATGGTCGACAAGTACTTTAAGTACGGATTGAGTGCAGAATTCTCAGGTGCATTTGTTACCTATAGACCAACGAAATTAATTAATGATACGATTGGTCGCTCAGGAGTATTTTTAGCTCTTGACCTGAATTGTAAATACAGTTTTTATCCTTTAATTACTCCTCGGTGGATCGATCCGTATGTTTCACTGGGAATTGGAATGACACAGCGTACTCCAATGCCGGGTGTCAGTGCACTGACAGGAAACGTTGCTGTGGGAGTCAATTTGTTTTTCTTCCGTGGTTTGGGATTCCAGATCCAGACTTCGGGAAAATTTGCCTTCACCGGAGGTACATTAGCTGGTGGAAGTTATATGCAGCACAACGTAGGTTTAGTCTATAAGTTCAATTCGGGCGCTCGTGGAAGGGAAAACTTCAACAAGAAGCGCTACAAATGGACGAACAAGAAACAAAAGTATAAAGGGAATAAGCGCGGCGGATAGCAGAGAGAGAATGAGAGCGAGAATGATGATTTAGATTTCTCTCCCAACAGTTATCGTTTTTTGCTGTTATCAGATAATTTTCAGTGTGAGTTTGAGTCCCGATAGTTATCGGGAGAGAGTGGTGAGTAATTTCCTCATTTTGTTTCTGTTTCTCATTCTGAATTACCCTTTCAGTCCCATCATCAACAAGTCAATATCCTTGTATTTCAAGTCGAAAACGCGGCCCAATACTTCGCTCACCAAGATTCCCTTGTAGATATAGACTCCCGAACGGAATCCGTGATCATTCCGGATCAGGTCAAGGCATCCTCCCGACTCTCCCATATCCATCAGGATCGGAGAAAAGATATTGGATAAGGCAAAAGATGCCGTTCTCGGAACACGTGACGCAATATTCGGAACACAGTAATGTACAACCCCATGTTTCACGAAAGTCGGGTTATTGTGATTTGTTACACGGGAAGTTTCGAAACACCCACCCTGGTCGATACTGACATCAACAATTACAGAACCTTCTTTCATGTTCTCTACCATTTCTTCGGAAACTACACACGGAGTGCGGCCTAAAGGTGAACGAATTGCCCCGATGACAACATCAGCACGCATAATGGATTTTGCCAATACTTTCGGCTGTAAAACCGAGGTATAAATACGTGATCCCAAATCATTCTGCAAACGACGTAAGCGGGACAAGCTGTTATCAAATACTTTCACGGAAGCTCCTAATCCCAAAGCAGCACGGGTAGCAAATTCTCCAACAGTCCCCGCTCCTAATACGACTACTTCTGTTGGCTGAACCCCTGCAATACCACCCAACATGATTCCTTTTCCTTCATTGAAGGAAGATAATAATTCGCCGGCGATCAAAATCGAAGTCGTTCCTGCAATTTCACCCATGGTCCGTACAACCGGAAACACCCCTTGTTCATCGCGGATATAATCCCAGGCAATCGCCGTTACTTTCTTTTCTATTAATTTCTGAAGGATACTTTTAGGTTGAATGCTTAACTGCAATGCAGAGATCAGGGTTTGATTTCCCTTCAGCAGGTTCACTTCTTCTTCTGAAGCCGGTGTGACTTTCAAAATGATATCACACTCAAAGATCTCCTTATTCGATGGACAAAGCTCTGCTCCTGCTTCGGAATATTCACGGTCGCTAAATTTACTGGACTCGCCGGCACCTCTTTCAACACGTACATCGTGCCCATTGGCCACCAAAAAGGAAACTGCCTCGGGTACCAGTGCAACACGTCGTTCCTGGAAACTCATCTCTTTCGGAATCCCAATTACCAATTTTCCTTTCTTCTTAGCAATTTCGAGCATTTCCTCCATTGGAAGAATATTGCCCTCTTTCAAAAGTTGTTTGAGTAATTCCGGGTCCTTTACCATCGTCTGTGTCCAATTTTAGCCAAACGAAGATACGAAAAAAAGGAATAGAAAGCTCGGGTAAGAGATGTAATTTTTAAACTTGAAAAGTAATGAAATTTCAATGTAAGTGATTGATTTTCAATTCGGTCCCAATATTGGGGTTTTGGGAATTTGGGAAATCATTTTACATGAATTTAAAAAGCATCTTCAGTCAATATGTATCAAGCGCTCTCCATTCTCATTAAGAACGATCCTTACCTTCACCACGTCTTCCGGCAACAGCGGCTCAATAATCTCCGCCCATTCCACAAAACAAATCGCCCCCGAATACAAAAGCTCTTCTACACCCGCATCCAGTGCCTCCTCAATGGAGTTCAACCGGTATACATCAAAATGCATCACGTCGCCATAATAAGGCGAGTCATACGAATTCACCAGAGAATAAGTAGGTGAGCCTTCCGGCGATTCAATGCCCATAGCACGCAAAACAGCAGAAATAAGGGTTGTTTTGCCCGAACCCATTTCAGCATAAAAGGCTATAACTTTCCGGTTTCCGATAGTCTCCAGGATCTCTTTCGCTACAAAAGGAATATCATCTAAATTATGTGCAATCAATTCTTTCACTTCGACTGCAAAATTACAAACGGAATCAACAATTCCTCCATTGAAATTCCTCCGTGCTGGAAAGTGTCGTTGTAATAATTCACAAAATGATTGTAATTATTCGGATAGACAAAATAGTCTTGTTCTCGTGTAAAGACAAATTCTGCCGATAAGCTCGACTTAGGCAAGCCCACTTTATCCGGATGTTTAATAGTAAATACTTCTTTGTCCTTATAGCTCAAATTGCGACCTGTTTTATAACGCAGGTTGGTATTCGTACTGCGGTCTCCGACAATTTTCACCGGGTTTGTAACACGCACCGTTCCATGATCCGTTGTAATTACAACCTTCCCTCCTTTTTCCGCAATTTTCTTGAACATTTCCTGCAGTGGTGAATGCTCGAACCAGGAAAGTGTCAACGAACGGTAAGCAGCCTCATCAGCAGCCAATTCTTTGATCATGTCCATTTCAGTGCGGGCATGAGAAAGCATATCCACAAAATTGTACACAATGGCATTTAACTGGTTATCCCAAAGCGTATGGAACTGGTCCACCAATTTCTTTCCTGCATCCAGGTTCGTGATCTTGTGATACGACCACTTGACATTTTTCCCGTTTCGTTTCAGGTTCCCTTCCAAAAAAGCTGCCTCCTGCATATTCTTCCCACCCTCATCTTCTTCGTTCAACCACAGGTTAGGGAAACGCTTTTCAATTTCAGAAGGCATCAAACCGGCAAACAAGGCATTTCGGGCATAATGGGTTGCAGAAGGTAAAATAGAATAAACAATCTCTTCTTTTTCAATGTTGAAGTAATTCGAAATGATTGGTTTCAGGATTTGCCACTGGTCGTAACGTAAATTATCAATAACTATTAAGAAAATACGCTCATCCAAAAGTGGAAAAACCTGCTCCTTCAATAAATGATGGACCATATCCGGTGCTTCTTCCCGACCGTTAAACCAATCTTCGTAATTGTTCTCAATAAAACGGCAGAACAAATCATTTGCTTCTTTTCGCTGTGCATCCAGAATCTCTCGCATTCCCTGGTCTTCAATTCCTTTGAACTCCAAATCCCAATACGTCAGTTTCTTGAACACATCTTTCCATTCTTCAGCATCCAAACGCCCATTCAACTGCATTCCCAACTGGCGGAATTCCTGCTGGTAATTCGAATTTGTCTTCTGTGAAACCAATTTCCGGTGATCCAGGTTTTTCTTCAGGCACAGCAATAGCTGGTTCGGATTTACAGGCTTTATAAGATAATCGGCGATTTTACTCCCGATTGCCTCTTCCATAATAGATTCCTCTTCACTCTTGGTAATCATCACCACCGGGGTCATCGGAGTAATTTCCTTAATTCTAGCTAACGTCTCCAATCCGGAAATACCAGGCATATTCTCATCCAGGAAGACAATATCGTAATTGTTTTCCTGGCATTTTTCCACCGCTTCACTACCGTTGTTGATGAGCTCCACGCTGTATCCTTTTGCTTCCAAAAAAAGCACATGTGGTTTTAGAAACTCCATTTCGTCATCTGCCCACAGAATCTTTGCTTGCATATCCTAAAGATTAATTAGCTTTGATATTTGATTTATAAAGGTATTCAATTGCGTACAAACACACATCGAAATAATAAAAAGAAAATCATCAACGACCCCGTTTACGGTTTTATTTCAATTCCCGACGAATTTATTTTCGATTTGGTGGAACATCCTTTTTTTCAACGGCTCAGAAGGATCAAGCAATTGGGAATGACGCACCTGGTTTATCCGGGAGCTTTGCATACGCGCTTTCACCATGCGATCGGTGCCATGCACCTGATGTCACAGGCTGTTGCAGTGATCCGCCGGAAAGGCCATGAAATTACTACCGAAGAGGAACGTGCGGTTTTAGTGGCGATCTTGTTACACGATATCGGACACGGGCCATTCAGCCACGCATTGGAGTTCGACATTGTGAAAAATGTCAGCCACGAACAAATTTCGTATTACTTTATCCAGGCTCTGAAGCGCGATTTCCCGGATCAGTCCGACGATTTGGAACGCGCCCTTATGATCTTCGCAAACAAATACCACAAAACCTTCCTCTATCAATTGGTTTCAAGTCAGCTGGACATGGACCGACTGGATTATTTGACCCGGGATAGCTTTTTCACCGGCGTTTCCGAAGGAATTGTAGGAACGGAACGCATCATCGAAATGCTGAACGTGCACAACGACCAATTAGTGATCGACGAAAAAGGAATTTACAGCATTGAGAAGTTTTTGGTGGCGAGACGCGTCATGTATTGGCAGGTTTACTTGCATAAAACGGTTGTTTCAGGTGAATTTATGTTGATCAATATCCTGCGCAGGGCGAAAAAACTGATCCGTGATGGTGAAACCTTGTTTGGAAGTCCTGCTTTGCTTTTTTTCATGGAACGGGATATTCAAAAAGTAGATTTCGAAACAAATCCGGAAATCCTAAAAACCTTCGCACAACTGGATGATTTTGACGTAATGGGAGCAGTAAAAGTCTGGCAAAACCATTCCGATAAGGTGCTGTCGATCCTTTCACGTAACCTCGTAGACCGCAACCTGCACAAAGTCGAAATTGCAAAAGAACCGTTCAGCCCGGATCGTATCCTGATGGAAAAAGAACTGGTGCGAACACAATACCAATTGAACGATGAAGAAATCAATTACTTCGTCTATTCCGAATTGCTTTCGAACAATGCATACAGCCAGGTGAAACAAACTATCAATTTGCTAATGAAAGGCGGACAGACTATCGATGTCTCAAAAGCTTCCGACAACCTGAATATTTCTGCGCTCGCGCAACCGGTGGAGAAGTATTGTTTGTGTTACCCGGTGATAAGGCATTGATCATCACGGGTGTCATGTAGAGTGAAATACCAAGAATGAGTATTTATTATCAAGACTGATACGAGCATGCTTTATTTGAATTTTTTGAAACTTTTTCCAAAAAATTCGTTTTTACAGATCAAATCGCTTAAACCAAAGCTATGACGATACGAATTTTCCTGCTCTCGATTATCCTGCATTTTCAAACCAATGCCCAACTCGGGTTTGATAGTTACGGGATGTATTATGGTGATAAGCATTTGAAAGACCTTATACTGCACTTCATTCAAAACAAAGCTTCAGATTTCACACTCAAAATACGCCTGTACGAAAAAGGAAAACTGCAGAATAAATACAAATGCAGTTATGCGATTCATGATTCGATCCTGTATCAATCCTGCGGAAGCCATAAAAATGAACACCGGATTGTCGGGGATTACCTGGATTGGATTTCTGATTTTTCTGATCCGGAAGATCCCGTTCTCTCCAATGAAAGGGTAGTTATTACCCGGAAAGATTCCGCAAACGCAAACATCCGGACATTTTACCGGATCTCAGGAACAGATACCACGCTTACCTGGACTACGCGATCCTGTTTTGAAAAAGAAAAACGTATTGAAATACACAGCATCTCTACCAATGAGAATGAACCCTGGAGAAAGCATGAATTTGAATATTTTCAGAACGACTCCGTGGTTGAAACCATTCATGAATTTACCAATGGTCAATGGGCTTTATACAGGAAGATAAACACAAAGCAAGTTGCGAATAGCAAAATCATTACCGAATACAAACCCGGTCAGGCAGATCCGGTTTCAAAAACAACTTTCCTGTTTAAGGACAAACAGATCGTAAAATTGATTATTGATTACAATGACCAGAAAAAAAGAACGATGCTTTACAATGCACGCTATGTCATCGAACCCCAAAAAGTAAAATTCCGCGCGTTTTAAAAGCACATCCGAATGACAAAAAAATAAGTTAAGTCCTAATATCCAAATAAAGTTGTTTATTTACACAAAATTTAAAGCTTATGATGATTGTTTGGATTATTCTTGGTGCAATCGGTGGATTGATTGCCCTTGTGTTAATTATTGCTGCTTTCAGCAAGAAAGATTTTGCCGTAGAGCGTAGCATTACAGTCAACAAACCACTACCTGAAACATACGATTTCCTCAGCTCCCTTCAAACTCAGAACCAATGGAGCAAATGGGCCTTAATTGACCCGAACATGAAAACAACCTACACCGGCACGGACAAAACCGTTGGATTCATTTCCAAATGGGAAAGCCAGCACAAACAAGTCGGTGAAGGAGAACAAGAGATCACAAAACTGATCCCGAACCAGCGTATCGAAACCGAATTACGGTTTCAAAAACCAATGAAAAGTATTGCAAAAGGACATTTCACAGTTGCAGACGAAGGAGATAACCGCACACGTGTTGCCTGGGGATTCAGCAGCAGAACTCCGTGGCCTTTCAACGCATTCATGCTCTTTTTCAACATGGAAAATGCCGTCGGAAAAGACTTCGAAGAAGGATTGGGAAATATGAAACGAATGATAGAAGCCGAGTAATCGGCTTTTTTTTATTTAAGCCAGCATATCTTGATGAAGACGGAAACACAAAGCTAGAAGGACGCGAAGATAACTTACCCAAAAAGCGTTATAAGAGAAAATGACCCGGCTTTCAAAATTAACTGTCCCATTTCAATTTCCACCATTTTTTGGCAGGAGCTAATCCAAAAAATTCACAGGCAGCGCTGCTATTATCTCATCGGAACCTTTCTTTACTAATTCAAAGAATTTTGTTATTTCTTCATCGGAAAGGTCGTCGATGAAATATTGTTGGAAATGTTCATTCAGACGCTGACTCATTTGGTACTTAATGGCAAATACCAATTCTGCCAATTGTTCCTTGTCCGTAGCATTGTAATCCAACTCATTCAATTTTTTGCTGAGATTGATTAAATACGATTCTAAAAGTTGTTCTTTCGTCATACGGAAAGTTACGAAAAATCAAAACAGGATTCTTTTTAGCAAGAATTACTCTTCACATTCATTCTTTACTCAACTCCATAAATAGAACGTCTCAAATTTGCTACCAAAAATTTCTTCAGTCCAGTGTTTACTTCGAAGCAGGAAATAATTCAGATTAGAGAACTTCAGTCCGGCGCATTGGTGAACAAGATCGGGCACCTGTGCAGTAAATGACAGTAAATTTCTCATACTGTTTGAGGCGTAGCTGAGTTTATGAGAAATTCTGTCATACCTGCTAACAGGTCGATTGGTTTACCCGCGCCTAGACCTTTTTGGCTCCACCTTTTTACGGCGATGGTAAAAAGGTGGAAATCGTCGTTGTTTAAGGATCATTCGTTGTATCGAAACCCCATCTTTAACCATCTCCACAAAATAAACCCCATACTTCAGCTCTGAATACGAAATCTGTACTTCATTTAACCACGACGGTTTTGATCAGATACTAGCTATTCCACAACAAGTAATGAAGAACTGGATTCCCCCAATTCATCCACACAACGAATAAAATAGGTCCCGCGACTTACCGAACGGCAATCAACAGTCACACCGCCATCAACTTTACTAAATGGGACTTCCTGTACCCTGCCGATATTATCAATAAGTTCCACAGAAGCAATTTTCACATGTCCGTTTTCTCCAACAAAAGTAAAAGCTTTGGTAGGATTCGGAGAAATCAGGTGTTCATTTATATAAAACACTTTCACTGAGCGCACCGGGCTAAGAACTGATTGCCCATTCTTATCTACCTGCATCAAGCGGTAGTAGTTTATTCCCTGCTGGGGAGCCTGGTCCGTGTAAGCATAACTGTGCACATCCGAAGTGGTTCCGTTACCATTTACTAAATCAAGCGTTTCCCATATCAATCCGTCTTCGGAGCGCTGAACAGCAAAGTAATCATTATTAGTTTCCGACTCGGTTGTCCAGGTCAAACGAACATTATGATCCACATTCTCCGCATCCCAGGCGGTATAACCAACCGGCATCACAATTGCGCAATTGGTCGTGGCGGTTCCCCCGGCATTGGTCACATTGATGTTTTGAACGGTATTCGCATAATTTGTTACCAAAAGCACATACACTTGTCCGGGTACAACTCCGGCAACATTCACTTGTTCCACAGCTGCCGTGGAATATGAGCAATCTATTGGAGTTCCATAGGTATTGCAAGCTGATGTACCGCTTGAAACATTCGCAAAAGGCCCCCAAATAGCGAAATCAACATCAGAACCCGCGGTAATATCAATCGTCAGAGTTCCTCCGGTAGCAATTTCCAGGTAATACCAGCTTGGATTAGGTGATGTTGACAAACAACCATAGTCGTTCCCCGGATTAACGCTACTTGCTGGGGTTCCTCCCGTATTGGCAGTGAAGGTAATTGGTGAACCAGAGCAGATGGGTGTTTGTACGGTACAGGTTGTATTTCCTGCAGGCGGAGCAGCTGACACGACACAAATATCGAATGTCCCTGTCCCTCCTCCGTACTGCCAAAAACGGATCAGATAAGTTGCACCGGGAGTTAGACCGGATGCCGAGATTTCAGGCATCAATCCGGAAGCGTCGTCATTACAACTTAATTCAGCCCAACTACCACATGAACCGGAGTATAATGACATAACTCCATCCGTGATCGAACCGGCCTGAGTTTGAATATAAACAGAACCAGATGCCGGTGCAGTAAATTGGTACCAAACATCCTCCCCCATAGAACCACACGAAGGTGTACCTCCATTGGCCCCGTTAGTTTGTGAATTAGCCCCGGCGGTTGTTCCGGATGTATAGCTACAACTTCCGCTAACGGTTAGTGATGGTGCTGTTATTGAACCACTTGAACATGGAGTGTCAGATTGCCCGAATACCATTTGTAAAGAAACCGATACGCAAAAGAAAAGGACAAGAGTTTTTATTGATAACATTAGTGTAGTAGAAAAAATGAATAAATTAATGAGGATAGTTTATGATATCCTGGTAGGTGATCGCTTCTCCGAGTAAAAACAGTGCTTCATTGGATTCATACATCAATCGCCGTTCTTCTGTCATTAACAGAAACTCAGAATGTTTAATTATTTTGACCTGGGGATTCAATACAAGCCACTCTTTTACAGCCTGTTTCTCTGATTTATCCCTTGCACTGGCAGTGGATGAAACTTCGTCCGTTTTTCCCATCGTTTCATAAGCAGTCAGAAGGTCCAAAGTTAATTTGTCTTTGTAAACAATTACTTTTCCCTTTAGCTTGGACTTAAATTCCAAGCTGAGATGATCGTAATTTTTCTCTGAAAAAATATGAACTGATGGATGGGCCGAAAGCCATGCCGCCATAGATGAGTTTTCTTGTCCAATAGCTTTTGTAGTAGCAATTTGAAAACATAAAATCCCAAGAGAGAGTATATGTTTTTTCATAAGTAATAGTAAGTTAAAAGTATAATAATCGAAATTTGGAAATAATTTTTAATATAATACCTGGAACATGAATATTCATATCTATTACTTTATCAAAACACTCTTTTTGACGATAAATTTCTAACAAAATGCATTTTTTAATTGTTATAATAAAGCTCAATGTTTAAAAAAAACCGTTTTTTGTTATGATTTTAAGCAATATTTCTGTTTTTTAAGTTGGCAGTTCTTTTTATTAAATCTCGTCTCCCTCTTTGGAGAGCCTGTCCCGACAGGAACTCGTCGGGAGGGATTAAGGGGGAGGACAAGCCCAATTGATAGATGAAGCTCAAACTAAAAATTTCACACAAACCCCTAAGCTAGCGCGAGCTTCCAGCTCGTGTTAACCAGAATTTATTTACCTTCCTTCCATTTTCTCAACCAAAAAAAATGGACACAAATACCATTTATAGAGACAAAAATCTTACTTAATGAATAAATTAAAAGATATAAAAGTTAGTGACGAAGAAAAAGACTGGATTAAATGGATCGAATTTGATTCAAGCAAATCAGAATTATTGGAAATTGACCAACTAATTCTTGAAAGGAAGCAATTCTGGGATAAATTAGAAACTGAATGTCTAAAAGATTGTTGCGGATTTAATGCTTACTCATTTTTTCCCGAAGATATAAGAAAAGCTAAATCTGTCGAAACAAATTTTGACATTTACATGGAGCAGATCGTTCGATTTGTTTCTCAATCAGATCGTAAAATCGTTATCAGCAGCTACATGAATCAATTAATACATAAAAAACCGTTTCTTGAACTAATAAAGCATATCAGGAACGTAAAATAATACAACAAACGATCAGTTTACTCATATCTCAACGCTCTGCTCATGGATGAAGGGAACAAAAACTGGTGAATTTCAGAATCGAATGACCACGAAGACCACGAAGCACACAAAGAAAAATAAATGGTATAAGTGTTAAAAAATCTTTGTGAACTTCGTGTCCCTTGTGGTTAATCTGCCGGATTGCTAACTTAGAACGATGGAAAATGAACTTCATCCATGGAACTGGTTCGCACCCGAAAATAGCAGGGTCCTGATCGTGGGAACATTTCCGCCAACCCGCAGGAACTGGTCCTTCGATTTCTTTTATCCCAATAAGGCCAATTTCTTCTGGAGAATCATGGCGCGCATTGCCGGAACGGAACTGCAAATTACAAGCGGTGACCTGGCAGTAGAAGAACGGAAAGACATCCTCCGGAAACTGCATTTAGCCGTTACCGACATGGGACAACACATTGTCCGCAGTAACAACAGTTCCCTGGACGAAAACCTGAGTATCGTGGAATACATGAACATTTTTCAAATCCTGGACGAAAACCCCGGGATACGGAAGATTATTTTCACCAGCAGCTCAGGGAAAGAAAGTGCTGCCCGGTGGTTCAACCTGTTTTTGGCCGGAAAAGAAATCAAGCATCGCTTTCCAACCGGGAAAAGACCATTGAAAAGTTCATTTCAGTATAAAGACAGGACCATCGAACTTGTAGTGCTGTATTCCACATCCCCACGTGCCGCAAACCGTTTTTCTTTTGAGGATTTGGTGGATTTGTACCGAAATGAAATACTTTTATAAAATAGAACCTACAAGCCAGTCCAGCAGGTTTGTAACATTAAATGACTAGTTTAGGACATGAAAATTATCAAAGAAAGACTCTTAATAATTACTCTTGTTACCACTTTTGCTCTCGCTTTTTTGGGATATATCTGCATTCGTGCTTCTTTACGCAATTTCAATAATTACGTAAGTTATTTCATGCTGACACTTGGAATCGGATTGATTGTTTTGTTTGGCATCGTTCTTCTGATCGCCGTTCGTTATTCAAAGAAAAAAGCCCTGGCTGCTGAAATAGAGAAATCGAGCATTCGAGATTATGGAACAAATTTCAAAATCGACCTGGATACTGTTCGGATTAAAAGTAACAGCTGGGACAGTTCACATTTCATAGAAAATAAATTTTATGATATTGAAATAACGGAAAAACATCTTCAAACCGTTCTGGAATTCGAAGTGGAAATTGAGGGTTATAAAAAACAGTTTCACTGGCCTTCGGACCTGGAACCAAAAAGCCTGGAAATGTATTTTGCCATTCAAAAAGAAACCAGTTTTTACCTTGACCCAAATGATCATTCCAATTACTACCTGGATTTGAGTTTTATTGGAAACTAAGTACTTTTATAGGTGAACAGAATTTCATCAATACGATAAAAAACTTAAAATGGCATTTATAGACATGAGCTTTGAAAGCTCCATAAATCATCAGGAATTACTTGAAATCCGTTATTTTAACATCAATGACGATTATTTTATTTTTGATTCCGAAAATTTACTGATTATTGATGGCGCTGTTCTACTTCGATTCTCACATACTAAATTGACCTTAGGATGGAATGCAAATTTGGAACTCTTTGATTCAGTCGAAGAAGATGTCTCTGTGCTTTTGAAAGATTCGAATTTTTATGAGTTAGAGTTAGATAATGAAGTTTTAACGAAGAAATTTATTGGTAAAACAATTCAATCTACCGGTGTTAAATGGAATTGGTACCAGGATTTGAATGACGACTACGAACCAGATGGCCCTCAAATGAATATCATCGAGGAACTAGTGCTAAAATTCGAAGATGGAAGCTCTCTTCAGATTGCAACGGTTCGTTATACTTTAAATCAAAAAGACATCACAGATCTGGAATTTGATCCACAAGGTCAATTAATGATTTCAGCAAATAACATTCGAAATATTCCAAGCTATGCACATTGAAACTCACACCATCAACAACAGCCAAATTGCAGAAGTCACTTCTGATCAATTCATCATTGAAAAAGCGGAAGACGGCCTGGACCTGCTTGGAAACCTCTATTACCAGGGCTTCGACCGGATCATTGTGCATGAAAAGAACATTACTCCTGCGTTCTTCGACCTGAAGAACGGCATAGCCGGAGAAATCCTCCAGAAATTTTCCAACTACCGGGTCCGGCTCGCTATTGTAGGCGATTTCTCTCCTTATACAAGCACAAGCATCACGGATTTCATGTATGAAAGCAATAACGGGAAGCAGGTCAATTTTTTGGGAACAGTGGAAGAAGCGTTAGGTAAATTAGCAATGGGGTAATTATCCTGATTCAAAAAATTGAATGAATCCTTTTATTATTTTTGCATTAGATTGAAACAGACCAAATAATCATGAAAACTAAATCAAACGAACAAATCATTTTCCCCATTATTGTCGGAGCCTTTTCTCTATACACTCTTGTTCAGAACATCCAACATCCGATTATTTCATCATTACTAGTTTCCTTATTGGGGTTGGTTGGAGTAGCACTTTTTTTTCTAAATAAAAAAATAGCAAGCGGTTTGTTCTATGTTTGGATCATTTCTCAACTGGTAACATACCAAACTGCCGGTTTTGCCTACTTTACAGATCAGGTTCCATTGTTTCGTTTGGGGATAACTTTTCAATCCCCAAATTCGGTATTTGCCATCAATTTTGTTCCACTATTTTTCTTTATCGGTTACAGAATACTGAAAATGTATGACTTGATCGGTAAAAAAGTGAGTATTAAGCCATTTAAGGCCGATTCACTGTTAACATCAATTGAAGGTGAAATCTCAGCAATAGTAAACCGCGGAAAAGAAGGCAGATGGCTGAAAGTCGATTTTCAGAATGATCGTCAGGAGTCTCAATCCGTATTGATAAAACCCAAAGGAGACGAACGCTTTTCCAAAAAGAAATCTATTCTTGGTTTTGTGAATGACTTTAGTGGCGGACAGAAATTCATCGATTGGGGAAAAGTGCGTTTGAAGTGAAAGAGAGTAAACTGGTAAAACAATGGGTTTCAAACAAGAGGGATTCAGTATTTATTTCTGAAGAAATGCTCTATTACGGTAAATTCCTTTCAGGAAAAAATGCTGAAAATCTCAACCCAGAAGATTTAAATAAGTTGGGATCAATTCCCCTTTCCTATCTCAAGTCATTTCAGATAGACCGGAAGAAAAAAACAACCACCCTTGAATATGGAAAACGGTCAGAATCCACGATTTTGATCCGATGGGAAAGCATGGATTCCATAAACGACTTTAAGCACTTCCTGTTAAACCGGTTTCCCGGTTCACATATATTAGCAAGAGAACACAAAGTAAAATCAAAAACAAAAGGGGCAGCAGCTGCACTTATCATCATTCCCATTATTTATATCATTGCACTGGTAACAAAAACCGATAAACCCTATTATTCCGGGTCCCGAAGATTTAGCGATGCAATGATAGCCTTGTTCCAGGCATTATCATCCATGGGAGTTTTGATGTTGACTATTTTGTTTGGCAGTTTGTTCCTGGTAGCGTTACTATCCTTATTTCATGCCCGAAAAAGAAGTGCAGATATAACAATGATTCAATTAAGATAAATTAAGTAGGATTTAAAAACAAAGGAGAGTAACTTGAGTAATAAACACGCAGTTATGATCAAATCTCATACTATTTCAATCATTTACCTGTTTACAGCGCTGGTTATTGGCTTATTTGCTTTCCTGGAAAGGTCCGAATCTTTGGACATTGCGCTTCACGAAATTTATTTTGTGATCCCGAAAGGTTTAGCGTGGCTGATTCTTGCCTTTTGTTTTTTAGTATTCGGGGGAATTTCCCTGGCTTTTGAACTTTCAAAAAAACCGATCAATCCTTACTTTTTCGGAACTCATTATTTGCTAACGATTATTGGTTTGGCAATCTTTTATTTCACCCTGCCACAAGAAGTTTCTCCAGCACCTTATATGGAAGATTTCAGCATTTCCGAAGACCAAACCAAAAACACTATCAATACGGTCGATGGAGCCCCATTCATGATCTACCTGCTCATCGGGGCGCAGATGGTTTTTATTCTAAATGTACTGCTTTCGCTGCTCCGAAACAGGAAAACAAAAAAGACTACCTGATCAGAAAATTGAAAAATAGTCTCTTTAAACTGAAAACCAAAATGAGCAAATAAAACTAAGAGCATCATTTGCTCTATCTTTCAGCGTTCTGAATTCCGGATCATTCACTCAAATTGTTTCGCGTTATGAGTGCCATTCCGGAAGCGAAGTAAAGAAAAATATCATTTTCGTAATGTTTTGTCAAAAGCCCCGAATTTTTCGGGGGTTTCAGATCCTGATCTGCCACTTTTGACCTTAAAACATAGAAAAAGATATTTTTCACGAGCGACTCTGAATGGCACATTTCAAAGGATGTTTTGCATACTTTTTCAGCCTTGGTAAAAAGTATGAACAATTTAACTACTTATCCATGCAGTTGTTTTTGTTCTAAACGTCCTGCTTTCGCTACTCCGAAACAGAAAAACAAAAAATTACCCGATCGAAATAACTTTTAACTTGTAACCTTTCCACCCGCTTTCAGTCTTAGCAAAGTATATGAGCGAATTCGTAATTGTATCCCGATAACTATCGGGATGTAATTCGTAATTCGTAATTAATTACATTTACTTTTAGATTAAAACACAAATCCAAATGAAACAAATCCTTACCCTTTTATTCACAACCGCTTGTATCCTCACTGCTACTTCCCAAACCAAAACAAAGGCTCCTGATTATGCAAAACGCCTGGCAGGAATTGAAAAAGAACTGGAAAAGGTCCTTGTTGATCAAAAGATGGCAGGATATTCCGTGGCAGTTGTCTACAAAGACAAAGTACTTTACACCAAAGGGTTCGGCTACCGCGATTTTGAGAACAAAAAACCGGTTACTCCCAATACCCTGTTTGCCATCGGTTCTTCCAGTAAAGCATTTACCGCTGCTATTTTGGGACAGTTGGAAAAAGAAGGAAAACTGAAACTGGATGATTTGGCAACAACCCATCTTCCGCAGTTGAACTTCAAATACGATTACATGAATACCGGCATCACGATCCGTGACATGATGTGCCACCGCACCGGGCTTTCCCGGTTCGATTATTCCTGGTACCTGTTCAACACCCGTAACCGTGACAGTTTGATCCAGCGCGTGAAATACATGGAACCGAATGCGAAACTGCGTCAAAAATGGCAATACAACAACTTCATGTTCCTGGCTCAGGGAATGATCGCCGAAAAGATTACGGAAAAAAGCTGGGAAGACAATATCCGTGAGCGTTTTTTCAAACCGTTAAACATGACACACAGTAACACGGATATCTTCGCTACGGAGAAAGATGCGGATGCTTCCCTTCCTTATACTGTTGATGAAAAATTCGAGATTAAAAAACTGGATTACTACCATATCAACGGAATGGGGCCGGCAGGCAGCATCAATTCATGTGCAAACGATATGGCAAACTGGGTTTCAACCTGGATCATGGGCGGAAAATTCAACGGAACAGAAATCATTCCTGCTTCCTACGTAAGAGAAGCCTCCAGTTCACAAATGGTCGTTTCAGGCGGAAGGCCGGGTGCCCATCCGGATATTCAGTTCAAAAACTACGGATTGGGATGGTTCCTGGAATCGTACCGCGGACATTATTTGGTGGAACACGGCGGAAACATCGACGGATTCTCTGCAAGTGTAGGCTTCTATCCTTCCGATTCCATCGGGATTGTAGTATTGACCAACCAAAACGGTTCTGCTGCGACATCTATTGTGCGCAATATCCTTTCCGACAAATTATTTGCTTTGGAACCCATTCCATGGAATGCCGATGCAAAGAAAGAAATGGACGCGGCAATCGAACTTGAAAAGAAAAAGGAGAAAACTCCTGACACACTTCAGGTCAAGAACACACATCCTTCCCATCCGCTTAAAGATTATGCGGGATTGTATGGAAACCCGGCTTTTTCGGAATTCACGGTGACTTACAAAAATGACACCTTATTTACAGTAATTGCCGGACAAAAAGCCTGGCTGAAACACTATCATTACGATGTGTTTTCTGTTAAATCGACAGATCCTGCCGACCAGGGAGAAGACAACGATCAATTCTTAATCAATTTCGGAACCGCCAATTCCGGCAAGATCGAAAGTGCCTCCATTGAAATGGATGAACCTGGAAAACCAACCGTTTTCTCACGACAATCAATCAAAGTAAACCTGTCAGAGGAAGACCTGAACAAATATGTCGGGGAGTACGACCTGGAAGGCATGACGGTTAAAATTTACCTGAAAGGAACAACCTTGATGGTACTGGTTCCCGGGCAACCGGATTATGAAACCGTTTCTGTCGGAAATGACACCTTTGACCTGACTATTATAAAAGGCTACAGCGTGAAATTTACAATGGAGAACGGACGTTCAAAAGCAGTGACTTTTGTCCAGCCGAACGGAAACTTTACCGCAAAACGCAAATAATCGGAACTTTGAAGAGCGTAAATTTACCCACAAATGTAACCGAAGCAAACATCAAAAAAACCTTCCGATTTGGCACTTGTATAGGTCAAGTACGGATACTGTATGGATACAGCATAGGTTAAGCATAGATATAGTATGAAAATGTTATAGAATTAACAGTTAATTCCAGGGTGTTTCAGAGAAAATCAGCTTAAAAAAACTACTTTTCAGGTCTGAACTCATGACTCTCACAGTCCAGGTTCGACTACACATAAATGTAAAAATAAAAAAGAATACATAAACAAACGGTTTTATGAATCAAGAGATCAAAAAAATCCAAATGGGCCTGGAACAAGTTCGCAAAGAAGTAGTTCATCACCCGAGCTACGACGCCATTCAGTCCATTGAAGACATCCGCATTTTTATGGAACACCATATTTATGCTGTGTGGGATTTCATGTCGCTGCTAAAAGCCTTGCAAAATCAATTGACCTGTACGCAGGTTCCATGGTTTCCTGTCGGATCCGCAGAAGTTCGTTACCTCATCAATGAGATTGTTTGCGGAGAGGAATCCGATCTTGCTTCAGAGGAAGATGTAAAAAACGGGGATGGGATCCGCAAAAGCCATTTCGAATTGTATTTGGACGCAATGGAACAAACAGGAGCTTCCCGCAAGGGAATTGATGCGCTTTTTGATCAAATCCAACAGGGAAAAAGCATAGAAGAAGCTATCGACCTGGTTTCAATCCCCGAAGCTGCAAAACGCTTTCTTCGATTTACCTTTGAAGTCATTGCAACCAAAAAACCACATGTGATCGCGGCCGTTTTCACTTTCGGAAGAGAAGACCTGATCCCGAATATGTTCCACAGCATTGTCAGTGATTTAAATACCAAATTCCCGACCCAATTGACCACCTTCAAATTCTACCTGGACCGTCACATCGAAGTGGACGGAGATCACCACGGACATTTGGCATTACAAATGGTAAGCGAATTGTGCGGAAATGATCCGGTGAAGTGGCAGGAAGCTGAAAAATACTCAATCAAATCCCTGGAAATGCGCAAACAATTATGGGATGGGGTCTATGAAGAAATCAAGAAGCATCAACTGGCATAAACAAAATTAAAAATAGTGCGTCCTTTGCAGTTAATTCAGCTGTAGAGGACGTTTTCAACAACTCAATTCAAGGATAAGCGGTCATGGTAAATTGTTCGTTTACTTTTCCTTTTTTGATGACTTGATTGTTTCGATAGACCCGCAATTCGGGCAGTTCCCCGTTTGTGTTTCGGAAACGCGATTCAGGAAGTCCATAATAGGTTGACCTATCCGGGTACTCATTCGTTATGTAGCGCATACTTGACCAACCATACGTCAGGGTGCAAATTGGTTTTTTAAGCGTATTGATCGCCTGAAAATCATTCGAATAAAGCAATACATTTTGACCGTTTGAAGAAACATAAACCAGGGAATCAAAATTCATTTGGGCCAATTGCCCGGAAAGCGTAATAGTGATATCTGTACCACTTGAACAACAAACACCTCCAGCCCAGGTATGGATAGTCACATGTGCCAAAGTGTCCTGCGAAAAACTGTCCAGGTTAAATACCAGTAAAAAAAGAATCCAAATTGCTTTCATACTTCCTTTTACAAGTAAAAGCAAATACGGTTCAATTAAAAATAAAAAAAGGTGATCTTTACCGTCACTTCAAGTTCCTGATCACTTAGTGGATCAATACACGAACAAAAAATCCCCGGTCATTTGAACATCAATGCCGGGGATTCCAAACAGATCTTCTTTACTCATCGAAGAATGACACGGATTCGTATACCTGCTCCTTTTTCATCTTTCAAATCGAGTAAATAACAACCTGGAGCAAGATCTTTCATCACGATGTCACCCGGTAGAGACATGGTCCCTCTTTTCACCTCGTTCCCCAGGTTCGTATAGATGCTATAATTTGTTTGCGACTGAATTCCTTTCACGGATAAGATTCCGGTCGTAGGATTCGGATAAACCTCCAGACCAGGGAATGACAAGTTGGAATCAAGCCCCAAACCGATCACATCAATCGTAAGACAGAATTGGTCCTGGCCGCAACTGCTATAAGCCGTAGCGCAAACGGTATATGTTCCTGCCGCTGCATAGGTATGCCCGACATTCCCGCCTGTTAAGGTTTGACCATCACCAAACGACCAGACAACGCTGTCCGCATCCCCGGAACCATTATAGGTAAAATCAAATGCCGGCTCAGTGCCCGTATAACTGAACGAAGCAGCCGGTGGTGTGCAGTTACTGCAATCTGACGATCCTAACTTCGCAATATATCCGTCTGTAAATCCATCTTGTTTTATATACGTTGTACCAGCTATCGTGATATCCCCGCTAAACTCTCCACCCAAATAGAAATTTCCGCGATGATCTGTTACAAGTGCCGTTACATACTCATTCACTCCCTGTCCGCTATATAGTGTATCAATCCGGATGATATTCCCGGTAGCCGCATCAAACCTGGCAACAAAGTCGTTGTAATATTGATTGTTGACTCCCAATGCGACTCCATCCCATTCGAAATCACCACCGGCATATTCTCCGGCAAGTGCTACGGTGTCATTGGAATAAACCACACACCTTCCGGCATTGTCGGTATTCCCTGAAGCATTCGTAGCATAAAGCACCGTACCTGATGAATTGAATTTCACTAGTATCGGGAAGCCCCATGGCCCAAAGGTATTGTTAAAGTTATATGCCCCGAAACCATCTCCGGCTCCACCGTTGAAATCATTGTAAGAATAACCGGTCACATAGACATTTCCGGAAGGATCAACCGATGGAATGCCGTTCAAAGCGGTTGGAATCAGGTTGTTATTGCTTTTTTGCACCCAAAGAACGCTTCCTGTATTACTAAAACACGTCAGGAAATTTCCACCGGTGATCGCAGTACTTCCAAATGAGATTGTATAAGGATCATAACGGATTCCATTCCAGTAATAATGGGTACTCACTGGATCATACATCATGTAGAAACCATAAGTGCTTATTCCTGCTGCAGCCGGACGCGTTACATCAAAATGTAACCCTCCGATAAAGTTTCCGTTTTTATCGTACTTCAGTGCATAGATATTTTCGTCATTGGAATAACTTGCTGTAAAAGCACCGTTTCCATAAGTTCCTGCCTCAAGAATACACATTATGTGAGCAGTTCCGTTCTTTTCAACTGTGAGATTAAAACCTCCGGTTGAAGTAACTGTTGTAATATCCTGTTCGGGCATACGTTGCCATAAGAAGTTACCGGTTGTATCGTATTTCAACAACATCATTTTCTTCATGGTAGGAGGAAGCGTCAGATCGTCATCGATGTAAATATCGCTTGCATTACCGCTTCCCAGGTGAGCAAGTATATACAATCCGCCTAAAGTATCTGTTGCCAGGCCAAAACCTGCATCCGAAGAAGTGGTTCCGATGACTTTCGTCCACCGGTAAGTTCCATCGCAACGAAAACTCGTTACTCCAATATCAGTATTACCATAGCTTGCAATAGCATGGCCGTCTACATTGGCCTGATCTCCTATTGACCAAAGCACATAGGTATTTCCATTTTTATCGACCGCAATTTCTTTGGTCCGGTTCTGGGCGCGTTTCCCCCATTGCCATTGCTGCTGTGCTTGCAATGGGTTTATACAAATCAAAAGTAGGATGACAAAATACATTTGTTTTTTCATCTGGTAAATTTTTACGGGTTTGTTCCTTGACGTAATCTTATGGGATAAGTAGTCTTTGAGTTGTAGCCTTAACACCTTTCCAAAAAGATGTTAAGACTCAATTCTTTACGTTCATTTACTCAGATAAAAAAAAACACCTTAGCCACTTGGCCACAGTGTTTTCTGTAATGTTATAAAATTGCTGTTATTTATTCACCTCCACTTTTGGCGGGATCAATTTGTAGATGATCGGTGTGACAACGCGCGAAAGTAAAGTAGAACTGATCAATCCACCGATCAATACGATCGCCAAAGGAGAAATCAATGGATTAGTAGAAATTGCGATCGGGATCAAGCCACCGATTGCGGTAAGCGATGTCAGTACGATCGGTAAGAAGCGTACTTCCCCTGCCTCACGGATTGCTTCATCCAAACTCCGGCCTTCTTCCCGTAATTGATTCGTAAAATCGACAAGCAAAATGGAGTTCTTCACTTCAATTCCTGCCAAAGCAATCAATCCGATCACTGCAACGAACGAAAGCGAATTTCCGGTCATCCAAAGTGCAATCACAGCACCTACAATTCCAAGAGGAATTACCGACAACACGATCAGGGTGCTCTTGAATGTTTTGAACAATAAAATCAATACGGCAACAAATAAGAAAACTGTAATGGTGATAATCGTATTGAATCCGCCGAATGATTCGTTCCGTGATTCAAACTCACCACCCATCACGTAGGAATAACCCTGTGGCAGTTTCTTTTGGTCCATTTTCGTAATGACCTCATTGATCAGGTTATCCGGCAGGACTCCCTTCTGAGCAAAAGCACTCACGGTTACCGTTCTGATTTTGTTCAGGTGATTGATGAATAAAGGAGAACTTTCCAACTTCAGGCTTGCGATTTGAGATAATAAAATAGCCTGTCCCTGCTGGTTGTTGATGTACAATTGGTTGAAGACATCCAACGTTGCGCGTTCTCCTTTATGTGTGGTTAAAAGCATGGAAAACTCGTCATTATTTTCATCTGAAAATGTTCCCAAATCGAAACCTGCAATCGCCAAACGAACTGTTCTGTCAATATCCACCGTGTTCACACCCAGAGCGCGTGCTTTTTCCTTTGAAATAACCAATTTGAAGTCAGATTTCAGGTTGCTCACCGGGTTGTTGACATACATAGTCCCCGGAGTTTCCTTCAGCATCGTTTCCACTTCCTGGCTCAATTTACGCAAGGTATCCAGGTTGTCTCCGGAAAGACGTACTTCAACCGGTGCCGTCATCGGTGGGCCTTGTTCGAAATTCTTCACTTCGATTTTTGCCCCCGGATACTCATTGAAAATGGAACGTAAATGGTCCGCGATTTCCTGTCTTTTATCTACTCCGGTGTGTTTTTCCAATTGAACAAATACCTGCGCGAAATCACTGCGTTCATTCTCTTGTGCCACATTGTAGTACACCTGTGGATTTCCTTTCCCGACATTAGACGCAAAGTATTCCACTTCCGGAATTTTACTCAATTCCTTTTCTACGTATTCTGTAATCTCATTGGTGCGATTCAGGTTGGTTTGCAACGGTGCCGAAACATTTACCATGAATTGCGGTTTTTCGGAAGCCGGGAACAAACTGAACCCAATTACCGGGAACAAAGCCAACGAACCAATGAAAATGATCAGTGCAACCGTCAACGTGATAATCGGTCTTTTCAGCGCTTTATCCAGCAATACTGAATAAGTTCCTGAAATTGCTTTCTGCAATGCTCTTAAAAAGATGTTTCCGTTGTGTTGTCCCTCGTGTTGTTTCAACAAGCGGCTTGACAGGAACGGGATAATCGTCAACGAAACCAGCATGGAAGCCAATACACTCGAAATAACTGCCATTGGAAGACTTCGGATAAAATCTCCTGAGATCTCAGGTAAAAATACCAGCGGTAAAAAGGCAATGATCAGTGTAACCGTACAGCCAACCACCGAAAGCCCGATTTGTTGGGTAGCCATCAAAGTTGCATCCATCCTGGAATAACCTTCGCGCAGCCAGCGTTCGATATTCTCAACCACCACGATGCTGTCGTCTACCAGTAACCCAAGTGCGACCACTAAACCAACTATACTCAACTGATTGATATTGTATCCCATTACGTTCAGCAATACCAAACCGATTGCCAGTGAAAGCGGAATGGAGATCATCACCACCAAAGAAGCTCTTCCTCCCAACGGAAGCAGGGTGATTGCAACCAATAGGATTGCGATCAGGAAATCAACTCCCAAACCACCCAAGCGTGCATTCACATTATCTCCCTGGTCGAAATGGTTCACCATATCAATATTGGAAGGAAGGTGCGGATCAAATTCATCCAGTACTTTCTGGTACTTCTTTTGGGTCTCGGAAATATTGAAGCCTTCTTTCTGTGCAGCAGTTACAAAGACACACCGGTGGCCATTCAGACGGGTAATGTGCTTTGTTTCGGAGAAGTCGTAGTAAACATCTGCCACATCTTTCAGCGGAATGGTTTTCCCTTCGGAAGCATAAATGATCGTATTGGCAATTTCTTCCAGGGAAACGTAATTTCCACTGGTTTTGACATTCAGGGACTTCGTTCCCACGTCAATACTTCCTCCGGGAATATTCGCGATCTCACTTTGCAGCGTTCCGACTACTGCATTTAAAGGAAGATGTAACTGCGCCAGTTTATCCGTTCTTAAGTCAATACGAACCTGTTCATCGGATAGACCGTGGATCTTCACATTCTTCAGTTCGGGTAATTTTTCCAATGCTTCCTGCAGGTCTTCTGCTACCTGTTTCAATGATTTCCGGGAAGCATTTTCACTGATCAAAGCAGTTTGAATGACGTTCACATCGGAAGCCACCAGTTTTTTCACCTCGATACTCAGGATTTCATCAGGTAATTCTGAACGCATTCCGTTTACTTCACGGGTCAGTTCCTGGAACTTTTCATTTACATCCGATTCGTATTTGTATTCTACCTGCATGACAGCCACACCGTCTTTGATCTGTGTTTTAATCCGTTTGATGTTCTCCAGGCTGTAAATCTGTTTTTCGAGTGGTTTTACTACCAGTTCTTCCATGTCTGAAGGACTGGTTCCGGGATAAACTACAATTACCGGGAACATGGGTGAATTGGTAGCAGGGTCCTCACTGCGAGGCATGGTCAAAAGCGTATTCACTCCCAAAGCGATCGCCATGACAAACAATACCAGGGTGAACTGGTAATTGCGTACTGCGTATGTTGCTATTTTCATCTTTCGGAATTATTTGGCTGAGATGGCAGAATTTTCGTTCAGATAAGGTCCGCCGGAAACAATCACATACTTATATCCTTCCAAACCTTCAGAGATTTCCACAACGTTCCGGTCCAGGTTTTCAATTTTTACCGGAACTTTTTTCACTGTTTTTTGGTCATTTGAAATGAATACAAAACCTTCATCGGCATTTCCATCCAGGAGTGCTTCGTAAGGAATTTTCCAGTTCTCCGAAGTTTCCGAAAGTGTGATCCTTGCCTTCCCGAAAACACCACTAGCCAATCCTTCCGGCAATTTTCCGCGGATTTCCAGTTCAACGGTAAATGTTCCACTATACGGGTCAATACTTTCCGATTTACGGGAAACGGTTGCCTTTAATACTTTGTCTTTAAATACATCCGCCTCGATTTCCGCTTTATCCCCAATTTTGATCTGGCTCCACTGGCGGTCACTTACACCAACCTTCAGTTTAAACGAACTGGATCCGGCACCATTTGTCTGGAAAACCGGAGTTCCGCTTCCCACCAATTGTCCCTGATTTGCCATTTTCTTTAAGATATACCCGTTGGAGACAGCTCTTATTTCAGCATATTTCAGGTTGAATAACGCTGATTGCAATTGCTCCTGTGCTACGTCAAAAGCTGTTTGGGCATTTTGCATCTGTTCCAGTGTCGCAAACCCTTCTTTTTGCAAATTTTTTGCACGTTCCAGGTCGCGCTTTGCTTTTTCCAGGCCTAATTTTGCCTGGCTCACGGTTGCCTTTACCAGGGTCAGATCCAGGGTTGCAAGCAATTGCCCTTTATGTACTTTATCTCCTTCTTTCACATACAATTTCTGGATAACTCCTCCTGAAAGGAAGGACAAATAGGTTTCATCGTCTGTTGTGAACTGGCCGGAAACATGTATTTCTTCGGTTGAATTCATTGCTTGAATGGATTCCAGTTTCACGGGAATCACTTCCGTTTTCGGAATTTCATTGCCTGTTTTTTCTTTCGAACCGCAAGAAGCAAGAATCAACGAAAGAACCAGTGCCGGAATGACTAAATTTTTCATAATCGAATAGTTATTAATTGAATTTCAATGGATATGTTGCTGCTGCCCGCTCAAGTTCAGCCAGTGAACTCAAGTAATTTTGATATTGAATAAGGACAAACAATTCAGCGTTGGTCACTTGATTGGAGGCATCAATGAATTCCAGCTGATTGGTTAATCCTTCTCTGTTTGCACCGGAAACCAATGCAAAGTATTCTTTGGAAGCTGCTAACTGAACTTTAGCTGTTTCCCAATTTTCCTGTGCGTTCAATACATTTCGAAGTGCTTGTGTACGCTGCAATTCCAATTGCTGGGCAACCTGGTCCAATTGCAGGCGTGCGTTCTCAAGCTCGTATTTTGTTTGTTTGATCTGTTGCTGATTGCGTGAACCGTTATAGATCGGAATCGAGGCAGAAATCCCGAATAGATAATAAGCAGATTTTCTGCTCACCTCCCAATCCGTTCCCTGGGAGCCCAAATCCAGGAATGCATTGATCTTCGGAACCCAGTAGTTTTGGTTCATTTTAAGAACAGACTCCTGCACTGCAATCGACTGGTTGATCAATTGGATCTCTTCACGCTCTGCTTTCACTTCCAATTGCGGATTGCTTGCTGAAGTTTCTTCCAATACAATTTCCGAATCCAGTGGTTTGTTGATCAGGAAGTTGAAGTAGGCCTGTGCATTCTTCAATTGATTTTTGGCCGTTGAAATGGAAGTATTCATCTTCATTAACTCTGTCTGTGCTTTCACTAAGGTCACCTTCAAACCTTTTCCTTGCTTGATAAGTGCCTCGTTCAAAGCCACATTTTGTTCCAGGATCTTTTTATTTGATTCATAAACTTCTACGGATTTGGAAGCCATAATCACATTGTAATAAGCCACCTTGATATTCTTTACCAATTCACGCGCATATACCTGCATGTCCAAACTGCTCAGTTGCACTTTTTGCTCCTGGATCTGCTTATTCGCAATAATATCCATATTCAGCAAGGGAACAGAAGTCCGGATATAAGTGTCATAGAAATTAGTTGGCAGGAAGTTAATCTGCTGGTTCTGAATTTGTGGAAAGGAGTTCGTTCCTGTCATTTGATTTAATGTCGAGTAAACGGGGTTTAACATGTCCCCAACCGGAAGTTCCGCATACCTTCCTCCTTCTGAGGTTGTATAAGAAGCATTGAAATTGACAGAAGGCAGAAAATTGCTTTTCGCAGTGTTTAATGTCACAAGTGCCTTTTCCAATTGGATGGAACGCTGCTTGAGTACCAGGTTGGAGTCTAATCCTTGCCGGATGTAGTTCTCCAAAGCTCCTTGCGACCAGGAAATTGTATGAACAAACATACTCACTGAAATCGCTGCCAGAAGAATCATTCTTTGTCTCATAGTAATCATCGTTATTTTACTAAACAGTGTTAAGTAATCATTAAAAAAATTAGTTCCCGAAGGCGTCCAGCATTTTTAAGAACTCAGCAAAAGCCAGTTCCACGATCTGTTCGCTTTTTTCTTCATCCAAAACTTTACATCTTCCACGATCGTATAGATTGCACATTCCGTGTAAAGTTGCCCACAAAAGGTAGGATCCGGCTTCCACATCATTGAACGGAAGATATCCCTGATCCATACATTGCTGTACAGAGAATTTCAATCCGTCAAAGGTTGTTTGCCCTTCTTTCCAGACATCGTGATCTTCATCCAGTTTATTCATAGGTGATTTCTGAACGAACATTAAATCGTAATAATCCGGATGGTCCATCGCAAACTGGATATACACACGCCCCATTGCCTTGATACGTTCAAACGGATTT
>CBIHOM010000014.1:0-120685 GCA_966212075.1 uncultured Fluviicola sp.
AAGTCGATGCCACTTTTATAACCCCGACATGCATAGCATCGTCGGGGTTTTTTGCATTTATGATTTTCTGAAAGAAAACACCTTGGTTATACCCAATATGTATTCCATTGATAGGGAGTTTTATATACGTTTTTAATTAGTCTTCTTTAGAGGAAGATTATGTAACTTAATCAAGCAGAAAATAGTGCAAATGGTCCATCAGCTCATTAATGTCCTTCGCTTTTTTAACCTTGCGGTATAGCTGATTGCCATCAGAAAGTCCTTCACTAAGATATTCCCAGTAAGATTTCATTTTACTTAATGCGTAACCTCTATCCGGATTGCATTCCAATAAACTTGTTGTCAGATATTCTGAAAACAAATTCAATTTATTGCGATATACTTCGCCTGAATCAACAAACCCAAACTTAATTTCTTCAAACAAACTCGGATTGCTCATAGCTCCTCGGCCGATCATCCAGGAGTGAATAGACGAAAAGCGTTTATTTAACAAATCGAACTCCTCTTTAGTCGTAATATCGCCATTATAGGTTAATGGATGTTTTGTTAAAGAAATACATTCCATAAAGCGTTCATGATCACAAGTTCCGTTGTACAATTGTTTCGCATAGCGCGCATGAACAATGATTTCGGTTAAAGGATAATCATTTAAACGCGGTAAAATCTCCAGGATCTCAGAAGTATCCTCAAGTCCCATCCGCATCTTAATACCCAAGCCCATTTTTAATTTTGGTAAGATCCGATCAAATAGATGAAAAATTTCAGAAGGTTTATTCAAAATACCTGCTCCCAGGTTTTTATTTGTAACCATTGGATAGGGACATCCCATGTTCCAGTTCAATTCCGAATACCCCAAACTCTCAATATAGTCGGCCATAATGAAAAATTCCTGTTGACTACAGGCCATGAGTTGAGGTATAATATCTATCTGAGGGTTATTCTTGGGAAGAATATCAATTTTCGGAGCATTTTTAATTGTTCCGTCGTTATTTAATTTAAGATCGGGGGCATAGAATTTGTCAACCCCTTTGAAAACGGCGATATGTGCATTTCGAAAATGATAATCGGTATATGTCTGCAAAGGAGCTAAGGCTAATTGCATTGCTTTCTAAGGATTCGATACGCTCACAGGAATAATTTTTCCATGGAAATATTTTCCGTTGTTTAGCGTAAAATCTACAATGAATTCAGCGATCTCTTCAGGTTGGTGAGGTGCTTTGTATCCGGGAAATGCTTCTTCCATCATCTCAGTTTGAACTGCTCCCAAACATAAGCAATTGATTGAAATTCCGGAATTTTTGAACTCTTCGGCAAGTAATTCGGTTAGAGAAACCAGTGCTGCTTTAGATGTCGAATATGCAGCTAAACCGGGAAATTTAGAACTTCCCTGGAATCCACCAATGGATGAAATCATTACAATATGTCCTCCGGGCTTCATTTTTGGAACACAAACCTGGGTGATTTCCATTACCGACAATACATTTACCTGATAGCAATTTCGGATGTCTTCTCTTGAAAGTTCCAAAAAAGGTTTCACGGCAATAAAACCGGCATTATGAACCAGGTAATCGATTTGATCAATGCCGGCAATAGCCTTTTCAAAATCGGCTTTGATTGTTGGACTTAAAAGATCCAAGTGAATGTAATGCACATGGTTTTCGAAGTGATCTTTAAGACTTCTGGCAAAACCAAAAGTCTCCAGGTTTTTGGCAGCAAATTGTTGTACCAATTCTTTGCCGATCCCACGGCTTGCTCCGATTACCAGGACATTCTTAGACATCGAAATCCAATTTTAAAACTTCACTTGTAGGATGCGCTTGACACGTTAAGATATAACCTTCTTTCACTTCTTCATCCGTCAAAGCGTAATTAATGGTCATTTGTGCACTCCCTTCAATGATCTTTGCTTTGCAGGTGCAACAAACACCTCCTTTACAGGAATAAGGAACATCCATTCCGGATTGATCCAAAGCATCCAGGATACTTTTTCCGTCAGTGGGCAATTCGATTCGCTGAACTTCTCCATCCAGAATAGCACTAACTTGAGAAACCCCTTTAAAAGTACCAACAACAATTGTTTCTTCCTGTTTCATTAAAACAGGTGTTGTAAATAATTCAAAGTGGATTTTCTCTTTCGCAATTCCAAATACATTTAGTACTTCCTGGATTCCAACTATCATTTCTTCCGGTCCGCAAATATAAAATGCATCAGCGCGTAAGAGCGGTAATTCTGCTTTGATTAATTCACTGACATGTTGTTTGTCCAACCGACCTTCCTGATGTCCTTCATTCTTTTCCTGACTAAAGAAAAAAGTAGAAGTCACATTCGGAAAAGCCTTGATTTCATCCATGAAGAATGTAGTATCTAGTTTCGAGTTACCGTAAATCAAACGCATTTTCTGGTTCGGTCCCAATGATTTTGCAAAGGACATGAACGGGGTAATCCCACTTCCTGCTGCAAAGCAAACAATATTCGGAGCTTTGGGATCCAGTTTAAAATTCCCTAAAGGAAAATCCAATTCGATCTGATCTCCCGCTTTCAGTTCATTCACCAAATAATTTGAAACAAGGCCTTTGTCAATTGCCTTAACCGCAACAGCCAAATTTGTTTCGTTTGGCCCACTGCAAATGGAATAGGATCTGCTGTACTTTGTTCCATTCAAGGTTACATGAACATTGATGTATTGTCCTGGTTCGTGTGCAAACTGATCTTTCAAATCAGCAGGGATCTCAAAATGAATACGGCTTCCAACGGCTGTAATTCGTTCGTTATTTGCAACCGTAACGATCCCCGAACGCATTTTTTTCGAACCGGAATCTTTCTTGAATTTGGAAAATAAACCCATAATTAATCGTCAAATGATACTGTTAGTTTTTCTGAGGTTGGGTGTGCCTGACAAGTTAGAATGTAACCGGCTTCAACTTCGTCTTTTTCCAGTGCATAATTCACATCCATCACGGCACTTCCTTCCAATATTTTTGCCTTACATGTGCAGCAAACACCACCTTTGCAAGCAAATGGTAAATCTGCACCAGCCGCATATCCTGCTTCCAGGATAGATGTCCCAGCTGTATTCAGATCGACTTCAATACGATCCCCATCCAAAATAATGGTCACTTTTGCCAATACATCCTGATCTTTCGGCACGACAATTTTTGCCTGAGATCCTGCTGTTTTTGTTCCAAATAACTCAAAATGGATTTTGTTTTCCGGAACACCGGATTCCATCATCGCGTTTTTCACCGCGTGAGTCATTTCTTCCGGTCCGCAGCTGTAAACCGCATCAATGTGCTCTCCCCGAAGTAAGGTCCTTCCGATTAGTTCCACTTTTTCTTTATCTATTCGCCCCTTTTGTAAAGGATTTCCTAAACTTTCTCGGCTCAGGACATGTACCAATTGAAAACGACTAATGTATTTATTTTTTAGGGCTTCCAATTCCTCTCTGAAAATGATACTGGAGAAACCTTTATTACCATAGACCAAAATTACGGTACTCATCGGTTCATTCATCAGGATCGTCTTTGCAATTGAAATAATAGGAGTAATCCCACTTCCTGCTGCAAATAAAGCATAATTCCTGGTAGCCGAAATTTCCGGAATCAACTGGAAATGCCCAGTTGGAGTCATTACATCCAAAATTTCACCCACCTTCAAATCAGATGTTGCCCAAGACGAAAAACGCCCGTCATCCACTCGCTTGACAGCAACACGTAATTCACCGTCTTGCGGTGTTGCACAGATCGAATAAGATCTTCTCAATTCTTCTCCGTCAATGGTTTTACGAATAGTAATGTATTGGCCGGAAACAAATTGATAGTCATTTGTAAGTTCGGATGGGATTTCAAATGCAATTGAAACAGTGTCATCAGTTTCTTTTCTGATATCTTGAACAACTAAAGGGTGAAACTTCGGAGTCATTTCTGATTTTTTGAATACAAAAATAGAATTTAATTCGTCTTGAAGGCTACATATTTCGAGTGACTTTCGTCATTTCAAGCCATTAATCGTTAATTTTTGGAATCCACTGAATAGGAGATATTTGTCAAATTAGTTCAATAAAAAATGTGAAAAATTTGTCGGTCTTGATTTAAGTTACTAACTTTCTTCGTCACAAGTCCAAAAATATGACACAGATAACCGCGCTTACGGAAGGAGTTTTGATCCGGGTTTCGACTCAGTTTCGGGCAGATGTTTCTCAAACAACGGACTCAAGCTACTTCTTTAGCTACCGGATTGATATTGAAAATCAAAATCAATTCACCGTTCAATTGCTTCACCGCGATTGGTTTATTTTTGATTCCTTAAATCCTACCATTCATGTAAGTGGAGAAGGAGTTGTGGGCCAGCAACCTATTTTGGAATCAGGAGAATTATATCAGTACACCAGTGGATGTGAACTCAAATCAGAAATGGGTTCTATGCACGGATTTTATACGTTTAAAAACATGGAAACAGGTCAGCTTTTTAAAGTAGACATTCCTGTCTTTCAATTGAATTTCCCCGGGAAGTTGAATTAAGATTTGTTTAATAGTTCCAATTTATTTCCTGTACAAACTTTGAACTTGTTTAAACTATTTTGAACAATCTCAATCCTTACTTGTCGTCAGTTTATTCAACTTAACGAACAATAGGATCACTGTTAAAGCCAATGCCGATGCTGCGATTAAGAGAAAGTAAATCCAAAAAACAGATTCTTTTTTGATTTCAGCTGTTTTGAACTCTTCAAAGTCCGTTCGCCAGATTTCATGCTGCAGGTTGGTCAAATCTTCATCATCCGCACTTTGTCGCAATTTCAGGTCATTGGAAATGGCAAGCGCTTTTTCCAGGTGTTTGGTAGATTCATCAAATTGCTTCAATTCCTTATATACTTGCGCCATTGCTAATAAACCATCCTTTTCTTCTTTCAGAAGGGAATTTTTCTTAGCAAGATCAGTCGATTTTTGGTACCAATAAAGTGCCTTATCATACTGCTCAATATAGAAATGGTAATCTCCTAAATTATACAAGCTTTCAGAGATCGATTTCACATCATTTACTGATTCCCGTAATTTCAATGCCATTTGGAAATGCAGATGGGAATTAGTTGTATCTCCTTTTTCAAAATAAACAATTGCCAGGTTATTTAAAGCATGTGCTTTCGGGGAAGTCAGATTGGTTTTTTTTGCCATTTGATAGGATAACTTAAAGAACTTTTCCGCTAGATCGAATTTTTCAGAAATGCGGTAAATATCTCCTAAACGTGCATAAGCAGTGCTCAATCCACGGAAATTTTGTGCTTTTGTGGCTTTGGAAATATATTCATCATAGGCTTCAATTGCCAGCTTTTCTTTGTTTTGCAGCAAATAAGCTTCTGCTAAAGAAATGATTCCTTCCGTTTTATCTGATGATTCCGAATTATCTTCATTGTAAGCGATCGCTTTTTTTGCCCAAAGCATGGAAGAGTTTCCGTCTTCCAGTTTTCTATAACCGGATGCAATGATCCTGCAAACATTACTTAACAAAGTCATATCACCGCGTTCCTGTAAAAGGGGTAGGGTTGCTTTTGCCATGGCAATTCCGTCATTGATACGACCATTCATCACATAGAATTCCGCAAGAGTTATTTTTCCGAATTCGATTGCAGGTTGATAATGATTGTCAATCCCATAAAAGAAAAGCGTTTCTCCAACAATCCGTAACGAGTCAATAGATTCTGACTGATAATAAAGACTTAGTTTCTTTGCCGCTTCAATTCGCTCGGTTTCATTTCCATTATTAAGCAGTTCCCATTGCTTTCGGGAATCAACTGATTGAGCGAATAATGAAAAATAAGAGCACAAGACAAAAAGAACAATGGTTGTCAAAATCTTCATGAGCAGGTTTAAATAACAATGTACCAAACATAAGAACAATCTTTTAAATTAACCATGGAAGTTCAATAATATGGTCACAATCTGATGCGAGAACTCAAACCATTATGTGTACATTTGTATTGCAAAAATGTATATTATGTCAAACGCGTTATTTACGGTTCCGAAAGCAATCAATGAACCGGTAAAGGCTTATGTTCCGGGAAGTGCCGAGCATACAGCTTTGATTTCAGAATATAAAAAGATGTTGGATCAGGAGCCAATCGATGTACCAATGTACATTGGATCTGATTTGGTTAGAACGAACAATAAAAAACCGATGTCTCCGCCTCATGATCATAAAAGAGTATTGGGGCATTTCAATTATGGTGACGCGTCACATGTTTCCAAGGCAATCGATGCAGCGATGAATGCACGTGAACAATGGGCAAATTTACCTTGGGAACAACGTGCTGCAATCTTTTTGAAAGCAGCAGATCTATTGGCTGGGCCATTCAGAAATAAAATGAATGCTGCAACTATGTTAGGGCAGTCAAAAAATGTCATGCAGGCTGAAATTGATGCAGCATGTGAGTTGATTGATTTCTTCCGTTTCAACGTTCAATATGTGACTCAGATTTATAAAGATCAACCGGAATCATTACCTGGAATGTGGAACAGATTGGAATACCGTCCGTTGGAGGGATTCATTTTTGCTCTTACTCCGTTTAACTTTACTTCAATTGCTGCTAACTTGTGTGCTGCACCTGCAATGATGGGGAATGTAGTTGTTTGGAAGCCTGCTGAATCTCAAATGTATTCTGCACAAGTGATTATGGAAGTATTCCGTGCAGCCGGTGTTCCTGATGGAGTTATCAATATGATCTCCGTTGATGGACCTGTAGCAGGAGATGTGATCTTCAAAAACAAGCATTTGGCAGGATTGCATTTCACAGGTTCTACCGGCGTATTCCGTCATCTGTGGAAGGAAATCGGGAATAATATTGAAAATTACAAAGCATATCCTCGAATCGTAGGTGAAACAGGGGGGAAAGATTTCGTAATGGTTCACAAAAGTGCAAATGCTGCAGAAGTAGCAACTGCTTTATCGAGAGGAGCGTTCGAATTCCAGGGACAAAAATGTTCTGCGGCTTCCCGTTCATATATACCTTCCAATTTGTGGACAGAGGTGAAAGAGATTTTGGTAAACCAGGTGAAATCATTCAAAATGGGGTCTCCTGAAGATTCGTCAAATTTCATCAACGCAGTGATTGATGAGCGCGCATTTGATAAGATCTCCGGATACATTGATTATGTAAAATCACAATCAGATGCTGAAATCATCGTTGGAGGTTCTTATGACAAATCAAAAGGGTATTTCATTGAACCGACAGTTGTGGTGACTTCAAATCCGAAGTTCAGAACATTGGTTGAAGAGATTTTCGGGCCGGTTCTAACGATCTACGTTTACCCGGAAAACCAATTCGAAGAAACTTTGAAATTATTGGATGAAACATCCGAATATGCGTTGACAGGTTCAATTATGTCGAATGATCGTTATGCGATCCAGGTTGCAACAAAAGCGCTTGAAAATGCAGCAGGTAACTTCTATATTAATGACAAACCGACAGGCGCAGTGGTTGGTCAGCAGCCATTTGGGGGTGCAAGAGGTTCCGGTACAAACGATAAAGCTGGAGCTGCGATGAACTTATTGCGTTGGGTTTCTGCTCGTACGATCAAGGAAACATTTGTTCCACCAACAGATTACAAATATCCGTTCTTGGGATAATCAAAATTTAGCATAGAGTTTTAAGGGTATCTTCATTGGTACCCTTTTTTGTTTTCTTGAAATTTATGAAACTAAATTTTGAAAGTTTAAAAAGTTCAAAGAGATTAAAAGTTGAAACCTTTGAACATTTCAATTTTTTGAACTGTGTATCTACCAAAGAGTAGGATTATTCAATCTGTCATCCAGGTTGAAACGAAGGAAAGCTTCAAAACCACCCTGGGATTTCGATACGGGAGTTAAACGGGAAAGGTTGAAATCATATGCGAGACCAACCGAAAATTGATGGTATTGAAAATACCCTTTTGCAACGAAAGCATCTTTGTAACGACTGAATAAACCGAGTGCAGCTGCTACTGGTTTGATCGACCCTGTAAAATGGGAGGACTCCCGAATGTTGTAGCGCAGGTAGGTCCCGAACATTATCTCCGAATACTTGGATTGCAATTGTACATATAAAGCAGGTTGCACAGCCAGCTGAGTTTTGGCGATATTAAAAGAACTGTTTATGAAACCTGAAATTCGCATTGCCAGTTTGTCCTGGGCTAGGGATAGAAAAGAAGATGCTGGTTGGTTTACATGATAAACCGCAAGGCCGCAATTCACATTGTTGTTTATGTTATTATTTACCGAGTATTTCATTTTCCTGAAGGTGTAGACGATACCTGCGCCTGCATCCATAAATACATGGTTATAAGAGCCAAAGTTTTCTCCGCTGCTAACACCCGAATTGATTCCGTCACCATTAAACTGGCTTGCCCAATTTCCCCTGTTCAGATCAAGAACACGCTGGTTCATTCCTCCATAGATCCCAATACGCAATAAATTATATCGCCCCATCTTGATATGATAAGCCAGATCCAGGTTAAATTGATTGGTTGTCACTTTCATATCTCCGGCAACATCGTTGAAGAAGTTAAGTCCTAAAGCAACAAAACTATTATTGTCGGCATCTATGCGTTGCAATCTTATATCAAAAGATGCGGCAATCGTTTGGTACGGTGAAGCAACGCTATTCCACTGATTTCGATAGTTTGCGATAAGCTGCATGTGAGAAAATGCTCCAGTCAATGCCGGATTTAACAGCATAGGGGCATATTCGGTTTGAGCGAAGTGAACGTCCTGTGCCAAAGCACCTTTCGTAACGACCTGTGTTAAAAAAAATAGGTAAACGATCAACTTTCTCATGCTACCTGATTAAAGTAAGATTACCAGATTTTTTAATTTCTTCACCAGTCACCAACTTCATATCCAAGCGATAAAAATAAACTCCTGAATTTTGTGGAATGCCTTTAAAAGTACCATCCCAAAGCAACTCTGTAGATTGTGTTTCAAAAACCTGTTCTCCCCAACGATTGAAAATCAACAATTGGTAAGTTTCCAAACAAGGTAAAGTTCCCAGCAGGCCAAATGTATTATTTACCTCTGGACCGGTATTGTTTGGCGAGAATACATTTGGAAGAGTCAAATTATGGCAATCAACATAGACATGGACGATCACGGTATCCGTTCCGGTACAGCCATTTGGATTGGATCCGATAACAACATAATTATTTGAAGAAGTGGGAATACAGACAGGATTATCACAATCATCGCAGGATAAATATTGCGCCGGAAACCACTGATACGTTGTCGCACCCGTAACGCTAAATGGAATTTCCGTTCCGATATTGACATTCATAACGTCAGGTGTGGCTTCTACTATTATTGAACCACTGGTACCTAAAGGAATAATCTCAGTTAATCGACATCCATTTGCATCCGTAATGGTAACTTTGTAATTTCCTGCAGGAATTCCTGAAATGGTTTGTCCGTCAATGTCCAGGTCACGCCAGGAATAATAATACGGACCAACACCGCCGGATGCAGAAACACTGATACTTGACTCAGTTATTCCTGAGCAATCTACAGGAACTATTATTGGGGTATTAATTAATTGTGTTGGCTGGTTGATTTTAAAGGTATCCGTGGCAAGACAACCATGTTTATCTGTAATATCCACGTAATAAACACCTTCACCGGCATTTGTCAGGTTTTGACTGGTAGAACCGGAATTCCATTGGTAAGTGTATGGTGGAGTCCCACCTGTAATATTTAAAATAACACTTCCTGTGTGATCACCATAACAACGCACATGAGTCAGATTCATCAAATTAATATTCGGAATATTGGCGCTTGCCTTCACATAAACCTGGACTGTTGATACGGCTGTTTGAGGAGCGCAACTATTGGTACTTGTAACGGTAAGTGTCAGAGTAACAATGTTCCCCAAGTCTCCCGGGCCAGCCGTGTAGCTTGGTGAATTTGTATTGCCATCGATAAGCGTTCCGGTGCCGTTATGAGTCCAGGAAGAAGTTCCGTATGCTGTAGTTACACCCTGGATTAGCGTGGTTGCTCCCGGACAAAGTGTGTCTATAGGATCCGTTATTTGAATGGAAGGAGGAGGATCAATATTAAAAGTATAGGTTGCATAGCTGCTTGCCGGGAAACAGGTATTATAACTCATCACTTCCATGGTCAAAGTTACCGTATTTCCGACCTCATTGGAGGTTGGGAAATAGGTAGGTGTTGTGGTTGCAGGGTTCGAGATTGATCCAAGGCCGTTGCTGGTCCAGTAAACTGATCCTGCTACAGCAACTGCACCTGAAACAGTTCCGCTTCCATTTGCACAAATGGTGGCAGAGCCACCGGCTACAGCTAAAGGCAATGGATCTATCTGGACAGTATAAGTGGCTGAAGCCGTCTGCGGGGCACAGATATTCGTACTGGTAACTGTTAAGGTAAGCGTAATCGAATTTCCGGCATCAGATAAGACAGGGGTGTAAACAGGGCCTAAAGTTGTGGGATTACTTAAAGTACCACCACCATTGTGAGTCCAGTTAATTGTTCCGTACGTGGCCGTTGCACCGGTTACCGGTGCTGTCGAAGTAACACAAACAGTCGTACTTCCACCTGCTATAGCAATCGGAGCATGTTGTATATTTAAAAAGAGTTGACTGCTGCTTACATAAGGTGCACACGCATTATTACTGGTTACGTTCAATGTCAGTGTTACAGCATTTCCGGCATCGGTTGGTCCTGGTATATAAGTAGGAGAATTAGTACTTCCGTTGATGATTGAACCCGTGCCATTATGCACCCAATTGGCAGTACCATAATTAAACGAAGCACCCGTTACAGTGTAAGGACTACTTTCGCAAATAGTGGCACTATTCCCTGCTACCGCCACTGGTAAACGATTGACATTCACCATGTAAATTGCTGAAACGGAAGAAGGAGCACAGGAGTTATTGCTTGAAACAGTAATTGTAAGCGAAACCGAGTTCCCGGCATCCAGTATTGAAGGTGTATATGTTGGTGTTAAAGTCGTCGAATTGCTGATGAATCCATTTCCGTTATGCGTCCAGTTAATTACACCGTTTGCTGCGTTTACTCCGGAAACCGTTGCTGTAGAATTGGAACAAATTGTTGAGGAACCGGAAACAGATGCGGTTGGTAATCCCTGAACTGTGATGGAGAAATCTGCAGTTACAGTTGCTGGAGCGCAGGTATTATTACTTGAAACCGTCATGGTGAGTGTTACGATATTGCCCAAATCTCCTGCATTTGGTGTATACGTAGGGCTAAGCGTTGTTGGGTTTGTTAATGAACCAGTCCCGTTGTGTGACCAGCTAACTGTTCCATAACTTGCGGTTGCACCGGTAACCGTGATCGAACTGTTTTGACAAATGGTTGCAATCCCACCTGAAACAGCTTGCGGGAGGGGTACAATATTTAAGACATGAAAGGATTGTGCAGTTGCAGGTGCACAGGAATTAGTGCTTGTAACTGTAAGTGTTAAAACTACAGTATTTCCATCGTCCAAAGGGCTTGGAGTATATGTTGGAGATGCTGTATTGGCATTGGTCAGGGTTCCATTGCCGTTATGCGTCCAGGAAATTGTTCCGAATTGTGCATTTGCAGTTGTTACAGTAAAACTGGTGGTTGAACAAACGGAATTGGTCATACCATCGATTGCTATAGGAGTTCCTTGTACAATTATATTATAAATAGCTTGTGCAGAGGCAGGTGCACAGGCGTTATTGCTCGTAGTCGTCAAGGTCAGGACCACCGTTTGTCCTGCATCAGAAAAAGTTGGTGTATAAGTTGGGGTTAAAGTAGTGCCGTTCGAAAGGGATCCGCTTCCGTTATGTGTCCAGGAAATTGTTCCGTTAGAGGCTGTTGCGCCACTCACTGTTACGGAATTGTTTAAGCAGATAATGGAAGTTCCTCCTGCCGTTGCGGTGGGAGGTTGTTGTACAGTAATCACGGATTGGACTGTATTTGGACAGCCGATATCATCTGTTGCCGTCAGGAAGTACGTTCCTGAATTACTTGAGTTTGCGCTGTTAATTATAGCATTTGAGCTTGAACTGTTGAAACCATTCGGCCCGGTCCAATTGAAAGTTAAATTATTTCCCGTTCCACCACCCGTTAATTGAATAATTCCGCCCTGACAAATAGTTCCTGTTGGTGCAGTAATTGCAGTAACCGTATTAAGGGTGAAGTTTCCGAGACTAAAATTGACACAGATTGAATTGTTCGGATCTGTCAGCATCTGATTGAATAAGGTTTTCGAGGGAGTCCACATATTTCCGGAACCGCTTGTATACTGAGCATCAATAGGAGATAAACTCTCAAAAAGGACTGAATAAGAGAAATTCCCTGTTACCGGTAAAACAAAGGTGTTATTCGGATAATAGATAACTGGTGTCGAAAATGTTACAGTTGCGCGAACAGGAACGGTATTATTCACCACATAAGTACTCGCCATATTTTGGTAGCGATAACTGGTTGTTCCGGTGTAGACGATACTCCCTGAAGCCAGGTTGGATAATCCGGCATTGTAAACCAGGTTTGACATTCCACTGCATGGACCTCCTGAGGGCGTCGGATTGAAACCATTTATTGCATTGAATAATGTGTCATTTATGGTAAAAGCGTAGCAATTGGTATTGAATGCAGGCCAGGAAGAATTCGTGTAGGAATAACTCAACCCGCCGTTTAGAGCATATGCATCCGGAGTTGCAGAGCTCAGAGTAACAGTCGTTCCTGCAGGTGGTGTAGTTATGACCTGGGTAAACCCGGAATAGCTTAGAAATAAATAAAAAACGGAAAAAAGAAGACTTAATCTGATCATAAAGTGAAAAAATTAAGTCTGGAATGTGAATGCGTAATTAAGATTGAATGACGAGGTGCAATCATTGAAATTTGGGTCAATTCTAATTTGCTGAATATCAAATCAATAACTTGCTTATAGGTATGTGTCGTCTTCATAATGTGCAGTCGATTAATTTTAATCGACCCAAAGATACGGATTTATGGTAATAAATATTTGATAATGTACTAGTTGAATATGGTAACTTACGAATCGTAACTTACAAATAACACATTGGTTAAAACGGTTTAATTTTTGAACTTTATTTGAGACATTTGAAATAATCAAAAGGCTCCAAACAGTCATTACATTGGTACAAAGCTTTGCAGGCTGTACTCCCGAATTGACTTAACATTTTGGTGTTTTCAGAATGACATTGAGGACATCTGACAACAGGAGAATCTCCAAACAAAACTAACTTGTCAACCTCATTTACAGGAGGGGCAATTCCATAAGCCAATAACTTTTCCTTGCCGGCTTCACTCATCCAATCAGTGGTCCAGGCAGGGGACAAAACTGTGTGAAAATGAACCGTTTCAATACCTTTTTCAGTAAGAACTTCCAGGATGTTTTTTTCGATGTAATTCATAGCCGGACAGCCAGAATAGGTGGGAGTAATTGTCACTTCGACTTCTTTTTCCGAAATAACTTTTACAGCCCGGACAATCCCAAGGTCAATAACAGAAAGTACCGGAACTTCTGGGTCCGGCACTTCTTCTAAATAATTCCATATAGCAGTTTCATCTACCATTGCATATTTGGATATGCGCGCTGCATGTATTGCATTTCTGCAAGTAAATGGCCAAAATGTTCTGTATGTCTTCCGAGTCTTCCACCGTTCAATTTCCATTTGGAATCCGGAAGTTGCAATGTTGCTTGCTGTAATACGAATTGAATTCGTTCATTGAACGCCGGTCGTAATGTCTCCAGGTCAATAGCAATTCCTTGTGAAATCAATTCTTGGTCCACATCATCCATGTAGAACAATTCATCTGAAAATTTCCACAATAAATTTAGAGCATCGGTTACCCTTTTATTCGATTCTTCTGTTCCATCTCCCATACGAATCATCCATTCAGATGAATGCTTCCAATGGTATTTGGTTTCTTTCAGGGACTTTTCAGCAATAGCTGAAAGCTGTTTGTCTGACGAATGTTGCAAAGCTTCATAAAAAGGAAGTCTGAATGTGTCAAAAATCCATTGGCGAACGATTGTAACAGCAAAATCCCCGTTTTTTTGCTCAACCAATTGGGTGTTGAAGTATTGATTTTCAAACCGTAAGAAAGCCAAGTCATCAGCACTTCTTCCTTTGTTTTCAACTTTAGCTGCATATTCCAGTAAACTGGTAGCTTGTCCGATTAAATCCAGGGCAATATTGGTTAAAGCAATATCTTCTTCAATAATGGGTCCGTGACCGCACCATTCAGAAAGACGTTGTCCCAGAATCAAGCTGTCATCAGCTATGCGTAATGTATATGTAAATAAGTTGTTTTTCATAACAAGATTTTAGGATGTTAGGACTTAAGAATATTAAGAGAGAATAAGTCTGAAATCTTGAAGTCTTAAAATCCAATAAATTACATGTGTCCAACACCATCCGGGACCTCATAGAAAGTCGGATGACGGTAAATTTTGCTGTTAGCCGGTTCAAACAATGCATCAGAATCCGCAGGATCTGAAGCGAATATCTGGGAAGACTCAACCACCCAAATTGAAATTCCTTCACTGCGTCTGGTGTACACATCACGCGCATTTTCAACAGCCATTTCTGCATCTGCCGCATGAATACTTCCTACATGTTTGTGGTTCAAACCTACCTTACTTCGGATGAAAACTTCCCATAAAGGCCAATCTTTTCCTGCCATTTTTCTGATTATATTAAGATGCTTTTCTTGCTTTTTTCTTTTCTGCGTGTGCCATTGCTGCTTCGCGAACCCACATACCGTCTTCTTTTGCTTTCAATCTGGTTGCGATACGTTCTGCGTTACAGGGCCCGTTGCCACTAACAACCTGCCAGAATTCCTCCCAGTTAATTTCGCCCGAATCATAATGACCACGTTCTTCATTCCATTTCAAATCCTTGTCAGGAATAGTCAATCCGATTAACTCAGCTTGCGGAACAGTAGCATCGATGAACATTTGACGTAATTCGTCGTTTGTATGTCTTTTGATTTTCCAATCAATGGATTGCTGTGTATGTGTTGATGCTTCATCGCTTGGCCCGAACATCATCAATGCCGGCCACCAAAAACGGTTCAGTGCATCTTGAGCCATTGCTTTTTGCTCTTCGGAACCTTTCATCAAGGTACACATGATTTCATATCCCTGGCGTTGATGAAATGATTCTTCTTTACAAATGCGGACCATGGCACGGGCATAAGGCCCATAAGATGTTCTGCATAACGGTACCTGATTCATAATTGCAGCACCGTCAACCAACCAACCTACTGCACCCATATCAGCCCAGGTTAAAGTCGGATAATTGAAAATGGAAGAGTATTTTGCTTTACCGGTGTGCATGTCATCGATACTTTCCTCTCGGGAAGCACCTAAAGTTTCCATGGCGCTGTATAAATATTGTCCATGACCCGCTTCATCCTGAACTTTAGCCAATAGAACAGCTTTACGTCTTAAATTCGGAGCACGTGTGATCCAGTTCCCTTCAGGAAGCATTCCCACAATTTCAGAATGTGCGTGCTGTGAGATCTGACGGATCAGCGTTTTTCTATAAGCATCCGGCATCCAGTCTTTCGGCTCAATGCGAATATCCTGCTTTAGTTTTTCATTAAACGCAGCCTCTAAATCGGCTAAATTATGTTCTTTCATATAGCTAGTTATGAGACCCAAAGATAGTGAATTTTGTGCAATTTAATGCTATGTAAAGCCTGTCTGTTATATTCTTTGGGGAATTTTGTGAACGAATTAATTAAAAGGTTAACAGCGTCTACCTGAAATAGAAATGTCGAACCTAAAGAGATTCGACATTCCGGATTGGTTATTGGATTAAAATTTTGATGAACACATCAAAACGGGTTTTTATTGAGTGCTGATATAACTTTGTAGGTCACTATAGCTTGAAGAGAAAGTAAAGGTTTCTTTGAGTAAGAAGTAATTTACTTTGTCATAACAGCTGTTGTATGCTGCTTTTGCCCAGTCCAGACGATTGCTGTCGAAAGTGAATGTCGCAGCGATGTCTTTGATCTGATTTGCAGATAAGTTCATTTGTGATGCATATACTTTTGCATTTTGAAGTCGGTTGCTGTCAAAACTCTCGGATCTCAAGCTGCTTAAAAACTGGTTGAAATACTGGTTGTTTGTGTTTTGTCCCTGGTTGTAGTATCCTCCGCCCTGGTAGTTTGGATGAGTTCCACAGTGGTTGTGTTGATAACCTCCGCCGTAATAACCGTTTCCGTTGTTGCCATAGTTTACGGTACCGATGGTTCCGTTTCCGCTCCATCCTCCATTTGAATTTCCAAGTGGATAGCTGGCAACAATGGTAAGTGTTCCGTAATTATCCAGTTCTGCTACCAGTTGAGTATTGTCCGGGATGTTCAGGTTGTTTTTGAAAATCACCTGGCCGTTCATTTTGTCAACCACTTTTACGGGTGTGTTTCCACTGTACAAGTTGTAAAATTGATATGTATTGATATTGTTTGTCTGCGTTTGGCTAGAAGCGCTAACAATAAATTGTCCTGTTCTGTTTACTCGCAAAACTAATTCAGAAGCATGTGCGAGTGTACAAGTTAAAAGTACGAGTGCGAATGTGAAGTAAATCTTTTTCATGACTTTGAATTTTATAATTAGAGTATCATAAAATCCGTGCCAAAAAAAAGCAGGGGCGGAAAAATTTCCACCCCTGCTTTATAATATGTTGATTATTATCTGTTTATCATTACAGGCATCACCAGCATTAAAATGTCTTCGTGTTCGTTATCAGAAGTGTTGGGCATCAATAAACCTGCCCTGCTTGGCTCACTCATGGCGATCTTCACTTCCGGAGCATCGATATTGTTCAGCATTTCCATCAGGAATCGGCTGTTAAATGCAATTTCGATATCTGTTCCGTCATAATTACAAGTCAAACGCTCGTTTGCTTCGTTAGAGAAATCCAAATCTTCAGCAGAAATATTCAGCTCACTTCCTGCAATTTTCAGTTTTACCTGATGCGTTGTCTTATTGGCAAAAATTGAAACGCGTTTGATCGCTCCTAAGAACTGCAAACGATCTACAATCAGGATATTTGGATTTTCTTTTGGAATCACCGCTTCGTAGTTTGGGTATTTCCCATCAATCAAACGGCACATCAACACGATGTCGTTGAAGGTGAAAATAGCATTTGAATCGGTGTATTCTACCTGAACCTCTTCATCACCACGCAAATTTGATTTCAACAAATTCAATGGTTTTTTCGGAAGAATGAATGCGGACCCACCGGTTGCCTGACCGTCCGTTCTGCGGTATCTAACCAATTTGTGTGCATCGGTAGCCACGAAAGTGATATCGGATGGGCTGAACTGGCAATACATACCACTCATTACCGGGCGTAAATCATCATTTCCGGCTGCAAAAAGCGTTTTATTAATTGCACTCGAAATAATTTCACCTGAAATGCGAATGCTTGTACTGTTTTCAATACCCGGAGTTTTAGGAAACTCTTCGCCATTGAATCCAACCATTTTGGACTTACCGTTGTCGTAAACGATCTCAACGCCGAATGAAGCGGTGTCGATTTTGAATGTACACGGTTGATCCGGAAGATTCTTCAACACATCCAAAAGCATTTTAGCAGGGATTGCCACTTTGCCCGAATCTGTCGCTTCAACTTCCATCGTTGTCTGCATTGTTGTTTCCAGGTCGGAAGCAGAAATGATCAATTGACTGTCCGAAATATTGAACAAAAAGTTGTCAAGGATCGGCAAGGTATTGCTTGTGCTTAAAACACCGCTGATGCTCTGAAGATGACGTAGTAAATTCGTACTGGATACGATAAAATTCATACTGATTGGTTATTTACGAGAACAAATATACCAATTATTCAGGCGATGAATCTTTGAAAATCCAACTCTTTCCCGACAGTTTTCAACGAGATATTAACCTATTGGATAGTGCCGTACCTGTTCGGATTGAAATAGATATGTCCCATAATTAAAGGGTTAAAGACGAAATACTGGCATTTAACAACTTGTCCGTCCGGAAGTTCACACCAGAATCTGTTAATATCGTATGTTACTTTATCTCCAAAATCATCTACCTCTGCATCGCCGGTTGCTTTGATCCGGAACATGCGCAATTTTTTCTTTTCCCCCTTTGTTGTGCGAACTTTCAATTCACAGAATGGTCGGGATCTTTTTAAGCTATCCAACTGCTTTTCATTCAATTCGTAATTCGGGTTCTCAAAGTTGATTCGCTTAAAATTCAATAGGTAACGGTAAACCATATTCGTGTCAAGAGCCGTTAAATATTTGCCTCCGTATTTTACCAGGTAATCATTCTTGATCTTCCGTACCTCAAAGCTTCTGTCGGGCCTTTCTGTGAACTTGACGTTCACCTCAGCGATTTCCTGCATTTGATAAGCGAAAATTCCGGAGCATTGCCACTTTCTAGGGTCAGCAAAGAAACGTGGCTCAATGATTCCTTTCATACCTTTAATTTCCGCAATCACCGGTAAGTCACTTTTTCCGGCTTCTGAAGATTCCACCAGCATATAGGTCCCATGATGATCTGAAGTAGATCCACCGATGTACCAGGTTTTACTCCAGTCGTCATTTTGGAAATACTGAACTTTAATACCAATAGTTGAAATACGGTTAATAACCGTTTTTACTGAGTTTTCAGGAACATAACCTTTGAAACGTACATTGTAAAGTGCTTCCAGAATGTTGAAAACCTGAACCGGTTGTACACATTGTCCTTTGTCGTCCGTCCATTCGTTTCCATTGCGAACAAGGGTTATTTCCATACCGTTTGGTTCGGTAATAATGATTTTGTTAACGGATGCAGTATCCTTTATTTCAAAATTGAAAGCTGCAAGCTGCTCGTCGGATTTCCCTTTTTTATTCATTAATCGAGCAGTGAAAATCCCCAATCCCACTAAAAGTGCGATTCCTAAAATAATGACTACAATTCTTTTCATATGACTAAGAACGTGCGTAACGGCGTTTACGCAAGTAGAATAATAAAATTGCTAATAAAATAATAAACAAAGACGGCAAAACGACATTGATCAGCATGTACTTTGTACGTTGATCTTTTATTTTTTCCTTGTCGATCGGGTGAATGTCGATTTGTTTGCTTCGGATATCCAATACGGAATTGTCTCCCATCATATAATCGACCATGTTTTGGAAAAATTCCTGGTTTCCATAGATCAAAGGCTGCATGCGCATTTGTGCCATTACCTCATCGTAACGCAAGTTATTGAATGAAATAGGACGGTACATCATTTGGCCTGTTTTGTTTGGCATCGAATCGTAATAGTTGGCAATAAATGAACCGTTCGCAACAACCAATACTTTTCCTTCTTCCACACTTCCTGTAAGGAAGCCCGATTCGGGATTCTTTGCAAATTCATCCGTCAAGCGATTTTTGAAGTGCGAATCAAATTTTCCTTCTGACATTCCCGCAAGACAAATTTTGTTACTCTCCGATGTCGGGTTATCTGCTAAAATCGGAACTTTACCATAATTCATCGGCATTGCAAGACTGATCAATGGTGCCATACCTGTAACACGTGAATTGGTTGAACTTGTCAGGATCGGGGAAACCAACCTGTTTTCGCCCGGGATCAACTGGATCTGAGACGCGTAGCGAAGCATCACCGGTTCGATGTTTCGTGCAATCGGGTGTTTTGTTGGTGTAGCAGCTACATAAAAGAACCACGGAAGTAAACTTTGTTTTGCGAAAGGTGTTCTGATCGGGGAGCAGCGGACATCCATAACGTAATTGTCGTTTGTCTTGATACCGTAATCAAAAAGTAATTTGTCCAGACCCAGTTCTGTTCGCACGGTGCTTACCATTCCTGTTCGGTTCAGAGAGTCTTGTGGGAAAGTCAACTTGTCAAAGAAACACATCAATCTCCCTCCACGCATGACAAATTGGTCCAGGATGTATAGATCTTTATCTGAATAAGCAGTTCTTGGTCTTGCAATGATCGCTCCGGTAAATCCGTCCAAAGCTTTCAAAGAATCTTTCATAACAACGTCTTCCACAGAGTAATAAGGCTCCAGGAGAGAACGTACACGTTGCGTTTCTGCAAAACGCAATTCTCCGTGTCCGCCAATGAAAGCAATCCTTGGTCTTTGTTTCTGAATGGTTCTTCTCAATGCTGAGATCAGCATATACTCCAGGTTATTGATCGAGTTTTGAATGGTTGTTTCAGAAAACTCTTTCGATAGTTGTGCCGGTTGTCCCTGAGGGGAACCAGGCAATAACTGAATATAGTTTTTGGTAAAACCTTCGTATTCAATCTCGGCACCAGGCCACAATGTCATCTGGGTTTGAGAACCATCTTTTTGGTAGACAATTTCCAGGGGAATAATTCCATTTCCTTTGTTGTAAAGGATTTGGAACAAGCTGTTTTGTTCGGCTTCAGTTCCTTCCAACGGATCAATGAATTCATATTCAATCCGGTCGCCGGCAATTTCTTTGAACTCGGTAAGCTTATCTTCTACGGCATTTCGGAATCGTTTGATCTCAGCCGGAAGTTTTCCTTCCAAATAGATCTTCAGATACAAACGATTGACTTTATTATTTTTCTTGCCATCTTCTTTCATCTTCTCCAAAAACTCAATTGAACCGGATGAAAGCGAATAACGCTCATCTTCGGTCATATCGATTCTCGAATAAAGGAAGGTTCCGATAATGTTCAGGAATACCACAACTCCTACAATGATTCCCAATAAAATCCAGTTGTAGAATTTTTTGATTTTGCTATTACTTTCAGCCATCGGATTAACGTTTCAACGATTTAACAACTGTAAGGGTTGCAGCTAAGAAAATTGCAATCATCCCGAAAAAATAAATAAGATCACTTGTATCAATGACACCTTTTTTGATACTTGTATAATGAGACCAAAGTCCTAAATACTGGAACACATAATCAAAATCTCCCATTAGGTTAAAAGATCCGAGTTGGTCGAAACCATCATAAAAAAGCCAGCAAAGAAACATGGCGATAATAAAGGAAACGATTTGATTACTGGTAATTGCGGAAGAAAAAATACCGATTGCAATCAAAGAAGAACCAAGCAAGATCAATCCTAAATACGAAGTGAAAGTAGCTCCTTCATCGATAACTGTTTTTGCGACACCGTCTTCATCAAAGGCATCTGCTCCAAGACTTACCATGCTGTAATAATAGATAAGTGTGGGGAGAAGTGATATCAGTAACAGGGTGACACCTGCAAGATATTTTGCAGCGATAATTTGAAAATCTGTAATTGGCCTGGTAAAGAGTAATTCGATGGTACCGGTTTTCCGTTCTTCAGCGATCATCCGCATGGTAATCGCAGGGATCAGGACACATAAAACATAGGGAGCAACGTTGAAAAATGGGATCATATCAGCTTCTTCACCCTCCATTAAATTGGAAGGTCCGCTAACAAGCCAAAGCATTATTCCGGTAAACACGAGGAAAATGACAATGAAAATATATCCGATAACTGAGCCTAAAAAACTCCTGATCTCTTTCCAGTAAAGTGCTTTCATATCTAATTAACTTCGGCAAAAATAAGAACAATATTGAGAATCTGTTTAAATTCTATTCACTTCCGTGATTCGTATCGGAAGCAGTGCTTCCTCCTGTTTTGAGTAGATAAACGTTTAATCCGTCAGATGGTTGGGTTCAAATGAACCGTCCTGAAAATAAGTGTTCACACTCCACGCTTCGGGCTTTGCGCCGAACCAGGGCTTAATGGTAGACCAAACTCCACCAAATAGGTCCGAATCACGGTACTTGTTCAATGCTTTTTCATCCTTCCAGTTGCTGTATGTGAAAATGATATTCGGATGATGAATATCCTGCATTAAACGCATTCCATAGCAATTTTCAAAGGAACTTACCCGTGTGTTGATCGTATCAAAAAATGAAAGGAAATCGGTTACCCTTTCTTCCTGGAATGTTAGTTTAACAATACGTGTGAGCATGTTTTTCAGTTTAAAATGTTCAAATGTTCAAATGTTCAAATGTTCAAATGTTCAAATGTTCTCATAATTATTAAACAACATCAAATCGTTTCATTTTTTATTTCAATTGATTGAACACTTTGAACTTTTTCACAATTGAACTTGTTTTGGAATCAAAACAGAGAGTCAATTGTTTTCGCCGATCCTCGTGGTGTAAATTCAATTCGAACCAGGTCATGGACACGAAGTCCGAACAGCGAGTCAGCACCTCCGCCATTCCCGGTTGCACCTTTGTTAATGGCAATTTCCAGCAGGTTATTGTCGTTGAAAAAAGCCAGGCGTTCTCCCGGAGCAACATCGTTGTATGTGCTGGATATCTCATCGATATAATATTCGCGTTTCCGGAACAGGATCGTAAACGGAGCATCTTCAAAGCGACCAAAAATTTCTTTGGTGATATTGGTAATGGCATTTCCGTAATGATCAATATGAACAATGGAACCTTTGATCAGGTTTTCTTCAATAACTGCATTTACCGTATGTGCAACCCGCCAGGATGTTTCTTCCGAACCGATATCGCTTAATGCCTCTCCTGACAGGATGCGCACAGCTGTGGGGACAAAAATGTTCTTTACCGGGAAACGCAATCCTTTCGGATTGGACAAAACATTGTCAATTCTCCAAAAACCATCCGGTTTCTCTTCGCGAAGGATCAGGGCGAAAATGCCATTGTCGTTGGAAATGAAATAATGTCCTTTGAATAATAAAACACTTGGATAAGCTCCGTTGCTTGAATTAATGATCGGTTCGCTGTCTACTCCGATAATGTGAATTGTTCCTTCAGGAAATTCGCGGAAAGAAGCCTGGATGTAATAACTCGCATCTGCAATGTCAAAAGGACGGACCTGGTGGGTAATATCAATAATAGATACTTCGGGAGCCAATTTGAGTAAGTTTCCCTTCAGAACCGCTACATAGTAGTCGGTCAATCCCATATCAGTCGTCAAAGTGATAATTCCCATTTGATAAACCTGTCCGTATCCGTTGAAAAATTAATTAAATTTGTTTCAAAAATACGGGTTAATAATACAACCGGAACTTACAAACAAAAGATTTATTCACATTGACAGAGAAGAAAATTGAAATAAACGGCGCCAATGTTGCTGAGCTATTTGGAGTTAACAATTCCAATCTGAAGCATATCCGGTCTTTTTTTCCAAAATTAAAGATCAATTCGCGCGGTAATGAACTGACAATTGTTGGTGATCCTGAGGTAATGGAAGAATTTGAGCGCAAGTTTGAATTGATCCTTGCGCATTTCCACCAATACAACATTTTAACAGAGAATAATATCGACAACCTGATGTTGGACGACGGGTCTGCGATGCTTTCTTCTGATGGAACTGAAACCCTGGTTCACGGAAACGGAGGAGTAAAAATCAAGGCCAAAACACTGAATCAGCGAAAACTGGTACAGGCCGTGAATAAAAGCGACATGGTTTTTGCAGTTGGTCCTGCCGGAACCGGTAAAACGTACACCGCTGTTGCCCTGGCTGTTCGTGCATTGAAAGCAAAAGAGGTAAAACGCATCGTTTTGACACGACCTGCTGTAGAAGCAGGTGAAAACTTAGGATTCCTTCCGGGTGATTTGAAAGAAAAGCTGGATCCGTATCTAATGCCATTATACGATGCTTTGCGTGATATGATTCCACCGGAAAAACTGGCAGACATGATTGAATTCGGAATCATCGAGATCGCTCCATTGGCATTTATGCGTGGTAGAACTTTGGACAAAGCATTCGTAATTCTCGATGAAGCTCAAAATGCGACAATGATGCAGATGAAAATGTTCCTGACCCGTATGGGACAAACAGCACAGTTTGTAATCACCGGAGATATGTCCCAGGTTGATTTACCTCATCGTCAGCGTTCCGGATTGGCTTATGCCCTGGATATTTTGAATGATGTGGAAGGAATCGAGATCGTTCGACTAACGCAAAGTGATGTGATTCGTCACTCATTGGTGAAACGGATCATTGATGCCTTTGATAAGGCGGAAGCGATTGAAAAAGCAAAGAAATTTGAAAAAGAGTCCGAAGTCCGCCAGGGCGGATCGCTGCGGACTTCAGAGGAAGAAGAAACAAAACCAAAATCAAGAAGAAAATAACCAATTCCAAATTGTAAATTATGTTGAACGAAACAATAACGAGTACCAATTTTAAGTTCCCGAAGCAAACCAATGTTTACAGGGGAAAGGTACGTGAAGTGTATACCATTGATAATGATATTATGGTCATGGTTGCCACGGATCGGATTTCAGCTTTCGACCACATTTTACCGAAAGGAATTCCATTCAAGGGACAGGTATTGAACCAGGTTGCCACGATGTTCCTGGAGGCTACTCGTGATATCGTTCCAAATTGGTTGATCGGAACGCCGGATCCTTCTGTTGCGGTTGGTTATGCATGCGAACCGGTGCGTGTTGAAATGGTTATTCGCGGATATCTGGCAGGACATGCTGCAAGAGAATATGCTTTGGGTAAACGTATGTTATGTGGAGTTGCACTTCCTGAAGGAATGAAAGAGAATGATCGTTTTCCGGAACCGATTATCACTCCGGCTACCAAGGCAGACGAAGGTCACGATGAAGATATTTCAAGAGAAGATATCCTGAAAAAAGGGATTGTTCCGCAGGACATTTACGAAAAGATGGAAGCTTACACGCGTGCACTGTTCCAAAGAGGAACTGAAATGGCAGCGGAAAGAGGGTTGATCCTGGTTGATACGAAGTATGAATTCGGTATCAGAAACGGAGAAGTCATTTTGATCGATGAGATCCACACACCGGATTCTTCCCGTTATTTCTATGCTGATGGTTATGAAGAGCGCCAGGCAAAAGGGGAGAACCAACGCCAGCTTTCCAAAGAATTTGTACGTCAATGGTTGATCGAGAACGATTTCCAGGGATTGGATGGCCAGGTAATGCCGGATATGCCGGATTCGTTTGTAGAAACCATCACTGAGCGTTACATTGAACTTTACGAAAAAATCACAGGAAATTCATTTGTAAAAGGAGATACCTCGAATATCAACAAGCGTATTGAAACCAATGTCGCTGTGTTTTTGATGGAGAAAGGCATAATCTAGATTTCAGGACTTGAAGATTTTAGGATATTAGGACTTGAATTTTCCAGCTTAGTTAGAATCAAGTCTTAATATCTTACTGTCCTGACATCTTAAAATCCACTAAGTAGCGCTTTGCTTGGCAATAATTTTCCAGAATAAGCGGGGGAAGAAGCGTTTCAGTGTGACAGCATTGATCTCTTTGTTTCCAATCAGAATTTCTTTTTTCTTCTTTTCAACTGCCTTCAGAAGAATCGAAACACATTCTTCAACCGGCATTCCGGTTTCCTGGTTGTGGTCCATTTCTCCATGGGCTTTTCCATCTTTTCCAAGCGCACTCATAGAGATCGGGGTATTGATTTTTCCGGGAAATGCAATGGTTACAGCTATATTATTCTTCGCTTCTTCTAAAAGCAGGCTTTCGAAAAAACCTTGAATAGCATGTTTGCTGGCACTGTATGCCGAACGCAGGTAAAAACCGAATTTTCCGGCGATGCTTGAAATAGCGATGATATGACCTGACTTCTGTGCCTGCATGACCGGTAAGACAGCCTTTGTAAGCGCAACAGTTCCAAAGTAATTGATCTCCATAATCCGGCGATCTACCTCGAGAGAAGTCTCACTTGCTTCAGCACGCTGGCTTAAACCACCACAATTGTACAGGTAATCAATGCGTTTCATTTCTGCTAAAGCCTGTTCTACCAAAGCAGGAAAACCGTTGGAATGCTCCAGATCAAGCGGAATGATTAAGTGGTCATCGGAGTTAGGTAATGAGTTCTTCAAGTCGAGCAATTTTTCTTCATTTCTGCTGGACAAGATGAGTCTCAATCCTTTTTTTGCCAATTGCCTGCAAACCTCTTCACCAATTCCCGATGAAGCTCCTGTGATCCATGCTACTTGTTTCATTAGTACGAAAATACATATTTAGATTTGAGTTGCAATTTTCTTGGTGAATTGGAAAAATTGAGTATATTAGATTCATACTGCTATCAATTGAAAAATTTAGAATCTGACTCTGTTCCAGGTGAAGTCGTAACTTATTTTGAGGAGTTACGTGTGAAGCTCGCTTTTCACATGTCCATGATATTCTTATGCGTTTTTGGGATTCTTTCCTATATGCGTTATTTTGAATCAATGGAAAGCTTTAGCATGATGGCTGTTGCTACGATCATTAGTGCAATTTGTCTGGTACTCATGAAAGCGAATGATGCCAATTATTTATTGGTCTTTTATATTTATTCGATATGCGGATATATCATCGTAGCATTTTCTTTCATGTTTTATCACAGCAGGATCCATTTGGTAGATGTGTTGTGGCTGATGACAGTGGTATTCCTGGCATTTTTCACATTGGGCCGCAGATTGGGATATATCTTATTATTTCTCTCCATAAGCGTAATCGGAGTCTTTATTTTTCTTCACCTTGATAACCAAATTCAAACTTTAAAGCCATTGACTATTTATGAAAAGATGGCGTTGCTGATTGAAATGATAGCAGCATTTTCATTGAATTTTTACTTGTTTTATTTGTTTTTGGAGTTGAATCGTTATTCCGAGAAAAAATTATTGGAATCTTACGATCAGCTCAAGGATCAGAACACAAAAATTCTATTGCAGAATGATGAAAAAACCACCTTGGTGCGGGAAGTTCATCACCGGGTAAAGAATAACCTGCAGATCGTAGTTAGTCTTTTGCGTATGCAAAGTCAGGAGGTGGATAATTTGGAGTTCCGGGTTTTGTTCCAGGAATCGATCAATCGTATCATGGCCATGTCAATGATCCATCAGAAACTCTATCAAAACGATAATTTATCCCAGATCAAAATTGGTGATTACCTGGATGAATTGATCCACGAGATCATGAATTTGAGCTTTAAAGAACAAAGCGTCCAATACGAAATTAAAACAGAGGTTGGTAAAATTGGATTAAAAACACTGATCCCGGTTGGACTTTTAGTCAATGAACTGGTCTCCAACTCGTTGAAACACGCATTTAGTGACACTACTGACGCCCGAATTCAAATTGAGATTCAGAAAGAAGGAGAGAATTATTTACGAATTAGTTATTTCGATAACGGGGTTTGGAAAGATCAGGGTGGAAACTCATCATTCGGGTTGGTCTTGATTGATACCCTGATCGAGCAGCTGGAAGGCTCGAAAGAAATCAGGACAGGAGAAAACGGAACAACTTATTCCATTGTAGTTTTGAATTTCGAAGAGAAAGATATTCTGGCATAAAAAAAATCCTGACGATGAATGCCAGGATTTCAATATCTATTTCTTGTGATTATAAATCATCCGGCAAATTTGCCTGCTTGTATGACTTAGCTTTTGGCTTTAACTTATCAATAAATACCACTCTGAATTTTTCACCGTCTACGGTATAGATCATTTCAGAAATACCATTTGTAACGACCGGGCTTAATTTCTTCGCGTTGTAGAATTTCTTTTCCAATAAATAATAAGTTCCATCATCATATTGAAGGAAAACTGAAACAACGGATCCATTTTCAACACGAGCTTTCCCTGTCAGGCATTCAACACCTTCAGGAGTAAAAAAACTAACGATAACATTTCTGTGCATATCATCAGCAACCGTATAAGAGCCTCTTTTTGCGAAGGCGTCTTCCAATTTCTTAAAACAGTCATCTTGTGCCGATGTGCTAAATCCTAAAGTTAAGGTTAGAATGGCAAGTAGAATATTTTTCATAGTTGTTTTTGTGTTAAGGAGCCAACTCCGATTTCCAAATATAACAAGTTTATCCAAAATGGTAACTGCACTCAATAATTATTTATTTTTGACAAAGAATCCCATTTGTAGAGGCATGAAACAAATAGCAGACCATTTTAACGAAGCGCTGGAAATTTTGCAAAAATTTAACAACGCAACGAATCATCAATTGATCCAGGATGCTGGAAATTTAATGGTTTCAGCAATTAATTCGGGTGGGAAGATCATTTCATGCGGGAATGGGGGATCCATGTGTGATGCTATGCATTTTGCCGAAGAATTAACAGGAAGGTATCGTGACGACAGAAAAGCAATTCCTGCCTTAAGTATCTCGGATCCGTCTCACATCAGCTGTGTCGGAAATGATTACGGGTACGAGTTCATTTTTTCACGTTATTTGGAGGCATTGGGACAGAGCGGAGATGTATTGTTAGCCATTTCGACATCCGGAAATTCAAAAAATGTACTTCGTGCCATTGAGGTTGCGAAAACAAAAGGGATGAAAATCGTGGGACTTACCGGGAAAGATGGTGGAAAAATGGCTGAACTTTGTGATGTAGAGATCCGGGCACCTCATTCAAATTATGCAGATCGCGCACAGGAAATCCATATTAAAGTAATTCATACATTGATCGATTTTATTGAACACCAGCTGAATGCTTGATCTCCTAAAGAAGAATATCCGTAAAGTAACCATCCTGTTAATCGTTAGTGTTTTTACGCTGTCGTTCTCCGAAAAGATCTATAAAGTCGTTAAAGGAGAATCAACTTGTGTATGTGCTTACGACGGATACGGGTATTACATGTACCTGACCCAATTATTTCAATATCGGAACCTGTACCTTCAGCAAGAAGAACTCCAGGCTGTCCAGGATAAGTATTGCGGAAATGTTCCCGTTTATCAGCTGAAGACGATGGATAACGGCCATAAACTGAACATTTATCACATGGGACAAGCTTACCTGGAATTACCTGCTTATACGGTCGGTCATGTCTTTGCCAAGTTTTTGGGATACCAGAAAGACGGTTTCAGTAAACCTTATCACATTACTTATTTGCTCAATGCACTGCTTTTCATCTTACTGGGAATTTATTTCCTGAATAAAATCCTTAAACTGTTTTTTTCGGACCAGGTCAGCTCGTTATTGCTGTTGATCGTTTATTTCGGGACGAATTTTTTCTCAACAGCAACGCTTGCCTACCAATTGCAGCATATTTACTTGTTTGCACTTGTTGCGTTACTGTTCTATTGTCTGTTGAAAGTTCAGGAACACCACAAAAGAAAATACTTGCTGGTTGCGGCCCTGACATTGGGATTGATTTCTTCTATCAGGCCTACTCATGTGTTATTGGGCCTTTTGCCCTTACTCATGTTGAGAAAGGTTTATGCTGCTAAACTCACTTATTGGAAATCCATTTTATTGTTTCCCCTGGCAGGTTTATTATTCAATTTACCACAATTGCTGTATTGGAAACTCTTGGGAGGAAGCTGGTTTATACTGAACATGCATGTGGAAGAAGTCGTAATTGTAGATCCGCACCTGTTTGATTTTCTTTTTAGTTATAAAAAAGGATGGTTGTTGTATAGCCCGGTATTTTTAATGCTTATTCCCGGGTTTATTCAGCTCTATAAGCAGAGAAAAGAATTGTTTTGGGCCGTTCTTGGATCGACTCTTTTGGCCATTTGGATCTTTGCTTCATGGGAATGCTGGTGGTATGCAGCATCATTCGGATCAAGGGCCATGGTCGATTTATATCCGATATTGGTTTTACCTTTAGGTTTTGCGTTTGTTTACCTGGCAAGGACCAAAATCAGGTCGTACGTTATGATGATTTTTGTGTTTTTTACGTTTGGTTTATCCGTTTTGCAATCAGGACAATATTCAATAGGCATCCTGCATCCCCATCGCATGTCAAAAGCACATTACTGGTATATTTTCGGTAAACTTTCAATGCCTGATTACCAAATGAATCGATTGGAAATAGATCGCTCCGACCTAAATTGGCCGGAAAACATCCAGGCTGAGGAGTTGGGATTCGGAAAGATAGAACAACTTCTTTTTTGTGATATAAAGCATCTCAAAGCCTTACCGGAAACGAGTACGTTACTGTATAAAGAACCTTGTTTTCCAACGTTGAAAACCGATGAAACCCTGTTTGAGGCACAAATCATTTATCAAAATAAAGACAGTTTACTTCCTGCAACGATCAAGTTTGAAGCATTCAGTAAATACAACACCTATGATTGGAAAGTTTATTCTTTGATCACGCAGAAAAAAACAGGAGCCGTTGATACTTTGAATGTTCGGTTTAATCTTCCTATAATCAATCATACGAATGACCAGATCCAGATTTATGTAGAAAATCCTGCTAAAAAAGAGGTGATTATTCACTCATTAAAAATAAAGGCATTAAGTTTGATCAGAAACTAATACTTCGATTCCGCTCGGTTTCCTTCAAAAAGAAGATTGAGTGAAACAGAAGTCTGAAACCATAAAAAACACTATCAACATGAGTTCATTTTCACATTTTTTCGATTCCGGTGAGCGAGCACGTCAGAAGGGACATTTCAGAAACCTGGTTATGTTAGCGAGACTCGATGGAAACGTTAGTTTTGCAGAAAACCAGCTTCTAAAAAAAATTGCTACCAAACTTTCCTTAACAGAAGAGCAAGTAACTGAAATTTGCGAGAACCCGGATGATTATCCGTTCATTCCACCGGTTACAAGAGAAGAGCGTTACGAACGGTTTATTCAGTTGATCCAACTTTTGGCTATTGATGGAAATATGGATGCGAACGAAACGAAACTTGTTAGGAGAATGGGAGTTGAATTAGGGTTTACTCCGGAACGGATCGATGAAAAATTCCCGATTATTTTAGAGCATTTAAGAAAAGGGATGGATCGGGAAGAGGTCTTACGGATCGTAATTTAATCCAAATTAATTCTTCTTTTTCAACTGGTCTTCAATGCGTTTTGTCAAGACCTGGAAAAGCAATTTTGAATCCTGCTGATTTAGTTTTCGGCCCAGGCGGATCGTTTTCCCCAGGTATTCAAACTCAATGCGTTCACCTCCGCGAATCCACGGAGAATTTTCCCATGCGGCCTGGAAAGAATTTGCTTTTGGAACGGAAACCCGTACTTTTTTGATGTTTTCCAGGTAATATTCTTTGGCCTTTCCGTAAGTTCCGATACTTGTTTTGATGGTTAGTGATATTTTGTCAACCTTAATGTATTCACGACCATACATGATCCACAGGAATGTTCTTCCGACACGTACAAAATAATACAGCCAAAAGACCATGAAAATTCCAAGGATCAGTTTTTCCTGTTGCGAGAATGTGAGGGCGAAATAGGACCAGATAATTGTTGCTCCGATTGCAAACCACATAAAACACCACGCGCCCATTAAGGCTTTCACAACCCCGATTTGCTCCGGTGTTATGATGAAGGTCGTTTTATTTTGGTCGTCTAAATAACTAATTCGGTTTCCAATCCATTTCATGAAACAAAAGTAGTAAAAAATAGTAAGGGCGTCCCGGCTTAGCCAGGACGCCCTGTGTTTTATTCACTGAATGAATTACTGAATAATTACTTTTTTCTGGGTAATTGCATTGTTCATTTTCACATTTACAAAGTAAACACCAGCAGGTGTGTTGCTTGTATTGATCGTGATCACAGAAGCACCATTCATTTGGCCATAATTTTTGCTTGAAATTTCTTTACCTGCAATATCTGTAACAGAAATGGTAACATCACTTTGTTCCTTTATTTGCAAGCTTACAGAAACAGTTGTTGTAGCAGGGTTTGGATAAACCTGTACCAGATCATCTATTTGGCTCAAATTGTTCAGACCTGCTGTTACATCCGTTCCGTTAACGAATCCGTTTGCTACAGCTTCAGTGATGGTTGCCTTTCCTGCATTGTCAATTTTTCCCGCTGGATTGAATAATAACCCAACAATATGAATCTTAGTTTCATCCCAGGTTGCGGGCAAAATAAATGTCGCAGTAATGGTATGGGTTTCACCTGCATTTACTGTTGCAGGGAAACTGTTTGCGTAACCGGTGAAACTTGGTTCGATAGCTCTGGCAACGTGGTCGTATACCATTTGTGCAGCCGGAACCGGGTTTGGCAATGATTCAAATCCGCCCATTACTCCATTCCCGCCACCTGCATATGCATTGGATTGGTTATAGCCGCTTCCTGTTCCTGTTACTTCATCTTCTGTTAAAACAATTCCCAATTTATAAGAACTTGTTCCAGCTGATTGGAAGTTAGCGGATGTAGATACTTTTAGCTCACGCGTGGTCGAGTTCCATGTTGCACCGTTTGTAATCAGTGCTGTTGGAGCAACCTGAACACGTGTTAAGAAATCATCTTCCATTTCTGAAGGATCAATTACGTTCATTCGGTCTACTAAAGCAGACGGATATCCTGAAACCAAGCCTCCAATTCCTGCATCGTAATCTGTAACCACCATCGGGTCACCGTTATGAACAGCAATTCCCGCCCAGTATTGATCGTATTTTGTCTGCATCATGTCCATGAAAACAGCACCTCTCGGACACCACTGACACCAGGTTCCTGTTCCCTCTTCTCCAACGACCATTTTACCAACAGCAGGTGTCAAAGGACTTAGACTGATTGAAAGTTGATCGTCATTTGCATCCATGTCCGTTCCGGCGTTTACGTTACTTACCGTAGCCGTCATTGGCATTGTTCCGCCGGCCAGGGTCAAAGTTCCGTTCATGGTAACCGTTGTTGTTGCCAATGAAGCAATGTTTACACCCGTTACAGACTTTGTAATAGTATTCCCGTTGTAATCCACATCGATATCAAAAGAAGTGATTGGAGTAGTTCCCAGGTTACGAACAACCACTTTCGGAGTAACAGCATTTCCGGAAAGCATTCCCTGGTCGAACGACAAACCGTTTACAGCCGCATTCAATGAAGGAAGTGTATATGGAGTGATGACTGTGTGAAAGTCATCAATGAAATAACCACAGCTGTACGGAGCGTTTTGATCCGTCGGATAGATATCGATGGATGCAATTTGGTTTATCGGATTCGCAAACGATCCTACTGAAACGTTATCAATAAATACTTCCCAGTTATTGGTATTGAAATTAATGGAGAGTTTGAAGTTGAACCATACGTTCTGAGGATAAGTTGCTCCTGTAAAGCTCAATCCGTCCTGGTTATTGATTATCAGAGAGCCATTGTCAGCGAAAAAACAATCCATCGCCCATACCTGGCCAATTGTAGCATTTCTCTGAAGGTTGAAATATCCGGCTTTTCCCGTTTCGACTTTGATGTTGAAATCCATGTCAAACTGGCCGGTATTTAAAACCCCGAAATTGCGTACCAAATCCGTAGGCCCACCTGTTTGAGCAGTTGTGGAGAAATAAAGGGAATTGCTTCCGGATACTGCATCTGCATTTGAAACCAGTACGTCTTCAGTTCCTCCTGGAGCATTACTCCAGGTGGTCCATGCACCGCCACTTTGCGGACATAATTTTTGTCCCGCAGTATAAGAGTCAAAATTATCGGTAAAGGTTTGACCAAATGCTACAATACTTGATAAGAAACCAAGTGTGAGTAATTGTTTTTTCATAAAGTAAGAGTATAGAATATGTTTAAAAGTAGTAAATGGAAAAGAGAAAAAGGAAGCCTTTTTCTCTATATTATTGAAATCTTAGTTTTTAGCTATTTCTTAATTGAAGGATAATTGATTTTTGATGACAGGTTAACCTTTGATCCTGATACCCGTGACGGATAGAATTTGGCCCTTGTTTATCTGATCAGTGTCACATTTCCTTTGATGATTTTTTGCTCTCCCTGAACGCAGGTTGCTTCCAGGTAATAGTCGTATGTGTCCGGTTTCAATAACTTATCTCTGAACGTTCCGTCCCAGCCGATATTTTGGTCCGTTGTTTCAAAAACCATTTCTCCCCAGCGGTCGAAAATACGGAATAGAATTTTGGTTGCAATTGCGCTTCTCACGTATAATACGTCGTTCTCCAGGTCACCATTCGGAGAGAAGGCATTCGGAACATAAACATAAGTACGGTCGCAAACCACTTCCAGTACATTGACCTTTACGGAAGCTGATTTGGTACAGATCCCATCGGTGATGCTTACAACATATTGGGTCGTTTGTTCCGGGGTTGCCTGTGTGATTTGGCTATACGGATTGGATAAACCTGCCTGGGGGAACCAGATGTAGGAGTAACCAGCCGGTGATGCAGTTAAGGTACTGCTTCCCCCGGGAACAACATATTCGGGATTTGCCTGTGCGGTGATTGCACCTGAAATATTTCCGACAGTGATGTAAATGGAGTCTCTGTCAAAACAACCGTTTGAACCGTTAGCATCTACGTAAACCCATTGACTGGCCGGTGGATTGGCAATGACCACATTTTGCTGTGCAGTAGGGGTTAAAATACTCATCGGGCTCCAGTCATAAGTGAAAGTTACTCCGGGAATTTGGATAAATGCGGTCAATGTAGTCGGATCGTTGAGGCAAATAGAGTCGTTTCCGGTGAGAGACAAACTACCGCCAATAAAGTAAACGGTTACGCTATCAATTTCAGAGCAATAGGCGTTTCCGGCACGAACGTAATAAGTGGTAGTTGCTCCGGGTGTAACATTCAGGATAGAATCAGCTATGGTTGCGTTTAAAGTGTCTGTAAACTGTGAGTTAGACGACCAGATAAAGTAATCTGCTGATCCGAATGAGTTGGCTGTGAAGGTCAATGGAAGAGGTGAACAGAGAATTGTATCATTGGAAACCGCAAGTTGGATTTCCGGTAAAACAGTAACGGTTATTTCGGCTGTGTCGGTCAATAAACAAACAGAGTCGGTAACCATTAACCGAACGAGATAGGTCCCTGGCTCCGTGTAAGTGACCGTCGGAGAATACTCTGTCGAAGTTCCCTGGCCGTTTCCGAAATCCCACTCGTACGCATCTGAAGGAGGGCTTGTATTGGTAAATGTAACTGTAAAGTCTTCACATCCGTTTACGTTACTCGTTGTAAATTCTGCTTTTGGAAGAAGCTGAAAATCGAATTTGAAAACCAGGTTATTACAGTTGTTATTCGTTCCGGGACCGGTATTCAGGTTCAGGTTTGACCATGCATTTGGAGTAGTAGGAAAATCACTGTTTCCTCCGCAACCTCCACAAACGGATTGATAAACGACACCATTTTTGTCAAAACGGGAAGTTCCACCGTCTACATGTTCTTCCGCTGCATTTCCTCCCAGGTAGCTTCCATAGAGCAAGCCTGAAAAATCGCGTTTGTATACAAAGAGATAAAAATCGAATCCATTCGGAGGATTGCTTTGAAATGCATCCGGACTGATCGGCATTCCGCTTAGTGCAATTCCACCCGGTAAAACACTTCCTCCCCAACCGGAAACATACATGTTTCCGCAAATATCAACCAAAAAGGCGGAAGGTGAAATATTGATATTTGGCTGTCCATTCCCAAAAACAGTAGAATTGACAATGGAAGTCAGGGTAGGATTTAATTTTGCAATGAACTGGCTGCTGTTAGGATAGCTTTGGGAATTAATAACCGGAAAATTCCCTCCCGCCGATTGTCCAAGTACAAAAACTTCATCGTTCCGGTTAATTTCTACAAAGAAAGCCTGATCATATTGGTTTGCCCCGATATAGGTACTTTGAATCAGAGTTTGTCCGTTTGGGGTTAGTTTTCCTACAAAGCCGTCTGATTTTCCTCCCAAATAATTTGGATTCAATCCACCTGCCGTTCCCGGAATGTTTGTACTGGAAGTCCCACCAGAAAAAACTACATTGTAACTGGAGTCAATTTTGACGGAATAACACGCATCGTTGTTTGTTCCACCGAAATAACTTCCCCAAAGCATGGTACTCAGATCGGAAGACAGCTTGAAAATCACCCCGTCTTGTTGACCTCCAAGAGTTGCCTGGAAGGGATTGAGTGTAGGAAAGTTTGCAGAGCGTGTACAGGAAGCTACCAGGCAATTCCCAAGTGAATCGATCATAACCTCACCGCGAAATTGATCTCCATAGTTGGTTGTCAACGAATCGTAAGCTGCTACGGAAGAATAATTACCTGAACTGATCTTGTAATTGATTCCATCGTTTTGCGCTCCCCCAACATAAGTAGAGGCTAACAAATTGTGTCCGTCAGCACTGATTTTCGAAACGTAAATATCTGTTCCCTGACTACCGAAATTTGCTCCGTTGAACTGGACATTGATAGTTGATCCGCCGCCATGTGTACTTTGAAAAGGGTTCTGAGTGGGGAAATCCGTTGAAGCAGTGATCCCCAATACGTAGATGTTATTTAAACGGTCGCAAATCAAACTGTGGACAGTTTCTGTTCCCTGGGTCGTATTTCCTCCCCCGAGAAATGTAGTCCAGATCATATCCTGGCCGTCGGGAGTGTATTTTGAAATAAACACATCCGTCGTATTCAATCCGTTATAAGTGAGTGTAAAATTAGATGTTACATCGTAAGCTGCGGGATCAGGAGTAGGGTAGGAATTTCCAAAAATGGTTCCTCCCGAATAAGCAGATCCATCGTACCCGTAGGTCGCCGTCATCCCAAAATTATCAGTAGGAGAGCCAGAGTAGGTCGCGAATACTAAAATTGGATCAATGATCAAAGTAGCATTTTCATCGTGTTTTCCCAATTCGAAAGAAACCACATCTTTTTTCAAAATGAATTTACAGGGAATGGTACTTAATTTACCATTCAGCATCTGGTAAGCGATCGGTTTTTTCTCGGTAATCTTACCAAGGTCAGTTGTTAAGATCAGGTTTCCGGTTTTGTCCAGCACGATATTCGAAAAACCCTTCATTTTAAGCTGGATCTGTTTATAATCAGTTCCGGGAGCACACCACAATTCGTATTTGAATTCAGATGCTGCATCGATGATTTTCAGGTCAATATCCGGATAGAAATCGTGTAGGGTGGCTTCCTGATAACTAGTTACATTGCTGGTCCATTTCGAATGATCATTCCCGATAAAGTAGTTGTAATAGTAGGAAAGCGGTTTTTCTTTTTTGATTTCAGAAACTTCCTGCGAGTTCAAAAATTCGACACCAACCAAAGTGCCTTTGAACTGAGAACTGGTTTCATCTGAAAAATGTTCGGTATGTGCTTTTTTAAGCGATGAATAATCCCGAATATCATAAATGAAACCATGTTGCTGAATCCAGATGTTGTTTCCCTGTGACTTGGATTGGAACAGTACTTTTTCTGCCCATTGGCCCTTATTTTCAATCAAAGCGTAATGCGTTGAATGCTGATGCTCTATTTCCTGAGCATGAAATTGCATGTAAAAAGCAAGAGCACAAAAAAATCCAATAATCGGCTTCATAGTTGAAAGATATGAAAATGTTTAAAAAGGTTGCATTTTTGAGTATAACTTTTGCCATTCAAATTGCTCTGGTTATATTTGATATAAATTCGAGCATATGACAACTCAATGGGTCTTCAACGAAGTTGCAACAATTACAGAGAAAAATATCCAGCATTTAAAATCGAAGTTTTCAAACTATTCAGAGAATCAATTGAACTGGAAGCCAAATCCTGCTACCTGGAGTTTAGCCGAAATATTTGCTCATTTAAACGCCTACGCGAAGTTTTATCATTCTACTTTAAATGACCGGATTGATAAAACCCGCTTCCGGGTTCCCCGAATTAATTATACCTCATCACCATTGGGAAAATCTGCCTGGATGTCGATGAAACTGGGGAATGCACGAAATGTAAAGCGAAAATTCAATGCTCCGGGTGAATACAATCCTACGGTAAATCCTTCGTTGGTGAATGGAGAAGAAATCAAGACCTTATTGGAGGGGCAAAACGAATTTCTTGGAATTATAGAAAAATCGGTTGCAGTTTCTTTGAAGAAGGTCAAAGTTCCCATTTCGATTTCCAAGCTGGTGCGCCTTCGTTTAGGCGATGCTTTATTGTTTGTCGCCTATCACAATGACAGGCATATGGAACAGGCACTGAAGCTGACCAAAAATCCTCAATTTCCTAAAAAGTGAGTAGAATTCACGCATTTTGCAAGGCAAGTATTGCACCTGTTCGCGGAGATGTAAGCGACCGGTCTGAAATAGTAACCCAGCTTTTGTTTGGGGAACTGGTTGAAATTATTGAAGTACATAATCAATGGGTAAAAATCCGTTCCTTCATGGATGGGTATGAAGGTTGGATCGATTCCAAACAGATCCAGGATTTGAGGGAAAAGGAGGTTTCCCGCTGGCTGGACGGATTGGTTGTGGAACATTCGGAATTCCGGATCGTGGAAGGACCAGAAGGAAAGCAGGTGTTACCGAAAGGTTTCTTTCGTCCGGGAGATGGAGAGGAAACATTTAATATCGGGAAATCAACTTATCGTTTTTTAAACGAAGAGGAAGCACAGCCTGTGTCATTGATCGATTTTGCCAAGAGTTATTTGAATGCTCCGTATTTGTGGGGGGGAAAGACCATATTCGGAATCGACTGTTCCGGGTTCATGCAGCAAATTCACCGTGTTTTTAATTACCAATTACCGCGCAATTCTTCTCAACAGGCTGAGGTTGGGCAGGAAGTAGATTTCGAAGACCGGGAAGCGGGTGATTTGGCTTTTTTTATATCAGACGCAGGAAATATTCATCATGTTGGCCTATTGGTCAATAAAGACGAGATCATTCATGCGCATGGTTATGTCCGGATTGATGATTTTAGTTCCAAAGGAATCACCCGGAAAATCGACGAAGTACATTCACATAAACTCCATTCTATTAAGCGATTGTGAGGAAGCCCTTCCTTTTTGAGGAAATCGAACTATATTTGTTGCCAAGTTTGAAAAGTTCAAAAGGGTTCCAAAGGTTCAAAAATTGGAACGATTAAACTCTTTGAGCTTTTAAACTTCTTAAACTGTTTGAACTAAAATAAAAAATAAGCATGAAACGCGATCAGGAAGTATTTGACTTAATTGCTGCAGAAAGACAGCGTCAAGAACATGGAATTGAATTAATTGCGTCTGAAAACTTTGTCTCTGATGAGGTGATGGAAGCAATGGGTTCTGTATTGACTAATAAATATGCAGAAGGACTTCCCGGAAAACGCTATTACGGCGGTTGCGAAGTGGTAGATAAAGTGGAGCAACTGGCGATCGATCGTTTGTGTAAATTATTCGGTGCAACATGGGCGAATGTGCAGCCACACTCAGGTGCACAGGCAAACGCAGCAGTTTTCCTTGCTTGCTTGCAGCCGGGAGATAAAATTCTTGGTTTTGATTTGAGTCACGGGGGACACTTAACACATGGTTCTCCAGTAAACTTTTCAGGAAAATTGTACAAACCGTTTTTCTACGGTGTCAATGAACAAACCGGGAAGGTGGATTACGACATGATGGAAGAAGTAGCAAAACGTGAAAAACCAAAAATGATTGTTTGCGGTGCATCGGCTTATTCAAGAGATTGGGATTATGCACGTATCCGTAAGATTGCCGATGAGGTGGGGGCGCTGATCCTGGCAGATATTTCACATCCTGCAGGATTAATTGCAGCCGGGTTATTGAATGATCCTTTGGACCATTGCCATATCGTCACAACGACAACTCATAAAACATTACGTGGTCCGCGTGGAGGTGTGATCATGATGCGCAATAACTTCGACAATCCGTTCGGGTTGAAATGGAACAACGGCAACCTGAAATCAATGGGGGCCTTGTTGGATGCAGCAGTATTCCCGGGAATTCAGGGCGGGCCTTTAGAGCATGTAATTGCTGCGAAAGCGGTAGCGTTCGGGGAAGCCTTGTCTGACGGTTACAAAACATACATGGGCCAGGTGAAAAAAAATGCGGCATTAATGGCGGAGGAATTCACGAAATTGGGCTACAAGATCATTTCCGGAGGAACAGACAATCACAGCATGTTGATCGATTTACGTTCTAAAGGAGTTACGGGGAAGGATGCTGAAAACAGCTTGGTTTTGGCCGATATAACGGTAAACAAGAACATGGTGCCTTTTGATACTGAATCGCCATTCATTACTTCCGGAATCCGTGTGGGGACATCTGCCATTACTTCCCGTGGAATTAAGGAGGCTGAAATTCCTGTGATCGTGAAATTGATCGACCGCGTGTTAATGAATATCAATGACGAAGAAACAATCCGTTCGGTTCGTTCAGAGGTGAATGCCCTGATGAGTACACGACCGTTGTTTACGTGGTAATATTGTGCATGGATATTAATTGGGGCTGCGATGAATCGCAGCCCTTTTCTTTTTTTCCACAGATGCACAGATTTTTAGCGCGCTTACCAGTCGCGCTACCCTTTAGCACCTTAATGGGAAAATAAGAGGTGACCGGTAGGGGAGTTATGTACTTAAGTCAGGTGGCTTTTATCAGATTATAGAATGTTCGAATTGGTTTTAAAAGCTTTTAAAATTACAAGATCGCAATATTGCGAACAGCTCTTTGTTTGACTGGGATTTAGAGAATAGACCATCTCTATTTTCAACTAGTATAAACTTACTATTTTTCGTTACCTGATTAAAATACATAATTCCCACCGGTAGGCTCTCTTTTATTTGGCATCAGTGGTAACAAGAAAGGGCGGCCCGCCGCAGCGATATCAAATAGAAGTTGCAAAAAATAATTTCTGTAGTGAAATAAACGATCTTTTTCATTAACTTAAAGAGAATGAGACACTATTTGTTAGAAGAAGAAACGTATGGAATCATCGGTCGTTGTATGGAAGTTCACAGCGAATTAGGATCAGGATTTTCCGAAATTGTTTACAAAGACGCGTTAGAATACGAGTTTAGAAAACAGGGGATTTTATTCGAACGCGAAGTTAAATACCAGGTAAAGTATAAAGATACCATTTTACCACACCAGTTCTTTGCAGACTTCGTGGTATTTGGATCTATTATCTTAGAGGTGAAGACCGTATCTGAACTGGTCGATCAGCATTTCGAACAGACGATCAATTATTTAGCTGTATCAGGTAATGAAGTCGGTCTGCTTGTAAATTTCCGGAAACCAAAACTGCAGTATAAAAGAATCATCCTTACAGAAGAGTAGTTTAGCCTCAAACATACTTGAGCACCAGTCGCTTCTTTTTCATTTTTGTTATAAGCATGTAGCGAGACCGGTAGGCTCGCTTCTAATCTGTGAATCAGTGGTAAAAAAGAAAGGGTGCCCGCAACTGCGGACGCCCTAAGTATTTATTTTGTGGTGGGATCTATAGACGATTATACCTGATTAACCTCTTGAGCAGAATGCATCCCAGGTTGTCCAGAAGTGAGCATTGATTGCTCCCGGCATCGGGTTGGTACTGTCAGCAACGATTCCTACCATGGAAGCGCAATTGCTGTTGCATCCGATCTCGTTATAGCTTCCCGCTTGCGGTGGGATCTGGCGCCATGAATTGGTGGATCCGCTCCACAATTCTACCTGGATGTTGAAAATTCCGGAAAGGCCCGGTGTGTGGATCTGCTCCGTTGGGTTGTCACTGGAAATGGTTGCGTTCCAATCTCCCTGGGAGAAAGTAACTTTCCATTTTGTGATCATTTTTGAAGTATCGTTTTGTGGGGATAAATACACCCAGAATTGTGCGCCGTTACCTACTTGAAGAGTTCCCGACGAGTTTGCAATACCTGCTGACATAGTGAATAGTTTTAATGTTTAGCTCCTACTCTTAGGCTTTTCGGAAAACGCCGCACATTTCGGCTTTCCTTTCTCGGGACCGGCCGTGTCCGTCTGAAAGGCAACTAGCGAATAGTGTGAACCGAAGGTAGTGTGTTTTTACAAAGTCGTCGGGCTGTTTGTCATGAGGTGGTGGATTGGTGTCATGAAATTGATGATTGGTGGTATGAAGGATTTGAGTGAATAAGAAATTGTGAACAGTAGTGTTGGGGATTTGTGTGGGATGTTTGTGAACGAATTAACTAAAAGGTTTACAAAGGTGCTGCGAATAGTGTTCCGGGTTTGTAGGGGTAGAAATAAGATCTCATAAGAAGTAACTGTAAAATGTTAAGAATTAGTACAATCATTGGGATATCTATGGGATATTCATGGGATATTGATGCTTCAAAGTTGGGGTATCTTGTAGGCACGCGATTAATCACGTGCCTACAGATTACCTAACGGTTCCAATTTTTAGGGTTGTCCCGAATGTATTGGCAGATGCGTTGATACGATTCGGTGTTGCGGATGATGTGGTCGTAATAATTTCGTTGCCAAACAGTGTTGATGTTTGTGTTTTGTTTCATCCATTTTGTAACACCTGTTTTGAATCCACGAATAATTGATCCGATTGTTTTTGCAGATTTGGTATTGGGTTTTCGATCAGGTAGGGGCAGAAAATTTTCTGCCCCCTACTGAATTCGGGTTGTAAATAATTTCAATAATTCCATGAATATGATCCGGCATAATAACATATTCGTGGATAGCGGTATGCGGGAAATGTTCAGGAATGGCAAGCCAACAATTTTCAGCAACAAATCCTGAATCATTTAATTTCATGATTCCATTCGTTATTTCACCAAATAATTTGCGATTGTTCCCGGTTTTTATAGTAACAAAATACAAGCCTTCTTTAGCATAATCATAGCCGTTTAATCTTCTGCTTTGTCTTCTGTGAATCAGTGGATCGTACATATTGCATTTAGGGTTTGAAGTATGTCCATCTATATTAAGTTAGTCAAAAAGATCATTTATAGAAACAGGTAAGGTGATTTTCCCTACCTTCACAACCCAAACTATTCACATGCATCGCCAAAAGATCATTCATTTTTTAGAAGAAATAGGGATTCCGGTTATTGAAACGGAGCTTCCGGAGGACTGTTTTTTGCCAGGTTTGGCAATAGAGAAGAATACTATTTTAATGGACCCGGACCGGATGAAATTTCCGGGAGATTTGCTGCATGAAGCCGGACATGTGGCTGTTACAGCAGAAGAACTTAGGCCCTTGATCGGAACGAGTGAAATGGACCCGAGTTGGCCGAGTGAGGGAGATGAAGTGGCTGCAATTCTATGGTCTTATGCTGCTTTGAAGCATTTGGATTTGGCACCGGAAGTGGTTTTTCACCCGGAAGGATATAAGAACGAATCGAGCTGGCTGATTCAGCAATTTGCCGAAAAGAATTATATTGGGCTTCCTTTGTTGGAGTGGATGGGCTTTTGTTCGGTTTCAGAAAGAGAAGGTGTGCAGCCCTTTCCTCATATGCTAAAATGGTTGAGATGAGTAAAGATCACGTGACAAAACACCTGAAATTTCCCATTCAGTTTGATGAACAGCGCCTGGTACAGGATCTTTCCAAAGCAATGGAAAGCCAATGGATCCCGCATTTCAATACAGGTGGATATACCGGGAACTGGAAGGCGGTTTCACTCTATGCTGCGGACGGGAACGAACAAACTATTTTTGCGCATCTACAGGATTATTCTTCTATTGCCGAGACTCCACTAATGAAAGAGTGCGGCTATTTCCGCGAAGTACTGGATTTTTTCAAATTCCCGATCCTTTCCGTTCGTTTATTAAGATTGGAAGTCGGTGCGGAAATCAAACCGCATACCGATTACGAATTGGGTTATGAAGACGGTCAGTTCCGGCTACACATTCCCATTGTAACGAATCCTGAGATCGAATTCATCCTGGATGGAGAACGTTTAACGATGCTTCCCGGAGAATGCTGGTATACCAATGTGAACTTTGTTCATTCAGTTGCAAATAGAGGAACAGTGGACCGGGTGCATTTGGTGATTGATGGTGAGCGGAATGCCTGGACGGACGATTTGTTTTTCTCTTTGGCTCCCGAATCGAGTTTTGAAGTGAAACGGGAGGAAAAGTTGGATAAGGCAACTATCAAACGGATGCTGGAGGAGTTGCGGGCCAACCCGGAAATGGTTGATCACCCGCTAATTTCAGAGCTTGAGAACCAACTGAAAAATCCCAAAATTCTATAAAAAAAGAGTTTGCTTTTGTAACTGAATTATGTTTGCTCCCTTTATGTGGAATAAACGGTAGCATGGCAGAAAATTCAATCGAAACAAAAGAAAAAAAAGAACCGGAAAACGATCAGATGTCGGATGTGCTGTGGTGGTTCTCCACTGCGATAAAAGAACTGATCCAGGATTGTACGGTTGACCGGAACAGGTATAAGATATTGGGGTCTGCAATGCTTTTCACCTGGTTGTATGCTACTTTGGCCTGGGGCTATTTCTGGAGTACCAATTCGGATTCACCTTTCTTATTTGTTTCATTGGGAATCTTTATGGGCGGTTTTGTGCTTTCCATTGACCGGGTTTTGGTTTCTTCCATTAATAAGAAAAGGACTAACATCGTTGCAATCGGGCTTCGGGTAATTATGGCGCTGTGTATCGGTGCGTTCCTGGCCCAGCCGATCATCCTATTCATTTTCAGTTCGGATGTGGACCGCGAGATTCCCATTTTGCTGGACAAAAAACTGGCAGAGAAAAAGATCGAGGTGGAGCAGGTTTACCAGTCGAGAAAAGACGAGTTGCTTGCAAATAAAAAGAAATTGGAAGAGGAACTGAAACAAAAAAGTGATCTTGCCATTGAAAAGCAAAATGATTACCTGAAAGAGATTGATGGAACAGGCGGTTCGGGGAAATATGGGATTGCAGGGATAGCGAAGGCCAAACAGAACGGTTACCTGATCGCGAAAGACGATCTGGATAAGTTGCAGAAAGGTTCCAAAGCAGAATTGGAGAAGATCACCAAAGAATTGGATGAGATCAACACCAAGGTGACAAAAAGTGTGGCTGATTTCGAAAAGACCCTGGATGGAAAAGGTTTCCTGATCAAAAAAGAAGCACTTCAGTCCTTGTTTGATAAAGACAAAACACACGGACTTCAAAATCAATACTACCTGTTGATGGTGATCCTGACCTTATTCGAATTGATCCCGATTATCAGTAAACTGTTCATGTCTTATGGAGCTTACGATACCAAAGTGGCTTTGAGGGAAGATTTTGAGATGAAGACCGCAACACTGGAATCGGAGAAGGAATTCAAAGAAAGAGAGCGGGAGCTGGTATAGGCGGAAATTATAAATGGTTTAATTATCAATTATCAAGTGGATCTCGGGTATTATTTTTAATCCACTTGATAATTAGATCATTTATAATTGATAATTAAACTGATTTTGCATTCAGCATTTTGAATTTAACAAGTTATCTTTAGGCTGGAAACATTCAAAATCAGATCATGAAACAACTCATTCTTATAGCACTGCTTTTTATTGCCGGAAACGGCTTGTCACAAGTTCTTGATTCTGTGAAGTATTCGATTAACGGACAATCACATACTGCTTTTTACGCAAAACCGGCAAAGATCACGAAGAAAACCAAAACTGTTCTGATCGTTCATGAATGGTGGGGACTGAATAATTATCCCAAAGAGAGAGCAATTCAAATTGCGAAGGAAGGAAATATCGGTTTTTGCATTGATATGTATGGTACCGGAAAAGTGGTGGCTAATCCCAAAGATGCACAGGTTTTAGCCATGCCGTTCTATAAAGATCCCGATTTTTCCTATGGCAGGTTCATGGCCGGGTACAACCAGGCATTGAAACTCGAAGGGGTTGATTCAGCTAAAGTCATTGCGATCGGGTATTGCTTTGGTGGTTCGGTTGTCTTGAACGCAGCTAAAAAGGGAGCGCCGGTTGATGCGGTAGTTAGTTTTCATGGAAATTTAGCCGGAATTCCGGCGGATAAGAATAAATTGAAGGCTGCTATTTTAGTTTGTAACGGTGCGGCAGACGCATTTGTTCCCGATGAAGACATCAAAGAATTCAAAAGACAAATGACAGAGGCCGATGCAGATATGACCTTTATTAATTACCCGGATGCAACACATGCTTTTACCAATCCACACTCCACTGAAGTAGGGAAAAAGTTTTCAATGCCAATTTCCTATAATGCAGCAGCTGATAAGCAAAGCTGGATGGATTTCAGGAAGTTTATGAAGACCAGGGTGAAATAGACTTTTGGACATCAGGATATTAAGATTCTAAGACATCAGGACTGGATTTACACCTTATGGATGAAGGAATGGTTGAGAAAAGATGACGGTAATAATGAGATCGAAGACTAAAGATGCAAGACTTGATTTTTTCATGAATTCAAGTCTTTTGTCCGGTGTCTTTAGCCTAAAGTCTTATCTTTGCTCCTATTAAAACCAAAGATAATGTCACAAATTCCTGCAAATAATCCAGCTTTGAGATCGTGGATCGAAGTTCCTTCCGATTCGGATTTTCCAATTCAAAATATCCCTTTTGGTGTTGTCAGAAGTGAAAATCTGAAGCCACATGTTGCTTCCCGGATTGGAGATAAGGTGATTGATTTGAAAACACTTCATGTGTTGGGATACCTGGAAAACCTGCCTTTCGAGTTGAGTGATTTCGATACAGATTCATTGAACCCGATGATGAAGAAGGGGAAGAAGTCAGTTCGCGACTTAAGAAACAGGTTGTCTAAACTGTTCGATATTAATCAGCCGGATTTACAAAAGAACGAGCAGCATGTTGCCCAGGTTTTGCTTCCTGTAGAAGGTGTGAAAATGTGTATGCCGGTTCAAATCGGGGATTACACGGATTTTTATTCCAGCAGAGAGCATGCGACGAATGTCGGGATGATGTTCCGTGACCCTTCAAATGCCTTGTTGCCGAACTGGTTATGGCTGCCTGTTGGTTACCACGGAAGAGCGAGTTCGATTATCATTTCCGGTGAGCCGGTTTACAGACCGAAAGGGCAGATCAAACCTAGCCCGGAAGAACCACCGATTTTTGCACCTTGCCGTAATTTGGACTTTGAATTGGAGACAGCATTCATCACATTTGATGGAAAACCGCTTGGAGATTCGATATCAACTGCCGAAGCAGAAGATTTTATTTTCGGGATGGTATTGTTCAATGATTGGTCGGCACGTGATATTCAAACATGGGAATATGTTCCTCTGGGGCCATTCTTAGCGAAAAACTTTGCGTCGTCGATTTCTCCGTGGATCGTTACACTGGATGCGCTTCAGCCATTTAAGGTGGATGGGCCGAAGCAGGACCCGGAAGTTCTTTCATACCTGAAATACGAAGGACAATTGTCGTATGATATTCAATTGGAAGTGTTTATTGAGCCTGAGAATGGTGAAGAAACGAAAATCTGTACATCCAATTTCAAATATATGTATTGGAATATGGCACAGCAATTGGCGCATCACACTGTGAACGGATGTAATATTCGTTGCGGAGATCTGCTGGGATCAGGTACCATTTCCGGCCCGACACCGGATTCTTACGGATCTATGCTTGAATTGGCATGGAAAGGAACAAAGCCGTTGAAAATGAACGACGGAACAGAGCGTAAATTTATCCAGGATGGTGATAATGTAATCATGCGTGGTTTCGCTTCAAAAGATGGTGTTCGAATTGGTTTCGGAGAAGTTTCAGGGAAAGTCCTTCCTGCAAAAAGCTGATTTTGATTGTGTAGATGGTTGTTGGGAGTTCGTTTTTGATTATTTCAATTTGGTTTTTAGTCGTAGCTTTGCAACAATTTTTAAACTATTCATATGAAAAGCATTACTAAATTACTGCTATTATTATCTGTTTTTGCGATCGGTCTTGCGGCATGTTCCAAGGAGAAAAGAGTTGAAAGGCAATTGATCAAAAAAGATGGTAAATGGAAAATCACTTCGGTAGATTATAAATATTACCAGAACAATGTTTTGGGTGCGTCGATGAATTTTCCTAATGCCGGAACTATTGAATTCGATAAAGAAGGGTCCTTTGTAATGACTATTACCTTGAGCGGTTCGCCTGAAACCAGTACCGGGACCTGGACTAACTCGGAAGATGAGATCACAGTCACTTCAAATGGTGAGACAACGGTACTGAAAATTGCCGATGGCCCGAAGAAGGGAGAAATGCAATTGGAAGAGACGGATTACTACAACAGCACTGCTGAAAAAGAAGTATATACCTATTATATGGAAAGAGCTGATTAACTCAAATCACTTTGCAAAAATGAAAAGTCCCGGCATGTATGGTCGGGACTTTTTTAATGACCTAAAAATGCTTAGAACTAAGCATTTTTATATGTTTTTTTTCAACCTAGCTTTGACGGAAATTAAAATCAATTTATGAAAAACGTAACCAGAGTCCTGTTTCTGATAATTGTTTTTGCCCTGGGACTTGCAAGCTGCTCAAAAGAGAAACGAATTGAAAGGAACCTGGCCAGAAAAGATGGTAAGTGGGAGGTAGAAAGCTATGAATACAAATACTATTACAACGGGACCTTTTACCCTTATGAATCATATACCTACGCGAATGCGGGTAATTTTGTGTTTGAAAAGGGCGGAACGTATACATGGACGTTCATTGCAGACGGTGAATCGGATGTTTCAACCGGAACCTGGTCCAATTCAGGGGATGAATTAACATTGGCCCGGAATTCCGATGTACTGAAGTTTAAAATTCTGGAAGAGTCCAAAAAGAAAATCAAGATAGAGTATACGGAAACTGATGGAATCGAAAAGGAAACATACACCCTTACCTTGAAAAGGGACTAGTAAGCCTTGTTCGAACAAAATGATTAAAAAACTGTTTTGAAAGAAACAGTCCAGCTATGGGATTATCGGGCTTTTTGTGTTCCTATTTGAATGGAAAGGATAGTTATTTCTAAGCATTTTTCAATTTCGCTTTTAATTGTATTTTTGGTAAAAATTAAAAATCAATTTATGAAAAGCGTAGCCAAGGTATTCGTTCTGTTATCCATTTTTGCTATTGGATTTGTTGGTTGTTCCAAGGAAAAAAGAATCGAAAGACATTTGTATTCAAAGAGCGGAAAGTGGAATAATACACTTTATGATTATAAGTATTACTACAACGGAAGCCAGGAAGGTTCAATCGTTTACCAGAATGCAGGATACATTGAGTTTGAAAAGAATGGGACTTACACATGGGTTTTTACGGCTGATGGCAGTACGGATGCCAGTACCGGAACCTGGAGTAATACGGAAAAAGAGTTAATAATGACCGAATCAGGTATTACTACTGTTTTCAAAATTTTAGAAGAATCCAGGAAAGAAATGAAATTGGAATATACAGAAACCGATGGGGTGGAGAAAGAAGTATATACATTGACATTCGAAAAAGAAAAATAGTTTGATCAATATTGATTGGAAAAGCTCACTTTAGGTGGGCTTTTTTTATATTAGTATCAATCAATTGAATGCTATGAAACAGAATTTGAATACCATAATTATTGCTGTGGCAGTCATTATTACAGGGTTTTTACTGGCGAACGGATATAAGAACCGGTCCAAGACTGCGGATGCGATCAGCGTTACAGGTTCCGGAGAGGAGAATTTTACCAGTGATCTGATTGTTTGGAGAGGAAGTTTTTCCAAGAAAGATTATGACTTAAAAACAGCATATAATGAACTGAACAAGGACCAGCAGGCCATCCGGAAATATTTGTCTTCGAAAGGAATCAAATCCGATGAACTGATCTTTGAAGCGGTAGATATCCAAAAGGATTTTGTTTATGATTATGATCAAAACGGCCAGCTGAGAAATACCGTTTTCAATGGTTACCAATTGACCCAAAGCCTGAAGGTTCAGTCGAAGAATGTTGATATGGTGGAAAATATTTCCAGGGAAGTAACAGAACTGATTGATGCCGGGGTGGAATTGAGTTCCTTTCCTCCCGAATATTATTACACGAAATTGGCCCAATTGAAAGTGAAAATGATTGAATCTGCAACGAAAGATGCAAAAAATCGTGCCGAGAAAATTGCTTTGAATGCCGGTGGAAGTTTGGGGAAATTGAAAACTGCAGATATGGGAGTATTCCAGATTACGGGTGAAAATTCTTCCGAACAGTTTTCCTGGGGCGGAAATTTCAATACCAGTTCCAAAAAGAAAACAGCGAATATTACGATACGGTTGAAATATGAGGTTAATTGATTTTAAGACTTTAGGATATTAAGATGTCAGGACTTCTGATACTCTGTTAAGAATAAACAGTCTTTATATCCTGAAGTCCTAATATCTTGAAGTCTTTGAATTAACGTTCTTCTGTTAACACTTCCTAAAACCATTTGAAAAGACTGGTTATTTCCTGCTAAATTTGTATCTTAAAAGATTGATTCCGGAATGAGTATGGAAGCTCAGATAGATTTAGAAAAAGAACGATTAGAAATACTTAGCGCATTTAAAGGACTTTTAAAAGCGACAAAGAATAGGACCCGCCAGGATACCGCCTACATTCGAAAAGCTTTTGACGTTTCAGTTGAAGCACACAAAGACATGCGCAGGAAGTCCGGAGAACCATATATTTATCATCCGATTGCCGTAGCGCGAATTTGTGCAGAAGAAATGGGCTTAGGTGCAACTTCCATTGCGTGTGCACTGTTACATGATACGGTCGAGGATACGCATATTACCTTGCAGGATATCGAAGATCTGTTCGGTGAAAAAGCGCGGAGAATTATCGATGGTTTAACCAAAATTCCGGATGTTTTCGATCAGAATACTTCCATCCAGGCAGAGAATTTTCGTAAAATGATCCTGACGATCTCGGATGATTTACGCGTGGTCCTGATCAAACTGGCAGATCGCCTGCACAACATGCGTACGCTGGAAAGCATGAGCCCGGATAAGCAGATCAAAATTGCTTCCGAGACTAAATTTTTATATGCTCCTTTAGCGCATCGCCTGGGACTTTATTCCATTAAAACGGAATTGGAGGATCTGGCTATGAAGTACACGGAAACCGAAATCTACCGGGATATCCAGCTCAAGTTGAAATCTACGGAAGATGTGCGTAACCGTTTTATTCGTCGTTTTGTAAATCCGATCCGTGAAGCCCTCAACAGGGAAGGGTATCATTTCGATATTAAAGCACGGACCAAATCCATTTCTTCCATTTGGAGAAAGATGCAAAGTAAGGACTTGCCTTTTGAAGAGGTTTTTGATTTGTTCGCTATCCGCATCATTTTGGATACACCGATTGAAATGGAGAAGGCAGATTGCTGGAGAGTTTATTCGATTGTTACGGATTTTTACCAGCCAAGCCCCGACCGTTTGAGAGATTGGATTTCTACTCCACGGGCAAACGGATACGAATCGTTGCACACCACGGTGATGTCGCCACAAGGAAAATGGGTTGAAGTGCAAATTCGTACGAAACGCATGGACGAAATTGCGGAGAAAGGATTGGCGGCTCATTACCGTTATAAGGAAAATCAAAAAGACGATAGTAAGTTTGATCGCTGGATCTCGGAAATTCGCGACTTATTGGAGAATCCGGACGTAAATGCAATGGATTTTGTGGAAGAATTTAAAATGAATTTATTCCACGAAGAAATTTACGTTTTCACCCCGAAAGGAGATTTGCGGGTCCTTCCCGTTGGTGCAACCATCCTGGATTTTGCTTACGATATTCACAGTGATATCGGTAATAAATGTATTGGGGCCAAAGTGAATAACCGCCTCGTACCTTTGAGTTACCAATTGCAAAACGGAGATCAGTTGGAGATTATCACTTCTTCCAAACAAAAACCGTCGGAAGATTGGCTGCGTTTGGCAGGAACAGCAAGAGCACGCCAGAAGATCAAGTCGGCATTGAATGAAGAACGCAAAGAAATTGCGGCAGACGGACGTGAAATCTTGGAGCGTAAATTCAAGCAGTTGCATATTCATTTCAAATCGGAGAATATCACTGTGTTAGAGCGTTTTTATGGATTTTCTTCTGCAACAGATCTGTATATCCGGATCGCAAAAGGGAAAGTTGATTTGTCCAAGTTGCGTGAGTTGGAGAACGTAAACGGGTTAATCCAACTGGAGAAGAAACCTGCTGCAAATAAGGATAAGCATGAACTGGACGTTTATCCGAAGATCAATAAAAAAGACGATACCATCATTATTGGGGAGGATTTCAAGAATATCCAGTATCAAATGGCTCGTTGTTGTAACCCGATTCCGGGAGACCCGGTATTTGGATTTATAACCATTTCGGAAGGGATTAAAATTCACAGAAATAATTGTCCGAATGCAGAGCATTTACAGTCTAAAATGGCCTATCGCTGTATTAAAGCACGATGGAGAAGCCAGGATCTGGTAGCACGTGTTGCGGCTATTCGTTTGATCGGTATCGATGATGTCGGAATCGTAAATAAGATTACTGAAGTTATTTCGAAGGAGTTGAATGTGAATATGAAGTCCATTTCTTTTGAAGCAAACGATGGTCTGTTTGAAGGAAAAATTCATGTGCTTGTGTACGATACGGAACATTTGGATACCCTGATGCGCAAATTCGAGCAGGTTGAAGGGGTGAAGCGCGTGGAGCGTTACGATACGAAGGAAGATTGATCACGTATTTCCGGAGGCTTTCGTGTCGGAAATATGGATAGACATCATCATTCGGGCAGTCATAGCGAGGGATATAGCGGTCCGTTACCGGTCATTCCGCGAATACTGTTAAAAAGCCTCATTTTTCGTTGAAAACTTCTCTTCAAGTGATGAAAGGATCGTTCGTCAAAAGAAAAAAATAACTACTTTTGCCCTTTGAACTTTGTCAGATGCAACAACAAGATCTGCAATTAACGGTAAGGAATATATTTTCAGCATATCTGGAGCAAAACGGGCACCGGAAAACCCCCGAACGCTTTGCTATTCTGGCTGAAATCTATAACTACATGGGACATTTTGATATCGAATCCTTGTATATCAAAATGAAGAACCAGAATTACCGTGTTTCCCGGGCAACTTTGTACAATACCATCGAATTGCTTTTAGCATGCAACCTCGTTCGTAAGCATCAGTTCGGAAAGAACCTGGCACAATTTGAAAAATCCCATGGATCCAAGCAGCACGATCACGTTATCCTTACGGATACAGGTGAAGTAATTGAATTTTGTGATCCGAGAATTCAAAGTATCAAAGCAACCATCGAAGAAATTTTCGGGGTTAAAATTCAACACCATTCACTTTATTTCTACGGAGTTAGAAACGAAGAGAATGAACAAAATCAATAATGAGTGTTCAGTTTGAAATAACGAAGTCATCGAATTTTGTATTGGTCAAGATTTCAGGAAGAATTATTTCCGACGAAGGTCTGGCAAACGCATTGGACACCATCGAAAAATTAGTTTCCGGCGATTTGAAAGCGGTCCTTTGTGATTGTTCCAATTTGGAATATTGCAACAGTACCGGGTTGAATTTCTTTGTACGGATCCTGACAAGATCAAGAAAAACAGGATTGGACTGTGTGTTGGTGAACCTGCAGCCATCAGTCAAAAAACTGTTCGAAATATCCAAATTAAACGAAATTTTTAGCTGCTTCAATTCAACAGATGAAGTTGAAGCAAAATTTAATAAAGAGAAATGAAAGTAGATGTTCTTTTAGGATTACAATGGGGAGATGAGGGAAAAGGAAAAATTGTAGACGTCCTTACTCCACAATATGATATTATTGCTCGTTTTCAGGGAGGACCAAATGCAGGTCATACATTGGAATTTGAAGGTGTAAAACACGTATTGCATACAATTCCTTCCGGGATTTTTCATGGAAATGTGATTAATTTGATTGGAAACGGAGTGGTAATTGACCCGGTAGTTTTTCAAAAAGAATTGGAAAAGTTAGCTCCATTTAATATCGATGTTAAAAAACGCCTGGTTGTTTCCAGAAAAGCACATTTGATCTTGCCAACCCATAAATTGCTGGACGCTGCTTCGGAAGCTTCCAAAGGGAAGAACAAGATCGGAAGTACACTAAAAGGAATCGGCCCGACCTATATGGACAAAACCGGAAGAAACGGATTGCGTGTCGGAGATATTTTCCTGCCTTCTTTCAAAGAGAAGTACAATGCTTTGGTTGAAAAACACCTGAATATGCTGAAGCATTACGAAGGTTTTGAATACAACCTGGCAGAGCTGGAAGGACCATGGATGGAAGGTATTGAGATCCTGAAAGGGTTAACTGCTGTGGATAGCGAGCAATACCTGAATGAAGCCATGAAATCCGGGAAAAAAATCCTGGCGGAAGGAGCGCAGGGAACCATGCTGGATATCGATTTCGGAACGTATCCGTTTGTGACTTCTTCCAATACAGTAACAGCCGGAACATGCACCGGACTTGGGATCGCTCCTTCAAAAATCGGAGATGTAATCGGAATTTTCAAAGCATATTGTACGCGAGTAGGTTCCGGACCTTTCCCAACTGAACTGGAAGATGAGGTAGGTAAGAAAATCCGCCAGGAAGGAAGAGAATTTGGTTCGACTACCGGTAGGCCGCGCCGTTGTGGATGGATTGACCTTCCGGCAATGAAATATGCAATCATGATCAATGGGGTTACGGAGTTGGCAATGATGAAAGCTGATGTATTGGATACTTTTGACACGATTCGGGCTTGTACGAAATACAAAGTGGATGGAGTAGAGCAGGACTATATGCCTTACGATATTGACGGAGTAACGATTGAACCTGTATATGAAGATGTTCCCGGGTGGAATACAGATTTGACCGGTTTGACTTCATTTGCGGATGCTCCTGAAGCATTGAAAAATTATGTGAAATATTTGGAACAACATTTGCAAGTACCCGTAACAACTGTTTCGGTAGGACCGGATCGTAAACAAACTTTGGCAACGAGATAATTGAAGTTATTCAACACATATCTTTATCGAATTGCGCTTTCTTTAAGCGCAATTTTTGTGTGCGCGCAATTTTCGTATGGGCAGGGTTCCTGGCTGGAACTGTTGCCCGGTGCAAAGAAACTTTCCTATGATGATAGAACAGGGAAGCAACGCTTAACCGGTTTCCTGAATTTTAAATACCAGGGAAACGTGATGTTTTGTGATTCTGCGCATTACAAAGAACGGACCGGTGAGGTTTGGGCATACGGAAAAGTACAAATTAATAAAGCTGACACGCTCAATTTATTTTGTGATTCCATGTATTACAATGGAAAAACGCGTTTGGCAAAACTTTGGGGACATGTTCGGATCCGTGACAGGGAGTATAAATTGACAAGCGATTCACTCGATTACGATGCGAGAAGTTCGAAAGCTATCTATCGGAATAAAGGCCGGATCGAGAATATTACTACTAATGAAGTTTTGACGAGTGTCTACGGTTATTTTTACCCGAATACCGAAGAGGCCTTTTTTAAAGGGAACGTGGTGTATAAGAGTGACGATCTGAAACTGACTACTGATACCCTGCACTACAATTATTTGGTCCATAAAGTGTTCTTTTACGGGCCTACAGTGGGAACGACAAAAGATTCTAAATTCTTTTGTGACAAGGGTTGGTATCATGTAGAAACGGAAGAAGGCTTACTGACCCATAATGCCAGGATCGAACAAGCGCCACGGACTATTACCGGGGATAGTTTGTATTATGCTCCGAAACGCAAGTTTGCGGAAGGAAGAGGACATGTTCAACTGATCGATACCGCGCAAAAAGTGCAGTTCAATGCCGGGTTCTTTACCTCTGACGGAAAAACCCTGACAGATGTGCTTACTGATTATCCATTGATCCGGATCATGAAGTCGAAAGACACGCTTTTCCTGAGGGCTGATACCCTGGTGCATTTACGGGATACATTGGAGAAAACGCTGCGAATTCGCGGAGGCCGGGATGTCCGGATTTTCCAGAATAAAATCCAGGGAGTCAGCGATTCACTGGACTATAAGAAAGCAGACGGTGTAATGGATTTATGGGGCAATGCACATTTTTGGAGCTACAATTCGGAATTGATCGGTGACACCATTCGGGTATTTATTAAAAATGATACATTGATTGATAAGGCCCATCTGTTTCCACATGCCTTTGCTGCAAATGAACTGGATTCCGGAAAGTATTATAATCAGTTGGCGGGAAAAGAAATCTGGTCGTATTTCAAAAATAACGAACTGATCCGTTCGGATGTCAATGGCCAGGCGAAAACCATTTTTTACCCGGAAGAAGAAGAGAAAACAGATTCGGCATTGGTAATCAAGCGAATGGGGCTGAACCGAATTTTTTCATCCGATCTGAAGGTTTACCTCGATAGCGGGGAGGTTGTCGGGATTAGCTATATCAATCAGCCAGACGGGAAGTTTTACCCGATTGATAAGATCAATCCCGAAGAACAGTTTCTGAAAGAATTTAAATGGAATCCGTTGCTGCGCCCTAAAACCTGGCAGGAATTGCAAGAGCCAAGGAGGGTTCCGAAAGCGGTGGCGGAAGAAAAGAAAGAACCTGGCGAAAGAAATAAATAAGAGAAAGCAGAGCTTTCGATAAAATCTGCAATTGCAGATTAATGCGATTTATCCCTGAATGATTATTCTATTCTACTTTAGTTAATTTTCCATTTGGATCAACCTGGTAATTCACAAATCCGTTTTCCGTTTCCTCGACTACTATTTTTTCATCCGGTTTGACATCAAAAAAACGGTATTCGCTCAGGATTTTTCCATCTCCGTTCATTAAGGCAAAGTTGTAGTTGCTGTTTGCATTTTCTTCGTCAGATTTCTTTTGGACAGCATACAGTTGTTGTGTTCCTTCGGAATGAATATGGATAACCTGCTGAAATTCATTCCCGCCGATCAATTGACCGATTGAATTCAGGACTCCCATAAATTTCTCTTCAATGATTTCAGAATCGATTTCGGAGTCCATTGTAGTGATAAGCGAGTCGTATTGAGGAAGTTCTTCGGGCTTTTGAGCGATCTTCAATTTCGGAAGGGTAGAAGTTAGGGTATTGCGAAGGTTTTCGTTTGCTTCAAATACAAATTGGCCGTTGCCCACCGAATGAATGCTTTTAAAAATAAAAGGAAAGAGGATTTCTCCGTTCGGGTTAACAACACTCGTTTGATTATAGAAAAATACCTGCGCGTAACCGTAAGCAAAATCATCGGCAGAGGTGAAACGTTCTTTAATAACAAAATCACCTCTTCGGTTTATAAAACCGATCAGTTCTGATTTACTGGCGGCTGCCAGGCCTTCTGAGAATGGACTTGCATATCCAAATTTATGATCAATTACTGTATTGTTCTTTTTGTTGATGTACCCGTATTTTTCTCCAACTTTGGTAAGAAACAAACCCTCGGTTGGTGCAGCCATTTCATCGTACTCAAATGGAATGATAATGCGGCCGATAGTGTCTACCAATCCAAATTTCTTGTCCGAATTCTGGGATGCAATAATGAATCCGTCATCGAGAGCGAATAAACTGTTATACCGGCATGGAAGAATTTGCTTGAATTGCCGGTTGTAATATCCCAAAGAATAGGAGCGTTCATATCCATTGGATTTGTTTATTTTAAAAACAAATAATCCGAGGTGATTTTCACTGATCTTATTGTAAACGAAGGGTACGATCTCTTTTCCGTCTTTGGATTTGACCCCAACCTGTCCGGCAGCATTTTTGGCAATGACATTGGTTCCCCCGAATACGGTTTTTTGCTCATTTTCATCTTCAAATTGAGCAAATGAAAATAGCGAAAACAATAAAAAATATGTAATTGAAAAGACTTTCATTAATGTTCAATTTCCCCTCTTTCTGAAAGAATAATTGCTATCCCACGGGTGGATCTGAATTTCGAGAAAACAATTACCATAATGACGGTAATAGGAACACTTAGGAACATCCCTGGTAATCCCCAGATGAATCCCCAGAATCCTAATGACAGGATTACTACGAGCGGACTCACATTCATGGTATTTCCCATGATTCTTGGTTCAATAATATTTCCAGCAATGAACTGAATAGACCCCACACTGAATAAGATGATCAGGGATTCGCTGTATCCTGCAAATTGAATGATCGCAAATAGTGCAGGAAGGAAAGAACTGATCAGCACTCCGAAAAATGGAATGAAGCTGAACATGAAAACCAATAAAGCCCAAAAGAACGGAGCATTTAAACCAGACAAAGTAAAAATAGCATAGGCAATGGTAGAAGAAATCAGAGCGATCAGGGATTTGATGCCTAAATAATTTGTGATTGCCTTTTCAATTCGACGGATTACCAAAAGGCGTTCATCGTATATTTCCGGATTTGGGAACAAGGCTTTTATCTTGTATTTGAAAGACGATTCTTCCATGATAATAAAGAGCATGTAGATCAGAACAATGATTACATTGGAAATGATGGTTTGCAGTGAAGTGATCACCGACGCCATGTAAGTATTGATCAGGTCATTTGAATTGAAGCTTTTGGCAAGATCCTCGATTTTATAGGAAGAAAACCGGTCGAATTCCTGGATAATGGTCGTGAAGTTTTTTCCGTAGATATCCGAATATTTGATGAGTTCCTGGATGTTTCGTTCGAAAATCATTCCGATTACCCAAACCAATGAAAAGAGGATTGCAGAACTAAGCAGAGTTTTCAGCCATTTGGGAAACCACTTATCTTCTAACCCGATGATGTAAAAAAGTGATCGGACTTTCCGCATTAAAAGCCAGAGGATAATTCCAAAAATTAATGGAATAATAAGACTCCGGCCCAAATAAAGGATCACTACCAGAATTGAAGCAATGATCAGTGCGTGGCTGGTCATTTGGACTTTTGCTGTTTTCTGAATTGGATTTTCCATATTTCTTTCGAAATTAAGAAAAAGCTCGGTGCAATTTCGATTTTAGAGAATTATAACATGAAAAACGCCATTTATCAAAAGATAAATGGCGTCTCAAACATTTCAACTGTGTTATTTCAGCAATTCAATCACTCCCGCAGCACCTTGTCCGGTACCGACACACATCGTTACCACCCCATATTTTTCTTTTCTGCGGCGTAATTCATTGATGATTTGAACAGTTAATTTTGCCCCGGTACATCCAAGTGGGTGACCCAATGCAATGGCTCCGCCGTTTACGTTCACGATATCGGGATTTAATCCTACTTCCCGAATGACAGCCAAAGACTGAGATGCGAATGCCTCGTTCAACTCAAAGAGGTTAATATCATTCAAGTTCATTCCTGCTTGTTTCAAGGCTTTCGGAATTGCATCTACAGGGCCAATTCCCATGATTCGAGGTTCTACGCCAACGACAGCATAGCTCACCAAACGGGCAATCGGTTCTATATTTAATTCCTTCACCATTTTCTCGGACATGACCATCACGAAGGCTGCTCCGTCAGAAGTTTGAGAAGAATTTCCAGCTGTTACACTCCCCATCGCATCAAAAACTGGTTTCAATTTTGCCAGTCCTTCAATCGTTGAAGCACGAGGGCCTTCGTCTGTATCAACGATAAATGTTTTAGTTTGTCTTTTTTCGTTCTCATCCAGGAAGATGTGTTCTATTTCTATCGGAACAATATCTTCTTTGAATTTTCCTTCAGCGATTGCTTTTAGGGCTTTTTCGTGAGATTTCAGGGAAAAAAGATCCTGGTCTTCCCTGCTTACATTGAATTGGGTTGCGACAGCTTCGGCCGTTAATCCCATTCCCCAATACCAGGTTGGGTTTTCCTTTCCAACCTTCGGATTCGGAACGATTCTCCAGCCTCCCATTGCCATTACCGACATGGATTCAACCCCACCTGCAATGATGCAATCTGCCATTCCGGCTTCAATTTTCGCTTGTGCCAATGCAATTGTTTCCAAACCGGAAGAACAATAGCGATTGACTGTCATTCCCGGAACTTTGTCGGTTTTCAATCCCATCAATGAGATTAAACGTCCTACGTTCAATCCTTGTTCCGCTTCCGGAGTTGCGTTTCCAACGATCACGTCGTCGATGCGTGTTTTTTCTACTTGCGGAACGCTGGCTACCAGGTGTTCGATCACACGGGCTGCCAAGTCATCAGGGCGGTAGAACCGAAATCCTCCTTTTCCTGCTTTCCCTACTGCTGAGCGGAATCCCGCTACGATATATGCTTTGTTTGACATGTTGTTTTCTTTTTGATTAATCTAATTTTCTCCCTTGAGAAGAACGAGCACTGCTCGTGATGAATAAAAAGGAGGGAGGCCATCCCCCTTGGAAGTGTTTAGTTCCTCAAAATCTTCCCTGATTTTACCAAACTTTCCAATCTTTCAAGTGTCTTCCGCTGCTGGCACAATTCCACAAATGCTTTTCGTTCCAGGTCTAATAAATACTGTTCAGAAACAACTGTGTTTTCGCTTAAGTCGCCACCACACATCACCCAACCCAATTTTTCGGAAATAACCTGGTCGTGTTCAGACATGTAATGACCGGATTTCATAGAGTTTGCACCTACATAAATGATTCCAAGACCTTCCTGGCCCAGAACAGTGATATTCTTTTCCCGTTTAGGGGCTATGTAACCTTTGTTTGCCAATTCCAATGCTGCAGCTTTGGATCTCGTCAATTGATATTCGCGGGAAACAACCACTTCATCCGTTCCCGGGCGCAAATATCCCAAATCGAATGCTTCGTAAGCTGATGTGGAGACTTTTGCCTGTCCGATTGATAGGAACCGCTCACGCAGACGATTGATCTTAATGTCTCCGTCTTTCAATTCTTCCGAAAAGCGTTTTGCAAATTCCTTGGAACCTCCTCCTCCCGGGATCAGTCCTACGCCAAATTCAACCAAGCCCATGTAAAGTTCCGCATGTGCAACAACTTTATCCGAATGCATGGATAGTTCACAGCCACCGCCCAAAGCCATATTATGCGGAGCTACAATTACAGGAATGTTGGAATAACGGACACGCATCATCGTATCCTGGAATGCTTTTACAGCAAAGTTTAGTTCGTCATAGTCCTGTTCAGCCGCCATCATGAAGATCATTCCGACGTTTGCTCCTGCAGAGAAGTTTCCTCCGGTATTTGAAATAACTAATCCTTTATACTCTTTCTCTGCCAGATCAAGTGATTTATTGATTCCTTCGATCACACCACCGCCGATCGTGTTCATTTTGGTGTGGAATTCCAGGTTGAGGATCCCGTCACCTAAGTCGACTAATGTGGTATCTGAATTTCCCCATACTTTATTGGATGCACGTAATGCCTGAAGTGAAACCAGTTCCTCTGTTCCTGGAATAATTTCGTAGGACTTGCTTTGCTGATTATAATACAGGCGTTTTCCGTTTTCGGATTTATAGAAAGTGGAGAATCCAGCTGCTTCCATTTCATCAACCCAAGCCGGTAATTTTTTTCCAGCTTTTTCAATCAAATCTTTTCCTTGTTTGAAACCAAGAAGGTCCCATGTCTCAAAAGGTCCTAATTCCCAACCGAAACCCGCTTTCAGGGCATCGTCAATTTTATACAGGTCATTAGATATTTCAGGAATGCGATTGGTGACGTAAGCAAATAACCCACCAAATGTTTTGCGGTAAAATTCTCCGGCCTTGTCCATTCCCATAAACAGCATTTTGGTGCGTTGTTCCAGATTGTCAATTGCTTTGGTCATTTCCAAAGTAGGGAAGGAAACTTTTTTGCTAGGTTCATATTCCAAGGTTTTCAGATTCAAGGCCAGGAATATTTTTTTACCTTCAGCATCAACTGTTTTCTTGAAGAATCCCTGCTTTGTTTTGCTTCCAAGCCAATTATTCTCAACCATTTTCTGTACGAAGGAAGGAACTTCAAACAACTCTCTTTCTTCGTCATCCGGACAGTTTTCCTTTAATCCGTTTGCTACGTGAACAAGTGTATCGAGTCCAACTACGTCACATGTGCGGAAAGTTGCAGATTTTGGTCTTCCCAGGACAGGCCCTGTTAACTTATCCACTTCTTCAATCGTCAGGTCCATCTCTTCAACCGCATGGAACAGAGCCATAATGCTGTAAACTCCAACTCGGTTTGCAATGAATGCGGGGGTATCTTTACATAAAACCGTTTTCTTTCCAAGGACCTTTGAGCCGAAGGACATATAGAACTCACTAATTTCAGGAGCTGTTTCCGTTGTAGGGATTACTTCCAATAAAGGTAAGTATCGTGGGGGATTGAAGAAGTGTGTACCCGCAAAGTGCTTTTTGAAATCATCCGATCTTCCATCCAACATCAGATGGATTGGGATTCCGGAGGTATTTGTTGATATCAATGTTCCGGGTTTACGGAATTTCTCTACATTGGCAAACACTTGTTGTTTGATGTCCAACCGTTCGATTACTACTTCAATGATCCAGTCCACCTCACCGATTTTTGGCATGTCGTCTTCAAAGTTCCCGGTTTGAATTCGGGAAGCGAAGGACTTGCGGTAAATCGGAGAGGGATTTGAAGTTAATGCAAATTGCAAGGCTTCATTTACGATACGGTTCCTTACGGCCTTACTATCAATTGTGAGTCCTTTTGCTTTCTCTGCATCATTGGGTTCTTTTGGAAGGATGTCAAGAAGTAAAACTTCACATCCTACATTGGCAAAGTGACAGGCAATTCTGGAACCCATCACCCCGGATCCTAGAATTGCTACTTTTTTAATGTGTCTGTTCATAATTGATTTTTTATTGATTCTATGGTGATTTATTCACCATTCAAATTCGTTATAGATTTATTTTCCGTGAACCAGATTCTCACTCGGATGAATTGGAATCCTCTTCATCCAAAATATCCTGGATTTGATTCACAACAGATTCAAAGATGTCAATATGCTCTTTCGGGATCCGTTCGATGACTTTATTGTTGAACTCGAAAACAACATCACGAGCGATATAGCGCGCTTTTAATCCTTCTTCAGTAAGAAAAATACGGACAATCCGTTTGTCCAGTTTGTCTTCTTCCCGGCGAATGAACCCTTTTTCTTCCATGGTTTTCAAAGTTCTTGAAAGACTCGTCGGTTCCATTCCCATTCGGGGGCCTAATTGAGTACTTGGAGTTCCTTCCCGGTCAATGTGAAGAAGGATAAAGCCAACAGACATACTAATTCCGTAGCTGTTAGCTCGCTGATTATACATGCGCGACATTTTGTGCCACGTTAATCGGACATCTAAGTCGATGAGGTATTGGGGTTTATTTTGCATATTGTGAACTTGTCACGAATATACAAAATAATATTATGTATGCATAATAAAAAGAATACTTTTTTGAAAGATACTACCAGAGGTCGGGGTGACGAAATACGGTTCCGTTAAATTTAGCAATAATTTTTTGATTTTGGTTATAAACAATTGATTCATAGCGTCCAATTGTTTTTCCGCAGTTGATTTCCTTGCAAATCACAAGGAGTTCGTCGTTGACCGCAACAGGGGCAATGTGTGCAATGGAAGTTTCGATGCTGACAGCCTTATGTCCATGACTGTTGGAAGCAAAGGCCAGTGCGGAATCTGAGATGGAATAGGAAATTCCTCCGTGTGCTGTTTGATGTCCGTTTACCATTTCGGGACGAACCTTCATGGATAATTTACAATATCCCGGTTCAATTTCAAGAATTCGGATGCCCAGCCATTGAGAAAAGGCATCCTTGCTCATCATTTCACTGACAATTTCTTGTGGTGTTTTCATACGTTTTTAATCCAATGATCTGGAAAGCAATGAGATCATTGCTAAGATTACAATGAATAATTGAGTTGCTGTTTCGTCATCCAGTGTAACGCCTTCAGCATCTTCCATTCCTATTTCCATTGCCATGAATTTTACCAGGTCCGGTTGGTCTGAAAAATCTTCTAAAATAGTTTCGTCTTCATTTTCGAAATACTCATCCAACAATTGGAAGTACGGCTCTTCAAACTCGTCGATTTGTTCGTCTGTTACACTCTTTGGGTGTAGTCCTGCCTGAGCATAAGCCTCTAAAACAACGGTAAAATAGTAAATCAACAGGCTTTCCAATCCTTCGTTTTGGTATTCCTGTGCTGCAGACATAATGTATCCCAAAAGGACTGGTTGTGCAGTTGTTTGTGCTTCCGATAATCTATCCAATGCGTTATCGTCCAGGCTATCTACTTTTTCGATAGCAGCTTCAATGTGTCCTATGGAGACTTGTGCCATGTGTTATTGTTTTAGGACAAATGTACTGTAATCTTTAGAGAAATGATTCTGATATGGATTTCAATTTCAGAATTTGTGTTGATTGAAAATCTATAAAAATCAACAAGTTTGCGAATTAGATAAATACTATCTTTGGCACATGGCATATTTTACAAAAGACTATCTCGATTTCTTTATTGAACTGGCTGCTAACAACAATAAAGATTGGTTTGATCTAAACAGAAAGCGCTACGAAAACTCGGTAAAAAAACCTTTTGCAGATTTTGTTCAGGTATTTATCAATCATTTGACAAAGACACATCCGTCGTTCAAAGATTTGACTGCATCCGAATGTATTTTCCGAATCAACAGGGATATTCGCTTCTCTAAGGATAAAACTCCATACAAATTAATGTGTTCGGCTGTAGTGGCTCCGCTTGGTAAAAAATCCAAAAGCATTCATGGTATTTACTTTGAATTCGGTCCGGAAGAAGTGCGTGTTTATGGTGGTATTTATGAGATCGAAAAAGACGACCTGTTCCTGGTGCGTGAAGGAATTGCTCATAATATGAAAGAGTTCAATTCATTGATTACTGATAAGAACTTTGTTGAAGTTTTTGGGGAAGTTCGCGGTGAGCGAAATAAAATTGCACCTAAGGAGTTTAAGGAAGAAGCGGAAAAACAACCGTATATTCTAAATAAACAATGGTATTTCTTCACAAAATTCGATGCTGAATTGATTTTGCAGGATAAGCTATTGGAAACACTTGATCATTGTTTTCAGGTTGGTTTACCACTTGAGACATTTTTTAATAAATTCATTCAAAGATCTTAATTTATGAATAAGTATTTTGGATTAACGCTATTTGTTGTCCTTGGATTTGGCGCTGTTGCCCAGAAGAGACAATTGACACTTTCTGATGCAGTATTGCAGCAAAACAGAGCTTTTAGAGATGAACAATGTAATTCAATTACCTGGGTTCCGGGAACGGATTCATATGTGTATGTAAGTAACAATTACCAGACAATGTACCAGGCTTCGGTAAAAAAAACAGAGCCGGAGCAATTATTTACTATCCAGGACGTGAACAAGATTTTGGGTGCGCAACTGTTTAGTTTTTATGGGTTTTCTTTTAAAAACGCGGATGAATTGTTGTTGAATGATGGAAACAATTATTATCTGTTAAACCTGAAATCAAAAACTGGTTCTAAGTTGGTTTCTGTTGTTGAAGAAGGTGCGGGGGCTGAATACGAACTGACTACCGGAAGCGTTGCTTATACAGTTGAGAATAATTTGTGGATTGTCAATTCAAAAGGTGAAAAAATTGCCGTGACTGCCAATACAGATAAAAATATTGTTTCCGGACAAACCATTGCGCGCAGTGAGTTTGGAATTACAGATGGTATTTTTTGGTCCGGGAAAGGGACTTATTTGGCATTCTATCAAAAGGATGAGACTAATGTGAAAGAATATCCCTTAGTTGATGTTACAAAAGTTCCTGCAGAATTGATGAACATCAAATATCCAATGGCAGGACAGGGTTCTGAAAAGCCAAAAGTGGGTGTTTATTCCGTTGCAGCAGGTAAAACGGTTTACATTTCACCGAAAGGGGCTTCAGATAATTACCTTACAAATTTGTGCTGGACACCAGATGAAAAATTCGTTTTAATTGCAGAAGTGAATCGTGAACAAAATCACATGTGGTTAAATCAATACGATGCAAAAACAGGGGCTTTTGTTAAGACAATTCTTGAAGAACAGAATGAAAAATGGGTAGAGCCTGAACATCCGGCTTTCTTCCCAATGGCTAATTCCAATAATTTCGTTTGGATTTCTGAAAAAGACGGATTTAACAACCTGTACTATTACTCACTGGACGGTACTTTGATTAAACAATTGACTGCAAACAAGTTCGTGGCGAAAGAGATTTTACAATCGATCAATAAAGGAAAAGAGATTGTTTTTGCTGCAACTGGTACAAGTCCGTTAAACACGTTGTTTTACGTGGTTGATCTGAATGGTAAACAGCGGTGTTTAACCTTGGAGGAAGGAACTCATGGAATTGTGATAAATGATCAGAATACCTACATTATTGATCAATATTCATCTCATTCTGTACCTGGTAAGGTGGAATTGAAAACAATCACCGGGAAAATTACAAAGACACTTTCGGTTTCGAAAAACAAACTGGCTGATGTTCAGATCGGAATTGCAGATATCGGACAAATAAAAGCGGACGACGGTTCCGTCTTGTATACTAGACTTATCAAGCCGAGTAACTTTGATCCGAACAAAAAATACCCTGTTATGGTGTATGTTTATGGAGGCCCGCATGCTCAAATGATTACAAATTCCTGGTTGGATGGAGCTAATTTATGGATGTACTGGATGGCTGAACAAGGTTATTTGGTGTTTACACTGGATAATCGCGGATCTGGTGAACGTGGTTTTGCTTTCGAAAACCAGATCCATAGACAATTAGGAGTTATAGAGATAAAAGATCAAATGAAAGGAATTGATTATTTAAGGTCTTTAGCTTACGTGGATACTTCCCGCTTTGCTGTTCATGGATGGTCTTTTGGTGGATTTATGACTACATCTCTTATGTTGAAACAAGCAGAAACATTTAAAGTAGGTGTTGCAGGAGGTCCGGTTACAGATTGGAAATACTACGAAGTTATGTATGGTGAACGTTACATGGATCGCCCGGAGGAAAACGCAAAAGGATATGAAGAAGCATCTTTATTTTCGCATGCAAATAAATTGAAAGGTGATTTATTGTTAATTCATGGAACTGTTGACGATGTAGTAGTTCCACAGCACAATGATGCATTGATTAAGAAATTCATTGATCTGGGAATTCAGATTGATTTTTTTCATTACCCGATGCATAAACACAACGTCATCGGTAAAGACCGTGTTCATTTGATCCAGAAAGTACTTAATTATATTATTGAGAATAATAAATAAAGAAATCTAAGATAAGAAGGAGAAGTTTTAACTTCTCTTTTTTTTGGAAAACCATAAATTATGACTAAATTAGTCATGTAATAATTTGTCATTAATGAAAAAGTTGATTCAAAATGCAAGAAAATCAAAAGGAATGCGCTCAAGAGAACTTGCATATTTACTGGGAGTTGACCAATCCTTAATCAGTAAATTCGAAAATGGCAAACGAATTCCAACAGAGGCTCAGCTCATTCAGATCTCGAATATTCTTTCTATCAATCTGGATGAGTTAATGAAAGCATGGTTAATGCAGAAGGTCTTAGGAGAAGTAAGACAATATCCCTTCGCTAATGAAGTTTTGAGTATGGCTCAAGAAGAACTGGCGAGTTATTATCCTAAAAGAAAATTTCAAGATTTATCCATCGAGAAAACATTAGGAGAAATAGATCAATTGAAACAGCAGTTGGATCAAATCCGGAAATTCGAGAATCATCGTGTTACCGAAGCGTTGGAATTGGAATATACCTTTGAAAGTAATCGTATAGAAGGAAATACGTTGACTCTTCGGGAGACAGATCTTGTAATTAATAAAGGGTTAACCGTTTCGGGGAAAAGTATGCGAGAACATTTGGAAGCGATTAACCATGGTGATGCTATTCACTATGTAAAAGAATTAATTTCCAGAGATGCTGTTATAACAAAAAAAGAAGTTTTAAGTATTCATAACTTGATTCTTCGGGGGATACTTCCGGAAGAAGCGGGGAGATTTAGAAGAATTCAAGTGATGATTCAGGGTAGCGACCATATGCCACCAGCACCCTATTTAGTAGAAAAGCAAATGGAGGATTATTTCATATGGTATGAACGAAACAGATTGAGTATACATCCAATAGTATTGGCTGCTGAAATGCATGAACGCTTAGTTACAATTCATCCTTTTATTGATGGAAACGGAAGAACTTCCCGCTTAATAATGAATATGATTCTTTTACAGAACGGATTTGTAATTGCAAATATCAAAGGCGACAATACATCGCGTTACAATTATTATGAAGCACTTGATGAGGTACAAACTTCCGGGAATAAGGATGCATTTATCCGTTTTATTGCTGAAGTTGAGAAACAAAGTCTTGAAAGATATCTCTCTATATTGAAATAAAATATACATTCCGTTAGGAAATGATACTGATTATTCTGTTCAGATTCGATTCGTTTCCTTTTTGAATCTTATCTTTGTTACAAAATATACCCCAAAGATGGCAGATACTCTTTCGAAGACCATGAAACCTACTATTAAGACAAGTAAAGATGTTTTGTTGAAAGCCTTTCGTTTAATGGCAACAGCGAAAACATTGGCAGAAAAATATGAGGCAAATAAAGAAGTTACCGCAAAATACGTTCATGCAACTTCCAGAGGGCATGAGGCAATTCAATTGGCAGTAGGTTTGCAGTTAAAGCCACAGGATTGGGTTTCACCATACTATCGCGATGACAGTATCCTATTGGGGATAGGAATGACTCCTTATGAGTTAATGCTTCAGGTATTTGCCAAAAAAGACGATCCGTTTTCAGGGGGCAGAACCTATTACTCGCATCCTTCTTTGAAGCGGGAGGATATGCCGAAAATTCCCCATCAATCTTCTGCTACTGGAATGCAGGCGATTCCTACAACCGGAATTGCAATGGGAATCCAATATAAAGAAAAGACAGGGCTTGCAGAAGATTTTAATGGTGAAAATCCGATTGTAGTCTGTTCTTTGGGAGATGCATCCTGTACCGAAGGAGAAGTTTCTGAGGCATTCCAAATGGCTGCTTTGAAACAATTTCCAATTGTTTACCTCGTTCAGGATAATGGGTGGGATATTTCTGCCAATGCGGCAGAAACAAGAGCTCAGGATATCAGTTATTATGCACAGGGATTCAAAGGAATTGAAGTAAGAACAATTGACGGAAGTGATTTTGACTTGTCTTTTCAAACTGTTCAGGAAGTTTTTGAGATCGTTAGAAAAGAAAGAAGGCCTTTTATTATTCATGCGAAAGTTCCGCTTTTGGGACATCATACATCGGGAGTTCGAAAAGAATGGTACCGGGATGATTTGGAGGAAGCTGCAACGCGCGATCCTTATCCGAAACTGAAAGAAATTATCCGTGATCTGGAAGGTGAGGCAGATATTATCAATATTGAGGCAGATGCACGAAAGTTGGTTGATGAAGATTACGACAAAGCATTGAATGCCGAAGATCCTGCACCTGCGAGTGTTACGGATTATATTTTTGCGCCAACACCTGTTACGGAAGAGAAAGGTGAACGTGAACCTGCAGGAAAGAAGAAAACAGTGATGGTTGACAGTGCTTTGTTTGCTGTTCGGGAAATTATGTCGGAACATCCGGAAGCTTTGCTTTACGGTCAGGATGTTGGAGGCAGATTGGGTGGAGTTTTCAGAGAAGCTGCAACCCTTGCTCAAACATTTGGAGATGATCGGGTATTTAACACACCGATTCAGGAAGCATTTATCATCGGGTCCACAGTTGGTATGTCGGCGGTTGGATTGAAGCCATTTGTAGAAGTTCAGTTCGCGGATTATATCTGGCCGGGATTAAACCAATTATTTACAGAAGTTTCCCGTTCTAACTATTTATCAAACGGAAAATGGCCGGTAAGCTGTGTGATCCGTGTTCCGATCGGAGCTTACGGTTCCGGAGGTCCTTATCATTCTTCCAGTGTGGAATCGGTTTTGGCAAATATTCGTGGGATAAAAGTAGTTTATCCTTCTACAGGTGCGGACTTGAAAGGTTTGTTGAAAGCAGCATATTACGATCCGAACCCAGTTGTAATCCTGGAACACAAAGGTCTTTACTGGTCTAAAATTCCCGGAACAGAAGGTGCGATGTCTATTGAGCCGGATGAAAATTATATTATCCCAATCGGTAAGGCGAGAATCGTACAAGAAGCTTCTGATTCAGCAATCAAAAACGGAGAGTCGTGTGTCGTGATCACTTATGGCCGTGGAGTTTACTGGACATTGGAAGCTTCAAAACAGTTTGAGGGCAAGGTTGAGATCCTGGATTTAAGATCAATCAACCCGCTGGATATGGAAGCAATTGCTGCTTCTGTTGAAAAACATGGGAAAGTGCTATTGGTTACCGAAGAATCTGTTGAAGCCTCCTTTACTCTTGGTTTGGCAGGACGCATTCAGAGAGATTGTTTTCAGTCATTGGATGCTCCGATTGGCTTAGTGGGAGCAATTGATACGCCGGCAATTCCATTAAATTCCACGTTGGAAGCAGAATTGTTGCCGAATGCAGATAAAGTACAGACAGCACTGGAGAGCTTGTTAAACTATTAAGATTTGAAGCAAGATCTTCCACCTAAAGTTCGGGTGATGCTCGAGCGTATACAATTAATAAAGACGGATCTTTCAGAAGTCAATATGATTGTCTCTTTAGAAGGGATTAGAGATTTACCGGAAACTGCAGAACTTCTATCTTCCATCAATTTAGAAGATAAAACGCGTCTACAAACAGCATTGAGCAATTCTTTTGAGAAAAGAAACTTGGCGAAAGTAAGCGCTTTGTATTCTTACGTCTCCCTGCTTCCTGAAGCGGACCAGTTGCAGATAAAAAAGGAGGTTGTGCAAGATTTTCAGTTGTATATAAGGGGGTATCAAAATGAAAATGAATTGAATGCTATTTTTACTCATCCGGTTTTTGCTAATTTGATTATTGCCTTGCATAACAGGGAATTGACAGATCTGCAATTTGAATTGTTTTCATTTTTCTATTTAGACAATAAAACAATTATTGGGAAAAAGATTGCAAGAATTCAAAAGAACCTTCCTTTAAGTGAAGATCAGCGAGAGCAAGTTATTCGATACCTTGATGAGATGAAGGCTGAGAAAGAACAGAATGCTACAGATGAGAAAAAAAGAAGGAAAACGGCTCTTATTTTCGGATTGATTGGGTTTGCTTTGATCGTTATTCGTGTTCTATTGTACTTAGCCAGAGATTAGAAAAATTGTAAACAATTCTGATTTTATAAGTAATTGACTTTTTAAGGAAATCAATTTCATAAGAACTTACTTTTATATAGAGAAAGTCTATGAAAATCGGAAGTATACATTCAGTTGGTGCTATAGCACAATTTTTAGGGAGGAAAGTAGTTGGAAACGAATCCCTGATCGTCACAGGAATCAATGAAATTCATCGGGTAGAACCTGGAGATTTGGTTTTTGTCGATCACCCGAAATATTACGATAAGGCACTGAATTCGGCAGCTTCTTTTATTCTGATTGACCGGGAGGTGCAGGTTCCTGAAGGAAAAGCTCTTATTATTTCTCCCGAACCATTTGATGATTACAATAAGCTAACCAAAAAATTTGCTCCATATCGTCCGCAAATGTCGATGACCGGAGAGAATTGTCAGATAGCCGATTCCGCTCATCTTTCCCCCAATTGTTTTATTGGCCATGATGTAATAATTGGTGAAAACGTTACGATCCATCCGGGTGCTTACATCGGTGATGGAACGATCATTGAAGAGAACGTAATCATTGGTCCGAACGCAGTGATTGGCCATTATGCTTTTTATTACAAAAAGAAACCTGGAGGGTACGACCGTATGCATAGCTGTGGCTTTGTTTACATCGAAAGAAATGTAGAAATTGGGGCTGGATCAACTATTGATGCAGGCGTGAGTGCTATAACCCGGATTGGAGAAGGAACCAAAATCGATAATCTGGTTCAAATCGGTCACGATACCATCATTGGAAAAAATTGCCTTTTTGCATCGCAGGTCGGAATTGCCGGGTGCTGTACCATTGGTGACCATGTTACCCTATGGGGACAAGTCGGTTGTGCTTCCGGGATAACGATCGGAGATCATGTAGTTGTGTTGGCCCAATCAGGTATTGGAAAAGACCTGGAAACTGGAAAAACATATTTCGGTAGTCCGTGTGACGAAGCCAAGATAAAAATGCGTGAGTTGATCGTCTTGAAAAACCTTTCGGAATCGAATACCAGGAAATGAAAGTGGAAACCCGCATAGCAAATTTAGAATCACAGGTTGAACTGGGAGAGTTCCGTTTGAATTCTCTTTTGGAATTAACCAGGGCAATTGCGACCAATCAAAGTATTGAGCAGATTGTCCGGATGTTTGAATTTGTCATGCGTGAGCAATTAGGTTTCGATCACTTTTTGCTTTTTAATAAAGAAAATCAGTGGAGTCCGCTTTTAAAAGTTGGACTGAAAAATAGGCTCAAGGATATTTCCATTGAAAAAGAGTTATACCGCTTTCGTGAAATTACAGTAATTGAATCCAGTTATTCGGCAATTATTGATGAGTTTGACATTATTGTACCTGTATTTCACAAGGACAAACCGTTAGCTTATTTATTAATAGCAGGAATAGAGGGTTCCGGAATGAGGAAATCGGAAACCCTGGCAGATATGCGTTTTGTTCAGACTCTGACCAACATGGTCGTTATGGCGATCGAAAACAAACGAATGGCGCGTGAAGAGCTCAAAAGAGAGCGGTTGAAGAAAGAACTGGAAGTGGCATCGGAAATGCAAAAATTACTTTTTCCTTCAGATTTGCCTTCAAATAAGCAAATGGATATTTCTGCAAAGTACATTCCACGCCACGAGGTGGGAGGAGATTATTACGATTTCATTCCGCTTGGGGATAATAAATATGTGATTTGCATTGCCGATGTAAGTGGAAAAGGAATCAGCGCAGCTATGTTAATGGCCAATTTTCAGGCAACTATTCGAACGTTTTACTCTACGGTTTATCAAATTCGTCCTTTTTCTTTGGAATTCCTGATTGAAGAATTGAATAAGAAAGTCATGACGAGTGCAAAAGGAGAAAAGTTCATCACCTTTTTCATTGCTGTTTATGATGCCGGGACAAGAGTATTGGATTACGTGAATGCAGGCCACAATCAGCCGATAATTACTAATGGAAAAGAAAAGAAATTACTTGATATCGGATGCGTCGGTTTGGGAATGTTTGATGAAATGCCTTTTATCCAGGTAGGGAAGGAAGTGCTTAAGCCGAATACGACACTGATCCTATACACCGATGGAGTAGTGGAATTGGAAGACGAACGAAATTGTCATTTCGAATTGGATCGCCTGATTAAGATCTACCACAATTTCTATCGTTTAAGTATGGAGGATATGAATAACATTGTTTTTTCCAAACTGGACGAATGGCGCGGAAACCGCAAGCTGGTGGATGATACCGCGATATTTTCCTGCAGATTCTTCTGAGTCTTTATTACATTTGCGGAAAATAATTAAAATGAAAATAATCAATTTAACACTCCTGTGTTTAATAGGCTGCCTATCATCCTTTGCCCAGGATGAAATTCAATTGCCTTCTGAGGTCAAAATCACCAAAAGTGAACCTTATCAGGTTGTAGATGCGTACTCGAAAGAATATTACTCTTTGGGAAACGGAGAGGTACTTGGAATCAAGTTAAATCGAAAAGGAGCATTAATATTACAACGATTCAGTGGAGAAAATCTAAACGAAACCCTAAGAGGGGAGGCTGCTTTGAAAATCGAAAAGGGAATGGCTATTGAAGGGACATTTAAAATGGAAGACTCTTTTTATTTGATGTACTCTAAATTAACCGGAACACAGGAGGTAACGCTTTATTCGAGAGAGATAGGTACTTCCAGCCTTGCATTTGAAGGTGATGAAAAAGAATTGCTTACGATGACCGAACCTGAGAATCAAGTTCCTTTTGGTGCGATTGTACTTAGCAAACAGACATTTCCAAGATTCTCTTTTGATTTTTCGAGCGACAGATCTATGATGGTAGTTAGTTATCGAAAGAAACCGAAGGTAAAAGATGATTCAAATAACAATGATGTCATTGGAATGTATGCTTTTGATTCTGAGATGAATAAAGTTTGGGGAAATGAGTATCAAATGCCCTATACTGAAAGTTTGATGGATAATTTGGATTTTACGTTAGATTCCAATGGGAATGGATATTTTTTGATCAGAAAGTATAAACAGGAAGTTAATCGTAAAAATAGAGAGTCTGCAGATAATCAAAGCCTGGCAATTCTTATTGCAAATCCGGAAGGTAACTTAAATGAAGTGGAGTTTAATCTTGGCGAGTATATCATTGATGATGTCTTCATGAAAGAGAATAAAGATGGCAACATTATTTGTGCAGGTTATTATCGAAAACCTAAATCATATGGAATGGATGGGGCTTTCGTTTCGATACTGGATAATAAAGGAAACTTGAAAGCTCCCAAGTTTTATGAGTTTTCACTTGATTTCATTAAAAAGTATAAAAGAATCTCCGAGAAACAAAAAGGTCGAATGGAGAAAGCTGATGAGAATGGTCAATTGTCCATGACGAACCTTGAAATGCGTAACATTCAGGTTTTAGAAGACGGGGGAGTTGTGCTTGGTGGTGAGATTTATTACGTTACAAGTACCACCGATCCAAAAACAGGACGAACAACATATACTTACCATTTTGATGATGTGGTACTTGTGAAAATCAATGGGAATGGAGAATTAGGATGGATGGAGAAATTTCCAAAGAAATCGGTAACAGAGTCTTTCAGATTGCTTGTCTCTGATAAATATACCTATGTATTGTTTAAGGACCCTCTAAGAAATGCCACTATGACAGAAGATGGAGAGGTAAATAAAGAAATAAAAGGAGATTATGTTACAGCTCATAGAGTTGATAATAAAACAGGGGAGAGAAAATACCTTCCACTTTTCGACTGGAGAAAAATCGATGAAACTTCAGTTTACCAATATGCTTTGAATCGTGTGACTGTATTAGCCGATAATTCTTTCGCTATCGAACTTTATATCAAGAAGAAGAGTGATATGATGTTCAAAGTGGAATTTGAAGAATGATTTTAATAGTTCAAAAGGTTTCTCAAAAGTTTAAACTGAACTGATAAGAATGAATAAAGAAAAGACCGCTTCAGAAGAGGCGGTCTTCATAAAAAAAACAAGAGTTTAGATTGCACTAGCGTTCGTATTTTGTTAAAGGCGATGATTCTCTATCGCATCAAATACATTTTCCCGAAATTCTTTTTGAAGTACTGATCAGCACCTGATTCACGGTGTTTAATATCCTCGCCGTTAATCTTTGCCATCACCTGGTAGAGGTAAACACCGTTTGCAAGTTGGTCCCCGAATTCGTCTTTTCCATCCCAGGCATATTCCGAAATATTTCGCCCGATACGGATCAATCCCAATTCGTCTTCGGTAATCTCCCGGATCACTCGTCCCGATACGGTCATGATGCGGATAATGATGTCATCCGGAACTTCAGTTCCTGTCAGGGTGAACACAAAACGCGTGCTCGTGGAGAACGGGTTCGGGTAATTCATCATTTGTGTGATCGACGATTCACGGATTACTTCAAAGCTCACTTTGTACTCATAATCCCCGGAGATGTTCCCCGAGCGATCGGTACCTTGTACAAAAAGCTGGTAAATCCCATCCTGCAGGAATTCTTTCGGATAAATGATCTTAAATTTCAGGTTCTGTCCGTTGGCAGGATACCATTGCATGATCGTATTTCCATTCCCATCAATAAAAGGAATGCGTTTTTGAACACCATCAGGGCCGGTCAGGTAAATCCCGAAAAGCGTGGTGTCACTGATGTTGTCCATAATCAAATACGGATTGTCATCTTTTAGCGTGATCAGAATTTCGCTCGTAGGATCAATAATGTCTCCATTCAGAATGTGCTGGCCGTTAAATGTGACATCCAGGATCGGGTTCTTATTGTCTTCTACTACAAAAACAGGAAGTTGCAGAATGTTATTGTAATGGTACTGTTCCAATTGATCGGTCTGGACAAGCGAGCCATTTACATATGGATTTATTTCCATCCAAAGGATGTTGTATCCCGGTCGCGCAATGGAATTAAACATGACCGTATCTCTCAAAACCTGATGGACACGTAAGGAATCCTGTCTTGGATAAGGAATCACGTGTTTGATGTGTTGCTGGTCTTCCAGCCAGTAATCTACTAGTAAAGAGTCCATATCGAACTCGCTGACGTTCACGACGTCTACCGCAAAACTAAAATCCTGTCCTTCGTAAAGTGTATCTCCGATAACAGAAGCGTAATACCCGGATGATCCATCGATTGCAGCTTCAGGGACCGGCTGATAAAGCACATGGATCCGATCAATTTGGGCAGGCGTTAAATTTGCTTGGTCGGAATTGTAAATCCCGATCCGGATCCTTGGATAAACTGCTGCATCAACCAGGTTATTTAGATTGATGATTGAATCCATTGGAGTGAACATCGTGTCAATTGTACCGATCAGGTCATTTGTAACACCATATTTCTCAATAAAAATACGCACACTGTCTGTTGAAGGAGACTCCAATGAATCCCTTCTCCAATACAAGGTTTCCCATTGGAATGCCGGACCGATTTGAGGTGTTTTTTCAATACCTACGTAAGAAGGTTTTAAGACATCTGCTTCAAGTACAATTTTAGGAACTCCTTCTGGTACACCGGTTGTTTGACTATCTGTCCAATATTTTACCTGGTTTAATGCTGTTGTTCCCTTTTTGAAGAAAAGAGCAAAAGGTTCATTTGGTTGACTGGCATTCATGGATGGGAAGCCCAGGTTTTGGAACATCGTAAATACACTTGGATTATTTGTATTCCACAAATCAAAATAAGTAGAGAAAGGCGTATAGATGACAACATAATTACTATCAGGAATTCCATTCATAATCATATTCTGGAAATTAGCCATAGATGCCGGATCCGTTTGATCAAAAGTAAAATATACTTCATAGCGATCCCTGCAACCTTGTCCTCCAGAACTCCCTAAATTGTTCAAATTTCCAAAATTCATTGCAGGATTATTATTGCTCCCATTTCCACATCCGGGACAATGGGTTTTCCATGCCTCAAGTGTAGTTCCATCTGCAACACCGACATAAATATATGGATAGGTGCCACAAGTCGCGTAATCCATGTTTTCTTGATCAATGGACCAGGCTATATACCAGGAATCTTCCACAGTGGTGTATTTCATGGTAAGAATTCCGATCGTATGAATGTCATTCAAATTGAACAGGCGCTTCCTGACATTCCTGTTATAATCGATACTTGAAAAACTATTATTCTTAAACTGGAAAAAATGATCCTGTCCCCAACCGCGTTTTCCCGGAATGTACTGGAACGAAAATTCAGACCAGTTCGGAACAGTGGAATCAACAGCGACTCTCCAGAAATAAACCATACTGTCTGAGCAGGTTAACGGGAAAGGAGAACCGAAAGCAGACAGCCATTGATTGGGTTGAACTTCTTTCACACCACCAAGGCCGGTTACCGAAAAACGTCTGAGTTGCGGACTGTCGTAGGTGTCCGTTGTATCCAATTCGAAGCGGTAAGTTTTCATTCCTGCAATCGGATTGATCGTCGATGCCTTCACGGTAACGGTATCATACGGAATAACAGCGTAATTATAAGGCCAGATCGGCAGCATTCCATCAATGTTCAGGAAGAAATTGGCACTTGCCTGGTTATTCGAAATTTCCTCAAATTGTTCCCCGTATACATTTGGAATATCTATAGAAACAGTAAACGTGTTTACTCCACCGCTAATAGCAGGTTGCAACGGGAATTTCCGTTTGATAAGCGTATCGTAGTTCAAGCGGGGTAAGAACAAGGTCTTCATGGAGTCGATAGCTGTTCCCGGGAAGTTTCTTCTGATTTCTACGTAAACAGGTGTCTTGATCGATTTACCGATATTGCGAATAGTAAACGCAAGTTCAATACTGTCAACTGATAAGTTTACATTATTGGGACTTAAGCTTATATCAGCAACCTGGATGTCGATTTCAGGGGCTGTACTGTAATTTACTTTAATCATCGGATCGCCGTGAAGTGTCATTTGTGTACAAGCCGATTCCTGGTAGAGATATCCTTCTAATAAGGGTAAACTCTGATTATAAATTTGTTTGATAGTACTTTTGATCTGAGAGCCGAAAGTTTTCCCGTAATTCTTATAGGAAAATTGTTTGTAGAGCTCGGTTGAATAGACCGCAAGCGGGGCATCATAACCAACCGAGATGGTTGATAAAAAAGCAATGGCTCCTTCATTCGGAATGTTGACAAAATTTTCAGAAGTAGAATTCCCGGTTTTGAAAATATTTCCGTTGTAACAGGAATTCCCTATTACGATAGGATATTTTCCAAAATTGTTCCAGTTGCTCGGTTCGTCAATATTGATCTCAAAACCATTGTTTGAAGCTGCTGCGTGGCCAAAGAAATTCATAATGGAGACTCCATCTTCTATTTTTTGAGTCACCGTTGTAACCACATTCGGATCAAGTGGATTACTGGATGTTTTAAAGTAATTGGTAACATTTCCCGCAAAGAGTGTGTCTTCTACGATTTTCTTCATGGCATTCATGTATCCCTGGAATTGGGTTTGTTGCAGTGCGCTGGAGCCTCCTACAAAATGAAGCAGTTGTTTTTGCCAGTTCTTTGTTTCGGAAAAATTAAGGCCAACATTGTTCTGAGCATCTTCGTATTGTTCGATTTTGGAAAGATAATTCTCTACCTCAGTGTTGGTCGTCATGGAAAGTCTGCCGGTAGGAACAAGTGGTTCCCAGGTATTATTGGAGATAAGGCATGCAGTTGTCGCAATATCACTTGAAGGATATCCCATTGGTGGAATCAGGCAATTAGCGAAACCGGATGAGGAAAAACGTGTTTCACCAATAGTTAATCCTTTTCCTATTAACAACAGACCTTCTGGTTTTTGAGTGCTGTTGTCGTGAATGAAATCTACGAAACGCCGAATTGCAAGAGGGTGTTTGATAATCCCACTTGCAAACTGCAGGTACAATTCTTCAATATTTGCTGAAAGTACGTTGTGACTACCCCCACTCATAGAAGATCTGTAAGCGACGTAGGAGTCTTTACTGCTTGTAAGTGAAGGGTGATAAACAAAGATCAGTGCAGAATCGATATTCATTGAACTGAAATCGGTAAAAGTCCCGTTGCCATTTACCGGAGTTAATGGACCAACTGAAAGTGTATTATTGATATCAACAATCAAAACTTCCGTTTCGTTGTTCCCGATGTTGTTCGGAATAATGAATTGAAAAGACCCGGCATTCAAAGTCGGAATTTCATACCGGGGAACAGAACCAAAGCTCAGAACTAAAGGTGCTGCACCAATGTAACTGGTGAAATCTACTCTGCTTTTGACTGCTCCGTTTTGGACAAAAAAACGGTGATACGGTTGATGGTTACTAATAGGCAGCATCGGATAAGAAAGCATGGCATAGGTAAAGATCTGCCTGTCTACCGTTACATTTAAATCGGCAATAATTTCGTGGTGGATATTCGTGGTTCCGTTGGTAAGATCTGTCGCCAGGAAATTATCAATTGTTTTTATCTGGTAATAGTTTTTATAGATCGTATCAATCAAGAGTAAATTAGAAGCTCCGAAAGTCAGTTTTGTATGATGATTGATTGGGATTTGAGTAGGGAAGTTGTTAAGTGCCCCCGATGAGTTGGAAGAAACCCGGCATTCCAATCGGACAGGGAGTGCTCCCGCTCCGGTATAGACATTTGGAGTCGGTATCGGGATATCCGATGAGACATTGGAACTGGTAGCAAAAATTTCAGGTAATCCATAACCTTCACCCCTGGAATAAATGGACCCGGATGCTTCACCGTAAACTTCTCCTTCACAATAGGAGTTATTATATTGGCTTGTGTATTCAGATCGAACGAAATCACTTGGAGTGTAATTCGAATAATTCTGATCGGGCTGGAGGGCAAAGCGAAGTCCGGAACCGGAATTTTTCCATGAAAAAAAGTAAGTAATCGTATCGTTGATCAGGCTGTATCCGGGGTTTGCCATTAAAGATGGATTAGGATACATGATTGAATCCAGACAACCGTCGTTTTTATAAGCGAAAAATAAAAAGTAATCTCCCGGATCAAATGAATTGTCTCCGTTATCGACCATGTAAAGCGGAACTTCTTTGTCCTTTCCAAAAATTTGAAAAGCAGATGGATTTATTCCGGAAACAGGAACTCCGTTGTTGCTTAAAGTGGCGTAGTCAATTTTGTAAAATCCGGTTTGAACAACTTTAAAGCCATAAAATTTTTGAGAATAATCGATCCATTCATTCCCATAGGGCTGACTCCACGCAAGAACAGGAAGAAAAATTAGTAGTATTAAGTAGAGTTTTTTCATGGGCTCTTCTTATTCATCTGTTTTCACCGCATTTTTAGGTTTATTCAAAGCAAGTCGTAATGAAATGACATGTGAGTACAATGCTGTTGAAGCATCACCGATATCCGTAAATGCATAGTCTAAATATACGGCTTTAATATGTAATCCAATACCAATATTTGGTTGGATGGTTAATTTTTTTGAATCATCAAAGTTCTTGATATACTGCATGTTGGAAATTCCGCCGCGAATTGTAACTAATTCTTTAAATCCGAAAGCAATCCCGATATGTGGATCGAAACTGACTACGTTTGTTTTCAAAATCGTATTCCGTTTACCGTCCGTTGTCATATCCAGGTCCAATTCCCCGGAAACATAGATTCCTTTTTTACCAAGCGGTTGTTTGTAGTATGTTCCGAGAATCAGGCGTGGAAGTGTTAATTCCAGTCCGTTTCTGGGAATTTCGTTTCCGGTAAGTGTAAAGACTTCTTTCGTTTGGTCATCCAGGGTAAAGATCCAGGCATTGAAAGTAGAGGTCACATCGCGCAAAACAGCACCGAACTTCAGTCGTTCGTTTTTCTCATAGGTTGCTCCGGCATCCAGACCAAATCCCCAGGATTTTGCGAAATCACCGACTTTACGGTAAATTACTTTGAAGTTTCCTCCCAATGATAAGCCAGGGACTTTGGTTTTACGTGCATAGGAAAACAAGAAGGCATAATCTGCAGCGGTAAACGTGGTGATCTTATCGTAGTCGATTCTTCCTTCGTTGTCGATTAATTGTGTGGTATTGGGAATATCATCCACCGCAAAACGAATAATCGATAAACCGACAGCACTTTTTTCATCGATCTGATGAGCTAAGCCCAGGTAATCGTATTTGGCAATTCCGGCAAAATATTCCGAGTGCATTAAACCGATATCCAACCATTTATTGGTTCGTACCAAACCTGCCGGGTTCCAGTAACCGCTGTTCACACCACTGGTTTGTGCAACAACAGCATTGGAAAGTCCCAAAGCATCAGCTCCGATCCCGATTGCTAAGAATTCATTGGAATATTTGGGTGCAACTGAACCTTGTCCGAATGACAGAAAAGAGCAAGCAGTAATGCAAACAATTAGGTAAAATTTCATAGTATACAAGTTCCTCACGATTGCTATTAACTGCATCTTTTATAAAAAATTGTGTATCCCGATGGTTTAATGATAAAATCGAAGTGTAAATTTACACCTTTTCAAAGGATTTAAACTACAAAATATTCATTCACCAGATGAAAATGTTCAATATACCTAATTTGATCACTGCCAGCAACATGCTTTGTGGAGTGTTTGCAATCATCCTTGCTTTTGCCGGAAGAATCGATATCGCTCCTTATTTTATTTTTTTGGCTGCTGTACTCGACTTCTTTGACGGATTTTTAGCACGTATCCTGAAACAACAAGGTGAATTGGGAAAGCAACTGGATTCATTGGCGGATATGATTTCGTTTGGACTCGCACCGGGTATCGTAATGATGGTTGTATTAATTACCCAAACATCGCAAGTTAATTTAGAAGACATAGTATGGCATGGAGAATACATTACCACTAAAACCATTGTCGAGACAAATGGAGAAATAGTTTCAACTCCACCTGTTTGGATGGCTATAGATGATTGGAAAGCGTCATTAATAAACTTTAGAGATATTGATTTTTTACCATTTCTAGCTTTGATCATACCCTTCTTTTCCTTATTCCGCCTGGCAAAATTCAACATTGATACCCGTCAATCGGAATCATTTATTGGCTTGCCGACTCCGGCAAATACCATCTTCTTCATGGCTTTTCCGTTATTGCTTGCTCAATATGGAGGAACAACGGGCTGGGAACACGATCTGATCCTGCGGCTCATTCAACCAGTAGTTTTGATCCCGATCATTGTAGTCATGTCCGTGCTTTTGGTCTCTGAATTGCCTTTGTTTGCGCTGAAGTTCAAGCATTTCAAATGGAAAGGAAACGAGATCCGGTACATCTTTTTAATAAGTTGTGGAATACTTATTTCAACTTTATTGATTTGGTCCATTCCAATTATTGTACTTTTGTACCTGTTATTATCATTTATTCAACACATTCTTCGAAAAAATCGAACGCATGAAATTCAAAGCTGAAATCGATGTGATGCCATTAGAGGCATTGTTAGACCCACAAGGGAAAGCAGTTACTAACAGTATGCCAACCATTGGTTTGCCTGAAATTACAGGTGTACGCGTTGGAAGACACGTACGTCTTTTTGTAGACGCACCTTCCAAAGATGTAGCAACCGAGAAAGTTGAATTGGCTTGTAAGAAATTACTTTCAAACCAAATCATGGAAAGTTACTCTTACACGGTTGAGGAGGCGTAAGCCATGGACTTCTTAGGCAAAAATCACATTGGTTATCAGGTAAGTGCTCTTGGTAACCATGTTTTTTTTGGAATAGACCCAAGAAACAATCAACCTTTTGACACACCTTTCCACCAGGCTACTTCCGAAGAAGTAGATTCAGCACTGACTAAATCAACAGAAGCATTTGAGGGTTATCGCTTAATCTCAATTGAAAAAAGGGTGCAGTTCCTGAAAGCAATTTCAGAAAAATTGAAGGCGAACAAGGAAATCCTGATTCACTGGTTTTGTGCAGAAAGTGGTCTGCCACAAGATCGCGCAGAAGTGGAGTTTACACGTTCATGTTTCCAGTTTGAATATTATGCCAAAGCAGTTGAAAACGGCTACGCACTGGAAATAAAACTGGATGCAGCAGATCCGGATAGAAAGCCCGCTCCAAAACCATCTCTGACTAAATTGAATATCCCGGTTGGACCAGTGGTGGTCTTTGGTGCAAGTAATTTCCCTTTTGCTTATTCTGCTTTAGGAGGCGATGTAGCTTCAGCACTTGCTGCCGGTTGTGCGGTTGTTGTGAAAGCACACGCAATGCATCCACATACAAGCTCGATTTCTGCTCAGTTTATCCTGGAAACAGCCAGGGAACACGAGATGCCGGATGGAATTTTGTGCCATCTGCTTGCAGAGGATTTTACTGTTGGTCAGCAACTGGTGCAGGACCCGCGAGCGAAAGCCGTTGGATTTACCGGAAGCATTGGCGGCGGAATGGCCCTGCAAAAATTGATCAACGAACGGAAAGAACCAATTTCGTTGTATGCTGAAATGGGCAGTTCCAATCCGATTGCAGTTACTAAAAGTGCTTTGGAAAAACGGGCCTCTGAAATAGCGAAACAGATCAGTGCATCGGTTTTGTTGAACGCAGGACAATTCTGTACTTCACCGGGTTTGTTATTTGTCGAAGAAACCGCAAATTTCAATGCGTTTAAAGAAGAACTTGTGCAGGCCTTTTCTCAAAGCGAACTGCAGTGTATGTTGCATCCCGGAATTGCCAAACGCTATTTCGAAAGGGTAAAAGAACATGCAGTGCTGGTAGATGTGGTTTATGAAGGAAAACATGAGGGGAATTTCATTCAGCCGACCTTAGCAGAAACTACTGCTGAGAAGTTCCGGGCAAATCCACGGATCCAGGAAGAGATTTTCGGGTCTTACCTCACTATTGTCAAATGTTCTGATGATGTGGAGATGAAAATGTGCCTGCAGCTTCTGGAAGGTCAATTGACGAACAGTCTCTATGCGGAACCGGAAGAAATCAATCATTTTCTGTCGGTTATGACCTCAAAATCCGGACGAATAATATTTAACGGTGTGCCTACAGGTGTAGAGGTCAGCTTTGCGCAGCAGCACGGCGGACCGTTCCCTAGCAGTCTGAACTCCTACTTTACTTCTGTGGGATGGGATGCAATCAAACGTTTCCAGCGCCCTGTTACCCTTCAAAACTTCCCGGAAGATTTTAATTCAGGGGTTTATCCCAAAATTTAGTTTTAAAGGTATGTGAAGCACATGCCTTAAAGCAGAATAACACATATATTACCCGTCTTTATCCCGACTTTACCCCGTGTTTTGTATAGACGCCTAACATATTGTATTAATTTATCACACATAACTGAGAAGTCTATCCCGACACACTAAAAGGTCGTCGGGGTGAATTCTTAACGTTCTGTAATTATTTTTCATAAGTGAATTTGGAATTCATGCTGACAACAGGAACGGTTCGTCAGTATAAACGCCTAACATATTGTATTAATTTATCACACATAGCTGAGAAGTCTATCCCGACACACTAAAAGGTCGTCGGGGTGAATTCTCAACATTCTGTAATTATTTTTCAATAAGTGAATTTGGAATTCATGCTGACAACAGGAACGGTTCGTCAGTATAAACACCTAATATATTGTATTAATTTATCACGCATGTCTGGGGGAAATTCAACATTCTAAAAAGGTGAATTTCAACGGAAACTATACTTTTTTACATTTTCTTAACGGAAAATACGAAAAAACGTATTGGTGAGTCGAATTAAAAACACTTTATTTGTCCTGATGAATTCCCTATCGTTCATTAGTTCTATTGTTATATTTGTATTTAAATTTTAGATTATGTCAGAAGAATCAGGCTCAAAGAAAAACATGACACCGGCACTAACAGCGATTATTGTTTTGTTGGTTGTTTTATTAGGAACGATGACTTATTTATGGAGTTCAAAAAACGGCGCTTTGAAAGAAGCAACCAAGAAAAATGAAGAGCTTCAAGCGGACATCGAGGAAATGAACAAAATGATGGCTCCGTTTTTAGGGAGTGAAACCACTAACGACTTGATGTCGGATTTCACCAATATGATGGATACATACGATGCGTTAATTAAGAAAGATGCATCCAAATCTGATAGCTTGAACGCTCAGAAAGACAAGATCCAGGGATTGATGACTGAGTTGGAAACAGCAAAAAAGAACGGTCGTGTAACTGCATCATTGATTGCTAAATTGAAGCGTGAAAATGAAACATTACGCCAGATTATGATCAGTTATGTGAAACAGATCGACCAGTTGAATACCATGAACCTGAAGTTAACTTCCGAATTGGATGAAACTTCCACTCAATTGGCAGAAACGCAGACAGAACGTGACACGTACAAAGGTCAGGCTGAACAAAGCGCCGAACAGGTACGAAAAGGCTCGAAACTTGCGGCTTATGGTTTTTCATCGACAGGTTTGCGTATGAAATTGAATGACACAACCGAGCCAACAACGAAAGCTCGTAACTGTGTTCAAGCGAAATCTACGTTTACAATTGGTGAAAACAATATTGCTACTGCAGGAGATCGTACAGTATATATGCAGATCATTGACCCGGATGGTAAGACTTTACAGGGTCGTTCCGGAGGTACGGCAAGTGCTGCTGATGGTGGAAACTTTGTTTACTCCGCTAAACGTGATATCCAGTATGGAAACAAAGCGGTTGACGTTACGATCTTCTATGATTTCAATGGCGAAGAACCGGTGAAAGGAAATTACAAAGTAAAAATCTACTGCGATGGTCAGGTTATCGGTTCCGATAGCTTTACCTTGAAGTAATGAAATAAAAGAAATGTTGGCTCCGGGATTATTTTTAGTTCCGGAGCTAACTGTTAAAAAGGGATAAACGTTGAAACGTTTTAGGTAAATTAGTCGGACTGAAGTCCAATTTTTAAAGTTAGGTAAATGACAAATATTTTTATCGCAAATCTCGACTGGGAGATTACATCGGAGGATTTGCAAGCAACGTTTTCAGCGTTTGGTGCGGTTCACTTGGCACATGTAGTGTTTGATGCTAAGACAAAACAGTCCAAAGGCTTTGGTTATGTCGAAATGGAAAGTGCGGAAGAAGCGATCAATGCAATTCAGGCACTAAACGGTTTTGAAGTTAACGGCCGTAAACTGGATGTGAAAATTGCTTCCCCGAAAGCAAATCGTCCGAAACCGGAAGATAAACCTAAAAAACCAGCCTACGGTAACAAGCAAGGTGGTTTTCAAAAGAAGTTCAATAACAACGGTCCACGACAAGGAGGTCATGGTGGCGGCGGAGGTTACAGATCAAATGATCGTAATTCGAACGATCGTGGGTCAAGCTACAACCGCGAAGGAGGAAGTGGAAACTCCAATTACAATCGCAACGATCGTAATGAAGGTGGAAACTCGAACTCCGGATCAGGTGAACGTACAATGCGTCCGCGCAGAAAATTTGATAACTAGTTAAATTATTTCATGTCAGAAGCTGTCAACCAGGGACACGTAGAAATGCGTGTAGACGAATTCGGTATTGCTACTATCGAATTCGGACATCCGTTAAGTAATTCCCTACCGGGGAAAATCCTTCGCAAATTAGCAGATACCATTACAGATGCAGGAAATGATCCTGCTGTAAAAGTGATTGTTTTAAGATCCACAGGCGATAAAGCATTTTGTGCCGGAGCTAGTTTTGATGAATTGATCTCTATTGATAATTTGGAAACAGGAAAAGTGTTCTTTTCAGGATTTGCCCAGGTTATCAATGCCTGCAGAAAATGCCCGAAATTAATTATCGGCCGTGTGCAGGGAAAAGCAGTTGGTGGAGGAGTAGGAATAGCATCCGCAGTTGATTATTGCTACGCAACGCGTTTTGCAGAAATAAAACTTTCTGAACTGGCTGTTGGGATCGGGCCGTTTGTGGTCGGACCGGCAGTTGAACGAAAAATGGGGCTTTCAGCAATGTCTCAATTGGCAATCAATGCTACAGAATGGAGAACAGCCGAATGGGCGATGCAAAATGGTTTGTATGCAGATGTGTTTGATGGCGAAGATGAAATGGATGAAGAAATTACGCGTCTCGCAACCGTTTTGGCGAACTCAAGCCCGGAAGCAATGGCAGAATTGAAAAAGGTTTTCTGGAAAGGAACAGAGGATTGGGACCAATTATTGTCAGACCGGGCAGGAATCAGCGGAACATTAGTTCTTTCGGATTTCACGGTCAATGCGATCAATTCGTTTAAGAAAAAGAGCTAACCGGCAGGTTAGTGAAGACCGAGCAAAGCATTGGCAAAATGTCATTTGCGAGGGAAAATTTATAGTGAATAGATTTCATTCTAATAGTTGAAGGGTGTCCGCCACGGCGGATACCCTTTTGCTTTATTAAAACATGGATACTCAATGATCATTTATTCGTTCCAAAGATTGAAATATTCATTCAACCAAGTTTCAGACTTATTGTGTTAAATTTTGAATACCTTTGGGGTAAATACCCCTAAATATGAAAACACTACTTTTAACCATTCTTGCGTTAGTTAGCCTTCAATTAAAGGCGCAAACCTGGGTTCCCGTTCCGGACCCCAATTTTCAGAATTATTTAACAGCGAATTATCCTGCAACTGCATTTATGACCAGTGGAGGAAACTTCTTTATTGATTCAGATCATGCGGATGTACAAAATACGGCCAATTTGAATATTTCAGGTCTTAATATTTCCAGTATTCAAGGAATTGAAGCATTTGAAAATTTACTAATCCTCGAATGCCAGAATAATTCCCTGGTTAGTTTGCCTGGTAATATGCCGGATACTTTGTGGATTCTGAATTGTTCCGATAACCAACTTACTACCTTGCCAAATTTGCCATACTATCTGGAAGTTTTGCGTTGCAATAATAATCAGCTATCAGCATTACCTGCTTTCCCGATCAATTTTGACAATCTTGAATGTGCGCACAATCAACTCACTCAATTGCCTGTTCTTCCGGCAACACTGTACTGGCTGGATTGCAGTTACAATCAATTGACAAGTGCAAATTTGGCAGGTCTTCCGAATACTTTGGTTTTTTTGAATTGCAGTAATAATGCGATCGGTGCGCTTCCTGACCCGCTTCCTGACAGCCTGTCTTTTTTGAATTGCAACAATACACAATTGACAGCTTTACCTATTCAGCTTCCGGTTTCTTTAGCAGGTTTAAAATGTTCTTCGAATCAATTAACTGTATTACCTGCCCTTCCTTCAACATTGTCCTTTCTTGAATGTGAACTTAATCAATTAACGCAATTGCCTAATTTACCGGGATTAGTCTATCTTTTTTGCTCTCATAATCAGTTAACTTCGATACCGGTTTTACCGGCTACTTTAGAACAATTCGAATGTTATAATAATCAGTTAACGGTGTTGCCAACCTTGCCGAATGGACTTTATCATCTGAATTGTGGTGGGAATCAATTAACAATTTTACCGGATTTCCCTGATTCTCTCCAAATAATTAGCTGTGGTAACAATCAGTTGACCTCCTTACCTGATTTGCCAGAGGAAATGAATGTACTTATATGTGATTATAATCAGCTAATAGAATTACCGGAATTACCGGACTCGTTAAATTATTTATCCTGCATCAATAATCAGATTGGTTGTTTTGCTCCTTTTCCAACAACGTTGATCGATTTGTATATTTCCAACAACAGTTTCACCTGTCTGCCAAATTACATTCCTGCAATGGACTCAGCTACATTGGCGTATCCGTTATGTGACGAGAATGATCCGGTAACTAATCCCAATGGTTGTACCGGAGCAACAGGAATTGAAGGAGTGGTTTTTCAGGATGTCAATACGAATTGTTTAAGTACCGGTGAAATGGCAATATATGTTCCTATGTTGCTTCGTGATTCAATAGGTGATTTAATTGTATCATCTACGAATCTGGTGAATGGAAATTATTATTTTTCCACAGGTATCGGATCTTATGAATTGCTTATTGATACCGCGAATATGACATCTGTTATTGACGTTACTTGTCCCACTGGAAATTCTTCTGCTGCAACTGTTCCTGATGCTGATACAGTTGTTTCGGGTGGTGATTTCGGATTAATATGTACCGGGTTTGATTTAGGAGTACAATCCGTTGTCCCTTCAGGCTGGTTTTTTCCCGGACAAACACATGAATTGTCAATTTTGGCCGGAGACATAACTGCTCAGTATAACATGCATTGTGCTTCCGGTATTTCAGGTGAAGTAACAGTTTCTGTTACCGGTCCCGGAACGGTTACTTTCGGAGGTTCACCAACGAATGTTTCCGGAAACGTTGCTGTGTATTCAATTGCTGATTTTGGAGCTGTAAATGTCAATTCATTTCTGGCAACTGTTCTTACTGATACAACAGCTCAAGCAGGAGAAGATTTTTGTGTGACAGTATCTGTTGCCACGAATGCTTCAGGGGAATTGGATGTTACAAACAACTTATATACTTATTGTTACCAGGTTGTCAACTCCTACGATCCGAATATCAAAGAAACATACCCTGAAATAGTAGAACCTGGTTACCAGGACGAATTTACCTATACAATCCATTTCCAAAATACCGGGAACGCACCGGCAATGAATATCCGCCTGACAGATGTGTTGGACCCGAATTTAGATCTGTCAACATTTAAATCGGTGAATGCGAGCCATGCATTCTCCACAACTGTAAATGCTCAATCTCGCTTACTTACCGTGCGCTTCCCGGATATCATGCTTCCGGATAGTGCAAGTGATCCCCAAGGTTCAATCGGGTTTATTCAATACCGTGTGAAACCTCTTCCGGGATTAACAAACGGAACGATAATTCACAATACCGCTTACATTTATTTCGATTACAATGCTCCGATTATTACGAATACATCTGAGAATTTATTTACGGAGGCTGCGGGACTGAATGAGTCAATAATGGAAGGCGTTCAGTTATATCCGAATCCATCGGATAACCAAGTTTTTGTCCGCTCTGAAAATGGAACGATTGAGCAAATTGACCTTTACGATCTGAATGGAACTTTAGTAAAACAACTTGTTTCAGGTATGAAACAAATTTCAATCGATGTCTCAGACCTGCAATCAGGAATTTACATGGTAAGTATTCAAACAAACCAATCAGTTGTTACGAAGCGATTGATCGTTCGTTAAAATCTTCTTTTAAGATATGTAGAAAGTCATCCGGCAGGATGACTTTTTTGTTTCCCATTGATTATACAGATGAATAAATCAAACAAATTGCAGTGTAAAAAGAATCAGGGAAATCTGCGCGATGCGCCAATACTGACCTTGCTCCGTCGAAGTGACTTCACGAAGACGAAGAGCTAAGGCATAAGCATTCTGCGGGAGAAAAAGTATGTTATTTACTCAGCAATGCAAGGAGCGCAAAACTCGCCAGCCAGTGTTCTCCCATGTAATCTCCGTCTACAATATTTGGCAGGGAAGTTTGAATGTGTTGGTCTGCGATTACTTTTAAATGCTTCAGTTCAGGTAATGTCTGTACGATTCCGTATAAACACCAGGCCCTGCTGAAATTCAATCCGTCCAAATGCACCAAATGGCCGTCCGAACGATCGGATACTTTTCCCGGTTCAAGTGCAAACTTCTTACTGAACAGTTGAGGAGCAAATTGCTTTAACCACTTTTTGAAGGCTTCTTTACTCAGGATCCGTCTCATAATATCGATTTCTTCAAATCCACCTGAAAGAAAATCGTAACCACTTGGTTCAAGATGCAGTGGGTAACTTTTGTCATTGAAATAGAAATCACGTGCACGTTTTTCAATCACCATTTTTAAACTGTCATTGGAATGTGCTAGGGCATAATCGTAAGCAAACGTCAATCCGAAAGCCGTATTGATGTGATCTCCGGAGCGTATGGCGTAATTCAGTTTGGGAAGAAAATCGATGTACTTTTTGCAAAACAGGTCCGACAAAGGTTTCACGTTAGCACTCAACTCTTTTCCAACCGGATGATCCCAGCTTTCCAATTCGAGTTGGAGTTTCAAAAGCCAGTTCCAGCCATAAGTACGCTCAAATGATCCGTTGTTTTTTACGCCGAAAGACTCAATTTCTTTTTGAATGTTTCCTTTACTCAGGTTTGTTTGAAGCACCATCAAAACGGAATCAGTAACCAATTCCGGGTATTTGTTCAGGATTTTCACCATGAGCCAATGACCGTGAACGGAAGAATGCCAGTCAAAACATCCATAGAATGCTGGGTGCAATTCTGCCGGTGATTTCAGATCACTTTTCTCGTTCAAAACCTGTCCCAATTTGTTCGGGTATTCTTTTTGGAGACATTTCATCGGAAGACTTAGCAATCGTTTTGCTTCTGTTAGTGAAATTTCCTGGGTGTTACCAACAGTTGAAATGAAAAGAAAAACAGGGATCAAAAACTTCATTAGCTGCGATTTTTTTCAAATGTAGGATTATTTTTCTTCCGCTGAATGATGTGTAACTTTGTATACTTGTAAGAAGGACGAATTCATGGAAAACCAGGCAGAAGAACGAAAGATCATTCACATCGATATGGATGCGTTTTATGCTTCTGTAGAACAAATGGATCATCCGGAACTAAAGGGAAAACCGATCGCAGTTGGAGGCAGCAAACTTCGGGGAGTTGTAGCAGCGGCAAGTTATGAGGCCCGTAAGTTCGGTGTGAAATCGGCGATGCCAAGTTCAACCGCAGCGCGTTTATGTCCGGATTTGATTTTTGTACGTCCTCGTTTTGATCGCTACCAGGAAATTTCAGCACAGATCAAAGCCATTTTTTACGAGTATACCGATCTGGTGGAACCGCTGTCTTTGGATGAGGCCTTCCTGGATGTAACAACCAATAAAAAAGGAATCCCGTCTGCAACTTTATTGGCGAAAGAAATCCGTGAACGTATCCTGAAAGAAGTTGGTTTAACTGCAAGCGCCGGGATTTCGATCAATAAGTTTACGGCTAAAATTGCTTCGGATGTGAATAAACCAAACGGACAATTAACTGTGCCACCGATGGAGGTGGAAGCTTTTTTAGAGAAATTACCTATTGAACGGTTTTTCGGGATTGGAAAGGTAACTGCAGCCAAAATGAAGGAGTTGGGTGTTCGCAACGGAAAAGACCTGAAAAAGAAAAGCATGACCTTCCTCACGCAGCACTTTGGAAAACAGGGGACTCACTTTTACAACATTGTTCGTGGAATTCATCGGAGCCAGGTTAAACCGGATCGTATCCGGAAATCATTTGCCGTAGAACACACGTATTTTTCGGAAATCTATTCCAAACATAAAATCATGGAAAAGCTGGAAGAGATTGCTGTTGACCTGGAACGAAGAATGGAAAAACGTTCCATTGCAGGAAAATGTGTCTCGATTAAGGTTAAGTATACCGATTTTACAACACAAACCCGTGCAAAGACCATTACAGAGTTCATGTGGAACAAAAACGATTTTTTTCCTTTGGTAGAAGGATTGTTGGATCACCTGGAAATCGAAAAACCTGTTCGTTTGCTTGGGATATCCCTTTCTAAGTTGAACACAGAAGAAGGGGATCCGGATCAGAATAAACAATTGACCTTGCAGTTCTAACTCAGATTAGTACGTAAATTATAAACCAATCCGTAAACCAATTCCAGTTCCGAAAGCAGGATTGCGGCGTGGTTCAAAATCCCATTTCAATTGCTGCGAAAGTGCCTGGTTAAATGTTCCGAAACCAAATACCTGTGTTCTTCCGAAAGAATAATGAATTTCAGGGCGGAACCAGACATTAAATCCAAATGGGTTGAATTTTGGTGCACTTAAATCCGGGTGCGACTGCCTGGTTGTAATTTGTCCATAAGCGAATTCTCCGCCTCCTGAAAGTCGTAGCTGCAGCTTGTTTCCAATTGGAAAGGAATAGGCCAAACCGATTGGCAAAACAATGGAATTGGTTCTGAATGATTGAACTTCTGACCATTGAATAGTATCAGGAATGGGGGAAGTGATTGGCTGTGTTCCCCCGGAGCTTAAATCCCCTACTGGGGTTTCGATTCGTTCCAGGTAGCCGTATTGGACAATTTTCGAAGAACGGAACCCGATTCCGGTCAATATTTCCCACCGTTCTGCGAACCGCCTGTTGATTTCTATTTTTTCATAAAATGTAGAAGCATGGATTCGCGCAGTTTCTCTTCTTTGGTTTTCAAAAGGTTCGTTTCTGAAATCAACCGGCCGTTTTTTTTCACCTTCCCAGTAAGCTAAAACTGCCAGCGACCAGCGGTCCTCCCCTTTGTTAGGACCTATTTTTTCGGGAACGATCAGATCAGTTGAATCGGGAAGGGAATTTACAAGTGCGCTATCCGGGTTGTTTTCATTTGCCGTGATGGAGTCTTGTTTTGTCCGTTCTGCATCTTTTGTCTTTTCAGGTGTTGTGTTTGTTTGAGGGATGGGTTCTTTTGTCCTTGTTTCAGTTTTTGAATCGGTAGCAACGTCAGATGAAAGGAATTTGTTGCTTGGAGGATTGACTGAAAGTACATTTTGGCTTTCAGTCGATTTGTTGGTTGTTGTTGATGAGTGGTTGTTTGTTTTAAAAGAACTTTTGACAGAACGAGAGTTTGTGTGAATCCGTGGAGCTATTGGAAGAGGGTGAGGAATTGATCTCTGATTCTGATTCTCTTTGGTGTGAATGTGAGTGCGAAGTTTGACGAAATCCGCATGCTGTTTCTCATTCACATCACGAAGTTCAGATAACGCAGCGGTGTTCTCATTTTGAATAAAAGGTAGGATTGCGGCAAAACTGGTAATTCCAAAAAGAAGCGGGAAAAGAATGAACAGGAATCTTCTGCGCTTCTTTTTGGCAGTGATTGCCCGATCAATGTTTTTCTTCACAGACAGATCCGGAGTTAACTCCAGTCCACTCAGTGCAGATTGAAACAACAAATCTATTTCATTATGCTCTTTCATTTGTTCTTTTTTTTTCCAGGTTGTTCTTAATCCAATCTCTTGCTCTTGTTAATTGCGATTTGGAAGTTCCTTCCGAAATTTCCAGGTATTCTGCAATTTCTTTGTGGGTGAGGTTATCCATAACAAAGAGATTGAAGATTGTTCTGTAACCGGCCGGCATTACATTTAACAACTTCAATAATTCAATCTGTCTGCTATCTGTGTTTTTTTCCTGTTCAAATAACTCGATGGAAGTTTCAAAGAAATGCTCGTCATCTTTAAGTACTAATTTTCGCTGGCGTTTCAGAATACTAATTGCCGTGCGAATAGTAATGGTTTTGATCCAGGGGCCCAATGGCAGCTCCGGATTAACCTTTCCGCTGTTTTCATAAACTTTGATAAATGCCTCCTGGAGAATTTCCTGCGCATCGTCCCTGCAGTTTGCATAACGCATACAGATACCAAACATAGAAGGGGCATATTTTTCATATACCCGGTCAAAAGCCTTTTTGTTGCCCTTGATGAATTCTTCTATGTGTTCCTCCATTCTATATTTTGCAGAATTTTTTAATGGTTTCTATCGTTGAAGTGTCAAATAGAATCCGCAGGCCCCCTCACCGGTTGATTTCACGTTTTCATTGATCACCAGCTGATTTCCGGAGAATGTCATTTGCCCCAATTCATATCCGTTAATAACCAAATATTCACCGGTGGAATCGGAAATTTGCTGAAAGGGATATGTTCCCGAAGGTAAGGAATAAATCGTGGAATTACCAACGGTATTATTAACTGTTAATGTAGCGTTTTGCGTGTTGAACTTCCAAATAATCTCCCCTACGAAATGGGATTCATTTGCTCCACTGATTCCCCCCTGGATGCGCATGAGGTTCCATCTGCCATCAATGGAGGTTTTGGGAGTGGTATTTTGGGAAACATGACAGTTTTCTTTTTTACATGCGGTCAATGAACCGAACAGGAAAAACAAAAGCAGTGTACCATAAATGAATGTTTTCATCTTTTCTTGAATCATAATTTGACAATTCTCCGGGTAAATGTATTCTCCAGACGATTCGTAGCGACCACCAGATAAACTCCCTTTCTTAAGTTGGATACATCGATCCACATGTTTTCGGGATCGGAAAAAGACTCGATTAGTTGAATCAGCTCTCCCGAAAGGGATCGGATTTCAAATTTTTTAATCGTAAAGTTTGTTTTGAACCGTAATTCGTTTTTAACCGGGTTGGGATAGACCAGGAAGTTGGTTGAAACATACTCGTGGAGCTCCAGGTACTGATCGATGTGAAATTCAAGCGTGTCTATATCCTGCATCACATCATTTCCGTTAGTAGTAATGCTTGTAATCAGTTGAAAGTCCCCGGCTCCCGGGTTTTCAATCGAAAAAGTATCTACACTATTACAGATATAAGCGGCCATTCCCATGTTGTAGTCAAGCATGAGGAGTATTTCGTTCCCCTGTTGTTCCGAGTGCACATTGTTTACTTCGCAACCTCCATAAGGAAAGGTAGTGTAACAAATTACTTGTAACGCATCATTCGATGTCGGGTTGGCAGGAATAAGTTTCAAACTGTCAATTGCCGGTAATTGGGCATAAAGATGATTTGTCAGCATGATCAAACCTGTAACCAGAAAGTGGGTAAAAGTCTTTTTTCTCATTTTTTTAAGTTATTAAATTCTGTATTGGTTGATTGCAATCCGGTGTTAATACAAAACTGAAAAATGAAAGGTTGCATGAGATCAGAACTTTTTTCAAAGGAATCTTTGGATTCTTTAAACTATTCTCATTTGCCTAAAAAGCAATTCCCCACAGATTTATTTACAATTCCCTTGTTAATAAAAAATAGAGTTTCTATCTTTGCACCCCTCAAAGTGGATTTTGGGGAATATTGTCTTATTTAAAAATAAAGGTTAGTGAATACTTTAAGTTACAAAACTGTTTCTGCTAACAAGGAAACCGCTGATAAAAAGTGGTTGTTGGTAGATGCTGAAGGCCATACAGTTGGTCGTTTGGCAAGTGAGGTAGCGAAGTTAGTACGTGGAAAACACAAGCCAAACTTCACACCACACGCTGATTGTGGAGATAACGTAATCGTTATCAACGCAGCGAAAGTGTCGTTCTCTGGTACAAAATTAGAGAACAAAGAGTACGTTCGTTACACTGGTTATCCGGGAGGACAACGTTCATTGACTGCGCAGGAATTATTGCAGCGCAGCCCTGAGCGTGTAATCGAAAAAGCAATTAAAGGGATGTTGCCAAAGAACACTTTGGGTCGTCAATTGTTCAGAAATGTAAAAGTTTATGCTGGTGCAGATCACAAACATGAGGCTCAAACTCCTGAGGCGATTAACTTAAAAAAAGCTAGTAAATAATTAGGATATGGAAGTAGTAAACGCATTAGGAAGAAGAAAAACTTCAGTTGCTCGAGTATACTTGATGAAAGGTACGGGCAAGATGACAATTAATAAACGTGATTACAAGGAGTTCTTTCCTGTAGCTATTTTGCAAGGAAAAGTTGAGCAGCCGTTCAACTTGACTGATACTTTAGGTCAATATGACATTAAAGTAAATGTAGCAGGAGGAGGAATCAACGGACAAGCTGAAGCTATCCGTTTAGGAATTTCACGTGCATTGGTAGAGGTATCAGGAGATTTCAAAACATTGTTGAAAGCAGAAGGTTTAATGACACGTGATCCAAGAATGGTTGAGCGTAAGAAACCAGGTCAGCCGAAAGCACGTAAGAAATTCCAGTTCTCTAAACGTTAATTTGAATTTTATTTTCCCGCTTTGGTGGGAAGGTTGTTTAGTATCCAAGCACAAAGTATTATCAGTCGGTTGACTGACCCCTTTGTTAGCTGATTACTAAGGAACGTAAACAATTAAACAAAAAGATTATGTCTAAAGTAAATTTTGATAGTTTATTAGAAGCAGGTGTTCACTTCGGACACTTAAAAAGAAAATGGAACCCGGCAATGGCGCCGTATATCTTTGACGAGAAAAAAGGTATCCACATTATTGACCTTAATAAGACAATTGCACATCTTGATCAAGCTTGTGCGGCAATGAAACAAATTGCTAAGTCGGGTAAAAAAGTACTTTTCGTAGCTACTAAAAAACAAGCAAAAGAAATTATCACAGATCGTATTTCTGCGATCAACATGCCTTTCGTAACTGAGCGTTGGTCTGGTGGTATGTTAACAAATTTCCAAACAACACGTAAGTCAATCCGAAAAATGGTGTCTATCGACAAAATGAAAACGGATGGTACTTGGGAGACATTGAACAAACGTGAGCGTTTATTCAAAACTCGTCAACGTGACAAACTGGAAAAAACGTTCGGTTCAATTGCTGACATGACTCGTCAACCGGCAGCGATCTTTATCGTTGATATCTTGAAAGAGCATATCGCATTGGCTGAAGCAAAACGTTTGGGTATCCCTACATTTGCAATGGTAGATACGAATTCTGACCCTCGTTTGGTTGATTTCCCTATCCCTGCGAATGACGATGCTACAAAATCAATCGCAATTATCCTGGATGCAATTTGCGGATCTATCAAAGAAGGTTTGGAAGATCGTAAAGCAACTTCAACAAAGGATAAGGACGAAGCTCCTGCAACTGAAGAAGCAGCTGCTAAAGTAGAAGAGACAAAAGAATAATAACAAAGTAGCCCTGGCGTAATAGTCGGGGCATACATTTGCACAAACATTTAAAAAGATTTATAGTCATGGCAATTACTGCGTCAGATGTAAACAAATTACGCCAGCAAACAGGTGCTGGTATGATGGACTGTAAGAATGCATTGGTAGAAGCAAACGGCGATTTCGAAGCTGCTGTAGATATCTTGCGTAAAAAAGGTCAAAAAGTTGCTGCGAAAAGAGGTGAGAACGAAGCTTCTGAAGGTTTGGTTTTCGCTCAAACAAGCGCAGATAACAAAGTAGGTGTATTGTTAACGTTGAACTGTGAAACAGACTTCGTTGCTAAGAACGATTCTTACCGTAACTTCGTTCAATCGTTGGTTGATATCGCAATGAAAAACTTGCCTGCAACTTCTGAAGAATTGAAAGGATTGAAGTACGATGATAAATTGACTGTTGAGGAGAAAATTACTGAGCAAGTTGGTGTTATCGGTGAGAAATTGGATTTGTCAGGATATGCTGTTGTTAAAGGTGACACTGTTGTTGCTTACAACCACCCTGGAAACCAATTGGCTACTTTGGTTGCGTTGAACAAAGGAGGAGAATCAGTTGCTGAAGCTGGTCGCCAGGTTGCAATGCAGGTTGCTGCAATGAACCCGATTGCTTTGAACAAAGACGGAGTAGATGCACGTACAATCGAGCGTGAGATCGAAGTTGGTAAAGAGTTGGCAATCCAGGAAGGAAAACCGGCTGATATGGCAGAAAAAATCGCTCAGGGTCGTTTGACTAAATTCTTCAAGGAAAACACCTTGTTGAGCCAGGAGTTTATCCGTGACAACAAAGTAACTGTTGAGCAGTTCCTTAATTCTACAGAAAACGGATTGACTGTTACTGAATTCAAACGTTTCTCTTTGAGCTAAGATTGAATATATTTCAAAGGAAAGCCTCGATTTTTATCGGGGCTTTTTTTGTTGGAATTTTCTTCCCTCCCTTTTGATAATTTGTAAATATTGGTAACAGACAGTTTATAATCAAATAAAATCGATTTAGTTTCTGCTTATCAGCTTTGCAATATTGTAGGCTTAGATTTGTTGGGTTCAAATTTAAGAGATGAAGGTAAAATTTTACACAGTTGCTTTTTTTTCGATTTTAGCACAGGTATCGTTCGGGCAAATCTCGTTCGATCCAAAAATCGATTACACTGCCGTGCCCGATGTTGTGATGGTTCCACCATCACCATTGATTAAACAGGTGTTATTTATAGGAGGTGTGGACTCTGTTCAAACGAAGGGAGTTTATGGTCATGCGGATAGCGTTACAATTGCTAAACAGTGGCATGATTTTATTGGTTTTACACCGGATATTGCGCCTGGAACTCCCGATTTGGGCTGGATTTCAGTTAACCACGAAATGATTATTGCCAATGATAAGATTGGAGACGGTGGTGGAATGACTGTTTTCAAAGTACGCCGAGATGCAACAACTGATTCTTTGATTGTTGTACCGCAAACACTTGCCGACGGACGTTCGGGAAAATATTTCAGCGTAGATTTCGTGAATACAGTTGGTGAAACTGGAATGAACTGTGGTGGTATCAATTCAGCTGACGGACGAATTTGGACAGCGGAAGAATGGTTCCGTACTAATAACGCATCTATTGCAACGTATAACAATGCTCAAGGAGTTCGCGACACCATGGATTTCACCATTCAAAACTCCGGAATTGCCATTTCGGAAGGTCAAACCATTCGGAAATACCAGAATTTTAATTACATGGTGGAAATTGATCCGCGTGAAGCAAAAGCGATTCGTAAGCAATACAATTGGGGACGCCAGGAATTTGAAGGAGGAATTGTAATGCCGGATAATAAAACCGTTTATTTGGGTGTGGATGCAACTCCTGCATTCTTTTCGAAATTCGTAGCAACTACTGCCGGAGATTTTACTTCGGGGACGATGTATGTCTACAAACAAAATGCATCGAATCCTTGGATTGAAATGGAAACAGGTGCTATGAGTAATGTGTTGAATTATGCTCAGCAAGCAATTGATTCAGGAGCAACTATGTTCAACAGAAACGAATGGGTAGCTTTTGATCCGGTTTCAGGAATGGTTTATATGACAGAGACAGGACGAGACAACCCGGGAAGTGCTTGGAAAAATGCTCATTTGGCAGGATGTGATTTTGCACAACATCATCAAAATCGTGCTGCTCAGCAAAATGTAACCGCAGACTCAACGGCTTATAAAGATTATTATGGTCGTGTATTGAAATTCAACCCAACAACAAATCAAATGTCTGTACTTATTGAAGGAGGACCGGATTTGTACAACGGAGCTTCGATTTCCAATTATCCTTCAGTACACCTTTCAAATCCGGATGGTTTGACGGTAATGCACGTAAATAACCATTCTTACCTGGTAATCTGCGAAGATCTTAATGGTGTTTCCGGAGGCCGTGTACCAAATGGAATTTCCAACCCTGAATGTGAAATGTTCTTGCTGGATCTTTCTTTACCCAATCCAAACTGGAATGATTTGGTTCGTATCGCACAGGTACCGGTAGGAGCAGAGGTTACTGGAGTTAATGTTACACCTGATGGGAAAACACTAATGTTTAATTGCCAACACCCAAGTACAGGGAATCCGTTCCCGTACAACAATTCTGTTACAATTGCATTGACAGGGTGGAATAAGACAAGTGTACTTGGTTTGGATGGAATTCAGAAAAACGAACAAGTTTTCGAAATGTACCCGAATCCAACTTCCCGAATAGTTTATTTTTCTCAAACGGTTGATGCTGGGATTTACAATGCTCAAGGGCAATTGATACAAGTATTACGCAATGCTGATCACCTCAATGTAGAAAACCTGCAGATCGGAACATACATTGTGAAAACAAGTACCGGAGCGGTTAAAAAGCTGATTGTTCAATAATAGTTGACTGCATATTTACTTCTGAAAACTCAGATGAATCCGCTTTCGGGCGGATTTGTCTGTTTCTGTAAAATCATAGCGTAATGAAAAAAATAGGAATTCTTTTTCTGGTTATGCTCCCGTTGATGTTGTTTTCGTTGCAATGGAAAGAACCTCAGCTGGAGTATATCAATCCGGCAGATCAACTCAAAATCCATTATTTGAAAGATTTGGATTCGTTGGTGATAGCAGCAGAAACGTGTTTGAATACAGATTCAGCAAATGCCGACCTATATTTGAAGCGATTTTATGCTATTCGTAAATCGTATAAAAAAATTGAGATTTGGGCAGATTACTACCAGCCGGAATTTGTGCAGGATTACATCAATGGACCGCCCTTACCCAAAACAGAACGCAATTCTCCGAAAGTCAGCGTGGTAGAACCTGCTGGCTTGCAGATCCTGGAAGAATTATTACTCGAAAGACAACAGGATTGGCATGCCATTCATGATAAAATACTGAAACTGACTGCAAGTTTAAGAGAACTTCGGGCTTTCAGTAATTATACACGGATCGAAAACAGACATAGTTTCGAAGCAATGAAATTATCGCTGAACCGCCTATTTTCATTAGGACTTTCCGGATTTGACAGCCCCGGTCAACAGCAAGTTATGGAGGAAGCTGAAATTGCATTTGAGTCGGTGAAATCGACCTATCTTGTATATGAACCGTTGTTAAAGCCTGAATTTAAAAAGCGATTTTCAGCCATTTGCCTGCAATCGGATAAATTATTAGCTAATCGAAGTTTTGAGAAATTTGACCGGTATGCGTATCTCAAAAACGTTATCAATACAATGATTAAATTGCTGGTAGAAACACAAATGGATTTGGGAATTGAATTTCAGGACATGACTAAGACTTTGCCCGGAGCAGTTAATTTCCGTTCAACGAATCTATTTGCAAAAGATTACCTGAATGTTCCTTTCTTTAGTGCCTTGGCGCCTTCCTCGAAGGACAATGAGAAGCGCCTTTTAGGAGAGAAACTCTTTTTTGATAAACGATTAAGCAGATACGATAATATGTCCTGTGCTTCCTGTCACAACCCATCAAAGGGGTTTTCCGATGGAAAAAAAACAAGCACGGGAATCGACGGGAAACCTCTGCAACGCAATAGCCCGGGATTGATCAATGCAATTTACAGCAAGCGATTTTTCTGGGATAACCGGGCAGAAATACCCCAACAGCAAATCGAGCATGTTATTGTTAACGAAAATGAGTTTGGATCCAATTATTACTTGATCCTGAAAAAGCTGGATAAAGATTCCATTTACAAACAGCTTTTCCGGGAGGTGTACGGTAGCTTCGCTCTACCAATAAACCGTAACAATATCCTCGATGCACTGACCAAATATGTGAGTTCATTAACAGGATTCAATTCCCGTTTCGATAGGGCCATCCGAGACGAAAATGTTGTGCTTACAACTGATGAGATTGCAGGATTCAATCTTTTTATGGGAAAAGCACAATGTGCCATTTGTCATTTTGCTCCTACATTTAATGGAACAGTTCCCCCTTATTTCCGTGATTCAGAATCGGAAGTAATCGGTGTGCCTGATATTGCTGATAAAAAGAGAGCTAAAGTTGATCAGGATCGGGGGCGAATGATTAACGGGGTTCCAGCTCATTTTGTGCCGTTTTATGAATTTTCATTCAAAACACCCACCGTACGGAATAGCTCAAAAACAGCTCCTTACATGCATAATGGTGTATTTGAAACACTTCGCGAGGTTATTGATTTTTACAATGACGGTGGCGGGGTTGGAAGGGGATTTGATCTTTTGTATCAAACTCTTCCTTCAGATAAATTGAATCTGAGTACTAAAGAAAAGCGACAGCTGGAGGCGTTTTTACGCAGTCTGGAAGAACACTGAATCGACTGAGGCAGGATGCGGGGATGGGAAAGACCTTGCATCCAATCAGTTCATTTTTTCAGACTAAATTCATTCCCACAATCCAGGCATTTATATACATCTTTCCGGTAAATCGGGAAAATGAACAATAAAAAAGAAACAATGGCAGAAAGCACTGCTCCGACACTTTTCATGGATTTATAGCCTGATTCAATTCGGATAGATTCACATTTCGGACAGGCAATTACCTGTTCGTCTTCGGTGGTATAAGGAGTTTCTTCCAATTCCAATACCACATTTTTTGCATGGATCAGATCTTCTTCATTGATCTTCAGTTTGATGCCACCAACCAGGTTGGAGTATAGCGGATTCACCGTCACAATATGTTCATCGAATAAAAAACAGGTAATTCCTTCGCTTTCCAGTTTAATTTTCAGAATATGAGCGTCGATTGAATTATCGAATGTTTTGAAAGTGATAAGTCCCATTCAAATTGGATTTATCTTCTAAAATAGCGAATTATTCATTCACAAATGGCTTTTCCCTTTCCGATCTTCAAAGATTCCCACTATATTTGCGCAACTTCTTTCAATAATTATGAAATACCGTCGCATTCTGCTCAAATTAAGTGGTGAATCCCTGATGGGGGACAAACAATTTGGAATTGATAATCAGCGGCTTAGCGAGTACGCTAAGCAGATCAAGGAAATTCATGATTTGGGTGTAGAGGTTGCGATTGTAATCGGAGGAGGAAATATTTTCCGTGGTGTTCAGGCTGAAGAAGGCGGAATGGATCGCACACATGGGGACTATATGGGAATGTTGGCAACGATGATCAACTCGATGGCGCTTCAGGCAGCATTGGAATCAGCAGGTCTTCAGACCAGACTTCAGTCTGCCATTGAAATGAAGGAAATTTCCGAACCGTATGTAAGAAGAAGAGCTGTAAGGCATTTGGAAAAAGGTCGGGTAGTTATTTTTGGGGCAGGAACCGGGAATCCTTATTTCACTACGGATTCAGCAGCTTCATTGCGTGCAATTGAGATCAATGCAGACGTAATCTTGAAAGGGACCCGTGTAGATGGGATCTATACTGCTGATCCGGAGAAAGATCCAACGGCAACAAAATTCGATGTGATTACATTTGAAGATGCGTACAGTCGTGGATTGAAAGTGATGGATATGACCGCTTTCACGCTTTGTATGGAAAACGACTTGCCAATTATTGTTTTTGACATGGACACACCAGGGAATCTGAAACGATTGATGGAAGGTGAGCAAGTAGGGACAATTGTAAGAAATTAATAGCTAAAGATTCAATTTAGATAGATTATGACCGAAGAGTTAGAACTAATTTACGATGATTTGAAGTCATCAAATAAAAAATCATTAGATCACTTAGAACATGAATTGACAAAAGTAAGAGCCGGTAAAGCGACTCCTTCCATGTTGTCAGGAGTAATGGTCGATTATTATGGTTCTCCGACTCCGATTCAGCAAGTGGGAAACGTCAATACAATGGATGCTCGTACTCTGACTGTTCAGGCGTTTGAGCGTTCCATGCTGAATGAGATTGCTAAGGGGATTCTGAATGCAAATCTTGGGTTAAATCCTCAAAATAACGGGGAACAATTAATTATTCAAATTCCACTTTTAACTGAAGAACGCAGACGCGATTTGGTAAAGAAAGCAAAAGCAGATGGTGAACATGCCAAAGTTGGGATTCGAAATAACCGCAAAGATGCGTTGGATATGGTAAAGAGCCTCAAAGCAGATGGGCTTTCTGAAGACATGACCAAGGATGCCGAAAATGAAATTCAAAATATTACCAATGGGTTTATTAAGAAAGTGGATGACCTGGTAGAATTGAAAGAAAAAGATATAATGACGATCTAAGATGCGAACCATTTTATTCATCGTTTCACTGGTTTTTCTTTTTTCCTGCTCAAAACAGCGAATGATTAATCGTTTGGAAGGAAGATGGAACTATTCAAAAATGCTGATGAATAATGGTGAATATGTATACCATTCGGAAGTGTATGAATTTACAGGGGGAGACAAGGACAATGATGCCGGTTTCCCCTTTGTTATATATGGTCAGGATACTGTGCAGGGTATCTATCGGATAACCAAAAAGAACATCATTAAAGTGAAAGAGGATTCCCTTGCTGAAATTGATTGGCTGATCGAGGATATGGATAATAATTCACTTGTTTTTCGTGTGGCTGAAGGAGTAGTTTTTTTGGATAAGCAGCAGTAAAAAGGGACAGAATCCTCTCTTAGTTCCTCTCAAACCCGCTAAGATACTGGCTGAATAGACAGATGTCTATCCGTCTTTTTTGAGATCACGATCAGAACAGTTGAGCGTTCCCTGTGGAAATTTCCACGAGCCCTGATCCACCGGAATAATACAAATACCCTTTGATATTCGACATTCCGATCTGGCTCAATACATTCATATAACCTTGTACCTGCTTTTCGTGCTTCGTACTTTTCTCACCGGTCTTAAAGTCGATCACAACAGTTTGCCGGTCCGAAACGATCAATTTATCCGGTCGCAAACGCGTTTTGGAATCAAAAATCAGTGTACGCTCATTGAGGTGTTTTCCACCTTCAAATAATTCTACAAGAAACTTATTCCCGAAAGCTTCTTCCAGAAGTTGAGTCAATGTTTCTTCAAAATCCTGTTCAATTTCTCCCTTTAAAAGCCCGGTTTTTAGCGCCGAAAATGCCGTTTCCTTCGAATGGGATTTTTCCATAATGAAATGAAACTGTTTTCCAATTCGCTGTTCAGTTGTCAGGCTGTCTTCTTCCTGCTCTTTGGCTGATTGAATACTGACTTCGGGGAACCATAGGAAGTTTCGGATAGATTGAGGACTGTAATCCGTTGTGTTTTTCTGTAAATGGTGCCTGATTTCAGGAGCCTGACCGAATTTTAAGTGAAAAATACCATCTTCCATAGTAGTTTCAGGGAACAGATTGGTCAAGATCGTATTGAATTTATCGTAGAAACCGTTCCGTGAACCTTTCAGATTGAGTGCATACAAACGATCCTGAGGTCTTGTGAAAGCAACATACAATAAGTTGATCGCATCCATTTTTTGAGCGGCATCTTCTTTTTCTGCCTCCTGTTGAATAGCCGGGATAGCAGCTTCAAACTTGCTCATCTTTGTTTCAATGATATGATCGTTGATCTCCATCAAAAAAGAATCGTTGTTGTTTCCTTCGTTGAAAAAGTTAAAAGAAGGAATAATAACCACCGGAAATTCTAATCCTTTTGATTTATGAGCGGTCATAATTTGAATAGCCTGCTCATTTTCTGAAAGCTGAACACTGAACTTGCTTCGGTTCTTTTCGTAATAATTGATGAACTCCATCAAATCCGGACCGTTGGACATGTCAAATTGATAGGCCAGGTCCAGCAATTGTTGTAAATAGGTATTTTCGATCGAATCCAATCCCACTAGCATTAAAAAATCCACCAATAGGGAATAGATATTTTGAAAGCTTGCATCTAAAAAGTCTGCATTTAAGCGACTGTTTTCAAAGAAAAGCTGCTCTGAAAAATAAACTTTCGAATCGGAGTCTGTCCAAAAACAAGCTCCGTAAGTTTCAAAAGCATCTTTCTTTTCCAGGATCTCGAAGTAGAAATATGCAAACTGCATGGCTCGTTGAAAATCAAAGCGATTGACTTTCCATTTGCAGTAGCAAATGGTTAATTGTACAAATTGGTCGCTATTTACCAATAACGAATCGGAAGAAACGATCTGATAGCCCCTGGATTTTAAAAAGTTCGCATATTGATTGCAATCGCGTTTTTTTCTTCCAAGAACACAAATCTCATGAGGCTTATAACCATCAGCGATACATTGTTGTACCCACTTCAGTAATTGATTATTGGTAAATTTCGAAGTGTCGAGGTCCTTTTGCGGATTCATCAACAGTTCAACATAACCACCTGGCTTTCCTTTTGGATTCTGTTTCAGGTGTTTGTAAAATTCCTGTCCACTTTCAGGCATGAATTGCAGCAGTTCTCCAAAGAATTGATTGTTAAAGTTCACGATTTCTGCTGCTGAACGCCAATTATCTTCCAAGCCCTCAACAGTTCCCATTTTCTGAAAGAATTGAGATCGCAATTGGATCGAAGGTTCTTGTTCCGGGTTGTAAATTTCCGGTAAAGCAATGAATTGTTCGGCAACTCCGTTCTTAAAACGGTAAATAGATTGTTTTGGATCGCCCACAATAAAGTTGAAGTAATTCCCCCCCAAAGAATTGTGGATCAAAGGAACGATATTGAGCCACTGTAAACGGGAAGTATCCTGGAATTCATCCAAAAAGAAATGATTGAACCGCGATCCCAGACGTTCATAGATAAACGGGGCGTCTTCATTTTGGACCAGTTCGGCAACCAGTTTATTGAACTCACTCACACGAATAATGGATTCTTTGTTGCGAATATCGTCCATGCTTAGTGCCAGTTCTTTCAGGATCGAAAGTAAATGGAATTGCTGGATCTTAAAATCCAGTTCAATCCAATAAGCACTTTTCCCGTTAATGAACTGGAGAAATTCCAGGTAAGCGGGTGAAAAGTGTGTTTCCTTTCCTTCCTCAATCGTTTTCAGGATATTTTTTAAGTTGGCATCCGTTCGTTTGCTTTCTTTCAGGAAATGAATCGGTTCGGGATTTAACTTCAGGTTGAAAGCAATTGCATTGAACGTGGTACTTTTTCCAGCGAAGGCGTTTGCATCTGTTCCTGTTTCCAAAAGCAATCGGTTCAAGGAATTCAATCGGATCGTTAACGCTTCTTTTTCGGCTTTGAATTGGAGTTTCCACAGATCCAATTGCTCTTTTCTGAAATCGGTTTTGGAAAGTGTCCGTATAATTTGAAAATAACCTTCATTGGTCAGAACTTTGGCTTTGGATAAAAGGATTTTCTTCAGGTTCCAATCGTTTTCTTCTTCCAGGTTGGATTTCGCAAAATTTAAGGCAAGCTGATACAATTTTGTTTGATTCTTTGCATCAATATTGCTCAGGAGCTCATCAATTGCTTTTTCAAGGATTAAGGTATCATCCAGGGAAATTTCGAATGTTTCGGGAAGGTCCAAATCTCTTGCGAAGGAGCGTATGAGTCGCAGATTGAATTTATCAATGGTCATCACATTGAAGTCCTCGTATTGATGCAGAATTTTTCGGAGTACCACACGGGCCCTTTTCCGGATTGCTTCAGAGGTTGTTCCGACAAAACCGGCAATTTCTTCCAAATATCCGTTGGCTTCCTCTTTTCCATTGGCAAGTTTATTCAAATCACTCATGATCCGCGATTTCATTTCGATACTTGCCTTGTTGGTAAAGGTCATCGCCATAATCTGGCTGATCTCGGCCCTGTCATCGTTTTCAGATAGGAGTAAACGCAGATAGTTGCGCACCAAATTGTACGTTTTACCGCTTCCTGCTGAGGCGTTTACGATCAAAAAAGGCTTGTTTACATCCGAATTCATACCGGTCAATCAATAATCTCCCGAAATTACCGAAAATCCCTTGGACACTTCCTGAATTTTTAGGATTTCTCTTGCCAATCGGTTAAATTTGGGAAAACAACTGAATGAAATATCTTCCGATTCTTGCGTTGCTTGTATTTGTTGCCTCGTTCTCCTGTAAAAAGAAGAAGGATGATGCGGTAGATACGCCCGCAGTTCAGCAAAGCAAGTTGTCATTACAACCTATGTTCGGAAGTGAAAATATAGCCTTGGATTCTGTTTATACAATGAGTAACGGCTACAAAATTGAGTTTGTAGAGTTAAAGGCTTATTTCACTGGAATCGAATCAGGTGGAAGTGTTCTGAAAGATGCTGCCCTGTTTAATTTTAGCCAAACTGGAACAGTGGTTTTTCAGGCAAATCAGGTTGTTGCTAATCCGGAATCCATTCAATTCGGGATTGGTGTTCCGAATGCGATCAATCATAACGATCCAAGTCTTTTTCCAAATTCAAATCCTTTGAACATTGCTATTGCAAATGACATGCATTGGGATTGGAATCCCGGCTACATTTTTTTTAAAGTAGAGGCAAAAGTGGATACAATTGTGGATGGTGTAACAAATTGCGATCATAACCTGGTTTACCACGTTGGAACGGATTCTTATTACACCGTCAAAACAATTTCTGGTCTTAATTGGTCTGAGGCAAGCTCTACGGTCAATCAGGCATGGTTAAAACTGGATCTGAAGAATTTTTTCGAAAACAACGGAAGTGCTATTGATGTGAAGACAGAATTCTCCACGCACAGCATGGCTTCTCAAAGTGCATTAACAGAAAAAGCGCGGCAAAACTTCGCAGCATCCATCAGTGCCTTATGAATCGATACTTTGTTGGCATATTACTTCTACTGGTTCTTTTTTTAGCGTGTACTAAGGAAAAAGTTGGTTATGATCCGACTCCTTATACACTTAAAATTCCAAGTCATTTCCCGCAAATGAATATTCCGGAAGATAACCCGATGACAGAAGAAGGTGTTTTATTGGGAAGAATGCTGTTCTATGAAAAACGATTGTCTTTAAACAGTACCATTTCATGCGGATCCTGCCATGCTCCGGACGCGTCATTTTCGGATGCAAACCAATTTTCTCAGGGAGTCAATGGGACTTTAGGGACGAGAAACGCTATGGCCTTAATTAATTTGGGGTGGCAGACCAGCTTCTTTTGGGATGGACGAGCACATACACTGGAAGAACAAATTTTAGAACCGGTTCAGAACCCCGTGGAAATGCACTTACAATGGAAAGATGCTGTTTCACGTTTAAAAGCAGATGGAGTTTACCGCAACCAGTTCTACAAGGCCTTTGGAGTAGTCGATTTTGATTCTACTCATGTAGCAAAAGCACTCGCCCAGTTTTTACGGACAATGATTTCCGGGGAGTCCAAATATGATGTCATGTACAAGTTTGCGAATAACATCCCGCTGACTTCAACAGAATTGGCGATCAAAAATTCGGTTACATCTGAAGAATGGGCAGGTTTTGACCTGTTCAAAAGCTTAAATGGTGCGGATTGCTTTCATTGTCATAACGGAACATTGATGCAGGTACAGAAATTTTCAAATAACGGCTTGGACGCTGTTTTTTCTGATCTGGGAAGAGGAGCGATTACACATAATGCAAACGATAACGGAAAATTTAAAGTTCCGACACTTAGAAATATTGCACTCTCAGCACCTTACATGCATGATGGAAGATTTGCAACGTTGGATGATGTGATCGAACATTATTCAACTGGAATTCAGCATTCTGGAACGATCGATCCCCTGATCGAATTTGCCAGTCAGGGTGGTGTTCAATTGAACCAGGAACAGCATAATCAATTGAAAGCCTTTTTATTAACGTTAACAGATTATAATTTTGTAACTAATCCAGACTTTAAACCGTTAAACCCTTAACGAAGTAAGTCTAATTGTTAGTACCTTTGTACAAGTGATATGGAAGAAATGGTAGACGAAAGAAGATTAACCACCGAGGAAAAAGCCTTGAAAATTAATCTAACAAGTGACATTTATGGTTGTTTCGCTGAAATTGGAGCGGGACAGGAAGTAGCAGCCAACTTTTTTAAAGCGGGAGGTAGTTCCGGGACCATCGCGTATACGCAATCGGCATACGATATGAAAGTTTCGGATGCAATGTACGGAGCAGCATCAAGGTATGTTTGTGAGGAGCGCTTGATTACGATGCTTCGAACAGAATACGATACTTTGTGCGAACGTCTTCCGAAGAAGCAGGAAATAGCTCGTTTCTTTGCGTTTTGTAATACCGTTGAATCATTAAATTATCACAAAACGAATCAGGGTCAGGGATGGGTTGGATTGCGTTTCCAATTGAAACAAGGTGGCGAATTCAATGACATTATCCTGCACGTAAAAATGCACGATAATTCCCATAAAGCACAACAGGAAGCATTAGGGATTCTAGGTGTGAACCTGATCCATGCAGCTTATTTTTCGACAGATGATCTGGATGAATTCCTGACAAACCTGGTTCACCGTATTCCAAGAGATCGAGTAGAGGTAGATATGTTGCGTGTTTCCGGACCCGATTTAGGTTTGGTAGATAACCGCATTATTGCATTGAACCTGGTGAAAAGAGGAATGACAGATGCTACCATGTTTGATTTGTGTGGTACGGTTCTTCAACCTGCAGCTGCTTTGTATAAAAAGAACATTCTTTTGATGCGCGGTCGATTCAGACCGGTGACGAAAGTGCATTTGGATATGATCGCTCATGGAACGGAACAGTTCCTGAAAGAAGATGGTGTTCGTGAAGATAATTTGTCGGTGATCTTTGAGTTAACCCTGAAAGATTTGACAGCAGATGGAAAAATTTCAGATAAAGACTTCATTGATCGTGCTGAATTGCTGGAATCCTTGGGGTATACCGTGATGATCTCCAATTACTTGAAGCATTACAAGATGCTGGATTACCTGGCGACGATTGCACGGGGACAAAAAATGGGAGTTATTGCCGGAATTTACAACCTGCATACCATTTTTGATGAACGTTATTATGATAATTTACCTGGTGGTTTGCTTGAAGCTTTTGGTATTGGCTTCGGTCACAACGTGAAAATGTATGTTTACCCTGCAATCAATGTAGATACAGGTGAACTATATACATTGGATGAGTTGACAATCCCACAACATTTACGCGGATTGGTTCAGTTCTTACAAGACAATAACAAATTGGAGGCTATTTCTAATTTTGATCCGCAGGCCTTGAAAATCCTTTCGGATGATGTATTATCAAAAATCCGTGCTGGAATTACAAGCTGGGAACAGGATGTTCCGGAAAATGTGGTGAAGGCAATCAAATATTATGAACTTTTTGGCTACGACAAAAAGAAAGACGTGGTGAATGTGTAAGGATTAAAGATTCCTGATCATTACTTAATTGCGACTCTCCGGTGAACAAGAATAAAAAGATTTGTCGAACCTTAGTTAGTCTGAAATTATTCCTTAAATTGGTCATGAAAGCTACTATTGACAAACCTTATGATTCAATTAACGGAAAGTCTTTCAATACTTAAGCAAAAGCATTGGCTTTTCGTTCTCGTATTTATTCATTTTTCACTTTCGGGCCTTTCCCAGCAAAGGAAATATGATCGTAAAGTTTTCAACCAGGAAATTCAGCGGTTGCGGGAAGAAATGATCGTAGATATCTCGAAAGCAAATGAAACCCTTCGTTACCTGGATAACAAGTACAACGGCTTTCATAATGCTGAGATTAATTACAGCCTGACAATTAGGAAAATCAAATTTTTCAGTGCTTACGGAGATTATGCCCGTGTGAAGTTTGAGATCAACAAAGCCAAGCGTTTCCAATTTTTCTTTAAAGTCAAAAAACAGGAGAAATTGTATCTGGATTTATACAGTGCAGTTTATGAAAGTTTGGGGCAGAATTATGATTTCTTAATCCAAAAAACGACGAAAATCCTGAATGAATCCAATAAGTCTGATAAATACCTTTTGCTCCAATGCCGCCTTGTATTGGCTAATTGTTATAGTGAGAAGGGGGATTTTGAAAAAGCATTGATCCAACTGAGAGCAGCGAAAATACTGACAGATAAAATGAGTGATGCTTATCGTTTCCAGCTGGCAAATTCGGGAGGTCAGGTGTATTTTTTTAATAACAACATTAGCCAGGCACTCAAAGAATTCCGATATGCAAAAAAATTGGCTCAGGTAAATCATTGGAAATATGCTGAACAATATGCCAACGCAAGTTTGGGTGAAATTTATCTGTATACCGATCAGCTGGATCTTGCCAAGCCTTATTTTGATACGGTCCTTAAAAATGAAAAAGCAACGGAGTTGAGAGATTTATTCCAGGTCTACGGATGTTTGGAGCATTATTACGAACTGAAAAAGAATATGGATTCGTCCTATTATTATTCAGTCAAGCGCAACGAGATTGATGATTTGTTGGAAAACCTGCGAAGTGAAAACCTGGTATTTGAATTGGAAAAGGACTTTCAAACGGAATCCAATCAATACTTATTGGAAGAGGAACGAAGTAAAAATCAGCAGCTTCGTTTAATATTGATCCTGATTCTGATGAGTATCGTGGTCATAATTAGTATTTCCTATTTGTTTATTCGACAAAAAAGTGATTCAAACCGGGAGCTTCAATTGCAGAAGGAGGAGATTGATGATAAGAATAAAGAAATTTCAAATGCATTGGCAATGAAGGAGAGCCTTTTAAAGGAAATTCATCATCGGGTGAAGAATAATTTGCAAGTGGTCTCAAGTATTTTAAATCTTCAATCCCGGAACGTACATGATCCGGAGGCGCTTCGTATCCTCGAAGAGAGTAAGGAACGCATTCGTGCGATTGCCTTAATCCATAACCAGCTTCATTTGAACAATGACTCGGCCTATGTGGAAATGGGAGCCTATTTGAATAAATTAATTTCACAAATGAAAGAGTCATTTTCCAGTTATAACAAACATATCGAAGTAAGAGTCAATGTGGAAAAGATCAATTTAGCTATTGATTATGCTGTACCGGTTGGACTCATTATGTGTGAATTGCTTTCAAATGCTTATAAACATGCTTTCTCAAAACAAAAAGAAGGAATTATTGAAATTGCTTTGAAGAACAATCCTGAAAAAAATCTGAATTATGAACTTCTTGTGAAGGACAATGGAATCGGGTATAAAGGGAAGACAGAATTTTTAGAACAATCTTCAACAGGTGTTGAAATTATCGGTGCTTTTATTCAACAGTTAGACGCTAAATATACTTACCTGAATGAGGATAGTGGTTTTGGTTTGTTTATTGAATTTACAATTGATGAACGTCTTTCTAAGTTCAATTGAGTTTTTTTTGATACTTTAGATTGAAAGTTTTGTTATGCCGCACATTAAGAATGCCTTGTTGAGATTTCGTATTATTGATCGCGCTCTGAGAAATAATTATAAGCCTTATCCGACAAAAGCAATGTTACGTGAGGCTTGTGAAGAAGCATTATTCGGGAGCGTTGATGGTGCAAACATTTGTGATTCCACCATTGAGAAGGATATGTTTGCCATGAAAATGGAACACGATGCACCGATTAAGTATTCCAAAAGATACAACGGATATTATTACAGCGATCCCGAATTTTCATTGGATGAAATTCCGTTGAATGAATCGGATATTGAAGCGATCCGTTTTGCCGCAAATACACTCAGCCAATTCAAGGATGTCGGGATGTTTAAACAATTTGGGTTCGCAATTGATAAAATTGTTGATCGTGTAAACATTTCGAACGATATCAATGACAAATCAATTGACCGTTTCGTAGAGTTCGAAACACCGGTTTCTTCACGGGGAAGCGAATTTCTGAACCCGATCCTCAATGCAATCAAAGGCGGGAAAGTGATTTACTTTGATTACGAAAGCTTTCAAACGCAAAAGCGAAAAGCACGAAAAGTACTTCCGCTCCTTTTGAAAGAATACCGAAATCGCTGGTATTTACTTTGCTACGACCTGGTCAAAGAAGGCATTATAACTTATGGTTTGGATCGGATCTATGACTTGCAGGAATCGGAAGAAGTATTCCGTTCACCGATCTCATTTAATCCGGACCAGTTCTTTGAACATGCAATAGGAATTACTGCCAGCAATGGCAAACCCGAAACGGTTATTTTCAAAGCAGACAATATTGCAGCAAAATACATTGAGTCGCAGCCTTTTCATGCGTCCCAAAAAATCGTGAAGGAAGGGAAGAATCGTACAACCTTCGAAATGAAAGTGTACATCTCGGAAGAATTGATCCGCAGCATTCTGAGTTACGGAGGAGAAATCGTTGTTACTGAACCCGAATTATTACGCATCCACATCATTGATCGTATTAAAGCAATGGTAGAGAATTATCAATAAGCTACCTTTTGATCAGGATCTCAGAATTTGTTTTAGACTTGATTACAAAAATTCCATCCTGCTGATCTCTGAAATAAACTTCCGAGTACCCGTTGTAACACGTTATCGTTAAATCTTTTGAGATATCCTGGCCAATTGAGTTAAAGACCTTCAAATCCTGTAGTTCTGTTTTCTCACCAAAAACACGAACCTTTTCAGTACTCGGATTTGGGAAAACCCGGATTTCATTTGCACCGATTTCAAGTTCATTATTAAAAGAAACCGCTTTCAAAATAGTTCTTGCACCATCAAAATCGTATTGATTCAACCTGTAATAACTGATTCCTTCGAGTGGTTCAGTATCTATTTCCTGGTATTCTATGGCAGTTGTACTTTCACCTGAAGCTTTTGTCGTAAGCAGGCGGTTCCAATCCACTCCGTTGGATGAACGTTCGATTTCAAAATAATCGCTGTTCTTTTCAGATTCGGTACGCCATTCCAATAGAGCATATTGGTTGACCTTGATTGCAGAGAAGTCGGTAAATTCTACGGGAAGTACATCTCCTGATGAGAAATGAACCGTTCCGTTGAAGCTTCTGTTCGCTGTAACCGAACCAAAAGGGTACCCAATTCCAATTCCGCCCATAATCGCCATATCAGCGTTGAAAGAAATGGTGGAGTACCCGGCATTACTAGTTGTAAGAACGCTGTTTGTGACAATGGGACTGGACGCTGTAATGTAGAATCCAAAAGTTTCTCCTGACAAAATAACTACGTCAATCGGTATTGTTAATGATGTTGGAGTATCTGACCCGTTGCTTTCAACTGAACCCGAGGAACCAGCCAATGTCCAGTCTTCGGGTGTGTTTTCTGATCCAATATAACTCCCGACCTTATAATATACTTCATAACTTCCGCTAGAGGAAGCTGGCAGATTCACATCAAAACAGAAAATGGTAACTGTGTTTGTGGCAGAGATGTCAAACATAACTCCTTCATATGAGTTATTGCTTGCATAGGGTGCTACTAAATCTGATCCAACATTTGTACATTGTGCAAAAAGTGATTGTGGACCAATTAAGAGGTAGCATGTGAACGAGAGAATTGTGAATTTCAACATGACCTGAATAAATAATGGTTTGCGGCAAGTTAAGTATTAATAAAAGGGCATTTTAAATTTTAACAGTCCAAATCTGTTTTTTAACATTTGATCTATGCTGAAAAATATAAAAGAATTGTCTCTTGTAAGAGGGGTTTGGTTTTGTCTTATTAATTGGTTTTTATGGAGTGCAACTCGCATTTCAGTCGGTGACGGACTATCGCTTTTTCTTATATTTGTTTCAAAAAATCAAGAATGACACTGATTCAAGAATTCAAAAATGGAGTTTGTACGCTTACTTTGAACAGACCACAAGTTTTCAATAGCTTTAATAAAGAAATGGCAATGGCTTTACAGAAAGCACTGGATGATTGTGAGAAAGACGAGTCCGTTCGGGCAATTGTTATTAAAGGAGAAGGAAAAGCCTTTTGTGCAGGACAGGATTTGGCGGAAGCAACAGATCCAAACGGACCGGAAATGCAATCGATTGTAAAAGATCACTACAATCCGATTATTGAGCGAATCAGAAAAATTGAAAAACCGATTATTGCAGGTGTAAACGGAGTTGCAGCAGGAGCAGGGGCAAATATTGCATTGGCGTGTGATTTAACAATTGCAAAAGAGTCCGCATCCTTTATACAGGCTTTTTCAAAGATCGGTTTAATCCCGGATTCAGGAGGAACATTTTTCTTACCGCGTTTGGTTGGAATGCAAAAGGCAATGGCTTTGATGATGACCGGAGAGAAAGTTTCTGCGAATGATGCTGCTGCAATGAATATGATTTACAAAGCTGTTCCAGATGATTCGTTTGACGATGAACTCATAAAATTGGCTGAAAATATGGCTTCCATGCCAACATATGGCTTAGGTTTGACGAAGCGCGCAATGAACGCAAGTTTCACGAATACTCTGACTGAACAGTTGAAGGTTGAAGAGCAATTGCAAACACTTGCCGGTAAATCAGAGGATTTTGCCGAAGGAGTGAATGCATTTTTGGAAAAAAGAAGCCCGGTTTTTAAAGGGAAATAAGTTAGAGAAATTATCAATTATGAATTATCAATTGAATAAGGGGATTCTCTGGCTAATTGATAATTCTTTCATTCATAATTAATGAAAAGTAAAATAGGTGTACTAGGTGCCGGAACGATGGGAGCGGGAATTGCTCAGGTTGCAGCTCAATCCGGACATGAAGTGGTATTGGTGGATGTGAATCCGATTCAATTGGATAAAGCGAAATTGTCTTTGATCAAAGTGCTTGATCGCATGATTGAGAAAGGAAACCTGGATGAAGCAGGGAAAAATGAGTTGTTGAATCGATTGGTTTTTTCAACGCAGTTGGCTGATTTCAGAGGTTCAGGTTTGGTCATCGAAGCGATCGTAGAAAAACTGGAAGTGAAACACGCTGTTTTTAAGGAAATTGAAGAGATTGTCGGGATGGATTGCATTATTGCTTCGAATACTTCGTCTTTATCAATCGCATCGATCGGCTCCGTTTTGAAATTCCCTGCCCGGGTGATCGGGATCCATTTTTTTAATCCTGCACCTTTGATGCCATTGGTTGAGATCATCCCGGCCGTGCAGACGAGTGAAGAAACATTAATCACGGCAAAATCCATTATTGATTCGTGGGGTAAATTGACAGTTGTTTGCAAGGACACTCCCGGATTTATTGTAAATCGTGTTGCGCGACCTTTTTATGGAGAAGCTTTGCGGATTTATGAAGAAGGAATTGCGGATTTCGCAACCATTGATTGGGCTATGACAGAATTGGCCGGATTCAGGATGGGACCTTTTACCTTAATGGATTACATTGGAAATGATATCAATTACACCGTAACCGAAACTGTTTTCGCAGCGTTTTATTTCGATCCGCGATTCAAACCATCGTTTACTCAGAAAAGACACATGGAAGCAGGGTTCCTGGGTAGGAAAACAGGAAGAGGATATTACGATTATTCCGAAGGAATGGAATTACCTGCCCCGAGAAAAGATGACAAATTGGGGCAGCAGATCGTTGACCGTATTTTGGCGATGTTGATCAATGAAGCTTATGATGCATTGTTCCTGAATGTTGCAAGTAGGGAAGATATAGATACTGCTATGACAAAAGGAGTAAATTACCCGAAAGGATTATTGGCCTGGTCGGAAGAGATCGGATTGAAAACCGTATTGGGGAGATTGGAAGATCTGTTCCAGGAATATGGGGAAGATCGGTACAGACCAAATCCATTGTTGAAACGTTTGGCGAAAAACTAACTTCTAAAAGGTTCCTGCCGAAGTTCGCAGAGAAAAATTATATTTTGAATGGAGGGGGCTGATAATCCTGGATTCTAAAGAAACAAAAAATGCTGACAGTTTATGGGTCAGCATTTTTTTTGAAGAAATTTTTGCGAAACAGAGCAGGTAAATTGTTAAATAAATTCCTGCGCTCTTCAGCGAATCTCCGCGGGAGAGATTAAATTAACTTTGCCTCTAAAGTAATTTCAAAACTGAATGCTTTACTAACAGGACAATTTTCTTTTGCTCCTTTTGCGATCTGTTGAAAATCGTCATTGGAAATTCCGGGAATTTTTGCCGCCAATTTCAATTCTGAAAGCGTAATCTTTCCATCCTCCAAAGAAATATGGGAGCTTGTCTTTAGTTCTTCCGGTGTATAACCTGCTTCTGTTAGATCAGCGCTCAGTTTCATAGTGAAGCAACCTGCATGAGCTGCTGCTAGGAGTTCTTCCGGATTGGTACCAACACCTTCGGCAAAACGCGAATTGAATGAGTATTGTGTTTTGTTTAATGTAGTACTTTGGGTTGTAATGTGTCCGTTTCCTTCTTTGATTGTTCCGGTCCAAACGGCTTCTGCTTTTCTTTTCATGTTATTCTTTTTTGTTTAGTACTTAATAATGAAATAAAATTAAGGTGGAAGTAATCCTCAAAAAAGAGAGCTTTGTAGATTTTATTGTACTTTTTTCTTTCGTTAAACCCTTCTAAAGACAACCGATATTCGCCTTCATTATTTCCAGGTTTTCAAAACTTTTTCAGCTTGTTTGGAATAAAAACCTTTTTGATTTCGGATTTTAATGAATAATTCCTTTGCACTGTTCTTATCACCGTTCGCCAATCTGCTTTCTGCCAAATACCATTCCGCCTCATCATTGAAATTCGAAAATTCCAACTGAAGGCAGGCTGAGAAGTTGACGCAGGCTTCATTGTACTGGCCCAAATTATAATAGCACCAACCGGCGTAAAAACGTGCATTCACATCATCGGGATAATTTTTAATGATCTCATTAAACCTGGAAAGAGCTTGTTTCCATTTTCCACGATTTGTATAGCTCAATGATTTATCCAGGTAATCCATATATGGAATATTGACCAGTTTCATTTGAGGTTCTTCCTGAACAACATCATCTTTGTTCTCCTGGTCGGCAGGGATTCCGGTAAGAATAATTTGCTCGATTTGTACTGTCGGCTTACTTCTGTATTGGGAATAATCAATTGCTTTTAGATCTTGAAGGTAAATTTCCTTTGCAACTTTTTGCTTCGAAACCGTAACAGGTTTTTGTTCGATCACCGGTGGAAGTGGTTCCAAAACAAGTTCAGGGTAAGGGATATCAGTTATTTCTTCTTTTTTCTCTTCCATTGGAAGGTTCTTGATCTCACTTTGAGAAGTTTTGATTTCACTTACCGTAATCTGGTCCTTTTGCGGTATCACTTCCAGTGTATCGATCTCTTCCGGAATGTATATATCCGTATTCTCTAACTTCACCAGCAGAGGTTTCTTTGTTTTCGAAGCATTTTCTGTTTTCGATAACAAGAAAAATGTAAGAGTTAAGATTGCTACTGCAGAAAGACCTAATATATAAGGAGTGAAATTGATTTTCGGTAAGTTCATTTTACGATCCAGTTGCTTCATCTTTGAAAATGAAACATTGGATTGCTGCCATCCTTCAAGAGCATCGCGGTCAAAATCACTTAGGTGCTCATTCGATTCTTCCTTTGAGAAAGTTTGAATGAGTTTCTCAAATTCATTTCGGGATATGTAATCTTTATTCTTCATGACTTTCCATCCAGATTTTTAAATTTCTTTTTCCATTTTGAATCGAACTTTTCACAGAATTTAAAGGGATGTTCAATTCGTCACTAATTTCCTGGTAGCTCTTATCCTTTAAATAAAAGAGCTCTATGCAGATTCGCTGTTCGTCTTTTAAATATTGAATAGCTTGTTCCAATTTGGTTAATCTAAGTTCCCGCTCATTTAACTCTTCAGTTTCGTGGGTTTCTGCCTGAAGGAGATTTTCATGAATTGGTGTTTGATGTGTTTTTTGTTTACGTAAATGGATTAAACACTCATTTTTGGTTACCTGGTAGAGCCAGGATTTAAAATGTTGGATCGTATGTTTCTCGATTTTCTGATTCAATTCCCCAAAAATTTTCATCGTGGTATCTTCTGCATCTTCGTAACGTTTAAGATACTTGATACATGTCCCCAATACCAAATGCCCGTAACGCTCATATAATAAAGGTATGGTAAACAAGTTTTCTTCCTGTTTATACAGTTGGATCAGATCCAGGTCTGACAGATTGCTGTATCTTTTATGTCCGCGTTGAAACAACATCATGACAAAGAGATGCATGAAATGAAATAATTCCATAAACGAGTTATACTATATATAAAAGTAAGCACTTAAATTTACACGATATGAGTAAACTGAAAAGAATCGGGGTTTTGACTTCAGGAGGAGATTCTCCCGGTATGAATGCATGTATCCGTGCTGTTGTAAAAGCGGGAATAGGAAAAGGTGTAAAAGTATTCGGTATCGAAGACGGATATAAAGGAATGATTGAAGGTCGGATTAGAGAGTTATCATATATAGATGTCAATAATATTATTCATTTAGGAGGAACCATCCTTGGGACAGCCAGAAGTGAAGCATTTAGAACCGTTGAAGGAAGAGAACAGGCTGTTGCCAATTTAAAAAAGCATCAAATAGACGGATTGATTCTAATTGGTGGTGACGGGACTTATGCGGGAGGAATGGCTTTAACCAAAGAGTTCGATATCCCCATCATCGGTTTGCCTGGAACAATAGATAATGATATTTACGGCACGGATTTCACGATAGGTTATGATACCTGTTTGAACACGGTAGTTGAAGCTGTAGATAAAATACGAGATACTGCTTCAAGCCACCATCGGGTGTTTTTTGTAGAAGTTATGGGAAGAGCGTCAGGGTATATTGCATTGAATAGTGCAATAGCAAGCGGGGCAGAATCAGTATTAATCCCTGAGACATTAACAGAAATTAGTTTACTTGCCAAAGAAATAAAGAACCAAAATAAAGGAATTCGTAGTTCTATTATTATAGTAGCAGAAGGTGATGAAGAAGGTGGGGCGAAAGAAATCATGGAAAAAGTGAAACCTTATTTGGAAGGATATGAGTTGAGGTATTCCGTTTTGGGACACATTCAGCGTGGTGGAAGTCCTTCTGCCTTTGATCGGATTCTGGCTACAAGAATGGGAGTAAAGGCTGTTGATCTATTAATTGAAGGAAAAAAATCGCTTATGATTGGCCAAATTGGAAAAGATTTGGTGCTTCATAATTTACTTGAAGGAATTACAGGAAATGTTTCTTCAGACGATTCCGGTATAGAATTGTTGAAGTCCTTGCTTACAAAAGGATAAAATTCAAAAATATTTTAAAATTTAAAAGCTGTTAACTCAACGAGTTAGCATATTGCGTGAAACTTTTTCACAAAATAATCTTCAAAAAGACTTGTTAAAGTGGAATAAGTGAGTACCTTTGCCACC
>CBIHOM010000015.1:0-100803 GCA_966212075.1 uncultured Fluviicola sp.
TTTGAACATTTGAACATTTGAACATTTGAACATTTGAACATTTGAACATTTGAAACAAAATCGAATCATTTAGAATCCAGAGATAAATTGAAATAAAAAACATGAAAATACTAGCAAACGACGGAATTTCGAACGAAGGAAAAATTGCTCTTGAAAAAGCCGGTTATACCGTTATTACAGATAAAGTAAACCAGGATGACCTGATCTCTTATGTCAATACCAACAACATTGAGATTATTTTGGTGAGAAGTGCTACGACCATCAGACAAGTTGTAATTGATGCTTGTCCGGGACTAAAATTATTGGGTCGCGGTGGTGTTGGAATGGATAACATTGATGTAGCTTACGCCCGTGAAAAAGGATTGACAGTTATCAATACACCGGCATCTTCTTCTCAATCCGTTGCTGAATTGGTTATGGGACATTTATTTGCAGGAGCACGCTCATTACACGATTCATTCAAACAAATGGAAACCGGTGACTTCTCTGCATTGAAAAAGAAATACGGAAAAGGAATCGAATTACGTGGCAAAACCATTGCTATTGTAGGATTTGGACGTATCGGACAATCGTTGGCAAGCTATGTACTTGGATGTGGTATGAAAGTTATTGCGGTAAACAATCACGATATTGTTGCTGATATTCCCTTGGAAATCCAGGGAATTGGAGAAGTAAAAGTTTCCCTGAAATCAACAAGTGATCTGAATAGCGCATTGAAAGAAGCTGATTTTATTTCGCTTCATATCCCGAAACAAGCAGATGGTTCTGCAGTGATCGGAAAAGCGGAATTCAACCTAATGAAAAAAGGTGTTGTATTGGTTAATGCAGCGCGTGGTGGAGTTGTCAATGAATCGGACCTGTTGGAAGCCATTGCGGAAGGTAAAGTAGCTTATGCCGGATTGGACGTATTTGAAAATGAACCGAATCCAAGAGCCGATTTACTGAACAATGAAAAAATTGGGACTACACCGCATATCGGGGCGGCAACAAATGAGGCTCAGGACCGCATTGGTTTGGAATTGGCTGATCTGATTGTTAAACAGTTTGGAGTTCAAGTTCCTGCTTAAGTGATTTAATTTAAATGTCTGTTATCCATCCTTTTAAGGCAATTCGCCCAACAAGAGATAAAGCTCAACTGGTCTCAACGAGGCCGCTGGCGGCTTATCGCAAGCACATTCTGCGTGCAAAGCTGGACGAAAACCCTTATACATTCCTGCATATTATTCACCCGGAAGGCGACAAAGAACACCAATCCAAAGCAAATTCCGTAGAGCGTTTTGAAGCAGTGAAAGAGCGCTTTGATTCGTTTATGGACCAGGGAATTTTGATCCAGGATACACAGGAGTCCTTTTACATTTACAGACAGACCAAGGGAACACACCAATTTACCGGAGTAATTGCCGGGGTGAGCGTTGAAGAATACAAAAATGACCTGATCAAAAAGCACGAAGCAACGATTACTTCCCGCGAGTCCATGTTCACAAATTACCTGAATATCACGGGATTTAATGCCGAACCGGTCCTTCTCGCGCACAAGCATTTGCCTGAATTGGATAAGTACCTGGATAAAGTCACGAAAGTACGGCCGGAATATGAGTTCTCTACAACCGATAAGATCAAACACGAATTATGGGTAATCAATGCTGAAAAGGATCCAAAATTGATCGCTATTTACGCTTCGTTGAAAGAACTTTATATTGCAGACGGACACCACCGCTCAGCATCTTCTGCCCGTTTGAAAGATACCATCATTAAGAACAAGCAGGCTCAATTTCCGAATCATGACTTCTTCCTGGCTTACCTGATCGATGAACAGAAACTGGAAATCCTGGAATTCCAGCGTTTAGTGAAACACCTGAACGGGCTTTCCAACAAAAACTTCCTGAAAGCCTGCGGGGTTCATTTTGAAATTGAAGAATTAAAAAAAGCGCGCAGGCCGCTTGAAAGACATGAAATTGTGTGTTTGCTTGGGAAGCAAGCCTATTCTTTCAAAGCAAAAAAGAGCATTACGGACATAAAAGATGTGGTGAAACAATTGGACGCTCAAATTCTGACAGATTATATTCTGAGCCCGATCCTGGGGATTGAAGACCTGAAAACCAGTAAAGAAATTGATTTTATCCCGGGAACGAAAGAATTGAAAAAGGTAGTCGACCTGGTAAAAAAGGAAGACTTCAAGGTCGGTTTTCTGTTGTATCCTGCTTCCATCAATGAAGTAAAAGAAGTTGCAGATCAGGGAGGAATTATGCCTCCCAAATCAACCTGGGTAGAACCCAAAATGCGCAGCGGATTGACAATCTATAATATCAACGAATAAACATGTCTTTAGCAGATAGAATCCATTTACTGAAAGAAGAAATTCCCCAGGATGTCGTTTTAGTAGCTGTTTCAAAAACAAAACCGGTTTCACTTATACAGGAAGCTTATGATGCCGGACAACGTGTTTTCGGAGAGAATAAAGTACAGGAACTCGTAGATAAATGGGAAGTTCTTCCGAAAGATATCGAATGGCATTTGATCGGTCATTTACAAAGTAATAAAGTCAAATACATCGCGCCTTTCGTTTCGTTGATCCACTCTGTAGATAGTTTTAAGCTCTTACAGGAAATCAACAAACAAGGTGAAAAGAATAACCGTGTGATTCCTTGTCTGCTGCAATTCCATATAGCGCAGGAAGAGACCAAATTCGGATTATCGTTCGAAGAAGCGGAAGAAATTTTGCAAAGCCGGGAATTTGTTGAGATGGACCACATTTCGATTGTTGGGTTAATGGGAATGGCAAGTTTCGTGGAAGATGAGGAACAAATCCGTGATGAATTCCGGAACCTGCACAATTATTTCGCCATCCTGAAAAGCAATTATTTCAAATATAACCCGGATTTCAAGGTGCTTTCCATGGGAATGAGTGGAGATTACCGTTTGGCCATCGAAGAAGGAAGTACCATGATTCGCGTCGGAAGTTCATTATTCGGAGACAGATGAAAATTATCGCAGCTATTTTAAGTCTTCTTTGTTCTGTCGGAATATCCTTTTCCCAAAACAATTATACGGATAGTTTGATGCGTGAGCGTGAACAACACGAAAAAGAATTCCTGTCGAACATATTGAATGAAGAAGAACGGAAAATCCATCCGGAACTTTGCTACTTTCCTGTGGATACCTCATTCATTGTTGAAGCCGAATTTGTAAAAGAGGTTGGTCCGGCTTTTGTCATGCCCATGTCGAAAGAACGGACTGTTTACTACCGCAAAATGGGTACACTTTCCTTCAAAGTAAACGACACGGTATGTAAATTGAATGTGTACCAGAACCTGGACCTGGCAGGAAAGAAAGAATATAAGAATTATTACTTCGTCCCGTTCAAGGATGCTACAACTGGCAGTTCAACTTATGGGGCCGGAAAATACCTGGATTGCTATTTTAGCAAGAAAGCTAAAAAAGTGAAACTCGATTTCAACACTTCTTACCATCCTTATTGCGCTTATTCCGATCGCTACTCCTGCCCGATCGTTCCTGCTGAGAATCGGATTTCTGTTGCAATCACTGCGGGGGAGTGTTATTTACAGCACGATTAAAATCAGGAAGTTTGTAAACCTTTTAGTTAATTCGTTTACTCTCTTCTATTGCCGTTTACACATTAAACAGACTGCTTATCTTCAAATCTGTTAACATCTCAAAATATTTGGTTAATTTCAGACAGATAACCGAATGATATGAAAATAAAGAATATGATCGCTTTCACTTCCATCCTGGCACTTTCTGCTGCTTGTGGAGGCAACGAAGAATCAACGGAAGAAAGTACCGGGCCGATGGAAACAACGGTTGAACGATTTGCTGATGTTCAAATTCTTCGTTTTGAAGTCCCGAGCTGGAATAAACTTTCCTTAAAGCAAAAAGAGCTGGTATATTACCTTTCCCAGGCCGGACTGGCAGGAAGAGATATTAATTACGATCAAAACAATCGTTTTAACCTGGAAATCCGCAGGACTTTGGAAGCGATTCATGAAAAATACGAAGGCGACCGGACCACATCCGAATGGAAGAAATTCGATGAATGGAGTAAACAGGTATTCTTTTCAAACGGGATTCACCACCATTACAGTATGGATAAGATCCGCCCGAAGTTCACTGCCGGGTATCTGAATAAGCTCATGGTTGCAGTAGAACACAATTTAAGTCCTGAAGCACTGGACGCGATCTTTAACCCGAAACTGGAAAAGAAACGCAAGGTGAAAGATCCGAACGTAGATATGATCGTTGCTTCTGCAAATAACTTCTACGGCAAGGGGGTCACACAAAAAATGGTAGAAGAATTCTATGCGGAAAAGCAGGATTTGAACGATCCGAAACCTATCGAACTGGGTTTGAATTCAACCCTGATCCTGAAAAACGGGAAGCTGCATGAAGATGTTTGGAAAAGTAAAGGAAAATACGGTTTGGCCATTGATCAGATCATTTTCTGGCTGAGAAAAGCGGTGAAAGTAGCTGAAAATGATCAGCAGGCAAAAGCACTGAAAGTATTGATCGAATATTACAAAACAGGTAGCCTGAAGAAATGGGACGAGTACAATGTGCTTTGGTCTACTGCAACAAAAGGCGACATTGATTACATCAATGGTTTTATTGAAACGTACGGCGATGCTTTAGGAAAGCGTGCAAATTATGAATCCATCGTTCAGATCAATGATTTCGAAGCTTCCAAACGCATGGCAACCGTTGCAAAAAATGCACAGTGGTTCGAAGATAATTCCCCGTTGATGCCGGAACACAAGAAAAAGAAAGTGGTTGGTGTTTCCTACAAGGTGGTTGAAGTTGCCAGTGAATCCGGTGATGCCGCTCCTTCCACTCCAATTGGTGTAAACCTTCCGAATAATAACTGGATCCGCGAAATGCATGGTTCCAAATCCGTTTCCCTTGGAAACATTATTGAAGCTTACAACAAAGCCGGTGGACCTGCTGTAACGGAAGAATTCGCGAATGACCAGGAAGAAATTGACCGCGCAAACAAGTACGGAGCAATTGCAGGAAAAATGCATACTGCCCTTCATGAAGTGATCGGACATGCCAGTGGCCAGATCAACAAAGGAGTCGGGCAACCTTCCGAAACCTTGCTGAATTATGCATCCACTTTGGAAGAAGCACGCGCGGATTTAGTGGGGCTTTATTTCATCATGGACCAGAAAATGGTCGATTTAGGTTTGATCGAAACCCTGGAAGTCGGTAAAGCAGAATACGATGGATATATCCGCAACGGTTTGCTCACCCAACTGCAGCGTTTGGAAATGGGACAAAACGTTGAAGAAGAACACATGCAGAACCGCCAATTGGTCAGTGCATGGGTATTCGAAAAAGGTCAGAAGGACAAAGTAATCGAGAAAATCGTTCGCAATGGGAAAACCTATTACGATATCAAAGACTACAATAAACTGCGTGTTTTATTCGGTGAATTATTGAGAGAAATCCAGCGCATCAAGTCAGAAGGTGATTACCAGGCCGGGAAAGCTCTTGTTGAAACCTACGGGGTGAAAGTGGACAAGAAAGCACATGCAGAAGTGTTGAGACGTGTAAAACCGTTAAACATTGCTCCGTATAACGGTTTTGTCTACCCGATCTTTATTCCGGTAATGGATTCTAATGGAAAAATCAAGGACATCAAATTGGAAAACAAGCAAGGATTTATCGAGCAGATGCTTTATTATGGGAAAAACCACAGTTTTTTGTATTAATCCATGGATGAAATCACAATAAGAAGCGTAAGCCCAGAGGACCTCGATCAATTACAAAAGATTGGAAGAAAGACCTTTGAGGAAACCTTCTCTGTCAGTAATTCGGAAGAAAATATGGCCAAATACCTGGAAGCCGGATTTTCTTCTGAGAAACTGTCTACTGAATTAAACAACAAAGATTCTCAATTTTACTTTGCAAGCATTGGAAACCGCGTAATCGGGTATTTAAAACTGAATACCGGGCAAGCACAAACCGAATTAAAAAACAGCGAAGCGCTTGAAATTGAGCGTATTTATGTTTTAAATGAGTTTCACGGCAAGAAAGTCGGCCAATTGCTCTACGAAAAGGCTCTTGAAATTGCTAAAACTAGAAATGTCCCCTATGTTTGGTTAGGAGTTTGGGAAGAGAACCCGAGAGCGATCTCTTTTTATAAGAAGTATGGCTTTGTTGAATTCGATAAGCACCTGTTCAAATTGGGAGACGACGAACAAACTGATATTTTAATGAAAAAAGATTTGACTCATCAACCATCATGAACCTTAGAAAAGCAACCCCTTCCGAAATCCCGGCTATCTGGGAAATTCTTCAACAAGCCATTGCACGAAGGAAAGCAGACGGTAGTGAGCAATGGCAGGACGGTTATCCCAATGAACAAAGTATCCGCAATGATTTGGCAAGCGGATCTGCCTATGTGCTGGTAGATCATGAACAGATTATTGCATATGCTGCCATTATTTTCGGTGTTGAACCTGCTTACAACGATATCCAGGGAAAATGGCTAACGGACGGTGACTATGTGGTAGTGCATCGGGTTGCAACCTCTAATGAAGTGATCGGAAAAGGAATAGCCACGCATTTATTCAAACTGATTGAAGCGCTGGCTCTGGAGTCAAACGTGTTTAGTATCAAGGTCGACACCAATTTTGACAACCTGGCAATGCTTCGGATTTTGGCCAAACTGGATTATGTCTATTGCGGAGAGGTGTTTTTTCGGGGGTCAGCCCGGAAGGCATTTGAAAAGGTATTAAAACCATTTTAGGAACCAATTTGTTAAAAGAAACATTCATAGAACTTGTAACCAATTACACCGGTAATCACAACCTGGTAAATGAACTATGGTCCGAAATTGAAAGAAGTTATTCGGACAAAAAAAGGCACTACCATACATTACAGCACCTGGAAACCCTTTTGATGGAATTGAAGGAGGTAAAAACTGAGATCCAAAAATGGAATGCCGTTTTATTCTCGCTTTATTATCACGATATCGTTTACAACACACGAACATCCGATAATGAAGAAAAAAGCGCTGAACATGCCGAAAAAAAGATGCAACAAATGTCGGTCTCTAAAGAAATCATCGAACAGTGCAAAAATCAAATTCTGGCAACAAAATCACACATTAAATCCGCCGATAGCGATACCAATTATTTCACTGATGCCGACCTTTCTATTTTAGGGCAACCTTGGGAAATTTATTCACTTTATTACAAAAACATCCGGAAAGAGTATGCCACTTACCCTGATTTGCTTTACAATCCGGGCCGCAAAAAGGTCTTGGTTCATTTCTTAGCCATGGAAAGCATATTCAAAACATCCCATTTTTATAAAAAATTTGAAATTCAGGCGAAAAAGAATCTGCAAATGGAATTAGATTTATTAAACGCATAAACAAAAACCCATGAACTTCAGTATTCAACCTGTTGCGATTGTTTTCGTCTTTGGTGGCGGCTTCGTTCACCCGGTTATTACGGACGCACCTCTGCAAGTGTCAGTTCCAATGGAAATGTATATGTTCGGGGTAATGGAGTTTATGGGAGGCCTAAGGATGGTGATGGAGTTCGTCCCGTATTGTGGTTAAAACGGTAAAATGAAATGGAACATCCTGGAATAAAATATGAATTCGATGCAAAACCCTGGTTATATGATGGGCCAAGTGCCTGGCATTTCATATCTTTACCTGTGGAGTTTGCACAAGAGATCCGAGCTTGCCTGAAGTCAGAAGAAGAAGGTTGGGGACGACTGAAAGTAACAGCGAAAATCGGAAAGACCGAGTGGAAAACTGCCATTTGGTTCGATACGAAATCAAACACATACCTTTTACCTCTTAAAGCTGAAGTTAGAAAATCGGAACCCATTGAAATCGGAAGACTAACGAAAACAACTATTTGGATTTAACTAAAAAAAATAAACAATGAAGAATGCAATTAATTGGTTTGAAATCCCGGTAACAGATTTCACGAGAGCAAAAAAGTTTTATGAGACGATTTTGGATGCTGAAATTATGGAGATGCCTTTTCCTGATGGAAAGTACGGTATGTTCCCAAGTGATATGCAAAGTGGTGTAGGCGGTGGACTTGCACAAGGAGAAGGATTTGTACCGTCTGACAAAGGAACAGTTGTTTACCTGAACGGTGGAGAAGATCTTAGTGTGAGTTTAGGCAAAGTAGAATCCGCAGGTGGAAAAATTGTAATGCCAAAAACTTCGATTGGAGAAAACGGATTTATGGCACACTTTATTGACACAGAAGGGAACCGTGTTGCTTTGCATTCCATGAAGTAATCTTTTTTCTGGCGGAGTAATGAGAAACCAGGAGCGCTTTGTTTCAATTCATTTTCATTACTCCGTTAGTCTTACATTTGTTTCAAAAAAACATTATCAAAAAACCACTTTAAACCATGAACTTCAGCATTCAACCTATTTTAGAGAATCAACAACTTGCCCTCTACCCGCTTTTGGAGGGTGATTTTGAAGCTTTGTATTCCGTTGCATCCGATCCCAAAGTTTGGGAACAACATCCGAATAAGGACCGTTGGAAACGGGAAGTGTTTCAGAACTTCTTTAACGGGGCAATTCAAAGCAAGGGAGCTTTCAAAATCGTAGATAAAACAACGGGGGAAATTATTGGGTCTACCCGTTACTACGATTACAACGAAGCTGAAAATTTCATTCTCATAGGTTATACCTTTTACGGTACTTCCAGTTGGGGAAAAGGAATTAATCCACAGGTAAAGAAACTCATGCTGGATTATATCTTTCAATTTGTTCCGAAAGTCCAATTTCATATTGGGGCAAATAACTTGCGTTCTCAAACAGCTATTGGTCGCCTGGGAGCAGAAAAGATCGGTGAAGAAGATGTGGCCTATTTCGGGGAAGCTCCGAAGTTGAACTTCATTTATGAGATCACGAAAGAAAACTGGATCGCTTAGTAAACATGTTCTTATGACTATTCGCAAAATTGCCCGTTTGATCTACCTGGTCGTGATTGCAGTCCTTTTAGTGGTCACAGCAACGTCATTACTCTATACCGGAGGTGTTGATAGTATTATACTTGGTGCTATAGCCCTGAGTAGCATCGTTATATCTTTAGTCCCCTATTTCATTTCCATGTATATCTTCAAAAAGTATGAAGCAGAACCGGAAAACAAAGCCTACAAGATCTTTGGAATTGCCCTTTATTTATGCTGTTATCCGATCAAGCTTTGGGTAATTTATGCTACGGTTTACGAAATGCTGTTCGGAAACCAGCATTGGGCTTTCGGGTGAATGCTCATTTTATTTCCCACAGAAGAACACAGATGAAATTTATTTGTAGTCAAATAAGTGTTATAAATTTCCGTGTTACTCTGTGTTCCAAGCGTGGCCCGTCTGTGGGATTTTTTTCAAACACCTGTATCCCAAGTCCAAATCCTTGTTATATTTAGAACTATGAATTACCTCGGGCACATCTACTTTTCCAATAACGATCCGCAATTGGCAGTTGCTAACCTATTCGGTGATTTTGTGAAAGGAAAAAAATACCTGGAGTACCCGGAATACATTCAAAAAGGAGTGTTATTGCACCGCAGGATTGACGATTTTATCGATCACCATTACGAAGTCATTCACCTGATCCATACGATTCGCGGACAATTACCGAAAGTAGCTCCAATAGCCGTAGACATATACTTCGATCACTTATTGGCAAAGAATTGGGATCAGTACCATCCGGTTAAACTTCCAGTTTTTCTGCAAAACTTTTACTCACAAATTGATCTGGCAGATGAACCCTACCCGTTAGATTTCAAACATTTCGTGAACTTATTAATCGAACGTAACTGGATCAGTCATTATCATACAGAAGAGGGGTTATACAGAATGTGCCAAGGGGTGAGCAACAAACTCTCTTTTGAGAATGCGTTAACGAACGGGCACACAGTGTTTCAGCATTTTGAAAACGAAATTACTAGTTGCTTTCATGAATATATGCGTGATGCAAATGAATATTTAATGGGGAGGAATTCGGCATTTTTCTCGTAATTTGTTCGTAAGTTTGATTTATTATGCCGCAAACCAAAACGGGTATTTCTTGTCTTTTCTTCCTAATCGGGTGCCTGATCCTGGCTTCCTGTTCGTCAGAAAAAATAGATTCAAGGAAGAAACCGCTAGACGCTCATACTTTTGATTTACCCGGAATCTACAAACGTGGTAGTTTGGTTGTTTTGGCAGAAAACAGTTCTACCTCCTACTTTATTTACAAAGGAAAAAAAATGGGGTTCGAATATGAGATCCTGAAAGAATTTGCCGAAGAATTGGGCGTAAAACTGGACGTAAAGATCGTTAACAACCTGGATGAGATCAATGCCATGCTGAATCGTGGTGAAGGTGATATTATAGCATGCAATTATACCGTAACACGGGAGAGAAGGTCGGAAATTAATTTCTCAACTCCTTTTCTTCAAACAAACCAGGTATTGGTCCAACGGAAATTAACTCCTGAAACAAAGGATCAAAAAGTGACGTTCATTACCGATCCGATTCAATTGGGTAATAAAAAAGTGGTGGTTTGGGAACGTTCCAGTTACTATACCCGTCTGCTTCATTTACAGGATGAAATCGGCGATACGATCATGATCCGTCCCACACAGGCACAGGAAGGTGTGGAAGAGTTGATCGAACAGGTTTCAAACGGGGTAATTGATTACACAGTTGCGGAGCGGAATGTTGCTGAAATAAATGAACGCTTTTATGATAACCTGGATGTAAGTCTCCCGATCTCATTCAAGCAAAACATTGCATTCGGACTGAATAAAAAATCCCCGATCCTTCAAAAACGTCTGAACAGTTGGCTGTCCAAATTCATGAACCGGGAGGCGTTCACTTATATCAAACGAAAATACTTTGAGCAGATCAACAGTTCATTGGGTGTAGAAAGCAATTTCAAATCCAGAAGAGGAAGTATTTCTCCTTTCGATGCAATTTTGAAAGCAGAAGGAGCAAAATACAACATTGACTGGCGTTTGGTTGCAGCATTGATTTACCACGAAAGTAAATTCAACCCGAATGCCCGCGCTTTTGGTGGGGCTTATGGTTTGATGCAATTCATGCCGGGAACAGGTCCGAAATTCGGTGTCTACCCTACTTCTACTCCCGAAGTCCAAATCCAGGGTGGATATAAGTATTTAAGCCGCATTACCAAACTGTGGACGGGAATTAAGAACGAAGAAGAACGGAATAAATTTATCCTGGCAAGTTACAATGCGGGAGCCGGACATATCCTGGATGCCCAGCGACTGGCTGAAAAGAAAGGTTTGAATCCGCATATTTGGGCAGACAATGTAGAAACCATGGTCATGAACCTGGGGAAACACGCATATTACACCGATGAAGTGGTTAAAAGCGGTGCTTTCCGCGGAAATATCTGTATCCGTTACGTTCGTGGAATTACTGCCCGTTACGAAACGTACAAAAAACTTGTTAAGCGCTGATCTTATTGAGAAATTGTACCTTTGCGCATGCAACAGCTGATTGTTATTGAAGGCCCGACAGCCAGTGGAAAAACTTCACTTGCCGTTGCATTGGCCAAAACCTGGAATACGGTGGTCCTTTCTGCAGATTCCCGGCAGTTTTATAAAGAGTTGGCAATCGGTACAGCGAAACCTACAGCCGAAGAAATGCAGGGAATTCCTCATTACTTCATCGATTCACATCCCATTTCAACACCTGTAAGTGCTGCTCAGTATGAAGCAGAGGCATTGGAATTAATTCAGGGAAAACTGGCACATTATCCCAAATTAATCCTGGTCGGCGGTTCCGGGATGTTTATTGACGCACTGTGTATCGGGCTCGACCCTATTCCAACCGATGCTGACATTCAAACTGTTTTGAGAAAAGAACTGAAGGAAAAAGGGATAGAACCTTTATTGCAGGAACTAAGCGAAACAGACCCGGAATTCTATCAGCAAGTTGACAAACAAAACCCCATGCGCATTCTGAGAGCCCTGGAAGTTATTCGCCTGACCAATATTCCTTATAGCAACTGGAGAAAAAATAAACTTCCGAAACGGCCATTTGAAGTCATTCGCTTTGTGATCAATCACCCCAGAGACATTTTATATGAACGGATCAATTTACGTGTAGATCAAATGATCGAAGCCGGTTTGATCGAAGAAGTGAAAAGTGTTGCACAATACCGCAACCTGACTGCATTGCAAACCGTCGGATACAAAGAAGTGTTCGATTATCTGGATGGCGAAATCAACCTGGAAACCTGTATTTTAAAAATCAAGCAACATACCCGAAATTACGCCAAACGGCAATTGACCTGGTTCAAAAAACATCCGGATACCATTTGGCTGAATGCAAAACCGACCAACGAATTATGCAAAGAGATTCTTCAAATAGTTGAAAAGTAATATCTTGTAATCTTGGAATGATATTTGAAATTGAGATCGAAAACTAACTAAGATGAACATTCAATTTAATCAGGTTATGCCCTTCCCGCTTGCATCCGTTCAACATGGTCCGGATAGTATTTGGGGAAACAGTGCACAGCTTGAATCCGGCAAAAAGATCCTCCTGAATGCATCTTCGGGAAAAGGAAAATCCACTTTTTCCATGACGGTATTCGGAATTCGAAAAGATTATGAAGGAACCATTCTCTACGATGGCCGCGACATAAAAACATTTTCCGTGGATGAATGGGTAGAGATCCGCCAACGGAAAATCTCAACTGTGTTCCAGGATCTACAGCTTTTTCATAAGTTGACTGTTGCCGAAAATTTACACCTGAAGAATCAATTGACACATTTCAAAACAGAGTCTGAAATAAAGGCAATGCTTGCTGAACTGGAAATCGACCACAAGTGGAATGATCCATGCGGATTGTTATCTATGGGCCAGCAGCAGCGGGTAGCGATTGTCCGTTCCCTTTGTCAGCCATTTAACTGGCTGATTCTCGACGAGCCTTTTTCTCACCTGGATGAGCGAAACAGCTTACGTTGTCTTGCTATGATCAATGCTGAATGCAACAGTCAAAATGCAGGTTTTGTTCTCACCTCCCTGGATGATGACAAACGCTTTTCTTACGATTACGAATTAAAGCTCTGAGCCATGTTACGCAAGTTATTATTTCAATACCAGGATAAACGCCAGCTGGTGATTGCCGTTATCGGAGCTTTTTTGGGAATGACTTTCCTGATCACCTCCATTCATTACCTGATCAAGGTCAATGATTTTGGAAAAGGTGCAGAAATATTGGGGCCGAATACCATCATTGTTCAAAAGAAAGTATCTAATTTCAGTACGCTGAACATCGCTAAAACCGATTTCTCTTTAAGCGAGATCGAGCAGATAAAAAAGGAACCGTTCATTTTGGATGTAAAACCGGTAGAAGCGAACAACTTCACCGTTTCCATTGAAACTGCAGATCCTGCAGTACCACGATTCAGGGGGAATATTTTCATTCAAACTGTTGATCAGGACTTTTTGGACGTAAAATCAGACAAATGGCACTGGAAAGAAGGCGACACATTGGTTCCTATGATCATGCCCCGTGATTTCCTCGTGATGCTGAACACCTACATGAGCTCTGCGGGTATTCCCCAAGTCAGTGATGAATTGGCAATGGATATCAAATTCAAATTTGCATTGATGAATGACACCATGAAAGAATACATTTCTTGTCGCATCATCGGTTTTACGAATGAAGTTCCTTCCGTACTGGTACCACAAAGCTTTATGAACTGGGCAAACAATCGTTTTGCTCCTGATGCGGAACAGAAGATTACACAGATCATGATCTCAGGAAAAGAAAATGAATTCGGTTTGGTAGAACAAATGTTGAAAGAGAAACACCTGGAATCCAAAAATGCACAGGTAATTGTTGGCCGCTTAAAAAGTATGGTCGGAACCCTGATCCTGGTCGTGTTGGGAATATCAATCATAGCAGTTTTCTTGTCCGGTTTGGTTTTAATTCAATACTTGCAACTGTTATTGAGTAAAAATCTATATGAAGTAAGGACGTTGATGCGTTTGGGCCATCATCCTAACACACTGGTAAAGAATTTCTTCGTCTATTTCTCAAAAGTTTTTGGAATAATTGGGATCCTCAGCCTCATTACTTTCATCGGATTTAAGCTAATTTTAGATTCGGTATTTGAGTCGGGAGGCTTGTATATCGATACCAATTTAAGTTTGCTAAGTATCCTTGCATTGGTTTTCGCTTATTCCCTGTTTGCACTGGCTTCGTACCTGAGTGCCCGCAAGGGAATTTACGAACAGAACAATGGTTAATTTTCTGTTAAACCAATGACTTTATTAAATTTGCTACGTCATGATAAAAAATAAAAACTCAAACATGAAACAACTTCTAGTAATTGCCCTGCTGCTTGTATCAACTTTTGGATTTAGTCAAAAATTGCGCTTCAAAGTCGATGGAGCAAAAGACACGACCGTTTTCCTGACCAAATATTATGGTTCTAAGCTGTTTTATGCCGATACAGCTGAAATGAAAGGTGGAGTCGTTGAATTCACAGCAAAAAAAGACCTGAAACCTGGAATCATTGCTTTACTGATGCCGGGACAAAAATATTTCGAGGTAATTTATAACAATGAGGAAATCAATATCGAGACAAAAGGTCCTGATTTTGTTTCCAATATGAAAGTGAAAAAATCAGAAGAAAACAAAGTGTTTGTTGCGTATATCAATTACCTGCAGGAACAACGGAAAGTTGCAACGGGATATTCTGACAAGCGTAAAACATTCAAAGACGGCGACCCGCAATATAAACGTTTGGGAGAGCAAATGGATTCCGTTTCCAAACTGGTTGCTGCTTATCAAAACAACCTGCAAAAAGAAAATCCAACGAAATTAGTTTCCAAGATCATTAAAATGTCGATGGACGTGGTGGTCCCAGAAGCACCGAAAGATGCGAACGGAAAAGTGATCAATGAAAACTTCCGATACGAATATTACCGCAAGCATTACTGGGATAATATCGATTTGAAAGACGATCGTTTGGTAAACACTCCTGTTTTCGGTTCCAAAATCGAATACTATTTTGGTAAGAACATGTTGATCCAGCATCCGGATACAGTTTTGGCTTTTGCCTTCCCTTTCTGTGATCAATTGGACAAGAAATCGGAAACATTCAAATACGCTGTGGATTATATCACGAATACATTTGCCAAGTCAAATATCATGGGAATGGATAAAGTATATGTTTACATGGTAAACCGTTACTATTGTCAAAATGATGAGTCCGGGAATTCAATTGCATATTGGATGAAAGACAAGGAAAAACTGAAGGAATTGTGTGACGAGAACAAGGTTAAAATGAACCTCGTTCAGGGCGTTCGTCCTCCGAATATCAGTTTACGGGATACAACAGATGTAAACTGGAAGGATTTCTACAGCTTGAAAAGTGATTACACCATTCTTTACTTCTGGGATCCGGAATGTGGCCACTGTAAGAAAACAACTCCGAAACTACAGACTTTGTATGAAAAGAAATTCAAAGCGCGTAACGTGGAAATCTTTGCAGTTGGAAAAGCAACGGGTGAAGATTTCGAAAAGTGGAAGAAGTTTATCCGTGACAACAAACTGGAGTTTATCAATGTTGGTTTGACCAAGAAATTATTTGAGGATGCAACGGCAGATCCAAGACAATTCATCCCGAAGTACACGACCCTGGATGCATTGAATTATCACGACACGTATGATATTTATGCAACACCGAGAATCTTTGTGCTGGATAAGGACAAAAAGATCATTGCAAAACAATTGACGATCTCTCAATTGGAAGATTTCATTGACCGCATGCAGAATATTAAGAACGCAGAGAAGATCTTCCCTCCTGATCCGGAAGAAGAAGCTCATTGATATTTGAAAGACCGATAGAAATACCGGTCTTTTTTTATTTATAGCATAGATTTCGACCCTTCACGAATATCTTCAACTTGTCTATGTAACTGCTGTAATGTAACTTTATTCCATGATACAACAACCCACACTCGATTTTCTTTCGATACTCAAAGTAAATAACAACCGTGAATGGTTTCAAGCGAATAAAACAGTTTATGAGATGGCACATCAAAACACCATCGCTTTTGCGGATTCACTTCTTGAAAAGATGCGGATTCATGATAATATTGAAACATCATCAGGGAAAGCAAGCTTGTTCCGCATTTATGCCGACACACGATTTTCAAAAGACAAAGCTCCATACAAAACGCATTTCGGAATCCGATTCAGCAGAGCAACTGCTCAATTGCGCGGCGGATACTATTTTCACTTAGAACCTGGGAACAGTTTTATGGCTGGAGGTTTCTTTTCTCCAAATCCGGATGATTTGAAACGCATTCGTGAGGATATCCATTTCAATTACGAGGATTGGAACGAGATCCTAACCCGATCTCAATTTATAGAGACATTTGGAGAATTACGCGGTGACGGTGTAAAAACAGCTCCAAAAGGCTTTGATAAAGATCATCCGGCAATTGAACTTTTGCGCAAAAAACAATTTATCCTGAGACATGATTTTACCGACAGAGAAGTGCTGCAGTTAAACTTCGTGGATAAACTAGATCAAACATTTCAGGAACTTCGTCCGTTTTTTGATTATATGAGCGGGGTGTTAACGACAGATGCAAATGGTGAGACAATACTCTGAAAAGTATTCTGAGTTGCTTTTTCTATTTTTCACTTATTGTACGAGTTCGCTTAGACGAAAAGTAATTAATCGTAGATTCCCTCCAAATCAGTACGTTCGTACTTAGGAATTCGGAATAACATTAATAAGCCCACAATAAAGAAAAAGGCCACGGAAACAACGGAATAACGAATAGAATCGAAACCAACTTCCATTAAACCAAAGAATAAGGTCCCGGTAACAATCCCGATTTTCTCTGTTGCATCATAAAATGAAAAGTAGCTCGCATGATCTTCTGTTTCAGGAAGATATTTCGAATATGTGGAACGAGCCAACGCCTGAACACCTCCCATTACAATTCCAACAGTACAAGCCAGGCAATAGAACTCAAATGGAGTTTCGATGACAAATGCCGCAGCACAAATTCCCAACCAAATAACTAAAGAAATCCCCAGTGTTTTAATATTTCCGATTTTCCCGGATAAGCGTGACATAATGAAAGCTCCTGCCGCTCCAAGCAATTGGATCAATAAAATAGCGATAATCAACCCACTATCATCAACTTTTCCATCTTTTACCGGCCAGGAAATTTCTTTCTTAGCAAAGAATGTTGCCATCAACATCACCGTCTGAACCCCTGTATTGAAGAAGAAAAAAGAGGTCAAGTAACGCTTTAAGCGTTTTGTTTTTCGAAATTCAGAAAAGACACTTCTTAACTCTTTAAATCCTTTCCAGATATAACCTTTTTCTTTTACCCGATTGGAAGTGATATTGGGCAATACGCGATAAGTAAATTGTGAAAAAACTACCCACCAAAGTCCAACCAGTACAAAACAATACTCAACAGGCATCCCTTCTACTTTATCAAGAGTAGCGGGGTTGTCGAAGAAAGAAAAAACCGGAGTAATTAATACCAAACAGATTATTAAAAGAATCATTGATCCAATATATCCCATGGAAAATCCACGTGCAGAGATCTTGTCCATGTCCTGTTTCGGGGCGATCTCGGGTAAGTACGAATTATAAAAAACCAAACTATTCCAGAAACCGATACTGGCAAACATCAAAGAAAGCATTCCCAATTCCAGCAATCCGTCTTTCAATAAATCCGTAAAGAAATAAAGTGACATACAGGAAAGTGCTCCAAGGTAACAAAAGAACTGAAGAAAACGTTTCTTGTTTCCACGGTAATCGGCAATCCCTGACAGGAAAGGAGATGAAAAAGAGACGATTAAAAAGGCTGCAGAAAGCACAAAACTCATCAGGGCTGAGTTCGGGATATGCATTCCAAAAAACTCAACCATCGCTTCTTCCCCGGCTTTTAATTGCGAAGGATCCAAATCTTTCCAAACTTTCCCGGCATTCTCAGCTTTCTCCGATAGGTATTGTTTCGAAGTAACCGTATCATAAAAAATAGGGAAGATTGCTGATGAGATCACCAGGTTGTATACTGAGTTTGCCCAGTCATACATTACCCATCCCCTGATTATTTTCTTGTTGCCTTTCTGTATTTCCATAGCCCGTTTTTAAGCTGTCACCTGATTTACATAATCATTGAGGTATGCAAAGTAAGAGGTTAAATTTCCGTTCAAATCTGTTTCAGAGCCTCTTCCGATAATGTTGTCCGGATCGTCACCGAATAAATGAGGAAAAACAGATTTAATCAATTCATTTCCGAAATCTTCCGACGCATCTTTCGGCAATTCACACGGTAAATTATCTACCGCCATTACCATAATTGCTCCCGGTTGTTTCCAATCACATTCCTGGCCTGTTTTCGGATCATAACCATAAAAAGGATCTGCAATTTTGGAAGAACGAATCGTAGAAGCAATCGGCCCCTGGATATCACAGGAAACATCTGCAATCACCTGGATTTTATTTTTTTCCGACTTTAAATCATCTGTTGTCAATATAAATGGTGATTTACTGCTCCAGAAATGACATGCAACATATATATCAGCTACCTCGGAATATCTTTTGAAACTGGATTCGTAAATTTCAGGTGTCGTATAGAATTCCTGCTTATTGAACGGTTTTCCGTCTTTGCGTTTGTAGTAATCTTCGATTTCCAAATGGGTAAAAACAGGAGTATCGAATTTTTCACTTAGAAATTCTTCCGGGCCCACTTCCGTAAAAGGCAACAGGTCCATAATCTCTCGTGCTCCATAACCTACTCTTCCAAAACCGGTTAGAACCAATTTCATGTTTTCAGGAAAAGAAGCTTTATGCAATTCATCTTCCATTTCTTTTCTCCCGGAACATTCGTTCGCCGGTTTTAAATGAAAAGTGTTTGTTTTTTCTCCGTAAGCACGAATTCCGTTGTAAGCACCAACAATCCCGGCATAACGTCCAAAACCGATAATGCGCTTATTCTCTTTCGACTTCAGCACTTCGTAATCGATTAATTGAATTTTCTTATCCAAAATTGCGCGAAGCAAATTCCGGTTATAAGGCTGTTTTTTGATGGTGTGTGAAAAGAACATGAATTTTTTTCCCGGAATCAAATCGGGAATATTTACTTCCTTCACCCCCATAATAATGTCACAGTCGGACAAATCTTTCACCACTTCAATCCCTTCAGCCCTGTATTCTTCATCCTTGAATGCGCGGATCTCACTTTCCTGAACAAGTACTTTCACTTGTGGAAATTTCATCTCAACCAACTTGCATTGTTTGGGTGTAAGTGGAACCCGTTTATCAGGCGGCACTTTTCCTTCACGAATAATGCCCAATTTCACTTGATTCATGTTGTTTTAAAATTCTTTTATTGGTTCCGGAAGGAGAAAGTTATCGATAAATTCTCTGACTACTCCCGTTCCCCCATCTTTTGTTAATACAATATCTACTTCTTTCTTGACCTCCTGAACAGCGTCTTTCGGACATGCACTTAATCCTACTTCGCGCATGATTGACAGATCATTGATGTCATCACCAATAATTGCTACCTCATTCAAAGTAATGGATAATTCCTCACACCATTGTTTCAAAATGGTGATTTTCTGATCGCGACCAACGTATACATATTTGATTCTCAAGGTTTCTGCTCTGTAAACAACCATCTTATCGGTAAACGCAGAAGAAATAATTCCACAAAGCAACCCTTTTTCCTGGGCTTTCATAATACCCATTCCATCTTTGGAATTGTATTTCTTAAACTGGTCTCCTGACTCAGTATAATACATCCCTGCATCCGTCATAACGCCATCTACGTCCAAAATCAGTAATTTGATTTTTTCAATTTTAGACTTCAAATGATCGAAAACGAACAAGGGTTTGAATAAGAGAGAATAGAAATCCACCTCGTATTCTTCTGCAATTGCCTCCAAATCCAGGATAGACAATTCGGTTACTCCGTCCACGTCAAAATCCTTCAGCATCTGGTAAAAATCAACGCCAAATTTTGCGCAAAGGCCTTTTATATTCTGTTCTAAAAACAAGACTAAACCAGTTTATATCCAACGCTGGAAGCAATCGGATTGAGTGTTTGTAACAATTGTTTGAACTCTTCGTGGTTCAATTGCTGAGAAGCATCTGACTTCGCAACTTTCGGATTCGGATGAACTTCCACCAATAACCCGTCAACTCCTAAAGCTATGCATGCTCTCGACAGTCCTGCAACTCCGTAAGCATACCCCATCGCATGGCTTGGATCCAAAATCACAGGAAGGTTTGTATAGTGTTTCAACCACTCTACTCCACATAAGTCCAGCGTAAAACGTGTTCCTGTTTCAAAAGTTCGAATTCCTCTTTCACACAAAACCACGTTCTCATTTCCACCTGAAAGCACAAATTCAGCAGCCTGAACGAACTCCTGTAATGTCGTACCAAAACCGCGCTTGATCAAAACGGCCTTTTGTGTTTTCGCGCAAGCACGTAAAATCCCTTGATCGTACATTGCTTTTGCGCCAACCTGGATCACATCCGCATGTTCAATAATCTCGTCAATATGTGTTGCATCGCGCGCTTCCGTTACAACAGTGAAACCATATTCCTCACGCATTTTTGCCAGCAATTTCAAGCCTTCCAGTCCCATTCCCTGGAAGCTGTAGGGACTTGTCCTGGGTTTATAACATCCACCACGAAGTGAAGTTAATCCCAACGATTTCAATAGTTCAGAAGATTGACGGATTTGCTCTTCAGATTCGACCGAGCAAGGCCCGGAAATCATAATTGTATTCCCCGTTTTCCCTCCTATAGTTACATTTCCGATTTTTACTTCACGCGTTTCGGAACGGTAATTCCGTGAAGCCAACTGCATGTCATTTGGAAACACCCAATGTGCCTCCGTCACAGCTTCCAAAGCAGCCGGTACTTCTTTTACACCAGAACCTGTCACCAATACATTTACTCCCTGGGAAACCAGGTGAAAGGCTTTGTTTTCTGCAGCAAGTTTAGCTGCATCAGTTGAACTTACTGAATTTTTTAAATGAATGATCATATTTCCCCTTTAATCAGGTTTACGAATGTTAAGATCCCTTTTGCTTTATTGTTTTGGTCCACAACGGGCAAATAAAGAATCGGGAATGTGTATTTTTTTATTTGTTGTAGTAAGTCATTGACTGTTGCTGTTTCCTGAATGACCAAAGGTTTCGAATTCATAATTTCTGCAATGGATTCATTATTCAAGTTTCCGTTGGTACGGATCAAACTCTTCCTGATATCTGCGTTGGAGATCAAACCTCTTAAATTAGCCGTTTCGTCTACCACTAAGGTAAAGCCCAGCTTTCCATCATCGATCGCATTCAAAACTTCCGAAACAGAGGCATTTTCACCAATTGAAGGAGATTCCGTCAGTGGGATCATAAAGTCCTTCACCAGGAATTGAGAATCTACATTTCGTTTTGTTAAATCCATTAAAGCATGACCAACACTTGGCGCATTGAATAAATATGAACCGGAAACGGAGGTATGAACTCCCATATTTCTTAAAATAAAGGAGACTTCCCCGTTTACTCCACCATCCACATGCACGGATTTCGATGGATATTTCTTTTGAAAATCCCGAATCTTTTTAAAATTTACTGCATCAAAAACGCCACCGCTTTGTCCCGGAACAGTCGCCATGATCAAAATGAAATCGAAATTGCTGTACCTGTCAAATGCTTCAATAGGAGTCGGAGTAATAATTGCCAAACCTTTCTTCCCTTTTATATCCGATGGGATCAGTAATTCCTCTTCCAGATCTTCCACTTGAAAAGTAACGTATTCCACAGGAACAGTGCGAAGCAGGTCAAAATAGCTCGACGGGTTTTTCGTTATGATGTGCAAATCAACCGGGATATTACACCAGGTCCTGATCTTACTAATATCTTCAAAAACAGAAGGGTCATCGTTACAGTCAACATGCAATAGATCCACATGATGAGCCGCCAAATCCCTGATTGTTTCCGACAGTTCACGTTTCTTATCCGAATAAATCGAAGCAGATATTCTCATAAGACAAAAATAAGGAAAGAATTCCCTTTACAACTCCTAATTTCAGAATGATATTAACAAGAGTTTACACAAAAACGACTTGTAATTTAACATCTGGTTTTATTTGATACTTCCTGATAGAAAGTGAAAATTAAATCGTTTTTTGGGACAAAAACCGGACAGCTTGTTTTGGGGTTGGGAGTGCACAAAAAGAAGGTGCCAATCGCATTCTTCGCTTTGCAATCTGGTTGTAAATACTATCTCTTATAAAGCGCGGACAAATCCATCCTATTTTTCCCAAGGTATAAGGAAAACGCAAATAATTCAAAACCTTGAGAGCTGCGGTAGAGCGATTGTTTAATTTCTTTCCATCCCAGAAATAAAATGTTGACAGGTCCATTTCGTGGATTCCCAACTTTCCAAAAAAAACTTTTGCAAAATCGCTTTGGAGTGCACAAAAATGAATTTCGGAGTTTTTTTCATGATTCAGGACAAACTGAACGGTTTTGTTGCAAAAACCGCAATCGCCATCATAAAAAATTATTGGTTTGTCCATGGAAACAAAGATACGAAATAGGCGGAGAATCGTATTTTTGAGGAACAAAAGCTGTTCCAGGGTTTACAACCCTGGAAGGGTGGTTAATTATTTTTTACGTATATTATATAAATCACAATAAAATGAATTTTGGAATTTTACTCTCCGGGTCCGGAGTATATGATGGAGCTGAAATCCAGGAAGCCGTATTAAGCATGCTCGCAGTTTCCGAATCAGGAGACACTTACACCTGTATTGGAGTAAATGCAGATCAGTTCCACGTAATTAATCATATTACCGGAGAACCCATGAATGAATCACGGAACATGCTTGTTGAAGCAGCACGTATTGCACGTGGAAATATTGTTCCCATCCAGGATGTTCAACCAGCTGACCTGGACGGGTTGATTATTCCGGGAGGATTCGGGAGTGCCAAAAACTTCACGAAGTGGGCATTTGAAGGACCTGAAGGAACCATTTTACCTGAAGTAAAATTGCTGCTGGTCAATCTGATCAACATCGGCAAACCGATTGTTGCACTGTGTGTAAGTCCCGTAGTTTTGGCAAAGGCATTGGAAGGTTCGGACATTCATCCTGCACTTACTTTAGGAACAACTGCAGAATCCTCTCCTTATGATATTGAAGCATTTTCTCAGGGACTGGAAAAAACCGGTGCAACAACTACCTATAAAACCGTAAGGGAAATTCATGTGGACCCGACAAATAAAATAATCACAGCACCTTGTTATATGATGGATGCAACTATCAGCGAAGTTTGGAAAAACATCCGTCAGGCTGTCGATGAATTGAAAAAAATGGCCGCAGTATGATCCCTGATTATTCGGAAAGATCTAAATCCTTTAAAGAATCTGTCAATCAAATAAATAAACAGCTTCAGTTAATTGGTTGGTCGAGATTAATTGCACTGCTGGTTTCCGGTGCCTGTTTTTATTTTTCCAGGGCCCCAAACGGTATTCCTTTTCTGATTGGCGGATTTATTTTCCTGGGGTTGTTTGGTTTTCTTGTGAATTATCATTTTAAAGTCAAGCGGAAACTGCAGGTTGCTGCTACTTATCAATGGCTGAATGAATCGGAAGACCGCTTCCTGAAAGAATCAGTAACTTATTATGAAGATGGAAACGAGTTCCTGGACACAAAACATCCTTATTCCTTAGATATTGATCTTTTTGGCCCTCATTCCTTGTTTGAGCATTTAAACCGGACCTCAACTGTTATCGGAAGTGAAAAACTGGCTGTTTCCCTGCTTCAAACCCAAAGTAAAAAAGCATTGCAGGATTCACAGGAAGCAATTGCAGAAGTTGCTGAAGATTTAGAGTGGCGACAAGCATTTCAGGTATACGCAAAACTGGGAAAGGACAGCAAAGAAATTCGTACATATATTGAACATTGGCAGGATTCCAAACAATCGCTTTCAATCATTTCAAGCATTCTGGCATTCATTTTTCCGGCACTGGGATTGACCAGCATGATTCTCTTATGGCAAACCGGAAAAGTTTATTGGTTTAATGTCGGTGTTATTTTATATGTAGTAAACATGTTGCTTTTCGGTACTGTAGTAGGAAAAATCCGGAACGAGATCGGTAAAACGGAACGGATCGGAGCTGCGCTTTTGGCTTATAGTCAAATGCTTCAGTTAATTGAAAGCCGGGAATGGAAATCAAGCAAGCTCAAAGAAATTCACTCAAAAGTCCATTCCAAAAACCAGGCTGCAAGTGCTCTATTGAAAGAAGCTTCCCAAATCTACGGGAATATGGACAGCGTCAATAACGGAATGGCCGTTTTCATGCTGAATGGAACCATTCAATACCACGTTCATATTTTCAGGCAACTGGTAAAATGGAAGAAAAATCATAGAGAATCGATCAGTCAATGGATCGAACAGATTGCAGAACTTGAAAGCATTCTTTCTTTTAGCAACTTCAAAGTCAATAATCCGGAATACTGCTTCCCGGAGCTGGATACCGATCAAATCTCCTTTGAAGAATTGGGCCATCCGCTGATCCCAAAAACCAAACGTGTATGCAATTCTATTTCGTTTGATAGGGAACGTTTCATTATTCTTACCGGGTCAAACATGTCGGGAAAAAGTACTTTCCTCAGAACATTGGGAATTGCGGTAATTCTTTCAAATGCAGGTTCGGTTGTTCCGGCAAAAAGTGCACGGTTCTACCCGATTCCGTTGCTGGTCTCCATGCGCTTAAGCGATTCCCTGGAAGAAAGTACTTCTTATTTCTTTTCTGAAGTAAAACGTTTGAAACTAATCATTGACAATCTGGCCCAGGGGCCGGCATTTGTTTTGCTGGACGAGATCCTGCGCGGAACAAATTCAGACGACAAGCAAAACGGCACAATCGGAATTGTGGAGCAAATGGTCCGTTTAAAAGCAATCGGAATGATTGCTACACACGATCTGGAAGTGTGTGAAACTACCAAAGCACATCCGGCATATTTACGCAACAGCTGTTTTGAGGTAGAGATAAAAGACAACGACCTGTTCTTTGATTATAAACTTCGGAATGGAATTTGTCAGAATAAAAGTGCTACATTCATCATGAAAAAATACCAGGTAATTTGAAAACAATATTCATACTTTCGCTGCTACTCTTCCCTTTTTCAGGGAACACTCAATTAACGGATATCACACAAGAAATCCTCAAAAATCCGGGAAATTTGAACGCTTTTGTTCATGAACCTATTAATAAACCAACTAAAAAGATCCCATTGGTGGTTGTGTTACATGGCTGCAATCAGGATGCTGCAGAAATTTCAAGCGGATCAGGGTGGAATAAACTGGCAGACTCGTTAAACTTCTTTGTTCTTTACCCGGAACAAAAAGCAGCAAATAACATGCTCAAATGTTTCAATTGGTTTTTGAAGGACGACCAGGAAAAGGACAAGGGAGAAGTTGCAAGCATTCACGAAATGGTGAAATACGCCGTTTCACATTATGCGATTGATACTTCCAAAATATTCATTTATGGTGCAAGCGCCGGAGCTGCAATGAGTGTAAACTATATGGCTTGTTATCCTTCCAGCATTAAATCGGGAGCTATTTTGGCGGGAACAGCTTACAAACAAGTCGATTCACCGATGAAGTCTTTTTCCGAAATGAAACAACCGACCATGTTCAGTGATTCGATACTCCGTAAACGCTTATACTCACAAGATTCCCTTTATAAAGGAGAATTTCCGCAATTGATCGTCATTCACGGGACGGATGACAAAGTAGTCAATTACGGGAACGGCGAAGTGCTTGTAAAACAATGGAAAACCGCTTTTAAAGTGACCTCAGAGTCCCAAAAGCAAGTTGCTGCCGGAGTGAATACTCCAACCATCATGCGCACAGAATACAAGGATGTAAAAGGTCGTCCGGTTATCGTTCTTTACAAAGCCAACAAATGGGGACACTACTTAATGATCGATCCCGGACCGGGAATTAACCAGGGCGGAGAACTCTCCAAACATGCTAAGGACGGGGATTTTTTCAGTACTTATCAGATCGCAAAAGACTGGAACCTGGTGAAGTAAAGTTTAATAAGTTATTAACCCTGTATTACCTGCAATAAACTAGTAATAAAGGCGTTATCAGCTATGAGTCAAAGGATTTGTTCTACTTCTGTTAATATTTATACTAAAAAAAGGGTGAATTTTTGACGAATCCATGTACTTTTGCAGCGAAATAAGTTAGCCTTTAAGGGCAAAACAAAAAGACATTTTATGAATGAATTTGGTAAACGAGGAAAAAACGCCGATTTAAAAGCAACTATCGGATTAGAAAATCTCGGTAACGTATTTTGGAATTTAACGCCGGCAGAGCTAGTAGAAGACACCATTATCAGTGGTCAGGGTGTTTTAACTGACACAGGAGCAATCGCTATTGAAACAGGTGAATTCACTGGTAGATCTCCAAAAGATCGCTTTGTTGTTCGCGACGCTAAAACTGAGGACAGTGTATGGTGGGGTGATGTGAATATTCCTGTTTCCACAGAACAATTTGATGCGTTATACAACCGCATGAAGTCTTATTTGATCGGTAAAGACATGTATGTGCGTGATGCATATGCCTGTGCTGATGACAAATTCAGAATGAACATTCGTGTGACAACTGAATTCCCTTGGTCAAATATGTTTGCATACAACATGTTCCTGCGTCCGACAGATGCGGAAATCGAAAACTTTGAAGCAGAGTGGAACATCGTTTGTGCTCCCGGGTTCAAAGCTGATCCTGCAATCGACGGAACGCGCCAGGCGAATTTCGCAATCCTGAACTTCACTCGTAAAATGATCATTATTGGCGGTACGGGATATACAGGTGAAATTAAAAAAGGTATTTTCTCTGTATTGAACTATGTATTGCCACATGAGAAAAATGTACTTTCCATGCACTGTTCGGCAAACGTTGGAGAGAATAACGATACAGCTATTTTCTTTGGTTTGTCAGGAACCGGAAAAACAACATTATCCTCAGATCCGAACCGTCGTTTGATCGGTGATGATGAGCACGGTTGGTCAGACAATACCGTTTTCAACTTCGAAGGAGGTTGTTACGCAAAAACGATCGATCTTTCGAAAGAAAAAGAACCGCAAATTTACAATGCGATTAAGTTCGGTGCGATCCTGGAGAACATCGGGTTCCACGAAGGAACTTCAACTCCTGATTACACAGATGGTTCTATTACAGAAAACACACGTGTTTCCTACCCGATTGATTTCATTGATAACATCATGATTCCTTCTATCGGATCAGGACCAAAAAATATTTTCTTCCTTACAGCTGATGCATTCGGTGTATTGCCTCCGATCTCTCGTTTAACGAATGAGCAGGCGATGTACCACTTTATGTCCGGGTATACGGCAAAAGTTGCAGGAACTGAGGTTGGTATTACAGAACCGACAACTACATTCTCAGCTTGTTTCGGAAAAGCATTCTTGCCGCTTCACCCTGCGAAATACGCAAAATTATTGGGTGAAAAATTACAAGGAACAGACATTAAAGTTTGGTTGATCAACACCGGTTGGTCAGGTGGTTCTTACGGTGTCGGAAGCAGAATGAAATTGTCTTACACACGTGCAATGATCACAGCAGCTTTGACAGGAAAACTGGATAACGCTGTTTACGAAACATTGCCGGTATTTGAATTGTCATTCCCTACTTCTTGCCCGGAAGTTCCAAGCGAAATATTAAATCCTCGTGAGACTTGGGCAGATAAGGCTGCATATGATAAAACTGCCAACCATTTAGCTGATCAGTTCGTTAAGAACTTTGAACAGTATGCGGCAGAAACATCAACAGATATTCTGGCAGCAGCTCCGAAAGTGACTGTTTAATCTAGTTTTATTATTTTTAGGCCGAAGGCTCTTTCCGCAATGGAGAGGGCCTTTTTTGATACCGACAAATCGTTTTGTTGTGAACGAATTAACTAAAAGGTTTACAACTTAGTTTGTGATAAGCTATTGATTCAATAATCATTAACCAATTAACTAAAAGATTTACAAACTACCCGCATCAGTTGCCATACAAAACTAATTAACCCTTAGGTTTACAAATGACCCGGGAGTATTACGAAATGGCAAGATCTCCCAAAATTTCCTAATTCTATTATTACACCAAATCATATCGCAAATCAGATTAGAAGAAAACAGAGAAAAACACATGAACCAAATAAGATAATTGCGTAAGTTTATCTTATGAAAACACTTCTTTTCTCACTGGTTTGTTTAATATCCTTCGGGTTAAAAGCACAGCTTGACTTCAAGAAAATATCAGACAGTTCTTACATCTTCACTACTTACCAGGTATACAAGGAAGTACGTTTTTCGGCTCACGGTCTATTGAAAATCACTCCGGGAGGTGTTGTTATGATCGACACTCCCTGGGACACCACTCAATTCCAGCCCTTACTGGATTCGATTGATTTGAAGTTCCATAAAAAAGTGCTGTTGGTTATTTCCACGCATTGGCACGAAGATCGAAGTGCCGGATTGGATTATTACAGGAAAAAAGGAATTGCAACTTATAGTACCTATGCTACAAAGAATTTATGCCGGGAAAATAATTTTCCCCAGGCACAATTCACTTTCGAGGGTGACACAACGTTCAATATCTTAAATACCGTTTTTGAAACCTATTACCCAGGAGCCGGACATACGTCCGATAACATTGTAGTCTATTTCCCCAAAGACAAGATCCTGGTCGGTGGCTGTTTTATTAAATCCGTTGAAGCTGAAGATCTCGGAAACCTTTCCGATGCCAATATTGGCATGTGGCCCATTGCAGCGAAGAACCTGATGAAGAAATATCCGAAGGTGAAATGGGTCATTCCGGGACACCAGGAGATTGTACCGGGTAAAAAAGCAATTAAACACACCTACAAGCTTGCCCGGGAAAAATACAAAGGCAGAAAGCAGGATAAGAAAAAAGCGAAGCATTGAAAGAAATATTCTATGAGGAAGGTAATCTTTAGCTGTATTTTAATAATTATTGTTTTTTCATGTACAATAACGGAAAAATCACCCTCTGTTTCATTTGACTCCCATTTACTTTGGGGAGAATGGCATTTGGACTCTGTTTCAAATGGTACATCAGATTATCAAACGCTGTTTGTTTCCAAAAACCACCGATTTCATATGTTCTCCTACTCACTTGGTGATGAACTGATTCTTCATGGATATTATAAAAATCAAAAACTATTCAATCAATATGATTTAGAATACCCGATTACATATTTAGATTCAAACACGCTTATTTTGAATGATGAATCGAATAAAACTACATTATTCTATAAGAAATCAGTTGGAAGTAATCCGAAAGAACGTTTAAAACAAGCTATGAGTGGAAATAAATTAAGGTCCAAAGTTTTGGGATGGTGGAGATATAAAAAAAACAAGGATGATGGAGTTATGTATTATCCCAAATATTTCTTTTACAATTCTTTCATCATGCACATTCGCGAAGATGGAAAAGCTGAAGTTTTTGAAAACTTTAAAACTCAATCTTCCCTGCTGTTCAACTATGGCTTTTACAACAATTGTATCCAATTACGAGATCGCTGTATCGTTACCAGTCTGGATATCATTACCATTGAAAAAAACAAATTAACAATTACTGGAATTCGTGATACATTGGTTTTAGAACGAATTACCAAATTCAAATAAGATGTCCCAAATCTTCAAACAGCATCTCGAAAAATTCATTTCCGTTTCCGACGAAGAGTTTGAAGCGATCCTGGAATATTTTAAAATCATTCGCGTTTCAAAAAAAGAAATTCTTCAACAGGAAGGAAAAATTTGTCGCTCCCAATATTTTGTGTTAAGCGGGTGTCTTCGGAAATTCCTGATCAATGAAAAAGGAGTTGAAGTCACTACCGAATTTGCATTGGAAACCTGGTGGCTATCCGATAACAGAGCCTTCGAATTCCAAACAGAAGCACTCTTTAGTATCCAAGCCGTTGAAAATTCGGAAATACTGAGCATTGATTCTCAATCCCTGGAAAAACTGTACCGCGATTTCCCAATTATGGAACGGTATTTCCGCTATGTGTATCAACGTGCTTTTGCAGCCTACCAAATGCGACTCAAATATTTGTATACCATGTCCAAGGAAGATTATTTTTTTCATTTCTACGACTTGTATCCCGGTTTTGTACAGCGCATTCCGCAATACCTCCTCGCTTCTTTCCTGGGGCTTACACCTGAATATTTAAGCGAATTGCGCAAAAAAAAGCGTTCTTAAACCAGTTTAAGTTTTTTCCGTTGTTTGTTCCTGACCTTTGCTTCAGAAAAAAATCAAACAAATGGAAAAGAGAATCAACATTATGGAAACAGAACCGGCAGCAACAAAAGCAATGTACGGTTTGCAAGGTTACATCGAGAAAAGTGCATTAACAAAAACACACCAGGAATTAATCAAAATACGGGCTTCACAGATTAATGGTTGTACTTTTTGTATTGACATGCACACAAAGGAAGCCATGAAACACGGTGAAACCATTCAACGCATTGTTCTTTTAAATGCATGGAAAGAAGTCAACGATTTATATACCAATGAGGAACGTATCATTTTGGCATTAACGGAGGCTGTAACATTAATCAGCCAGGAAGGAATTCCTTCGGATCTATACAAAGAAGCAAGCGAAACATTTGATGCGAATTATTTGGCCCAGGTTATTATGGCGATCACAACGATCAATGCCTGGAACAGAATAGCGATCAGTGGCTTGTTCCAGCCGGCTGAGTAAATTAAACGCAACCAATAACCAAAGCTCCTGTCCCTGACATCCGGGATTAGGAGCTTTTTGGATAAGAGTACACTTATCCACCTGTTACCATGGTAATTAATTCCAGCAAATAAAAAATCCCCTCTCGCTAAATCAAGAAGGGATCCCTATTTTATTGTGGTAGCTAACAATTAATCGAGATCTGTAACTAACTGATGTTTCTCGATCAACTTCCTCAAATTTATCAACGCATAGCGCATTCTTCCCAAAGCCGTATTGATAGAGATGTTCTCCATTTCAGCAATATCCTTGAATGATAAATCCTGGAAGATGCGTTTTTCAATGATCTCTTTCTGACTTTCCGGCAGGTGCTGGATCAGTTCGATCATTTGTTTCTCTAATTCCGTTTTGGAAATACTTTGTTCAATGTTCAAATCTTCCATTTTCAGGATAGAAAAGATATTGAAATCTTCGCTTTTCGCATTGCGTTCACTTACCAGTTTCATTCTTCCGTGCTTACGAAAGTAATCGATCACCAGGTTTTGTGCAATGCGCATAGCCCAGGGAAGGAATTTTCCTTCTTCATTGTAATTCCCCAACTTCAGTGTTTGGATAATCTTCACAAATGTTTCCTGGAAAATATCTTCCGCGATTTCACGCTCACGGATTTTATGATAAATGGAACGGTATATTTTGTCTTTATGACGCATCAACAAAACTTCAAAAGCTTGTTCGTTTCCTTCTAAATAATAATGAATAAGGACTTGATCGTCTAGAAATTTCATAGCCATAATTCTACTCTTAAGGTGTAACCAGTTGTTGTTTTTAACAGTTTAAAGTAGAATTCTTTCTATAGGCTCTATGAATTATTTTCGGAAAGATAGAACTTTTCAATATAAAATCAAAAAAAAGCTTAAAATAATTCCGAATTGCGAATACCTAATTCCGGATTTCGATACAAGGCCCAATAAAACAGGAACTTTTATAGTGGGAAATATTTCATCAAAATTCTGACAATAAATTCGGCATTCGGAACTCGGAATTCGAAATTAATTCCCGAAATTTGTAGTATGTCTGAAAGATACATTCACATCAAGGGCGCGCGCGTCAATAACCTTAAGAATCTGGAAGTTAAGATCGAACACGGCAAGTTGACCGTCATCACCGGGTTGTCCGGTTCGGGGAAATCTTCCCTGGCATTTGACACACTTTATGCAGAAGGACAAAGAAGATACATTGAAAGCCTGTCTTCTTATGCCCGCCAGTTCTTAGGGAAATTAGACAAACCCGAAACGGATTTCATTAAAGGAATTGCTCCTGCAATCGCTATCCAGCAAAAGGTCATTACCAATAATCCACGGTCAACGGTTGGAACAACTACCGAGATTTACGATTATCTCAAAATATTATTCGCCCGGATCGGCCGGACCTTCTCACCGGTTTCAGGAAATGAAGTGAAGAAAGATTCCGTTACAGACGTGATTAATTACATCGCAAGTTTAGAACATGATCTTCGCTTACTGATCACTGCACCATTTCCCTCATTGGAAAAATACGGGATTGAAAAAACGTTGAAATTACTCAAGGAACAAGGTTACGTGCGCATCATGCATAACCACGAATTGAAACAGCTGGAAGATCTCAAAGAAAAGGATCTGAAACTTTCCGATTCGATCCAAATCGTGATAGACCGGATCGTAACCCAGGAGATGGATACGGATTTCTCAGGACGTTTGGGAGACTCCATTCAATTAGCGTTCATGGAAGGTCACGGAGACTGTTCGGTAATCCACATGGGAAGCATGGAAGAACGCACATTTTCCAATCGGTTCGAACTGGATAATATGACCTTTGTTGAGCCCTCGCCTCACCTGTTCACCTTCAACAATCCTTTCGGAGCCTGTAAAACCTGCGAGGGTTACGGTTCTATTATCGGTATTGATCCGAACCTGGTCATTCCTGATACAAGTTTAAGCGTGTATGAAGGTGCTGTTGTTCCATGGAAAGGTGAAGTCATGGGGGAATATTTACAGGAATTGGTTCGGAATGCACGCAAATTTGATTTCCCGATCCATCGACCGGTGGAAGAACTAACGGAGGAACAATTAGAGGTGCTTTGGAATGGAAACAGCCATTTCGCAGGAATTTATGGTTTCTTCAAATTCGTAGAAAGTCAATCGTATAAAATTCAATACCGCGTTTTGCTTTCCCGTTACAGGGGAAAAACACTGTGTCCTGAATGTCATGGAACCCGCTTAAGAGAAGATGCCAATTACGTAAAAGTCGGTGGCATCAGCATTAAGGAATTGGTATTAATGCCGATTGAAAATGCATTGAAGTTTTTCGAGAACCTGGAAGTAGATCCGTTGGAATTGAAGATTACGAACCGCATTCTACCTGAAATTACGCAGCGCCTTTCTTTCCTGACTCAGGTCGGATTGGGTTATTTAACACTTAATCGGGCTGCAAATACACTTTCCGGAGGAGAATCTCAGCGAATTAATCTCGCAACTTCATTGGGAAGTAGTTTGGTTGGGTCCATGTATATCCTGGACGAGCCAAGCATCGGTTTGCATCCACGGGATACGGAACGCCTGATCGGGGTACTGAAAAAACTGCGCGATATCGGGAATACCGTAATTGTTGTGGAACACGAAGAAGACATGATGCTTCACGCAGACGAGATCATCGACATCGGGCCGGCAGCAGGAAAATTTGGTGGTGAAGTGGTTTTCCAGGGAAAATTCGATGCACTGAAAAAGAACGATACAAGCCTTACAACACAATATTTAACCGGAGTCCGTGAAATTCCTGTTCCTAAAAAGCGTAGGAATGGAAAGAATAAAATTTCAGTGATCGGTGCCAAAGAACACAACCTGAAGAATGTTTCTGTCGACTTTCCGCTAAACCGGATTGTGGCCGTTACGGGAGTCAGTGGCTCCGGTAAATCCACTTTGGTGAAGGAAATCCTTTACCCTGGAATTCGCAAGCATTTAGGACAATACGGAGATCATCAGGGAAATGTAAAACGCATTGAAGGAGATCTTTCCAGTATTGCAGAAATTGAATTGATCGATCAGAACCCAATCGGGAAATCCTCCAGGAGTAATCCGGTAACATACGTCAAAGCTTTTGACGATATCCGGGAATTGTTTGCAAAACAAAATGCAGCAAAGCACAACGGTTACAAACCCGGATTCTTTTCATTCAATGTGGAAGGTGGTCGCTGCGAAATGTGTGAAGGTGAAGGAGTTGTAACTGTCAGTATGCAATTCATGGCCGATGTGCACCTGGTTTGTGAAGCTTGTGGCGGAAGTCGTTACAGACAGGAAGCATTGGAAGTTCTTTACCGGGACAAAAATATTTCCGACATTCTGAACATGGATATTTCTTCTGCCTTGGCTTTTTTCAAAGAAGGAAAAGACAAGTTGGAAGAAAAAATTGTTCAGAAAATTCAACCCCTTGAAGACGTTGGTCTGGGCTATCTTCAAATGGGTCAATCCAGCAGTTCATTAAGCGGCGGTGAAGCACAACGTGTAAAATTGGCCTCATTCCTGATCAAAGGGGCGCAAAAAAGCAATAAAACGCTCTTCATTTTTGACGAACCGACAACCGGTTTACACTTCTATGATATTGAAAAATTGTTGATCGCATTCAATCGATTGGTAGACGACGGACATTCCATCATTGTTATAGAACACAACATGGACGTGATCAAAGCCGCAGACTGGATTATCGACATAGGTCCGGAAGGCGGTATAAATGGCGGAAACATTGAATTTACCGGAACTCCGGAGGAGTTGGTCCAGGTAAAAAACAACTACACTGGAATGCACTTAAAGCATAAGTTGAAGTAAGAAAAGCCTGGAAATATTTCCACTTAAAGCATCCCTTGAAGTGTGTTTTACCAATCGACGAAACAAGCATTTTACCCGACGAAAATTGCAGAAAATACAATTCGTATTGGGACGAAAAGTCGATTCCCTTATCTTCGGCCTATGATTATGAGGTTAAAAATATTTTGCTTCTCACTATTCATTATTAACGGGTTACAATCCTGTTCTACTGAATCGGAAGCACCTGATCAGACTGTTTCTTCGCTTTCCTCCAAGGACTATATCGCCGAAGAAGAAACAAAAGATCGAATGGCTTCGGCTGAGGATTTAAAAATGCAGTTCCACGGTTGTAAAGCGCATCAATAGAACCTTAACCAGGAAATTGAAACGACGAATAACTTTAATTATTCGTCGTTTTTTGTTACTACCAGTTCTCCTTCACTTCTGGCAATCACTGCAGATGCCAGGCAATTACCCAGCACATTGACAGAAGTACGCGCCATATCCATCAGCGCATCAATTCCAAGAATAATCCCGGCCTTTTCCACACTGATTCCCAAATGTTTATAATCCATCAAGGTCGTTGTTAGAATTACAAAGGAAGCTCCTCTCACTCCTGCCACACCTTTACTTGTCAGCATCAGCGTTAAACAAATTGCAACCTGCTGACCGACTGTTAAATCAACTCCGCTCATCTGCGCTACGAAAACAGTCGCCATGGAAAGATAAAGTGTTGTCCCGTCGAGATTGAATGAATACCCGGTCGGGATCACAAACCCCACTATTTTTTTAGGAACACCAAACGCCTCCATATTCTCCAATGCTTTAGGTAAAGCGGCTTCACTACTTGCAGTAGCAAATGCAATCGAAATTGGTTCTGTTATAGCTTTGAGGAAACTCCTGATGGGAACTCGGGAGAGCAAAGCAATCGGAAGCAATACTACAAGAACAAAAACAATAAGCGTAACGTAAAGTGTTGCCACCAGTTTCATCAGGTTCCCCAAAACATCGGTCCCCGAATTTGCTACTGTATATGCAATCGAACCAAAAACTGCAAGTGGTGCGACATACATCACCAGGTCCGTAAACTTAAACATGACTTCCGAAAGACTTTCCATCCAATTCAGCATGGTTTCCTTGTGCTTCAGGTTTTGCACCAAACTCAAAGCGATCGCAAAGATCAGGGAGAATACCACAATCTGAAGCACCTGGTTCTCTACAATGGATTTCGCAAAGTTCTCCGGGAAAATATCTACCAAATGATCTTTCGGCTTTTCCAGTTGTGCCAGCAAATCTGCTGATTTCTCCTTCATCTTCTCGGTCACTTCCACTTGCTGTACTCCTTTACCCGCCTTCGAAATATTAATAGCAGCCAAACCAAGGAACAGCGCAAAAGTGGTTACGATCTCAAAATAAATAATGCTTTTCAATCCGATGCGGCCAACCTGTTTCAAATTTCCATGTCCGGCAATCCCCACAACCAACGTTGAAAATAACAACGGGGCAACCAAGGTCTTAATCAAACGCAGGAAAATATCCCCGAAACGTTTCAACTCAAGGGAAAAATCCGGAAAGTCCAAACCAAACTCCACACCGATGATCATCGACGAGAAAATCCATAAAGAAAGCTTCTTGCTATGCATGGCATAAGCAATCAACATTCCCATTAATAGGAACTTTATAATATGGCCTGTATTAAAAAGAATAGTTCCACCGAGGCGTTCCACATAAAACAACAGTGCTACGACGAGGTATATTCCAATATAAAACAGGAGATTTTTTCGTGTTTTAAAAAAGAACCAACCGCCAATACAACCCGCCACAATCGTTCCGGGAGCAATTAAAGTCATCGGATCGTTCTGTGGCCATTTTAATTTGATTGCGACAAGCGAAAGATAAAATAAGATGATCAGAAGACGGATTATGAGTGTTTTATTGTTTTTCATAAGGGGATTTTGAACAGATTTTTGCCGTGAGCACAAATTTAACAGGATAATGATGAAAACAAAACGGTTTTTTTTTCGAAAAAAAGTGAATAGATAGTGCTCGTCTAAGGAATATTTGTAATATTGCATCATCGTTATTAAAATCACATTGCTTTTCGCAAGTATTCATTCGAATACAAACAACTAGTCCAAAATTTTATATGAATAATAAAGACTTAGACGGTAAGTTATTACCAGAATTAAGGGAAATTGCTAAATCTCTTGGAGTTAAGAAAGTGGAATCATTCAAGAAAAATGAATTGATCGAGCAAATCCAGGCAAATTCGGCGAGCGCTACAACTACTGAAATCGAAAAAGCTCCGGCTAAATCAAAAGCAAAGAAAGCTACAGAACCAAAAGAAACTCCTGCAGCAGACCTGTTCTCTGCGGAGACTTCAGCAGCTCCAAAAACAGATGATACCCAATCAGAAGCTGTAAACCCTCCAAAGGAAAAGCGCAAACGTATTTCAACACCTGCTGCCGGCGAAGCTACAGTGACTGAGGTAAAAACAGAATCTGCTGCTGAAAACACAGAATCACCAAAGACTGAAGCAGCAAACCAGGAAGATAAACCAGCTGATAAACCGAAACCTTTTGAGCGTTTATTAAATAAAAAACCTCAAAATCAGCAAAACCAGCAAAATCAGCAGAATCAGCGAAATCAAAACCAAAATCGCCAGAATCAGCAAAACCAGAACAATCAGGGCGAAAACCAAAATACGCAAAACGCTTCCCAAAACCAGAATCAAGGGAACCAGGAGCGCCAGAACAATAATCAAAATCAACGCAACCAAAATAACCAGGGGAACCAGCGTAACCAAAATAATCCCAATCAGAACCGTCAACAGCATCAAAATCAAGCTCAGCAAGAAGAAAAAGTGGATGAGGAAGCTTACAACTTAGTTGGGATTGTAACAGCTGAAGGCGTTTTGGAAGTAATCCAGGATGGTTACGGATTCTTGCGTTCTTCTGATTATAATTATTTGCCTTCCCCGGATGATGTGTATGTTTCTCAAAGCCAAATCAAATTGTTCGGCTTAAAAACCGGTGATACGGTCAGAGGGACTATCCGTCCGCCAAGAGAAGGTGAAAAATTCTTCCCGCTTGTAAAAGTAGATTCTATTAACGGACGAGATCCGGGATATATCCGCGATCGTGTTCCTTTTGAATACCTGACCCCATTGTTCCCGGATGAAAAGTTCAAATTAACCGGTCACAAGGATGAATCCATGTCAACACGTGTAATGGACTTATTTGCACCGATCGGGAAAGGTCAGCGTGGAATGATCGTGGCTCAGCCAAAAACAGGTAAAACCATGTTGCTGAAAGATGTAGCCAATGCAATTGCTGCTAATCATCCGGAAGTTTATCTGATCGTATTATTGATCGACGAGCGTCCGGAAGAGGTTACCGATATGGCTCGCAGTGTAAAAGCCGAAGTGGTTGCTTCTACATTTGACGAACCAGCCGACCGTCACGTAAAAGTGGCAAACATCGTATTGGAAAAAGCAAAGCGCATGGTTGAATGTGGACACGATGTGTGTATCCTCCTGGATTCCATCACACGTTTGGCTCGCGCATACAATACCGTTTCTCCGGCTTCTGGAAAAGTACTTTCCGGTGGTGTGGATGCAAACGCACTTCATAAACCAAAACGTTTCTTCGGTTCTGCCCGTAAAATTGAAAACGGTGGTTCCCTTTCTATTCTTGCAACAGCATTAACAGAGACTGGTTCCAAGATGGACGAAGTAATCTTCGAAGAGTTTAAAGGAACAGGTAACATGGAACTTCAGTTGGATCGCAAGATCTCCAACAGAAGAATTTATCCTGCTATCGATATCCTTGCATCCGGAACAAGACGTGAGGATCTTTTGGTAGGAAAAGATGTACTTCAAAGAATATGGTTGTTACGCAAGTTTATTGCAGATATGAACCCGGTAGAAGCTATGGAGTTCGTAAAAGGACACATGGAGAACACACGTTCCAACGAAGAGTTTTTAGTATCAATGAATTCATAAATGAAGAGTCCCCTCGGTTTAAACAAGGGGACTTTATTTTTCTTACCATGAGAATTTCTTTAAAAATTGCAATCCTGTTTGTCGGTATTTGGTTTACCGGTAAAATGCTTTTCTTCTATACTCAAATCCTGCAGGATGAACAGGGAGTGAAATTCCAGGTAATGTGGAATATCCTGTGTTTATTACTCGCAATGACAATCGGGACGCTTGCTGAAAAAAGAAAAGAAGTTCGGGAAGAAGGAAGTGCTTTGGGCGATATCAAGAACACACTTGGAGGAGGATTGGTATACACTGTGTTAGTGGCTGGATTAATCTATTTGTATTATGCAAAGATTGACCCGTCCTACAATGCCAATCAATTGGCCCAGGCAGAAGAAGTAGTAAACAAGGCACTGGAAGATCCAAAACAATTGAAAGAACTGAGAAAGGACCCGGAGATGCAGGTATTGACCAAAGATGAAATTCGTAATAAGGCCATGGCTAATTACAGATCAATGTTCAATCCTACTTCTACCATGACTATTTCCCTTTTAGGAATGCTGGTATTATCAACCATCAACGCAATTATCCTAACAGTTATCTTCCGAAGAGTGTTGTTCAAACAACGTACTTTATAGCGTTTAGATTAAGGAAAACTCCCTCTTTGTTTTCTCCGATATGAAGTTGCAATAACCTTCTTACGCGAAGTTGCTAATCTGTATCCTGCTATCAAAACACTTACAAGTCATAAAAACTTTGTGTCCTTCGTGATCTTTGTGGTTCAATAAAGAACGAAACTGCCATCACTCATCACCGCGTTAGCTCCTCCCCCAATTGATCGTAATCGATCCCGTCAAAATTCCCCGAAGACATCATCAATAAAACCGAATTGTTCCAATTCTTTGCTCGTATAAAGTCCAATACTTCCTGTGTGTTGTTTACCACTTTCACCTTTCCTCCAAAGGCGGCCTGAACCTGCTCAATGGTCAAAGGTTCCAGTTTCTTGTGTGCAACAACTGCAGGACTGAAATAAACCAATGCTTCATCCGCAGCATCCATTGCTCCGTCATAAAGCGGTAAAAACTCTTTCCGTAATGAAGAAAATGTATGCAACTCCATACAGGCAACCACATTTCGGGTTGGGTATTGTTCTTTCACAGCTGAAGTGGTTGCTTTCAATTTAGAAGGTGAATGCGCAAAATCCTTAAACATGGTGAAAGAATCCTGTTCTGCCACTTTTTGAAGCCTCTTCCCTGCTCCTTTGAACGTTTTGATCGCTGTCAGGAAATCATGATTCGGAATATGCATTGATTCGGCCAAACGCATTGCTCCAACCAGGTTCTGTAGGTTATGAGCTCCAAAAATCTGTAATTCATATTCTTTTCCTTCATGTGTCATGATCGTTCCGGTATCCGTAACCCGGTATACCGGTGTCTGGTAAGGTTTCGTTTCCAATTTGGCTGCAAACTCTTCTCCAAGGCTTTTCACAGTCGGATCTTCTACGTTATAGATCAGCTTTCCGCCTGGCTCAATTACTTCACAGAATTTCCGGAACTGGTCTACATAATTCTCCCATGTGGGGAACACGTTGATGTGATCCCACGCAATTCCGCTGATTAAAGCAGTATCCGGTTTATATAAATGAAATTTTGGTCGTCGGTCTATCGGTGAGCTCAAATACTCGTCACCTTCAAGGATCATAAATGCAGCATCTTCGGAAAGCTTTACCATGCAGTCATAGCCTTCCAACTGTGCCCCGACCATGTAGTCCACATTCAGCCCCAACTCATTCACTACATGAAGCAACATGGAAGTAATGGTAGTTTTTCCGTGGCTTCCACCAATGACTATGCGGTATTGGTCCTTGCTCTGTTCGTACAGGTATTCCGGGTAAGAATAGATCGGAAGGCCCAGCTCCTTTGCTTTTAAAAGCTCCGGATTGTCTTCTCTTGCGTGCATTCCCAAAATGACGGCATCCAGATCTGTAGTAATTCTTTCAGGAAACCAACCGATCGAATCCGGTAAAATTCCTTGCTTCTCCAATCGGGTTCTTGAAGGTTCAAATATTTCATCATCGGAACCGGTTACCTTCGCTCCTTTTCGGGATAAAGCAATAGCTAAATTGTGCATTGCACTCCCTCCGATTGCAATAAAATGAACATTCATAAAACGGGTATTTAATTTGAAATCGAAATTAGTGGAATTGAAAGACATTAAAACACGTAGGGGCTGAAAATTTTCAGCCCCTACGTGTTTATAATTAAAGAAGAATTAATAGTTCCGTTTTAACTTGGCATCCTGGGTTTCCTTTTGCCAAATCAGTTCTGTACATGGCTGCCCGTTTTTTGAATAGGTTACAAGGCTCATTGTTTGCGTTCTTATATAAACATTTGCCTTCCCGTTTGTAACCACTACTCTTCTTGTTACAATAGCAGAAACCAAACCGTCTGGACCCAACTGATCAAACTGTTCCTGGTTGACACCTTCCTTGTATTTTGTCAAATCAACATCATAAGCCCCCGTAACAGTTCTTTCTGGTTGCTTTGATTCAATTTCATCAATCGTTTTCTTAGTCGACACAGCTCTTTCATCACTTTTATCCGACATGATTTTGCTCGTAGTCCCCAGTTCTTTGACTGAATTTTTAATCAATGCATCATTCTCAGTCGAATGATTATTTTGACCGCTTTCATCCTGGATCTGTCTCTGAGCATTTGTAATTTTGCTTTTGTTCTCTACAATTTTACTGTCATTCAATTTCTGCTGTTCAGCTTGCGATTGGTTATTTGCATCCTGAATTTCTGTAAAATTCTTTTTGTTCTCTGCAGCGGCGATCGAAGGAAGCGCTTCTCTCTTTTCAATTTCAACGGTCTTTTCATCTAAGATTTTCTTATTTTCAATATTCTTTAAATAAGTCTTATTATAATCAGCCCGGTCAATCTCTGTTTTCTCATCCCGCTTGTTTTCAACAACCTCAATATTGCCTCTATGCGCTTCTGTTCTGCCGGCTTCAACTTCAGCAACCACTTTTGCAGTCTCACTGTTTTTGTCTGCAAAACGCTGCGTGTTTTCAACATGTGCCTGATCCCTGTTAAGCTTCTGATCTGCCTGAACCCTTTCGATCTCTTTCATCTTCTCACCGTTGTTAACCGAAAGCTCTTTGTCCGCTGTTGTTTTAACACTAATATTGTTTTCTACCTCTTTTAAAACTTCTTTCGTCTCAACTGTCCTTTCAGCCGCCTGATTCGAATTCTTAAGCATTAATTCCCCCTGCTTAACCGAGGCATCTTTCACCTTCTTTTCTTCAGCCAAACGCTCTTCATAATTATCGATCGAATTTTTCTCCTGATCTATTCGGATATTGGTAAACGCCTTGTCATTCTTTGTAATATCAGCATATGTTTCATTGGTCATCTCAACTCCTGTATTACCTAAGTTTGCATTTGCTTTTTTAATAACCTCATTATTGTCAATCGCTGCACCGTCCAATGCACTGTTGGAAACAATGACTGCTTGTGTTGCTGCTTCCAATTGTTCTTTTTGATTAACAATATTCAATTGGTTAATCGTACTATACTCTTCCTTACTCTTAGTCAGTTGATCTGCTTTCAGATCCATTACCTCTACATTGTTCTGAACTTTCGCATTCGCTGCTTCATTCCGGATACTGTTATCAATTCTGATTTCCCCGAAAATACTGTCAGTGGACAAAGCCTGGTTGTTTTGTTTTTCACTTAATTCACTGTTTTTGTCAGTTGTTCCGCGAAGTTTCTCTACCATTTTACTGGTTTTTCTACTTTTTCGAGTTTCGGATGATTTTTGCAACTTGGCAGCTCCTTCGATTAAGGAATTATCCGTTTCTTCGCCAAGACTCTCTAACTCAATAGTAGTTGTTTTAGGCTCAGGTGTTGTTTTATTGCTTACTACAGGCTGGCTGGTAAGATTCTTGATCTCTCTTAATCGTTGCTGTGGATATGGGTCTGCCGGTCTTTGAGTAACAGCACGCTCGTAAAGCTCTTTTGCCTTTGTGTAATTCTTATTATCGAACTTATCATCTGCCCCTTTGATAATATTTCGGTAAACACGTTCCTTATCAGCATCAGCTTCTTCTCTCAATTTAATCTCACATTTCTTCGATTGTTCATATGCATAAGTATTCGAAGGGAATTTTGTAAGCACATTATCGTAAGCCGTTTTTGCAGCAGACCATTGATTCTCACTAAACATTTTATCAGCAGCCGCAAGTAAACCCTGAAGTTCTTTGTTTGCTGCATTTTCTTTTGCAAGATCGTCCAGGATCTGGCGCATTTCTGCAATTTTATTTACCGCAGTCTGATCTTTGGCCTTATGTCTCAACGCTTCTTCATACTGGGAAATTGCGCCGTTATAATCTTTGCTGAAAGCAGCATTGTTTCCTCTTGACATTGCCGCATCGTACAATTTTTGCTCTTCTGCAGCAGGGTCTACTTTGTTTGCCAATAAATTCTGAAGCTCTGCGATCTTTTGGTCCGGAGTCAAATCATCCGGTTTGATCGTTTTCGCAGCCTTGTAGGCAGTGATTGCTTCTTCCAGTTTGTTTGCTTTTGCCAAAGCATCTGCCTCAGCCATTTTTTTAACGAACTGGTTTTGCTGATCCTGAGCCAGCTTCTCTTCTTTTTCAAGATTTGCGATTTGATCTAATTTTTGTTTTGGATATGCATCTGCCGGTCTAAAATTTGCTGCTCGGGTAAACATTTCCTTTGCTTTGATGTAGTTTTTCTCCTCGAAAGCTTTGTTTCCAACATCAATGATCTTCTGGTATGCCTGATCACCATCGCTTGTTTCCTGTTCTGAAAGTTTTTTTGCATTTTCTGCTTTTTCAACAGGAAGTTTTTCATATGGTTTCAACACCAGCGCAGCATTATAAGATTGAATTGCTTCCGTATATTTTTTTGCCGAAACCAGGTCATCTCCTTTTTTAAGTGCTGCCTGGTACTCTGCTTCTACTTTTTGTTGTTCCGCATTTTGAGCTTTTAATGCCTTAATCGCTTCAATACGCGTCTTAGGCTCCTGCTCGTTGCTTTTTACAGCCAAAGCATCTCCATACCTCGTAATTGCTTCATCGTATTTCTTAGCCGCTTCCAACTCTTTTGCTTCTGCCAGGATGGCGTTATATTTCTTATTGAGTTCAGCATCTTTTAATTCTTCTGCAATTTTCTTATCACACCAGGCAATTGCCTTTTCTATCTCTTCATCCGATTTGATTGCCTTTGCCTGCAGGTATTTCTGCTTCGCTTCTGCATACAGGTTTTGGTTCTGGAATGCCATTCCCTCACCCTTCAACTTATCGAAAGCAGCCTGTTTTTGAGCTTCGCTGGCCTGATCGTTTTCCAATTTCAGGATTTCAGTCATCTTTTCTGATGCGATGCTATTTGCCGGGTCCATCGTAAGCACCTGCTGGTATTTACCCTTTGCTCCCCCCAAATCCTTTTTGGATAGCGCTGCCGCACCGTCAGCCAGTAATTGTGTGATTTGTTTTTCTTTGTCTGCCTTAGCAATCAGTGCTTCAACTTCTTTGATCTTTTCCTTTGGTTCCGATTGAGATGGGTCCAGAATGGAAGCTTCTTCGAATTTCTTTTTTGCCTCTGCCAATTTATTCTGACCAAGCAGGTCATTACCCGCTTTTAAAGTTGCTGCGTATTTTTCCTTTTGGGCAGCGGCCTGTGCATTATCAGCTAAGATCTTTTCAACTTCTGTCAATTTATCTTTCGCCTCTTTCTTTGTGTTATCCGTTGTTGTAGCTAAAAGGAACTTTTCTTTCGCTGTGGTATAATCTTTCGATCCCAATGCCGTCATACCAGCATTAAATGCTTCCTGGTATTTTTGGTTCTTATCCTTTTCGGCATTCGCCAATGCTTCTTTTTTACCAAGTTCAATCAGTTTTTGCTTTGGAACTTGTGACGCTGCATCCAATAATTGTGCTTCTTCATATTTCTTTTTGGCAACTTCAAAATTAGACGCCGCCAATGCCGCATCACCGTCCAGGATAGCCTGGTCGAATTTTGCTTTCTGTTCCGCCTTCTTCCCTTCTGCAAGGATCTTCGCATCAATTGCTTCAATCTTAGCCTGAACCGTAGCATCCGGAACCAACTCAAGAGCTGCCTGGTATTTCGCTTTTGCATCAGCATATTTTGTTGCTTTATCCAAAGCGTCACCTTCCGTTACCAGTTGCTTTGCTTTTGCAATTTTTTCTGCATTTGCCTTTTCAAACTCCAATTGCTTGTTGATTTCCTCAATTTTAGCCTTCGCTTCTGCATTTTCTTTATCAAGTGTCAGCACCTGTTCAAACTTCGCTTTCGCTCCCGGATATTGTTTTGCTGTTAATGCGGTATTTCCTTCGGCAAGTAATTTAGTGATCTGTTCTTTCAATGCGTTTGCTTTCGCGATCTCATCCAATTTCACTTTTGCTTCTGCTATTTTCTCTTTCGGATAGGTTGCCGAAGCTTCAAAGGTCAGTGCTTCCTGGTATTTGGCAACAGCCTCACCCCATTTCTCTTCCCCCATCAATGCATCACCTGCGGCAACTGCATCATTGTATTTTTGTTTTTTCTCCTGTTCTGTTTTTTGAGCATTCAGTTTTCCTTCCAAATCAGCCAGTTTTGATGTTGCAGCAGCATCACCAGGTTTGATCTTCAAAGCTTCTTTGTATTTGTCACGAGCTGCCATCCAACTTTTCTGAGCATAAAACCCATCGCCGGCTTTCATTGCGGCATCGTATTTTGCAGCATTTTCCGCATCTTTCTTCGCCGTTTCAATTGCCAACTCACATTTTTCGATCTCGTCTCTCGGGTACTGCTCCTGCTTTTTGGTCAGAGCTTCCTGGTAACGCTTGATCGCTTCTTCGTATTTCTTTTGATCCCGCAATCCGTCAGCGGCTGTGATCAATGCTTTGTATTCACTGTCTAACTGCGCGTTCGCAAGGTTGGCAGATTTCGCGGCCTTCAGGATTCCGTCGATCTCGATCAACCGATCGTTCGGATGTTTTTCAGTTGGCTTGATTTTTACAGCAGCTTCGTACTGTGTCAAGGCTTCCTCGTATTTCTTGGCTGTAAACAAGGCATCTGCTTGTTTGATGATCGAATTGTAATTGGCTTCGCCCTGTTTTTGAGAAGATTCTGCGTCTTTTAGGATTTTATCAACTTTCGAAATCATTTTATTCGCTAGCACTTCATCAAAAACAATCTCATCGGAAGAAACAGTCGGGTCATAATAGAATTCTGTAGCAGGGTTACTGGTTACATAAGAATAATCAACCCCCGGCACCTGGTCAAACAAAGACATATTAACACTTCCGGATGGAAGTTTCGTTCCCTGCGTTAATTCCGGGTCCACATTTTTCAGGTCCACATTGAAATAGCGTGTAACTTTTCCTCCCTTGGAAACTTCAATCTTATATTTTTTCTTGGGGTCAAGCTGCAGTATAACGGAACCGGCAGCGTCACTGGTGAATGTCTGGGTCACTGCACTACCCTCAAGTACCTTAACAACAACACCGGCTTCCTTTTTACCGGTAGCCTTGTTTAACGTACGAACTTCAAACGGTACTTTAGTCTGTCCAAAAACCAGGTTGGTCAGAAAGAAAAAGGAAATTAAAATAAGGAGTTTCACTCTCATGTTTTTAGTTTATTCTAGTCGTAGTACAACCGAAATTAATTTTGGTTTAAATTAGTCAACTTATTCATACAAATATCGGTAAAAAAGTTCATTTTCGCTGCTATGATTCAATTTAAACAACTCAGTTTTTGGGAAAAAGTTACGCTTTTGGAAGAGATTAATTTCCTGATAGTTGGAAACGGAATTGTTGGCTCTGCATGCGCATTGGAACTGAGAAGGAAAAATCCGGATGCCAAAATCGTAATTTTGGAACGCAGTTATTTGCCACTTGGAGCAAGTACGAAGAATGCAGGATTCGCGTGTTTCGGCAGTGTGACCGAACTCCTTGACGACCTTGAAAATGTTTCCGAAGAACGTGTTTGGAACACCGTGAAATTGCGCTACGAAGGCTTGGAACGCTTACTTCAGCGATTTTCCCCGGCAGACCTGGATTACGAAAACTGCGGTTCTTATGACCTGATCTCAGATGAAGAGGATTTGGCAATTTATCATCCGAAACTGGATTATTTGAATCAACAGATCGAATTTATTTGCGGTAAAAAAGACTGTTATTCGTTTGAAAGAAATGTCCGGGAAAAGTTTGGTTTCAAGGGCTTTGAAGGCGGTTATTTCAATCGGTTGGAAGGTGCAATTGACACCGGGAAACTACTTTTAGCAACCCAACGCGACCTGGCAAAGAACGGGATTATTGTTCTCAATGGAATCGAGGTGCTTCAAATCCATTCTGACCATGGCGAAGTAACTGTTGAAACGAATTACGGTGAAATCCGATCGGAAAAAGTGGGAATTACCATCAATGGATTTGCAAAAAAACTGCTCCCGCAATTGGCCGTAGAACCTGCAAGAGCACAAGTTTTGGTAACCTCAGAGATCAAAGGCCTTCGTGCCAAAGGAACTTTCCATTTAGATAAAGGATATTATTATTTCAGGCATGTCGGAAACCGGGTCTTGTTGGGAGGCGGCAGGAACCTGGACTTCAAAGCAGAAAACACGTTTGAATTGGATCAAACGGAATTAATCCAAAACGCCCTGGAAAAATTGTTGAAGGAAAATATCCTCCCCGACACTGATTTCACTATTGATTACCGATGGTCAGGAACAATGGGAGTCGGTACAGAAAAAGGACCGATCATTGAAAAGATCAATCCGAATACAGCAGTTGGGGTTCGGCTTGGGGGAATGGGCGTTGCAATCGGCTCATTAATAGGTGAAAGGCTTGCTTTACTGATCAATGATTGAAAACCTCCGGATCTGCCTCGGCATATTTTTATCGTCCGTCGAGGCGGACTCTTACTTTATTCTTGTATTTTCGAACCAAATTAACTAGTTATGAACGCAGCACATTCGCATTTAATTATCAATCATTTTCCAATTATCGGGTTGATTTTAGGGATCATTGTTCTCCTGATAGGGATCCTTGCAAAATCTTCCGTAACAAGACGCGTAGGCCTGTTACTCTTTGTTATATCCGGAATCACAGCACAAATTTCGGATGCAACCGGTGAAGGGGCTGAACATTTTGTAGAAGAAGCCGTCGAACAACGTACCATTTCACAAGATTGTCCGGATGCTATTCAGCAAACATTGGAAAACAGCGAAGAAACCGAAACCCTGATTCACATCCACGAAGAACATGCAGAAGAATTAATGCCGATCATGTGGGGAATTATGGCTTTATCTGTTATTGCGTTATTCCTGGAATTCAAGAAAAAATCAATGGCCATGCCCGCTTCAATCATTGTGTTGATCATTGGCGTTATCGCAGCATATTTTGCAAAAGAAGTGGGAAATTCCGGCGGAGAGATCTCACATCCTGAAATACGAAAGGATTTTAAGTTGAAGGAGGTTACTTACGAAGACGAAGACTAATTAAAAGGTAAATGTGAGGTGTAAAAATGTATAAAAGTACTCTCGAAAGTATTTAAAAGCCCTTTTACCTTTTACCTTTTACCTTTTACCTTTTACCTTTTACCTTTTACCTTTTACTATACAAAAATGTTGGAAAATTTCAACTCATACTACAAACCTGCTGCAAACTGCACTCCCGCATCGGCAGAAACGATTATTCGTTATAAAGACAAAGTTCCTGAAATTTTGATCGAGATCTGGAAAACCAGCGGATTTGGAAAATACAACGACGGACTGATCGAATTTGTCAACCCGGAAGATTTTGAAGGCAGCTTATGGACATGGCTCGGAAGAGAAGTTCCCAACTACGTTCCGTTTGCCATCAGCGGGTTCGGAGAACTATTCTATTACCGGAGACTGACCGAAGTCGATGAAGATGTCTGCATCATTGATATTCAGTACCGCGAAATTAAAACCCTGATCTGGAGTATGAGAGGTTTCCTGGAAGATCTTTTATTGGACGAAGAAGATCGCACTATTTGGCTGCGTGAAAGCCTGTTCAAGGAAGCATTACAACAACAGGGAAAATTGGAAAAAAACGAAGTATTTACTTTTGTTCCCATCCTTGCATTTGGAGGTGCTGAAGAGGTTGAATACCTCCAAAAGGGAAATGCACAAGTCTACCAGGACCTGGTATTTCAGATGACCAGCTGATTAATTCCGAATTAAAAAGAGTCTAGATTGACAGAAAACATCTTGCTTAGACCCCCTTAAATTAGATTATAAGAAGGGTTAATCCAGCAATTAAACGCAAAATTCGTAATTCGTAATTCGTAATTCGTAATTCGTAATTCGTAATTCGTAATATTATTCCTGCGCCAAATCTTTATTCGGTTCCTCTACCGGTTGGTCCAAAGTCGCACTTTCATCCGGAACGGAAACAGCAGGTGAAGAAGGATTCGGCATTCCGAAAGGTTTGGAGAACTGGGTAGGAGTTTGAATAATCTGGTCCATTTTGACCGATTCCTCCAGCAACGGCTTTTCAATAATGTCAGTCGTTTCACGAACCATTTTTTGCAGATCAAAATCCGCCTTCACATCGCCCGTCGATTTTTTGATCTCATTTTGAACATCCTGTGAAGCTTGTCTGATCTGGTGCATCGTTTTACCCATGGTACGCGCAATTCCCGGAATACTCTTTGACCCGAAAAACATCAGTATAACCAGTAAGATCAAAACGATCTCCGAACCGCCGACATCACTTAGAAACAAAGGTAAAACTGTCATAATGACAACAAAAGTAATCGAATTAATCGAGCTATCCTAGCTGATTGATTGCTCAAACGTTAATTTTTGCCTAATTGCCAAAACGAAAGCTCTTTGAAAAGTATCATTGAAACTGGATATTTTACGAGAGACAAAAGCTTGGATTAGAAGGAAAACGAGGCTTCCCGAATAAATAATTGACCGCACTAGCGTTTGTCATATCAAAAGCTATCGCTTTTTCTTATATTTGCGCCCGAAAACAATAAAAAAGAAGCATGGCAACTACAGCAGATATCCGCAACGGATTGTGTATCAAATTCAATGACAAGATCAGTCAAATTATTGAATTCCAACACGTAAAACCTGGAAAAGGTCCGGCTTTCGTACGTACAAAAATGCGAATCATTGAAACAGGAAAGGTAATTGACAATACATTTTCTGCAGGACACAAAATTGAGATCGTTCGTGTTGAAAACCGCGAATACCAATACTTGTACCAGGAAGGGACAGATTTCATTTTCATGAATAACGAAACTTTCGAACAGGTTACGATCCCTGCAAAAATGATCGAAAAACCAGCTTTCTTAATGGAAGGAATGGTTTGTAACATTTTATACGATGCAAACGATGAAGTTCCGTTAGTAGTTGAATTACCTATGTACCTGATTTCCGAAGTAACATACACAGAACCGGGAGTTAAAGGAGATACTGCTACAAACTCCATGAAAGCAGCAACCATTGCAACAGGTGCTGAAGTAAAAGTTCCGCTTTTCATCGATATGGGTGAAATTATTAAAGTAGATACACGAACAGGTGTTTACGTTGAACGCGTAAAGAACTAATATAAAAACATCTGAATATAGTGAAACCATTAGTCAATCGGCTGATGGTTTTTCTTTTATCAGTAACCCTGACAGGTTCAAAAGTTTAAATGTTCAAAGCCGAATCCAATTTAAACCTTTTAAACTGTTAAACTATTGAACTTTTCTTTATGGAAAAACTCATTCGCATAGCTTCAAAAGAGATTAATACTCAATGGATCAATCAGTCTTTATTAAATGGTCCGAAACCCGTATTGGTCTTTCTTCACGAAGCATTGGGAAGTATTGCCCAATGGAAAAGTTTTCCTTCAGAGTTGTGCAATACATTGAATTTACCGGGAATTGTTATTGAGCGAAGCGGACATGGAAAATCAAGTACCTTATCCGGTGAACGTGACAAACAATACCTGCACCTGTATGCAGATGAAACTCAGGAAGTCCTGAAAGAAGTCCTGAATCCGGATCAGAAGATTATCCTGATCGGTCACAGTGACGGCGGTAGTATTGCTCTGATCTTAGCCGCACGGAACCTGAAGAACCTGCAGGCACTTGCAACAATGGCCGCACATACCTTCGTGGAAGACGAAACTTTAGCAGGAATTCATCCGGCAATTGAAGCATTTGAGGCTGGAAAACTGGACGGTTTGTACCGCATTCACGGAGAAAAAACCAAAGACTTGTTTTATGCCTGGGCAAACACCTGGCTCCACCCCTCGTTCAAAAGCTGGGATATTCGAAACGAGATCGGCTCATATACACAACCGGTTCTGGCAATCCAGGGTAAAAATGATCAATATGGAACCGAAGAGCAAGTCGATTCCATCGTTTCGGGACATCAAAACAGGAAAGGGATCGTGGTTCCCAGCTGTGGTCATCATCCGCATTTGGAAAAAAAAGAATTGGTTATACGGGAAATTGAGAATTGGCTCAAAGAAATTCTATAGCAGCGTTAAGATTAATTGGTATTATTCACCCCCATGTTTAAAATGCAAAGGCGTTATATTTTACCGCAAATGAACAAATGTTTGAGGCGCTTACCAGCCGCCTCTTATTTGGGTAAGTACTCATAAATATGTTTCATTGTTCAAAAGCGAGTGTGGTAGCCGAGCCAATAATTTGCGCATTTGTGGTAAAAAAAAGTGGTCGTCAATTGTTATCAATTCCCCCATGGTTAGCGCGAGTCTCCAGGCTTGTGCTACTAAAAAACCAGCGTTTATTACCAAATTAATCCATGATAAACAAGCTTCTTCCCTCCAACAAAAACCTTTATTCGTAATTCGGCATTCGCAATTCGCAATTAACCCCATATTATTTTTTCAATTAATTCGGTTCTAAACCATCTAAAACCAGTACCTTTGCGCTCGTTTTTATAATTTATACTGAATAGCTAATGAGTAATGCATTGGGGAACCATATTCTGGTTGAGTTTATGGGGTGCGATCCGCACATTATGAATGATGTATCTTCTATCGAGCGCGACATGGTAGACGCGGCTTTGAAGGCAGGTGCAACTGTGATTAATTCTACATTCCACCATTTTTCTCCCTATGGAGTTTCCGGTGTAGTGGTAATTCAAGAAAGCCATTTGGCAATTCATACATGGCCGGAATACGGTTATGCTGCTGTGGATTTGTTCACTTGCGGAGAAATGGATGCCTGGATTTCATTTGATTATCTGAAAGAATGTTTTGGTGCCAAGAACTATTCTGCTTTGGAAATGAAGCGTGGGGCAGTTCAGTTATTAACCAGAAATGATTTCGATATTTCTTCGATGCGCCAAAAAGCAAGTGAATGGTCCAACCCGGAAATGTACACCAGAAATGTGTGGTTTACAGATAAGGACGACAACCAGGCTTTGTCTTTGCGCTATACCGGAGAAGTATTCTTTGATGTTCAATCCCCGTTCCAGCGTGTACGCATCCTGGAATCTCCGAAATACGGTAAGTTGTTGACTCTGGACGACATGTTCATGACAACAGAGAAAGATGAATTCCATTACCATGAAATGATCTCTCACCCGGCCATGTTTACGCACGGAAATGCAAAAAACATCCTGGTAATCGGTGGTGGTGACGGAGGAACTGTTCGTGAATTCCTGCGCCACGAAGGTGTTGAGAAAGTAACAATGGTAGAAATCGACGGAGAAGTAATTAAAGCATGTAAAGAACATTTACCTTCAATTGCCGCTTCATTTGATCATCCGAAATTGAACCTGATCGTAGGTGACGGAATTGCTTTCGCGAAAGAAGCTGCAAACGAAGAATTTGACCTGGTTATCGTGGATGGTTCCGATCCGGTAGGACCGGCAGAAGGATTATTCTCTGTTGAATTCTACAGAAATTGCCACCGTATTTTGAAGCCGGGTGGGATCCTGGTTGCCCAGGGAGAATCTCCTAAGTTCAACGAGCAGGCATTTACGGAATTGAATATTACCCTTCAGCATATTTTCGGGAAAGAAAATGCCCCGGTGTCTTTATTCTTCGTTCCGACATACCCAACGGGAATGTGGAGTTTCCAATACGGATTAAAAGGAAGCGCTCAGCCGAAAGCCATTTCAAACGAAACCGAAATCGAAAATTTCGTGAGCGCAAAAGGATTGAAATACTACAATTCCGATATTCATAAAGCAAGTTTCGCTTTGCCTAATTTCGTGAAAAGTCTGATTAATGGATAATTCAAAGAAATTTGATCCGAACGGAGTAGGAATTGCAAACGGGAACATTTTTGGCTTTCCGGTAGAAGAACAAAATGCAGAAATCGTCATCATTCCGGTGCCATGGGATGCAACAGCATCTTATGGAAAAGGGACAAGCGACGGGCCGAAAGCAATTTTGGATGCAAGTACGCAATTGGACTTTTATCATCCGCAACTGCCGGAAGCTTGGAACACACAGGTTTTCATGACTCCCATTTCCGCAGAAATGAAGCAGATCAATGACCAGATGTGTATCGACACGGTTCAGTACATCGGTTTCCTGGAAGAAGGCGGAGAATTGGATGAGAACAGTCCGTTCCATGAAGTGTTGGAGAAAGTCAATGCAACTTCCGATTTACTGAAGAACAACCTGAAAGAACGCGCAACAAAATTACTCGCTGAGAATAAAATTGTAGCAGTTCTTGGAGGTGAACACAGTACTCCATTAGGTTTAATGGAAGCTTTAAATGACCAGGGGCAACCCTTTGGTATTCTTCAGATTGATGCTCATGCAGATTTAAGGGAAGCATACGAAGGTTTCGAGCAATCGCATGCAAGTATTATGTATAATGTACTGCAATCCTGTAATAACCTGCAGAAATTGGTCCAGGTCGGAATTCGCGATATTGCGTATTCGGAAGTCCAGCTCTCAGATTCAGACCCGCGCGTAAAGACATTTTACGACTGGGATTTAAAAAAAGGTCAGTTTGAAGGTCAAACCTGGAAAGAACAGGTTTCGATGATCTTAAATGAATTGCCCGAACGGGTTTACATCTCTTTTGACATTGACGGGCTGTTGCCTTCACTTTGTCCGAATACGGGAACCCCTGTAGTGGGTGGATTTGAACTGGAACAGATCAATTATTTGTTTTTCCAACTCGTAGAATCCGGAAGAAAGATCATCGGTTTTGATTTGAATGAAGTTGCCCCCGGAAAAGAAGGCGATTGGGACGCAAATGTCGGAGCAAGAGCCTTATGGAACCTGGTTTGCGCAACGCAGAAAAGCCGAAAGTTAAACTACTGATATTTCACTGCAAACAGTGAGGGAAACACCTGAAGAAAAATAGCTTCAGGTGTTTTTTTATTTATATATTCGTAACGTATAACGGAAAGAAATGTTGAAAAACAAGCTGGTACTTCTATTGATTCTATTTACTGTTCATTTTGCGGTACTTTCCCCCGCTCAGAACATTACCCTGCAAGGACGAATTAATACCAAACATTTTTCAATTAATGATTATGGTAGTGCCGGTCAGATCTGGACAGGTTTGCAATCTGCCAATGGAAATGTCCTTTTCGGTAACAGGCAGGACATTCTTTGTTTCAACGGAATAGAATGGTCCAAAATCAAGACCGATTCTGAAAAAACAAAAAAAACGATCCAGGAAAGTTGCACAGATACCTATGTTTCCAAATTATACCTGGCTTCTGATGACCGCGTGTATGTAGGCCGCGACAATAACTTCGGTTACCTGGATTACTCCGGTAAAGGTGAATTGGTCTATTACCCGGTGTTTTACGGCGGACTAAAAAACAATATCGGGCAGGTTTGGAACATTTTTGAATTGGGGGATAATTCCATTCTTTTCGCTGCTGAAAAAGGACTTTACATCCTGAAAAACGGGAAAGCTGCTCCGCTTAAACTTCCCGCTGCTTTTCAGGAACTGGAATGTAAAACTTCCTGCCGGGTGCTCAATGGCGTTTTACTGACCTTCCAATCCAAAGCGGAATTCAAATCACGGAGAGAAAACTATTTGTACTACGATGTCGTAAACTCGAAACTGAAAGAGATCAAACTTCCGCTTCCTGTTCACATTAAAAATATCCGTGGAAGTTTTCAAATAGACAACGTATGGTATGTAGTCGATGCACGAAGCAAGGTTTTCAGTGTCAGCAATTCCGCAACAAATTTGCAGCGTTGGGATTCAGTTCCACGCTCAAAATTCCCTTGCCTGAGTAAGTATTTTGTAAATACCGTAACCAAAGCTGGGGACTACCTGCTGGTTAGTACTGAAAATAACGGGTTGGTAATCGGAGATCTCTCCGGGAAAATAATCCGTGAATACAACCTGGATGATGATTTGGCAAACTTAACCATCAATCAATCTTTTTTTGACAATGACTTCAACTTATGGCTTTGCCTTGGGAACGGGATCCAGTTCATTGAAACCGGCTCTCCCCTTTCCTATTTTCATAAGAATGAAGGAGTCACCTCTCAAATCGAGACCATTGATTTCAACTCCGGCATTCCACTCATCGGGACGCACAACGGGATAATATCTCCGTTAAAAACGGAATCCGGCACGAAACTCATGCCATTCGGATCATTGAACGAAATTATTTTTGACATCGAAACCATTAAAACACGTGCCGGAAATAAATCCATGGTCATTGGTTACAATGGGGTTTTCGATCTGAATACGGCATCTGCAAAACACGTTTCCGCATCCTATCAATATGCAATTGCTTTTGAAAAAAATCCCAAAGATCCCAATTCCATTTACCTGACATTGGAAGGTGGTCTGGCAAAATTGAAGTTGCTCCCGAACGGGAAATGGGAATACGAAGAATTGGTTGGAGATGCCGGTGGAGAAACTGTCAGTTTGGCTTACCTGCATAACAAAGTATTCTTCAGTATCCGCTCAAAAGGTGTTGGGATCTACGATTTAGCTACCAGGAAATTTAAAACGGTAACAATTCCAAGCCTGAGTAAAGAAGACCAAAACAACAATTTCTATGTAGAGGAATTTAAAGGTCAGCTCTTTGTAGGAACTGCAAACGGAATGTTTGTTTACAACGAAAAGACAGGAAAAATTGATCCGTTCGAACCATCAAAAATATTCAAGACAAAGAATTACAAAAACACCATCCACCGCATTATCAATGTCAATAACGAACAACTTTGGGTGGTCATTTACCAGGATAAAAAAGACGGGAAGTTTGAAAACATTTTCGGATGGTTCGAAAAACGCGGGTCAGAATGGGAATGGACAGCTTGGCCACTGGCCGGTTTAAAGAATGCAGGACTGGTCTTCGCTGTAGAAAAAAATCCTTCGACAAATGAAGTATGGATCGGCGCAAATGACGGTTTGTTTGTACTGAACTTAGATGCCATCCGTAAAAACCGGAATCCGTTCAAGGTTCAGATTGATCGCCTGGAAGTGAACGGGAAAAGTTTCCTGTATGATGTATCTAAAAGCAAGAAACTGGAAGGGTTGACTTATTCCCAGAACTCATTCAAACTGATCTTTCACGCCAATTCCTTTTCTTGTATAGGTCCGACAACATTCAGTTACAAATTGGAAGGCTTTAGTGATCAATGGTCACAATGGTCACCATTAAACTTTGCCAATTTTGAGAAAATTCCGGAAGGAACTTACACATTTAAAGTAAAAGCAAAATCGGCTTACGGAATTGAAAGTGAGATCCTGACGTATGAAATTATCGTTCAACCTCCTTGGTACAGAACCGTTTGGGCATATATCATCTATGTTATTCTCGCAATATTCCTGATCTATTTTGTCGTTCAGCTATCCACACAGCGTGTAAAAAGACAAAATCAAAAACTGGAGGAAATTGTTCAGCAGCGAACAAAAGAAATCGCAGAACAAAATCATCAGCTGGAAATTCAAAAAGAAGAGATTACCGCAAAAACCATGGATATTTTGGATAGTATCCATTATGCAAAACGTATTCAATCGACCATTCTTCCGACAACTTCCCGTTTGAACGAATTGTTCAGACAGCACTTTGTGTTCTATCGCCCGAAAGACATTGTATCCGGGGATTTTTACTGGGCAAGAGAGGTACAGGGGAAAGTGGTCTTTTCAGCTGTAGACTGTACAGGCCACGGTGTTCCGGGTGCATTGGTAAGTATCGTCGGCAACAACGGTTTGCTGCGCGCTATCAATGAATTCAAACTCACAGAACCAAACGATATCCTCAACAAACTGCGCGAGATTGTAATTGATGCATTCCGTGCAGAAGGTCAATCAGATGTGAAAGACGGAATGGACATTGCACTGTGCTCCATTGATCAGCAAACCGGACTTTTAAAGTTCTCCGGGGCCAATAACGAATGTGTCATTATCCGCAACGGGGAAATCATAGAATTAAAACCGAACAAACAACCGATCGGTCAGTTTATCGATGCAAAACCTTTTAGTGTCGAAGAATTCCAGTTGGAACATGGAGATTGCGTTTATTTATACACAGATGGATATGTAGACCAATTTGGTGGAGATCGTTTGAAAAAGTTCAAATCCAGACCGTTTAAAGCACTGCTCGCAACAATCTATCAAATGGATATGAATGATCAATACAAAGAAATACAACGTACCTTTGATGAGTGGAAACACGATGTAGATCAGGTAGATGATGTCTGCGTATTTGCCGTAAAATATATAAAACCTTCACATGAGAGCTAAATGGCCCGCATTACTGGCATGGGTGTTTTTGGCACTTATGATCCTGCTTTTTTTAGGATGGAGTGAGTTTTCCTGGAAACTGACCAAAGTACTTCCCTTCTTCATCACGTGCCTGTTCCTGTTCTTTCAATTTTTGACCGTAAGCAGGATAAGCGCAGGAACATTCCGCCTGATCAATATTTCATTGCTGATTATCCAGGTTGTATTGCTGCTCTCCTTCTTATTTTCACTGATCGAAATTAGCCAGATCTGGAAATTCAATATGTTATTCTTATTGGCTGCAACACAGGTTTATTTATTGGATCTCAATAATCGCTTTATACAAAAAAGGTTGTTTTCCAAATGGTTGCTGCTGGTTTTATTGGTTATCAGTTTAATCGCATTCCTGTTTATTGACAAGTCACCTTACTTAATGAATGTTGGGTTTGTCAGCGCTATTGTTTCTGGCTTGATCGTGTTGATGAATATCTTTTTATACAATCCTAAGAGAGAAGATCAAGAATTATAAATGGATTAATTATCAATTATCAAGGAGATTCTTCCAGGCTTAATAAAATCCCTTGATAATTAAATCATTGATAATTAAATCATTGATAATTAAATCATTGATAATTAATAATTATTAATTAACTATTCTCCTTTCACATACGTCCCGATCGCATACAAACGTTTCAACCAATATTCGGAATCTTCGATATTTGTAATGATCACACCTTTACTTGAACTGGCATGGATCATCGTTAATGGTTCTCCCTTTGCTGAAACAATAATTCCCACGTGGGAAATTCCCGAACCGTTATTAAAAAATACCAAATCTCCTTTTTGCGCATTCTTTTGTTTCACTTTTGTTGAAGCATTGTATTGATCCTCGGCACGTCTGCTTAATGTTACCTTGAATTCCTTCATAACGAAACTTGTAAATCCGCTGCAGTCAAAACCATTGGCATCTGCTCCGGCCCATTTGTATGGCACACCGACGTATTTTTTAGCAAGCTTCACAATTTTCTCACGCTCTTCGGTGGTTGCTGCCGTTTCCTTAATCTCTGGTGCATCCACCACAGGCGGTTGAATTTCTCCGGGCACATCCAGGTCCGGAATACGGTCAAATAATCCGAATAAAATCTGCTGGATCTCGTCGAATTTGGCCTGTTGTCCTTCTGCTTTATACGCCAGGGCTTTTTGTACCAGGTCACGTTTCAACTGGGAAACATGATTCAAATGCGTATTAAACACTTTGATTCCATCCGGAGAAGCCAATACCTGGCTGAACAACTCCCTTGCTTCCTGGAGAGCTTTCGGATGGAATTCAGCCCACAATCCCTTGTCTGCCAATTGAAACAGCGCCAAACTTTTATAGAATTCCGGTTTAAACGAATAGTCATAGTCCGGTTGATCCAATAAACGATTTGCTTTGCGTAAAACCATTTTGTAATGTCCCTGATCGTATAGGACTTCCAGCTTGTCCAAAGCTTTTACCTGCCCAAAAGAAGTAAGTGAAACAAAAATAAGGGCGGTCAATAAGAAGAAGATTCTATTTAACTGTTTCATATCTATCTGTACGTTTTAAAATTACAAAAAGCACTTCTTTGTTGGATGAATAAAAGACCAACACCTCATTGTTGGTAACTCCTTGATGAGAATGAGAGCGGAGAATGAGAATGAAGAATCGATTTTTAGTAGCATTTGGAGTCAAACTCATAATAAAACCCTCCTCATTCCCGCTCTGTTTCTCATTCTGTACCTTTTCTGATTTTTTAACACGAATCCCCAACTTCGACTGTATCGAACAAGTGGATTGAACGTTTTATCCTTATATTAGTATTCTTAAGAAAATTGTATGAAATACTGTGGCGTTTTGTTGATCCTTGGATTAAGTATCAACTCATTTACATCTTCCGCTCAAAAGGTCCCGGCCGAACCAAAATCACCAACTAACGGTCAGCGTTTAGATGAGATTTTTACATATGTAGACAAATTATATGTTGATCCGGTAAACGATAAAGAACTGATGGATGCAGCAATAATCGGAATGCTTGAAAAGCTTGACCCCCATACCGTTTATATCCCCAAAGATGAAGTAGATGCAGCAAATGTTGCTATTGACGGAAGCTCTGTCGGGATCGGGGTTCGTTTCCAGATCTTGAAAGATACCCTAATGGTTGTGGAAACAATCGTAGGCGGCCCGTCTGAAAAATTGGGAATTCGTGCAGGTGACAAAATTGTTGCCATTGACGGCCAGAGCGTTGCCGGGATCGGTTTAAAGAACAACCAGGTTCGTGAAAAATTACTGGGTGAAGCCGGAACGAAAGTGCGTGTCGACATCATGCGGAAAGCACAGAAAAAGCCGATTAATTACGTAATTACCAGAGACAAAGTCCCTGTGAATTCGGTAGATTGTGCTTACATGGTGAGCCCAAAGATCGGTTACCTGAAGTTAACTTCTTTCTCGCGCAGCTCACACGACGAAATCAAAAAAGGATTGGATAAATTGAAGGCCCAGGGCATGGAAAGCCTCATACTTGACTTGCAGGGCAATGGCGGTGGACTACTTTATGCCGCCCAATTGATCGCCGATGAGTTTCTCTCTGACAATAAGTTAATTGTTTATTCCGAAGGACGTGCACAACCTCGCCAGGACCTGAATGCAGGAAGAAGCGGTTCCTGGGAAAAAGGAAAAGTGATCGTATTGATCGACGACAACTCTGCTTCTGCTTCCGAAATCCTTTCAGGAGCGATCCAGGATTGGGACCGTGGTCTGATCGTTGGTCGCAGAAGTTATGGAAAAGGATTGGTACAGCGTCCGATCGATCTTTCCGATGGTTCTCAAATGCGCTTAACAATTGCACGTTACTTCACTCCTTCCGGGCGTTTCATTCAACGTTCCTATGAAAATATTGATGATTATAAGAACGAATACATGCGCCGTTTCATGCATGGTGAATTCACTTACATTGACAGTATTAAACTTCCGGATTCACTGAAATTCGAAACACGTGTAACCAAAAGAGCCGTTTACGGCGGCGGCGGGATCATGCCCGACTTCTTTGTTCCGATCGACACTTCTGAAATTACCGATCTGTATCGCAATACGGTCCAAAACGGGGCGTTTACAAGCTTCCCTCTGACCTATGTTGATAAAAACAGAGACGAATTGAACAAAAAATATGAAACAGTAGAACAGTTCATTGCTAATTTTAAGGTCGACCAAAAATTGATGGATGAATTCTTTGCATATGTCAAGAAGGAAAACAAAGATTTCGAGTTCAAAGAAGATCAATACAAGATCAGTAAAAATATTATGGAATTGAGGCTAAAAGCAACCATTGCCAATGATCTATACGGAATTGAAGCCTTCTATATGATTTACAATCAGAAGAACGAGATTCTTCAAAAAGCAATTCAATTGCTTGAATCACATGAATACGATAAACAAAAACTGGCATTAAACTAACATGAAAAAAAGAAGTTTCTTTATCGGCCTTTTAATCTTAGCCGGAACATTAAGCGCTTGTTCGGATACAGAAAAAACTGACAAATCAGCAGAATTGGTAATGGAAGTTGCCGATGATCCTGAAACGATCAAAGCAAATGAACAAGCTTTAAAGGAATTAAAAGAACAACAACGCATTGAGGCTGCTTCCACCACTACCATGACAATTGACAAAGAGATCCACGATTTCGGAAAAGTGGCTGAAGGTGTGGAGAACCATTGCACATTTACAGTAACCAATACGGGCAACAAACCTTTGGTGCTTTCGGATGTAAAAGCAAGTTGCGGATGTACAACACCAAGTAAACCGGAAGGTCCGATTGCTCCGGGAAAATCCGACAAAATTGAAGTTGGATTCAAACCGAACGGTAAGGGTGTCAGTGAAAAAACAATTACAATTACTGCAAATACAAATCCGCGGATTACGGTGGTGAAAGTAAAGGCAGACGTACAATAATTAAATGTATTAAAAACAGTAGGGGCAGAAAATTTCTGCCCCTACTGTTTTTTGGTTTAAACCAATTTATTTACAATTATAAAAGTCCTTTCAAAGAAGCCGATTTCTTCGCATACGACTCAATAGCCGTTTTAGTCGATTCTTTCAATTTGCTGTAACCGGCAACAATAGACAGTGCATCTTCTTCAATATTTCCGTCATACTTCAACTGCTTCGGTGCATTTTCCTGGATCAGTAAACGCAAAAAGCGGTATTCCACATTCGAATCATTGGATTTGATCTCAGATTCAAGTATTTTCTTTCCCGCATTGAACAAGCTCATCTTGTCTTTTGCCGTTTTCTGGAATTGAGCCGCTTTCATTTGCAACGCTCCTTTGAATGCTTTTACTTCAGACGATTCCTTCATACCTTGAACCGCGTCCAGTTGTTTTTGGACAATTTCTTTCGATTCACTTGCCAAAGCAGTATAAATTGCTTTTCGGTCCAACTGGGAATAAGCACTTAAACTTACCACAGAAACCAAAATAAGAACCAGGTATTTCATTGTTTTAAATTTGATGCAAAATTAATTCAAAATGATATATGCAAAATGCAAAACACCGGTTAAACAAAATTTAAGCCAACACTTTTTTGCATTCATCATTTTGCATTTTGAATTCCCAAGTGTGATTTTTGTAAAACGTACTCACCGAATTTCCTTAAATTTATACTGGTAAAACACTCAAGATGTTCATAGAAATTAATCCGTACAATATAGACAACCGCCTCATTCAACAAGCAGTTGATGAATTAAAAAAAGGAGGAATTATTATCATTCCTACTGATGCGGTTTATGCTGTGGCTTGTGATGTGATGAATAAGAAGGGATTGGCAGAACTCGCACGATGGAAAGATGTAAAGCTGTCAAAAGCAAACTTTTCTATCATTTGTTCCGACCTGAGCCAGGTATCAGAATATGTAAAACAATTGGACAGAAATACTTTCCGTCTTTTGAAACACTATTTACCTGGTCCTTTTACCTTCATCCTGGATGCTACAAACGAAGTCTCCAAATTGTTCGATTCCAGTAAAAAAGAAATCGGGATCCGTATTCCTGATAATAAAATTGTCCAGGCATTGGTAGAACAATTGGGGAACCCGATGGCTGTTACTTCGCTTCACGATTCGGAAGACGAACTCATGGATTACTTTGTTGATCCGGCCTCGATCTACGAACGTTACGACGATGAAGTAGCTATGATCATTGATGGTGGGCCGGGAAAACTGGATGCTTCAACCATTGTGGATTGCACAAACGGGAACACGGAAATTATTCGTCAGGGAGTTGGTCAAATAGATTTATGATTGTCATTATTGATTGCGGAAGTTCCAAAACACCGCTTATTGAATCCATCATTTACGAATTCATGGATACGCGCGTTGTTCCACTTTTTGAGTTCCAAAGAGAGTTACATCCCGATGCACTCGGTTTTGTGATCTCCGGTGCGCCTATCCTGATTACGGAGGTCGATACAGAACCTTATCTCAAACAATTCGAATGGTTGAAAACAGAGAAACTTCCTGTTTTGGGAATTTGTTTCGGGCACCAAATGCTGGGATTAACCTTCGGTGCACTTTCAAACAGGCAACGCGAAGACCGCGACTGGCAGATTATCGAAGTCATTGCAGATTGCCCGCTTTTTGATAAACTTCCTGTTGAGATCGAATTAATGGAGGATCACTGTGAAGCAATCAGTATTCCAAAGGATTTTATTCATACTGCCGTTTCGGATGCTACGGTGAATGAAGGAATGATGCACCAGACACTTCCGCTTTACGGAGTTCAGTTCCACCCCGAAGTATCCGGAAATCACGGAGTCATTATTCTTGAAAACTTTGTTCATATTTGTGAACAGCATTCGAAATAGAAGTACAATAATTTCCGATTTTTGATCCATGGTATTGAATCGAGTTTGGATTGGAATGTTTGTTATTGCCATCATCATGGGCTTTTCGAAACTTCTATTTTGGCAGGACACCTTCATTCTCCAGAAAATGATGGATTCTTTGTTCGAAGCAGCAAAATCTGCATTTGAGCTAGCCCTTTACATGACAGGGATTCTTGCTCTCTGGATGGGATTGATGAAAATCGGTGAAGACAGCGGTGCCGTAAATATTCTTTCACGCATGGTTTATCCCCTATTTTCCAAATTATTCCCCGACATCCCAAAAAACCATCCTGCCATGGGAAGTATCATGCTCAACTTTTCCGCAAATATGCTCGGATTGGATAATGCTGCTACACCTGCCGGGTTAAGAGCGATGCAGCAACTTCAGGAAATTAACCCGGAAAAAGAGAAAGCATCCAATGCACAGATCATGTTCCTTGTGTTGAATGCTTCAGGGTTAACAATTATTCCTGTTTCTATTCTTGCCACCCGAGCCGCAGAAAACTCTCAAAATCCTACGTCTGTTTTCATTCCTATTTTGCTTACTACTTATTTTGCCACTTTGGGTGGATTAATTTTTGTTGCAATTCGCCAAAAGATTAATTTATTTCAACGAAACATCCTGCTTTACGTCGGTGGATTAACTGCACTAATTATTGGTTTATTATGGTATTTGAATGGACATCCCAAAGAAATCGACACCATTTCAAGGGTCCTCAGTACAACCATCATATTCGGGTTTATTGCTTTTTTTATCATAATGGCACTTAAATCCAAAATTCAAGCTTATGAATCTTTCATTGAAGGTGCTAAAGGTGGATTCCAGGTCGCACTAAATATCGTCCCTTACCTTGTCGCAATGCTTTGTGCTGTCGCTTTATTTCGCTCTTGCGGAGCGCTCGAAGATTTAATCAACAACTTTAAATACCTGTTAATGATGGCTGGTGTAAAAGCACTTGAATTCGTTGATGCACTTCCGGTTATTTTAATGAAACCTTTTTCCGGATCGGGAGCAAGAGGACTAATGGTGGATAACATGAGAGCTTTCGGCCCCGATTCTTTTGTAAGTAATTTATCTGCAACTTTCCAGGGAAGTACTGAAACGACTTTCTATGTTTTATCCGTATATTTTGGATCAGTAGGAATCAAGAAGACACGCTATGCAGCAACCGCAGGACTATGTTGTGACCTGGTCGGTGCAGTAGCGGCAGTTTTGATAGCTTATTTATTCTTCTCATAATATGAATTGGTTTAAGCGCATCTTTGGAAAAGAACCTTTGGAAGATAAAAAGAAGGTGGAAGTGAAAAAAGCGGACATTGCATTCGCTGAATTCAACTATCCTACCAAAATTATTCTTGCCTGGATCAAAGCATTGGAGGGACACAAGGAATTAGAGAAATTCCTATACGATAACGGATACCAGGAAATCTTCTTTTTGAATCAGGCGCTTAACCTGAAACAGGAAGCCCGGGATTGGCTGCTTGCAAATGGTTATCCGCATTTAATGGCTTTCGTGAACGCCGCTGAAGGCAATGAAAGTGCCCAACACTGGCTTCAGGTTCATGGCTTTGAGTTCCTGTACCATGCAGCTATGGCCGTTGAAGGTGAAGAAACGAGTTTCAAATGGCTCAACCAGCACACGGATGAATTCACTTTCGGGTTGGTCAAAACGATTAAAAAAGTAAAAGACAACATTGAATTCAACCACAACGACATGTATTCCTTCGGAAAAGACGTTTAACATGATTACCCTTCGTTTAGCTAAAAAATCAGATATTCCATCTATCCGGGAAGTTGCAGAACTTACCTGGCCCATTTCGTATGCCGGAATTATTTCTCCGGAACAAATCCGCTACATGCTCGATCAGATGTACAACGAATTTAAAATTGAAGCAGCGATCACCGATCCCAACCAGGCATTCTGGCTGGCAGAAGAAAACGACAAAGTGCTGGGGTTTTGTGGAATTGAACACGAATATCCGGAAGCTGGTTTTACACGGATCCATAAACTGTACATTCTTCCCGGGATACAAGGTTCCGGATTGGGGAAGATCCTGATAGACCAGGTTGAAAGAGAAGCAAAAAAACAGGGGAATACCAAGCTTCATCTCAATGTCAACAAACAGAATAAAGCCATTGGTTTCTATCAAAAACTTGGATTTATAGTGGATCACGAGGAAGTCCTGGATATTGGAAATGGTTATGTTATGGACGATTACATTATGATCAAACAGATCACTTGATTTTTTTTTGTAACTTACCTAAAATCGCACGTATGAAACACCTTACTCCAGGAATTACATTAGTACTTGTACTTGCAGCATGTAATGGAAATACGGTTATGAAAAAGAACCGGAATATGGAATTTGATTGCAGCAATGATTTTCATGTGGTTTTTACAGAAAGCATCACAATTACAAACTCCGACAGTACTGGTAAAATTACCGTAAAAGTGAAAAGTCCGCAATTAAACCGCGAATTTAACATGAAACAAGTACGCGCTGCAAGCGGGGTAAAATACGCTTCAAAAGACGGGAAATACATCTTTTGGGAACACCAGGGAGCATTTACTTTCGGAACGGAAGATTCTACGTATTGTTTGTGTGATTAAACAAGAGTGTTCAAAAGTTCAAATCCCGATAGCCATCGGGATCAAAAAGTTCAAAAGTTTTAATAAAGATACTTTTACCTTTTAATCACCAATTCGGGTGAAACTCAATAGCAGTAGCTCCTTTTCCATATTCCAGGAAATCAGCATCATACACTTCAATTTGATCCTGCTGAGCCAAATAAGTTCGGATCTCATTCTTGAGCACTCCTTCTCCTACTCCATGGATCACTACTAATTTATGAATGGATTGATTTTTGGCTTTTTTGAAGGTTGCACGGAATTCAGCCATTTGCTTGAGCAAAATTTCTGTATTCGACATACCTTGTGTGGATTCAAGGATTTCTTCAATGTGCAGATCGATTTCCCAAATGGTCCGGGGCTTCTTTGCCCCTGTTCGTTCCTGGATCACACGAAAAGTTGTTTCAGGTTCCAGGTCTTCTTTAGAGATCGTTATTTCGTCATCCGCATATTTTTCCGAATGAATATAAACCAATTCATTTAAGGGAAACCAACGATCAAACCCGGAATCATCCGTGACCTGTGCCCGGTTTTTCTCCAGACTCAAAATAATCCCGTCGCCTTTTTCGTATAAAAAAGAAACTTTCTGCCCGACCTTAAACATAGATTGCTTTAAAAACTCCTTTACTCCACATCAAGTAAATAGGTCCAAAAATAGCCAAAATCCAGGCGATTATGACCATCACTTTTTGAAATACATTAACATCCTGGACCATGGGTGGAACCAGCATGTTCTTTACTTCATTGGCTACTACCGTTTTCGTCTCCTCACCTTCCATATTCTCTACAAAACGGCGAAGTCCCGGTGTATTTTCCAGCACATGGTTTTTAACAAAATGGTAGGAACGATCGGAAAGGTTATCATAAGTTGAATTGAAATTCACATCATCTTCCTTCAAGCCTTTGTGGATCAGGTAACGCCGATGCAAACTACGTACCTGGAAGCCCATTAAAAATCCGAATACCAGGATGATATAGAATTCCAGGAAATACCCGATTGCAATTAAAGCTAATGAAGAAATAAAGGAAAAAATGACCTGGAACAATTCGATCCGTTCAAAAAACAAAATGCTCAACATACGCCCTCCGTCCAGAGGAAGGATCGGAAGAAGGTTCAAAATATTCACAGCAAAAAGGATCATAGCCGATTCAACCATCCAGTGAATTTCGTAATGAAAACCCAGCAACCAAAGTGCAACCCCTACAATAATCCCGGGGATAGGGCCGGCTAGCACCACCATCAAACTTTCTCTTTGGCGATAGGATTCTTTATGTCCATGTACAAATGCACCCATCAATGGAAGGAACAGCATCCGGACATTTTCGTATCGGTATAATTTCATGAACAAATAGTGCCCGCTTTCGTGCAATACCAAAACAGCAACCAACTCTATCAGGAAAACAAACTGGTTGTCAAAAAAAACCAGGAAACTCAGGACAAAAAGCATTAAAGAGAATACCGTTACAGCAATGTGCCCTTGCCTGACGGGTTCCTTTTCCAAAAAAGGTTTTGGCGGATAGAGAGAATTAAAGTCGTTGTCCATAATGACACTAATTTACAAAATAACTTTCTCAGAATCAATTATCGGACCATGAAATTACGGGGTCTTTTTTCCAAACAATGATTTTTTTATCATCTCCATAACTCACAAATGTATTGGCGTTGATGAATACTATTCCATTCACGGAACGATTGTGTCCCCCTTGTTTCAATTCAATACGCTGCTCCACTTTCGAAAAATCGGAGTTCCAGACTTTGATGGTCTTATCCAAAGAAGCCGTAACAAATTGATCTCCGATCCGGATCAATCCGTAAATTGTTTGGTAATGAGCAGGAATGCGTTTTAAGACTTCGTAACGGGTGTTGCTGATGACAATATGTGCATCTTTTCCACCGGTAATAATCTTGTTTTTTGACAGGTCCGTAAAAAGCACATTGCTTCCCAACTCATTAGGTTCCCACGAAGCCAATTCATTCCAGTTTTCGCATGAAAAGACCAACACACCGATCAACTGTGTACTCACAAAACATTTATTATCTGCAATGGTGAGTGCACGAATTTTTCCCGCCGCCAAAGGAAGATGCAATACCCTTTTTCCGGTCTCCAACTCCAGTACCAGTAGATTACCTTCGGAATCACCAGCTATCAGCCAATTCCGGTCCGGATCGATCAATAAGGAAAACCAGGCATTTCCGAAGAAATTATGTTCCCATACGATCTTTTTGGTTTCGGTATGGATTCCCAATAAAGTACCGTCCGTACAACCAATAAAACAAAATTGATTTCCTGCTTTCAACGCATATGCTGCATGTTCCAGTTTCACGGTAAAAGAAGAATCCTGCAAGCCTGAAGTCAGGTCCCAGCGGGTAACGTATTTGTCTCCGGACGAAGTGTATAAAAATTTTCCATCCCAGGAGGCCGAATAAATCGGTCCTGCATGTCCATTTAACACAAGTCGGGACTGAAACATTATGCTTCTTCTTCCTCTTCGGGATCGTCCGAATCTACCTGCTTTAAGCGCTGTGCGTAATCCTCCGGAAGAAATTCAAAGAAAGTATCTCCTCGCAGACCCAAACGAAGACATTCCAGAGGAATTATCTCATTCGGTGCAATATTTCCCAGGTTTACATTTGCTCCAAAAAGTTTAATGAACCAAACCTGTTGATTTTTTTGCGGGGCTTCCCACAGGATATCTTCCGGCTTTACCTTCGCGATGATCTTATTGATCAACATGGTGTGTGCTGTTCCATTCGGACGGAAAACACCAACATTTCCTGCTTCACGACCTTCAGCAATGACTTTCCATGACCCGGCCTCCAATTCGGAGCTCATCATTTTAATCCATCTTCCCGGACTGATCAAAATCCCGGAATCTTTTGAACCTACCTCAGAAAGTACTGTTCTGCTTTTAGCCAAACGCTGGATCAATTCCAATTTTTCATCGTGGTTAATGATAATCGAACCATCTGAAATTTCTGCCAGGTCCAAATCATATTTATCCAATAAACGCAGGTAATCCTCAAAGCGCCCGCGTGCGTGGAATGCTTCGAAAAGAGTTCCTCCGAAGTAAGGTCTCAGTCCTGCAGAACGGTATAATTTGAGTTTTTCTTCCAGGTCATTTGTAACAAATGCGGTCCCGAAACCAAATTTCACAATGTCTGTCAAATGACCATTCGCCTGAATAAAGTTTTCAACCTCTTTCAAACTCAAGCCTTTATCCATCATCATGGTGATTCCGTTTTTACGCGGTTGTTTTGTACGTTCCGGAATGTGTGGTAAACTAAAATTCATTTTTTGATAAATTGGTACTATCGACACATGTCAAACTAATGCTCTATGAGCGTGTCAAATTTACTAATTCCTGAACATCTGCCAATTCAGGATAGCGAATAAAAACTTCTTTTGTTTTTTCCGGATCTTTATTCAAAGACTCAACTAGCACTAACTTAGCTCCTTCCTCATTCCCGGCAACCCAATTCAGGTAAATAATCGGAAGGATCGAGAAAAATAATTGGTGTTTTAAGATGTAATTTTCAACAAAAGTCCTCGCTTCACCTACTCGGTGCTCCAACAAGAAATCGACATAATCAAAAAAGCAATCTTCATTTGCAGGGTCCAAGGTCAGGCAAGCCAGATAAGCTTCTTCTGCTTCCGGCAACAACTCTGCATTTTCAAGCGCTCCGGCATAGACATGATAATATCCATCCATATTCGGTTCCAATTCCAACGCTCTTTCAATGTAGTGCAGGCTTTCTTTCGGCTGTCCCTGTAAATCTTTCACTATCCCCAATCCCAACCATGCTTCTGCCAGTGTTGGAGACATAGACAATGCTTTTTGATAAAAATCCCAGGCAAGTGTTAAGTTATTCAATTGCTCATTTGCTTCTCCTAAATAACAGTATGTAAGCGGATCATCCCCGTCAATTTCAATACATCGTTCAAAAGATTCAATGGACTCTTTGTACTGTTCAACAGTCAATTGTGCATTCCCCATATTGAAATAAGCAGGAGAGAAACGATCGTTAATTGCAACACAATATTCGTAAGCCGTAATGGCATCATGGAACTTTTCTTCTTTCGAATAGGTATTTCCAAGATTGTACCAAGCCGTAAATGAATAGGGATTATCATCTAAAAATCGTCTGTATGTTTGGATTGCACGGGCATTGTTCCCTAACTGGTCAAAGCAGAATGCTAATTCGTAAAGAGCACCTTCGTTCTTCGGATTGGAACGCATGGCTTCTTCGAGCACTTCCACTGCACCTTTAAAATCTTTTAATTGCTCGAGTTCAGTTGCCAGATCAAGGAAAATCTCGTCCTTTTCCTCGCGATCAGCCAATTCAAGTGCGCGGCGAAAAAAGTTCACTGCTCTTTTACTGTCTCTCAGCTGACTGAAAATAGTTGCTTTTGTGAGATAAAGCTCCATTGATTCGGAATCAATTTGCTCGGCTGCATCAAGTAATTCCAATGCTTCTTTCAATTTTCCCAAACCGGACATTGCCTGCGCTCTTCTAATCTGAAATAAAGTATTGAAAGGATATTGTTGCGTCCCGACTTCAGCGGCTAATTCTCCCTTGGAATAATTACCGTTCATCAGGTAATGATCGATGATCGCTTCCAAACGATCACTGTCAAAAAAACCTACCGAGTTAGTCTCCAGTTGTGATTCAAAACGAGCCAAATCATCATTCAGGTGGTTTTCAAAGTTGTCGTTATCGTCTTCCCAGTCAAACATACGCTATCGTTGTGTTTCTATAAAATTAGCGAAAAATGGAGGTGCCTTGAAAAGTTTTAGGAAAGTTTATGAACAGGTTATTAAACATTGAAAGTTACTTCAATTTCATACCTATCTAGTAGACAGGCGCTTAGTTGCTTTTCATTCTAACGTGAAAAACGTAATACTATTGCAGAGCTGCAATCTTAATAAAACCAGCAAGGGCGGAAAATTTTCCGCCCTTACATTATTATATAATTTCAGATCTTAATTTTTAATGAAGCGCGTACTTGAAACCTGACCATCCATGACTACTTTCACTAAATAGACTCCTGCGTTCAAATGTGCAACATCAATTGTTTTAGTTGACCCGATTTCACCTGAATACACGTTGTTTCCAAGCAAGTCAACCAATTCTACCAATGCTTGTTTTCCATTGTTCAATTGAATGTTCAACTTATCGAAAGCCGGATTCGGATAAATAGAAAACGTATTGTCAAACTCATCCAAACCTAAAGACTGGCTCTGAACCTTAATCGGAATTGATTTTGTTGTCGTTGCTACCGGTGTTCCGTTATCTGTTGCAGTAATGATCACATTGTACATTCCCGGAGGGACCAAAGTTGCATCAAACGTAATATCTACTGTCACAAATTCGTTTCCAATCGGTGTTTGTGTTACTGTAATTGCATTCGGATAAGCCGGGCAGGTTACATCGATCTGCAATGTCTGATTGATCTCAGGAGTAGCTACCATTACTGTAAAGTCAGCAGTGTGAATGGACTTCAGTGTATCTCCTGAATACACATCAATTGTATCACAGATTCCTGCTGCAATGACCATTGGAGGTGTATTGGAAGAACTTGCTCCCGCAACGTTGAAATACATTTCCATGTTATCCAGGAAATCAACCTGGTCGGAATTATTGTAAGGTCCGTCAAAAGTAGTTCCCGACTGATCAAATCGTCCAACCTGGAAGTAATCTACTCCGTTTCCGTAATTCACACCTACGGTTGCAGGCACTCCGCCGAAACCATTTATTCCACCGGAAGCATCACCGGTTGTCCACTGCATATCCTCATAACAGAACGAAACGTTATTTCCGATCGGAATCAAAGGATCCGTCCCATCAGAAATGATCAACTGGAAGGTATTTGTTTTATCACCATGTGTATTAAAATAACCAACATGGTCCCAAACAACCACCAATGCATTTGGAGTCATTTTATACCAAACAGTCCCAATATTCCCCATCATGGTTGAATCACGCGTATCCACATCTCCCCAGAAAGGTGCGATCATATTGTAACTCGAATCCGGAAAAGGATTTGCCGTAAATGTACTGTATTGAGACAGGAAAGAAATATTCCCATTGTTGTTGATATACAATGAATTATAGGTGTTTCCATAAAAATCAAAAGTAAACGGCAGCGTAATCAAATTTGAATAATAATCATCATTGGGCAACATTGCCTGGATGAAGGTGGAATCAAGCGGAACCATACAATTACAAACCCCGTTCTTTTCCTGAGTACCTGAATAATGTACCACCGGATTCGACGTATTTGAAGTCAATTGATAATTTACGGAAGGATCCAAAGTTCCGTTCATTTTCATTTGATTATAAGTTTCCTGGGAAATCAATTGGGTGTTTTGACCAAATGCAACGCATGAGGTCAAAGAAATGAATAGGATTAATCTTTTCATAAGTACAAGTATTATAGCTTGTTATCAAGACGTGTCTTAAAATAAATGGTTGGCTTCCAGGTTAATAAAATCCAATGTATTAACGGTTTCAATAGTTGGAACATCAAATATTAACATATCCATGAATTCTGCCACGAAAAAGGTATTGGTGGATAAGCGTATACTTATCCACCCTTTACCAGGGTAACTTTTAATCCTAACAAGTAATAATCAGTTGTCTTTAATTGATTTCAGGGCCACTTTCGCTATTGCACTGTTGGAAATGGTCGTTTCCTGCGAATCAATAATTTCCGAAAGCAGTTTTTTAGCTGTTTCTTTATCACCTCTTTCACTAAAGATCATGGCTTTGTTCAGTAGTAAAATCCCTTTGGTTTCGCGATCCGGATTTCCGGCAAGCCCTTGTTCAATGGAATATAAACGTTCTTCCGGGTCTGTTTGCAGATAAGCAATTTCTTTCCATGCCGGGGCAAAGGCCGGAACGTTGTCTACAATCTGTTTCGCAATATGATACTTCTTTTCAGGTTCATCCGTCCATTCGATCTGCATATAAAAAGTATACAACCCTTCCGGAAACAAGCCTGCCTTTTCTCCTTCCAGGGTGTAAATGGCAGTTTTTGTCGTGAAGAAACCGTCCGGCTCCAGGTTATCTGTTTCCCGGTAGTATTTCAAGGCATTATCAAAATCACCGACCAGCAAATATGTGAATGCAAGGTCATACACCGGATAGGCCCATAGTGGCTCAATCTTCATGGCTTCCAGCAATTTTTCGATTGCCAGCGAATAGTTTCCGGCTTGCCCCGCTTCTCTTGCCTCTAAGTGTAATAAGTTCGCTTGTTCGTTAATAGGTCCAGTCTCCATTGATTGTTTTTTATGTTGCTGATCCGCTAATGCAGATCATTCCGCTGCAGCAGTATCTGATTTTGAACATGAACTTAATCAATTCGATTGAATTAGAAACACGTTTGGAACAAATTCCTCATTTTTCTGTCTTCAAACGCAGATGAACTTTGATTAACACTGAAACTATCCAATTTCTTACGATTGATTAATCGCCTGAAAAACCTCTGCCAGAATACTGTATGATTTCAGGCGCTTTTCATTATCGAAGATATTCCCCGTAATCATTAATTCGTCCACACCGTGTTCCTCAATAAAATGACTGAATTTTCCAATCAGCGTGTCTTTATCGCCAACAAAGGTGCAAGCGGTCATCTCCGCAACAGCGTCCAATAACTCCTGTGGCCACGATTCCAATAGTCCTGGAATTGGTGGTGACAAGGGTTTCCTTGCATTGGTCAAAATACCCGAAAAGAGCTGGTAAAGGCTCATCGACAATAATTCGGCTTCTTCGTTTGTATCCGCTGCAATTCCGTTTACACAAGCCAAAACATAGGGCTTTTCCAGGTATTGGGAAGGCTGGAAATTATGACGGTAAATCTGTAGTGCAATTTTAAATTGTTTGGGTGCAAAATGCGAAGCGAATGCATAAGGTAATCCCATTTCTGCTGCCAGATATGCACTATCCGTACTTGAGCCCAAAATCCAGATCGGAATATTCAGCCCTTCTCCCGGAAACGCACGTACGGAAGCTGTTTTGTTATTCTCACTGAAATAAGTCTGAAGCGCAACAACATCATTCGGGAACTGGTAAGCCGTGTTCAAATCTCCTCTGCGCAAAGCCAGAGCTGTTTGCTGATCCGTTCCGGGAGCTCTTCCCAATCCCAAGTCGATGCGTGAAGGATACAACGTTTCAAGCGTTCCGAACTGTTCAGCAATTGCCAATGGTGCATGGTTGGGAAGCATAATTCCGCCCGACCCGACCCGGATACTTTTGGTTTGGGAAGCTACATGTCCGATCAACACGGAAGTTGCCGAACTGGCAATGAATTCCATATTGTGATGCTCTGCAAGCCAAACCCGTTCGTATCCTAATTCTTCTGCTTTTTGTGCCAGGTCTACCGTTCTTTTAATTGCTGTTGCTGCGTTACCGTCCTTGGTAATCATGGATAAATCCAGGACGGAATAGTTGATTTTTTTCATGTCATAAAATTACGGATTGATGCTTGAGAGACCAATCGTAACCCGTTAAATTTTACAGGTAGTTTCATCAAGGAAACCATATTGGTTTTTTAGCAGGATCAGCATGCCCGCACCAAAAAAACTGAAGTTAAATTAAGTCCGGTTTCGTCATTATATCCGGAAGAGCATTGCAAAAATGATGCGGCTTTCATTTTTCACCAGATCGGGTCTCCAATTAGGATCCAGGGGTGTGGTTGCGTAGCCGGTTTGTGAGGTTACACCACCTTTTCCTGCAAAATAAGGAACATTGGATGCACGATAAACAAACTCAACCCGGAAAGTAATACTCTGATTAGGCATAAAATCAATATTCGTTGAACAATCCCATCCTTTAAATGCATCCCCCGGATTGGCAGAAAATGGAAAAGCTCCTTCTGTTTGTGTCGGATTGTTCGGATCCGGAAGCGGACTTGCCTGGCCTGTTGGGTACAAAACCAGGTAACGCCCCGGATTCGTCATTACCCCACCTCCAATGGTCCAGGCAAATTTATTTTTGAAAAACCAGATCCGGTTATAGAACATTGCACTTGCAAAATACTGTGCCGGTCCGATAATACTGTCTCCATTTTTGAAACCATTTACTCCACCACCTTTTTCAAAGCCAAAATCAGCAGTTAATGAAAAAGCCATTCTGGAAATTCCTTTTGAATTTGGCTTGTCCATGTATTTATACAACAAACTGTTGTCGCTGTGAAAACGTTTGCGTTCTTTGATTCCAGCGGCATCCGTCCCATAATAATCATTGGTGAGTAATTTCAATTTATCGTTCGGGATCCAGGTTATATTTCCACCGAATCCGGGCATAGAATTGAATCGCCCATAGCTTTGCCAGCCATTGATGACCCATGCTTCTATTTTCAAGTGTTTTGTCGGGTAAACCTGAGCCCGAAGCCCGTTAAAAAACCAGGGAGTATTGTCCGAAGTAAACGAAGCCTGGTATTCCCAGTTTTCCGCCTGGTAGAATGAATTCAACCCAATGTAAGACATGAATAATCCTGCATCGATGTTGATCCCGTATAATCGGTTGATGTGATAACCGACATATGCTTCACTGATATAGCGGTAAATATTCGCCAATTGGTACTGCCCTTTATACGGACTGTAGTCATTCCGTGGAATAACGGTTGAACGGGTTCCGAATTGGGTCATGAAACGCGCCCGTGCTCCTTTGTACTCCAAATCACCACCAAAATGAAGTGCCGAAAGTTGAAACTCATTGTTTCTTGCTAAAGCTGTTGATCCAACCACCGTATTATCATTCGGATTATTGAACGAATAAGTATAATTCACATCTACCAAAACACTGGGTGTGAAATACTTCATATTCTTCCAGATATTAGACGTACGGCGGTCACTTCCGTTAGCCCAGCTCATATCCGCATTGTTGAAAGGCTCTCCTTTTTGTTTGCTTGGAAGGATGGAATCGGAAGTTGGTTGAGCTGATAAGTTTAAAGCCATTATCATAAGGCTTGTAAAAGTTAAATTCTTCATTGGTTGTGTTGGTACTTCAAGTATCTTTATTTGATACACAAAGTTGGGGGCTCAGACCTTGGGGAAATATTAAAGGATTGGGTTGAATTATAAAGAAAATATAAAGGGAATGATCAATTAGCACTGGTTCAACTATCAAGAATGCGTTTAACTCATTGATAATTAATTAACAATTGATCATTTCTTACGAAAAGCGGTATCCTACCCTACTTTGAGTAATAATGAATTTCGGTTGATTGGGATCGTCTTCGATCTTCTTTCGCAAGGTATTGACGAAAACACGCAAATATTGCGTTTCAGTCTGATAACCGACTCCCCAAACTTCTTTCAGGATAAACTGGTGGGTCAGCACCCTGCCTTCGTTCTTGAAAAACAAGGTCATCAGGTTGAACTCTGTTGATGTAAGTTTGACTACTTCTCCGTTTTTCTTTAGAACTCTTCCTGGTATATCCAATTCCAAGTCTCCCAACTTCAAAATGGTTTTCGTATTTGAGCTGTGATTTCTTCGGATAGCGGAACGGATCCGGGCCAATAATTCGGCATTGCGAAAGGGTTTGGTTAAATAATCTGTTGCACCATCATCCAAAGCACGCACGATATCTTCTTCGGAATCCTGGACCGAGAGCACGATTAATGCCTTGCTATACCAGGTCCTTAATTCTTTAATGACTTCATGACCACTTTTATCCGGAAGTCCCAGGTCGAGAATGATTAATTCGGGTGGATGATTGGCAGCTTTTAGGATTCCTTCTTTTGCCGTTTCTGCCAGGATGACTTTGTAATCATTGCTTTCAAGTGTGATCTCGAGCAATTTACGAATCTGAGGTTCGTCATCAATCACCAATATTTCTGCCTTATTCATTGTTCAGATTATTCATGAAAGAAACTTCTACCGGCAAATGTATGCTAAATTGTGCTCCACCCTGCGGCCTGTTTTTTACTTCTGCTCTTCCTCTGTGCGCTTCCACAAAACCTTTCACAATAGATAAACCAAGGCCGGTACCTCCTGCTTTCGATTCGGGCAGACGGTAGAATTTATCAAAAATAAACGGGAGGGATCCTTCGGGAAATCCTTGTCCTGAATCCGAAATTTGAATCGTGCAGCAGTTGTTTTCATACTGAACGGTTATTTCTACCGGCTTATGATTGGAAGTATATTGTATGGCATTGTAAACCAGATTATCCAATACCGTTTCCAGGAGGCCTGAATCCAGCTTCATAAGTGGTAATTCATCATCTGAACGATAAGATATCGGATAATCGGAAAATTCGCTGAAGCGCTGAATTAATTGATGCATGAGTTCATTCATATCCACCCAGTCCAGTTTCAGCTGCAACATCCCGTTCTCCAGGCGACTCATGTTTAAAAGGTTTTCTACCTGGCGTTTCAATCGAAGGCCCGACTTATCAATTTCCTGGAGGAGTTCCAATTGTTGTCCGGCACTTAATTTATCCCGGTTTTCTTTCAGAATATCCACCGAACCGAGAATCGTTGATAAAGGTGTTTTTAATTCGTGTGAAAGGGAATTAAACAAGGTATTGTACAATTTTACCTCTCTTTCCTTTTCTTCCTTATAGCGCGCTTTTTGTTCTGCTTTCCTGATCTGAAAGGTCAATACCGCATTGATAAAGGCAACTACGAAATACATCAGAAAGGTTAGGAAATCTTCTGCATCATTGATATGGAAGGTGTAAATCGGTTCGATGAAAAAGAAATTCCATATAAAAGCACTCAATGTTGCCCCCAACAAAACCGGCCAGATATTGAAAATCATTGCCGAGATTGAAACGGTCATCAACAGGATTAACGCAACAACCTTGTAATCTATAAGGTAATTGAAATAATAACAGAGTACGGACACGGAAAGTACCAGTGCACAATTTAGAATAAACTGTTTGAAAAGGGAAATATGACCGGTTTTTGTGTATTTCAAGCAAATAATATCTGGATCAAAAGTACAGGTAAAAAGATAAAGGAAAAATAAAATTCCAATTGTGAATTGCGAATATAGTTCCCAAAGAGGAACACAGATGTACACAGAAGAAATCCAATTTTGGATTCGGAAGGATTTCAAATAAACCTTCTGTATTCTTCCGTGGGATAAAAACGTTCAGTTGGTGTTATGCCCGCATGCGTTTGGCCTGTGTCCAAGCTTCCGGGGTCAATTGATACGTGATATACGGATACATTTTCCCTTTAATCTCTTTCATAAAGTGCCCTGTCTCTTCCAATCCGAAGCGGGAATTTCCCTTTTGTGAACGGATATTTTCTTCCGCAATTTCAAAGATGACCTTGTCCACATACTGGAAAGCATAGTCGATCAATAATTGCTTTTTGGCAAAATTGTAGCTTCCGCCCCAATGTGCGCGGTCCAGGAAAGTAAATCCGATCTTAATGGATGAATCATCGGGATCATAATCGTAATAACGCGTACTGCCAATGATCTTGTTGGTTTTTTTATCGATGACCACGAAACTTTTACCGGAAGCAATTGACTCTTTGAAAAAGGAATCGAATTCTTCGCGTTCGTGCCTGTTATATGCCGGATGCTGTTCCCAAATCAACGGATCTGAAGCTGCCTGGTACAATTCTTCGTAATCTGAGTGTTCCAACGGACGTAGAAGTACTAACTCATTTTGCAGCCGTGGCTTCCATAAAGTCGTTTCCATACCATCTGTTTTAGTTCTCTTAAGTTATGGTAGAATGTTTGAAATTGTACTTTTTAAACAATTTTTGTGAGTCAAATAACATTCAAAATTAGACCTTCGTCATTTTCTGAATAACTTTCTCTACCCGTTTGCGCTTGGATTCTTTTTCAATTTCTCCCAAACGATTACTCAAAATGGCAATGAAACGGGATTTATTTTCACTTGTTACAACCGGCATGGCGCGTTCGGCATACATGGGTAATTGGTTAGTAGGAGCTTTTTGCATCACTTCCAATAACACTACAAATGCATTTTCAGCATATTTCGGGATCCCACACAATTGGATGAAAATATTGACAGCACCATCCATCGTAATTACCGAGCCTTTGGAAACCGCATCTAAAATTGCAGGTACCGATTCGTAAATAAAATCCGGTTTTTCGGAAACGATCGTATCCAAAGCAGCCATTCCTCCCCATTGCAGACGGTTGTTCTTGTGTTTCAGCAAGGCAAGAAATTCGGGGGCATATTCGGCAATCAACTTCGGTTCAATGGCCCCGATCTCATACAAAACCTTGATGCAGTCATTTTGAATATCCTTGCTTTTTATCTGCAGGTTTTCAACTAACTCCTTTACTCCCTCTTTGTCTTTTGATGACACTATCTTTACTGCCAGCTCCTGGTTCGGAGCTTCATCTTTTCTACCAAGAGAACTTGCTAACTGATTCAATACACTCATAGATTCGAAGGTAAAAAATTCAGATAAGCTCTAAGTAAATTTATTTTGCATTTTGCATTTTGCATTTTGCATTACTTTCTTACCCAGTAAACAATCCCGGTAATTGCTCCTCCGATAACTCCAACTTCCAGCAAACCTGCTCCAGTCACAATCAATGAGGCTTTGAAACGCTCTTTTCTCCTGTACTTGAAGAATTCCTTTTTAATCGGGGCATCCGTATCGAATCTCCTTAATGATTTTACCGCATCCGGGAAATAAATCTGGTCAAACAGGTACTTTTTTTCTTCCGGTAAGATTTCAGCCAGGTCAAAGAAAAGGTCCGGACGATTTTTAGCAACGGATTCCAACATGCGCTCCTGGTATTCGTCATAAGCATTTGCATGTAAAGGCCGACTCAATAAATTGTGTTTCAATCCTTCTGCTGTCAGAACATTCATGTTCTTCTCCACCGAATCATTCAAGGAAATCAAGAGTTGGTTGGTTTGTCCCAAACTGTCTTTTAACAAGTGATTCTGTTCCTGTGCGAGTACTTCAAACTCTGCGGGTTTAGCTTGTTTATAGGCAAATGATTCCCATAAATTGGAGTCTCCTATACGATGGGAAAGGTATCGATATTCGTGGAAATGAGGGTAACTGCTTCTTGTTTCATCGATTGTTTTATTGTAAAGCGCATCCCAATAGGAATGATTGACCGCTTCATATACTTTGGAAGGATTTTCCAGTTTCTTTGCAACATAGGTATAACGACCTTTGATCTTCCCGTTTTTCAGTTTACATACCCGGAAATATTTATAATCATAGGAAATCGCATATTGCCCGTTTGAAAAAAGAATACCTAAACTATCCTGGCTTTGGGGACTGTATGCAGAACTGAGCTCCCATTCCCCGAAAATCCGGGAGTCATATTGTGAAAGCTTGTACAATTTGCACACATTATTTTCAAAAGTAAATGCGTATTCTTTATCAGAAGTTTGATAAAAAATTTCTTCTCCTTGCGAAAAACTCATTTTGGTCAATAGAAACGATAAGGCAACCAGGTAATTTTTCATATAACAACGATACAGCTATTTCAAGAATCGGTTCAAAGTTTATGAACAAAATCGGGGATTTATTGATTATTTGGTTCGTAATAAATGAATTACCAAAATTCATATTTATAGCTGAACACCTTGTATGGATTCTTCGGACGGTCATGCAGGCTGTTGTATTGCACCATTTTAGTCAGGTTATTTGATCTGTCATAACGAAAAACCTTTAACCATAAAAACGATTTATCTGCTGTATTGCGGCCGATCTCTTCGCTTTTCAAGCCTTTTTTATTGTATTTAAAGAAGTAAGTCCCGCCTAATTCTCCCGAACAGGTGTTTTTGATCTCCCGCCCTTTTCTATCATATTTATAAATGACTTTAGACCGAATTGTTGAATCCGGGTTGAAGCGGGTCCATTTTTTGAGATTACCAGATTGATCTTGTTCATACGTATCCCAAAAACGGACCTTTTGACCGGCATCCCTGCAAATATCCTGGTAATTAAACCCTTTCTTATCGTAAAGCGGTTGGATAGTAAGATCCATTTTCATATCGGGTTTGTAGACGATAATCAAGTGAATACTATCGTTCGGTTTATAGATGAACTCTGAAATGGAATGGCATTTATTTCCCAGGAAATAGGTGTCTTTTATTTTCCTCCCTTTCGTGTCATAAACATAGTCACTTTTGTAATCCACAGTCCCGGATTCTTCGTAAGTAACTTCCGAAAGGAGCAATCCTTTTTCATTGTATACTTTCCGTTCAACCAGGCGCGGTTCCGATTCTTTTCCTGAATCAAACCGTGATTCAAAGACAAGGACTTGTTTGAGCGTTTTTACTTCCAGGGATTCGGAAGAATCGCAGGCAAACAGGAAGGCAATTAACAGGAAGCCGATCGTGTATTTCATTTATCCAATATCAAAATTAATTCCGGTTTTTCATCCAAATTGTTTCTCTATTAACCGTTAATGGAAGTTGTTTTTTTCGCTTGTAAAAGAGTGTTAAAGTAATTGCAAGGGCAATGGTCAGAATGCGAAAAGTGTTTGCGTAGAAACCTCCGAAGGCATTTTCAGAAACAGCGAAAAGCATCCAGGCCAAGTTCATGAAGAAATGCAGGAAAATAGGAATCCACAGGTTGTAATTCCATTCTGCAAACAGCCAGGCAAAAAATACTGCTCCCATGAAGGTTGTTAAGAATACACCGATCAAAGTGGAGAAATCATTACTTTGATATAAGTGCATTGCGGCAAATAGCGCGGCACCGAGCAAAATAGCGGGAATGAATCCCAATTTGGTAAAGCGGAACAACTGACCAAACAGGAAACCACGAAAAATAAATTCTTCAAAAAAGGCTGCAGCGACTCCCTTAACTAAGATTTCCTCACCTGTCAGATCTGTATTGAGAGAGAAACAAAACGCAAACCCAATGAACATCGGGAGCGTGCAAAGAAGCGGGAAGAAAACACCTTTGACAATTGAACGGTTCAGTCCCAAAGTGGTTTGACAGCGTTTAAATTCATTGATAATGGAAGCTCCCAGGATAACCGGCAGGGAAACAATTAAATAGACCAACAGGTGGCTGATTCCCAAACTCGGGATAAATCCGTTAATCCATTGCCGGAGTTCCGAGAAATAAGCCTGAGACAAAAAGAAGTAAATCCCGAAGGATAAGAGCGTAGTTGCAATAACACTTAAAGATCTCCTCATCTGAATTTGGGTTCTAAGATGAGTTAAGTTAACAATTACATGGTACCCGGGCAAGAATTTAACGTTCTATGGCAATCTTACCAACAAAGATTTATTCTTTTGAACAGCCATTAATTTATAGAAGAAAAAAATCCTTCCGTAAGACGAAAGGATCTAACTATTCAAAAAGATCAGTTTAGTTCACCGTTAAACGTTTATTTGAAACCTCCCCATTCACTCCAATGATTTTTACCAGGTAGTATCCAGCATTTAATTCTTCAACTCCAACCTCAACTTTATTTAAGTCATTCGCAGAAACAGTTTGGACTTTCTCTCCTGTTAAGGTATAAATTTCCACTAATACTATACGGGTATCGGAAGATACTGTAAAGTTAGTTTTCACAGGATTCGGATAAAGTATCAAATTTTTAAATTCAGCATTTTCCAAACCGGCATTGTCAAATTCATCGCTATAGAATGCTGATTCATATACATAAGTCCCTGAAGTGAATCTAGAAACACTCGCCAGTTCATGGTGAATTCCAGCCTTAAACCAAACATGCATCAAATAAGTACTGGAATCAACTTCACCGCTTAAATAGGATGAATCCGCAATTTCATGCTCAATTTCCAATTTATACACATTTGTAAATGTGCCTGTTGGTAATATCAGGGTTCCGTAGCCGGAAAACCGGGAATGGACAGTAGCAGATTTTTCATGCAATTGACCACTTATCGAGTATTCATAGGCGTAAGTATCTGTATAATCAGTTGAAATCGTTAACGGAAATTGCAAATAGTCCATTCCATCAGAATAGGAGGATGTTCCGCTACCTACAATTTCCAAAACCGAAGCCTTAGAGTTATAGTATACATCACCTCCGGGAGATTGAGTGACTTTTATATTCGCGGCAGGAAATGTACCACCACTATTTGCTGAAACATTTACCGCATAAGTTAACTGAGATGTCATGGAAGAAAAGTCCCAGGTAACTCCTGTGCCTGAAGCTCCAGGATCCATGTAGATTGGCTGATAATAATAATTAAAATTATCTCCCGGCTGATAGGAAATATCAGCACTTGTAAGGTTTTGAGAAAATAATGACCCACCAGATAAAAGGCCTGCTGCAATAAGGCAAATTTGCTTCATATGATTTAGGTTTATAAATTATTGACCGGAAAGATACAATTTCTGCTGAAAGTTGGAGTGATAATCAGATTATTTGACCAGCACCACATCTTTTACCGAATCGTATTTAGGCTCAATCACCCATTTTCCTGTCTTATCAATAACTCCCCATTTACCATTGGATTTTGCAGCTGCGTAACCATTCTGGAAATCCCTTACATCTTCAAACTGAGGGTCAATAACCCATTGGCCTTTCGCATCGTAAAATCCTTTTAAAACTCCTTTTTTACCTTCTGCCAATCCTTCGGAAAAATTTCCCCATGACTCTGTATCCGTTACTTTTAAGCTTTCTCCTTTTCTATCTACATAAAACCATTGTTCACCACTACGAACCAATGCCAATCCGCTTGTTGCATCGAAATCTTTTGCAACATCAAACTGTGCTTCAATTACCCATTTTCCTGTTTTATCAATGTATCCCACTTTCTTGTCAAAGGTTTTAGCCCAAGCCAGACCGTTTTTAAAATATCCAACGGATTCAAATTCAGCAGGTATTGTGACTTCACCTTCCGGATTAATAAACCCAAATTTCTTATCCATGGTTCTTACCGGTGCCAGTCCTTCAGAAAAATCACGCACGTCCATTACCGGAACAGCAATCGGAGTTTCCTGTCCTTTTACATCCAAGATTACGAATTGTGTTCCCTTCTTTACTGCTGCAAATCCTCCACCGAAATCATTGACATCATCATAAAGAGCTGGAATTCCCATTTTACCGGCCGTATTTATATACCCCCATTTCGAACCGATCTGAACCGGGAGTAAGTCATTTTGGAATCCTCTAACACCGAATCCAAATACTTCCTTAATCTTAAATTTGGGTTCTTCTGTTTTCAGCATCTTGTTTTCCAAATCAATGAAATGATGCTGACGTTCTTTCGAATTATAAGTAATCGCCAATCCGTTCGAACTGAACGGATAGGTCTTATCGTATTCTGCCGGAATAATTAATTCTCCTTCGGTATTTGAATATCCCCATTTTCCGGTTTCCAGAGATTTAACCTGAACCACAAATGTTTGTGCCTGAAGAACAAGTGCGTTTACAATAAACGCGCCTGCTGCGATTAATTTAATTCGATTCATTTGGTTTTGTTTTAAGTTTGATAAATATAGTGAAAAACAGGGAGATCAAAGGGTTCAAGAGTTAACCTATTCTTTGTATAAATCGATGCAATGTTTTTTGATTTGAGTTAGTTGCGGGTCGTTTGCAAACAGATCTTCCGGGGATTTTCCGCTTCCCGGATAGAATACCTAAAAATCCGGCAGGTATACTTAATAGAAGCAGGAACAGGCTCCAAAGAATCAATTTCAATTTTTTCATGCCGGATCATTTCTGATTGGAATCCAGCTCTTTCCGAATCTTTGCAGGAAGCTTTGCTTTAACCAGTTCGTATGACTGGTTCAAATAGAATTCCCAGTCGGATTTTTTCATCCGGGTTATATCATCGATGAGTACCCACTTGTATTTGGCAACATAAGGTGCCGGCTTAAATCCCGGTCGATTTGCCATTTCTTCGAATTCTTCATCTTTCACTTTGAAAGAAGCAGAAACCGGTGCCTGATCCAATCCAACTACGCAAAACATCTTCAGTCCTACTGAAAATACCAGGTCGTGTCCCCATTTCACATCTTCCGTTACTCCCGGAAAACTCTGACAAATACTTCTTACTGCTTCAATATCCATTACAATTCAAATTCTGATCTGAAAAGTAAACAAATATTGAATGCATAAGCTCTTTTATTCGCTTTACTTTAAGGATCTGCAAGGAATTGTTCTTCTTTGCAGATCCCATTGATCCGGTTTCTTATTTCATCAGTTTTGATCGCTGAACCTGGTCACTTCCAACAAATTTCACTTCAACCGAATATGTTCCCGTAGCCAATTTAGTAATATCGATTTGATCCCCACTTTCCACGTTTTTCAATTCCAAGACTGTTTTTCCATTCAAATCAAGGATAGAAACTTGTTCTGCAGCTTTATTATTGGCAAGCTGGATATAACTCTCAGCCGGATTGGGTATCACCAATGGCACCTGGTTTTCAAATTCCGACACACTCAGGGGATTAGAAGGGATTAATTTGAGAATCGGGTTGGAACCGGAATTTGTTGCAATGTAAATTTCTTTATTCGGGCCGATTGCAATATCTCTCAGACGACCAAATAGTCCTTGAAAATACTGATCTTCATCTGTAACTGCTGTTCCTTGTGCATTCAATTGCAAGCCAACCACACGCTGTCCGTTTAGAGTTACCATTAATACCCGGTTATTCCATTCAGGGAATAACGGATTCTGATAATAAACCAGGTCTGAGGTAGCGATCGTTGGTGTCCATGCATAGATTGGTTCCTCGTATAAACCGGTTGCACAAGGTGTATTCTCAAAAGGTTCGTCACAAAAACCATGGATCAGGGGCCAACCGTAATTTTTACCGGGTTCCAGGACCGTGAGTTCATCATCTGTTGTCGGTCCATGTTCTGAAATAATTACTTTTCCATTCGGCAATGCGCAAATCCCCTGTGAATTCCGATGTCCCATTGTGTAGACGTAAGAGAGAGGAACCGGATTATCTGCAGGAATTGATCCATCAGTGTTTAAGCGCAGGTATTTTCCTGAAAGCGAAGATGAATCTTGTGACAACTGACTTTGAGAGCATTCACCGGTAGACATCAGCAGGGTTTTATCCGGCAGAAAATGCAATCGTGAACCGTCGTGATTTGAATAAGCCAATATATTTTCAATTAAGGTATCCGGATCGACCAGGTCCTGATTCTCAAAGGTATATTTCACCAAACGTTCTTTAAAATAACCTTGTCCGTCTTCAGGCCCGTAAGTATACACCAGGAATACTTCTGCTATCACCGGGAAATCGGGATGAAGTGCCATACCAAGCAAGCCACTCTCTCCAACAGTGTGAACATTGGCCGTCAAATCCAATAAGGTGTCTTTAATTCCGGTAATCAAGTCTATTCTGCTTACAATTCCCGCACGCTCTGTTACCCAGAGGTATTCCTCACCTTCCACCTGGATTTCCCACGGAATGGAAACTTCGTTCGACAAGGTGTCAATATAGACAGTGGTGGTCCCAACTTGTTGAGTTTCCTGGGAATAAGCCAATGAGGCAAACCCCAGGGAAGCAATAGAAAGTAACTTTTTGAATTCCATAACCGAAAATTTAGTATTATTCTTCAAGTTAGGGAAACGAGCTACGAGGACAAAAAAAGAGGAGTTAATAAATGGTAATTGCTGATAAGTTCAATGATTTGCATAGTTGATCACGGTACAAATTGAATTTTTGAAGCGTTACATTAGTGAGAAGTATTTTTAGACTTCAGGATATTGAGATGACAAGGTTCCGAGGTGTCGGGACATGTACAAAATTGATGGCAATTCTCCTGAAACGCCCTAAAACCGGTTCCCGACTGCCGGGACAAGTTGTTAATTCTATAACATTTTCATACTATATCCATACTATACCTATACTGTATCTATACAGTACCTGTTCTTCACCCTTGAAGTATCCTAATTTGGTTTCCCGGAGGAACTAATTTCAGGTTACAGTTTTGAGTATTGAAGAGGGTTCAATGGTTCGTTATTTCTGTGGGGAATTTATCAGCAATGAGGTTCAAACGAATCCCATGCTCGAGCCAGGCTTTCAATCCGTCGATTACTGTGGTGAAGCCTCCTGTACTGTCTTTGATCGTTTCAATGAGTTCATCTCCCTGCATATTGAATCCATAATTCCTGATCACCAGGTAAGTTGAACCATCAGAAAGTGATTGGAATTCATAGTCAACGGTTGTGGCCGGATCTCCCCACTCGGTTGAAATAAGTTGATTCGCTTTAATTTCTTTCGTAAGCACCGGTATGGAAATACCGTACATTTCCCATTCCCATATCACGGTTTTTCCTTCTTCTAACTTCCCGCTTGATTTGGTAAACCAAAAATTTGTCGTGATCTCAGGATCAATAAAGGCATTGAAAACTTCAGAAACAGGTTTCCGTATTTTCATTTGTGCTTCTACAACTGGTATTTTTCTTTCATTCATTTCTAATGGTTTTCATTTATATCATCCGTATTTTGCTTTTGTAAGTTCCATGGTATTTTTCATTAATTTGACCAGGTTGTCCTGGTTGATGTCCGATAGCTTTTTGACATAAATGCACACTTTTCCCATGGTGAATTTTCCCAAATCATTGATCAGGTCTTCCTGTCCGGGTTCACCTGTGGAAACATATAGGGAAATTGCCGCTTTCCGGGGTGAAAATCCCAATAAGGGCGCATCGCCTTCATGTCCGCTGGCATATTTGTAATGATATGTCCCAAAACCGATGATGCTTGGACCCCACATTTTAGCCTTGAAGCCGGAAACTTTTTCCATCAGTTGAATCAGTTCATAGCTGTCTTTTCGCTTTTGCTCCGAATCGGTAAACTCTAATATGAATTCGTTTACGTCTTTGGTTGTTTCTGCAGTTTTTGTTTTTGCCATAGTTATCAGTTTTGAGTGTGAGTGTGGAGTGAGGCTTGATAAAATTCTCATTCTCCTTTAAGTCCGTTTCTGCCGATGAAACGTTCTTTTCCCAACAGGAAATTGATTGCCTTGATAACATTCCGCTCTACGCTGGCTTCTGTTTTCAAGTTGGCAATATAGCGTACTATTTCGTTTTGAAGAGAAGGCGCCAGGCTTTCAAAAACGGCATTGGCCTGTTCATTCTCCTTTAATGCCCGCACCAAACTCGGATGCGGTTGGATTGTACGATCGGAAGGATCTATTTCAATACTAATCTCCACTTTTTCACCGATTCTTTCCGGGGATTTCGGGAGCATTTTCGTGTTGATATACAGACGCCATTCACCTGCAAAACGCACGAGTGTTTGCTGATATGTTTTCCCGTTAATTGTTCCTTTTACGGGAATCGGTCCTTTATCTTTTCCGAATTCATTGAATAAATCTTTTAAAATGGTTTCGGGGACAAGGACAAACGGATTGATCCCGATGATATCGATCACCGCATTAAAGGAAGCCGACTCTTTTACCTTGCCCATAAATTCAGTTATAAGCCTAAAAATACGATTATTGGTGTTGTTTTCTATTGAACCAGTAACTTTTTGATGATGACTATTTGCCCCAGGTGATAATGCATGTGTTCTACAATACCGGCAATATTCCGGTACGTGGTCCCATATTTCGGATCAATGAAATCCTGGGTCAGTTGTTCGTCCGGTATTTTTTCGATCAGCTGAGCCGCTCTTTCGGCACGTTCCCAAATTTGCTCTTGTAACTGTTCCCAATTATCCTGCGATTGAATCGACGGAAGCATCCAGCTTAATTCATCTTTCCCGGTAAGTTTGTTTTCTTCCAGAACAGTGATCAGCACATCTACATAATAAGTCATGTGAAACGTGAGCGCCGCGATCGAATTCAAGGAATAAACTTGGATCAATGCATCTTCCCATTTTACGTCCGACAGGGTCTTTTTCAAATCAGTTACCGTCCAGTTTCCTCCGAAGTGGACGTCTCTCAGATGTTTGGCGAGTTGTTTTGAGATGCTCATAATTTGTTGACTTATGGTTGTACAGGATGAAGATACTGGATTTAGTTAGGACTTCAATAATAAAGGGTGCTTTTTACAATATGGTAATAATGTAAAAAAGGGATGACAATCTTAAACTACGGGCGGAAAACGCGGTTTTATCTATAGTTCCCCAAAATTTGTGATTAAATCCAGGGTTTCAAACGGATAATGATTTGCATTGGAACCGGCAATTAAGAATGCTCTCACATCCTGGCTTAGCAAAAAACCAAAATCCAGCAGATCGGAAATACTTGGTTTTCCACTGTTCTTCAGATCACCGAAGATCTCGGTGGCAAGAATGAGTTCCTTATTGAGTGATTGACAGAGACCGATCACACTTTTTTGAAAAGGAAAAACTTCGCTCATTTTACTGGTACTCGTCAAATCGCCTCTTCCCAACATGATACTGTCAGAAACACTGACAATCTTTTCCAGATCATCCAAAGGAATCACGCTCTCAATTTTCGACATGACGTGGAAACCAGGACACAGTTCTTTTACATATTCTACATGAGAAACCTTTGTTACAAATGAAACGAGGATCTTTACTTTATTGGCAAATCCGGACGGCCGAAGTCGGGTAAGGAATTCCAAATCGTGATCCGAAACCGATTTGACCGGTAGCTTATTTCCCTTCACCGTAAAAGACCGGTTAGACGTTAAAAAGAATGCATTCAATGCTTTGCAGCTTACTGAATTCTCATTAATGGCAAGGATTTGCATTTCAACTTCACCGTCTGCAATTGAAAGGATATCGCCCGGTTGAACTTCTGTATCCTTCACTTGTTCCAGAAAACCGGTTACAGGAATTTCGTTCTGTTTCCCAGTTTGATTTTCCCTGCATAAAACATAGTTTTCTCCCGGTTCAATTTGAATTCCTTTGCCGATATTGCCTATCAACGCTTTTTCACCCGGAAGATCAACCAGGATCTCCAGGTTTAACCCGTTTTTTTCGCTGAGCGACAGGATCTCTTCCATACGTGTAATGAACTCTTGAGCGGTTTTGCCTTTGTTGATCAACCTCACTCCGGATAGCCCTTTCCGGGTTAAGTCAACCAAGTCAAATTTAAAGTCTCCGAGATCACGGGAATAGGTCAAATAGGTTCGTGTCATGATTTTACATTAAAACACCCTTTTTTGCAGTTACCGGTTCAGGAACATCCTCCACACCAATTGCCTGAAGCATATCGATTTCAATTGCCCGGGTAATATTGGTCATAGGAACGTCGTACGACAAGCCCTGGAACGGATTCTCAGAATACTCACTGTTTCTTTCCGAAAAGTAGAAGATCCAGTTAATGATGGCAGAAAAAGGGATTACCAGCCATATAAAATCCTCTCCTTGTTTATTCAATTCCGTGATCAATGCAAAAGGAAGCAATAAGCTAAAGATCCTTAAGGAAATGCGAAGCATGTAGGAAAATTGCAGCGGGTACGGAAAATTCTTGATGCGCTCATTTTTCCCCTGGTCATCCAATAGTTTATTGATCTGGTTCTGTAATTCAAATAGTCTGAAATCCTCGATGATATTTGCTTCCCGAAGTTCTGCCAAACGCTTTCCCTGGTTATTTAACAATTGAGTTGCCGGATTTGCGGAACGAACAATTGTGCTTACTTCCTCTTGTGTCAAAAACCGCAACAGGTTTTGTTCCAAATCCGTATCAATATTGAACTCTCCCTGCAGTCTTTCCCTGTGCTGATTGTGAAAAACCGCATCACGTTCCCACGGTTGGCGCTTATGTCTCAGGAAAAACTTGTGTGCATACATCCAAGCAATGTGCCTGTCTACCAATTCTTTTTTCACTCGTCGAATTTCTTCCTTGCTGACTTCTTTATTTGAATTATTGGAAATGTATGCATTCAGCATAATTGCCCAAGCCCTGCTATCATTCACAATACTTCCGTAATTCTTCCGGGCTTCATACAAACGATCATAGGAAGCATTGTTTTTAAAACCTAAAAAGAAAGCCAGGGCCGTACCGATCAATGAAACAGGCAAAAAAGGGATCGAAATTAATTCCCATCTGGAAAAGTAATAGGTACAAACAACGATTGTACTCCATACCAGGTAAACAATGATCTGATTGCGTGAAAAACTTAGCGTTGCCCGGGTCGGGTTTATAAATTCAGTATACATAGAAAGGGTTCAAAAGTTTAAAAAGAGACCAAAGGTTCAAATCAGTAATGAAGTAAAAGTAATGAAACTTCTTTTTCTTCCAGCGCAGGTAATATTTAGACCGCTCATTACTTTTTCACTGCATTCTTTTCGTTCGTAAACGAATACGGGAAGTCACCGGCAACAAACTTACGCTCCAACACGGGGGTTGGTGTCATTCTAAAGTCCAAAACAGCTCCTTTCACTAATTCTGAATGCTTGAGGAATAACTTCGAATACACTTTTGTGTTCATCCGGATGGTAGAAACGTATTTATTCTCAGCCGAATTTTCCGGGGCGTTCAGAACAATCTGCTTCCCTTCGGATAAATGAATGATTGCTTTTTTAAACAAAGGCGCTCCTAAAACATATTCATCTGTTGCCGGACACACGGGATAAAATCCAAGGGATGAAAAAATATACCAGGCAGAAGTCTGTCCATTGTCCTCATCTCCGCAATAACCATCCGGTGTCGGTTTGTATAAACGATTAAGTACTTCCCGAATCCAATAATGCGCTTTTTCCGGAGCTCCGGCATAGTTATACAAATAAATCATGTGCTGGATCGGTTGATTTCCGTGAGCATATTGCCCCATATTGGCGATCTGCATTTCTTTGATCTCGTGGATCATTCCCCCGTAATAACTATCATCATAAACCGGTGGAAGACTGAAAACAGAATCCAGTTTGGAAACAAAACGTTCTTTTCCTCCCATTAAATCAATCAGACCCTGGACATCGTGAAAAACAGACCAGGTATAATGCCAGCTGTTTCCTTCTGTGAATGCATCACCCCATTTAAACGGATTAAACGGTGACTGGAAAGTTCCATCCGCATTTTTACCGCGCATCATTCCGGTTGAAGGATCAAATAAATTGCGGTAATTCTGGCAACGCAAAGCATACAAATCGATTTCCGCCTGCGGGCGTTTCAATGACTTCGCCAACTGGTAAATCGCAAAATCATCGTAGGCATATTCCAATGTCCTGGCTGCATTCTCATTGATTTTCACATCATATGGAACATATCCGAGCTTGTTGTAATATGCTACCCCGAAACGGCCAACTGCACTCATCGGTCCTTCGTTGTTTGCTCCATGAAGCAATGCTTCATATAATTTCTCGATGTCATAACCCCGCAATCCTTTCACATACGCATCCGAAACAATGGAAGCTGAATTATTCCCGATCATAATGTCTGCAAATCCCGGGCTGGACCACTCCGGAAGAAAGCCTCCTTCCAGGTAATCGTTTACCAATCCTTCCTGCATTTCTTTGTTGATCTCCGGATAAACCAAATTCAACAAGGGATACAAAGCGCGAAACGTGTCCCAAAATCCTGTTCCGCCAAACATTTTTCCCGGAAGGATTTTTCCATTGTAAGGACTCCAATGCACTTCTTTCCCCGCTGCATCCAATTCATACAGTTTATTTGGGAAGAACAATGTACGATACAAACAGGAATAGAATGTCCGCATTTGCTCTTCTGTTCCACCCGAAACTTCAATTTTAATTAAGGTTTGGTTCCAGCGGATTTCCGCACTATTGCGTACGGTTTCAAAATCGTTGGTCCCGACTTCACGCTGCAAATTCAACTCGGCCTGCTCCTGGGAAATGAAAGACGAAGCGACCTTCAGTTGGACCTGTTCTCCTTTTTTCGTTTTAAAACCAACAACAACTCCGGAATGATTCGAAGTGGATTCTTCCTGTTTTCCGATTAGTTTTCCGTCCGAAGCAAGGGAATAGAATTCAATCTCGCGATCCAGGTAAATAACAAAATAATTTTTGAAATTGGTGAGTTTCCCGCGTGCATAACGTTTGGTATACCCAACGATCTTTCGCTCTTTTGGATATACTTTCACGTATGACCCACGATCCAGTGCATCAATAACTATGAAGGAGCTGTCGTTTTGGGGAAATGTAAAGCGGAAAACTGCTGCACGTTCTGTTGGTGTAATCTCGGTCGTCACATCACAATCGGCCAGGTAAACACTGTAATAATGTGGTTTGGAAACTTCCGATTTATGGGAGAACCAGCTCGCACGTTCATTTTGATCGAAAACTACTTTTCCACTTCCGGGCATAATTGCAAACTGACCGTAATCGTTCATCCAAGGAGAAGGCTGATGTGTCTGCTTAAATCCACGCAGTTGGTCCGCGCTATACTGGTATGCCCAACCGTCGCCCATTACGTTTGTTTGCGGAGTCCACAAGTTCATTCCCCAAGGTAAGCCGATAGCAGGATAGGTATTTCCGTTGGAAAGTTCCATTTTGGAATCTGTTCCCATTAAGGGATTGACGTAATCGACCGGTTTAAATTGGGCCGTGCAGGCAAGTGGAATAAATAGAAAAAACAAGTATTTCATGGAGGTCAAAATCAAATCGCAAATTACTTTATTAATTCCGAATTCCTAATTACGAATGCCGAATTATTGAGACAGTTGTAAAATATCAACCTGTAATTAACTGGTTTAAAACAATTTAATTCACATCAATTAAAGTACCTGACGTAATATTGCGGAATTACATCACTGTATGAAAGTCACATGTACTTACCCGTCGAAATCACCACAATCGTGAACTTTGAATTTGGGAAGTTCTTTTACAGTTGTAAAGTATTTGCTGATTCGCAGGTTTTTATCGTCGACGGCTTTGATACTCATCGCGAATTCATAGACTGGTTCGTCCTCCACTTTGGTAAAAGTAAAATTACAATTGCCGGCATCTATGATTATGAGTTCTTTATTCGATTTTACGAATTTGACGTCCAGCACTTGCTTTTCTTCGGGAGCACACACATTCGAGAAAGTAATTTCACGACTGCTGACAGTTATTTGTGCAAGATCACAGGCATAACAATTTCCACCTATATCAAAACCATATTTTTCGTATACGTTTTTGCTATCCTTATTCAATATTTCGATTGGAACCATGGTATCCAGCAACCCGGAACTGTTCGAATCCAGTTGTTTTGCCAATTCCCGCAATTCGTGTTTCATTTCCGGTTTTAATTGAATTTCCTTTTTTACCGGTGGAGTTTGATTACAACTATAGGTCAACATGGCCAGGAAGACAATTTGAAGCCATGCAATCTCCTCTGTAAATTTGCTAAATCCGTTTTTCATTGTCTAAAGAATCTCTGAAGTGAAAATACTTTATTAATTCCGAATTCCTGATTACGAATGCCTAATTATTGAGACAGTTGTAAAATATCAATCTGTAATTAACTGATTTAAAATGATTAATGCATATCAATTAAAGTCCCTGACGTAATATTGCGGAATTACATCACTGTATGAAAGTCACATGCACTTACCCAGCGACTTTGAATTTGGGCAGTGCTTTAAATCTCCTTTGACTTCTGTTTTAATATCTCCAAATAATGTACGTTGGTCATGATTCCCAGAATATTTCCGAACGGATCAACCACCGAAGCGGTCACAAAGGTTCCTTTTCCCTGGCTGTGATCCGTAATCGGTAAAAACTCTTTTGCGCCCATGGAGATCAAACGATCAAGCGTTACTTTCAGATCATCCACATGCCAATGAACAAGAGCTCCTGACGGATTTCCCGAATACGTTTCCGGTGCATATGCAGCATCAATGATTCCCAATTCCTGCTGATAATCTCCGATACGGAACTCCGAATATCCCGGAACATTGAAATAGGGGTCTATTCCTAAAAATTCGGAATACCACTTTTTGGCTGCCGCATGATCTGTTGCGTAAAAATTCACTGTTGCCAAACCTCTTAAACCTGCTGAATTGATCATAATCTTTGTTTTTTATTTGTTTATAATCCAAAGATAAGAGCGGCCTGTGACAACCCTATGTCAGGGGTTTAAATCGGATCAGAAATAAATTCAAAAAACTACGGCTCCAGGCGATCAAGAAATATTTTTAAGGAAGATACGAGGTCTGACACATTCATACGGTCCATGTTCTCGCAATCCAACTTTATTCGGAAAAGATAAGACGAGTAAAAAGGGCTGACGGGAGTGATGTTTTCAATATCCAGGATCGTACTGTAAATGTTTGTTTTGAATTGTCCGAAATCTTTTGTTTCGCGGTACTTTTTTTCATAACTTTCTATCTGTGTGATTATCAACTTTTTATTTTTCATGTTTTCAGTCTATGGGAAGTGTAATTAACAGACTATTTTCTTGGCACAATTATAAAAAGCTCGTCACTTATTCGGACACCTTATTTTTTTCAGTGTTTGTGGTTCTGTTTCCCATTTTTCGGGATCTTTGAGTGAAAATTAGACTTATGTATACAATTCTGATCAATTGAATAAACTGGTTTTGGTAAATCTAACAAATAAACACAATCGTGTTACAGTCAAAATGTTAAATATTTCGACTTTGCCGAGTATGAATACCAAGTCGTTTAATCATATTCTGGGCAGGGAAATCAAAAGGGTTCGGGAAGAAAAAGGAATCACCCAGGAAGAATTAGCTTCACGTATGAATGTAAATGCTCAAAACATTTCCAGCTACGAAAGAGGAGAAAGATGTCCTTCTTTATTTTGGATGAACCGCTTGTATTCGGCATTGGAAATTGATCCGGCAAAATTCACAGACGAATTGTATCAAAAACTGAATGACCCTGCATATGCAAGCGGTGCCAATGTGATCAAGATCAAACCTGCATCCAAGTAATTATTTTCCCTGTTTATCGAAGTATTCTTTCAAAGTCATGTTATGTGGCTCAAAGCGATCAGTCAACACGTGTAAACTTTGAATCCGGTCCAAACGAAAAAAACGGAATTCCTTCCTCAAACGGCAATATGCCAAAAGCAACCAATTTTCATTTGCCATGAGTAGTGCAAATGGTTCCGCGACCCGCTCACTTGCTTCTTCGGAATCTGCTTTCTGATACCGGAGACGAACAAGGTTGAAATTGGTTAATGCTAATTGCATGGAGGACAAATAATTACTCGTCCTGTTGTATGAACTGTTCTGATCGATTGCAATGCGATCAGATAAAAGACTGGCACTGTCCTTTGTACTGTCCCGAAGAACGGATTTGATTTTCGCGATTGCGTCTGTATAATCTTTTATGAAGGAAGCATCTTTGTTTTTAAGTACGAATTGCTCCGCAGTTATCAAAGCATTCGCTTCCCGCTCGCTAAATGTGACAGGTGGAATCCGGTAACCCTCCATCAAAGAATAGCCTTTTCCTTCTTCCGTAACAATTGGCACACCGGATTGTTCCAAAGCCCGAATATCCCGGTAAATAGTACGGATACTTACTTCAAACCTGGCAGCAAGCATGGTTGCCGTAACCAACCGGTTCGACTGTAACTGTAAAAGAATTGCAGTTAAACGAGATAGCCGGGAAGTTTCGTTTTCGTTCATTATTTAAGCTTAACTATTCCCTCCTGTTTTAACCATCTCCGTATCTCCGTCCCAATCGTCCGGATCTTTGTATTTCAACACCAGCTTTTCTCCTGTTTCAAATTCCAGTGTGATTTCATTGTCTTTGCAATATGCAGCTTTAATGGTCAAACCTTTTACTTTGTATTTTTCGCCGTAATCGGGATACGTATACGAATCATCGTTCGTATCGATTTCGCCCCAATTTTCCCAAACTCCAAAGCAAACATCCAGGAAGTATTGCGACCAACTGACACCCTGCATTTTGATATAAACCAAAACCGGGCCTCCGTCCGGATTTTCGGGAAGTTCCACCCCGATCAATTGTTCAAGTTTCTTTCCCTTGGCACTTTTTACAGTAAAGTTGATATCCTGGAACATGCGTCCGGCTGCAGCTTGTTTTGACATGATTTTCAGTTTTTGGATTCCGGTGATTGCGAGTCTGTATAAAAATCAAAGACCGTTTTGGCAATTTCCGCGATCAGTTTCCGGGTGTCATCATAGTTTTCTTCGGATTTACACACGAGAACGGACAAGGCAAGGTGTGTTCCATCGGGAAGAAAAATGATGCCCACATCATTGCAGGCATCCGTAATATTTCCTCTTGTATCTGAAGTTCCTGTTTTGTGAGCGACAATTGTTCCTTCCGGCAGTAACGCTTTTATCCGTGCCGGATCGTTGGATGATTCGATCATTAATTTCATCAGGAAGTTATTACTCGAATCCGAAAGATATCTCTTTTGATAGAATCCCTCCAATAACCGCGACATTGCCATCGGAGTAGACCAGTTGGTGTATTGAATTTTCCAATCAGCTCTCATTTCATGCTCCGTAGCCATAATGGCAATTTTCGAAATCCCGATTCCATGAATGTAATTATTTACGGGTTCCGTTCCATTCGTCAGCTTAAAAAGAATATCGCAGGCAATGTTATCGCTTTTTGAAACGGAATAATCCAATAGTTCCGCCACCGTCAAATCGACATTTCCTTCAGGAAATTGCTTCTTTAACGGGCTCCAGGTCTCGTCCGCTAAATCTTCTTTTGTTACATGATACACCTGGTCCAATTTTAATTCTCCTTTATCGACCCTGTCCAATACAGCGAGAGCCAAGGGGAATTTATAGACACTCTGCATTGGAAAATACAGGTGATTATTTACAAGCAGCGTATCACCTTTTTCCAAATGAATGAGTCCTACCCCGACTTTTGCTTTATACTTCTTGATAATTGAGATCAACTGTGGCCGCAATCCTTCACTTTTACCCGATGTTTGGGCAAAAGAAACCGTCCTGATCGTCGTCAGAAGAAAGAGAACAACTAAAAATGAAACCCGGATTCGGTTCATTTGGGTTTGTATAATCATCAGAGCTTAAAAAATGAAACACCAAAGTAGCAAGAATTTCAAACAGTTTGTATAAACATTAAGCTGTTTTCGGCACTTTTCGTTTCATCACCAAGGCTGTAACCAATGTAAATAAAATCCCCATCGGAAGAATTTCCATATAGGTCATTGCGGCTTTAAACAAAGGATTCCGGTACATCACCATAAACTCCTTCATTTCAGCATCATTCTTTGCAATTTCAGCTGCACTTGCTCCACTTTCTACCAATTGGTTGTGGATGGATTCTGCATAGACGTTTATGAACCTGGAACCGGTTGCGTAATCATAAATAAACCAGGTCAGGACATAAACTGTCGAAGCAAGCAAGGTGATCAGGATCCCTACTTTGAACGCTTTCCCGAACGAAATTACGCCGCCGTTGTATTTATCCCGGTAATTCTTTACTCCTACTACCAAAAAAATATTTGCAATGAACATCGACGCATATCCGAGGATCATTCCAAGCTCCATGTGTGTTTCGAAGCTCAAAAAGGCCATTGCAAACAGGAACCAAAGGACACTTATCAATCCCGAAATTGTTCCAAAAACCAGTACATTTTTTCTCATGTTTATCGTTTTAAATTTCAACAAATGTGCGATTCTGCATGGTTTTCACACTCATACTTTCGGGTGATTTTACTCCTTACAAGGGAATAATTCCCAAACGTTTGGCTGCTTCAACGGCTTGTGTTCTTCGGTTAACTTCCAGTTTTTCAAACAATTTGGAACTGTGTGTTTTGATTGTATTCAAAGAAACGAATAAACGCTCTGCAATCTCATTGTTGCTGAATCCCTGGGCGATAAGTTCCAGAACTTCCAATTCCCGTTTACTGATCCCTAATTCTTCAATCACTTTTTCATTGCGAACAAAGTTTTCAGAAGAAGGAGAAACGTACACGGTCTTTTCAACCAAAACAGTTTTTGGTTTTGTGAGTTGTTTCGCCAACCAAATTCCCAAGAACATAAATACGATGGCAATAATGGCTACATATAATTCGGTTGCGTGGCTGATGAACAATAAACGAAATTCGAGCCAGCGCATGAGAAAAAGCAATCCTGCGAGCGAAATCCCGTAGAGCAAAATGAGTTTATATGACTTAAACAACTTGTGAAGCATCTTCCCTGCTGAACAGCAAAGATAGATGAAATGAATTTCAATTTTAACTTCGTGATTATTTCCGGGCAATTCCGTATGCGATGTATTTCCAGCTTACCGGACTTACATGATTCCAAAACAATTGATCTGTTGCTGCTAAAAAATTTCGCTGCCCCTCACTTCTGCCAAGCGTACCAAGAAGGCCGGTTGTTTTCATTTCATAACTCGAAAAATCACTCAGGAACATCTTCAATTCATCGACCGAAACGTAGCGCCAGGTACTTCCCCAGTTCACAAAACGTTTCCTGAGTTTTTGGTGAAGCGGAGAGCCTACCAAATTTTCTGCAAATAATAATGTGCCTCCGGGTTTCAATGCTTTGTAAATCTCTTTGAATACTTTTTGTTGAATTTCAAGATTGTCATTCCGCCCGATCCCTCCGATGATTGATTTGAATACGATCACATCGAAATGGTTTTCATATGGAATACCAGACGCATCGATATCTTCATAACTTATAAAAGCCGTAACTCCATGCTTTATATGTAACTTTTCTGCTGTTTCTTTCACATTCACCAAGTCTGAGCAAACGGTGTTTATTCTTTTTAAAGCCAGCCAAAGAGAAAGCCCACCTTCCCGACCACCAAGTTCAAGTCCATTCTCTACTTTACTCCAATCTACATTCCTCTCCCAAAAAGCCAGGGCTTTGGACCAGGATTTAACATCCCACTGGACAATCTCTCTTAATAATTCAGGTTTTATCATAGGCTCAACTGTAATTTTTTACTCGTTTCGGAACCTAAAATATTAAATTAGTTGGGATTCACCAGATTTTTAGATCAACTTGTGTTTTTCAATTAACAAAAAAATCATTTTTTGCCTTTTCCTTCATGTACTGACAGGTACACCGCACTGAATATAAAACCGACAGCTGCAATTGCAAATCCTACCTGTGTTCTATGATTTGTAAAAGTCACAAATGAAAGTATTCCGAAAATTAAGAGTATTAATTTCAGGCCTTTCCCGAAAACAAATTCCATAAAGTCATTCATAGGCTCAACAATTTGTTCATAAAAATAAGGAAATCTGTACCACGAAAGATCAGTGCGATTCCCTTATCGCATAAACAGCCATAATTCCGGGAAGAAAGAACCCAATGTATCGGTGAAGGACACGCGTGGCTGGTGTGCGTCCACTCAACTGATTATTCCAGCAGTTTTTTAAACCACATAGATACATAGAGTACATAGCTTTTATTAATTTGATTCGAATACCGAATACAGGATTTCAAACTACAATTTGCTGTTTCGCTCTGCTCTCGTTTTTTTTAACCACATAGACACATAGGTCACATAGCTTTTCGAACCAAACTTTCCGTATTATTAAACGGATTAATTTTTATCCATCTACATGTTCTATGTAACTATGTGGTAATGAACCGCACCGTTTATTTTATCAGTGGCAGTAATTTATCCTGTAAATACATACTCCATGCGGGTGCACAGGAATCGTAGCATTCAATTTCCGGGGTCAGGCCCTGATGTGTAAACACCAATTCTGTTTTTCCATCTTTTTCGGAGATCTCAAAGATCACCTTCGTACCTACCCACTCATCGGTTTGTTCAATAAAACTCAACTCACTTTCAGTTATCAGCCAAACCACTTTTTTATTTGGGATCACTTCGATCAATTTTTGTTTGGAATAATGCGCTCCTTCACCGGCCCGGAAACTGAATTCGTCATGCAATTCTTTGGTTTCTCCGGTGAATGATTCTGCATACAACCCGGACCACCAGGAACGCACATCCCGGATCGCTTTAAAAACATGTTCCGGACTTTGTTCCGTTTCTAAAGTAAATGTAAAATCTGTTGTCATAACTATTTTATTAAAGCCTGTGCTTTTGCTTCTAAAAACAGCACCAGCGTTTGTTTTATTAATTTATTTCCTCATGACTGCGCTAACACTTGTCTCTTTTTCGAAAGCGATGCTTTTTCCTTATGACTGCACTAACGCTTGTCTCTTTTTCGAAAGCGATGCTTTTCCTTATGACTGCGCTAACGCTTGTCCTTTTTTCG